>NZ_WVQW01000001.1:0-1602513 GCF_013110635.1 Ruegeria sp. HKCCD6604 | reverse complement strand
TGCGTTTCGCCATCCGCGAAGGCGGCCGCACCGTCGGCGCCGGCGTTGTGTCGAAGATTATTGAATAATTCGCGCAAGCGAATGATCAGACGGAAAGGGCGCCCCGCGGGGCGCCTTTTTTCAATTTCGGAAACGCACACCGAGATGTTACCCTTTTCCGTATTGAAACATTGCAATTCGAAAGAGGTCATAAGATGCACGTAACGGCACGTTCACTCTGTCTTGTCGCAGCAATCGCGTTTTCATCAACCTCGGTATCGTCCCAACAAATCGCGGATCGCATTTTTCTTGGCGGTCCAATCGTCACAATGAATGACGAAGGCCCCTCTGCCGAAGCGGTTGCAGTCAAAGACGGGCGTATTCTGGCCGTCGGATCGCTGTCTGATCTATCTGCGTATCAAGGTGATGGAACGGAAACCTTCGATCTGAACGGACGCGCGATGCTGCCGGGCTTTGTGGACAGCCATGGGCATGTTGTCATGGGAGGTTTGCAGGCACTGTCAGCCAACCTTCTCGCGCCGCCGGATGGAGATGTCGTTGATATCGCAAGCCTGCAATCAACACTGTCCAACTGGGCCGCTGAGAATGCGGAAGCCGTTGAGCAGGTGAAAATGATCGTTGGCTTTGGTTACGACAACGCGCACCTGAAAGAGCTGCGTCACCCGACACGGCAAGAACTGGATATGGTGTCCCAAGACTTGCCGGTCATCATCATTCATCAATCCGGGCATTTGGGGGTCGCAAATTCAAAAGCTCTGGAGTTGGCAGGTATCACCGCCACCTCAGAAGCACCTCCGGGCGGTGTGATTCAGCGCGATGAAGCTGGTGAGCCTAACGGCGTTCTGGAAGAATACGCGTTCTTTTCGGTTCTTGTTCCCATGCTTGGAAATCTGGGTGAGAAAGGCTTGGCGGCATTCGCGAAGGCCGGAACAGAGCTTTGGGCTAAGTTTGGATATACAACCGGACAAGAAGGCCGATCGTCCGGCGAGATTGTCGAGGTTCTCAGGAAAGTTGCAGCCGAAGAAGGGCTGCCCATCGACGTGGTCGCGTTTCCAGACGTTTTGGAAGCTCGGGAGTTCATCAGAGAAAACACATCCGCAGACTATGAGAACCGGGTCCGGGTTGGGGGTTGCAAGCTGACAATCGACGGTTCACCGCAGGGTTTCACAGCCTTGCGGGATCGACCCTATTACAATCCGGTTGGAAATTATGCCGCCGGGTATGCCGGATATGCCGCCATAACGATGGAGCAGCTTCAGGACGCGGTGAACTGGTGTTATGAGAACGGCTTCCAGATCCTTGTGCATTCCAACGGCGAAGGAGCATCCGATATGCTGATTGCGGCCCTCGAAGAAGCGCAGATCAAGTATGGCGACCCGGGCAACCGCCCCGTTCTGATACACGGCCAATTTCTGAGGGAGGATCAGGTTGCCAGTTTCAAACGGCTTGGCGTGTTCCCGTCGCTTTTCCCGATGCACACGTTCTATTGGGGCGATTGGCACCGGGATCATACTGTGGGACCGGTCAATGCCGACAACATCTCACCCACGGGATGGCTGCGAGAAAGGGACATGATGTTCGGCACACACCACGATGCCCCGGTCGCGTTTCCCGACAGTATGCGGGTTCTTGCCGCGACGGTCACTCGCCGCACCCGTTCGGGCGACATATTGGGGCCGCATCAAAGGGTGGACGTCATGACTGCACTTAAGGCCATGACAATTTGGCCTGCGTGGCAGCATTTTGAGGAAAACGAGAAGGGGTCGATTGAAGTTGGCAAAGTTGCAGACTTTGTGATCTTGTCTGACGATCCCACGACGGTCGATCCAGAGACCCTAGCCGAGCTCAAAGTGCTTGTAACCGTCAAAGGTGATGAGGTTGTTTACGAAGCTGAAGAAGGTGTCAGAGAGGGAAAGGTGCGTTTTTCTCCATTTTCCAGTGACCCAGTTATTGCGCATCTTTTTTTGCACGCGGTTTACCAAGGAATGAAGGTCGAAAGTCCATGGTTAACCAATGGCGTTTCTGGAGGTGAATAGAAGGGTTTTCATTCTGGCATTTGCCTCTTGCAAAAACGCTCAGGTCGCTATAGTACGCGCGGGTTCTCAATAAGAACATCAAGGCGGGGTGATTCCCGCCTTTTGGGTTCGATGAGGGTTGGCGATGCGCGTCTATCCTCCTCTCAACTCCAACGCCTGAATAAAAGGCTGTTAATATGCAAAGCCAAAACATCCGTATTCGGCTGAAGGCATTTGACTATCGCGTTCTGGATGCCAGCACGCAAGAGATCGTCAACACTGCCAAGCGGACCGGCGCGAACGTGCGCGGACCGATCCCGCTGCCGAACAAGATCGAGAAGTTCACGGTTCTCCGTGGCCCTCACGTTGACAAGAAATCCCGCGACCAGTTCGAGATCCGCACGCACAAGCGTCTTCTCGACATCGTTGATCCGACCCCCCAGACCGTTGACGCGCTGATGAAGCTCGACCTCGCTGCTGGTGTGGACGTCGAGATCAAGTTGCAGTCGTAATCGGAGGGTATGAGAATGCGCTCTGGTATTATCGCAAAAAAAGTTGGCATGACCCGCCTGTTCATGGAAGACGGCAAGCAGATCCCTGTGACCGTTCTTCACCTGGACAACCTGCAGGTCGTTGCACAGCGGACCGCTGAAAAAGACGGCTACACCGCCGTTCAGCTGGGCGCCGGTGCTGCCAAGGCAAAACGCACCTCGAAAGCCATGCGCGGTCACTATGCTGCTGCCAAGGTCGAGCCCAAGCGTAAGCTGGCCGAGTTCCGCGTCTCCGAAGATGGCCTGATCGAAGTGGGTGCCGAGATTTCGGCAGAACATTTCCTGGAAGGTCAGAAAGTTGACGTTTCGGGTACCTCGATCGGTAAAGGCTTTGCCGGTGCGATGAAGCGTCACAACTTCGGTGGTCTGCGCGCCTCGCACGGTGTTTCGATCAGCCACCGTTCGCACGGTTCGACCGGTCAGTGTCAGGACCCGGGCAAGGTGTTCAAAGGCAAGAAGATGGCCGGTCACATGGGTGCTGCCCGTGTTACCACCCAGAACCTGGAAGTCGTCAAAACCGACGCCGACCGTGGTCTGGTCTTCATCAAAGGTGCCGTTCCCGGACCGAAATCGGGCTGGGTCACCGTCAAGGACGCCGTGAAGAAGAAAGCACCGGAAGGCCTGCCTTTCCCGGCTGCTGTGAAATCGGCTGCAACCGAAGCACCTGCGGAAGAAGCTCCCGCGGAAGGTGGTGAAGCATGAAACTTGATGTAATCAAACTGGACGGCGGCAAAGCCGGCGACATCGAGCTGAACGCCGATCTGTTCGGTCTCGAGCCGCGTGCGGACATCCTGCACCGTGTGGTCCGTTGGCAGCGCAACAACGCGCAGGCCGGCACCCACAAGGTCAAGACCCGCTCGGAAACCAGCTACTCGACCAAGAAGATCTATCGCCAGAAGGGCACCGGTGGCGCACGCCATGGTGACCGCAACGCGCCGATCTTCCGCAAGGGTGGCATCTACAAGGGCCCGACCCCTCGTTCGCACGGCCACGACCTGCCGAAGAAGTTCCGCAAGCTTGGCCTGCGCCACGCTCTGTCGGCAAAAGCCAAAGCAGGTGAACTGGTTGTGATCGAGAACGCCGAAGCCGAAGGCAAGACCGCCGCTCTGGCCAAACAGGTTGCAAACCTGGGCTGGAAACGCGCTCTGGTCATCGACGGTGCGACCGTGAACGAAGGTTTCCTGAAGGCGTCGCGCAACATCGAAGGTCTGGATATCCTGCCGTCGATGGGTGCAAACGTTTATGACATCCTCAAGCGTGACACCCTGGTGCTCACCAAAGCGGCTGTCGAAGCACTGGAGGCTCGTCTGAAATGAGCGCGAAGGCAGAACACTACGACGTGATCCGCAAGCCGATCATCACCGAAAAGTCGACCATGGCGTCCGAAAACGGCGCAGTTGTCTTTGAAGTGGCGATCGACAGCAACAAGCCGCAGATCAAAGAGGCCGTTGAGGCGCTGTTTGGTGTGAAGGTCAAAGCGGTGAACACCACCGTGACCAAAGGCAAGGTCAAGCGGTTCCGCGGCCAGCTGGGCCGTCGGAAAGACGTCAAAAAAGCATATGTGACCCTGGAAGAGGGTAACACCATCGACGTATCCACCGGTCTCTGATCGAACCCGTCTTTAGAGAGAGATGAAGGCCCCCGCGAAAGCGGGGGCTTTTTTTGTTGAAAATTAGACGCTTGGCAGAACGGCCACATGTTGACAGCATGTTTTACCGGCACAAAGATGGCGGAAGTTAGAATGATATTTATGTAGATATGACAAAATGGCTAATCCTTGGCATGTGAGTTGGTTGAATGAAGGCGTTAAAAGGTGGAACCAGCGCCGGAAGCGTGTCTACTTTGAACCGGATCTATCCGGCCTTAATTTCTTCGACATTCTTCCCCCTGATTTTCGAGATGATCCAAAGACGTCCCGTTACTTTGAAAGAATTGATCTAAGTGACGCTGACCTAGTAGGCGCGAACCTGTCGCGACTAAATTTCCAGAAATCAAAGTTTGATAATGCGAGACTACAGGAAGCTGACCTCACGCGGTCCAACTTTGAGAAAGCTTCCTTCAGCTCTGCCGATCTAACAGGTGTTAGATTTGAGGGTTCAATTCTTGCCGAAGCGGTCTTTGAAAACTCAATTTTAGAAAAAACCTCGTTTCAAAACGCCGATATTGATGGGGTTTTGATTATTGGGACTGAATTAAGCTCTGAGCAACGTGATCATGTGGGCTCACAGTACATTCGAGAATACCCTTCAAGGGCAGTTTATCGAGATGAGTTGCGACAAAGAACTTCACTCATTGCAGAAAAGAAAGGTGAACTAGAACCAAAGGAAGACGCTCGCCCTCGGAAGAACGCCTACGAAGTCTTTTTTGGAACAACGCGTGATCCGATAATCGAACGTGGGGCGGTCATTGGGTACGGGGCAGAGCAATGGCAGCAAATAAATTATGGGATCGCTCAGGTTGTTGTTCCAGAGGGCAACAGGCTGGGTGGGCTAGGTAAGACGCTCTGGAGGCGGTTGTTTAACAAGCAGAAAAGTGACCTGCGACTTAAGCAAATCATGACGCTTAATGAAGACCTATTTTTCTCAGTTCTGAGGAAGGTAAACAATTCAGGTGGGCATCTTCAACGCCCCACAATTTTTGTTCATGGTTACAACACCTCTTTTGAAGGTGCAGTCCTTAGAGCCGCGCAGTTTGGTCACGACCTTGGAATAGCCCAAGGTATTGGTTTGTTTAGTTGGCCATCGCTTGGAACAGAGGCAGGTTACTCACCCGATGAGGCTAGCGCCGAACGCAACAGATACGCTCTGTCAGAATTTCTTGAGATGTTTGCTGGAGCATTTTCGGAGCATGGTGTTAGCGTTGTTGCGCACAGTATGGGGTGTAGATGCCTACTCGGGGCAATTGAGGTTCTTGCTTCAAGAAATCCAAGTGCTGCAGCTTCCATACATCAAGTTATTCTGGCCGCTGCCGATGTCGACGCAGCAATAATGCCGTATCAAGGAGTACATGCAGTTTCCTCAGCTGACAGAGCAACTTCATATGTCGGTGACAGGGACCTGGCATTGAAGCTCTCAAGATGGTTGCATGGATATGATCGAGTAGGTCTTGTACCTCCTGCGTTTACAATGCCGGGTTTAGACACTGTAATTATGAATGACGAAGACTTAGGCCCATTTGCGCATGGCTATATTGGCCAAAGTCGCGCGGTTCTTGGAGATGTTCATTCGTTGCTGACAAAGAATGAGCCACCTTCATCGCGCTTTTCCATGAGAGAATACCTCATCGATGGCGTTCAAGTTTGGAAGCTGGCGGACTGAAGCTAAAAGCTCCTTGCTGGAAACCACGAAAAATCTGGGTTTGGGCTTTTTGTTTGCGGAATACACAAATTGGCCCGGTGAGTGTTCTCATTATCCTATAGACACCCACCCCCAACCCTGTTTCACGCTCCCAATCTTGCGGCCTCGGATTCGTTCCGGGGCCTCTGATATTTGTAACCGGGGACCTTCGGGGCCCTATACCCTTGGCACCTACGGGGGCCTATCACATAGCAGGGAACCCCCCTGCACTTGCTAAACGGAAGACAGAAAGCATGGCACTCAAGTCGTATAAGCGCGTTATTTTTTGACCGCCGCAAAGACGGCTGGACGTCAGGTGCAGTTCTGGAAAAGAGCAATGAAATCGATCTGAGCACCGGTTTTTGACCCAACATGAACGGCTGATCACGGCCCGGCGGTTTCACCCGTCGGGGTCGATTTCATTTCAGCCCTGAAATTCTGCGCCGTCTGGCTTTGGGAACAAATGCGCGGTGTCAGCGCCGAGCCCGTTTTCAGGTTGCCGATAAAAAGATGGGGCCGTTTTCCGTTTCTGATAGCCTGAAATAGGACCGTGCCGATGTGGATACGACTTCTTTGATGAAGGGTCGCCATGCGGTCGGAAAGACTGATCCGTCCGGGTTCGCCCAGACCTCTGGCACGTTGTTGGAACACGCAAGGGCAGATCTGCGCCTGGGTATCTCCAGGTTTCATGTACCTGCCACGTCCCCTTTTGGGCTGCCCGTTACACCGAGAATCGTCCGCAGGGGCATTGCCTGATCAGCCCAACGCTCATGGCCCGTCGGTTCGTGGATCACTGTGACCAGGACTGCGCAGTGCAGAGGATAACGTTGCAGATGACAAACCACCCGATCAACCTGTTCAAGTGTGGAATGCCAATCCGGACACCGTACGTTTCAAGACGTTTCGGCCCGCGTCATGCGCCAGCAGCTGCCGCAGGCGGCCATTGGGCCCGGTGGCCCCCGGCGCGTCAGCAGAGTGCACACGCAACATGCGGCCTTACGATGTACGGTCGAGTCACGAGCTTTGAGATAGCGCTATAACCCCCGCTCGACATCAAGAAGGGGGCATAGGCCCGATATTAGCGTCATACAGTAGGGGTAGCGTACTTCGGCACTGTGGAGCGCTCAGGCGCTCTATGACCGTTCTGCGGGCTTCTACCGGAAACAGAAAAGGCGCCGTTCGGCGCCTTTGTGTCTTGCACTGGGATATCCGCGATCAAGAGCAGTAAACATGCTTGTGCGCAATATCTGCAATGTCGGAGCGGCGGATGCCGATGTCATCCAGTTCGCGGTTGGTCAGGCTTTGCAGTTCGCGGTATGTGCGCTGATATTCAGCGGCCCGTTTGCGTGCGGTTTTGATCCGTTCGATCATGTCCATGATCCGGGTGCCGAAGTTGAAGCCGGTATTTGTCAGTGTTGCGGTTGTCATTTCTGTGGTCCTTTCTCAAATCAGGGCGAATTCCCTGACGTTACCTTTTGTGTTCCTTGTTTGGACAAGGCTGAGATAGGGCTAATAGTTATCGCTAACAATACAGGTTTCGGTCTAGCCGCTATGCGTTTTCGGTATGACAAAGGTTGATCCCAACGCAATACGGATCGCGCAAGACATTCAGAATATTATGTACTTGCGTCAGAAGCACTCAGAAACTGCCGTAAGGGCGCTTCTCCTATTGAACGCAGGCCGTGTGGCAGTGCTAACGCCTTGCGATAAAGCTGTACGAAATGCCCTAAAAACCGACTATTTCCTAATCTTCCCCTCGTATCGCTCTTTTTGTTCATTAACCAGAATCAGTTTGCCGTTGTTCACGACGTAAAGATCAAACCGGGGGTTTTGATACCCAATGCAACGCATCCCGTTGTCATAGAATTTGTATGAGTTTGCTTTCCATGTTTGGCCATCCCTTTTGTAGGAGTAGGTTCCGTCGGAAAAATATGTTTCTGTGTCTTTGCCAGTGTAAACGACTTTGCGTCCCGCTAGGTTGTTTTGGAGCCAGGCTGCGTTCACTTTCTGGTCGCCGTGTGAGAAATAGCTTTTCGAAAGTTTTGGAGCCTTGTTAGGGCAGGCTGCGTGCGCTGAGACACCAATGGCCGTCGCGCAAAGCGCGGATAGGAACAGTTTCATCTTTTCTCACTCTTTAATCAAAATGGATCAAAACGATACGTCAGACGCAGTTAAACGCAAGAAAAAACGCCCCTGAAAAATATCAGGGGCGTTTCGAACTCTGCGAAGATTTAGCGATTAGCCGCGTTCTTCGATGATCTCAACCAGATGCGGGATCTTGTTGACCATGCCGCGGACCGAAGGAGTGTCTTCCAGTTCACGGGTTTTGTGCATCTTGTTCAGGCCCAGACCGATCAAGGTAGCGCGCTGTTCAGCGGGGCGACGGATCGGGGAACCGATTTGCTTGACGACGATGGTTTTTGCCATGGGTCGCTCTCCTTATGCTTCTGCTTCAGCAGCAGCTGGTGCTTCTTCCCGCTTGGGCAGGATGTCGGCAACCTTTTTGCCACGACGCTGTGCAACCGAACGCGGGCTTTGCTCTTTCTGCAGGCCGTTGATGGTGGCACGGATCATGTTGTACGGGTTCTGCGAGCCCAGCGACTTGGACACAACGTCCTTTACGCCCAGCATTTCGAACACGGCACGCATCGGACCACCGGCGATGATACCGGTACCTTCAGGTGCGGTGCGCATAACCACTTTACCGGCGCCGTGACGGCCCTCGATGTCGTGGTGCAGGGTCCGACCTTCGCGCAGTTGCACGCGGATCATCTGACGCTTGGCTTGTTCGGTCGCCTTGCGGATGGCCTCGGGTACTTCTTTCGCTTTACCCTTGCCAAAGCCCACGCGGCCTTTCTGATCGCCGACAACCACCAGAGCGGCGAAGCCAAAGCGCTTACCACCTTTTACGGTTTTCGACACGCGGTTGATCGCAACCAGACGATCTGCAAATTCCGGTGCTTCCTCACGGTCGCGGCCACGGCCCCGACGGTTTTCACGTTCTGCCATTTGGCATCCCTTTTCTCATGTGGCGCATACGGCGCCGTTTCTTCAATCCAAGTGAGCCCCGACTGTTGCCGAGGCCCCCGGATCATCGGGGCGGATCGAAACCCGCCCGCAGGTCTTAGATCTTCAGACCACCTTCACGCGCAGCGTCGGCCAGAGCCTTCACCTTGCCGTGGAACAGGAAGCCACCACGATCGAAATAGGCCTCTTCGACGCCTGCCTTCTTGGCACGCTCTGCAATGGCCGCGCCGACTTTGGTCGCCGCATCGATGTTGTTTTTGCCAACAACGCCTAGATCCTTTTCCAGGGTCGAGGCCGAGGCCAGGGTCACGCCACGCACGTCGTCGATCAACTGAACAGAGATGTTCTTGTTCGAACGGTGTACGGACAGACGCGGACGACCCGCGTTGACCTTGCGAAGTTTGTTCCGAACGCGCAGGCGGCGCTTCAGAAACAGGGTTCTTTTGCTGTTTGCCATTGTGTTCGTCCTTACTTCTTCTTGCCTTCCTTGCGGAAGATGAACTCGCCCTTGTAGCGGATGCCTTTGCCTTTGTACGGCTCGGGACGGCGCCATTCGCGGATTTTGGCCGCGACTTCGCCCACCTGCTGCTGGTCGATACCTTCCACAACGATCTCGGTCTGCTTCGGCGCGGTGATGGTGACACCTTCCGGAGCAGTGAAATCAACATCGTGGCTGTAGCCCAGGTTCAGCTTCAGGGTGTTGCCCTGCATCTGAGCCCGGTAACCAACACCCTGGATCTCCAGCTCTTTTTTGAAGCCGTTGGTGACGCCTTCAACCAGATTGGCAACCATAGTGCGGCTCATGCCCCACTGCTGGCGCGCGCGCTTGGACATCCCACGAGGGTTGATCTGCACGACGTTGTCTTCGACCGACAGCGTTACGTCATCAGTCGCGGTGAAGCTGCGGGTGCCTTTCGGACCCTTCACTTCGATGGTCTGACCCGACACAGAGGCGGAAACGCCGCTGGGCAGCTCGACCGGTTTTTTACCAATACGAGACATTGCAGACCTCCTTAGAAGACGGTGCAGAGCACTTCGCCGCCAACATTGTTGGAGCGAGCGTTTGCGTCCGACATCACACCTTTCGGAGTGCTGACAATCGACACACCCAGACCCTGACGGACCTGCGGGATGTCATTGACGCCCATGTATACGCGACGACCGGGCTTCGAGACCCGCTTCAGTTCGCGAATAACAGGGGTGCCTTCGTAGTATTTCAGGCTGATTTCGATGGCCGGATGACCGTTTTCACCGGTCGTCGCTTCGTAGCCACGGATGTAACCTTCGTCCGCCAGCACGTCCAGAACCCAGCCGCGCAGCTTGGAAGCCGGGGTGGAAACGGTGGATTTGCCACGCATTTGCGCGTTGCGGATACGGGTGAGCATATCGCCGATAGGATCGTTCATATCTATGTCTCCCTTACCAGCTCGATTTCACCATGCCGGGGATCTGACCAGCAGAACCCAGCTCGCGCAGCGCGATACGGCTGACCTTCAGCTTACGGTAGTAAGCGTGGGGACGACCGGTCAGCTGACAGCGGTTGTGCAAACGAGTAGCCGAGCTGTTGCGCGGCAGTTTCGCCAGTTTCAGACGCGCTTTGAAGCGCTCTTCCATCGGCTTGCTCTCGTCATTCGCGATTTCTTTCAGCTCGGCACGCTTTGCGGCATATTTGGCCACCAGGCGTTCGCGCTTCTTCTCGCGTTCGATCATTGCTTTTTTAGCCATGTCTCAATCCTCCCGGCGCTTACGCGTTGAACGGCATGTTGAAAGCTTTCAACAGTGCCTTAGCTTCAGCGTCGGTTTTCGCTGTGGTGGCAATTACGATGTCCATGCCCCAGACTTCGTCAACTTTGTCGAAGTCGATTTCCGGGAACACGATGTGCTCTTTCATGCCCATGGCAAAGTTGCCCTGACCATCGAAAGAAGGCTTTACACCGCGGAAGTCACGCACGCGCGGCAGCGCGATGGTGATCAGACGATCCAGGAATTCGTACATCCGGTCACCACGCAGGGTCACTTTTGCGCCCAGCGGCATGTCCTCACGGACGCGGAAGCCCGCGATCGACTTCTTCGCCTTGGTTGCAACGGCCTTTTGACCGGCAATCGCAGTCAGATCCTCGACCGCAGCTTTCGCTTTCTTCGAGTCTTTGACGGCCTCGGCACCACAGCCGATGTTCAGAACGATCTTCTCCAGCTTGGGCAGCTGCATGTCGTTCTTGTAACCGAACTCTTCTTTCAGAGCGGCACGGATGGTTTCAACGTACTGAGTTTTCAGACGCGGGGTGTAGGTTGCGTTATCAAGCATCGATTACGTCCCCTGTGGTCTTGGCGAAGCGGACCTTCTTTTCACCTTCCATGCGGAAGCCAACGCGGGTCGCTTTGCCGTTCTTGTCCAGCAGTGCCAGGTTCGACAGGTCGATCGGGTTTGCCTGAGGCAGACGACCACCTTGCGAGTTCTGCGACTGGCGGGTGTGACGGATGGCGATGTTGATGCCATCAACAACAGCTTTTCCGGCTTTGGGGTCAACCGAGGAAATGGTGCCCTCTTTGCCCTTGTCCTTGCCGGCCAGCACGACGACCTTGTCGCCTTTGCGGAGTTTAGCAGCCATGATTACAGCACCTCCGGAGCCAGCGAGATGATTTTCATGAAGTTCTTGCCGCGCAGTTCACGAACAACGGGGCCAAAGATACGGGTACCGATCGGCTCGTTGTTGTTGTTCAGGATGACGGCGGCGTTGCGATCGAAACGGATCGCGGTGCCGTCTTCGCGACGGACTTCCTTGGCGGTGCGTACGACGACGGCCTTGCGGACGTCACCTTTCTTCACGCGACCGCGCGGGATGGCTTCCTTCACCGAGACGACAATGATGTCGCCGACGGAGGCGTATTTACGCTTGGAACCACCCAGGACCTTGATGCACTGAACTCGGCGAGCGCCGGAGTTGTCAGCGACATCCAGATTGGTCTGCATCTGGATCATGTGGTTTCTCCCGACCTGTGGGGGCTGGTCTTGTTAATTCCCCCAGGGTTTCGACAAATGGAAAATTCTGGGGCTTACGCCTCCAGAACCTCCCAACGTTTCGTCTTCGATTTCGGCGCGCATTCGATGATGCGTACAGTGTCGCCGACTTTGAAGGCGTTCTTTTCGTCATGAGCCCGGTATTTCTTGGACTTACGAACGGTTTTGTGCAGCAGCGGGTGCTTGAAACGGCGTTCAACCGAAACAGTCACGGTCTGCTCGTTGGCGTCGCTGGTTACTACTCCGGACAGGATACGCTTGGGCATGGGATTACTCCTCCGATGCCGCAGCAGCGGCCTTTTCGTTCAGAATGGTTTTGACGCGGGCAGCATTGCGGCGGGCCGCTTTGATGCCGGCTGTGTTTTCCAGCTGACCGGTTGCCTGTTGAAAGCGCAGGTTAAAGCTTTCTTTCTTCAGGTTGGCCAGTTCCTCGCGGAGCTGGTCCGGGGTCTTTTCACGCAGTTCTTGGGCGTTCATCGCCTTTTTCCTTTGCTCAAAACACCAGAAGGCCCCGTACACGGGTCACCTTGGACCTGGTGGATGAATGATAGACATGCGAATCGCCCGACAACGCCGGGCGACACGCAGGATGCCGCCGTATAAGGGTTTAGGGAGTGGGGGGCAAGGGAAAGTTTGACGTCTTCTTTAAGGCGAGGGAATTGGATGCTCTCGGTCGCCGAACGGGTTACCAATCACGAAACTTCCGCGAAGTATTCCTCATCCAAACTCAGGCCAAGGTCTGTATTGCCAACGGGCCGCGTTCGGCGCCCAATAGAACAGGCCCACAAAGGTTTGAAGTTCACAGAGGAGGTAAGAAAATGACCAGCCCATATTCAGGAGGATGTGAACACGTCAAGATAGTCGCGACGGCAGAACCGATAGACAACCATGAATGCCACTGTGATGTCTGTAAGTCCGTGACCGGACAGCACACAACCCATGTTGCGTTCTTTAACTACACAGACCTGTCAGCAGACCCCGAAGATAAGATGAACCGTCAACCATTCAACGCCAACAATCCCGATGGCCCTTTAGAGCTTTGCACCTGTTCTGAGTGCGGGGCCGCGCTGATGCTGGATGATAAGCAAAAACGCATACGCGTGGCTGTACCCAACGTGATGGGGTATGATGACAGCAAGTTTCCTGCAGCGACTTACCACGCGTTTTACGATGACAGCAAAGGGTACCCCAAGCCTGATGACGGACGACCGGTATATGAAGCGTTCCGTCCAGAATTTTCTTGGCCTTCACCTGCCGCCTGACAGGGCTTTCGTTCATTCTGGGCGGAGTGCTAACGGTGTTCGCCTGCATTCAAGATGCCGTTATTCGGTGGGAGCGTTCAGTCCCACCGATAGTTAAAACTGACAGATATCCGCTCTTCCTCGGCCATGTTCATCGGGACCTCGTGGCGAAGCCAGCTTTCCCAAAGCAGGACATCCCCCACCTGCGGTTTCATGTAGATGAATGGCTGCAAATCCCGCCGCCCGCCTTTCAGGCGCGTCGGCGCGGCCATCATGCGGCCTGAACGGGGGTCCTCCAGTTTCAGCGCGCTCGTCCCTTCGGGCATCGCTACATACGTCGTGCCCGAGATCACACTGTGCGGGTGCAGGTGGCTGGAGTGCATGCCACCCTCGGGCAGGATGTTGATCCAAAGGTCCTCCAGTTTCAACGCGGCCTCGCCCAGATCGAACTCCAGATCCTTGGCAAAGGCCGCCACGTGCTGATCCAGTACCTTCACCAGATCGGCGAAGATCGGGAAGCGCCAGGGCAGGTCGGTCAGCGAGGCATAGCTGGTATAGCCGGGATAGCCGTTTTCCTCACACCACTCCTGCCCGGCCTCGTCATCCTCGGCGATGACAAGGCAGGAGTTTTCCAACTCTTCCGTATCGATCGCGGGACCGAACTCGGACAGGGCTGCGCGATAAAGACGGGTTACGAAGAGTGATTCAATCTGTGCCATAGCGCCCTCTTAACCCAGCTTCATCGCGATTGCGATGGCTCATTTGCGAGGCTCTGCCTCGCGCTCCAGGATACTTTTTGCCAGATGAAATCCGGATCCCCTGCTTCATCTGGCGCTAAATATCCCGGGGGAGTCGCGGCTTGCCGCGGCGGGGGCAGCGCCCCCAAATGATAACCCCCGTCGGTTTCCCGACGGGGGTCAATTTTGTCACGAACGGGGCCTAGGCCCCAATCGCTTACCAGTCTTCGCGAACCACGACGCGGGTCTTGATCGGCAGCTTCATCGCGGCAAGGCGCAGGGCCTCGCGGGCGATGTCGTCATTGACGCCGTCGATCTCGAACATCACGCGGCCGGGCTTGACCTTGCAAACCCAGCGGTCCACCGAACCCTTACCTTTACCCATACGAACTTCGATCGGCTTTGCAGTGACCGGAGTGTCGGGGAAGATACGGATCCAGACACGACCCTGACGTTTCATGTGACGGGTCATGGCACGACGTGCAGCTTCGATCTGACGTGCGGTGACGCGCTCGGGTTGCAGGGCTTTCAGACCGTAGGTGCCAAAGTTCAGATCAGAGCCGCCCTTGGCTTCGCCCTTGATCCGGCCTTTGTGCATCTTGCGGAATTTAGTACGCTTTGGTTGAAGCATATCTTTCCCTCCTTAGCGACGACCGCCACCAGCACCACGAGGTGCAGGGCCGTCCTGGAGTTCCTGTGCTTTACGGTCACGTGCCTGCGGATCGTGCTCCATGATCTCACCTTTGAAGATCCAGACCTTGATCCCGATGATCCCGTAAGGAGTCATCGCTTCGGCATGTGCGTAATCGATGTCGGCACGCAGGGTATGCAGAGGCACGCGGCCTTCGCGATACCATTCGGTCCGTGCGATTTCGGCGCCGCCCAGACGGCCAGCGACGTTCACCCGGATACCCAGGGCGCCCATGCGCATGGCGTTCTGAACCGAGCGCTTCATTGCGCGACGGAACGAAACACGACGTTCCAGCTGCTGAGCGATCGACTCGGCAACCAGCTGCGCGTCAAGCTCGGGCTTGCGCACTTCGACGATGTTCAGGTGCAGTTCGCTGTCGGTCATACCAGCAAGCTTTTTGCGCAGAACTTCGATGTCTGCACCTTTCTTGCCGATGATGACACCCGGACGTGCGGTGTGGATCGTTACGCGGCACTTCTTGTGCGGACGTTCGATGATCACACGTGCAACACCGGCCTGCTTGCACTCTTTCTGAATGAACTCACGGATCTTGATGTCTTCCAGCAGAAGATCACCGTAATCCTTGGTGTCAGCGTACCAGCGGCTGTCCCAGGTGCGGTTGACCTGAAGGCGCATGCCGATCGGATTGACTTTATGTCCCATTAGGCTTGCTCCTCAACTTGACGCACCTTGATGGTGATCTCCGAGAACGGCTTCATGATCTTGCCGAAACGGCCACGGGCACGCGGACGACCGCGCTTCATGACCAGGTTCTTGCCAACCCAAGCTTCGGCGACGATCAGTTCGTCAACGTCCAGGTTGTGGTTGTTTTCGGCATTCGCGATTGCGGACTGCAGGCACTTTTTGACGTCCTGCGCGACACGCTTGTTCGAGAAAGTCAGGTCGGTCAGAGCCTTCTCGACTTTCTTGCCGCGGATCATTTGCGCAACCAGGTTCAGTTTCTGCGGGCTGGTGCGAAGCATGCGAGTTTTCGCCATTGCTTCGTTTTCAGCCACGCGGCGGGGGTTCTTTTCCTTGCCCATGACTTACTTCCGCTTCGCTTTTTTGTCTGCGGCGTGACCATAGTAGGTACGAGTTGGCGAGTATTCACCGAACTTCTGACCAATCATGTCTTCCGTGACGTTTACCGGGATATGCTTCTGGCCATTGTACACACCAAAGGTCAGACCCACGAATTGGGGCAGAATGGTGGAACGACGCGACCAGATCTTGATGACTTCGTTGCGGCCCGACTCGCGCGCTGCTTCGGCTTTTTTCAGCACATAAGCATCGACGAAAGGACCCTTCCAAACAGAGCGAGACATAGATTAACGTCCCTTCTTCTTGGCGTGCCGCGAGCGGATGATCAGCTTCTGGGACGCTTTGTTCTTGTTGCGGGTACGCTTACCCTTGGTGTCCTTACCCCACGGAGTAACCGGCGTACGGCCACCCGAGGTACGACCTTCACCACCACCGTGCGGGTGATCGATCGGGTTCATTGCAACACCACGAACCGACGGACGCACGCCCTTGTGGCGCATACGACCGGCTTTACCGAGGTTCTGGTTGCTGTTGTCGGGGTTGGACACGGCACCGATGGTGGCCATGCATTCCTGACGGACCATGCGCAGCTCGCCCGAGCTCAGACGGATCTGGGCGTAACCGCCATCGCGGCCAACGAATTGCGCGTAAGTACCGGCCGCACGTGCGATCTGACCGCCTTTGCCAGGCTTCATCTCGATGTTGTGGACGATGGTACCGATGGGCATGCCCGAGAACGGCATTGCGTTGCCCGGCTTGATGTCGGCCTTGGCGGATGCCACGACTTTGTCACCAACAGCCAGACGCTGCGGAGCCAGGATATAGGCCTGCTCGCCGTCTTCGTATTTTACCAGTGCGATGAATGCGGTCCGGTTCGGGTCATATTCGATCCGCTCGACGGTTGCCGCGACATCAAATTTGTTCCGTTTGAAGTCAACGATCCGGTAGAGACGCTTTGCGCCACCGCCGCGGCGGCGTGAAGTGATCCGTCCGGTGTTGTTCCGGCCGCCCGATTTGGTCAAACCCTCAGTGAGAGACTTGACCGGACGTCCTTTCCAAAGCTCCGAACGGTCGATCAGCACCAGCCCGCGCTGGCCCGGCGTCGTCGGCTTGTACGACTTGAGTGCCATGCTTTCTGTCTTCCGTTTAGCAAGTGCGAGGGGGTTCCCCGCTATGTGAGAGGCCCCCGTAGGTGCCAAGGGTATAGGGCCCCGAAGGTCCCCGGTTCAAAATATCTAAGGCCCCGGAACGAATCCGAGGCCGCAAGATTGGGTGCATCTAACAGTGTTGGGGCCGGGTGACAAGAGAGAGTGTCAAACTAATTCTGTGGCCGTGAAAACCGCACCCTGGCCAAACGCGTTGTGGTTTATGGCCCGGATGTTAAACCCAGAAATGCACGAACTGTCGCTGGAACTTTCAGAGCGTGAACAGGACCTGACAGAAAAGGTTGAAATCGCTTCCTTTGAACTTTGGTGCAGTGAGCCCCGATCGGAAGGCTCGGGGACCGGGTTTATTGGTGTCGAGTCGGAAGGTTTCGCGGAAACCGATCTGGAAAGGTGCTGCCCCTGCAATCAGTCCAATGTACTTTATTTTGAGCCGCTGTTTCTTGGCGGCCGCATTCATGAGTGGGCTGGAGAAGCACACTACCAAGTGACCGCAATCGTCAATCTATCGCGGTATTCTTGCGGGTCGGGTTGATCCGGGTTGGAGCGACGGTGTCACTGGCGGGGCATTCGGAGAGCCGTGATACAAAGAACACCCCCGTAGGCCGAGCTTCGGCCCGGCATCCACCATTCCCCTCAGAGCGATTGAAGTGTCTTCAGGCCATTCATCGGCGGATTTTGGTAAAGGTGTGGGTGTTTCGAGGGTTGCCGGGCTGAAGCCCGGCCTACCAGTTGGCGTGAGGGGTGCGAGTGCTCATCTTACGTTTGCCATCACGTCTTGAATTGCAATGTGCTGTTAGCCATCTGACTGGTGAAATCAGCAGAATCATGGAGTTATCTATTGAAAGAGAAAGATTATTTGGCGAAAGGTCATGCCCGTCAAATCGTCGAGGAGTGCCAGTTGTTTGAAGGCGATTTCCTTAGGTTTTCAGAAAAAGAAATGAGAAAATTGAATTGGAAGGACAACAGCCAACGAGACCGAAAGAGATTAGTTTTGTCTTTAAGGAGTTCTTTTCAAGACGAAATATTTGGATTTCAATGCCAAAAAAACTATCGCAAACTTAGATTTATGGTTGCGCACCAAGAACAGGGAGATTTTCCACGTTTAGTTTTGCGAAATCACTTTTTTGACCAAGAAACTTTGGGCCGCTGGACGCATTGCGAAAGCCCGCATTCTGTCATTACAAATCACGCGTTGCAGCGATTGTATCTAAGGGGTGGCGCAAAATCACTTAGGGAGGTTAGGGGATTTATCAGAAAAATTTCTGGATGGGTTTCAACTATGAACCTTCTAGGTCATCAGTCGACGGTGCCAATACCAACATTGGATGGCCTATTCTTTGTAAGATTTGGGGGAAAGCAAAGTATACTAGTAACATATATCTCAAGAGAAAAATTGTATGGAAGAACATTGAAAATTTGGGAGGATATTAATGGAGATGAAGATTTCAATTCGATTTCGCCGGATCTTTTTTCTCGAAGCGTCGAGGGCAAGAGGCCATCAGAAATCGCGCGGGCCCTTCAACTTAGTACTGTCGGGTTCCTTGGGGACATGATCAAGGAACTCGACAGGATAGTGTATGAGGAAGGGCTCATGCTACATACTGAGCTAGGCAAAAGCTAAATAGTCGAACCATCAGTACTCAAAAAGCGGCAACGGAAGGCCCAGATTTAACATCATAGTTCGTGTAGGCGGGTTTAATCGGTGTGGTAGAAGCCTACTCACTCCTGCCCTTAGAGATGTGGTTCAAACCCTCACCTCGCAAACTTCTTATGCTTCAACCGCTTGGGTTCCAGCGCATCCGGCCCCAACCGCCGCTTTTTGTCCTCTTCATAATCCTCGAAGTTGCCCTCGAACCATTCCACATGGGCATCACCTTCAAAGGCCAGGATGTGCGTACAGATCCGGTCGAGGAAAAAACGGTCGTGCGAGATCACCACGGCGCAGCCGGCGAAATCGACCAGCGCGTCTTCCAGCGCGCGCAGGGTTTCGACGTCCAGATCGTTGGTCGGTTCGTCCAGCAGCAGGACGTTGCCGCCCTCTTTCAGCAGGCGGGCCATGTGGACGCGGTTACGCTCACCCCCTGACAGCAGTGAAACCTTTTTCTGCTGGTCGCCGCCCTTGAAGTTGAAGGACGAGCAATAAGCGCGGGAATTGACCTGCGCGTCGCCCAGCTGGATGATCTCGGCGCCGCCGGTGATCGCCTCCCACACGGTGTCGTTGTCGTTGAGGTCGTCGCGCGACTGATCGACATAGGACAGCTGCACCGTATCGCCGTATTCGATGGTGCCGGCGTCGGGCTTTTCCTGGCCGGTGAGCATTTTGAACAGGGTCGATTTACCGGCGCCGTTGGGGCCGATCACGCCGACGATGCCACCGGGCGGCAGGCTGAACGAGAGATTTTCGATCAGTTGCTTGTCGCCCATGTGCTTGGCCAGCCCATTGACCTCGATCACCTTGCTGCCAAGGCGCGGGCCGTTGGGGATGACGATCTGAGCGCGGGTCAGCTTTTCACGTTCGGACTGTTCCGCCAACTCGTTATAGGCGTTGATCCGGGCTTTGGATTTGGCCTGACGCGCCTTTTGACCCTGACGCATCCATTCCAGTTCGCGCTGAAGCGTCTTCTGCTTGGATTTGTCTTCGCGGGCTTCTTGCTCAAGCCGCTTGGCCTTTTGTTCCAGCCACGAAGAGTAGTTGCCTTCGTACGGAATGCCACGACCGCGGTCCAACTCGAGAATCCAGCCGGTGATGTCATCCAGGAAATAACGGTCGTGGGTGACGATCAGGATGGTGCCTTTGTAGGCGATCAGGTGCTGTTGCAGCCAGGCGATGGTTTCCGCGTCCAGGTGGTTGGTCGGTTCGTCCAGGAGCAGCATGTCGGGCGCTTCCAGCAGCAGCTTGCACAGCGCCACGCGGCGTTTTTCACCGCCCGAGAGATTGGCGATGTCGGCGTCGTCCGGCGGGCAGCGCAGCGCCTCCATCGAGACATCGATCTGGCTATCCAGATCCCACAGGTTTTCCGCGTCGATCGCGTCCTGAAGGGTGGTCATTTCCTCCATCAGCTCGTCCGAGTAGTTCTCGGCGATCTCCATCGCGATCTCGTTGAACCGGTCGACCTTGGCCTTTTTCCCGGCCACGCCCAGCATGACGTTTTCGCGAACGGTCAGGGATTCATCCAGTTGCGGTTCCTGCGGCAGATAGCCGACCTTGGCGCCCTCGGCGGCCCATGCCTCGCCGGTGAAGTCGGTGTCGAGGCCGGCCATGATCTTCATCAGCGTCGATTTACCGGCGCCGTTTACGCCGACGACACCGATTTTCACGCCGGGCAGAAAGCTGAGGTGGATGTTTTCAAAGCACTTCTTGCCACCGGGATAGGTCTTGGTGACACCCTGCATGTGGTAGACATATTGATAGGCGGCCATGTCGCGTCCTCTGGGTCGGGAAATTTGGTTGAAACGCTGGATATCCGAGCGGGACGGGCGGGGCAAGCTGGTGGTATTGTGAATTTCGTCTTTGGGTCGGGCGGCATAGTGTGGGTGCGTTGTAAATGGGGGTGTTATGTCGGAACTGGCCGAATTGATTGCGGGTTGGGCGCAGCCCGGTTGCGTGACTTGGATCGGAGCGCGACCACAGCGCCGGGCCGAGATGGTGTCACTGGAGGAATCCGTGATTACCGAGGCCGGTCTGATCAGTGACCGTGCCCGCGTTGGCAAGCGAGCGGTGACTCTGATCCAGCAGGAGCATCTGGCGGCGATTGGGTCATATCTGGGGCAGGGGCCGGTTGCGCCTGAAATCCCGCGGCGCAACCTTGTGGTTTCGGGGATCAATCTGACGGCGCTCAAAGGGCGCGAGGTGCAGGTGGGCGAGGCAATTTTGCGCCTCACCGTGATTTGTGCGCCGTGCAGCCGGATGGAAGAAGCGCTGGGCAAGGGTGGCTATTCCTCCGTGCGTGGGCACGGAGGATGGTGCGCCGAAGTCGTGCGACCCGGGCGGGTTCAGCTGGGTGATGTGGTGCAACCTGTTGATTGACAACGCCTCGCAGTTCTGAACATCAGCAGGGTATGGAGCGGTACGGCATACCCTATGCGCGACCTGGACAGGTCGTCGGTCTGTTCGGCGGGTCGTTTGATCCACCGCATCAGGGCCATGTGCACGTCACGCTTGAGGCGATGAAGGCGTTCGGGCTGGATCGGGTTTGGTGGCTGGTATCGCCGGGCAATCCGTTGAAGGAACGCGGGCCCGCGCCCATGGACAGGCGAACGGCGGCAGCGCGGAATGTGATGCAGCATCCGCGTGTCGAGGTGACGGACATCGAGGCGCTGACAGGAACACGCGCGACTGCGGATACTCTGACAGCGTTGCAGCGATTGTATCCACAGGTGCGATTTGTCTGGCTGATGGGGGCGGACAATCTGGCGCAATTTCACCGTTGGAAAGATTGGCGAGGGATCATGGACAGTGTCCCTGTCGGTGTGGTCGCACGGCCCGGCGACCGGATATCTGCCCGGATGTCCAGGGCGGCGCGGGTCTATGCCAAGTACAGGATCGACGGGCAGGCGCGGCATCTTTTGGGGCGGGCGCAAGCTCCGGCCTGGTGTTTCGTGAATGTGCCGATGGTTGATGTCAGTTCCACGGAAATTCGGACGCGCGGCGAATGGCGCGCGGAAGTGTTGCCGGAATAGCCTTGCCCGGCGCATAATCGCAGCGAGTGGTTGCGCGCATTTGATCTGTGGGATTTTATTCCAACTATGGCTGGTCGTTTTTCACGTCGTGTGTTTCTGGGAGGATTGGGGGCGTCTCTGATCCCGGCAGCTGGTCTGGCGCAGGCGCCGCTGGTCTCGCTCAGGCCGCGCGCGCGTGCGGCGCTGTTGAGTGGCGCCGAGCGTTTGGTTGCAGCCGCAGGGTTGACGGGCGAAGTTGTTTTCGCCGTCGCGGATGTGGCGACCGGAAAGCCGCTGGAGGTTTTTGGTGAAGGTGCGGGCTTGCCCCCGGCCAGTGTCGGCAAGGCGATGACCGCGCTTTACGCGCTGGACGTTCTGGGGCCCGACCACCGGTTCGAAACCCGTTTGATCGCAGATGGGCCAATTGAAAACGGGATTCTGCGTGGCGATCTGATACTGGCAGGCGGGGGTGACCCGCTGTTGGATACGGATGCGCTGGCCACGATGGCGGCCAACCTGCGCGAAGCCGGAATCACCGAGGTTCGAGGAGCCTTCAAGGTCTATGACGGGGCGCTGCCCTTCGTGTTCAGCATTGATCCCGGTCAGCCGGATCATGTGGGGTACAGCCCGGCGGTAAGCGGGATATCGTTGAATTTCAATCGGGTCCATTTCGAGTGGAAGCGTGCTGGTAAGGGTTACGATGTGACCATGGATGCACGCAGCGCACGATATGTGCCGGCAGTGGATGTGGCAGCCATGCGGGTCGAGAACCGCAGCTTGCCTATCTATACCTATCAGCCAAGTGCGCGGCAGGACCGCTGGACCGTGGCCAAGGGCGCGCTGGGCAATGGCGGGGCGCGCTGGCTGCCTGTGCGCAAACCCGCATTGTACGCGGGTGATGTGTTTCGTACTTTGGCCCGATCCAATGGAATCGTTCTGAATCGGGTGCAGGTGACACGAGAGGCGCCAAAAGGTGTCGACCTCGTCGTGCATCGCAGCGATCCATTGGACAGTATTTTGCGCGGGATGCTGAAATACTCAACCAACCTGACGGCCGAGATGGTCGGACTGGCCGCAACCAAAGCGCGGGGCGTTGGCCCGCGCAACCTGGCGGAGTCGGCGGCCGAGATGAACCGTTGGGCGTCTCAGAGCTTTGGCGTGAACGGGATCGCGATGGTCGATCATTCCGGTCTTGGCGATGCCTCGCGTATGGTGCCGGCGGATCTGGTTGCGGCCCTTGTCGCGGCCCGGAAAATGGGCGTATTGCGCCCATTGATGAAGCCTTTTGCCTTGACGGATCGAAATGGGCGGCCGGTAAAGAACCACCCGATCAAGGTCGATGCCAAGACAGGCACATTGAACTTCGTATCCGGGTTGGGCGGTTTCCTGACAACGGCGGATGGGGTCGATCTGGCCTTTGCCATTTTTACGGCGGACGTGGCCCATCGCGCCAAGATTCCTCGCGCACAACGCGAACGGCCTGAAGGCGCGCGAAGCTGGAACCGCAGGTCGCGGAAACTGCAACGGGCCTTGCTGGAACGTTGGGGCGCACTCTACGGAAGCTGAAACCCGTAGATTGCCCGGATCAGACCGTGTGGCGTGCGCGCGCCCCGCGTTCGATTGCGGCGGCATGCAGACGGTCGATATTCAGCTCGTACCGGATTTCTTCCAGCAGGCGCAGTTCCGTTTCGGCCAGCGCACCGTCGGCAGCCGCAACATCGCACGCCAGAGCATAGGCCGTTTCGTTCAGACGCTCGGGCAGGTTTTCGCGGATCAGGCCAAACAGCGCATCCAAACCGTCTTCCTGTTCGAACAGGTCAAAAACAATCTGTGATACACGACGGGTCCGATCGATGTCATACCCGGCAAAGACCGGCAGCATGTTCACGGCAACCTCGATCTTGACCAGCTCGGCGGTTCGGATGTTTTCGTCAGAGGCCGAGACTGCAACCATGATCGCCACAAGGCAATCCTGCGGGGACATCGGGTGGGGCACTTGCTCGGTCATGGGATGGTCCTGATTGGGGTCGTTCGAGGACGCACGATATGAGCGCAGCGGGTCAGGTTCAACACCTTGTTTCATCCATCCCGCGCGATCAGGTATTCATGACCATCATTCCCGAAATCAAAAGCGCGGCCCCCAGCCAATAGCGCAGCCCAAGTGTTTCGCCGAAGAAGACGTGCGAGGCCAGTGGCACAAGAACGAAACTGAGGGCCATAAAAGGGTAGGCCTGGGACAGAGTCAGATACCGCAGGACATACACCCACAGCACCGTAGCCGAGCCATAGATGGCAAAGGCTGTCAAAAGGAAAGGATCGAACAGCGTCTGGATGAGGCCCGCCAATCCGGTGGCTTCGCGCCCGTCAATCCGGTTTCCTGCCAGTTTGAACAGAATCTGCCCGGCCGAGATCATAACTGGTGTGAACAGCAAACCAGCCCAGACCAGTGTCGTTGGGGCGGGCGGAGTCATCCTTGGTGCTCCGGTTCCGGTTTTTCCTGGGGGCGGTCTTCGCAATAGTAGATGTCGCGCCCCAGGTCTTCGCAGGCATGGATGTCCGGGCTGGGATACACCGCGCGCAGAAAGCTGTGGGTGTAGGGGAAAAAGTTGAAATGCGGATTGAAGGTGTACCTGCTTTCGCGTTCACGCGGGACGACGATAATGACGCGTTTTCGCGCGACACGACGCAGTTCAGCGATTGCTTGACGGTATTCCAGAAGATGCTCGATCACGTGGGTACAGATTACGGTGTCAAAGCTGTTGTCTTCAAACGGCAGTTCTTCGATCCGAGCTGCAACATAGTCGATATTGTCGATGGCAGCCGCATCATCGACGACGAAATCCACCCCTGTCAGTTGCGTGATGTCGGGCCGGGCGGCCTTTATGCGTTGCAAAAGAACTCCGGTGCCGCAGCCGATATCGCAGATGCTTTGCCCGACGATATCCTTGGCAATCCGCTTGATGCAGGCTTCGGAATTGTCGGTGCCCTGATGCACGCGCGGATGATCGCGGTAGAGTTTTTCGTATTCGTCATCCGTCAGATAGGTTGCGCGTTCACGGAATTCGGCAAGGCGCGTGATATGGTCGCCCCAAACCCTGCATGCCAGCCAATGAAACGCGGCGCTGTCACGCAGGATAGGCGGCACGATATCTTCGAGTACAAAGCGTATACGGTTGGTGGTTTCGCGTCGCATCCCGTTTCCTCTGGTCCGGGGACCTCCCCCGTGTCGCCTTTGTCTAACACTGCCCGGTGAGCGTGCGAAACAACCGGGTCACGTTTGCGCCCGCGCCCGTGTCTTTTTTGTTTCGGGGGAACAATCGGCCCACCATTGTGGCCTGAGCAAGGCTGGCCGGTGAAAATGCAGCGCAGATATCCCGGGCAGAGTGTTTGCGGGCCAAGGAACGTTTCCCTACCTGCCCGAGGGCGACTGTTTTTTGGCGCAGTGTGTCGCGAATTGCGCCACTGCTTTATTGACTCATGTTGCACTGGCACAATAGGAGGGGCCGGTCCGGTTGCATGGGGTGACCGCGACACTTTCCCCGATGGAGCACATTGAAATGTCTGAACTGCGTGAAACCGCGATGTCGTCCAAGGCCTGGCCTTTTGAAGAGGCGCGCCGGTTGCTCAAACGCTATCAGAAGGGCGCTCCGGAAAAGGGGTATGTGCTGTTCGAAACCGGTTACGGCCCGTCTGGCTTGCCGCATATCGGAACATTCGGCGAGGTCGCGCGGACTACGATGGTCAAGCGCGCGTTCGAGGCGCTTTCGGACATACCGACCAAGCTGATCTGTTTTTCGGACGATCTGGACGGGATGCGCAAAGTGCCCAGCAACGTGCCCAACCCGGAGGCGCTTGAAGAACATTTGCAGCGCCCGTTGACTTCGGTTCCCGATCCATTTGGCGAATACCCCAGCTTCGGCGAGCACAACAACGCGATGTTGCGCCGGTTCCTCGATACTTTCGGATTCGACTATGAGTTCTATTCTGCACGCGATTTCTATCGGTCAGGCCAGTTCGACGAGATCCTGAAGCGCGCGGTCGACAAGTATGATGACGTGATGGCCATCATGCTCAAAAGCCTGCGGGAAGAGCGCCAACAGACCTATTCGATTTTCCTGCCGATCCATCCGGAAACCGGGCGGGTTCTGTATGTGCCGATGAAGAAAGTGTGTGCAGAGACCTATACCGTCACATTCGATGACGAGGACGGCAAGGAATGGACCGTGCCCGTCACTGGCGGCAACGTGAAATTGCAATGGAAGCCTGATTTTGGGGCGCGCTGGGCGGCGCTGGGCGTCGATTTCGAGATGTACGGCAAGGAACATGCTACCAACGAAAAGATCTATGACGCGATCTGCCGTGCATTGGGCGGCCGTGCGCCCGAGCATTTTTCCTATGAACTGTTCCTGGATGAGAATGGCCAGAAGATCTCGAAATCGTCCGGCAATGGCGTGTCGATCGACGAATGGCTGACCTACGCGCCGACCGAAAGCCTGGCGTATTTCATGTATCAAAAGCCCAAAACAGCCAAGCGGATGCATTTCGACGTGATCCCGAAGGCTTATGACGAATATCATCAACAGTTGCGCGCCTATCCGGGGCAGGACCTGAAAGCTCAGCTGAACAATCCGGTCTGGCACATTCACGGTGGCGACGTTCCCGAATCGACCCTGATCGTACCGTTTGCGATGTTGCTGAACCTGGCGTCGGTCTCGGGCGCGGAAGACAAGGAGACGCTGTGGGGCTTTATTCGCCGCTATGCGCCGGAAGCAACGGCTGAAAGCCATCCCGATCTGGATCAGGCTGCGGGCTTTGCGGTTCGCTACTTCAACGACTTCGTCAAACCAACGCGCAAACATCGCGCACCCACGGATCAGGAGCGCGAGGCGCTGGAAGCGCTGAAAGCCGCGCTTGAGGCTTATGATGGCCCGACCGAGGACGAGGCGCTGCAATCTGTGGTCTATTCCATCGGGCGTGAGCGGTTCGACCCCATGCGCGGTTGGTTCACTGCGTTGTACGAAGTGCTTCTGGGTGCATCGCAGGGCCCGCGTTTTGGCGGCTTTATCGCGCTGTACGGTGTGCCTGAAACAATTGCCCTGATCGACAAGGCGCTGGCCGGAGAGCTGGTCTGATTTGACCTGATCCCGTATGGGGCTACTCTTTTTTGCAGGAGGTGGCCCCATGCGTCGATTTTTGCTTGCTGTATCCCTGAGTGTTGGGCTGGGGTCGAGCGCGTTTGCGCAAAACGCAGAGATCGAAGCAAACATTTCGGCGCAGATACAGGCCTTCAAGGCGGACGATTTTGCCACGGCCTTCACCTTTGCCAGCCCCAGCATCCAGCGCCTTTTTCAGAACCCCGACAATTTCGGAGCAATGGTACGCAATGGGTATCCGATGGTCTGGCGTCCTTCCGAATTTCGTTTTCTGGAGTTGCGTGAAATTGCAGGAGCCCTGTGGCAGAAGGTGATGATCACCGACGCAAACGGGCGTGTGCACATACTGGACTATCAGATGATCCCTCTGGAAGGCGGTTGGAAAGTCAACGGCGTCCAATTGTTGGGCAACGCTGACCCTGCGGCCTGAGGCAACACCACCGTCACGGTGATATGAGCCGTGGTTAACTCTCTTTCGGTATTCAGACTGACGCGTTCGGGGCGGACCTGGACACGGGGTTTGGACGCGTCGCCAGATTGGTGCGGCGCGATTTAGAAAGGGTTTTCAATGAACAAGGCAATCACTGACGGCATCGTCTTCATGCCGCCTCAATTCGCGAATGGCCTGACCGTTTGGTCTGCGGGGGACGGAACGCCCGGCTCGCCCACATATGGCGGATCCGGCACGGGGGTTTTCGTGCCTGCGGATGCCGATTTTGGTGGCTGTCTGGAGATCCTGAAAGTCCAAACCACCCAACAGCTTCGGTATATGGGCCAGACGCCGATTTTGCCCGGTTGCTATTTGCAGATCAAAGCGCGGGTCAAGGCGATCAGCGGCCCTTTGCCGTCGGTGCGCATAGCGGCCTGGGCCGGGGGCGCAGGGGACACGCATGTGGCAGGAGTCGTGGAGCAGGGGCCTGCCACACAGCTGTCGGGCTATGGAAGCGTGCATGAAATAACGGCGACCGTCGGAACCGGCAAACGCCCCGGCGTGGACATGCCTTGGGGGCTGGCCGCCCTGTATGGCCATTTTGGTCTGGATATTGAGGGCGCGAATGGGGCGCTGGTGCGCGTCGACGACCTGGAGATCACGGATGTCACCGGTGTCTTCCTGCGTGAGATGATCAGTGTTGTGGATGTGCGCGACTATGGGGCCATCGGCGACGGTGTGACGGATGATTCAGCTGCGTTTGAAGCGGCCGATCAGGCGGCGGGTGGCCGTCGGGTTTACGTTCCGCAAGGGACTTATCATCTGGCCGAAAACACCAGTATGACGTCCGAAATGGACTTTGAAGGCACAGTCACCATGCCGGATGACAAGATGCTGTTGCTGACAAAGGATTTCCATCTGCCGTCTTACATTTCGGCTTTCGGAGACGAAGAACTGGCGTTCAAAAAAGCGTTTCAGGCCCTTTTGAACAATTCGGATCATGACTCGCTGGATTTGGGTGGTCGCAAGATTTCCGTCACCGCGCCGATCGACATGGCCGCAGCGGTTCCCAACAAGCAGAGTGGTTTTTCAACCCGTCGCGTGATCCGGAATGGTCAGTTTGACGTCAAAAGCAGTTCGGCTTGGGATACGGAAACGTTCACCTCGACTGCGACCTATGATCCGTCGGACAAAACGCGTCTGACCAATGTCGCGAATGTCGCCAACATTCCCGTCGGGTCCTACGTTGCCGGCAGCGGAGTCGGGCGTGAAATCTATGTACGGTCAAAGAACGTCGGTGCGGGTGAGATCACACTGAGCGCGCCCCTTGTGGGGGCGTCGGGGACCCAGTCCTTTTCGTTCTATTCATTCAAGTACCTGCTGGATTTCAGCGGCTTCAGCACGCTTCGAAAATTCGGCATGGAGCAGATCGAATTTCAATGCAACAGCCGATGCAGCGGAATTCGTTTGGCGGCCGCCGGCAGTACATTTTCGTTGAACGACTGTTTTGTCAGCCGCCCGAAAGACCGGGGGATCACGTCGACCGGAACGGGGTGCAAGGGCATGCTGATCGACAATTGCCAGTTCCTGTCAGCAGAAGAAGCCCTTGTCGTTACGGACCGGTATTCCATTGCGTTGAATACCAATTCAAACGATGTGAAGCTGCGCCACAACCGAGCCGTGCGTTTCAGACATTTCGCTGTTCTGGGCGGTGACAACAACATGATTCTGGGCAACCATGTCTTTCAGGGCGATAGCATCCCGCAAGGTGTGCGTACGGCCGGTTTGATCATGATTGGCACCTACAACAGTTCCACTATCGCCGAGAATTATGTCGACAACTGTTTCATCGAATGGACGAATGAACGCGACCCGTCGCCGACATACACGAGTGGTTTTTCGTTCAGTGCGATGAGCATCACGGACAACATCTTTTATTCTAGTCAGGCCCCGTCCTGGTTTAGTTTCATCGTCATTCGCCCCTATGGGCCCGGGCATTTTCTCAATGGCCTGGTCGTGACCGGCAACAAGTTTCGTGCCACGAGCGGTGGGATCTTTCGAGCGGAACGTGTAGATACAACCTTCGCCGACTTGAACAAAGACAGGCACACGAACGTGACTTTCCAGAACAATACGTATCATGGCGTAACCAGGAAATCCGCAAACCCGTTGAGGGTTCGCTATACGCAGCACTCGGTGTCCAATCTTTGGCCTGTTTCGGCAAACGGGCAGTTGCCTTTCGACGGCAAGGCACGAGGCTGCGATGGGGTTGCGACGATCGGTGTGCTTTCAGGGGTGTTCAACAACCATGTCTTCAGTGCGCCTCATGTTGAGGTCGAACAGGGGGCGACAGGCGACATTTTTCTGTTGCGTTGGCCAGAGCATGTGAAAGGTACGGCCTCGGTTCTGATGCGCATGGAACGTTAAAAGGCTGTCTGGCCACCCCGAAAAGGGTGGCCATTTCACTCTGATCTGACCGTAAATGACTGACCCGGTTTGCACGGTCGGCAGGAAATAGGCTACGTTTCATTTTCATGTGTTAGGCTTGGGACAGAAAGTGGAGAATCCCGATGCTGAAAATCGCCAAAAACGCCAGTGTTCAAACAGTTATCACGACCTTTGAAATGACGCCTGGCACCTGCCAGGACCTTCTGGAAGCTCTGACGGATGCCTATGCCGAGTTCATTTCGAAGCAGCCAGGTTTCGTTTCCGCCGGGCTGCACGTCAATGACGCACAAACCCGAATAGCAAACTATTCGCAATGGGAACGCCGCGAAGATTTCCTTGCCATGCTGCGCACGCCGGAGATGCGCGATCGCAACCGCAAGATCAACGAACTCTGCAAAAGCTTTGAGCCGGTCATGTATGACGTCGCTGAGACATTCGGCAGTTCCTGACCTGAATCAAAGCCTGCAATTCATATCTGTTTCAAAGTTAGCCTGCAAAATTGGAGGCTCACATCATGTATCACAACATTCTGGTCCCCATCTCGTTCGATGCTGAAAGAGATACATCTGGGCCTTTGAAGCTGGCCCGGATTCTGGCCACGCCAGACGCGCAGGTGACATTGTTGCATGTGGTCGAGCATATTCCCAACTATGCAATCTCGTATATGCCGTCCGAATATCTGACAGAGGCGCGTAAGGCGATTCAGACAGAACTGGATGAACTGGCATCGCAGCTGCTGAATGCCAAGGGTTTGGTGATCGAGGGACATTCCGGCCGGACCATTCTGGATTGGGCCGAGGCGAACAAGCCCGATCTGATCATAATTGCGTCCCACCGGCCGGGGATGCAGGACCTGCTTCTGGGCTCTACCGCGTCTCATGTCGTTCGTCATGCGGGATGTGCCGTGCATGTGGTCCGCTGATGGCTAGAAATCCTGTGCGGTAAGGCGATAGGCCTTGCCAAATCCGGCGTTCAAAAGACCGTCCTGAATGGCGAACCGGACCAGTCCGAAATCGGCGAAATCGATATAGAGTTTCGCTTTGGGCCGTCGCGCCAAGTACCGGTCGCGCAAGTCACCATAGCCTGCCAAGTCCCGGTGAACTGGCTGAGCGATCACGTGCAATGTCAAGCGCGGATGGGTCAGCGGGTCGCCCTTGTCTGCGGGCTCTCCGATCAGAAGGGCGCAGTTGGGGCAAGTGCTCAGCGCGCGCGTATGTTCCGCAAGGGTTGAAATCAGCGAGACAGGGCAACCTGCTTCATCCGTGGCCAACGCGATCCGTGAGACAGACGGCAACCCGGTGTCAGGGCGCAGAAAGGCCAGTGCGGCAAATTTGGCCTGAACGAGAAGGTCCTGTGCTTGCAAGCGCGCCGCTGCGTCGGGCGTCTGATAAGGATCGGATAGGGTTACGATATCGGTTCGGCAGCAAAAAACACAGGCAGATGACGGTTCCCTGTCATCTTAAGTGCCTGAAATGGATTGCGCCATTTGTTTTACCTCAGCGTTATGGGATTGCCTCGGCTTTGCCACAAATCGACGTTACAGATCAGGCAATGCTGTTCAAGAAACCCTCGCAGGATACGCCTGATCCGAAGCCACGGCCGTCCAGACGACACCGGCGCGCAGAGGCGACGCGCAGGCACGCGCTGTCTCCGCTACGCATATTGGTCATGGTTCTGTTGTTGCCGCTGACCACCGTGCTGATCGCCACGGGTGTTTTTCTGCGCCTGTCCGAATTTGAGCGGGAAGAGGCGGTGATCCACCTGATCGCATTGGCAGGTTGTGATGCAACGCAGTCGTTGGGGGTGGGGCCGTTTTACGCGGGGCAGGCGGGTTATCACAAGCGTAATGACCCGGATGGCGACGGGGTCGCCTGTGGCGCTGCCAGCGCGCCCCGGGCAACTGCGCCGCAAGTTCACAACAGTCCCGAACCGCAACAGCGGTCTCTTGGAACGGCAAAGTTCGTGCGCCCCTGACGGTTGTAATCGCGAAGTCCAGAAATTCTGCCTGGGCCGGGGCCAGTTGCCTGTGTCATCCCGCTTGACCCAAGCGAACGGGCGTCATGTCACAGAGGGATGGCAATGCAGCGGATCAACCCCATCTCATATAGATTAGATGGCAAAACAGGAGATCGTATGATGCAATGCCCGATTGACGGAACTCAACTGGTCATCACGGACAGAAACGGGGTTGAAATCGACTATTGTCCGCAATGCCGAGGTGTCTGGCTGGATCGGGGCGAACTGGACAAGATCATCGAGCGTTCGACAGCGTATTCTCAGCCACGACCCGGCTACGATGACCGGGCGGATCACGGCTATCGCAAGAAAAAGAAGCGTGGCGGTTTTCTGGAAGATCTGTTCGATTTCTGACCCGGTCAGGACAGCTGAGCCCCGGCACATTCGCGGAAAATGCGAACCTGGGGCGCTGCACCGTCCAAGGGAAATTCACTCACCCTGTCCTGCGTAAACGCATAGGCGGTCCGGTTGTATTCCAGCCCGTCCAGCACGTTTCCAAATCCGGTATCGGTAACTGTCAGCATCGATGCACCGTCGGACAGAAAATGATGCGGAGTGGCGATTTCGATGGGGTTTGGCCCCTCGAACCGCATCGCGAACCATGGGGTGTTGGTCCAACCTTCGGCCTTGCGGGTCACGGACAGGGTGTAAAGCGGTTTTGCCGGGTCATAGGTCAGGAATATCTCTGCCGAGTCCGTCACGTGTGACAGGGTGCAGATCTGGCCCACCGTTGCTTCCCACGCGGCGGCGGGTGTGCCAAGGATCAATGATAACAGGACAACGCGCATGGGGCGGAGTCTAGCGGCCGAAAGGTCCGGGGCAAGGGCTGCGTCAGCCTTTCATCGCATTCAGCAGGTCCAGCAACCTCTTGCGGTCGTCATCATCGGCATAATCGCCGGCGGCCAACCGTTCGGCGATACGCAGGCGCAGACGCTCGTGCTGGGTGCGCACCTCTTCGCCGGCGGTTTCGGCCAGGGTCTTCATGATCACCGCCACCGCCTGCTGGCGCTTGGTGGTGGGGTTGGCGATATAGTCGACAAGGCTCTGCTGCCCGGAATCGAGGATGTTTTCGGCCAGCGCCCGCAACTGATCGCCATTGGGCAGCAACGGGGCGGGGGTGCCCTCGGGCGGCAGGATCTCGGGCGCGCTGCGCGGGGTTTCGGTCAGGGCGTTGGCGCCGTCGACGAAGGCCTCGGTGATCATGCGGGTGATCTTGATCGCGCGCGGGTCCTTGAACAGGGTCGAGGCGATGGCTACGCCGTAATCGGTATAGACCCACGGGTTGACCCGCCGCCCACCGCGGCCTTTGGGCTTTGAAATCACATTCTGTGATTGCAAATCGGCCACCTCGGCATCGGTCAGTTGAAAGCGGTAGCCCTCGAACAGGTCCTTGTTGCGCGAGACGGCCTGATTGAAGGCGCTGACGGATTTTCCGTAGAACCGCGCCAGATCCTCGGCCAGCACCACGCGGGTTCCTCGCACCCGGTGAATGGCGCTTTGGACCTCATGCGTGCTGGGCAGGGTGTTCGGGTTCGTCATGGCAGCCGTTTGGAATCACAATTTGTGATTTCAAACGTGGAGGAGGGGGAGGTGGGTGGCAAGGGTGGAGTATGGGGGTGACGAGATTAGTAGATTTACTCAAACGTGTAGGAAGGCTCCAACAGTGAAGGGTCGAAGCCTATAATAAGCTCGCTCACCACTCTGAGGTTGCAAGCGACTGAAGCAATAATTGCGAGGTAGACGCAATCGCTTGGCTATTTTTAGTCAAAGCTCGATTAAGGTTTCTAACGTTGGCGTCGTCAAACAATACGCAGTCAGGAGCCGAAGAGTCCGCGACAAAGCCAACCGCAATATTGGGCGCAAAAGTTGTCCACTCTTCTACACCCAACTCACCCAACTCTTGCTTTGGATAATCTTCAAATCTGGCAACAGGATTGCTGGAGACTATGAACTGTTTATTCGCACGCTTTGGAGTGCCAACAATTATCTTCATCTTCTCAAGCCTAGAGAGGATTTTTACAGATTGCTGTCCAAAATTCGATACTCGACTATTTCGAATAGCCCGCGCTCTAAAGCTTTCATCGTCGAGAAGTAGTTTCTCGTCGTCGGTTAAGGGGCGGTACGTTGCCTCAAATTCGCGTGCAAGGTCAGCAGTGAAAGTTTCATTCGCTACCTCTTGGACAAGCGGGTCAGTGAAATCTGGGGACCTTTTCTTATGGTTATAAAAAAATTGAATGAACCTGTACCGAAGATCCTGAGTGGAAAAAGTCAACTTGCCAGTGTCGAGGGCTCGCTGAAAAGTACCCACCCAATCAGGAATGTAGTTGTCCAATTCGTAAGCGAAGAATCTCTCAATCGTATCATCCTTTGAGCCATCTTTGCGTTCGAATGAGTTGAAGTGCATTCTCCGAAATACACTGTCGATATTTCGGCGCTCGGGAACCTTCGAGTCAGATTGCTTGGATACATAATATAGTGACTTTCCTGAAACGCAGAAGTTTCGAAGAATTGCCTTGGCGACATAGTGGTGTTTGCTCGGAACCTTGTGCTTACTCAACTTAACGCTTCCGCCCTTTCACATTCCCGCCCCGCTGCCCCGGCCTGCCGGCCGTTGACCGTCCACGTGATTTCACTGCGTCTTCCGAGGCTTTCTCGACCGCCCATTGCCGTGCCATGGGGTCGTCGGCGACGGCCAGATCGACCGCTTCCAGGCGTTTGATCTCATCGCGGATGTTGGCGGCCTCTTCGAATTCCAGGTTCTCGGCCGCCTTGCGCATCTTCTCGCGCAGCCCGTCCAGATGGGCCTCGAGGTTCGCGCCGTGCATCGGTTTGTCGATGGTGGCGGTGACGCGGTTCATGTCGACGTCGCCTTGGTAGAGACCGGCCAGAACGTCCTCGACATTCTTTTTCACCGTCGCGGGGGTGATGCCGTGTTCTTCGTTATAGGCGAGCTGTTTGGCGCGGCGGCGGTTGGTCTCACCCAACGCGCGCTCCATCGAGCCGGTGATCTTGTCGGCATACATGATCACCCGGCCATCGGCGTTGCGCGCGGCGCGGCCGATGGTCTGGATCAGGGATGTTTCCGAGCGCAGGAAGCCCTCTTTATCCGCATCCAGAATGGCGACCAGCCCGCATTCGGGGATGTCGAGCCCCTCGCGCAGCAGGTTGATGCCCACCAGCACGTCGAAGGCCCCCAGCCGCAGGTCGCGCAGAATCTCGATCCGTTCCAGCGTGTCGATGTCGGAATGCATGTAGCGGACCTTGATGCCCTGTTCGTGCAGGTATTCGGTCAGGTCCTCGGCCATGCGTTTGGTCAGCGTGGTGACCAGCGTGCGGAAGCCATTGGCGGCAACTTTGCGCACCTCGTCCAGCAGGTCGTCGACCTGCATCTCGACGGGGCGGATTTCGACCTCGGGGTCCAAAAGGCCCGTTGGGCGGATCACCTGTTCGGTGAAGACGCCGCCGGTCTGTTCGATCTCCCACTTAGCCGGGGTGGCGCTGACGAAGACGGACTGCGGGCGCATGGCGTCCCATTCCTCGAATTTGAGGGGGCGGTTGTCCATGCAGGACGGCAGGCGGAAGCCGTGTTCAGCCAGCGTGAACTTGCGGCGATAGTCGCCCCGATACATGCCGCCGATCTGCGGAACGCTGACGTGGGATTCATCGGCAAAAACGATGGCGTTGTCGGGGATGAATTCGAACAGGGTCGGGGGCGGCTCGCCCGGCGCGCGGCCGGTCAAATAGCGCGAGTAGTTCTCGATCCCGTTGCAGACGCCGGTGGCCTCGAGCATCTCCAGATCGAAATTGGTGCGCTGTTCCAGCCGCTGCGCCTCGAGCAGCTTGCCCTCGCCCACCAGTTGATCCAGCCGCTGGCGCAGTTCCTTTTTGATGCCGATGATGGCCTGCTGCATCGTCGGTTTCGGCGTGACATAGTGCGAGTTCGCATAGACGCGCACCTGTTCCATTGTCGCGGCGCGCTCGCCGGTCAGCGGATCGAATTCGGTGATGCTTTCCAGTTCCTCACCGAAGAACGAGAATTTCCAGGCGCGATCCTCAAGGTGGGCGGGCCAGATTTCAAGGCTGTCGCCCCGCACCCGGAATGACCCGCGCTGGAAGGCTTGATCGTTGCGGCGGTATTGCTGGGCCACCAGATCGGCCATCACCTGCCGCTGGTCGTATTCGTGCCCGACCTTCAGATCCTGTGTCATCGCCCCGTAGGTCTCGACCGAGCCGATGCCATAGATGCACGAGACCGAGGCCACGATGATCACGTCGTCCCGTTCCAGCAGCGCCCGCGTGGCCGAGTGGCGCATCCGGTCGATCTGTTCGTTGATCTGCGATTCCTTCTCGATATACGTGTCAGATCGCGCGACATAGGCCTCGGGCTGGTAGTAGTCGTAGTAGGAGACGAAGTATTCCACCGCGTTTTCCGGGAAAAAACCCTTGAACTCACCATATAGCTGCGCCGCCAATGTCTTGTTGGGGGCGAGGATGATGGCCGGGCGCTGAGTTTCCTCGATCACCTTGGCCATGGTGAAGGTTTTGCCCGTACCGGTCGCCCCCAACAGAACCTGATCGCGCTCTCCATCCAGAATGCCGCCCGCAAGCTCCTTGATCGCGGTTGGCTGGTCTCCTGCGGGGGCGAACTCCGTATGCATGACAAACCGTTTGCCGCCTTCCAGTTTCAGGCGGGCCCGAACATCTTCGGTTGTCATTTGGGTCTTGTCGGAATGGGCGTATGGCATGGGCAGGCTCCGGATCAGGCCCTTACATTTGTTCTTATTTTGTCCAACTGCAAGGGCTGATCCGGTACAAATCTCCCAGTTTCGACACTGGGCAGATACGCATCCGGATTGTGATCCGAACCAACCTTGCCGGCCAACGCGCCAAGCTCGCCGATGAGAGCCTTCGTCATCATCGGTTTGCCGGCGATTACGGTATGGGCTTCGGTCGAGGGCATCGCCCGGTTGTTCCCGGGGTTCGCGTCGACGCCCAGAATGCATTCACTATGGATCATCTGCTTATCCTTCGGCTGATTTGTCGAAGATCATAGTTGGCCCTGATGACAGTTTCTGTCATTGGCTTGCTTCGACAATCCGCGACAATTGTTGTCTTGTCCCGGGCTGCACTCTGACGCATAAACAGGTCCAGCCAAGTGAGTACGGAGAGGCGACATGCGCGCACGGATTTACCAGCCTGCAAGGAATGCGATGACTTCAGGGATGGCCAAGACCCGCAAGTGGGTTCTGGAATATGCCCCCGCTTCGGCACGTGAGGTTGATCCGCTGATGGGCTGGACTTCATCCAACGACACGCAAACCCAGATACGCCTGAAATTCGACACCAAGAAAGAGGCGATGGATTATGCCAGGGACAATGGTATCGATGCGCAGGTCAGCGAGCCGCACAAGCGCAAACCCAACCTGCGCGCACGCGGCTACGGAGAAAACTTCGCCACTGACCGCCGTGGGCCCTGGACACACTGAATGATCGAAATTCGCGAGGCCGACCCCACCTCGGACGTTTTGCGCCCGATTGTGGAAGCTCATTTCGCCCACAGCGAATCGGCCGGCCCTGCTGAAAGCAACCATACGATGAGCGCAGAATCACTGGCCGGACCGGGCATTCGATTCTGTGCGATTTACGACGATCAGCAGGCGTTGGGCTGCGGCGCCTTGAAGCTGTTGCCCGATGGCACGGCCGAGGTGAAGTCGGTGCATATCCTCGCACAGGCACGGGGGCGCGGACTTGCGCGTGTCATGATGGCTCATCTGGCCGATCTGGCGCGCGCAGAAGGCGTAAAAGCTTTGGTTTTGGAAACCGGGGCAGAGCATCTTCCAGAGTATGATGCCGCCCGCAAGCTCTACGAAGCGTTGGGTTATTCCTATTGCGGACCGATCTTTGGGTACAGTGACGATCCGAACAGCGCATTCATGCGCTTGGCTCTTGAACCCCGCTCGTAAAAACCGCAAGAAGGGTGCAGCGGTCCCTTAGCTCAACTGGATAGAGCAGCTGACTTCTAATCAGCAGGTTGAGGGTTCGAGTCCTTCAGGGATCGCCATTCTCGAATTTCGATTTCGATGAACACGTCAGGCCGCAATGCGGGCTGTTTCTTCGCGGTTGTTGGGTGAGGTATGAAGGGCTGGACGAGGGGGTCATGCCAGCCCTTCTAAGGGGTCACAGAGTGGTAGTGTGTGTTCCTTAACCAAACATTAACCTGATTCACCATGTTCCGAAATTGGGGGATTCCCGTAGGACGGCCAATGCGCGGATTTCAGCGTGTGAGTTGCAGCTGGCGGATCGGGATCCGGGGTCATAACGCGAATTCTTCAGGATGAATTGGGGCCTGGGCCGTAAAAGCGCCAAGGTTGTGAAAAAAATATTGCAACCGGTTGCAAATAGAATCATTGTTGCGCGCAACAACAAGATTCGGGAGATCTGTATGTTGAACGTCGGATTGTTGGGTGCCGGGCGCATCGGGCGTGTACATGCGCAGGCGATTGCATCGCATCGGGGCAGCAAACTCGTTTCTGTTTCCGATGCCTTGCCCGAGGCCGCGGCCAGCCTTGCCAGCGATCATGGGGCCGCGGCGCGCAGTTCCGAAGAGATCATTGCGGATCCGGAAATCGGCGCGGTTCTGATTGCAACTCCAACAGATACGCATTCTGACCTGATTGAAGCAGCGACAGGCGCAGGGAAAGCCGTCCTGTGTGAAAAGCCCGTTGATTTGGACCTGAAGCGCGCCACGGAATGTCTGAATTCGGTCTCGGAACGCGGCAAGCCGGTCATGATAGGGTTCAATCGGCGATTTGATCCCAATTTTGCGACCTTGAAGGCGGGTTTGGATGCGGGTGACATCGGCAAGGCAGAGCTCCTGTCGATCACATCGTTTGACCCGGCGCCGCCACCGGTCAGCTACGTAAAGGTGTCTGGCGGTTTGTTTCGGGACATGATGATTCATGATTTCGACATGGCGAACTTCCTGATGGGGGACGTTCCCGAAACAATCTCGGCGGTTGGGTCTTCGCTTGTGGATGCTGAAATTGGCGCCGCGGGGGATGTGGATACAGCGGCAGTTACAATGACTTACGCGGATGGCCGCATCGCGGTCATCAAGAATTCGCGGCGCGCGGCCTATGGCTATGACCAGCGGGTCGAACTGCTGGGGTCCGAGGGGTTGCTACAGGCTCAGAACATGCTGGAAAACACTGTCATAAAGTCAACGGCGGACGGTGTCGTGGGTGCCAAGCCGACCTATTTTTTCCTGGAACGCTACATGCCTGCATACCGCGTGGAATGGGCCGCATTTGTCGACGCTGTTGAAAGTGGGTCCGAAGTTCCGGTCACGCTGAAGGATGGTGTTGCAGCGCTGGCGATGGCCGAGGCCGCAACCCTGTCGGCGCGGGCAGGAAAACCGGTTCGGACGGAAGAAATTTTGAAACCGGTTGCAAAATGATCGAAATTCTTCAAACTAACATCAGCTCGGCCCAGCGCCGCAGCCACTGAGATTCGGCACAGCCGGATGATCGGGGCTGGTACCCCGACAGAAGATCAGACTGAACCATTGGGAGGAAACTGAAATGAAGAAATTCGTTAAAGGCGCGCTTGCTGCGGGGGCACTGGCCTTGGCCACACCTGCATTTGCGCAGGAAATCGTCGTCGTGTCGCATGGCCAGGCCAATGACGCATTCTGGAACGTCGTGAAAAACGGTGTTGAGCAGGCCGGAAAGGATGTCGGTGTGAACGTGGAATATCGTGCACCTGAAACCTTTGACATGGTGGCCATGTCGCAGCTGATCGACGCCGCCGTGAACCAGGAGCCTGACGGGCTGATCGTCTCGATCCCGGATGCGGATGCGCTTGGCCCCTCGATCGAACGTGCGGTTGCCGCCGGTATCCCGGTGATCTCGATCAACTCGGGCGCGGAAGTGGCCAAGGAACTGGGCGCTCTGCTGCATGTAGGCCAGGACGAATATGATGCGGGCAAGGCGGCTGGTGAAAAGCTGGCCTCGATGGGTGGAACCAATGCGATCTGTGTCAACCACGAGGTCGGCAACGTGTCACTTGACCTGCGCTGCGAAGGTTTCACCGAGGGGTTTGGCGGTAAAGTAACCGTTCTGCCGACCTCGAACGATCCGTCCGAGATCGAGTCCAAGGTTGCTGCCGCTCTGGCCTCTGACGAAAGCGTCGATACCGTTATGGCGCTGGGCGCAAGCTCGGCCGGCGAGCCTTCGGTTGCTGCGGCCAAAGCCTCGGGGCGGGATTTGAATGTTGCCTCGTTCGACCTGTCGGCCAACTTCCTCCAGTCAATCGTGGATGGTGACGCGGCCTTTGCCATTGACCAGCAGCAGTACCTTCAGGGCTACCTGTCGGTGAACTTCATGGGTCTGCACGCCAAATACGGCCTGATGCCGGGCGGCGACGTGCCTTCGGGTCCGAACCTGATCACTCAGGACAAGGCCGCACAGGTCATCGAACTGTCCGCGCAGGGTATCCGCTGATTTCGGCGCCATCCGACAAACAACAGGATCGGCGCCAACGCGCCGGTCTCACCGAATTGGGAGGAAACCATGAGTGAATCAGCGCCCGTCCTGTCGGACGAAAGGGTCAAGAAAGAACCATTCCTGACCAAACTGATGAAAAGACCCGAGCTGGGCGCCATTGCAGGTGCGGTTCTGGTATTCGTGTTCTTTGCGATTACCGCAGATGAATCGATGTTCACTCTGGCCGGTGTCATGAACTTCATGACCCCCGCGGCACAGTTGGGTATCCTGGCGATCGGTGCGGCACTGCTGATGATCGGTGGAGAGTTCGACCTGTCGATCGGATCGATGGTCGCGTTTTCGGGGCTGTTTTTCGGCGTCTGCGTCGTGACCTGGCAACTGCCGCTGATCTTTGCCATCCCAATGACATTCGTATTTGCGGCCTGTGTCGGTGCGGTCAACGGCAATATCGTGATCCGTTCGGGCCTGCCTTCGTTCATTGTAACGCTGGCGTTTCTGTTCATCCTTCGTGGCCTGTCACTGGTGGGCCTGAAAATGGCGACAGGCGGTTCGACCCAGTTGCGCGGTGTGCGCGACGCGGTCGAAAACGACTGGCTGGCCCCCTTCTTTTCGGGCGAAGCATTCGGCAGCCTGTTCGCATGGCTGGCCGCCAACGGCATGATCGATACATTCAAAAGCGGCGCGCCCAAGGTCCCGGGAATTCCCGTCGAAATCCTGTGGTTCATTGTCATTACACTGGCGGCAACCTACGTGCTGCTGCGTACCCCGGTGGGGAACTGGATTTTCGCCTCGGGTGGAGACAGCACGGCTGCATCCAATTCGGGTGTTCCGGTGAACCGCGTCAAGGTTTCACTGTTCATGCTGACGGCGTGCTGTGCCGCCCTTGTGGCGATCATTACCGTCATGGACGCGGGCTCGACCGATGCGCGGCGGGGGTTCCAGAAGGAATTCGAGGCGATCATTGCCGCGGTGATCGGCGGCTGCCTGCTGACCGGCGGATACGGCTCGGCCATCGGGGCTTTCTTCGGCTCGATCATCTTTGGAATGGTCGTCATCGGCCTGACCTATACCGACTTTGATCAGGATTGGTTCCAGGTCTTCCTGGGTGCCATGCTGTTGATTGCCGTTCTGTTCAACAACGCGATCCGCAAGCGCGTAACCGGGGAGCGCTGATATGACCGAAGACACCAAGTTCCACCATGGCGATGCCGTCGGCGATCAGGCGCCCATCGTTCAGATGAAAGACATCGAAAAGCACTTTGGCAATATCATCGCGCTTGCTGGCGTCAGCTTTGACGTCAAGCCGGGGGAATGCCATTGCCTGCTGGGCGACAACGGCGCGGGTAAGTCCACCTTCATCAAGACCATGTCCGGGGTGCACAAACCGACCAAGGGCGAGATCATGTTCGAAGGTCAGCCGCTGCATTTCGACACGCCGCGCGATGCAATGGAAGCAGGTATCGCCACGGTGTTTCAGGATCTGGCGATGATCCCGCTGATGAGCGTGACGCGCAATTTCTTCATGGGGCGCGAACCCACCAAGGGCAAAGGTCTGCTCAAGCGGTTCGATGTGGATCATGCAAACGAAGTCTGCATGGAAGAGATGCGCAAGATGGGCATCAATCTGCGCGCGCCGGATCAGGCGGTTGGTACATTGTCAGGCGGCGAACGTCAGACGGTGGCCATCGCGCGGGCGGTGTATTTCGGTGCCAAGATCCTGATCCTGGACGAACCGACCTCGGCACTTGGGGTGCGTCAGACGTCGAATGTTCTGGCCACGATCGACCGGGTGCGCAGCCAGGGTGTCGGCGTGGTTTTCATCAGCCACAACGTGCGCCATGCGCTGGCGGTGGGTGATCGGTTTACCGTGCTGAACCGTGGCAAAACACTGGGCACTGCCAAACGCGGTGAAATCACACCCGAAGAGTTGCAGGACCTGATGGCCGGCGGTCAGGAAATGGCCGAGCTTGAGGGATCACTGGGCGGTACTGTTTAAAGCAAAACACACGGATGCCCCCACGGGGGCATCCATCGGGCGGTGGCACCTGACGCCACTCTGATTTCAGGCTCTGGTAAAAGGCCTGACACCTTCGCAAATGAGAAAACCCGCGGACCGCCGACAGCGGCTCCGAGCTGAAAGGGATCATGATGAACAAAACAGTCCGATTGACCGCGGCGCAGGCTCTGGTGCGCTATCTCGGGGCGCAGATGAACGAGGCCGGAGAGCCGTTCATCGCAGGTGTGTGGGCGATCTTCGGCCATGGCAACGTGGCAGGTCTGGGCGAGGCGCTGCATGGCGTGAAAGACAGTCTTCCCACCTATCGCGGTCACAACGAACAGACCATGGCACACAGCGCGATTGCTTATGCCAAGCAATTGGGTCGGCGGCGCGCCATGGCGGTGACATCGTCAATCGGACCGGGGGCGACCAATATGGTCACGGCCGCTGCTCTGGCCCATGTAAACCGTCTGCCTGTTTTGTTGCTGCCTGGCGATGTATTTGCGACGCGTGGCCCCGATCCGGTTTTGCAGCAACCCGAAGTGTTCTCGGATGGAACGATCAGTGCGAATGATTGTTTCAGACCGGTCAGCCGGTATTTCGACCGCATCACTCGCCCGGAACATCTGCTGACGGCTCTGCCGCGTGCCTTCCGCACGATGACGGACCCGGCGGATTGCGGCCCGGCGACACTGGCCTTTTGTCAGGACGTGCAGGCCGAGGCCTATGACTATCCCGAAAGCTTCTTTGAACCACGCGTCTGGTATCAGCGCCGCATTCGCCCGGATGAGGGTGAACTGGCCCGTGCCGTTGCCGCGATCAAGGCCGCCAAGCGTCCCGTTATCGTTGCAGGCGGGGGTGTGCATTATTCGGACGCAACCGCCGCGTTGCAGCGCTTTGCCGAAGCACACAATGTCCCGGTGGCCGAGACACAGGCGGGCAAGTCCGCATTGCCCTGGGATAACCCGCTCAACCTTGGTCCCGTTGGTGTGACCGGGGGCGAACCCGCCAATGACATCTGCGCAAAGGCGGATCTTGTGCTGGGCGTCGGCACCCGTTTTCAGGATTTCACTACCGGGTCATGGGGTTTGTTCGCGAACCCCGAGCGTGAGTTGATCAGCCTGAACACCGCTGCCTATGACGCCGAAAAGCACGGAGCGATGCCGTTGCAGGCCGACGCTCGGGTTGGGCTGGGTGAACTCGGCGAAGCGCTGGGCGACCATCGCGCGCCGGATCTGCCTGCGGCATTGAAATCAGATTGGTTCGGCAAAGTTGATGCGCTGACGGATGCCCCTGCGGACAGCAATGCACTTCCCACGGATATGCAGGTGATCGGCGCCGTGCAGCGGGCCGCCAAGGAAAACACTGTTGCGATGTGCGCTGCCGGCACGATGCCGGGTGAGCTGCACAAGCTTTGGAAGGCACCACGCCCCGGAGCCTATCACATGGAATATGGCTTCAGCTGCATGGGGTATGAGATCGCCGGCGCCATGGGCATCAAGATGGCCCAGCCTGACCGCGACGTGATCTGCTTTACCGGTGACGGCACTTATATGATGGCCAACTCGGAAATGGCGACGGCGGCGATGATGGGGATTTCGTTCACTGTTGTCGTCACGGACAACCGCGGGTTTGGGTGCATCAACCGTCTGCAAATGGGGACAGGCGGGGCCGAGTTCAACAACCTTCTCGACCACACTGTGCATGAGACAAAATCAGCCATCGATTTTGCCGCCCATGCGGCAGCGATGGGGGCGACTTCGGTCAAAGTCAGTTCGATTGCCGAACTTGAAGACGCGCTGGCCAAACGCGATGAGGTCAAAGGCCCCTATGTCGTGGTGATCGACACCGATCCCTACCCATCGACCGAATATGGCGGAACCTGGTGGGAAGTGGCGGTGCCCGAGGTCAGCACCCGCCCCGAAGTGAATGAAAAGCGCGCGGCCTATGAAGCAGCCATCAAGGAAAGAAACACGAAATGAGCGTGAAGATCGGCATCTCTCCGATTGCCTGGCAGAATGACGACCTGCCGGACCTGACCGCAGCTTACACGATGGAGCAGGCGCTGAAAGAAGCGCGCGAGATCGGTTATACAGGTGTCGAACGGGGCCAGAGGATGCCCGCCGACACCGAAGGGTTGCGGGCCTATCTGGACGCAAATGACATCGCGCTGTGCGGGGGGTGGTGCTCGGGCAGCACGCTGGTCAACGACCTGCACGCCGAGATCGCCGTGGTGCGTGAACAGGTCGAACAATTCGTTGCGCTGAACAGCCCGTGCATCGTCTATGCCGAATGTTCCAATACCGTCCAGGGACAGATTGGAACGCCTGTCAATGATCGCCCCAAATTGTCGCGGGACGAGGTTCTGGCCTATGCGGGCAGGCTGACCGAACTTGCCAAGTGGATGGCGGATCAGGGCATGCCCATGACCTATCACCATCACATGGGCACGATCATCGAAAGCGAAGATGAGGTGAACTGGCTGATGGAGGGGTCAGGCCCCGAATTGAGCCTGTGTTTCGATACGGGCCATCTGCTGTTTGGTGGCGGCGATGTGATGGCCACGCTGAACCGTTGGGGCGATCGGGTGCATCACGTGCATTTCAAGGATATCCGCCCTGAAATCGTACAGGACACGCGTGAGAACAATCGCAGTTTTCTGGATGCGGTGATCGCGGGCGCGTTCACCGTGCCGGGTGACGGTTGCATCGACTTTCAGGCCGTGGCCGATGCACTGAAAGCAATGGATTACAACGGCTGGATCGTGGTCGAGGCAGAGCAGGACCCGGTTAAGGCGCCGCCCTATGAGTACTCGAAAATGGGCTATGACCACATCGTCGAGGTCTGCGGCAAGGCCGGGCTGAAGATCACCTCATAGATCACCACCACAACGGGGCAACACCGAAGCCATCAGAGAGGAGCACGTCATGGTACAACAGGACCTTGGATATGTCGGCTATTTCGACCGGGAATCCTGTGATCTGGATGAATTCAAGGTGTTGACCTCTCAGACTCTTTCCGCCGAGACGGTGCCTTTTGCCGCCTCGGTCGAAAAGAACGTGCCCGTCTACGATATGCAGGCACTGCGTTCCGGTTTGGAACAGCCTGATATGCGCAGGGCCTTGCTGGCGGAATGGGGCCGGGTGCTGGGCAGATCCGCCGGTGTGATCGCCTTGAAAGGGGCGTATCCCGACACGTCGATCATTGATCGCGCGACGGATGTGTTTCGTGAAATCATCGAAGAAGAACGCCAGGGTGGCGCCGGTGAGGGCGATCACTTTGCTGCCTCGGGCGCGAATGACCGGATCTGGAACGCATTGCAGAAACAGTGCCTGCGCGACCCCGAGGGCTTTGCGCTCTATTTCGGGAGCACGGCGATTGCGGCGGCCTGTGAAGCTTGGCTTGGGCCGAACTATCAGGTGACTGCTCAGGTCAATCAGGTGCGCCCCGGTGGCAAGGCGCAACAGGCGCATCGGGATTATCACCTTGGGTTTCAAAGCGCCGAAAGCGCGGCCCGGTATCCGGCACAGGCGCATCTGGTGACGGCCTCGCTGACCCTGCAAGGGGCGGTTGCCCATTGTGACATGCCGGTGGAAAGCGGGCCGACCAAGTTGTTGCCGTTCTCGCAGCTCTACCCGCCGGGCTATCTGGCGTTCCACGATGAAGCACACCGGGCGCATTTCGAAGACAGCTGTATCCAGTTGCCATTGGAAAAGGGGGACGCGGTGTTCTTCAATCCGGCGCTGTTCCATGCGGCGGGCGCGAACAGCAGCGCCGACATCAATCGCATGGCAAACCTGCTGCAAATCTCATCCGCCTTCGGGCGCGCGATGGAGTCGGTGGATCGGCGGGCGATGTCCGAGGCGGTATTCCCATCTTTGATTGCTCTGAAACAACGGGGCGATCTGACGGTAGCAGAACTGGACGCGGTCATAGCGGCCACGGCAGAGGGCTATCCCTTCCCGACCAATCTGGACACGGACCCCCCGGTCGGGGGCAATGCGCCGGAAAGCCAGGCGGATATTCTGCGTCGCGCGGTTGCGGAAGGATGGACCCAGGCGCGGCTGGCCCAGTCCCTATCGGCCCGGAACCAAAGGCAAGCTGCTTGAATTCAACACAGGCGGGCACTCGGGGGCCGCCCAAGAAGGAGAACAAGAATGGCAGACCTGCTGAAGAAACCGATCGGAACCCACGGCAAGGTACATGACATCACTCCGTCAAGCGCTGGATGGAATTATGTGGGCTTTGGGCTTTATCATCTAAAGGCCGGGGATCGCGCAAACGAAGTGACCGCGGATCGCGAAGTCATCGTTGTGATGGTTGAAGGCAAGGCGCGGATCACCGGGGCCGGACAGGATTGGGGCATTTTGGGCGACCGGATGAGTGTATTCGAAAAAACACCGCCGCATTGCCTGTATCTGCCCAACGGAACCGAGTGGGAGGCCGTGGCGGAAACCGACTGCGTTGTGGCCATCTGTTCGGCGCCGGGTAAGGGCGGTCATACGGCGCGTCGGATTGGACCTGATGGCATAACCCTGACCGAACGCGGCAAAGGGGTAAATACGCGATACATCAACAATATCGCCATGGAGAATGAGGACTACGCAGACAGCCTGTTGGTGACCGAGGTGTTCACGCCGAACGGCCACTGGTCCTCCTATCCCAGCCACCGCCACGACGAGGATGACTATCCCCGCATCACCTATCTGGAAGAGACCTACTACCACCGCCTGAACCCGTCGAACGGGTTTGGGATCCAGCGGGTTTACACCGATGACGGCCAGTTGGATGAGACGATGGCGGTATCAGATGGCGACGTTGTGATCGTCCCGCGCGGCCATCACCCTTGCGGTGCGCCCTATGGGTTTGAGATGTACTATCTGAACGTCATGGCCGGACCGCTGCGGAAATGGCGGTTCGTTCCGGCCCCCGAGGTCGAATGGATCATGGAGCGTGACGGATGAGCCATACTTTCGCCAATTACCCAAGCCTTGCAGGTAAGACGGTTTTCATCACCGGAGGCGCCGGCGGAATTGGCGCGGAAACCGTTCGGGCCTTTGCCGAACAGGGGGCAAAGGTTGGGTTTTTGGACCTCAACGCCGATGCCGGGCTTGCTTTGCTTTCCGAGCTGGACGGAGAGCATGCATTCGCCCAATGCGATCTGCGCAACATTGACGAGATGAACGCCGCAATAGGGCAATTGGTGGAAGAGCTGGGCGACGCGGATGTGCTGGTGAACAACGCGGCCCGGGATGACCGGCACGACTGGCGCGACGTCACGCCTGACTATTGGGATGAGCGTATGGCGACCAATATCCGCCACATGTTCTTTGCCCTTCAGTCGGTGGCACCCGGAATGATCGCCAAGGGTGCAGGTTCGATCATCAATATCGGGTCGAATTCGTGGTGGGAGGCCGGGGCGGGTTTCCCTGCCTATGCCACCGCCAAATCCGCTGTACATGGACTGACCCGCACCATGGCGCGCGAACTGGGCGATCACCGCATCCGCGTCAACACGGTCGTGCCCGGCTGGATCATGACCCAACGCCAGAAAGATCTGTGGGTCACCCCCGAGGCTCTGGCAAAGCAAGTGGATCGTCAGTGCCTGCCCGACCCGATCGACCCGGTCTATGTGGCGCGGATGGTGCTGTTTCTGGCCTCGGACGACGCGGCCATGTGCAGTGCCGGGAACTTCATGGTCGAAGGCGGGTCGATCTAAGTCTTTCCATACCGAAAGAGAAATCAATGCCTCAACCGTTTCAACTTGCGGTCTGTGCCGAGATGCTGTGGCTGGACAGGCCGATGGATTGGCGTGCCGCCCGGCTGGCCGAGATGGGGTTCGGCGTCGGGCTGTGGAACTGGCCGGAGCTCGATATTCCCAGACTGGTCGCAACCGGCGCCAGTTTCACCATCATGAACGGCTATCTTCAGGGGCGGCTGGCCGACGATGACGGGGCCAAGATGCTGCTGGCCTCGGCCGCCGAAACAATTCAGGTCGGCAAGCGTCTGGGCGTTGCGCGTCTGAATCTGCACGGCACCGGGTTGGGTGATGGTGGCATACCGATCTGGCAGCATGACGAGGTCACAGGGCCGATGTGGCTCAAGGCCAGGGACACCCTGAACCGGATCTGTGATCTGGCCCAGGCCGAAGATGTGGTGTTCACGCTTGAAAACCTGAACCTGCTGGACCATCCTGGCTGTCCGTTCGGGTCAACGGCGGACGTGCTCGCCTTGGTTTCGTCGGTTGATCGTCCGCAGTTGCGGATCAATCTCGACCTCTACCATACCCAGATCGGCGAGGGGGATCTGATCCGCTGGTGTGAAAAATGCCTGCCCTGGATCGGAGAGGTGCAGGTGGCCGACAATCCCGGTCGGTGCGAGCCCGGAACTGGCGAGATCAACTATGCCGCCGTGGCGCGTGCGCTGAACGATCTGGGCTATCATGGCCCGGTCGGGATGGAAGCCTTCGCCGCAGGCGACCCGGAAGACGCGCTAAACGCCTTCCGGTCGGCATTCACGCTCTGAGCGTCACCGCTGCGGTGGCGCACCAAAGGCGCGGATCACGGTGCGGGCGGCAGCCATGACCGGATCGTGGGTTTCCTTCAGGATCGTCACCCGGTCGAACCGGTCGGGGTCACGGTTCACGGCCTCGCGCAGCGCGGCGCCGAAGGCCATGCGCAGCTCGGTCCCGATGTTGAATTTGCAGATCGCGGTTTCACGCGCCAGCCGCGCGCGCTGTTCGACCGGCACACCCGATCCGCCATGGATGACCAGTGGAACCTCGGTCATGGAGTCGATCTGGCGTATGCGGTTTTCGTCCAGACCACCTTCCTTGTTCTGCTGAAGGTGGACGTTTCCGACCGAGATTGCCATCGCGTCCACGCCGCTGTCGCGGGCAAACTTCGCGGCTTCCTCGGGATCCGTGCCGTTTGAGCCTTCACCGCCGGAATACCCGACGAAGCCGATCTCGCCCTCGCACGAGATCCCGGCGGCATGGGCCATTTCGGCAATCGCGGCGGTTTCATCGATGTTCTGCTGCAGGGGCTTGCGCGATCCGTCGAACATCAGCGAGGTGAACCCGCTGTCCAGCGCGATCTTGCACTCTTCGAAGGTATAGCCGTGATCCAGATGCGCCACCACGGGCACCGAGGCGTTTTCGGCCAGATACCGGAACATCTTGCCCAGGATCGGCAGCGGGGTGTGCTCGCGGCAGCTGGGTCCGGCTTGCAGGATCACCGGGGCGTTCTCGGCCTCGGCGGCGGCGACATAGGCGCGCATGTCCTCCCAGCCCAGCGTCACCAGGCCGCCGACGGCATAGCCCTGTTCATAGGCCGGTTGCAGGACGTCTTTGAGCGTAGCGAGGGTCATTTGAATTTGGCGATCATGTCTTTGATGCCCGGGATCGTTTCGATCTGATAGGCATGGGTGGGTTGGAAATACTGCACCAGCGACCGCTGGGTCAGCCCGCCGAGGATGGTGAAGTAATACATCTCGTATCCCGGCAGCACGCAGCAGGGGTGATAGCCCTTGTCGATGCAGATCGTGGAGCCATCGACGATGTGATAGGCATCGCCCGGTTCGTTGTCCTCGCGCTGCAGCATCTGCAGGCCCGAGCCCCAGTTGGGTTTGAAGCGGAAATTGTAGGTTTCGTCATGCCGGGTCTCGTCCGGCAGGCGGTTGGAGTCGTGTTTGTGGCTGGGAAAGCCCGACCAGCCGCCCTGACCCACGGTGAACAACTCGCTGACCAGCAGGCGGCCGACCTTGTCATGCTGTTTCTGGCCCAGGATATGCTTGATCTTGCGATGGGTCTTGGTGTCGTCGCTGCCATATTGCACCAGGTCATGCTCGCGCACGTCGAACGGATCCAGCACCTTGTCATACTTTGCGCCTGCCACGAACACCTCGGCCGTCTCTGAAACGCAGACCATCTGCGCCCGTGCCCCCGACGGGACATAGGCGCCTTCGGGTTCGCCATCCCAGACATCTTCGCCCCGGTTGCCCAGATGGGCAAAGCGCACGCCTTCGACGTCCACGTCGACGCTGCCGGTGGCGGGCACGATGCAGGTCTCGTAACCCGGGACCTTGTATTCGAAGGCCTCGCCCTTTTTCAGTTTGACGATGTTGAAATAGTTCAGCGGAACCGTTGGATCATCGGCGTCTACGATGGGTTTGTTCTGATTGTCATAGGGCGCGATATGCATGGTACTCTCCTATGTGGTCGGGCCGGGATGCGAAGCGAGAAACGCGTCCAGTTCTGGTGTCGTTGGCATGGCGGGTGCGCAACCGGGATGCGACACCACGATCGACGCGCAGGCCGAACCGCGCATGACGGCGTCTTTCAGATCGTGCCCCGCCGCGATCGAGGCCAGCAGCCCGGCCATGAAACTGTCGCCGGCCCCGTTGGGTTTGACAGCCGTAACCGGGTAAATACCGGTTCGCAGCTCCTGCCCGTCCACAAAGGTGACAGCACCTTTTTCGCCCATCTTGTAGATGACGATCCGACCCGGCTTTTTGGCAAGTTCCTGCGCTTTGGCAAAACCCTTTTCGATGCCGCCGGCCATGAAACCGAACTCTTCGTCGTTGCCGACGATCAGGTTGCTGGCTTCGCCAGCCCGCGACAGAACTTCGGCAGCCACCTCGGCCGAGGGCCAGCTGTATGGGCGGTAATCGATGTCGAAGATGATCGGCAGGCCTGCGCTCCGGGCGTTCTCGAAGGCCCGGAATGTGGCGCTGCGCGACGGTTCGGACGCAAAGACCGTTCCAGCCGAGATGATTGCCGAGAAAGATGAATAATCGACCCTGTCCATATCCTCTTTGGTGACTTGGAAATCAACGGCCCCGTTGCGATAGATCACATTCTGAAAGTCGTCGATCCGGCTTTCGTACACGGCCAGAGACATGCGGTATTCGCCGCCCAGAACGCGGATATAGGATGTGTCCACACCGTAATGCCGCAACCGGTTCAGACAGAACCGCCCAATCGCATCGTCCGAGACGGACGTAATCAGCGACGCCTCGCTGCCCAACTTGACCAGCCCGGCACAAATATTGGCAGAAGAACCACCAAGGTCGGCATGAAACGTGCTGGCATCCTCGCTTTTGACGCCAATTGGGTCAGCGTACAGGTCCATGCCTGCGCGACCCAGAACGGCGAAGCGGTTTCCTTTGATACCATCCATCAAAGCGCTCAAGTTTTTTCCTCCGGCAGAATGGGTCGGCAAAGTTTGGACCTTGCGTTGAATCGATTCACACGATACTGATTTTGCAACCGGTTGCAAATGATATGTTCGGAGCCGTTGCAGATGCCTGAAATCGGAATTGGAATCGTCGGCGGCGGCTATATGGGCAAGGCCCATTCCGTGGCTATGTCAGCGGTCGGCGCGGTGTTCAACACGGCATTGCGACCCCGGCTCGAGGTCATCTGTGCCTCCAGCCCCGAAAGCGCCCAACGTTACAGGACGGCCTACGGTTTTGACCGAGCGACCGATGATTGGCGGGTATTGGTTGAGGATCCCAGGGTCGAGGCAATTGTCATCGCCTCTCCTCAATCGACACATCGTCGGATTGCCGAAGCAGCTTTTGCACTGGGAAAGTCGGTCTTGTGTGAAAAACCACTGGGCGCATCCCTTGACGACAGTCTGGCCATGGTTGCTGCTGCCGAAGCGTCTGGCGCGGTCAACATGGTGGGGTTCAACTATGTTCGTACACCTGCGACCCAATACGCCCGCCAGCTTATTGCCAATGGTGAAATCGGGGATATCACCTGGTTCCGGGGGGAGCACACCGAGGATTTCTATGCCGACCCGCACGCTCCTGCCTCTTGGCGTACGACGGGCATGGCCAATGGCACCATCGGAGATCTGGCGCCGCATATGGTCAACGGTGCATTGGCGCTGGTTGGTCCGATCGCGCAAGTGATGGCGGATGTTGAAACGGTTCACAAAACCCGACCGGGCGGTGAGGTGACAAATGACGACCATGCCCAGATGATGTGCCGTTTTGAAAATGGCGTTATGGGCAACCTGTATTTCAGCCGCGTCGCGACGGGGCGAAAAATGGGCTATGCTTATGAAATATCGGGAACAAAGGGCGCGATCCGCTTCGATCAGGAAGACCAGAACGCGCTGTGGCTGTATAAGCGGGAAGGGCCCGAAGCCACGCGCGGGTTTGCCAAGATCCTGACCGGCCCGGCGCATCCGGATTACGAGCCCTTCTGCCAGGGTCCGGGCCACGGAACGGGCTATCAGGACCAGATCATTATCGAGGCCAAAGACTTTCTTCAGGCCATCCACACCGGAAAAGCCACCTGGCCCACCTTTCGCGACGGGCATGAGGTCAACCGCGTGCTTGCTGCCGCCCTGGCGTCGTCAGAACAGCGGCAGTGGAAAGACATCCGCGATTTCTGATCGCTCAACCTAAAAGTTCTAATGAGAGACAATGACCATGGCTAAGTTGAGATGGGGCATGATCGGTGGTGGTGAAGGCAGCCAGATTGGCCCCGCGCACCGCTTGGGGGCACAGGCTGACGGGCTGTTTGAATTTGCCGCTGGCGCGCTGGATCACCGGCCCGAAGCGGGCCGGGAATACGCGCAGCGATTGGGCGTTGCGGCCGATCGCGCCTATGGCGACTGGCAAGAGATGCTGGCAGGCGAGAAAGACCGTGAAGACCGGGTTGACCTGGTGACCATCGCCACACCCAATTCGACCCATTTCGAGATTGCCAAGGCGTATCTTGAAGCAGGCTTCAATGTCCTGTGTGAAAAGCCGATGACCATGACCGTGGAAGAGGGTGAGGAAATAGTCCGCGTCGCCGAAGCATCGGGAAAGATCTGCGCGGTGAACTACTGCTATTCGGCCTATCCCATGGTGCGTCAAGCCCGCGCGATGGTGCGCGCGGGCGAAATCGGACAGGTGCGTCTTGTGGTGACCAATTTTAGCCATGGCCACCACGGGGATGCCACCGATGCCGACAATCCGCGTGTGCGGTGGCGCTATGACCCTGCGATGGCAGGGGTTTCCGGGCAGTTCGCCGATTGCGGTATCCATGCCCTGCATATGGCCAGTTTTATCTGCGATGACGAGGTGAAGACGCTTTCGGCCGATATGGCCTCAACGATCGCAAGCCGGGAACTGGAAGACGATGCAATGATCAACTTCCGTATGCAAGGCGGCACGGTCGGGCGTCTTTGGACATCCTCAGTGGCGATCGGGCGCCAGCATGGTTTTGACATACAGGTCTTTGGCGAAACCGGCGGTTTGCGCTGGGCGTCAGAGCAACCCAACCAGTTGATCTATACCCCGGTCGGTGGGCGCACCCAGATCATCGAAAAGGGCGAGGGGGGTCTGCATGATGAAGTGCAGCGCCTGTCTCGGGTCGCCATCGCGCACCCCGAGGGGTTCCCGCTGGCCGTAGCCAATATCTATTGCGATCTGGCGGATGCAATCCGCGGTGAAAGCCGGGATGGGCTGCCCAACGCGGCGGATGGCGTGCGATCGATCGCCGCGGTCCACGCGGCTGTTGCGTCGGGCAAAGCAGATGGTGCCTGGCAGGACGCGCGCCCGCCGATGTTCCGCTGATCAGGGGCAGGGCCGCAACGTGCCCCGCTCGACCACCCGGCAGGGGAAAATCCGCGCCTCGGGGTAGCGGTCGGGCGTTTTCAGCATCTCTTCCACCAGATCGACCGACGAGGTGATGATCTGCTTGATCGGCTGATGGATGGTGGTCAGGTTGATATATTCCCAGCGCGACATCTCCATGTCGTTCAGGCCGATGACCCCGATGTCAGAACCCGGTTTCAGCCCGTGATCAGCCAGCGCCGACAGCGCCCCGATCGAAAGGATGTCGTCGCCGCAGAAATAGGCCTGCGCCGGGTCACCGGCCAGCAGGCGCAGCATCTCGACCCGCCCCGCTTCGAAGGAATAGGCCCCGGCGAAGGATTGGCTGACCGGAATCTGCGGATGGTTGGCCATTTCTTCGATAAAGCCCCGCTGCCGGTCCAGCGACGAGGTCGCATCGACCGGTCCGCCCATATAGCCCACGCTGGCATAGCCCCGCGCGACCAGCTCGCGCGCGGCCATGCGCCCGCATTCCACATTGTCGATCCCGACCACATGCACCTCGGGCGAGGTCGCCGACCGTCCGAACGTATGCACCACCGGCACACCCGCGTCGTGGAACGCCTTGGCAAAGCTGGGCGGCAGGGTTGACGAGGCGACGATCACCGCATCCACCGAATATTGCCGCAGCATGCGTACGGAATTGGCGGGCTCGGTCTCGTCCGTCAGGTTCACGATCAGCGGGCGCAGGCCGCGTTCCTGTAAGGCGCGTGTAAACTGGTCGAAGACTTCCAGAAAGATCGGGTTGTGAAAGTTGTTCGAAATCAACCCGATCAGCTTGGTGCGCCCGGTCGTCAGCGACGAAGCCAGAGCATTGGGGCTGTAGCCCAGCTCACGGGCCGCCTTTTCAACCTTGCTGCGCGTTTTTGCGGAAACCGAGGCACCTTCGGTAAAGGTGCGCGAAACGGCGGACCGTGACACGCCAGCCAAGGCGGCCACGTCTTTCAGGGTCACACTCACGCTGCGGGACTCCGATAACAGCGAGGCAGGAAAACAGGTAAGTTTGGCATTGCCCCAGCATTATGCATCATCGACCTGAACTTGCAACCGGTTGCAACGCCACCACGTCGATTCAACCGTGTTTGAGCGTCGAAATTCAGAAGGCAAAAAGGTGGGTGATGAGACACTCGAACTCCTGACATCTTCAGCATAACCGAAGCGCATTTTCCAATCCGCAGATGCACCCAAGCGCCGTCTTGCACTGCCGCCAAGGGCACAGGTTCCCGGAGATGCCCGGTGCTGTCAGCGATTTGAAGTTGCACAAACTGCGGAACGGTTCAAGGGCATATCCTTTCCTGCCGCTTTCAAGATCACGTCCGATCGAGCCGCAACAGGCATGCGTGACGGCGCACGCGTTGCCGAAAGGGTCTTCGGGCAATTGCTTTTTCAACCCTTGGTTTTGATCCATGAACGAGGCGCAAATCATGGCCATCCCTTGGTGGACACACATGAAAGAGGCAGTGGAACGCCAACCCGCCCATTCGCAGCGCAGGTGCTATCCAAGGCGGAATTTGGTTGGCGTCACACCGGTCTGGCTTCGAAAAAACCGAGTGAAGTGGGACTTGTCGGAATCGCCAAGCATGAGGCCGATCTCGGCAACTGTCATTTTGCTTTCTCTGAGGTGCTCCTTGGCGACATCGACCCGCAGACGCCTTACCTCTCGGGGAAGTGTTGTCTGATGTTTCTGAAGTGCTTTCAGGAACCGCTCGGGCTGGATACCCAGCAATCCGGCCACAACCTCCGGCCCCAGCTCTGACTCATCCAGTTTTCCACGCAGGACAGACCGCAAAGCGGCCACCACGGTGACGTCTTCATTGTGCCGAATCGTGGCCGGCGGCGCTTCGGACTCCTCTGCCGCATGGTGTAGAAACAACCATTCCACAGGAAAACTGATCTGCATTCCGGGGTTGGGTCCAAGGCCGACCTCGATGCCTTTGTAACCGCGTGGCAAGCCAAGGATGTATCTGCTTTCCCATCGCACCCGGGACGGATCCCACGCATTTCCCACCACGCTTTGCAACAGGCGCACATAGATTGCAGCTCCAAACCCGGTAACCTGAACGGGCGGAACGGTTGGTTCTTGTTGCCGCGCGATCCGATAGATCGCTTTGTCTGCTTCCACGACAAGACTGTGCCGGACGGCGTTGGACTCTTGTGGAACAAGCCTTACGAACCGGGCAAAAAACTCGAACAGAGTGTTCGAGGATTGCAGCGACCGAGCGAATGGCGGCCATCCTTGCAGGTCAAATGTCTCTCCTACATTCAGGCCAAGGTATCGATCCCCTGACAAATCTGAGAAGGCATTCAACAGACCATAGACCAGTTCTGAGTGGACATAGACAGATGGGTCGGACAGCAGGTCGGCCTTCAAGCCGACCTGATCCAAGGCCGGTTGCGGATTGATCCTGCGGTCGGTGAGATATTGCAGAAACGGGGCGGCCAGCGCGAGGCGGATAAAGCCTTCGCTATGCGCTTCAGAAGTGGAGCTGAGTGGCACGCCCGTCACCCTTGTTTAAACCAATGGTTTCGTTCAGTGGCCTTTTTTGCGGTCACATTCGCACATGTTAATCCAAAAGTGGCAACCCGCCCAAGAGTTTTCGGACTACGTTCGGTAAAACGTGAATGTGAAGGGAAGACCTATGACCAACATGCGAATATCCCTTTGCCCGGCGGTAATGGTCGCGGCAGTTTTTGGTTTTTCGGTGGCTGCGCAGGCTCAGGATCAAGAAGATCCTCAAACGCTGTTCACCAATGTGCACGTCTTTGATGGCGTGAATGAGCAACGTATCGAGAATGCCAGCGTATTGGTCGAGGGCAACCTGATTAAGGCCGTATCAACTGAAGTGATTGATGCCCCCAATGCTACGGTTATTGACGGAGAAGGGCGGACACTGCCCCCCGGCTTCATCGAAAATCATGCACACCTGATGCTGCCAGGACCCACGTTGCCCGCAATGGAAGCCAACAGCACTTGGGAAGACCTCGCGATTCACGGCACTCAAATGGCTGAGATGTACTTAATGCAAGGCTTTACCACCGTAAGAGATGCAGGTGGCGCTAATGGAGGGCTTCGCCGCGCAATCGACACCGGGACTATTGTCGGGCCGCGTTTCTACCCTGCGGCTGCTTTTCTAAGTACGCGTGGTGGCCATGCTGATTTCGCCAACTTTACAGCACCTGTTGGCCAGTCTTCAAATTTCAGCCGTCTGAATATGGCCCAAGAAGTCGACAGTGTCTCCGAAATGTACAAGTTTGCTCGTAACAACTTTCGGATGGGAGCAACACAACTGAAGTACATGCAATCAGGCGGTGTAGTTTCAGTGTTTGACCCGTGGCAGTTGTTGGCTGGATCGACGGCAGAGTTAGAAGCGGCCGTGCAGGTTGCCAACGAATACGAAAGCTACGTCATGGCCCATTCCTACCGCAAGGAAACGATCATGGCGGCACTGAATGCTGGTGTGCGATCAATTGAACACGGGTTCATGTTTGATTGTGAAATATCAGCGCTGATGGAAGAGAAAGGAGCCTACATCACAACCAATCTCACGGCATTTGATCCAAATCTCTTCGATATTCCTGCCATTCGAGATGTCCCAGCCAGCTTACGAAAGGCACAGTCCGCCACGCAGGCTTTCGGCGACTACATAAAAAACATGAATGATTGCCCAGCTAAAAGAGGGTTTCACACGGATTGCGTAGGTTCTGTAGCTGCCTGCAATATTCAAATTGCCTATGAAAAACATCTCAATAATGAGTTCTTTGGCTCTCACGCATCGTTGGTCGCAATGACATCTACTGGCGGTGAAATCGCCGCTTTGTCCGGACCGTTCATGAGCCCCTATCCCGAGGGCAATCTGGGCGTTATCGAGGAAGGGGCCTATGCTGATATCCTGCTGATCGACGGAAACCCACTTGAAGACTTTTCCGTCGTTGGAACCGGGGATCAATGGTTTGGCGCCGACCCGAGGCCGGAAAGCCCGGAAACGATCCGACTGATTATGAAGGACGGTGTGATATACAAGAACACACTGGACTGACCCAAATAACGGTTGGAGAGATTTGATGTTCTCTTGGTTTCGCGCCGCAGTTTTCGCTGGCTTTGTCCTGAGCGGTCATTCCGCAATGGCAACGCCCCATGCGACGCTTGACTGGTCTGACCTTCCGGACCCGTCGGTGCAGGTGTTCGATGACCCTTATCGTGATCTGAGCCCTGAACAGTTTGACGATGTCCTCTTCGTCGTGCGCTTGCGCGGCAGGTTGCAGCAGGATGTCGGCAGCGTTGAGGAAAGACAGAAATGGCAAGAGCTTCTGACCGAGACTGAAGACGCCTTGGCCGAGGGTGGCGTTGATGTCGACTGGCTGCTCGATCAGCGAGAGGCTGTGAAAGAGCGGCGAAGAAAGGCAGGAACAAACGGAAATCCGCAACTCGATGGCCAGAGTGTTACGCTGACAGGCTTTGCCATTCCCGCGCCGAACGATCCGGACGGGCGAGCGGTTGCATATTTGGTGCCAGAACGCGGGATGTGCAGCCACATGCCCCCGCCTCCGCCCAATCAGATGATCCGGGTGCGGTTGAACGGCGACTGGGCCCCCAGTTACTTCCATGAACCCGTTCGGCTCAAAGGTAGGCTGACGATTGAACCCTCGGTTCAGAACATGATGGTCGTGGATGGGCTTGTGCCGATGAATGCAACCTTCAAATTGGAGACGGACAGCGTTGAAACGCTGGAAACCAAGGCCGACGGTCTGGAATGGCGGCAGCGTGCAGCCGATCGCGCCCGAGCCGCTGGCAATCGTAAAACTGGCGGCGCAAAGGCGTCGGAATGATAAGGCGCCTTGTTGCCGCATTGAGTATTGCCTGCGCGGGTACAGCGTCTGCCCAGGGGTTGTCCGGGCCTTCTTCGGTCGAGGCCGAGCTTAAACCTGGCGATGGCCTGACCGATCCGCAATACCGTTCCGAATTTCCGCGCAACATCGCGCCGGGTTGGTTTCGGTGGAAAGATCGGCTGGCTGAGGGTGGATTTCGGTTCAACGTGGATTACCTGGCGTTGGGTCAATCCACGAACGCCGATTTGGGAGCTGGTGAAGCCGCTAGTGGAATCGCTCGCGTCTACGGCAGTTGGCAGGCAACCGAGCGGGGTTCATTGACATTCAAAATCGAAGATCGGCACGGATACACCGATGTTGCCCCGCAAGTCCTTGGGCTGGACGGAGGCGCATTGTCGATCACCGGGACAGCCTTCAACGACAATGGTTTGTTGCTGACCAACCTGTTTTGGACCCAAAGGGCCGAGAACGGCGCGTGGACGCTGCAAGTCGGCCAGATTGATGTGACGGACTTTGTGGATATCTATGGGTTGGTCAGCCCCTACAGCGGGTTCCAAAACCTGTCTTTCAACACCAACCCGACAATCAACACGCCCAACCAGGGAATTGGTATTGCCGGTGGGATAAAGCTGAGCGAAAACTTCTACGCCGTTGCCAGCGTTGCAGACGCAAACGCCGATCCGTCTGATCCAAGTCTTGACGTGTTCAGCGACGGCAATCTCTTCAAATCTTTTGAGATTGGTTACACTTCGGGCTTTGATCGCATCTATTTCGACAATGTCCATTTGACCCTCTGGCATGCAGATGCGGCCGACGATGGCAGCCGTGCAGAAGATTATGGCGCCGTGTTGTCCGCGGCTTGGTTTGTCGACAACAAATGGATGCCGTTCGTTCGGGCAGGGGCGTCGAAAGGCACGGCAGCGCTGTATGATCGTTCGGTTTCTGCCGGGCTGGGTTATTACGGTCGAAACACCGATCTGGCCGGTTTGGGTTTGAACTGGGCCGAAGCAAGAAACATCGACGGCGATCAGTTCACGCTGGAAGCATTCTATCGCTTTTCAATCTCACCCGGGCTGCAAATCACGCCGTCACTGCAGTTCATCTCCAATCCGCTGCTGAACCCCAATCAGGATAGTATCACATTGTTCAGCCTGCGAACCCGGATCGTTTTTTGATGCGGCTCGAAAGCAGCAACTCACCCGAAGCCAATTTGGGAGGCTCAGTCATGAAAACTTTGTTGGCCGCAAGCGCCATTGCAATCGTATCCGGTGCCGCGCTGCACGCGAGCGAGGAAAGCAAGACATGGGATGCGTCGGATGAAGCAAAGCAATTTGTGAAGGACACAATCGTGCTTGGCATGTTGGCCAGCCCCTACGGCACCGGCTGGACTGAAGACGAACAGCTGCACACTTACTTCGCGCGGGCTCGGGACAACGGAATAACAGGTCATGAGATGACGCTGGCCGCAGCGGATATGTCTTTTGAAACCTTTCTTGATCAGCACTACCACTTCCGGTCGGCGATGGCGCAACAGCCAGAGAATTACCTGATCGTGAATGAAACCCGCGATATCGAAGCCGCCCAATTACAAGGCAAGACGGCGGTCATCTGGAACAGCCAGACGGCGACGATTCTGGATGGCGACCTGAGGAAGATGGCGTTGCTCAAGGATATGGGGATCAAGAGTATGATCCTGGCCTACAACGATATCTTCCGCACCGGGTCGGGGCAGTTGGCGGCCTATAACGGGCGCGATATCGGTCTGACCCCTTGGGGCAAGTCAGTGATCGATGAAATGGTGCGTTTCGGCATCCTTCTGGACCTGAGCCACACGGGTTCCAAAACGGCCAACGACGCCATGGACTACATGGACGAAAACTTTCCCGGCGTGCCTTATGTCTACACGCATTCGGTTCCTGCCGGGCTTTACGCAAACGAACCCGGTGCGACGCCACGCGGGTGTTATCGGGCCATTCCCGACGACGAGGCCCTGCGTGCGGCCAAATCGGGCGGCTATGTTTCTCCGACATTCACTGAATGGATGATGGACGGCGTTTGGCCTGAAGATATCTCACCCAAGCAAGCCGCCGACATGATCGACTACTATGTCCAACTTGTTGGGGTCGACCACGTTGGGATCGCCACCGACGACATGTTCTCGACCGAATTGGTTGTGCAGTTCGCGACTGCAAACGCAAGCATGTATGATGATGGCGGCTACATGATCGACGCGTTCAACAAAGGGGCGACCGGCAACGGTGAGCTGGCCAAAATCCTTGCGGCAATCACCGATGATCTCTGGGCAAGGGGTTATTCCGATGAAGACCTCGAAAAGATTTATGGCGGCAACAAGATGCGGGTTTACGCGCAAGTTTGGGAAGGCAAGCCCCCCGAACAATTTCTGAAAGAATACCCCGAGCGTTTGCGTCTCAGACAGGAACTGCGAGAAGGGTTTTATTTGCGATAGACTTTCAGGACCGGCATCAATGATGATTGGCCCCGGATGCGGAACAGCGCAGGAATTTTTGGGGAAAGGCTGGTGGGTGATGAGAGATTCGAACTCCCTTCGGATTGTTAAAAACGATGCCTTACGGGCGCACTCTAAGGTCAGGACCCATTGATTTGGTTGCCGTCGCCTTGGCTGCGTGCTTCAAGCTGCTGAGTTTCAGAGGTGTATCATGAGCAACCTTTTCTGGCTGACTGACGAACAGATGGCGCGTTTACGGCCCTACTTTCCGAAAAGCCATGGCAAGCCGCGAGTGGATGACCGACGTTTGCTGAGCGGGATTATTTTTATCAAGCGCAATGGGTTGCGGTGGTCTGATGCGTCTCGCGAATATGAGCCGCCAAAGACGCTGTACAACCGTTGGAAGCGGTGGAGCGATATGGGTGTGTTCGCTCGGATCATGATGGGGCTCGCTGCGGAGGGAACCGATCACAAGACCCTCATGATCCCCTCCCGGGACATTGCTGCGTATTGCCCTGACGGGCAGTGGACGCAACCTACCTCAAAGCACACCGCACGGCCTCCAGCCTGCGGTTGAAAAAAGGGGCGTGAAAGACTGATCGGTCGCACCAAGGGCGGCATGAACACCAAACTGCATGCCATCACTGACAGCGTCGGTCGCCTTCTTCGGTTCTTTATCTCCGCTGGCCAAGTGAGCGATTACACGGGCGCCAGGGTTCTGGTGAACAGTCTGCCTTCGGCTGACTGGCTGTTGGGAGATCGCGGATACTATGCCGACGGGTTCAGAGAAGCCATAGTAGACAAGGGATTAAATCCGTGCATCCCAGGCCGCAAATCACGCGGCAAGCCTGCCCGGTAGGACAAGCGCCGCTACAAACGACGAAATAGGATTGAAATCATGTTCGGACGCCTGAAGGACTGGTGCCGTGTCGCCACTCGGTATGACAGACGCCCGAAGATCTCCCTCTCAGCAAGCGCTCTCGCGGCAACCGTTCTGTCTTAGCTGTAACTCAATGAGCCGGGAGCCTAAGAAATTGCGCCTGCGCTTGCGTTCGGCCCAACTTGCGCACCGCCTTCAAACGATTTGCCAGCTTTGACCAAAGCCAGACCAAAGGCTGTTTTGGGCAGGCTGTGTTCTTTACGCCAGACTTGGGTCAGGCGTCAATCGCGTACAAGATGGCCTCCATCCACATCCAGAACGGAGCCGGTTAGAAACCTGTTCGTCATCGCCATGATCACGGCTTGCGCGATGTCCTCGGACTCTCCGACGCGTCCCACAGGCAGGCTGCCACCAACCTGCGCATACATGCCTTCACGTGCCTCTTCCGACATTGCGGCATAGGCTTCGGTTGCGACCATGCCGGGGCTGATGCAATTCACCCGCGCCCGTCCGGACAGCTCCAGCGCCAACCCCTTCGCCAACGCCTCGACCGCGGCATTTACGGCGCCGAGGCCCGTGGCCCCGGCGGATGGGCGACGGCTGAGCACACCGGAAAAGAATGTGATGGAGCCGCCTTTGACCAACACGGGCAACACTTCGCGCGCAGCCAAATAGGGGCCGAAAAACTTGGCCTCGAACATGGCGCGCAGATCGTCTGTGGGCAGATCGGTGAACGCACCATGCGCAGCACTTGAGGCTGAGATCACCAGGTGATCCACCGGGCCCAGTACACCAGCCCATGATCTCACGCCGGTCTCATCGGTTGTATCGACCGGTGCGATCTGCACCCCGCCGCCGATCTCGTCTGCCGCCGCATGCAGCTTGGCAGCACTGCGGCTTGCAATTGTGATCTTTGCCCCGAGGGCGGTGGCCATCTTTGCTGTTGCCTTCCCCATACCACTGCTACCGCCGACAATGACAATGTGCTTGCCTTTCAGGGCGGCTTCGAAAACCGTGCTCATTTCTATGGCTCCTTTTTTGTTGGATTGATCAGTCGGTACTCAGCACCAGCTTGCCCGTGGTTTCACCGGCTTCCAGTCGGCGGTGCGCCTCGGCGGCTTGAGCAATGGGCAGGGCGGTGACCTGCGGGCGCAGAATTCCCGTCTCAAGCACATCAAACACTGTGGCCATATCCGCGCTAAACTGATCGGGGCGATTGACGAAATAGGTGTATATATCGCTGACACGGACCGAGACGGATTTCTGGAAGTGCTTCGCCAAGTCCTTGGCAAAACTGCCTGCGGGCGGACCGGCAAGAAACCCGAACAGAACGGCGGTACCCAGAGGCGCCAGCACATCGAGATCTGATTTCAGAGACTCTCCGGAAACCGGGTTCAGCGTCAGGTCCACGCCGCACCCGCCGGTGATTTCCATCACTCGCTCGGTGACGTTCTCAGTGCGATAATCAATGACGTGATCGGCACCTTGATCTTTGGCATACCCAACCTTGTCGGTGCTGGTCGAGGCGATCACCGTCATGCCCAGATGTTTCGCGATCTGTAGGACCATAGGCCCTACGCCCCCGGCTGCCGCGTGAACCAGCACGGATTTGCCAGCCATTGCGCCACCCAAATTGACCAGCATGTGATAGGCGGTCATCCCGTTGACAGGGATAGCGGCCGCGGTTTCGAAGTCCACCGATTCAGCCAGCCGGGTGACATAGGGCGCTGCGATCACCGAATGGGTCCCGTATCCACCGGCACCAATCGGCCCTATCCATGCCACGCGGTCCCCTACACAGAAGCCTTCGGCTCCCTCACCCAGCGCCTCTACAATTCCGGCCCCCTCGACACCGGGTACATGAGGCAGATCGGGCATCCTTCACTCGGGCATCTCACCGCGACGGATGATCGTGTCGATGAAGTTGACCGCCCCGGCCTTGTTGCGGATCAGGGTTTCCCCGGCATCGGGGGTCGGGGCCGGCCTGTTGGTCTTGCGCAAAACGTTCGGTTTGCCGGTCTGGGTGATATCAATGGCGAAAGGCATGAGCTGTCTCCTTCTGTTGCGCAGAAGGTAGAGGTCACGTCATCGGAAGATAATAGTTGATATCGGAAGATATAATCCCAAAAATAGGATAATGATTTATAACGACCTTGTCCTGTTTACTGTCGTCGCCAACCATCTTAGCTTTTCCAGGGCTGCGGACCGCCTGGGTATACCCCTCAGCCGGGTCAGCCGAAGGATTGCAGAGTTGGAAGGCCATCTCGGCACCAAACTGTTCGAGCGGACAACCCGCCAGGTTCGCCTGACGGAAGAGGGCCGCCGCCTTCTGGATCGATGCCAGGACCCGATTGAGTCGTTGCAGGGTATTGCGGGTTTTACCGACGATACCAGACGCCAGAGCATCCACATTACGGCGCCTCCGTTGGCCGCGCGCACGACCATTGGCCCTCGGCTGTTGGATTTTGCGGAGCAGAATCCGGATGTGGCACTTGAGGTGACCACGACCAACATCATGTTGGATTTCTTTCGCGACAATATCGACCTAGCCTTTCGGGTCGGCCCGTTGACAGATTCCAGCCTTGTCGCGAAACGGCTCTGGTCGGTTCCCTATTGCTTTTGTGCGGGACAGGGCTTCATTCGGGAGCGTGCGTTGGACGGGCCGATATACAGACCGGACTTTCTTGCTTTGCCCGCCCTGACAGCTGGTCAGCCCTGGGTGCTTGAGAGCGGGGAAACTCTGCAACCGAAGCACACCGCGCACAGTTTAACGGACCTTGATGTCATTGCTCAGGCGGCCCGCCGCAACCTGGGTGTCGCGATGCTGCCTTTGGATATGGTGGACGGAGACCTGCAACGGCTTGAGGTCACGGACACTATCCCTTTGACGCGGGATTTGTTCGCAGTCTATCCCAGTCGTCGCCTTTTGCCCGCGCGGGTGAGGAAGCTGATTGATTTTATGGCGCCCGGATAAACCTACCAATCAATTGCAACGCCGTCGCGAAAGAACCCTCCGGTCGGGCCGCCTTTCGGCAAGGTCGCGGCCCAGACAACGCCCTTGGCACCCTCAGAAATCGGACGTCCTCCGCCGCCCATATCTGTTGCGACCCAACCGGGGCACACGGCGTTAACGAGAATGCCCTGAGGTTTCAACGCGGCGGCGGTCTTGAGGGTTAGCGCGTTCAAAGCCGCTTTGGAAACGCCGTAACCGGGTGTGCCGGCGGACATGCTGTTCAGCGACCCCGCGCCAGATGAGACGTTGACGATCCGGGCATCCGTGCCGCGTTGCAACAGTGGCACCGCCGCAATCGTGGTATCCCAAGGGCCGAAAAGGTTCGTATCAAACGCGCGGCGAACCCGATCCAGATCGGCGAGGTGGACCTGTTGGTCGGTGTCATAGTCCACACCCGCATTGTTCACCAGAACATCAAGACGACCGTAGCTAGGTTCAACCATCAAAAAGAAGGCGGCAGCGACAGAGTCCGGACTTGAGACATCCAATTCCAAGGCTTCCGCCCCATATCCGATTTCATCCGCAGCAGCCTGCCCTTTTGACAGATCGCGCGCACCCATCAAAACCTTCATCCCGTGGTCTCGGGCCAATTGACGGGACACTTCTTTACCAATACCGCGATTGGCGCCGGTCACGAGTGCGATGCGCTGACTGGTCATGTTGCTTCCCTCAATTCGCCTCGGCAGCGCGCTGGCCGGCAAGGGTCACCAGACCACGATCTCCGGTTTCCCAAAGTGCCGTCATTGTCATCGAAGTAACGACCCAACGGTCGTCTGATTTCTCCAAGATATAGTCATAGCGGCCACCCAGCACCCACAAGTCTTTACCAAGGCGATGGGTTGCTGTGAAATCAGCCTGTGCCGTGGCGGATGTATCGGACAGAGAGGTGATCGTGTGATTGGTCACCATATGATGCGTCGCGTCGAAACCGGGCAGAAAGGCGGACCATCCCGCCACAAGCTCATCAGCGGGTTGTGTAACCGGGTCTCCGCCCCAGAGGCTGGTGTAATCCGTCGTGACGGTATCGGCAAACGCGTCGCGCACGCGGGCCCAGTCGTGGCGGTCTGCGCCTGCCGCGATATCGGTGATTGCGGTCGAGATGCCTGCCTGTGGTTCGGCGAAAGCTGCGGTTCCGATCATGGAGACGGCAGCAAGAGTCGATGTGAGTTTTCTATGCATGGGGATGCTCCGAATAGATGAGGGTGGACGCCGAACGACTGCTCGGTGTCCAGACAGGGCTTAGTTGCTCGAACCGGCGCGGAAGTGGTCAGCGACGGTATCGGCCGCGCGGGTGACATCCTCGGGGTTGTCGTAGAAATCGAACTGCGTGACATCCTCCAGCCATTGCGCGGTCGCATCGCCTGCGAAACCGGCAAGAAAGGTCTGTACGCCTTGTGGGATCGCCGCGCTTTCCGAGTGCACAATGGCCAGTGGCTTGTCCAAACGCTGCGGATTGTCGGCGGGGTGATAGGTCAGCACGCCCTCGGCACCTTCGGGGCCTGCGGCAGGAATGATCTGACCCCCTGCGGCCTCGGCAGCGTGGGACACCTCGATCAGCACAGCAACACCGTCTGCGCCGCCACAAACCGCCTCGACGATCTCTTCATTCTGCAACCATGGTGCAACCAAGCCCAGCCGCTGAACCAGCGGGTTGCCGGAAACCGCATCGACCATGTAGCCAGCCGAGGCGCAGATCCCCAGACCGTTGATGTGATCGGCGTCCACTTCGGGCAGGGTCGCGACGAATGCGAGGGCAGCTTTGATGTCCGATGTCTTGGCCTCGGGGCTTTCGATGAAGCGCACGTTGTTCGGCAGATCGCCCGATTTGCCCCAACCGCGGAAATCAAAGGTGAAGGCAGCAAAGCCGCGCTCGGCCATCTCGCGGGCATAGTTGGCGGGCATCTGTTCCTGAACCGAGGTCCAGGCCCCGGTCACGACGACCGTCGGCAGCGGTTCAGATCCGCGCTCTTCCGGCAGGTACAGTGTGCCGGACAGGGTGGCGCCTTCGTTCTGGAAGGTAACGGGGCGGGTTTCAACCTGCGCGACGGCGGCCGTCGACGCCATAAGCGCTGCGGCGGTGTTCAAAGCGAGGGTGTTCATGGCGTATCTCCCAAAATCTGTCTGGATGGGCATAAGCCCGATGACACCTGAGATACGCTGTCGACGGCAGGGATACTTGCACCGGACTGCCGCGTTTTTGAAAGATTCTGCTTCAGACGGCATTCGCCGCGCGGAATGCGCGGGGGGTCTGCCCTACTACCTGTTTGAAACTGCGCGTGAAATGCGCCTGATCTGAGAACCCGCAGGCCATGGCGATATCCCCAGAGGGCGCGCCGGGTCTTCCATCATCTTCATCGCCTGCTCGACCCGGTAGGCCATGACATATTGCATGGGTGTCGAGCCCAGCGTCTCCTTGAAAACCCGCGCGAAATGCGAGGGGCTCATGCCCGCCTCGGTCGCCATCTGATCGACGGTGATCGTCTGATCCAAACGGTCCTGCACATAGGTCAGCACCCGTTGATAGTACTGAGAGGTAAAGCGCGCGGACAGCTCGACCTCTTCAGCGCGGCGTTTGCCGTATTTCTGCATCAGCTTGACCAGAAATACCCGGCTCATGGCTTCGAACATTACCGCAGATGACATATCGTCCGTTGCCAGCGCATCGCGCAAAATGACGCCTGCAGCACATAGGTCAGGGTCGGAAAACTGCGGCTGGTCGTGAAACTGCTCCGGCGCCAACAGCATACCGAGTTCCGACTGTGCAAAGCGCTGGACTTTGTCCGGATGCAAGGTGATCACGATCACGTCAGACTGTCCGTACCACCGCCAACCTGACCGCATGCCTGCCGGGGTCACGATGACTTCGTCCTTGCGAAAGGTGAAATCACGCAGTGTCCCATCTCGCCAGTTTCGAACACGATGCCCATTTTCCTGAAGGTTCAGAAGGACATGATGTTCTGCAAAAACTTCCTCGGGCATCCGATCAGGTTCGGCCCGAAAATACCGCACTGACATCAAATCAGCCGCCGAAGGGCGCTGCATCGCATCGCTGTTCAACAGCGGTTCTGACGGATAGATATCAGCGTATCTCAAAGGCAATGAATGGCTCCGGCTGGCAACATAGATAGATTTGCAGGTATCCGCATCGCGGACAACATTCGATAAGTTGGGCCAACTGGTACAGGATCAAACACCTTGCTGGCGTTATATGTGGTCGTTGAACAGCCTACGCGACATCATTGATTAGCACTGACGTGGACATACATGAAAAAAACGGGTGTGAGACTAAAGTGGTCGTCAGGAACGGCTTTTTGTCTGAAAGCAGAACACAGGCGTCTCAGAAGAGCGCTTGCTTTGTTCCGCCAGGCAGTCTCTCGTACGCCCTCCACTGAACGGCCACAACTCAACCATAGATCGCTTGACCCAACATCGGTTTTATCGACGTTGGCGGTTTGTTATGACGCGCAAAATTAGCCGACGGTTGCGAGGCCAGCCGTTCGGAACATAGTCCGGAAACAACCGCAATGCGCAACGAAGCACCAGTTCGCTGCAACCGCAAAGAGTACCCTTTGATATTGAAGAGTTTCGGGCCGCTAAATGCTGGAAACGACTTACAGGGCTATGGGAAGCTCAAGTGTAACGCTTGCCCCTTTTTCGACTTGGTTGATTTCAACCACTCCTCCATGGCGTTTTGCCACCGCTGAGACAATTGACAATCCAAGGCCGCTGCCCTCCGAGTACTCTAGCTGCGAAAACCGACTGAATGCTGCTTCGCTTTGGGCGGGTGAAAGACCAGTTCCGTCATCGGCCACAGTAAGTTTGACACTTCCTCCGTCACAGAGCAGCACAATTGAAATTCGGCTCAACTTAGCGCCACCATGTTTAACTGCATTGTCCAGCAGGTTTTTGATGGCCTCAGTCAAAAAGATCTTATCCCCTGTTACCATGATTGCAGACTCCGGCATCGTGACCTCAAAATCGATCCCATTTGCCAGAATTTGTACGCCCATCTCTGCACAAGCTTCTTCAACGACCAAGCGGAAATCAATCTTTTCCATCTGATCCTGATGCGTAGGTTGCCGCAGCCGTTCCAGTGATAACAGCTGTTCCGCCACAGTAGCCGAGTTCTTTGCTGCTGCCACAAGCTCGACAATGCGTTTGTCCCTGTCTTCATCCGTTTTTGCATCTCGCAGCGCCTCGGCCATGGACTGGACTGCGGCTGCTGGATTCCGCAGTTGATGCGCGGCTTCTGAGATAAACACTTGATGGGCGTTTATACTGTCTTCGACCTGCCCAAACAGCCGGTTCAGGGTCTGAACAATGCCATGGACTTCGGTCGGGACCGGGCGTTTTATCTTGCTGAGGTCGTCGGGCGAACGCAGGTCAATGGCGTCCTGCAAGTCCAGCAACGGTCGCAGGCCGCGCGCAACGCCGAACCAGACGACAAAGCCAAGGGTGGCCATTAGGATGCCCATCAGTATAGCTGCTCGGATCGACAATTCATTGGCAAACGCGTTGCGATCCGCGATGCGTTGCCATGCGGTGACCGTCGCATCTCCTACAAGGTTATCCAGAGTGACCCGTTCGGTCATTTTCAATACGCGCACCGGCTCGTCACGATAGACCGCTTCGAAAAACTGGGGTTGGTAAACGTCCTGCTTTGTCGGGTTTGCCGAGGCAGGTGGATATGCGTAACCGGTTACGTAGATACCGCCGGGTCCGGTCACGTGGTAAAAAATCTCTCCCCCCGATGCATCGCGGATTAAGCTGCGGGTGGTGGGCGATAAAGCATCGCCGTCTGACACCGCCACATCGCGCGAGATCGCCAGACCAGCAGATAACAGGCTGTCGTCAAAAAGCTCTTGCGCCGTTTCCCGGGCAACCGTGTAGCGCCAATATCCAAGCAGGATCGCGAGCAACACCAAGGGCGTCAGGATCAGAATGAACAGCCTAAGCCGGAGCGAACCATGCCTGATCACTTCTGCACCTCAAGCAGATACCCAAGACCGCGGGCTGTCTTGATCCTAATGCCAAGGTTCTGAAGGCGTTTGCGCAATCGCGATACATGAGGTTCAACGGCAGAGTCTTCGACATCCGCACCAACGCCGTAGACATAGTCAGTCAGCTGGCCCTTGGGGACAATTCTGCCGCGCCGTTCCAGCAGGCATTCAAGCACAGCCATTTCTCGGCGTGGCACGTCAAGCACCTGTCCCTTTACGCTGACCTGCCGCGCGGTGCGGTCAAATTCCAGTTCTCCGATGGTCTCTTGCGAGCCGTAATCCAGTTGCTTGCGACGAGACAGGGCGCGGATGCGCGCCTCGAGCTCGTCCATCTCGAAAGGTTTGACCAGGTAGTCGTCAGCGCCCATATCCAGACCAGACACTCGGTCACTGGTCTCGGTGCGCGCGGTCAGCAGAATAACCGGGGCGCTGTCACCCCGATTGCGCAACGACCGCAAGATTTCAAGCCCTGACCGACCCGGAAGGTTGATGTCCAGAACGATCAGGTCCGCGCCTTCCTGCTCTAGATACAGATCGGCTGCATCGCCGTCTGTTAGTACATCAGCAGCATGGCCCCGATCCCGCAGGCGATAGGCAATGGCGTTGGCGAGGGTCTCATTATCCTCGACGATGACGATCCGCATTCGGGCTCCTGCAAGTTTCGCGCAAGGTTGGCGCTCCATGATTGCCAGATGGGAGGGGGAATCAACCCCACAGTTCTATTTGCGATCACGGTGGCGCGGAGGGCGCCGACGTGGTTGTCTGGTCAACAGGGAGGAACCAATGGCCATTTCCAACTTCACCCGTCGCGCCGTCGTGGGGCTGATCGCCGCCGCCGGTATCGCAGCACCCGCCGCAGCCGAGGTCGATTTCTCGGGCAAGACCATTGAATGGGTCATCCCGTTTTCGGAAACCGGCGGGTCTGCCAAATGGGCCAACTTCTTTGCGCCGCTTCTGTCCGAGGCGCTGCCGGGTCAACCGACTGTGGTCGTGAAATTCATGCCGGGCGCTGGTTCGACCAAGGGTGCGAACTGGTTTCAGGAGCAAAGCCATGATGACGGTACGCTGCTGTTCGGCACCTCGGGTTCAACTCAATTCCCGTATCTGCTGAACGATCCGCGCGTGCGTTATGAATATAACGACTGGATTCCGGTTATGGCATCGGGAACCGGTGGCGTCGCCTATCTGAACGCTGAGGATGGCGCAAAGTTTGATGGCTCCGCAAACGCGCTGAAAGACACCAACTTCATCTACGGCTCGCAGGGCGCGACCCGGCTGGATCTGGTCCCGCTGCTGGCGTGGCAGATGTTGGGTATGAATGTTGAGCCTGTCTTTGGCATCAAAGGCCGTGGAGACGGACGCCTGATGTTCGAACGTGGAGAGGCCAACATCGATTATCAAACCTCCTCGGGCTATCTGGGCGGTTCGGCGCCGCTGGTCGAGGCTGGTCAGGCCGTGCCGATGATGACATGGGGTGCCTTGGATGCAGACGGCAACATCGTGCGCGATCCGACTTTCCCGGATATCCCGACTTTCAAAGAGGTCTGCGAGGCGACCGATGGCTGTGAAACCAGCGGTGAAGCATGGGACGCATGGAAAGCCTTCTTCGTGGCGGGCTTCCCGGTTCAGAAACTGGCCTTCTTGCCCGGTGACACGCCACAAGAGGTCGTCGATGCCTACACCGCGGCGTTCCAAGCTGTAACCGAGCGTGGTGACTTTGCAGACATTTCGTCCAAACGCGTAGGCAAGTATCCGGTGTTCGTCGGCGACGGCTCAAAAGCTGCGCTGCAAACCGCGACCAATGTGGATGACAATGCCAAGCAATATGTCCTGAACTGGCTGAAGGAAGCCTATGGTGTCGAGTTGAACTAAGCCGACACGTCGTCGCGCGCCCAACGAAGGGCGCGCGCTTTTCTACATACAAGACAATTTATGAAAGGCGGCCGCTATGGAGGTTTTCGCCACCGCTCTACCTGCGCTTGGTGATGCGTGGGGTCTGATCCTGCAACCCATCGTTCTGGGCTATCTCGTGCTCGGCGTCGTTATGGGGCTGGCCGTGGGTGTTTTCCCGGGGCTTGGAGGAATTGCTGGCCTGTCGCTCTTGCTCCCTTTCATGTTCGGCATGGACCCGATCCTGGGTCTGGCCCTGATGATCGGGATGGTGGCGGTGGTTCCGACCTCTGACACTTTCGCATCGGTCCTGATGGGCATCCCCGGCAGTTCGGCATCGCAGGCCACAGTGCTGGATGGCTTCCCCATGGCCAAAAAGGGCGAGGCCGCGCGGGCGCTGTCGGCGGCCTTTTCCTCGTCCCTGTTCGGAGGGCTGGTCGGCGCGACCTTTCTGACAATGTTCATTCTGATCGCGCGCCCAATCGTTCTGGCCTTTGGACTGCCCGAGATGCTGATGATCACCATTCTCGGCCTGTCGATGGTCGCCATTTTGGCAGGACGCATCCCACTGAAAGGCGTCGCTGCCGCTGGATTAGGCCTGATGGTCGGCACAATTGGCGAGGCCGATGCCGGTGGATCGCTTCGGATGGCGACCTATGACATTCCCTATCTTACCGATGGCTTGAAACTTGTCATTGTCGGTTTGGGTATTTTTGCGGTGCCCGAAATCGTCTCGCTGCTGCGGCAGGATCGGTCGATTGCGAAAGGCGCCTCGATAGGTGCTGGATGGCTGGAAGGCGTCAAAGACTGGTTTGCGAATATCTGGCTGTCGGTCCGCTGTTCGATCATCGGGGTCGTCGTCGGCGTCATTCCGGGCCTCGGCGGTTCGGTCGTTGACTGGATCGCTTATGGTCATTCGGTTCAAACCACCAAGGACAAAAGTAATTTCGGCAAAGGCGAAGTGCGCGGGGTCATCGGCCCGGAAAGCTCGAACAACGCTAAGGAAGGCGGCGGTCTGGTGCCGACGCTTCTGTTCGGAATTCCAGGCTCGGGCTCGATGGCAATCTTCATTGGTGCGGTTGCGTTGCTGGGGTCGGGGGATATCGAAGTCGGTCCGAGCATGCTTCAGGACAATCTCGACATCACCTATTCGATCGTCTGGCTGCTGGCGCTGGCCAACGTGGTGGGCACCATCCTGTGCATCGCGGCCTCGGGCGGGATCGCCAAGCTGACCACGATCCGCTTTACCTATCTGGCGCCGTTCCTGTTCATGTTGATCAGCTTTGCAGCCTTCCAATCCGGTCAGAACTTCGAAGACCTGCTGGCCTTGTTTGTGATTGGTTTGATCGGCATCTTCCTGCGACGGTTCGACTGGTCGCGCCCAGCTTTCCTGATCGGCTTTGTTCTGTCGAACCCGGTTGAAAAGTTCACCAATCAGGCCTTCCAGATTGCATCGTTCCGTTTCCGAAAGAGCTTTGGCGAAGGGATGGAATATGTCTTCAGCCCCATCGTCATTGTCTTGATCGTCGTCACGGTTGCCTCGGTTATTCTGGGCATCCGGCAAGCCAAGATGATCATGGCCGAGGGTGAGGTCCAGGCAGGTACAAAGCGTGCGCCATTGGTCTTTCTACTGGTGATCATGGCCTATCTGATCGTGGCTTTGGTCAATGCTAACATGATCCCTGACTACAACATGACCGACAAAATCATCCCCCTGGTGATCGGCTGCATCTCTTTGTTCTGCTGCGTGATCCTGCTGATCCAGATGATGCGGCGGCCCGAGGGCGACGCGATCTTTGCAGACAAGGAAATTGCGGGTGAGGACGCCAGTGCCCCCCATGGTTTGTGGTCCACGCTGGCGTGGTTCGCCGGTCTCATCGCGGCGACATGGGTGGTGGGGTTCATCCTTGCATTGCTGGGTTTCCTGATCGCGTTTTTCCGCATTCGGGCGGGGGCCAGCTGGCAGATGGCGCTGATCCTGACCGCCTGCGGTATTGGCTTTATGTGCCTGATGGCGGGTGCTCTGAACCGCGATTTCCCGCCTGGTCTGTTGCAGGACATGGTCAGCTTGCCCTGGCCATTGAAATGAGCAGCCCGATGACATCTCTCGGCCTGTGTACCGGGCCGGGCAGAAGAAACACCACTCAGTCTTGGCCAGGGGGGACCCGATGACCCAAACAGCAATCCCATATGTATTCATGCGGGGCGGAACCTCTCGGGGCCCGTATTTCCGCCGCTCGGATTTGCCCGAGGATCTGGACACTTTGGCCAAAGTGCTGATCGCTACCCTCGGGGCCGGGCAGTCGCTGAACATTGATGGTATCGGCGGTGGCGCGGCGGTCACGACCAAGGTCGCGATGCTGTCGGTCAGCGAGGATGACTGGGCCGATATCGACTATTTCTTCGCGCAGGTTGCGGTCGAGGATAAGTTGGTCGACTTCAAACCAACTTGCGGCAACATCCTGTCAGGTGTCGCCCCCGCTGCAATCGAAATGGGGTTGTTTGAGCCCCAAGGCGATGAAACCGAAATCCGTATCCGGGCGGTCAACACCGGGGCCCGTGTAGTGGCTCGGATTCAGACACCCGGGGGAAGGCTGACCTATGAGGGTGATACAGGCATTGCCGGGGTGCCCGGCCAATCTGCACCGGTGCAGCTGAGTTTCATGGGGGTGGTTGGGTCAGCAACCGGTGCATTCCTGCCCACCGGCAACCTGCGTGACACAGTACAGGGGATCGAACTGACTTGCATGGACGTCGCTATGCCAATGGCCATTGCCTGCGCCGCCGACTTCGGACTGACGGGTTATGAAAGCGCCGAGGATCTGGACGCCAACCGCGCCTTTTTTGACCGGATGGAAGCCGTTCGGATCGAAGCCGGGGAACGGATGGGGATGGGGGATGTATCCAAATCCGTGACCCCCAAATTCGGCCTTGTAGCTCCTGCCAAAGCGGGCGGAACGCTTGCGGTGCGGTATTTCATGCCGTGGAAGACCCACCCGACCATGGCGGTTACTGGTGCGCAGTGCATGGCGTCCTGCGCTTTGACGCCCGGCACGGTCGCGGAAGGTTTGCTGGATCGCCCGACGACAAGCCCGGCTGAAGTCATATTGGAACATGCCTCGGGCACGATCGACGTATTGGTGGATTTCACCACTGAGAATGGGTTCACTGTAAACGCAGCAGGCTTGGTTCGTACCGCGCGCAAGTTGGCAGACGGCCATGTGTACGTTCCACAATCCGTGTGGAAAGGGAGTTGATTAGGCATATCCAAATTAGTATACTTTTGTATACAAACGAGAGAGGTTACGATGGACGACTACTCGGAATGCCTCGATATCGCGCGTCAGGAGCTCCGGTTGGCGCAAGCTGCCTTGCGGCGGGATATGGCCGAATACCCCACGCCAATCGCGGGATGCGACGAGCAATTCAATCATCTGTTGGACCAAAGCGAACGCGTCCGAAACGCGCTGGCAGCACTTGACGTGCAGCATTTTGTGCCGACACCCAGAAAACTGACCACCGAGCAGAGTATAGAAAACCGATGAAAGTACACATTCTGGACGATTGGTTCGACACGCTGCGTGGGCTGCCATGTTTCGAGAGGCTCAACGATCATGAAGTGACGGTGTGGACGGATCATGTCGAGGATCTTGACATCTTGGCCAAGCGTTTGCAGGAGGCTCAAGTGCTGGTGCTGTTCCGAGAGCGGACCAAAGTCACGCGTGCCTTGCTGGAAAAGTTGCCGAATTTGCAGCTGATCAGCCAGCGCAGCGTCTATCCCCATGTTGATGTGCCGGCCTGTACAGATCAGGGTGTTTTACTGTGTTCGAATATGCATAGCGGCACGCCGTCTTATGCTGCGGCGGAACTCACATGGGCGCTGATCATGGCTGGGATGCGGGATTTGCCCGCTCAGATGGCCTCGGTCAAGGCAGGGCACTGGCAGGCAGGGGTAGGCAAGACGCTACGCGGTCGTCAATTGGGGCTCTATGGTTACGGCCGTATCGCGCGTGCGGTTGCGGGTTATGCCGAGGCGTTCGGAATGAATGTCGTTTGGTGGTCGTCCGATGAAGGTCGGTCGCGTGCGCAAGCGGATGGCGCTAGGGTCGCGCCGAGCCGCGAGGCGTTTTTTGCCGATAGTGACGTTGTTTCGATCCATGTGCGCCTGAAACCGGACACGCGTGCGATCATTACCGCATCGGATTTTGCGGAGATGCAGCCCGGGGCGATCTTCGTGAACACTTCACGGGCCGGGCTGATTGCTCCGGGCGCTTTGCTTGAAGCGCTCAACGCCGGTCGCCCCGGCAAAGCCGCGATTGATGTATTCGATTCCGAGCCACTGACTGACGCGACCGATCCATTGCTGGCACATCCCAACCTGCTCGCGACGCCGCATATTGGTTTTGTGACCGAGGATGAGTTCGACCTGCAATTTGCCAATATCTTCGATCAAGTAAGTGCTTACGCCGACGGCGCGCCGATCCACATGATCAACCCCGAGGTTTGGACCACCGTAGAATAAGATTGGCGGCGATGGGCGCGCCGATGATCACCAGCACAATCCTTGTCAGATGGTGAGTGATCACAAAGCCCAGGTCCGCGCCTGAAACGATGGCCAGAACTGTCATCTCGGCCTGCCCGCCGGGCGCGAAGGCCAGAAACGCCTCGACCGGCTTGCCAAGCCCTAACGTGGTGACAACAGCAGTGAAGGCCGCAGCCAACACGGCCAGAACAACCACATAGGCGCAACCCGCTGCCACGACCTTGCGCAATTCCACCCAGGTGACACCGACAAACTTCACTCCGATTCCGCAACCGATGAAGAATTGCGCGGCCAGGATGGCCTCGCGCGGGGGGCGGGTATGGATGAAGTCCCCGAGTGACAAAGCAGCTGTCAGGATCATCGGTCCCAGGATCGACGCGCCGAAGAGACCGATGCGCTCGCCGCCCTTCCAGCCGATAAAGGCGGCCAACACCATCAGGGCCAGTTCGTGAACCGGCAGGGCGTGTGCGGGTTCACCGATTGGGTTGGTCAATTCAGCGCCATAGAAAACAGTCAGAAATAGCGGGGCCAACGTCACTATGATCAGCACGCGTGTGCCGTGGATCAGCGACAACGTGCGCGGATTAGCACCCGCCTCGGATCCGAAGATGATCATGTCCTGCAACCCGCCGGGCATGGCAGCATAAAAAGCGGTTGTAGTATCGAAGCCCCAAACCTTGCGGAAGAATGGCACTCCGACCAGTGCGATCAGCAGGATAAAGAACGGAACCAGCGCAATCGACGCGGCCATTTTCGGCAATTCGGCAAACAGGGCCGGAGTGATCGATGCTCCCACGGCAACGCCCAGGATAGTGCGTGCCGCCACCGAGACCTGCCCGAATCCCTCCATCGGCGCATGCGCCAGGGCTGCAATCAGACAGGCGCTCATTGGGCCGAACAGGAAGGGCAGGGGCAAATTCATTAACCAGAATGCTCCGGTGCCCAACACTGCAAGCGCGAAGGTCACTGCACGTTTTTTCGCTGAGGAGGGTGCGTTGATCTGGGTGGACAAAATGTAGATTCCGGTGCGGTTGACTTAGTGTGTATCCAAATGTATACAAGTGGACGCAATAACACAAGTGAGCGCGTGATGACCCTGCAGGACGACCCGTTACAGCCAGGCCCACAAGGCAATTCCGCCTATCAGCGCCTGCTGGATGAGATTCGCGAAGGTAGCCTGCCGCCCGGCGAACGCCTGCGCGAGATAGAGTTGTCCGAGAGGTTGGGAGTTAGCCGCACGCCTGTGCGCGAAGCGATCCGACAGCTGGAAGCGGATGGGTTGGTCACACATGTCCCCCGTCAAGGCGCGACGGTACGCAGCCTGGATTACGCCGAAGTGATGGAGCTCTATGAGATGCGCGCTGTGCTCGAGGGCACTGCGGCCCGTCTGGCGGCAAGGGCGGCGTCCGATGTCGAACTGGATGAGCTGGATGTGCTGAATGACCGGCTGGCCGAGGCAGGCACCGGTCCGGAGGCCGCGCGGATCAATCGGATTTTCCATGCGACGCTTCTGGATGCGGCCAAGAACCGGTTTCTGGCTAAATCCATGTTGTCTTTACAAAAGGCGTTGCTGATCCTTGGTCCGTCGCAATTGCTGGACGGCGACCGAGCCGAGGCCGCAGTAGCCGAACACCGCCTTATCATGGCCGCCTTGAAAGCCCGGGATGGCGCGGCGGCTGAAAATGAGATGCGCGCTCATATCCACGCAGCACAACGCATGCGCATTCGCGCCTTGCAGGAGCGCGACCGAACAACGGACCAAACTCAATAGGCGGAAACCACATGGCCACCCAAAAGGAAGCCTACGATATCGCTGTGATTGGCGGAGGTAACGCCGCCTTGTGCGCTGCGATGACCGCCGCCGAAGCAGGCGCGCGCGTTCTGATCCTTGAAACGGCGCCAAAACCCTATCGTGGCGGAAACTCGCGCCACACCCGAAACTTTCGCTGCATGCATTCCAGCCCTTTAGGCCCGCTGGTCGAGGAATACAGCGAAGACGAATACCTTTCAGATCTGCTCAAGGTTACCGGGGGCAAAACCGACAAAGATCTGGCGCGCCTCGCAATTCGCACGTCCGAGGAATGTCTTCCCTGGATGGAGGAGCACGGGGTTCGGTTCCAGCCCTCTTTGTCGGGGACGCTATCGCTGGCGCGGACGAATGCGTTCTTTATGGGCGGCGGTAAATCGCTGGTAAATGCCTATTACCGGACAGCAGCGAAGCTGGGCGTCGAAGTCCTGTACGAAGCCGCCGTCACGCATCTTGAATTGAACGGAGAGCGGATTGAATGGGTAGACTTCACCTGCGAAGGCCAATCCCATCGCATAACACCCAAAGCGGTCATCGTCGCTTCGGGCGGTTTTCAGGCTGACACCGATTGGCTGACGCGTGCGTGGGGACCTGCGGCACGCAACTTCCTGATCCGTGGCACGCCCTATAACCGGGGTGTCGTGCTGGCCGATCTTCTGGATCAAGGCGTTAAGAGCGTTGGAGACCCGACCCAATGCCACGCCGTTGCCGTCGACGGGCGTGCTCCGAAATTCGATGGCGGCATCGTCACCCGTCTGGATTGCGTTCCATTCTCAATTGTTGTCAACAAAGATGCCGAGCGGTTCTATGACGAGGGCGAGGACGTCTGGCCAAAGCGTTACGCGATCTGGGGTCGCCTGGTCGCAGCCCAGCCGGATCAGGTGGGCTATGTGATCATTGATGCCAAATCGCTGAACCTGTTCATGCCGTCGGTTTTTCCGCCGTTAAAGGCGGACACGCTCGAGGAACTGGCCAAAGCGATGGGCCTGCCCGCCGATAAGCTGACCACGACCGTCGCAGAATTCAATGCCGCCTGCGGTGACACAAGTGGCTTTCGTCCAACAGAATTGGACGGAGTTTCAACTACCGGCCTGACCCCACCCAAAACCAATTGGGCGCGCCCGATCACCGAACCTCCTTACTATGGCTACTCACTGCGCACCGGTGTGACCTTCACCTATCTGGGGCTCAAGGTGGATGAATCTGCGCAATGTTCAATGGCAAACGGCAAAATCCAGAACCTCTGGGCGGCAGGCGAAACCATGGCTGGGTCGATTTTGGGGCAGGGTTATCTGGCCGGGTTCGGCATGACCATCGGAACCGTCTTCGGACGCATTGCAGGACGAGAGGCCGCTTCTTATGCGAACTGAACTGATACAGGAAGCCCGCCGTCAGGCTGAGATCTGCAATGCCTGCCGGTATTGCGAAGGCTACTGCTCGGTCTTTCCGTCGCTTCACGCTGAACGCGCATTCTCGGACGGCGATATCACGCAATTGGCCAATCTCTGCCATAACTGCAGAGGATGTTACTATGCCTGCCAATATACGGCGCCGCATGAGTTCGACCTCAACCTGCCGAAGGCTCTGGCCGAGGTCCGGCGCGACAGTTGGGAAAGCTTCGCCTGGCCGCAACCTCTGGCGCGCTGCTTCCATAGCCATGGTGGGGCGATCGCTCTGGCTCTGGTCGTTGGCTTCGCGCTTATTTTTTGGGCCATTCGCGCGATCGGCTCGACCGGAGGCGAAGGCTTCTACTCTGTCCTCTCTCACAACGCGATGGTAGTGATTTTTGCTCCGGCATTCCTTCTGCCTTTGTTCAGCATTGGCATCAGCTTGCGGCGCTATTGGCACGCAGTTGGAGGCCAGCCGATCCAACTGGGCGACTTGAAAGCCGCGCTAAGTCGAACGGCCAAAATGCAGGACCTGGCTGCTGGCCACGGGGAGGGTTGCAATTTCGAGGACGAAGACCGTTTTAGCCAGGCCCGCCGCCACGTGCATCATGCGATAATGTACGGGTTTCTGCTGTGTTTTGCTTCGACTTCGGTGGCGACGATCATGCATTACGGGTTCGATCTGCACGCACCTTACGGGTTCTGGTCATTGCCGAAGCTGTTTGGAGTCACAGGGGGCGTTTTGCTCACTGCTGGCTGCTACATGATGGTCCGGCTGAAACAGAAGTCAGACCGCAATCTCGGCGATGTTTCAGCTTGGGGCGGAGAAATCGGATTTATATTACTGCTTGGGTTTGTAGCGTTGAGCGGGCTTGTTCTTTACGCTTTCGGTTCATCCGCAGTAATGCCTGCGCTGCTTGCCGTCCATCTGGGGTCGGTCCTCGCGTTCTTCCTTCTTACGCCTTACACAAAAATGGCGCACGGTTTCTATCGGCTTGCTGCCCTTGTCAGGGATGCGCAACGAAAAAGAGATGTGTCGGTGGTCCGCTAGCAGCCCGCATTTTCTGAGTGAGGCGAAGGAAAACGCATTTATTATCGAAGGACGCGGTGTCGCGGGTGGCAGCCAACGTCCCGAAGGGTTCGCGTTAATATTTCTCAGCGGCACTGAAAGATACCGCCACGAAAGGTGCGGAATTGATGGAAAAGCTTGGAGTCGCGCGTGGTAAAATCTGTGCGCCAATCGAAAACAGAATGACGAAAAATCTATGAATTAGGTGCCTCTGAACGGCAGAGCCGATGGCAGGTGTCGACAGATTGGCATCTTTGTTCTGAGCGTTAATTCCTTTCTGGAATCATTAACCCCCCCTTCTTCACTAAAAGGTCGACAATTGCGCCGACCCCTTTTTTGTGACGAAGGGACGTGAACAAAAAGGGCCGTCCATTGCGCATTCTGGCTGCATCTCTATCCATGACCTCCAGTGAAGCGCCAACATGCGGCGCCAGATCGGTCTTGTTTATGACCAGGATGTCGGATTTCGTTATTGCCGGTCCGCCTTTTCGCGGGATTTCCTCTCCTGCTGCGACGTCGATCACATAGATTGTAAGGTCTGCGAGTTCTGGACTGAATGTAGCCGACAGGTTGTCGCCGCCACTTTCGATCAGAACGATGTCAAGATCGGGATGCCGGTTTCGCATTTCAGCGACCGCTGCAAGGTTTATCGATGCATCTTCACGGATAGCTGTATGTGGGCAACCGCCCGTTTCGACGCCGATAATCCGATCTTGGGGAAGGACCTGCATGCGCACCAGCGCTTCGGCGTCTTCCTGAGTGTAAATATCATTGGTGATGACGCCCACTGAACAAGCATCGCGCAGGGCTTCAGACAAGGCAGCGGTCAAAGTGGTCTTTCCGGCTCCAACCGGACCACCGATGCCAACGCGAAGAGGGCCGTTCATACTGCTCATGTTCGGAATATCCTTGAATATTGTATTTCGTGTCTCATCGACGCGATGTCCGTCAGGAACGCAGTCGAACTTAGTTCTTCTAAACCTGCCAATTGCGCCTTTTCGGCGATTTGAGCACATTGCGGTGTCAAATTACGGATCAGTTTCTGAGCGTCGGTTTGCCCCAGCGGCGCAAGACGCGTTGCGCACGCGACCAAGTTGCTTGCGAATGCTTGTAAATACATCTTCGTCGTCAGTAGTAGGGGGAGGTTTTGCAGACGCGCGGCGTGGCCCACCGACACTGGGTAGGAAAGCTGTTGGATATCTAAATCCCAGACATCTCCTGTGACAGTCCCGAACGCCTGTCCCAGCAGTTCGGTTTCCATTTTCCTTTCGGATGACGCGCAGATAGCCCGTGCCTTGGCATCGATGCTGAAAAGTTCATCTTTGTCCCGCGCGTCGTATGCGGACACCACGAACAGAGCATCATTCCATCCAGATCCGTGTTCCAGCGCATCTGAAATCCAGGCTTCGGCGTCTTGGGAGCTGGCGACCGCTCCTTCGTCAATTGCAGCTTCCAACCCATGAGAATAAGCAAAGCCCCCCACAGGGTATGCCGGAGACAACCACTGGGTCAGAGTCAGGATATCGGCGTCAGTGGGCGTGGCCATGTGTCCTGCCATGGCCATAGGCTCCGCCTTCGGGGTTGAACGGTTCGTGCACCTCGCGCACTGTGGCCCCGATTTTCAAAAGCATGTCTCGGATCACATGATCGACCTGGATCAACAGACGATCCTTTTCGATCTGGCAGGGCGTGTGGCGATTGCCGATATGCCATGCGATACGTGCCAGATCAGGAGCCGAGACCTCCAGCAAGGCTTCGGGCGCGGCCTGGATTTCAACCGCGCGCCCGTCGTCCAAGATCAGCGCGCCGCCGTGATCCAGTGAGGTTGTCTGAGCCAGGTCGACCAGAATCTGTTCGCCGCTTTCGCATGTTAAAACCTTTCGGCGCAAAAACCGATCGTCATAGGTCAACGACAGGCAATCGGCAGTGTCGTCGTGCATGTGATCCGAGTAACGGCGTGCGGTGCAGAGCAGGGCGGTCATACCGTCGCCTCCTCTGGAGCAGAAATGGTCAGAGCCAGATCGAATCCGAAAACACCCGATGCACGATCCGTTCGCGTGATAGGCCGCGTTTTTGCAACTCTTCGTCGCTGAGCGATTGCAGGAATTCGACTTGCCGCACGCGCGATTGAGCTTCGGCCACACTGATCAGAGCCCCATAGATTGATGATCCGATGGACGCGATCAGACCGGGCAGCGAAAAGCCTGCGTGTGATTGTGTTGCTGAGTGTGCCATTTGGACCCTCGTAAACGTTGGTCCTCCCTTGCGCATTAATATCTGTCATATCGGCCTCACGTTGAAGTGGGTGTTTGGTCATTTCTGCCTTGCGCACGGTGCAATGCAGCATAATTTTTAGTCAGAACATAAAAAATCGCTGTGCCATCGGCAGCACTTCGGCCGGTTGGCAGGTCAGCAATTCACCGTCTGCCCGGACCTCATAGGTTTCCGGATCAACTTCAACATGCGGCGTCGCGTTGTTGAGCAAAAGATCCTGTTTGCCAATCTCTCGTGTGTTTTGGACAGCGACGGTCTGCTTCGCCAAGCCCAGTGTATCGCCAATCCTGTCGGCCTGTGCGGCCTCAGAGACAAATGTGATTGCCGAATGCTCGACCGAGCGGCCATAGGCCCCGAACATCGGGCGGCTATAGACTGGTTGCGGTGTGGGGATCGACGCGTTTGGGTCACCCATTTGGGCACAAGCAATCGTACCGCCCAGCAAAACCATCTCGGGTTTCACACCAAAAAAGGCAGGGTTCCATAGAACAAGATCAGCACGTTTGCCTTCTTCGATACTGCCAATCTCGCGGCTCAGGCCATGAGCAATGGCCGGGTTGATCGTGTATTTGGCGATATAGCGTCTGACGCGCAGGTTGTCGTTTTCGCCTGTTTCCTCGGGAAGGCGCCCGCGCTGTTTCTTCATTTTGTCGGCGGTTTGCCACGTCCGGATCAACACTTCGCCCACGCGGCCCATAGCCTGACTGTCGGACGCAATGATGCTGAACGCGCCCATGTCGTGCAGGATATCTTCAGCCGCGATGGTCTCACGCCGGATGCGGCTTTCAGCAAAAGCCACGTCCTCGGGGATGGATTTGTCGAGGTGATGGCAGACCATCAGCATGTCCAGATGTTCCTCGACCGTGTTCACCGTAAAAGGCCGCGTGGGGTTGGTAGAGGAGGGCAGGACATGGTCCACTCCGCAGATTTTGATGATATCTGGTGCGTGGCCGCCGCCCGCGCCTTCAGTGTGGAAAGCGTGGATAGTCCGACCCTTTATCGCGGCAACCGTATTTTCAACAAACCCGGATTCGTTGAGCGTGTCAGTGTGGATCATCACCTGAACGTCCATCGCGTCAGCGACCGAAAGGCAGCAATCGATGGCCGCCGGGGTCGTACCCCAGTCCTCGTGCAGTTTCAGGGCACAAGCCCCGGCTTTGACCTGTTCCTCCAAAGCAGCGGGAAGCGAAGCATTTCCCTTGCCTGCAAAAGCAAGATTCATGGGAAAAGCATCCGCCGCCTGCAACATCCGGCCGACATGCCACGGGCCCGGGGTACATGTGGTCGCCAGAGTGCCATGTGCCGGGCCGGTGCCACCGCCAAGCATGGTCGTCAGGCCAGAATGCAGCGCGTCCTCGATCTGTTGCGGGCAGATGAAGTGAATATGGCTGTCGAACCCGCCAGCCGTCAGGATGCGACCTTCGCCCGCGATGGCTTCTGTGCCGGGACCGATGATGATGTCTACTCCGGGTTGCGTATCTGGATTTCCGGCTTTGCCGATCTTGGCGATGCGCCCGTTCTTCAGACCGACATCCGCCTTGTAGATACCCGAGTGATCCACGATCAGAGCATTGGTGATCACAGTGTCCACGGCACCTTCGGCACGTGTGGCCTGAGACTGCCCCATCCCATCTCGAATGACTTTGCCGCCACCGAACTTGACCTCTTCACCATACACATCTTCGCGGTGGCCGGTTTTACTAAAACGCGCAGTTGTTGCGCGCTCCACGATAAGGTCCTTTTCTACCTCGATGATCAGATCGGTATCTGCCAATCGTACTTTGTCGCCGACCGTGGGGCCGAACATGGAGGCATAGTCACACCGACTGATCTTGCCCGGCATCTTTCAGAGCCCCCATGATATGCATATTGAAACCGTAAATGTGCCGGCGCCCTTCAAATGGCACCAGTATAACTTCGCGAGTTTGGCCTGGCTCAAATCGCACCGCGGTACCCGCCGGGATGTCCAGCCGCATACCCAAAGCTGCATACCGATCAAAATCCAGGGCCGAGTTTGCTTCGGAAAAATGGTAGTGGCTGCCGACCTGTATTGGTCGATCGCCGGTATTGGCGACAATAACAAGACGGCTACTGCGTCCCGCGTTCAGCGTCAGTGAGCCTTCGGCAGGTATAATCTCACCCGGAATCATTTCGGCAGCTTCAAAATTACGGTTATGGCGATGACCCCAATCAAAGCCAACCCAACTGCAAGCGCGGTGTAATCGCTGCCATGGGCGTGAATATGGGTATCCGAATGGGCCGTGGCCGGACCAGCCAGAATGAGAGCGGGAAACAGCATGCGGATCATGGGTGACTCCTTTGGAAATTAGCGAATGGGGTTGTGGACAGTCACAAGTTTTGTGCCATCCGGGAAAGTGGCTTCGACCTGCACCTCGTGGATCATCTCGGGCACGCCTTCCATGCATTGGTCCCGGGAGATTACTTCAGCCCCGGCTTGCATCATGTCGGCGACCGAACGGCCGTCGCGCGCGCCTTCGACCACGGCATCGGTGATCAAGGCGATAGCCTCGGGGTGGTTCAGCTTAACGCCGCGGGTTAGCCGTTTTCGAGCGACCTCGGCGGCCATGGCGACCAGCAGTTTGTCTTTTTCTCGAGGGGTCAGGTTCATGTCAGAGCATCCAGCATCGGGGCAAAGTGTCTTTGTTCAGTCGGCGTAGAACTGGTATCAGCGTTCGCCGCAGAGCAAAGCTGTTGTCCGCCAGAATGCGAATGACCAATAGGTCTTTCCGGATCAGGGTTGCACCGGCGGTGTCCGGTAGCATTTCCCGGACAGGTTTCAGATGACCTTCGGCGGAACTTGACGCTAAGACGATTAGCGCCATCGCCCCTGCGCCGTTTGCAATATGCCGCTTAGCCAAGTGAGTGTGCCAATCACCAGCGAACCTAATCGCATCGAGAAACACCGGCGTTCCTTCGCGCCAAATCTCGATCTGATCGCGCAAGCGGATTTCAGTCAACGTTTCACCCATGGCGACGCGTCCAAAAACAAGCGGTTCCACCATCAGCATGTCGGCATCTGGTGACAGGTCGATCCTGAGGCGCCGGTCTAACGCACTGCCATTGTACAGAATGGTCTCTTGTGGCAACCAGTTCAGCCGGGCTCCAGCCTCTACCGTCAAATGATTTGTAACCTGGCCCCATTCTTTGGGCGGGGCCTTGTAAGCGCGCTCGCAAGCTTGCGTTGTCAAGGTCAGCGCTGTGCCTTTTGCTGCCTTGCAAGAAAACCGAAAGGAATCTCCTCCTGTCACTCCGCCAGCCGAGTTTAGCAGAACCGCATCAAGTTCAGGTGTCGTGGTTCTGGGGAATAGGCATTTGAAAGACCCAGATTGGCGAAACTTGTTCAGCACGGTCCTGTTGCCCAATTGCTTGGTGCTTAAGCTGACGGTGCCTGCTGCGCGCGGTGGTACTGCGCTGTGCGCGGGTAATATGGTTGCAACTTGTGTAATAGGGCACCTACAGCGCTTCGTTTTGCTGCTACCTGTTTCTCTGTTGAAGTATCGGAACACTAACTTGCAGCGTCGGAATCTGCTTAATTTCACATCATGTGATTAAATTTTAGACAGCAACCATTGGCTTGGATGAAAAAATATGCGCATCTCGCCGATTTCCCAAATTGGGTTAAAGGTAACTTGGGGAGGCTTCGTTTTCCTGAAGGATGGGCGGAAAGCTGAACTCAGCTATCCGCACGATTGCCACAGTGCGTCTTCCCGTTCGCAGGCTTTCATCAGCCTCGAATAGACAAGTGACACAGGCTTCATCGACGCGCCAGCAGAGAGCTCAGAATGAAATCCTCCATGCTTCCAGCGATTTTGCTCATGGGCGTTTCCGACAGAACGCTGCGATACGCGCTTCCTTCCAGAACCTCTATCACCAATTGCGACGCCTGTAGAGGATCCGGAACAGCGCGCAGATCTCCCGCCTCCACGCCGCGTCTCACTACTTCTTCAAGCGCCTCCGTCAGTCTGGCTCGGTTTTCGACGAACAGTCGCGCGATATCCTGTTGACGAACGGCTTCGCTCGAAATCTCCAAGGTGAGGATGACGTTTTCCGGCGCAGCCAGATAGTTGGCGTAGGCCCGGATGAACTTTTTCAACACTTTGGGTGCGGGTGCATTTGAATTCAGGACTTTCAGAAACGGCTCCAGTTCGCGGCGTTCGAGCATTGCGATTTCCACAAGCACATCATGCTTGCCGCGAAAATGGTTGTAGAGGTTTCCAAGGCTGACGCCCGCCCGCGCTGCGATATCGCGGACGCCGGTCTGATGATAGCCGCGCTCGAGAAAACACATGACGGCGGCTTCCAAAATCTGGTTGCGGCGCTTGGCTGTAGCCTTTTCCCGGGCTGACCCTGGTTTTTTGGTGTCTTCAGACATTTTTGCTTTTTCATATTGAACGAACGATCGTTCATAGTATATGACATCCAATCGTGCACCACAAGGCGCAATGGTTCAGGCGGCTCAGGAAAAACAGGACAATGACAGACAAAACCTCAGAAGCTCAGCGAAGACCAGCCCGACGATGGCTCTGGATTGGATTGTCGCTGATGCTGTTTGTGGCGGTCGTCATCCTGTTGTTTGACGCGGAAGATACGGTTGATGTTCAGCCAGCAAACACCTCACCTCCGCCACCGACCGTCTCTGTCGTAACTGTTGTTCCGGAAACCGTGCAGGCGCGTGTTTCTGCATTTGCCGAAGTTCGGCCTCGTTGGGATGCCGAGCTGCGATCTGCTGTGTCCGGGCGCATCACCGCAGTCCATGCCGGTGCTTTGGCCGGGACACAGGTGGAAGGGGGCGACCCTTTGTTTTCAATCGAAAATGCCCCTTATCAAAGCGCCGTTGCAGCCGCCGAGATGGAGCTTGAGCGAGCAGAGCTTGCACTGTTGCGCGCGCAGAACAATGTAACCGTCGCGAAACGGCAGTTCGAACGAGACGGTGTGGAACCGCCAAACGAACTGGCCGTGAACCTGCCGCAATTGCGCGTTGCCGAAAAAACCGTTGCAGCGGCGCAGGCACGCCTGAATGCGGCGAGAAATGACCTGAAGGACGCAGAAGTTGTTGCCCCGTTTTCAGGCTTTGTCACCCGCCGCTTTGCCAGCCTTGGCCAGACGGTCAACCCGGGCGATCCCCTGATACACCTGTCGGACAACCGGCAATTCGAACTGGTTGCCGCGTTCAGCCAAGCGGATTGGGCGCTGTTCGATCATCCGATCTCTGGCGTTGCTGCTGACCTGACTCACCGCTCGGGCGAAAGCCTTGGGCAGGCACGCGTCCGGCGTGGAGGCGGTTTTCTGGATCAGGACACACGACAGGTGCGTGTCTTTTTGGATGTCGCAAACCCCGGTGACGGCATACTCGCCGGAGACTTTCTGAAAGTGCACATTCCCGGACGGCGAATTGCTAACACCGTGACCCTGCCGGAAAGCGCCCTGACGCGTGCGGGATACATTTGGCTTGTGGATGAAAACGACCACCTTCAGAGGTTCAGCCCGAACATCCTGTTCCGCAGCGAAGGTGCTGTCACGATACAGGCCCCCGACGGGAACGGCCCATGGCGCGTGGTCAAGACACCTTTGGCCTCGTTTCTGCCGGGTCAGCGCGTCACGCCGCTGTCGGATGGGGGTTGAGCCATGCACGCGCTGACATCCTGGTTTATCCGCAACCCTGTCGCCGCCAATCTGATGATGGCGCTGATCCTCTTTCTTGGGGTGCAGACGCTGCTGAATATTCGGATCGAGGGCTTCCCTCGCATACCTGCGGAAAGCGTTACGATTTCGATCGAGTTCCCGGACGCCACCGCCGAACAGGTCGATGAATTGGTGACCCGCAAAGTTGAGCAGGCGCTGGAAGGGTTGGAGGGCGTGCGCAGTGTGACTTCGCGATCCCAAAACGATCTGAGTGTTGTGACCGTCCGCCGCGCGGGTGGCCAGAAACTGCTAGCCGTTCTGGATCGTGTCCGCATTCGCATCGATGGGTTGACCGATCTGCCCGATACCGCGCGCCGCCCTGTGATCGAAGCGTCGGGTTTCGATTTTCCGGCGCTGTATCTGAACCTTTACGGCGAAACGGACCCGGCCACATTGCAGAGCCTGGCGCAGCGCCTGAAAGAAGAGCTGCTGGCGCAACCGGAATTGTCGCGGCTGCAAATCTGGGGTCTGATCCCGCGGGAACTGCGCATCGAAATCGACCCTGCGCTGCTGCGCCACTATGGCCTGACCGTGGCGGATGTGACCCGCGCCATCGAGGAAAACTCGGTGACATTTCAGGCAGGCCGTTTGCGGACTGAGGGTGGCACGATCTATCTGCGGGCCGATGATCGCGCAAAATACGCTCCTGAATACGCGGCCCTGCCGATCATTGAACGTGACGACGGGTCTTTTGTGCCCTTGGGTGATATCGCCAAGATCGAAGACGGGTTTCAGGACGGCGAGTACCTGTTTCGGCTGAACGGCAAACCAACCGTCGGGATGGAGGTTCTGGTCGGGCAGAAAGAGAACCTGCTGACGATCAGTGACGTTGTGCGCCGCACGGTGGATGAGTTCAGCCGCCAGTTGCCGTCGCAGGTTCAGGTCGATGTCTGGGGCGACAGCGCCGGCTATATCTCGGACCGGCTGGCGCTGTTGCGGTCAAACGGGGTGCAGGGGCTGATCCTTGTGACCTTGATGCTGTCGGTGTTTCTGAACGTGCGCCTGGCCTTCTGGGTCGCCCTGGGCATTCCGGTTTCGGTCATGGGGGCCATAGCCGTTTCGGGTTCAAAATGGGTGGACTATTCGCTCAACGATGTCACCACCTTTGGTCTGATCATCGCCCTGGGCATTCTGGTCGACGATGCCGTTGTGGTCGGAGAAAGCGTTTTCGAGGAACGTCGAAAGGGCAGGGACCCGGTCCAGGACACCGAACGCGGCGTGCACCGCGTGGCGGTCGCAACAGTCTTCGGCGTGCTGACGACAATCGCGGCGTTTTTCCCGATGCTGTTGATCGACAACCCGCTGGGCAAGGTGCTGGCCGGGTTCGCAGGGATCGTGATCCTGACGCTGATCTTTTCGCTCATCGAAAGCAAGTTCATCCTGCCCGCCCATCTGGCGCAGGTTTCGATGGGGCAAGAGCGCAGGTACCTGCTGTCCCGCCTCTGGGGCCGCGTACAGGATACTGCGCAGGGCGGCCTGGACTGGGTACGGGATCGCATCTATCAGCCCTTGCTTGTCGCAGCGGTGCGGCAGCGCTATGCCGTGCTGATCCTGTTCGTCGCCGCCGCGACGCTGGGGCTTGGCCTTATGTACAAAGGCAAGGTCAGAACGGTGTTCTTTCCCGAAGTGCCCGGCCAGATCATCACGATGAATCTGGAAATGGACGCCCGCGCGCCCTTTGCGCTGACCCGCGCGAACGTGGATCGGATCGAAGCCGAGTTGAACGGTCTGAACGCCGAGCTTGCCGAAGACGCAGGTATGGCCACGCTGCCTATTCAGACCGTGTTCAGCATCATCAACGGCGCTGGAAGCGCGCAAATATACGCCGAGATGATCCCGGTGGCAGAGCGCCCGGACGTTCCGATCCTGACTTTGGTCCGTGAATGGCGCGACCGGGTTGGTGCGGTCGAAGGTGCAACCGAACTGGAGTTCACCGGCTCGGAAACACTCGCCGGAGGATTCCGCATCCGGTTGGCGTCCAAAGACGAAGACCTGCTGCAACAGGCCAGCGCCGAGATGAAAGACTTCCTGTCGAACATCGAGGGCGTGGCGAATGTTCGGGATGGGCTGGCGGGCGGCCAGCCCGAACTGAAACTCCGCCTGCGTCCGGACGCGCGGCACCTTGGCTTCAATGCCGAGGCTTTGGCCAGACAGATTGGCTATGGGTTTGGCGGGGCCGAGGTGACCAAGGTTCGGCGCGACGGGTCCGAAATTCGCGTGGTCGTGCAGAACGCGCGGGAAAACCGCGATACGCTCGCCGATCTGATGCAGACCCAGTTGCGCAGCGCATCCGGTGCCTGGGTGCCGCTTGAGACGGTTGCCGAAATCGAAGGCACCTACGCCTCTGACACCGTCGATCGCCGCGACGGCAAGCGCATGAACATCGTGGCCGCGTCCATCGACCGCGACCGTGTTGCCCCCGAAGAGGTTGGTCAGGCGGTGTTCGAAGAGTTGGTCCCGAAACTCCGCGAAAAGTACCCGAGCGTCACAGTTCTGGCTGCAGGTGAACTGGAAGAGATGGCCGATATCAGCGGTGGCTTGAAACGTGCGCTGCTGCTGGCAGCTGTTCTGATCTATGTGCTGATGGCTGTGCCGTTGAAAAGCTATTGGCAACCTTTCGTCATTCTGGCCATCGTGCCCTTTGGTTTTATCGCGGCTGCGGTCGGGCACCTGATCATGGATGTGTCGCTGTCGCTGTTTTCGTTCTTCGGCATGCTGGCGCTGACCGGCGTGATCGTGAACGACAGTCTGGTCATGATCACCCGATACAATCAGGCGCGCGAGGAAGGTCAGCCCGTGAACCTGGCGCTGAAAAGCGCCGGCATCGGACGTTTCAAGGCGATCTTTCTGACCACCGCAACGACGGTGATCGGCCTGCTGCCCTTGCTGACGGAAACCTCCGAACAGGCGCAGTATCTGATCCCTGCCGCCATTTCTCTGGCTTTTGGCGAACTGTTCGGCACCGCCCTCATGCTGCTGCTGGTGCCCGTGCTGATCGCCATTGCCGAAGATGTCCTTGTCGTCTTCAAGCCAGTCCCGCCGCACCCTTCCAGAGAAAGGACACAGTCATGACTCGAAGCATTCTGGCCCCCGCATTCGCCCTGATGGCGCTTGCAACGCCTGCCGCCTCTGATGGTCTGAACGTGATTGTGGAGGGTATCCGCAACGCCAAGGGAAACATTGTGATCCTTGTTTTCGACGACGCGCGCGCCTTTGACGGTTTGGATGTCCAGAGCGCGATTGACTACGCCCAGGTTCCGTCCCGCAAAGGCAGTGTCAGCCATGAGTTTCCCGACCTGACGGCCGGCCCCTATGCGGTGCTGCTGTTTCACGACGAAAACAAGGACGAAGACCTGAACATGACCGAGACGAAGCTTTTGGAGGGGCTGGGTTCAACCGGCGCCCCGAACCCTCAGGACATGCCTGATTTCAAGGCCGCGTCGGTCTGGCCGGGCTATGTCCGCGTTCGTGTCCACTATGATCAGTGATGCCGCATGCTGAGGGACAGAAAACTGACTATAGGCACGTTGCTGAGCGTGTTTCGGTGGCGTGTGGGGATCACATGGTTTCTGATCCTGTCGGAAACAGCACTGACTGTGCTAATCCCGCTGTTTATCGGCTTTGCCATCGATGGATTGCTGAGCGGACAGTTTCAGCCCTTTGTGCATCTGGGCGCTCTTATGGTCGCCCTCACGCTGATCGGCGTGATCCGGCGGATATACGATACGCGCGTCTACGGAACGATCCGCGTCGAACTGGGCAAGGCGCTTGCTGCGCGTTTTTCAAACCTGCCGATTTCTTCGTTGAACGCCCGGATCGGAATGGGGCGCGAACTGGCCGACTTTCTGGAAGAGATCCTGCCTTCGGCCATTTCAGGAATCATGCAGTTCGTCGTCTCAGCAATATTGCTGTTTTACTTCTCGCCGGTGCTGGCTCTGTCAGCCTGCGGGGTGCTTGTGGGAATGATATGCATCTACGCCCTGTTTCATTCGACGTTCTGGCAATGGAACCGGGCCCTGAATGAGCAGATGGAACATCAGGTCAGCATTCTGGAGCAACGCCGCGTCCGCCCGGTGCTTGTCCACCTGACGAAACTGCGTCGTTTCGAAGTGAAGCTCTCGGATACCGAAGCCTACCTGTATGGTGTGATCTTCGTTCTGCTGATTGGTCTGATCCTGTTCAACCTGTGGTTCGCGACGCAAAACCTGGAGGCGACACCCGGAATGATCTTTTCGATTGTCAGCTACTCATGGGAATTTGCTGAAGCCGCACTTGCTTTGCCGATCACGTTCCAATCCTGGTCCCGGCTGTCCGAAATCACGGTCCGATTGCAGAGAGGGTGATCAGATTTGCAAACTGCAAGTTGCGTGGAACGGGTGTTGCAATCAGGTGTTGGTCTTCTCGTGACCGCTGTTGAACCACCCTCCAGCATGCGGCAGGGCAGCTCTTTGTGGCAAATACCCTGTGCGATTGCTCTGCGGCAAAACTGTCAGAGGCCTGTAACGCGGGAAAAGCAGATTTCGAAACATGGCAGTGTTTCTGCGCAGGTCAGAGTGTTGAATGGAATGTCGTACAGGCTGTAGCTTTGCCAAGACAGCGTCGGCGGGATCTTTCCGGTAGGGAAGGATCAGCCAAGCCAGCCTATCTGCAATTGCTTAGGTTCAGGCTGTATAACGCCTGAGAACGTTATGCGTGATTTGCTGAGTGGTGCGGTCCTTCCACTTGAGACATAGGAACCAATAGATGGTGCCCGCGCAGAAGGCCTCGCCCTGGCCTTTCGGGGCAACAACGATGTGGGACGAGCTGTAGCGGTATTTCTTGACCGTATCCTCGTCATCTGTGCCTTCGATCAGCTGCGCCCAACTAGTTTTCGAAACCGTGTCCTAGCGCGATACGATGTATTGCTCGGCCACCGTGGCACCGATGCTGGGCGACGTGATATGGGCCGCGTTCGGATCAATATCTTTGTTGAAAGCGCTGACCTTGATTTCGATCCCGTCTCCTCGACGGCAGCAGAACCGTGAGGAGTACCCGATCAAAGGTCATTCAAGCCCCGGTTCGGACTGTCGGGCCTCAATCTTGGTTGTGACGTTGTTCCAGGCAGCGCCCAGCATAGCAGGCGATGCGGCCACGCTCATGGAGGCTTTCAAAATGCCGCGGCGGCTAAGGTAGTCAGTAATCAAAGCAGAGTTTTTGGGCACGGTGATTTGTCCAGCTGGGTTGGAATACGGTTGGCACATCGGTCAAACGATCCGCAAAAAACCACATCCGGTCAAAGCCTAAAAAGCCAGTTGCTACCAGATTGAACAATATCAGGGCAAACACTGGCGCCGATGCGTTCAAAGACTGCCTTGGAACATTACCTTCCTCGGCATTCCATTGGCTTGGGCCACGCGGAATCTTGTCCAAGCCTTGGGGAGTGGCCCAGTGTTGTCTTGACTGCATAGGTTGTCGTTGGCGCGCGGGCAGGTTCCGCGCGCCATCAAGGCTTCACTCTTGCCAGCTCATGAAAACCTGCCGCGCCTTTTCGCTTTCGGGGCGTAGGTTCTCGATGCCGCCATAGGGGACGTCTTTACCGATTTCCGAGTTCGGATACTTGGCGATCATCTTCTGATGTCGCTTGATCATGTCCTGGAACGATGCGCCGGCCCAGAGGGAGTACCCGACCAGCGGATGCAGTTCGCGCGGGTCGCGATAGATGTTGTACGTTGGCGCGGCGGCTCCGGGCGCGCCCGGCGCAGGCAGGTGCATCTTGAACTCCTGTTTCACGACCGAGCGAAGAACCGGGCCCTCGTACACATAGACGTAGTCGCGTCGCCCATTGCCTTCGCCTTCCAGCAGCAGGGCCGTCTGATCGATCCCATCGATCACCCGATCACGCGGGATATAGTCGGTGGCGCCAGCGATACGCGCCATCGTCGTGTAGATATCCGACACATGAAAAATGTCACCGGCGGCGCTGTCAGCCTCGATCACACCGGGCCAGCGAATGAATGCATCAGTGCGCACACCCCCTTCGAGATGTTGGGTCTTTCCGCCGCGATAGATCAGTTGGTTCAGCCCGGATGTTCCTTCGTAATGGTACATCAACCCGTTGTCGGCCATGATCATGACGATGGTGTTGTCCGCCTCGCCGGTCTTCTCCAGCGCGTCGAGAACGTCGCCGATCCAACCGTCCAGAAGCTGCAACTTGTCCGCGTGGAAGCCGCCGTTACGTGACAGCGCCTGATCGGGATAGACAAAGTTCAGCGGATAAAGCGGCCAGTATTGCAGAAAAAACGGCTCATCCAAGGCTGCGACACGCTCGAGCTGTTCAATTGCCTGCGTCTGGTAGCGCTCGTTCATCTCTTCGTATTTGGCTTGGGTCCATTCTTCACCTGCGGCCATTTCGACTTCGCGGGCTTGCCCTCCGGCCTCGGCTTCGACACCTGTCACCAAACCATAGGGCTTGAAACGCTCATCCAGCAGAAGGGCATTGTTCTGTCCCGACGCGTGGTACCCCAACATGTTGTTCGCCTGCATCGCCTCGCGGGTCATCAGGCTCAGCTGAACCTGCTGATGCAGCGGGAAGGCCGCCCAGTCAAAGCCCTGATTGTGCGGATAGGCCTCTTCGATATCGCCTTGATGCCATTTGCCGACATGCGAGGTGTTGTAGCCCGCCTGTTTCAGGATTTCCGGCAGCGTCACTTCGCTGGCAGGAAGCCCTTCCCCCACCAAAGCCACTTTCACCTCTTCCACGCCGGCCCGGATCGGGTGGCGCCCGGTCAGCATGGCCGTACGAGTGGGTGTACATGAGGGCTCGGTGTACATCCGCATCAACGACATGCCTTCGCTGGCAAAGTCATTGATATTCGGGGTTTCAATGCCCATCACATAGTTGAGTTTGCGTTCGCCCATCTGGCCAAAGCTGATGTCATCGATGAGGATGTACAGGAAATTCGGGGGTTTGCCGCCGTTGGCTTCCCGAAGTTCAGCCAGCCTCGCATCAATCTCGACGTCCTGCGCATCCCATTGCTCGCCAAATTGGGCGCGCAGGAACGCAAATTCACCGTCATGCACAATCGCGTCTTGTTGTGCGGCCGATTGTGTGGTGCTCAGCGCTGCTAGCAAACAGGCTGCGATGCCAGTCCTTTGGACAACACTAGTCATTCTTCGTTCCCCCTTTGGTGCTCCTGAAGTTCATCGCCTGAACAATCAGGTCGCGACATTTTGCTGAAAGAGATTGGTTTGACTGATGCGCCAGCGCAGATAACCGCTGGTGTTCTGGTGGCGTTAGAAACGTCACCACGCGCTCTGATCGGGCATCGGCCTCAGGAAGCCGTGGTCGGCCCATGGTGGCGAGGTTTGGAGTTTTTGCTGACACTTGACTCCCCGCGGTTCGAATTCGCTACATTACCGGTAAAGTGTCAGGCTCTGGGAATGGACCACATCAAGAATTCGCCAAATTCGCAAAAGGGTGTCCCTTCCGTATCAGACGGGGTTACGCCCACAGCCGTGCTGAATTTCGAACACCCCAACAAAATCGGGGAAATTACGCCGTGGGAGATAGACTTCCGACAGCTCGATCCCGGTCGGTTGTCGACGTCCATAAGGGTGCGCTCAGGGCGATCGGTCTCCGCTCTCAGCATCGCGATGAACCAACGCGTTCATCAACGTGGTGTTTCGCCCAAGGGCTGGATGACGTTCGGGATTCCGTCAAATGGTGCGGTCGACAAATGGCAGGCAAAGGACGTAACCGATAACGCATTCCTGTCCTTCGGTGACAGTGATGGGTTTGACGGTATTTCGACGGCCGGTTTCACGGGAAATGTCATTTCCTTCCAAACCCAAAGATTGGAGAATTTTGCAGAGTCCTGCGGATTTCACCTGGCGCGCTACAACCCGGATGCCCACAGGCTGAGGTCCAAAGCAGGTTTGGCCAGCATGGCGAACCTGGAGGGTCGCGTAGCCGGGCTTCTTAACAGTGTTGATGCGCAGTGGTCTGAGGCGGCTGAGCAGGCCCTGATGCTTGAAGCCCTGGTTATCCTGACCGACGACGAAGCGCATTTTGACAGGAGTCAGGCGGGCACCAGGCGGCGTGCCCTGGATCGCGCAACCGATCTTATGGTTGCCAATCTGGAAGACCCGATTTCAATTGAAGAGATTTGTAAAGAAAGCGGGGCGTCTTGGCGAACTCTGGATCGCGCGTTCAAGGAACAGTTCGGACAAAGCCCCAAGTCGTATTATATGCGTCTCAGGTTGAACCGTGTTCGCGAGGACCTTCTTTCAGGGTCTTTCAGCGGAAGAATAACCGATGCTGCAAACCGGCTCGGATTTTGGCATATGGGCCAGTTCGCGCGCGACTACAGGCTGTTTTTCCGAGAGCTGCCGTCTGAAACAAGGGGCGTGCAGAAATAGGTTCCCGTACCAATTCGCGCTCTTCAACACCCGGAAATATCAGGGGCAGGGGCCAGCACCTTCCTGCCTGAGCTGGCGTCAAGCGCATATCGGCAGGAGGGTTGTTGCCAGTTTCGAGCAGTATGGTGTCGTCCGGTACAGAGTTGAGATGCGCCAAGACCCGCAGGATCACATCTTGCCCAACGAATGGCGGCTACTTGCTGCGTCCAAATTTACAAGGTGCAGTTCTACCTGTTCCGAAGCAAGCCCGGTGGCCAATCTTTGCAGGACCGTCTCATTTTGATCTTTGTCAAGGTTGGATGCGGCCCGACGAGATACAGTCACGAGTGTATCAGGAGGTCTTGCATGGAAAGACTGGTCGAAATTGGGCGGACATTTGTTCAGGCGATGCGTGATCGCAATGGCTTGGCAAGTGTTGACGAGATGTACGCGGAAAACGCTCAGTCCATAGAGGCGGTTGTGCCTCCGGTGCGGCAATTTCGGATTACAAAGGGTCGCGACGCCATCAAAGCAAAGCGGGAAGATTGGCTGAAAACGCATGAAATCCAAACGCTTACGGCAGATGGTCCTTTTGTTCATCCGCCCAATCGCTTTGGCGTGCGTTTCAATGCCGAGGTCGTGCAGAAAGACACCGGACAAAGAATGAACCTTAGCGAGATTGCCATTTATTCCGTTGAGGATGGCAAGATTGTACTCGAAGAGTTCTTTATGTTGCCAAAATAGCGAACGGCGCCCGGCAACACGGGTTCCCAAGCGCTTGCGTCCATTTCAGGAAGCCTCGCCAGGTCCGGCGTTGCAATCAAGTACGTCCAATCAAAATGGGCGGTTGACTGGTCGGTCCAGGGCTTGGTGGACAGATGGATTAAGGTTTGCAGCATTTTCGCACTCTGCCCGGATCGGAGAACCCAGATGACCAAACTCTCACCTGACAAGCTGTCTGCCGAGGCCGGGGTTTGTGCGGCAGATACCGGCAAGAAAGCCCCGCCACACCCCTATGAGAAACTTGACCGCGCAACGCGCGCGGCCCTTGCCCGTGCCACCGCCGGTGTTTCCCCGCATTCGATAATGGCCACCTGGATGGATTGGGCCCTGCATCTGGGTCGTTCCCCCGGACGCCAGCTTGAACTGACAGAGCGCGCGGCACGCGATGCGGCCAAACTCTGGGTCTATGCCAGCGAGATGGCGCCCGGTGCGAAGGCTACTCCGCCTTTTCAGCCACGCAAGCAGGATCACCGTTTCAATGCGCCCGGCTGGCACAAGGCGCCATTTTCCCTTTGGCAGCAGGCTTTTCTGAGCGCACAGGATTGGTGGCAGGCCGCAACGGACGAAATGCCCGGCATCGCCCCCCGCGACGCCGAACGCGCGCAATTTCAGATTCGCCAAGCACTTGATCTTGTCTCTCCTTCGAACTTTCCGTGGTCAAACCCGGAAATCATCAATCGCACGTTCCAGACCGGCGGTCGCAATTTGATAGAGGGCGCCGCCCACTTTCTTGAGGATGTTGCCCATACCATAACGCAACAGCACGAACCTGCCCCTCAGGGGTATGAAATCGGTAAAGACATTGCCGCGACCCCCGGCAGGGTCGTTTATCGCAACGCGCTGTTCGAGCTGATTCAATACACTCCACGCACCAAGCGCGTACAGGCGGAACCGATCCTTTTCGTGCCCGCCTGGATCATGAAATACTATGTGCTCGACCTTTCTCCGGAAAACTCCATGGTGCGTTATCTGGTCGAGCAGGGCTTTACCGTTTTCATGATCTCCTGGGTCAATCCCACCGCTGATCAGGCGGATCTCAGCCTCGAGGATTATCGCCTGAACGGTGTCATGGCCGCGATCGAGGCCATCGAGAAAATCGTTCCGGGTCAAAAGATTCACGCCAATGGGTATTGCCTCGGCGGCACACTTCTGGCGATTGCAGCTGCGGTGATGCAACGCGATGGCGATGACCGGCTTGCAAGCGTTACGCTGATGGCGGCGCAGGTTGATTTTGCCGAAGCCGGTGAGCTTTTGCTGTTTATCGATGACAGCCAGGTCGCTTTTGTCGAAGATCTGATGTGGTTGCAGGGCTATCTTGACCGCCCTCAGATGACGCGAACTTTCACGACAATCCGCGCCGAAGATCTGATCTATGCCCGGGCTGTGCGCCGCTATTTTCTGGGTGAAGACGACCTGCCTACGGATCTGACCGTCTGGAACAATGACACGACCCGGATGCCGGCGCGAATGCATTCCGAATATTTGCGCGGTCTGTTCTTGGAAAACCGGCTGAGCGCCGGGCGCTTTTCTGTCGAAGGTCGGGTTGTTGCGCTCAAGGACATACGCGTACCCATGTTTGTGGTCGGAACGGAATCCGACCACATTGCCCCGTGGCGATCAGTGTATAAAATTCGGCTGTTTACCGACGGAGATCTCACCTTCGTGCTGACCAACGGTGGTCACAATGGCGGTATCCTCAGCGAGCCGGGGCACAAGCACCGCCACTATCGGTTGGGCCACAGGCCGGCGGACGCGCTGTATACCTCGCCGGATGAGTGGTTTGAGTCGGCCGAAGAAAAGCAAGGTTCCTGGTGGCCTGCGATGGTGGATTGGATCAAAGACCGTTCATCGGGCGAAACTGCGCCGCCGCCGATGGGCGGAAAACGAAGGGGGGCTGAAAACCTGCTCAAAGCGCCGGGCAGCTACATTCATCAGACCTGAAACCGGTGGCGAGGGTCAGACCCGTCAGTGCCCGGTCAATCACCCTTGGACATCCTGCGCAATCCCTTCAGGTGCAGTTGAGGTTTTGGTCGCTCGGTCAGATCTGGGACTTTGCGATGGATCAAGACTTGCTGCGGCGCAGGTGTGCTATCGTTCAGGTCGTCGGAACCCAGTGCCACATTTACGGTTTTGTCGAAGGCCGAGCCCGAAATTTGCAACGAAAAGAGGCAATAAACAGATGATTTCGGGCGGATGTATCTGGAGAGTTGGACCATGACCCGCGCAATGGTTTTGAACGAGGCCGGCCGCGCGCTGAAACTGGAAGACATCGAACTTCCGGCGCCGGGCCCTCATGACATCGAAATCCAGATCGAGGCTTGTGGTGTTTGCCGGACGGATCTGCACATCGTCGATGGTGACCTCGAACATCCTGAACTTCCACTGATTCCGGGCCACGAAATCGTTGGGCGGATCGTTCGAAAGGGGGATGCCGTAACAGGGCTGGATGCCGGTCAGCGCGTGGGCGTGCCTTGGCTTGGGTCCACTTGTGGTAAATGTCCGTATTGCCGCCGCGCACAGGAAAACCTGTGTGACGCGCCGGTGTTCACGGGATACACGCGAAACGGAGGATTTGCCGAAGCCTGCCTTGCGGATGCACGGTATGTCTTTGCCCTGCCAGAGATTGCCGATCCGGTTGCACTGGCGCCGTTGTTATGTGCCGGGCTTATCGGGTTTCGCTGTCTGCGAATGGCCCAGGATGCCAAGAATATCGGCTTTTATGGCTTCGGAGCTGCCGCGCATATCCTTGCACAACTGGCCGTCTGGCAGGACCGGAATGTATATGCGCTGACCCGGCCCGGCGATATCGAGGCGCAGGATTTTGCGCGTGACCTTGGCGCGGTATGGTCTGGTGGGTCCGACGAACGACCACCGGCGGAACTGGATGCTGCAATCATATTCGCACCTGTCGGAGCCCTTGTGCCCAAAGCGCTGCAATCTGTTCGCAAGGGCGGCCGCGTGGTTTCCGGCGGAATTCACATGAGCGATATTCCTTCCTTTCCCTACAGCGATCTTTGGGGGGAACGTCAAATCCTGTCTGTCGCAAACCTGACGCGTCAGGATGGTGAGGAGTTTTTTGCAATGGCTCAAGCCGCAGGCATCCAGACACGGACCCAAAGATATTCACTGAAAGACGGCAACACAGCCCTCGCGGATCTGGGCGCCGGACGATTGCAAGGGGCAGCGGTTTTGGTTCCCTGACCAATGGTCTGTCGCGCCCCGCACCGGCTTGACAAGTCACAGCGGACGTCAGCATCCGAAATTAGGGTGGTGGCTTAGGCAAACGGATCCTGATCGAGGAACGGACGGAACACCGGAGCACGAAAGACCGCTCGGCGCACTGGGATGCCGCCCACCCGTGCCGGGCACGATCATACCGGCAAACCAGTGGGCGATCATGCGCCAACAATCAAACTGGACCGTCAGATGAGCGAAGAGCTTGTTTCCATTCAGCGTGCTGAAAATGCTGGCTTTGTATTGCAAATCTGCTTTTGGTGCCGCAGATAACGAGTATTGGTGTCATGCCTGACAAATGTGTCACCGATATTTACATTTAAATATATGAAAAATATATTTTTAAATGTAAGCAAACGAAAAATCTTTTCAACCGATCTTGATTTTCGTCAAGACGTTTACAAAATTTTGTTTCAAATCCAGTAATTTGTTGTGAAATTTTCCACCGCCTTTCCATTATTGAAATGCACATAAGTGCGCTTTCGTCTGCTGGAAGAGGAGCCAGACGACGAGAGAAAGGGAAATGGGAGGAATTAATGACCAACAAATCTGTCACACGCCGCGGCGTGTTGAAGTCTGGTGCCGTTGCAGGTACCGGTCTGGCCCTGCCTACGATCTTCACGGCTTCGTCGGCTGCCGCTTACACCAACGAACCAACCGGAGGGTCCGTGACCCTGGGCTTCAATGTTCCCCAGACCGGGCCGTATGCGGAAGAGGGCAATGACGAGCTGCTGGCGCAACAGCTGGCGGTGGAACACCTGAACGGAGAGGGTGACGGCGGTTGCCTGAACACCTTCACGTCCAAGGCGCTGAAGGGCAATGGCATCCTCGGCAAGAAGGTCGAGTTCGTCACAGGTGACACCCAGACCAAGTCAGACGCCGCACGTGCGTCCGCAAAGTCGATGATCGAAAAAGACGGTGCGATCATGATCAACGGCGGGTCGTCCTCGGGCGTGGCCGTTGCGGTTCAGGGCCTGTGTCAGGAAGCGGGTGTGATCTTTATGGCGGGTCTGACCCATGCCAACGACACGACCGGCAAGGACAAGAAGGCCAATGGATTCCGCCATTTCTTCAACGCCTACATGTCGGGCGCTGCGCTTGCGCCGGTGCTGGCTGCCGAGATGGGCAATGACCGCCGCGCCTATCACCTGACGGCGGACTACAACTGGGGCTGGACCCAGGAAGAGTCCATCGTCGCCTCGACCGAAGCCCTGGGATGGGAAACGGTCAACACCGTCAAAACGCCACTCGCGTCAACAGACTTCTCGTCCTACATCACTCCGGTTCTGAACTCGGGCGCGGACGTTCTGGTTCTGAACCACTATGGCGGCAACATGGTGAACTCGCTGACCAACGCGATTCAGTTCGGCCTGCTCGACAAAGTCGCCAACGGCAAGGACTTCAAGATCGTCGTGCCGCTGTATTCGGAACTGATGGCCGCCGGTGCTGGCGAGAACATCAAAGGCGTGCTGGGTTCGATGAACTGGAACTGGCAGTTGCAGGATGAAGGCACCAAGGCCTTCGTGAAGTCCTTCGGCGAGAAATACGGCAAGCCGCCGTCCAACTCGGCGCAAACCTGCTATGCACAGGTTCTGCTATATGCTGATGCTTGCGAGCGTGCCGGTACGTTCAACCCATGCGGTGTTGTTGAAGCGCTGGAAGACTTCGAGTTCGACGGCCTGGGCAACGGCCCGACCTGGTATCGCGGCGCGGATCACCAGTGCTTCAAGGACGTGCTGGTCGTGCGTGGCAACATGAACCCGACCAACGCCTATGACACGCTGGAGATCGTCGAGATCACCCCACGCGCGCAGGTCGAATACGATCCGGAGCATCCGATGTTTGCCGGTGGCGCACTGGGTGAGTGTAACCCGGGCGCATAAGACCGCGTATCAAAGTCTGGCCGCCAAAATGGTGGCCAGACATCTACAGCAGGGTTGATCCTGTTGTGCCACTCAATTCACACTGACCAACCCTGAGGTGGGCCAATGGACGCCATCCTATTGCAAATTCTGAACGGTCTGGACAAAGGGTCGGCTTATGCGCTGATTGCGCTGGGGCTGACGCTTATTTTTGGGACGCTCGGCGTTGTGAACTTTGCCCATGGGGCCCTGTTCATGATCGGTGCGTTCTGTGCCGTCACTTTGCAAAAGCTCATGAACCTGAGCTTTGTAACCATCGACGAGAGCCAAACCGACTTTCTTGGCAACCCGCTGAAGGTGGAAACACCTTATGTCGAGGCATGGTTCGGCCCGGAGTTCGGGGCGACGATCATCGACTGGTCCGTTCCATTGGCAATCCTGTTTGCGATCCCGATCATGCTGGCGGTTGGCTATGTGATGGAACGCGGGCTTATCAAGCATTTCTACAAACGCCCCCACGCGGACCAGATCCTTGTCACGTTCGGCCTGGCGATCGTGTTGCAGGAAATCGTAAAGTATTTCTTTGGTGCCAACCCCATCCAGACCCCGCCGCCCGACGCGCTGAGTGGCTCTATCGATCTTGGCACCATGATCGGGTTTGATCCCAACGCGATCATCTACCCGATCTGGCGCCTCGTCTATTTTGGCTTTGCAGTTGCCATTATCGGTGCTGTCTTCTCATTCCTGCAATTCACCACCTTCGGCATGGTTGTGCGCGCCGGCATGGCGGATCGCGAAACTGTGGGCTTGCTGGGGATCAACATCGACCGGCGCTTTACGATCATGTTCGGTATCGCTGCCGCGGTGGCCGGTTTGGCGGGCGTCATGTACGGGCCGCTCAACCCACCAAACTATCACATGGGGATGGATTTTCTGGTCCTCAGCTTCGTTGTGGTTGTCGTTGGTGGCATGGGGTCTCTCCCCGGCGCGGTGCTGGCTGGTTTTTTGCTGGGCATTCTCGAAAGCTTCGCCTCTACGACCTGGGCCACAACGACGATCCCGGGCATCAACCAAATCATCATCTACCTTGTTGCCATTATTGTGCTGCTCACACGCCCGCGCGGTTTGATGGGACGCAAAGGCGTGATGGAGGAATAATCGATGTTGGGACTGAACAAAAAAGATACCAGCCTGCTGATCATCGTCGGCATCCTTACGATGCTGGCACCCTTCATCCTGAATCCGTTCCCGGAAGGCAGCGCCATGGCGCAGTTCAACGCGGGCTATCCGGATCTGATGCAGCGTTTTGTGATCTTCGGCATCTTTGCCATCGGCTTCAACATCCTGTTCGGCCTTACCGGATACCTGTCATTCGGACACGCGGCCTTTCTGGGCGTTGGATCCTATTCCGCCGTATGGATGTTCAAGCTGCTGAGTTACAACATCATCCCGGCCATCGCACTCAGCGTTGTGGTCGCCGGGGTATTCTCATTGCTGATCGGGTTCGTCAGCCTGCGCCGGTCGGGCATCTATTTTTCGATCCTCACGCTGGCTTTCGCCCAGATGAGCTTTGCGTTGGCTTATTCGGTGTTGTCCAACCCCAAATTCAACCTGACGAACGGGGAAACGGGATTGCAGGTTTACGCGGATGATCCACAGATTCTGCAAGGGGCGAATTCGCCGGACCTGCCGCATTTGTTCGGGTTGCCGATGCGCGCAACCTACACATTAGACGTGGGTGCGTGGAGTTTTGATTTCAACGCGGGATACTATCTGTGTGCAGTGATTTTGATGGTGGTGTTCTATCTGTCCATCCGAATTTTCCGTTCACCTTTCGGGATGATGCTGCGGGCCGTCAAATCAAACCAGCAGCGGATGAACTACACCGGCCTGAACTCGAAACCGTACACGCTGGCGGCATTTGTCATCTCTGGCATGTATGCCGGCCTGGCTGGTGGGCTGATGGCCGCAATGGACCCGCTGGCAGGTGCCGAACGTATGCAGTGGACCGCATCGGGCGAGGTCGTTCTGATGACGATTCTGGGCGGCACCGGCACACTGATCGGGCCGGTGCTGGGTGCGGGTTTCATCAAGTACTTCGAAAACATCTTCTCGAAGATCAACGACAACGTGTTGCACAGCTGGTTTGCATTCCTGCCTGACGGGCTGGAGGACGCGGTGGTTTTCTTGATCCATCCGTTCATCGGCAAGGGCTGGCATCTGACGCTGGGCATTCTTTTCATGCTTGTCGTTATCTACTTGCCGGGTGGTCTTGTCGAAGGTGGTCAGCGTTTGCTGAACCGGCTCAAGCGCAAGAAATCAAAATCCGACGACGCGACGTCGGGCAAAACGGAACCGGCGGAATAAAGGGCGAGCCATGGCAATTCTAAGAGTCAAAGACGTCAGCAAGCGCTTCGGCGGCCTCAAGGCGCTCACGGATGTGAATCTCAGCGTCGAGGAGAATTCGGTTCACGCAATCATCGGGCCTAATGGTGCGGGCAAGTCGACCTTGCTGAATTGTCTGGTCGGCAAGCTCATGCCAGATACCGGGTCCGTATTGTTCGACAATGCATCGGTCTTGGGGCTTGAACCCTTCCAGATCAACCAGATGGGCATAAGCCGAGTGTTTCAAACACCAGAGATTTTTGGTGAATTGACGGTGATGGAGAACATGTTGATTCCGATCTTTGCCATGCGGGATGGCGCGTTCCGGATGCATGCATACGAGACCATCGCCAACGAAAAGGCTGTTGTTGAACAGGCCGAAGCCATGCTGGAAGAAATGAACATGGCCGACAAGCGCGAGATGCATGCAGCCTCGCTGTCGCGCGGCGACAAGCGCCGGCTCGAGATTGGCATGTGCCTCAGCCAGAATCCGAGGCTGTTGCTGCTGGACGAACCGACGGCGGGGATGGCGCGGGCGGATACCAACAACACGATCGACCTGCTGAAACAGATCAAGGAAGAACGCGACATCACCATCGCGATCATCGAGCATGACATGCATGTTGTCTTCAGCCTTGCCGAACGCATCACTGTTCTGGCCCAGGGGACACCCCTGGTTGAAGATACTCCTGAAAACATCCGCGGAAACCCAAAGGTTCGCGAAGCCTATCTGGGCGAGGCTGCGTAAGGACAAGCTATGAACGAGAAACCTGACTTTTCGAAAAACGCCAATATGGCCAGCACCGCCCCTGCGTTTCTTTCCGTTTGGGATATGCACTCCTATTATGGAGAAAGCTATATCGTGCAGGGTGTCAGCTTCAATGTGCATGAAGGCGAGATTCTTGCGCTTCTTGGGCGCAACGGTGCGGGCAAAACCTCGACACTGCGCTCGATTGCAAGGGTTGGAGAACCCGAAGTAAGACATGGCGAAATCTGGTTGGACCACAAACCGCTGCACAACATGACAAGCTATGAAGCAGCAGCGGCTGGCCTTGGTCTTGTACCGGAAGACAGACGCATTATTCCCGGCCTGACAGTTGAAGAAAACCTGCAACTTGCACAGATTGCTCCTCCGATCGGATGGTCCCTTGAACGGCTTTACGAGCTGTTTCCGCGTCTCGGTGAGCGCAGGAAGCAGGAGGGGATTACATTGTCGGGAGGCGAACAGCAGATGCTGTCAATCGCCAGAGCGCTTGCCAGGGACATCAAGGTGCTGCTTTTGGATGAGCCGTATGAAGGTTTGGCGCCTGTTATCGTCGACGAAATCGAAAAAACCCTCATACATGTCAAGCAGCAGGGTATGACCACGATCATCGTTGAACAGAACGCTGTGCGCGCTTTGGAACTGGCGGATCGCGCGATCATTCTTGACACCGGTACCATCGTGTTCGACGGAACGGCTAAAGAAGTGCTTGAGGACACCGGTCTTCGTGAGGAGTATCTGGCGATCTAAGCGTTATTCTGATTGGCAAACAGACCCGATGGGTATGACCAGTTCGTGGCTCACCATGACCCGCGTTCAGGGCAGATACTGCCCATTCGCGCGATCAAAGGTGTTTCACCCCAAAAAATGATGGTCGTCGGCTCAAATCCAAATACGGGTTTGCGGCAACAGGTTCTGTCGGGGCTGCGCTGAATGCGCGCCTCGTGGAACGCGCCCCAAAGGACGGGGGGCAAGTTTGCAATGCTTCGTGACATCCGCAACTGCGCCGACCAGAAGATTGCGCCGCGGTGTTCCAGGTCGTTGTGCAATGGATAAGAAAGTCAGGCTCTGGCCCTGGGCTGCCAGTGCCTTCGCCGCAGGGGCCTGCAAGCCGAACCTTCCCTAAATCATTTCGGGCAACCGTCTTGATCGTGTGCCCATGGTTTTAATCGGCCTGAAAACGCGCCGACGAAACCTGTGCCCGGAATAGGCCAGTGTGTCTCGCTTTACTTCCGGCTTGTACTATCCGGCTGGCCCATTTCGGCTTCCGGTTCCCAGCACCTTCACTTCCAGCCAGTGGAACATCAGGGCAATAATACCGGCAACGAGAATGTAGAATACGGCCAGCAGGATGAGCGGCTCGTAGATGATGAACGTGTCGGACCGCACCCGGGATGACACGGCATAGATATCAACCACCGTAATCGTGGCAACCAAGGGCGTCGCCTTCAACTGGAGAATGGTTTCACCGCCCAGGGTCGGCAGGACATTGCGAATTGCCTGCGGCAACCAGATGCGGCGGAACATCGTCAGCCTTGGCATGCCAAACGCCTTTGCCGCCTCCAGCTGACCTTTGGCGACGCCTTTGAAGGCTCCGCGCATCACTTCACCTTCATAGCCGGCATAAGAAAGCGTCAAAGCCAGCACCGCATAAGGCCAGGCCTGACGCAGATACGGCCAAAGCTCGGACGATCGTATCCATGGGAATTGAGGGAACAATGAGCCGAGGCCATAATACAGCAACCAAAGCTGCAAAAGCAGAGGTGTGCCCCGAATGATGGTGCAAAACGCCTTGGCCGGGGCCGCAAGGTACCAGGGCCCAACGGCCTGGGCCAACCCAAGTGGTACAGCCAGCAGAAACCCGAGAACGACGGTGACAACAAGCAGCCAGAGTGTGGTCCAGATTCCCTGTAATGCAAGCGGAGCGTATTTCGGCAACCAGTCCCACCGCAATGCCATCGCACACCAAACCACGATCCCGGCAAAGACCAGCATCATCACGATGCGATGGGGTTGCATCAAAGACCTGAGATCGATCATCTGCCACCTCCTTTCAGAGAAGGTTGACCGCGACGCGCCCATTTCTCGATCCGCGCGAAGATACCACCCGAAAAGAGAGTGACCATGAGGTAGAGAAAACCCGCTGCCAGAAAGAAGGTAAAATAGGCCCGGGTGCTGCTGGCGGCCTGCCGGGTTTCCAGTGTCAGTTCGTTGAACCCCACGACCGCGAGCAGTGCAGTGTCCTTGGTGGCAATCAGCCACAAGTTGGCCAGACCGGGTACAGCAAAACCCATCATGGCGGGGATCGTGACACGCCGCATGGTCATGAATGCGGGCATCCCGTAGGATTTGGCCGCCTCGATCTGTCCGGGTGGAACCGCCTGAATGGCTCCGCGCAGAATCTCGGTTGCATATGCGCCCTGAACAACGCCCAGAACCCAAATCCCCGCAGCGACGCCATTGACCTCGACCCGGCCTCCACCCATTGCAGCGGAGATTTTGTTGATGATGTCAGATCCCACGTAATACAGGATCAGGATCAGGACCAGTTCCGGCACGGCCCGGATCACGGTCGTGTAAATGGCAAGAAGATCGCGCGTTACCTTCCCACCGTATAGTTTGCCATAGGCTCCGAACAATCCGATCACGAGGCCGAGCGCATATGCACCAAAAGCGATCTGCAATGAGTGGGACAATCCGCGCAGCAGATTGCCCCCCCAACCCGGTGGCGACAGCGACAGTAGCTCTGCGCTCTGCGCCAATCCAAGTGAGTCCAACAGTCCGGTCACAGCAGCCGCTTAGTAGATGCTGGCCGAGAAATAGTTCGAGGTGATCTTCTCGTGCGTTCCATCGGCAAGAATTGCCGCGATGCCCTTGTTCAGCGCTGCAAGCAGGTCATCAGCGCCCTTGCGAACACCGGCGCCAACGCCTCGCCCCAGGATAGCCGGATCATCTGCGACGGCGCCTTTGATTTCACAGCATGCCCCGGCATCCGACTTCACGAAGTCCGCCATGGCAATACTGTCGGCCTGTGTGGCGTCAATACGGCCTGCGAACAGGTCCTGGTTGGCCTCATCCTGAGTCTGATAAACTTTCAGCTCGGAATCCTTGAAGTATTCCTGTGCATAAGCCTGATGGATGGTCGAAGCCTGAACGCCGACAACCTTACCGGCCAGCGACTCGGGGGTCGCTTCGATATCCATCGATTTGTCCGCGACGATGACGGCAGGTGTGTTGTAGTAAGGATCGCTGAAATCAATGGTTTTCAGCCGCTCCTCGGTGATCGACATTGATGCCATGATGGCGTCGATCTGCTGTCCGGTCAGCGACGGGATGATACCGTCCCAGGCGACCGGTGTGATGACACAGTCAAGTTCCGCAGCGGCGCAGACCGCATTGATGACATCGATTTCCCAGCCGACCCAATTACCTGAACTGTCCAGTGATGCGAATGGCGGGTAAGGTTCGGCTGCGATGCCGATCTTGACCTCTTCTGCACTGGCGACACCAGCCGAAAGGACAGCGGCGGCAAGGCCGGGCACGAGCAGTTTCTTGACGTTCATTTTGATACTCCCTTTTGGTTCATTTTGTTTTGTTTTTTAGGTTCAGGCGACCGAGCTGAGGAACTGCTTCAGGCGCTCTGATTTTGGGTTTCCGAAGACCTCGGCAGGTGTGCCCTGCTCTTCGATGCGGCCCTCGAAGAGATAGACAACGTGGTCTGCGACTTCGCGTGCGAATTTCATTTCATGGGTGACGAGCAGCATTGTGCGCCCTTCGGCGGCAAGATCGCGGATCACGGTCAGAACTTCGCCAACAAGCTCGGGATCAAGCGCCGACGTGGGTTCATCGAAAAGCATCACCGAAGGATCGACTGCAAGCGCCCGGGCAATGGCGGCGCGCTGTTGCTGACCACCCGAAAGATAGGCCGGATAGGTGTCAGCCTTGTCGCCAAGGCCCACCCGCGTCAGCAGCTCATGCGCCCGCCCGATCGCCTGGGCCTTCGGCACCTTGAGCACATGCACCGGCACTTCGATCACGTTCTCCAGAAGCGTGCGGTGTGTCCACAGATTGAACTGCTGGAAAACCATGGCCAGACGCGTGCGGATACGTTCGATCTGGCGGCGGTTGGAAGGGCTGCCATCGGTGTGCATTTCAACCAGTTCACCGCCGATGGTTATCTTTCCGGAACTCGGCGTTTCCAGAAAGTTGATGCAGCGCAGCATGGTGGATTTTCCAGAGCCTGACCCCCCGATAATGGCAACAACATCCCCCTTGTTTGCGGTCAGGGATACGCCTTTCAAAACCTCCAGCGTGCCAAAGGATTTGTGCAGATCTTCAACCTTGATCGCCTCATCGGGCGTGGTTGTTTCGGGTGCGGGTGCAACTGCTTTGGCTGTGTCCATATCCAAGAATCTTCTGATTTCAGCTTGCAGTAAGCCCCGAATCTCGCAATTATGCAAGTGTATAATAACTCCGTGCCATGGATGACACTGACGTGCAGGACGACAGCCGCAAATTCAAACGTGAGTCTGCCGAGTTTCGCCGCGAGGCGCTGATTCTGGCGACTTTGGACCTGATCGCCGAGATGGGCGTTCGGGGTGCCACGGTGCGCGAGATCGCAGCCCGCGCGAATGTGACCCAAGGTTTGATCCGGCACTATTTCTCATCCAAGGACGAACTGGTTCAGGCGGCGTATGAGCACCACATGAATACGCTGACGGACCAGACCGCGGCGTCATCAGGAACCGGAAGCGCGGTTTCTAAGTTGACCAACTTCGTCGACGCGTCACTACGACCGCCGATCGTCGATCCAAGTGCCGTGGCGTTGTGGGCGGGTTTCCTGAACAAAGTGCAGCATGACCCGAAAATGCAGCGCATTCACCAGCGAACCTATGACTATTTCCGGGATCACCTCGAGAAGCTGATCGTCGCGGCATTGCAGGAAGCCGGGCGTTCGGTTGATGCGTCAGAGGCAATGCAACTGGCCATCGCATGCAACGCGGTGATCGACGGCCTGTGGCTCGAAGGAGGCGCGCTTCCGGATGCGTTTTGCGAAGGCCAGCTGGCGCGGATCGGTTTGGATTCCGTCAGCGCCATCGTCGGGATTCCATTGACCAAAGAGGTGGAGCAGTCATGAAGACCACATCGGTGACAGAACGGTTGGCGGGCTTGGGTGGCGCCAAATGGGGCGTACATCTGAAAGCCCGCGACCTGATCAAGGCCGGGGCGGACATCGTCGAAATGACGATAGGAGAACCGGACGTGCCGGTGCCGGACGCGCTGGTCGAAGCCACCGTTGCATCATTGCGGGCGCAGCGGACAGGGTACTCCAACGGGCGCGGTGAAGCAGGGCTGCTTGACGCACTGGCTGCGCGCTATTCTGCCTCTCGCGGGCGGGCTTTCGAGCCCGGGAATTTCCTGTGCTTTCCCGGCACGCAAACCGCCCTGTTCGCAGCCATGGCCGGGGTCGCCGAGGCGGGCGACGAAGTTCTGGTCGGCGATCCGATGTACGCGACCTATGAAGGTGTTGTTTGTGCATCCGGGGCCGAGATGGTACCTGTACCGCTGCGGCCCGAGAAAGGGTTTCGCATGCAGGCAGCAGATATCGCGGCCCGCATCACTCCGCGCAGCCGCGCCATTCTTCTGACAACGCCGCATAACCCGACGGGCGCGATTCTGACCGCCGCGGACATTGCCGAGATCGGGCAGCTGGCGATTGCGCGTGATTTGTGGATCATCTCGGACGAGGTCTATGAAGAACTGATCTTTGACGGTGCCCGATTTGTTTCACCATTGGCAGATCCGGAACTGGCGGATCGTGTCATTGGCGTATCATCCATCTCGAAGTCTCATGCCGCTCCGGGATTCCGCAGTGGCTGGTGCGTCGGGCCCGCCGCGTTCTGCGAAGCGCTGCTGCCCTATTCCGAGACCATGCTTTTTGGCAATCAACCGTTCATCGCGGACATGACCGAAAAGGCGATCCGTGACGGATCCGAGGTTGCCCCCGGTATGGCCGCCCGATTCTCTGGTCGCGCGACCCTGTTGGCCGATCGTCTTGAAGCCGAAACGGATCTGAAAGTTCACCGGCCCGAGGCGGGAATGTTCGCACTCATCAATGTCTCTGCCACCGGGCTGGATGGCGAAGCCTATGCCTGGGATCTGCTTCAGGCCGGGGTGGCCGTCATGCCGGGATCTGCCTTTGGTGACAGCCTGAAGGACTGGGTGCGGGTTGCTTTGACGATCAATGACACGGATTTTGGTACCGCAGTTTCCCGTATCATCGAACACGCCAACAGCAAATCACGCGAGGTCGCATGAGCGGTATGACAATTGGCGAAGCTCTGGTTGCCGGGCTGCGCCAGCGGGATGTGACCTGCGTCTTCGGAATTCCGGGCGTTCACACGGTGGAACTGTATCGAGGGCTTGCCGCTTCGGGCATACGACATGTGACGCCCAGACACGAACAGGGGGCGGGTTTCATGGCCGATGGCTATGCCCGTGTGTCGGGTAAACCGGGTGTTGCCTTTGTGATCACCGGCCCCGGATTGACCAATACGCTGACGCCGATGGCGCAGGCGCGGGCCGATTCAATACCGATGCTGGTGGTGTCCGGCGTCAACAAAACCGGATCGCTTGGCAAGGGTTTGGGGCATCTGCACGAATTGCCAGACCAAATCGGGCTGGCGAAAACGGTTGCGTTGGTATCCGAACAGGTCACCGGCCCCAGTGCTCTGGCCCCGGTTTTGGACCGCGTTTTTCACGGCCTCAGCAATGGTCGCCGCGGGCCGGCGCATATCGAGGTTCCGTTGGATGTCGCAGCGGCGGAATACCAGGAAACAGCAGTCGAGACGCCTGACCCTGATCCTCCGGTCAGCCCGGCATTGATCAGGCAGGCTTCAGGGCAACTGGCTGAGGCAAAGAAAGTCGTCATTTTGGCGGGCGGCGGCGCGAAACGTGCCGAGGCGGGATTGCAGGCACTGGCCGAAGCTCTGGATGCTCCGGTTGTGCAAACCGTCAACGCGCGCGGCCTGATGCACGGACATGCTCTGACCGTACCGGCCAGCCCCAGCCTGAACGCGGTGCGCGCATTGTTGGAAAGCGCCGATTGCGTTCTGGCCTTGGGAACCGAGCTGGGGCCAACCGATTATGACATGTATGCCACCGGCCAGTTTGCGAAACTGCCAAGCATGATACGGGTTGATCGGTGCAGCGATCAGCTTTCACGGCATGAGGCAGCGATTGCCATTCAAGGTGACGTCGGCTTGGTTGTGCCAGCCCTGTATGAGGCCCTGCCGCAGAGGGCACGGCAAAGTGACGGTGCGGACTGTGCCAGAAAAACGCGCAATGCGGCCTGGCAGGAGATTGGTCCGGATTATCGCCAACAGGTGGAGATACTGAATGCGATGCGCTCGGCGTCTCCGAATGCTCTGATGGTCGGGGATTCCACCCAGCCCATTTATGCCGGCAATCTTTACTATGATCACGACCGGGCTGGCGGCTGGTTCAATGCGGCAACGGGGTATGGTGCGCTTGGCTATGGCATACCCGCAGCCATCGGTGCGTCGATTGCCGATCCAACGGCGCGGGTAATATGCATCACCGGCGATGGCGGGGCGCAGTTTTCAATGCCGGAAGCAATGGCCGCGGTAGACGAAAACCTGCCGGTCACGTTCGTGATCTGGAACAATCACGGGTACCGGGAAATCGCCACATCGATGCAGGATGCAGGCGTGACGGTCATTGGATGTGATCCCACACCCCCCGATTTTGCAGCAACGGCCAGATCCTTTGGCATTCCACATACCAGGGTTCCCGATAAGCCGCAGTCCATCGCGCAAGCGTTACGCGAAATGGCGTCCATGGGCGGGCCCGCGATGATCGAAGTCACCGCCTGAAAATTCGAACCTCAGAGAGATTGAAACATGTCAGACCCAACTTTTGAGTTTTCCCGCGCCATCACTCGCCGCCCGGCACCGACCATCGCTGACGGATTGCGCGCAGAAGATATCGGAAACCCGGATTTCGATGGGATGACGGCCGCGCATGGGGCATACGTGGCAGCACTGAAAAGCACCGGGGCCGAGGTGATCGAGCTTGATCCCCTGGATGCGTTCCCTGACGCGCAGTTTGTGGAAGATACGGCCCTGTGCCTGCCGCAGGGTGCTGTGCTGATGCGGCCGGGCGCGCCTTCGCGAATGGGGGAAGTGGCCGAGATCGCCCCGACACTGCGGGCCTGCTATGAAACGGTCACAGAGATCAATGGTCCCGGCCATATCGAGGGCGGAGACATCCTTGTAACCGGCCGCGAAATTCTTGTGGGCCGGTCAGACCGCACTGACGCGGAAGGTGTTGAGGAGCTGGCAAAAATCACCTCGGAATGGGGTCACAAACTGCGGGAAGTGTTCACGCCCGAGGGCGTTTTGCACTTCAAAACGGATTGTTCTCTGATGGATGCCGAGACAATTCTTGCGACCCGGCGATTGGACGCTTCGGGCTGCTTTGAAGGCTACCGGGTGCTGCATGTTGCTGACGGAGAGGAGGCGGCGGCAAACGCGATCCGGTTCAACAATCTGGTGCTGATGGCCGCTGGTTTCCCACGCACCGCAGAGATGCTGGACCGCGAAGGCTATGAGGTCGTTGAAATTGACAATACCGATTGTGCAAAGCTTGATGGTGGCATGTCCTGTCTTTCATTAAGGTTCTGAGGGGAAGCTGCAGGGTTCAGACCCCAGTGAATTCGGCAGGTCGCGTGTTGATGGTTCGAAAGACAGGCGGTGAACAAGCTTGATTTCTTACGGTTGACCGGCGCGCAGGTGGCACTGTTTGAACCCTGTTTGCCATAGGCCCAATGGCTAGGCCCCGCGGCAAGGGTCGGCGGGCCCTGAGTGGGATTGTCTTCCTTGTTCGCATCGGATCGTGCACCGCCGTTGCCATTGCTGCACATTGCGCGCGCACCGGTGTCTGGCCCGCTCTAATGGCCCGAATTCGGAAGCGTCAGAACACTCGTGAGTGTCGCCGTTGTCGCCAGCACCATCAATACCATCAATGCCTCAAACTCGATGGAGCGGGCGAGGCGTTGCGCCGCCTTGACCTCTCCACCTTGCATGGCCGGAACAAACCGGAGCTTGTTTGCGGCGGCAAGAAACAACAGCAGCGCCACAAAAAACACTTTGAGCGACAACGCCTGCCCGTAGCCTGTGAACAGAAGCCCTTGGAGATTGCCGACAAGCAACCAGGCCATCCAAAGGCCCGCCACGATCAATGCCGGCACAAGCCAAGTGGCAGCTTGCCCAAAGACATGACCGAGTTCAGCAGCATCCTTCAGGTGTTCAGGAGCAAGGGCCATATTCCGCAGCGGGCTGAAGATGCCCACCCAGAAAGCTACACATAACAGGTGCAGCAGGAGCAGGAGCTGGATACCAAAGCTCTCCAGTTCCGGAACGTGCCCGATCTGCGCAAACGACCACAAAGCGATCGTGCCACCCAACAGCGCGATCCACTGACCAAAGCGAGGAACGGACAGCCCAACAAGGATCAACGCTGCGCCTGCAAGGCGATAAACAAGTGTGTCGCCCACGGATGTCTGCCACAGCAGGCCAAGCATCTTCGGATCGACTATGCCGTCAACCCCGCCTTTCAAGGCGGCTCCACGAAGCAAGAAGCCAACTGCTGTCGCGACAAGAGCAAGCCATGCCAAGGCCCTGGCCTGGCGCGTCATCGCAAGGTTCACCGGCGCGACAAGGCCGGAATAGAGGCATCCAACAATCACAAGCCCGGCAGAGCCCGCAAAGCCGATGTAGAGCACCAGCTTTGCGAGGATCGCAGCAATCGCCCAGATGTCTGGCATACTCATTCCACGGTAAAGGAAAACTCGCCCTGCATCGCATGGCCGTCTTCACCCAAACCCCGCCATTCGATGACATAGGTGCCCGTTCCATTGCTCGGCAGTGGGATCGTGAATGCCTGACCAAAACTTGTCTGGTCGCCCAAATCCAAGCTTACCGCCGAGTGTTCTTCATGGGCCATCTCTATCCGTGTCAGCCGGATGTTTTTTGAGAAGTTGAGACCAATTTCAGCGGGCACAGTGGTTATCGTGGCGCCGTTGGCAGGGGTTGTTTCTTCAATTTTGGAATGCGCCAGTGCGCCGTTGGCAAGCGCAACCATAAGCGCGAATGTCATGATCTTCTTCATTGGGTTACCCTCAGTTTATTCCGTTGGCGCGCTGGATTTCGCGAATGTAGGCGATCACCATGGCAACGTCACCTCGTGTCAGGCCCTCCACGGGGGGCATGTCGCCAAACTGCCAATGGTGGCTTCTTACACCTTGTGAAACCGCCCTGTGAAAGGCTTCATCAGCGTGGTGACTGGGTTCGTAAATTTTGTGGATCAGAGGCGGCCCCGCACCCTCTACGCCGACCGCATTGGCGCCGTGGCATGACGCGCACGAGACCTCAAAAACGCGCTGGCCGATTGCGGCATTGCCTTCGATGGCCGGCATCTGAATTGCGACCATGGCGTCGCCTTTGCGTGTTTCATGCGGTGTGGTCTCTTCAATTGCGCCGGGGCGAAGAGTTACGAAGGCGGCGACGGCAGCGACAGCGCATGCGCCGATTAGCAAGTGACTTTTTTTCATGGATTGGTCCTGACATTTTGGAAGCTGGCAACGCTGCGGCACATCGCGAACAGCCGCACGTGCTGGTCGCTTACATCCGCAGGGATTCGTGCTGCTTCAAAGGTCAGGGGGCCTGTAAAGGACGTCTGGTTCACTCAGCTTGACTTGGGTTCCAACATGGAACTCCGGGTCAGTATCACGCCGACCCTTGGCAACTTCACTGACTTGGAACGGCAATGCAACGGCTTGGCAGATAAAGCGATTGCACTTTCCGGTTTCGGAACTCTCCGGGTCATGATGATGACCTGAAGCCGAGACGTCACCGCTGGTTGCCAATGCTGAGTGTACGGAAGGTTGCGTATGGTGCTCACAGTGAAGGTCCACGCAGCCCTTCGACAGCGCGTGCGCAACACCGCCAATGCCGGTCAGGATGACCAGAACGCCAACCAATAGAACAAGTGAATATCGCCGGATGACCATGGTGCCGGACGTTACTGCACGCAAGCGCACGATACAACGCCACACAATTCATCGCCCCGAAACAGGGTCGCTCAATTGTGGTCTGCGATGCAAAAAAAGCAAACCGTGACTGCGATGCGGTTTTGTGCGCTGCATTCTCACCATAGTCTTCATGGCCCAATTCGCAGTATCGGATGGTATCAATCATGCGCTCCCTATGAGACTCACTGAAAGGGCTGAGTTTATTCCGCGCGCCTTTGTCCTTGCCAAAGCACTCTTGAGACCCCGGGCATCATTGTGCATAGTTCATGCCCGACTGTTATTTGTGCTTTTTTGTTGCGTTGCCGCACGCTGCAAGACGCCGGGCCAGAATACCATCCTCTCAAGGATATCTTGTACGCAAAGACACTCGAAGGGTCCTACGTGTGGTGCTTGGCCTAGTGTGGGGTTTTGGTCTTGTGTCGGGAAAGGGCCAGCGGAAGTAATATATGCCGTGTCTGGACAGTGAGAGATACGCATGCAGCTTCATTTTGTGTCACACCTGTGTGTCACACCGCTCTAATGCCTTGCTATCTAGTTGTATTGTTAGGTTTTGGTGGAGCCTAGGGGAGTCGAACCCCTGACCTCTTGCATGCCATGCAAGCGCTCTCCCAACTGAGCTAAGGCCCCATCTAGGTACCGCTGATGCGGTGGACGGACGTTTAGGAGACAGTGACGACGAGTGCAAGTCCAAAAATGGAATCGAACGCGAATTTCCGCACTAAGCTGTCCGTGGAACGAAAAAGGCGACCCTGTGGTCGCCTTTGACATGATCAGTTTTCGTCTTCCGAAGACATGTCGGTGATATCATCCAGCGAAACGTCATCACTGGTGTCATCATCGTCATCCAGCAGATCATCATCCAGTTCGACGTCGACAGAGTCGTCGTCATCCAGTACCAGCTCCCCATCCGACGCGTTTTCACGCGCTTTGACCGAGGCGGCATCTTCTGCATCCGCCGCGATCATGCGGCTTTTGGATGTTTCAAGCTCCACGATCTCGCCAGTGTAGGGGCTGATGATCGGGTCCTTGTTCAGGTCGTAGAATCGCTTACCGGTGGTCGGGCAAACGCGCTTTACGCCCCATTCTTCCTTGGGCATGTCAAATCCCCTTGATATCAGGTGAGTCGTCTAAATGATTCAGCTCACCTGCCACAGGCAGAGGGCACTGTCAAAGTCTTTGCGCAAGAGAGGTCGCGATATGGGAGAGCACGCATTGCCAGGGACACCGCCGGTGCCGCTGAGGCTGCGCAAATCCGCCCGGGCGCGGCGCATAAGTTTGCGAATTTCTCAGCTGGACGGCCGGGTTACGCTGACCTATCCGGTCGGTGTGCCTGAATCCGAGGCGCTGAGTTTCGCACGTACCAAGGAAGAGTGGATTCGCCAGCATTTGCAGGACAGGCCGGAAACGGCCGTGGTGCAGTTCGGACAGAAGATACCGATTGAAGGCGTTGTTCGGCGAATCGTGCCGGCCAAGGGTCGGCGTGTTCAGTTGATGGCGGACGAGGTCGCAGTGCCCGAAGGGGCCGAGGCGCGCAGATTGGCCCGGTTTCTGAAGGAATTGGCGCGGGACCGATTGATTGGAGCGTGTGATGATTACGCGGCAATGCTGGGGCGGTCGTACAGCACGCTCAGCCTGCGCGACACGCGGTCACGCTGGGGATCATGCAGTTCGCAGGGTGGATTGATGTTCTCGTGGCGGCTCATTCTCGCGCCGTCCGAGGTGCTGCACTATGTGGCCGCGCATGAAGTGGCGCATCTTGTCGAGATGAACCACTCGCCCGCGTTCTGGGAACAGGTGGAACGCATTTTCGGCCCCTGTCAGCAACCCCGCCGCTGGTTGCGAGACAATGGGGCAGAGTTGCATCGTTACAGGTTTGACGCAAAGCCGAGTTGACCTTGCGCTGTTTTGTGATCACATAAGCGGATGTTGAGCACACGCCCGTCTGACACCCAAACTGCCACTCATGACCGGGTTTATCGGGCCCTGAGGTCTCGAATCATGCATGGTGAGATGGCGCCGGGACAGGCGCTGACCTTGCGTGGCATCGGCAAGGAATTCGGCGTCTCGATGACCCCGGCGCGAGAGGCCGTGCGCCGTCTGGCCGCCGAGGGGGCATTGTTCCTTTCCAATTCCGGCCGGGTCTCGACACCTGAATTGACCAACGACCGGATTGAGGAATTGGCGGCGTTGCGCGCGTTGCTGGAAGTCGAGCTGGCCAGCCGGGCTTTGCCCCGGGCGCATATTGCGCTGATCGACCGGTTGCAGACCATCAACATGACCGTTGCCGAGATGGTGACCAAGCGGGACGCGGTTGGGTACATCCGTTCAAATCTGGAATTTCATCGCACCCTGTACCTGCGGGCTCAGGCGCCCGCGATGCTGGCCATTGCCGAAACGGTCTGGCTGCAACTCGGGCCGACGATGAGGGCGCTTTACGGGCGTCTCAGGCGCACTGAGCCACCGCATTATCACAAGCTGATCATTGCGGCCCTCAAGGCCGGGGACGAACCGGGTTTGCGCCTGGCGGTCCGTTCGGACGTGACGCAGGGATTGCGCTTGCTGGTGAGCTGAGCGGCATCCCGCCGACATTCCCGCGCCCACTGCGCAAGGTTTCACCGTTCTGGCCTGTTCAACCCGACTGGGTTACTCTTGAGGCAAATCACAAACAAGAGCAGACCACAGCCATGATCACTCGACGGACTTTTTCCATTTGCCTTGGATCAACATTGTTGGCCGCCTGCACGCGTGGCGGTGCGCCATCCAGCGCGCCTGCATCGCGTATGCGAGCTGTTCCCAACGCGGGTTGGGATGCCTGGGTTGCCGGGTTTAAGGGCAGGGCGGCATCGCAAGGTATTTCACAATCCACGATTGATCGCGCTTTTCAGGGGGCAGGGTACCTGCCCGATGTGATCGAGCGTGACCGCAATCAGGTAGAGTTCAAGCGTTCGCTCGAAGACTACCTGGCCATTGCCGCCTCGGACGAGCGGATCAGCACCGGCCAGAAGATGCTGCGGCAATACAACGGGACGCTGTCGCAGATCGAGGCGCAGTACGGGGTGGACAAGGAAATCGTCGTTGCAGTGTGGGGGCTGGAAAGCCGCTATGGCGCGCGTCGCGGCGATGTGCCCGTTGTATCAGCTCTGTCGACGCTGGCCTATGACGGGCGGCGTGGTCAGTTCTTTGAAAGCCAGTTGATCGCGGCGCTCAAGATTCTTCAGAATGGTGACACCACGCCTGACAAGATGACCGGCAGCTGGGCCGGTGCGATGGGGCACACGCAATTCATTCCAACCTCCTACCTTGCCTATGCCGTGGATTTCACCGGCGACGGGCGGCGCGATATCTGGTCGGACGATCCGACGGATTCGCTGGCTTCGACCGCTGCTTACCTGTCACGCGCAGGCTGGGTGCGGGGGCAGCCCTGGGGGGGCGAGGTCGGGACCGTTTCCGGTACACCGGTCGCCGTGCTGCAACCACAGAAACCCGGGCCGCGCATTGCCGTCTTCCGCAATTTTCAGGTCATCAAGCGCTATAACAATTCGGACAGTTACGCGATCGGGGTCGGTCATCTGGCGGACAGAATCGCCGGTGGCGCGCCGTTTCAGGCCTCGTTCGGGCCAGATGCAAACGGTCTGACATTGGACGACCGCAAGGAATTGCAACGGCGGCTGACATCCCAAGGGTATGATACGAAAGGCGCGGATGGGGTGATCGGCAAAAACACGACGTCTGCCATCAGCGCGTATCAAAGCGCCAATGGCCTGGCGGTCACCGGAGAACCCTCGGTTGCGTTGTTGCGCAGGTTGGGCGGCTGACGGTTACGCCGCCAACCCTTTCGAGCCGATGTCGAGGAATTTTTGACGGCGGTCCTGTATCAGGGTCGCCGCGTCTTTGCCGTCCAGTTCCGCCAGCATATCGGTAAGAGCCGCGCGAACAGCCTCGACAGCGGCCGGACGATCGCGATGCGCGCCGCCCTTGGGTTCAGAGATGATCCGGTCGCAAACGCCAAGCTTGTGAAGATCCTGAGCGGTCAGACGCAGCGCTTCGGCCGCTTCACGCATCTTTTCTGCATCTTTCCAAAGGATCGATGCGCAACCTTCCGGCGAGATCACCGAATAGACCGAGTGTTCCAGCATTGCCACGCGGTTGGCGGTGGCAAAGGCCACGGCCCCGCCCGAGCCGCCTTCGCCGATGATGACCGACACCAGGGGCACGCCGATCTTCAGACACATCTGGGTCGAGCGGGCAATCGCTTCGGATTGACCGCGTTCCTCGGCGCCTTTGCCGGGATAGGCGCCGGCGGTATCGATCAGGGTGATCACCGGCAGGCCAAACCGACCGGCCATCTCCATCAGGCGGACCGCCTTGCGATAGCCTTCGGGGCGGGCCATGCCGAAATTGCGTTCGATCCGCGATTTGGTGTCGCTGCCTTTTTCATGGCCGATCACCATGACGGGTTGATCGTTGAAACGTGCAAGCCCGCCGATCACGGCCAGATCATCGGCAAAATTGCGATCTCCGGCCAAAGGGGTGAATTCGGTGAACAGGGCATCGACGTAATCGCTGCAATGCGGGCGTTCCGGGTGGCGGGCGACCTGGCATTTCCGCCATGGGGTCAGGTCGGCGTAAAGCTCATCCAGAAGCTTGGCGGCTTTGGCGTCCAACGCGGCGGCTTCTTCGGTTACGTCCATCTCTTCGTTGGTTCGGGCCAACGCACGCAGCTCTTCAGCCTTGCCTTCAATTTCAGCCAGCGGTTTTTCGAAATCCAGATACTGGGTCATGACGCCTCTCAACGCGAAAGTTCCCTGCTATATGGCCTGACGGTGCTCCGGATGCAACTCGGCAAGATCCGAGTGGTGAAGATGTTCGATTTCAGATGGGCGAATGGAAAAACGGATACTGATGGCCGCCGCCAAGAAAGACCCCGCGCCGCGCGTTCTGACCTGCACCCACGACAATCTAACGCGGCGTCTGACCCTGTACCCACCCGAAACCGCGCCCGAGAATGTGTTGGCCGAAACCTGTCTGGGTCAACTGGGCCAGAGAACGGGATAGAGCGAAGCCACAAGCAGCACCGCCATTGTCCAGTTGAACGCACCCAGCCTGCGCGGGTTCGTTAGCACCCGCGACATCTGCTGCCCCAGAAAGGTCCATGTGCTCACCGATGGCAGATTGACCGCCCCGAAAACCAACGCCACAAGCGCAATCGCATGCAGGGTCTGACTGGGCGTGTAAGCGGTTGTGGCGGTCAGGGCCATGGCCCAGGCTTTGGGATTCACCCACTGAAAGGCAGCGGCTTGCAGAAACGTCATGGGTGTCCCCGCTGCCAAATCGCCTGTGGCTGGCGCGGCATGCGCGATCTTCCATGCCAGATAGAGCAGATAGATCACCGACACGACCTTCAGCACTGAATAGCTGACCGGGTACCGGTCAAAGACCTGAACCAGCCCTGCACCGACCAGCAGCACCATGAGCGTGAAGCCAAGGCCAATGCCCAGCATATGCGGGATCGAACGCCGAAAGCCGAAATTCGCACCCGATGCCATCAGCATCAGATTGTTCGGCCCGGGCGTAATGGATGTCACGAAGGCAAAAGCGATGAGCGCCAGAAGGATGTCGTAAGTCATGCTGCGAAGTATCGTCTGACCGGCAGCAAATGAAATTGCTTTTTCGTGCGTGTTTCCGCTATTTCTGCAACTTATGGTGAAGAATGATCGGATAAATCGCCAGATATTGCACGAACTGACCCGTGATGGGCGCATCAGCAATCTGGAATTGGCCGAACGGGTCGGGCTGTCTCCGTCCGCCTGCCTGCGTCGCGTTCAAGAGTTGGAAAAGGCCGGCGTGATCACCGGTTATCGTGCGGTTCTGAACCCGGCCGCGATGGGTGTCGGCTTTGTCGCCTATATCGGGGTCGGTCTTGGTGAACACACGAAAGCGGCGCAAGAGGGGTTTGAGCGTGCCCTGCAACAAGCCCCCGAAGTGGTCGAATGCCACAACATCACCGGTACGATCGAATACCTGCTGCGCGTCGAATGCGCCGATCTGCCGTCCTACAAGACCTTCCATACCGAGGTGCTGGGAACGTTGCCTCATGTCACGTCGATCACATCCTATGTGGTCATGGGGTCACCCAAGGATCTGCGTGCGTAGCCACTGGAAATGTGAAGCCACACTCTCTTGCAGCGCAAATTTTCAGGGCCTAGTGTCTTTGTAATGACGCTGCCAGGGGATACGCCCAGCTAAAACGGCACGCAAACAGGGAGATTACGATGAAACTCGTTCGAACAGTGGCGACCGCAGTTGCCATGTCGGTCATTGCCGGGGCCGCTTTGTCTGCCCCGCTGAAACTGCAACCTGCCAATCCACAGCCGTCTCCGAAGGCGGGTTTGAATGTCAAATACTTAGGTACAGGCAATCAACACAAGAAGATCCGGGATCTGAGCCAGGCAAAAAGCATGCTGTCTAAGGCGAAGCCCGGAAAACCGTTGCGCGGGTTGGATTACAGGGACACCAGCAAGGGTGAGGATGTCTTGACCTTCGACCAGGCCTACAACGTTGCCGCCGAGGTCACAGGCTATATGCGCTTTGACTCACCTGGCGTTTACGAGCTGGAAACGTGGTCGAATGACGGGATAGAGGCTTGGGTTGGCGGTCAGCAGATTGGCCGGGTAAATGGCATTCAGGGCTGTGAAGCCAATCAACGCACCGAAGTGGAAGTGCCCAAGGCGGGTTGGTATCCACTGAAGATCGTCTATTTCCAGAAACTGGGAACCTCTTGCCTGATGATGAAGTCAGGAAAGAAGGGGGAACGCTTCACATGGACGCCCAATGACGTTTTTGGCCGTTGAAGAATTCATGAAAGGGCGCTCGATCGAGCGCCCTTTTTTGGGGGCTTAGCTGCCCGCCGCAATCAGTTCGGCCTGCGCCACGATGACTTCGGCCTGCTTGATTGAGGCGATGTCGACAAGGCGGCCTTTATAGACGGTTGCGCCCTCACCGTTGGCTTTGGCCTGTTCCATTGCGGCCAGGATTTCGCGGGCCTCGGAAACGGCCTCATCCGACGGGGTAAAGACCTGATTGGCCAGTGCAATCTGCTTGGGATGGATCGCCCATTTGCCGACCATACCCAGCGTGGCCGAGCGTTTCGCCTGAGCGATGTACCCTTCATCATCGCTGAAATCCCCGAATGGCCCATCCACTGGCAGCACCCCATGGGTGCGGCACGCTGCAACGATGGCGGCTTGGGCCCAGTGCCACGGGTCGGACCAGTGTTTTTCGCCGTCACGCAGCATATAGTAGTTTTCCTGTGTGCCGCCGATGCCTGTAGTCTGCATCCCCATCGAGGCCGCAAAATCTGCAGCCCCAAGGCTCATGGCCTGCAAACGGGGAGAGGAGGCTGCGATCTCTTCCACATGCGCGATACCGGCAGCGGATTCGATAATGACCTCGAAGCTGATAGGTTTGGTCCGGCCCTTGGCGCGTTCAATGGCGGTGACAAGGGCATCCACGGCATAGACATCCGATGCGCAGCCGACTTTGGGAATCATGATCTGGTCCAGACGGTCGCCTGCCTGCTCCAACACGTCGACAACGTCACGATACCAATAGGGGGTATCCAATCCGTTTATGCGAACGGACATGTATTTGCTGCCCCAATCAACAGTGTTCAGGGCTTCGATGACATTGGCGCGGGCGATGTCCTTGTCCGAAGGCGCAACCGAATCCTCGAGGTCAAGGTTGATCACATCCGCAGCAGAAGCTGCCATTTTCGGGAACAGTTTGGTATTCGATCCCGGACCAAACAGTTGGCAGCGATTGGGTCGTGCAGGCGCGGCGGGTTGGATGCGAAAGCTCATCTGGACCTCGTGTGGGTAATGAAATTGCGATTTTCTCGCCCAATGAGGTATTAAATTGCGCAACCTGGCGCAAGGGAGATTGTGCATCTGCGGCAATGCGGTTGCAGAATGCTGCGTGCCAGCGGCTGGGAAGTGGTGATTAAAGTTTAATCACTTTGGAAACTTCGAATAATTTTGCGCCTTTTGTGTCAATGGTGCAAGAAACTCGCGTACCCGCCGTGTTGGGCGGATCAAAACGCGAAACGCTCGTTTAAACGCTTCTCTAGCTTGGGCCGGAATCAAAGGAGTGACCGCAATGATCGAGACACCGTACCTGCTGTTTTTGGGCGATGCGCCCGACCAATTGGCGGCCAAAGTGGCTGTGGGCATCAAGGATTGGCGCCCGGAAAACGCCGTCGGCCAATATCGTATGGACGGCTGCAAGGCTGATCTGGGCCTGAAGGATATGACCCTGACCGAGGCCAAAGCGGCCGGCGCCAAAACGCTGGTTATCGGTGTCGCCAACCGTGGCGGCGTCATCAGTCAGGAATGGAAAAAGGTTCTGGTCATGGCGCTTGAGGAAGGGTTTGACCTGGCCTCTGGGCTGCACAACCTGTTGCGCGACGAGCCCGATCTGGTGGCGGTGGCCGAAGCAACGGGGCGAAAGCTGCATGACGTGCGTGTACCCGAGGTTGATTACCCGATCGCCAACGGGATCAAGCGCAGGGGCAAACGTTGTCTGGCCGTCGGCACCGACTGCTCTGTGGGCAAGATGTACACTGCAATGGCGATGGATGCCGAAATGCGCAAGCGTGGTATGAAGTCGACCTTCCGCGCGACCGGCCAGACGGGCATTCTGATCACCGGCGATGGCGTGCCGCTGGACGCCGTTGTTGCGGATTTCATGGCTGGCTCGATCGAATGGCTGACACCGGACAACGATGACGACCACTGGGATCTGATCGAAGGTCAGGGATCGCTGTTCCATGTGTCCTATTCCGGCGTGACTATGGCGCTGATTCACGGCGGCCAGCCCGACGCGCTGATCCTGAGCCATGAACCGACCCGCGCGCACATGCGCGGTCTGCCGACCTATCAGCTGCCGACGCTCGAAACCCTGCGCGACACTGCGCTGGCGCTGGCCAAAGTGGCGAACCCGGATTGTCAGGTCGTCGGCGTTTCGGTCAACACGCAGCACATGTCCGAAGAGGACGCGACAGCATATCTGGCCAAGATCGAAGCAGATATGGGGCTGCCGGCGACCGATCCGTTCCGGTTCGGCTCGGGCAAGTTGGTGGACGCGCTGGCCGCGATGTGATCCAACCAGCCCGCCGGTGGCGGGCCGGTTCCGCCTCTGGCGGGAGTATTTGGGAAAAGATGAAGGAGCAGGTGCGTGCAGATAGAGGTCTCTCGCGATGTGTTTCAGTTGGCGCAGGTGTTTACCATTTCGCGCGGGTCACGGACCGAAGCAAAGGTGCTGACGGTGCGGGTGTCGGACGGAACGCATCAGGGCTGGGGCGAATGCGTTCCTTATGCGCGGTATGACGAAACGCTCGAGTCGGTCGAGGCCGAGATCGCCGGCCTGCCTGCTGAGTTCAGCCGCCGGTCGCTGATGGATCTGCTGCCTGCCGGTGCCGCCCGAAACGCCGTGGATTGTGCTTTGTGGGATCTGGAAAGCAAACGCGCCGGAAAGCGCGCCTGGGATTTGGCGGGCCTGCCGGTGCCCGGACCCGAGATCACGGCTTATACTCTGTCGCTGGATACTCCGGAGGCAATGCAGGCTCAGGCGACCGAGAACGCGCACCGCCCGCTTCTGAAGATCAAGCTGGGCACGCCAGATGACATGCCCCGGCTCGAGGCCGTCCGCGCCGGTGCGCCGAACGCCAGGATCATCGTGGATGCGAACGAAGGCTGGTCGGCCGAGGTTTACGCCGACCTCGCCCCGCATCTGGTGCGTTTGGGCGTAACACTGGTCGAGCAGCCATTGCCGGCTGGTGACGACGACGCTTTGATCGGAATGGACCGCCCGGTGCCCGTTTGCGCCGACGAGTCCTGCCATGATCGCGCCAGCCTGCCCGGGCTGAAGGGGAAATACGATGTCATCAACATCAAACTCGACAAGACCGGTGGCCTGACCGAGGCGCTTGAACTGCGAAAAGCCGCAATCGCGGAAGGGTATGGCATCATGGTCGGCTGCATGGTCGGCAGTTCGCTTGCCATGGCGCCCGCGACACTGTTGGCGCAGGGTGCGATGGTGACGGACCTTGACGGACCGCTTCTGTTGGCCGAAGACCGCGACACCCCGCTGATTTTTGACGACGCCGGAGTTCACCCGCCCGAAGCGGCGCTCTGGGGCTGAGGAGACAAACATGACCCGAACCGTTTATGTGAATGGCGAATACCTGCCCGAGACCGAGGCCAAGGTATCCATCTTTGACCGTGGCTTCCTGTTTGCAGACGCGGTTTACGAAGTGACCAGTGTACTGGATGGCAAGCTGATCGATTTCGAGGGCCACGCGGTGCGCCTGAAGCGGTCTCTGGACGAGCTGGAGATGGCCGAGCCCTGCACCAAGGAAGAGCTGCTGGAAATCCACCGCAAGCTGGTTGATCTGAACGGCATAGAAGAGGGCCTGGTCTACCTTCAGGTTTCGCGCGGCAGCGACGGTGACCGGGATTTTGTCTTCCCTTCGGCCGATACCAAGCCAAGCCTCGTTCTGTTCACCCAGAACAAGCCCGGGTTGGCTGACAGCCCGGCGGCACGGAAAGGTGCCAAGATCATCTCGATCGAGGACATCCGTTGGGGCCGCCGCGACATCAAAACCGTGCAACTGCTTTACCCTTCGATGGGCAAGATGATGGCCAAGAAAGCGGGCTGCGACGATGCATGGCTGGTCGAGGACGGCTTTGTGACCGAGGGCACCAGCAACAACGCCTATTTCGTCAAGAACGGCAAGATCGTGACCCGCCCGCTGTCCAACGACATCCTGCACGGGATCACTCGCAAGGCCGTGCTGCGCATGGCAGCCGAAGCACAGATGGAAGTTGAAGAGCGGCTGTTTACCATCGACGAAGCCAAAGAGGCTGATGAGGCGTTCACGACCTCGGCCAGTGCTTTCGTGATGCCGGTAGTGGAAATTGACGGAGTCACGTTGGGTGATGGTACACCCGGTCCGATTGCCAAACGCCTTCGTGAAATTTACCTGGATGAAAGCCGAAAGGCCGCGATCTGAAGAACCACCATGTTGGACGGCGTTGCAGCAGGCGGCTGCGGCGCCGTGCCAACATCAGCCGGGTCCCGGTGGCAGTGCAGGGAGTTTCGCTGTAGACCCCGCTGAGCACGAGCAGATCACATGCGACTTTCCACCGGGACACCGGTCTTGTTGTCGGATCAGTTCCTGCGGTGTCACAAGAACATGGTCGAATGCGGGGCTACCCGACCTTGAAAGGGCTCAGGCTTTCCTGAAACTGCTCAATGAATTCCAGCGTTACCAATGACGGTTGCTTCAGAATTGGACGCACCAACGAAAGGGTATGCGTCAAAAATGGCTTAAATGGCCGATAACTCAATCCCCTCGACGTGTATTGGACAGCATCCAGCTCGCTAACGACCGAGACACCGACACCTTCCAGCGCCAATTCACATGCTGCCGTGAACTGCCTGACCTCGATATGCGAGTTCAATTCGACATTGGCATGTTGAAACACTTTCGAAAGCCGCCCGAAAAAATCGCTGTCGCGTCGGGTGTGGATGATTTTGCTGTGTGCAAGATCCGCCGGAGTAATTTCGGACAGGCCTTCCAACTCGTGCCCGGTGGGGAACACGCACACCGTGCGAACGTCGATGTCCCTGCTTTCTACCGCCGGATGACCGTGAAAGCTGTCGGTGATTCCGAAATCATACTGCTCGCCGATCATCCATTCCAGAATGCGTTCAGGTCTGTCTGGTTCGATCGTCAGGGTGACACCGGGCCGATCTTTCAGGAAACCGGCGACGACTTTGGGCAAATGGCTGGTGGCAAATCCCGGCAGGCAAGCGACACGGATGTGCCCTGCTTTGCGTTGTGTGATATCCTGACTGACATCCGAAATTTGTCTCATCAATTCGAGAACGCGCTCGACACTTGGCAAGAGATAGCGAACCTCCTGCGTTGGTACTAATCGGCCTTCCCGACGGTCAAAAAGTTGAAACCCGAGCGACTTTTCAAGATCGGACAGCAATCTGCTGACAGCCGGTTGGGTCACGCCCAGATCAGACGCAGCGGCCGTGACAGACCCATTGGTGGTCACGGCCATCAGGGCCTCCAACTGCCGAACTCTCAGAATTTGACTCATTGCTGATCCCGATCTGCTGCGCCATTTCATAACACTATGTTATTTTTTCACCAAGTAGATAGGCCTTGAATTATATTTTTGTGACGTTAACGTCGTGAAATCGTCATGTGTGCCGTTTACGCGTTGCGGTCGGTATTCAACGAAGCATCAACCCTGATGCATGGGAGGAATCATGAAAAAGAATTTGCTTGGCGCTCTTGCCATCACCACGGCCTTGTCCCCCTTGGCGGCAATGGCGCAAACAGAAGTCCAGTTCTGGCATGCCTTCACCGGTCGCCTAGGGGAACTTGTCAAAGGACAGGTTGAAGAATTCAACGCCAGTCAGGATGAGTTCGTCGTGGTCGAAAGCCACAAGGGCAACTACTCGGAAACCCTGAATGCCGGGATTGCTGCATTCCGGGCCGGTGAACAGCCACATATCCTGATGGTGTTCGAAGTCGGCACGGCGACAATGATGTCAGCCAAAGGGGCGATCAAGCCGGTCTATGAAGTGATGGCCGAAAGCGGCGCGTCTTTTGATCCCGACGCGTATATTGGCGCCGTCAAAGGCTACTACACAACCACTGACGGAGAGATGCTGTCGCTTCCCTTCAACTCCTCGACGCCGGTCCTGTGGGTTAACCGCGATGCCATGCAAGCAGCAGGCGTTGATCCGGACACGGATCTGTCCACTTGGGAAAAAGTCGGCGAAGTACTCGAGCAGTTGAAGGCAGGTGGCGAGGATTGCCCGCTGGTGACAGCATGGCAAAGCTGGATTCACCTTGAAAACCTTTCAGCCTATCACGACGTTCCGTTTGCCTCACGGGACAATGGATTTGCCGGTCTGGATACCGAGCTGATGCTGAACGGTCCGGTGCAGGTTGCACATCTGACCGCGATGGGTGACTGGGCCAAGGACGGCAAGTTCATCTATACCGGCCGCAGAAACGAAGGTGGCGCGAACTTCCGGTCAGGCGAGTGCGCATTGTTCACCGAAAGTTCGGCCGGATACGCCGGCATCAAGGCAGAGGCCGAGTTCGATTTCGACGTGCGTCCGCTGCCTTATTGGGAATCCGTCACCAGTGAGCCGCAAAACACCATCATCGGGGGCGCGTCTCTTTGGGTAATGGAGGGTCATGAGCCCGAAGAGTACAAGGGCGTCGGAGAGTTCCTGAGCTTCCTGTCATCACCTGACGTACAAGCGGCCTGGCACCAGAACACCGGTTATCTTCCGATCACCACAGAAGCGGGTGAGGTTACGCGTGCCGCTGGTTTTTATGACGAAAACCCGGGCACCGACGTCGCAGTGATCCAGATGACCGCGAAAGAGCCGACCGCAAATTCGAAAGGATTGCGCTTGGGATCGTTCGACCAGATCCGGGGCATCATCGACGAAGAGCTTGAGGCGATCTGGTCCGGTGAGAAGACCGCTCAGGAAGCGATGGACAGCGCGAAGGAACGCGGTGATGCGTTGCTGCGCCGGTTCGAATCCGCCAATCAATAAGTCGTAACGTCATGCGGGCCCTTTCGGGGCCCGCATTTTCTTTCTTCGGTGGGTTTTCAGGATGGAAAAACGCGTCACCTTTCGCGGCTGGCTGTTGCCATTGGCGTTGATCGCCCCTCAGGTCATCATTTCCGCTGTTTTCTTTTTCTACCCCGCCGGTCAGGCCATCTGGCAGTCGCTGTTCATACCTGACCCGTTCGGGCTGTCGTCCCAATTCGTGGGGCTCGGCAACTTTGAATTCCTGCTGAGTGACAAGTTTTATCGCGCCTCTTTCGTGACGACGGCGGTGTTTTCCACGCTGGTCACGTTGTGCTCGATGATCCCTGCCTTGTTTCTTGCGGTCATTGCGGATCGATTGATCAAAGGGTCCGGGGTCTATCGGACGTTGCTGATCTGGCCCTACGCTGTCGCTCCTGCCGTTGCGGGCGTTCTGTGGCTGTTCATGTTCAACACGCGCGTCGGTGTCGTGTCGTGGTACCTCGGCCAGCTTGGGTATGACTGGAACCACGTTCTGAACGGCACCGAAGCCATGGGGCTGGTGGTCGTTGCCTCTGCCTGGGGGCGCATAAGCTATAACTTCCTGTTCTTTTTCGCTGCCCTGCAATCCGTTCCAAGATCCGTGATCGAGGCGGCGGCGATTGACGGCGCGCATTTCTGGCGCCGATTCTTCACGATCGTGCTGCCGCTGCTGTCGCCGACGGCGTTCTTCTTGCTGGTGGTGAACGTCGTTTATGCCTTCTTCGAAACCTTTGGCGTGATCCACACGATCACCGGCGGCGGGCCGCAACAGTCGACGACAATCCTTGTCTACAAGGTATTCTCGGACGGGTTTGTGGGGCAGGACCTCGGCTCGTCTTCGGCGCAATCGGTCATCTTGCTGATCGTCGTGGGCCTGTTGACGGTCATCCAGTTCAAATACGTGGAAAAGAGGGTGCATTACTGATGGCGGCCCAACAACACGGAATGGTCGAAAAACGCGGCGCGGGCATCTGGTTGTCCCATGCTTTGATGATCCTCGGTGTCCTGATCATATTTTTCCCGATATGGCTTGCCTTCGTGGCTTCGACCGTGACCCAGGCCGAGATCGTCTCGCCACCGATGCCTGTCGTGCCCGGCGATCAGTTCTGGGTGAACTACAAGGCGGCGCTGTTCTCGGGGGTAAATGTGCCCGTTGCCACGATGCTGTTCAACAGTCTGGTGATGGCAATCGGAATTGCAGTCGGCAAAATCATCATCTCACTGCTGTCGGCTTTCGCGATTGTCTATTTCCGCTTTCCCGGACGAACGACGTTCTTCTGGCTGATCTTCCTGACCCTGATGCTGCCGGTCGAAGTCCGCATCGTTCCGACGTTCGAAGTTGTCGCCGGGTTCGGCATGCTCAACAGCTATTACGGGCTGATCTTTCCCCTGATCGCCTCGGCCACGGCAACCTTCCTGTTCCGTCAGTTCTTTCTGACTATCCCCGATGAGCTTGCCGAGGCAGCCCGGGTCGACGGCGCGCGACCGATGCGGTTTTTCATCGATATCGTCGTCCCCATGAGCCGGACCAACATCGCCGCACTGTTCGTGATCCTGTTCATCTATGGGTGGAACCAGTACCTTTGGCCGCTGCTGATCACCACCGATCCCGAAATGAATACCATCGTGATGGGTATCAAGCAGATGTTCCCGTCCGGTGACGACTTTGCGCATTGGCCGACGATCATGGCGACGTCCATTCTGGCGATGATCCCGCCGGTCATCGTGGTGGTGTCGATGCAAAAGCTCTTTGTCCGTGGCCTTGTCGATAGCGAGAAGTAAGAAATGGCAACAGTTACTCTAGAGAATGTCAAAAAGAGCTTTGGCCCGACGGATGTGATCCACGGCGTTGACGTCGATATCGCCGATGGAGAGTTCATCGTGATCGTCGGCCCGTCAGGCTGCGGCAAGTCCACATTGTTGCGGATGGTGGCGGGGCTGGAAACGGTCACGTCCGGGGAGATCCGGATCGGCGGTGAACGCGCCAATGACAAAGAGCCCATGGATCGCGACATCGCCATGGTGTTCCAGAACTACGCGCTCTACCCACATATGTCAGTGCGTCAGAACATGGGGTATGGCCTGAAGATCGCGAGGCTGCCCAAGGCTCAGATCGATCAAAAGGTGACCCAGGCGGCTAAGCTGTTGCAGCTTGAACCTTTGCTGGATCGCAAGCCCAGGCAGTTGTCCGGCGGTCAGCGCCAGAGGGTCGCGATGGGCCGGGCCATTGTCCGCGAGCCCGCCGTTTTCCTGTTTGACGAGCCGCTCTCGAACCTCGATGCCAAGCTTCGTGTTCAGATGCGTCTGGAAATACGCGAACTTCAGGAAAAACTTGGGATCACGTCACTTTACGTCACGCATGACCAGGTCGAAGCAATGACGATGGCGGACAGGATGATCGTGATGAACGGCGGCATCGCCGAACAGATCGGCACGCCGCTCGAGGTCTATGAAACTCCACAAACGCTGTTTGCCGCGCAATTCATCGGCAGCCCGGCAATGAACATATTCGAAGCACGGCGCGAAAACGGGGCGGTCAAGATCGGAGAAATCGAAGTCGGCCCCTCTGGGGGTCCGGACTGCGCCGTGAAGCTTGGCATAAGACCAGAGCATCTGTTGTCGGATGACAATGGCCCGCTTGAAGCCGCGATTCAGATGGCTGAACCGCTTGGGGCCAACACGTTGCTGCACGGTCACCTGTCGGGCTCTGAAAGCGCGATCACGGCAAGCCTTCCCGGTGTCCACCCGATCGAAGGACGCCATCCGATTATGCGGTTCTCGGCGGCACCGGAGAACATGCATTTGTTCGACCACGCGACAGGCCAAAGGCTGGAAGGCTGATGGCGTTTCAACAGGTTGAGGCCTTTCGCGGCGGGGAGAACCTGATCCGGGTCGTGGGGCATCGTGGGGCACGGGGCGTGTTGCCTGAAAACAGCATGATCGGCTTCGACTTTTCACTTTCCATTGGCGTCCCACTTCTTGAATTTGACGTTGTCCTGACAGCCGATGATGTGCCGGTCATTACGCACAATCATCGCCTGCATTCGGCCAGTTTCCGCGATGGCAATGGCCTGTTTCTGACCGGTGAAGAGCCGAAAGTATCCTCGCTGACTTACGAACAGATCCGACAATTCGATATCGGGCGTCTGGACGGCCATTCCGCCTATGGCCAACGTTTCCCGGATCAGGCGCAAATAGACGATGTTCGTGTTCCAAGGCTGTTGGATCTGCTCGATTTGGTCGATGACCCGAAATACCGTGATGCCCATCTGATGCTCGAGCTGAAGTCGGACCCCGACTTGGCCCATGATGCGCTTTACCGAGAGAACTTTGTCCGCAGAGTACTTCGGGATGTTCGCTGCAAGGGTTTGTCTTCGCGCGCGGTGCTTCACAGTTTTGATTGGAACCTGTTGGCGGAGTGTCAGAGGCAAGCTCCGGATATGCCTTCATCCTACCTGACGCAACTTCCGGACAATGCCGACGATGTTGGCGAGGATTCCTCAAAGTCCGTTTGCCCGGACTTTCGTGGCCGTCGCGACGAAATTCCAAACTTGGTAAAGCAGGCTGGCGGTTCGCTTTGGTGCCCGTACTTTGCGGATGTAACGCCCGAAAACGTCACGCGCGCAAAAGAGCTGGGCCTGTGCGTCGTCGTGTGGACAGTCAACGAACATGAAGATATCGGCAGGATGATCGATCTGGGCGTAGACGCAATCGTATCCGACTATCCCGGGCGGGTTCAAAGTCAACTGTCGGAGTCAGGCTTCCGTTGGCAATAGCGTACCGGTGATCCCGGCAACCCGAGGGTGACATGGATGAATTTCCTGCGCCATTTGAAAATTGACTCAAACAAAGGCCCTTCAGCCCGTTGACGCTCAGGACCCGCGTGTTTTTGCGGCCTGATTTGATGAGAGCCTTATCTCAGGAAACCGTTCTTGGGCGCGCGGCTGACGGAAATCCGGAACACTGCCCCCGTTGCTCTGAGCGTTGTACCCGCAGTTGTCGGGACAGCGTTCCACATGTTCTCCGATGAATTGGAATTGATATCTGGCATCGGTTTCGGCCATCGCTGACCACAACCGTCATCGACGGGCCGTCACCCCTGACGGATGGCGCCAAATATTGAGTCACATTAACAACAATCTTGTGATTGCTGCAGTTCTGTCTCTTTTCCGCCGGAATTTGTGCTGATAAGGATAAAATTAAGTGTTGGGGTGTTGTAAGTGCGAGTGGGCAGATGAGAGCCGGAACAAACGGTCAAATAGCTATTTCCTGGTGTCAGACGGAAATTGACGGGCTTGAAGATGCTCCTCTTTCCTGTTTGGCGATCGGATCGGCATGGTCATGGCGTGGTCAAGCAATCGTCATGAGCGAGGCTGCCGAACAAAGCATCGAAAAAATAGGAAATGTCGGGGGCGTTGCCAGTCAGGTGAACAGCCACTTTCCAATTGTCCGTGACATTCCAGGCCACGTGGCCGGAACCCTTACCCTTACCAATGGTGCGCAGAAGTTCTCTGCCAAGCTTGTTGCCGATGGCAACGATACGTCGCGGGCTCTCGTGTTCGAAGGCGCTTGCCCGCCACGGGACGAAGAGTTCTGGATTGTTGAAGTGACCGAGCTTGCGATGATCCCAAACCCCGCCGCGAAAAGCAGCGCGACGGTAGTTTCTTTCCCGACCTCAAACTAAGTTTTCAAGGTACCGCCAGACGGTTTCGGCGCGCTGCCGGGTTCGCTGGCTGTCTGCCCTGATCGTTTTTCTGAACTTTGCGGAATGCTGTGTTGACTCCGCCAGCATTGCGGATATAAGCGCGGCTTCATTGGTGTTGGTGGCCCCCGCAAGGGGATGCCTGTCATGGGGGAGACCTCAAGAGGACAACGCCCTTCATAGTGGCCCGTCAGGGCTTCGACCTAACGAAGGAGATCAGCCGTGACCAAACGCACGTCTGCCAAGTACAAAATCGACCGCCGGATGGGCGAAAACATCTGGGGTCGTCCGAAATCCCCGGTCAACCGTCGCGAATACGGCCCCGGCCAGCATGGCCAGCGCCGCAAGGGCAAACTGTCGGACTTCGGTCTTCAGCTGCGGGCCAAGCAGAAGCTGAAAGGCTACTACGGCGACCTGACCGAGAAGCAGTTCCGCCGCATCTACGCCGAAGCCGAGCGTGTGAAGGGCGACACCGGTGAAAACCTGATCGGCCTGCTGGAGCGCCGCCTGGACGCTGTGGTCTACCGCGCCAAGTTTGTCGCAACTGTTTTTGCCGCACGCCAGTTCGTGAACCACGGCCACGTCAAAGTGAACGGAAAGCGGGTCAACATCCCGTCCTACCGAGTCAAAGAAGGCGACGTGATCGAGGTGCGCGACAAGTCCAAGCAACTGGCTGTTGTCCTGGAAGCCGCTGCGCTGGCCGAGCGCGACGTTCCTGACTACATCGACGCCGACCACTCGAAAATGACCGCGACGTTCGTGCGCGCGCCGGGCCTCAGCGATGTGCCTTACCCGGTCGTCATGGAACCGAACCTGGTCGTCGAATTCTACGCGAAGAACTGATCTTCGCCGAAATCGAATTCCGAAAGGCCGCGCTTTTGCGCGGTCTTTTTTTTGGTTTGCCCATGGCGCTGCCCTCATCGCGACATTCCCGCGCTTCCGCTGGTGTGATTTGAGGCCAGATGAAGTGCCGGTCAGATCGGCAGGGGCCTGCCTTCGGCGATCGCTTCCATCGCGAAATACGAGGTCACGCTGTCCAGCTCGACCTTTTCGATCAATCGTTGATAGACCTTGTCATATGACGACATGTCCTGCGTTACGACTTTCAGCTGATAGTCGTAATCCCCTCCGATCCGATGAAAATCCACCACTTCCGGGATTGTCAGAACATGGCTCCGAAACGCCTGAAGCCACTGGGCAGAGTGGTGTCGGGTGCGGAGCATGACGAAGACCACAAGGCTCAACCCCAGTTCTTCTCGTGCGATGCGGGCCGTGGATCCGATCAGCACACCGTTTTCGTTCAGGGCCTTCAAGCGCCGCCAGCAGGCATTCTGGGACAGGCCAACCCGATCCGCCAATTCCCGCTGTGACAGGGTGGCGTCCTTTTGCAGCTCTTTCAGAATGCGTGTATCAATTTGATCTATTTTTGATGTCATAACTGATCATATGACACAAATTTTTTAAAATCCACGCAAAGATATGTGAAGTTTCCTCGGGCCAGAAATATCACATTGGTATGGCAGTAAGGAGCCAATGTCATGACCCTGTCCAAATTTCGTGCGGAACTCTGTTCCACCGCTCACAATTCAAATCTGCGCGATGGGCTGATCGGCGAGAACGTTCTGATCCCGGGTCTGCTTGGAGACGTGCCGCTTGTCTATGCGGATTACGTCGCTTCGGGCCGCGCGTTGCGGCAGGTCGAGGATTTTGTGGCGCAGGACGTATTGCCGTTTTACGCAAACAGTCACACCGAGGCCTCCTACTGTGGGTCCTACATGACACGTCTGCGCCGCGAAGCGCGGGCGGAAATAGCCCGCATTGTTGGTGCTCGGGAAGAGGACGCGGTGATCTTTACCGGGTCCGGCGCCACTGCGGGGCTCAATCGGTTGGTCAGCCTGCTAGGGGTGGCAGAGGCTGACCAGCCGATTGTCTTGATCGGCCCGTACGAGCATCACTCAAACATTCTGCCGTGGCGCGAAAGCAAGGCACGTGTCATCGAAATCCCCGAGGCCGAGGGCGGTGGTGTGGACCTGCATGCGCTGAAAGCCGCTCTGGAGGCCCATGTGGATGCCGATTTGGTGGTCGGTTCGTTTTCTGCCGCGTCCAACGTAACGGGCATTGTTACCGATCCTGATCCGGTCACGCGGATGCTCAAGGCGTATGGTGCCTTGGCCGTTTGGGACTATGCCGGTGGTGGGCCCTACTTGCCGATGGACATGGGGCCGGAAGGGGCCCGAAAGGATGCGATCGTGGTTTCGCCGCACAAGTTTCCCGGTGGCCCGGGCGCGTCAGGTGTTTTGGTTGTGAACCAATCGGCCGTGAAACGGACGTGCCCCAGCTGGCCCGGCGGTGGAACCGTCAGTTTCGTGTCACCGTGGCGACATGACTACAGCACCGATCTGTCCACCCGGGAAGAGGCCGGGACGCCCAACGTGATCGGAGACGTTCGTGCGGCGCTGGCCTTCATCGTCAAGGATGTCGTCGGAACGGACGAAATCGCCCGGCGTGAGGCGCAGTACAATCAAATGGCGCTGGACGGCTGGAAGAACAACCCGAACCTGACCCTGCTTGGGGTCGAGAAAGCGCACCGTCTGCCGATCTTTTCCTTCCTGGTGCGCGACAATGCGGGCCAGCCCGTGCATCAGCAGCTGTTCACGCGGATGCTCAGCGATATCTACGGCATTCAGGCGCGGGGCGGCTGTGCCTGTGCCGGACCCTACGCCCACCGCTTGCTGGGGATCGATCAGGCAACGTCAGAGGCGCTGCACGCTGCCTTGTCCGCCGGGGAAGAAATGAAAAAACCCGGCTGGGTGCGTCTGAATTTCTCATATCTGATGAGCGAAGAGACGGTTCAGTTCATCATCGACAGCGTCAATGACCTGTCGCACCGGACCGAAGAATTCACGCCTTACTACAACGCTGACCCGGCAACAGCGCGCTTCAAGGCCGCATGAGGGAATTGCCGCTTTTCTCAAACCTTTGAGACAGGTATGAGAGGCCCATTCAACGGAGCCTCTCATGACCAAGATCACCCCACAACCCGGCATTATGGACATCGCGCTGTATCAGGGCGGCCAGTCGCATGTGGCGGGAGTGGAGCATGTGATCAAGCTGAGCTCGAACGAGAACCCGTTTGGACCCAGTCCCAAGGCCATAGAGGCGGTGCGCGACAGCGCGGCCACTCTGCATCGTTATCCCAGCACCGACCACGCGAGCCTGCGCGCGGCCATCGGCGCACGCCATGGGCTGGACCCTGCGCGGATCATCTGCGGTGTCGGCAGCGACGAGGTATTGCAATTCGTCGCCCAGGCCTACGCGGGGCCGGGGGACGAGGTGATCTATACCGAGCACGGGTTTTCCATGTACCCGATCATCGCCCGCATGGCCGGCGCGACGCCGGTCATGGTGGCCGAACGTGACCGCAAGGTGGATGTGGATGCCATTCTCGCCGCGGTGACGGGGCAGACGCGGATCGTGTTTGTCACCAACCCCGGGAATCCAACTTCGACCATGATCCCGAACGACGAACTGGAACGTCTGGCGTTGGGTCTGCCCGACGCCTGCCTGATGGTTCTTGATGGCGCTTATGCGGAGTTTGTCGATGGGTTCGATGGCGGGGCGTCGCTGGTTGACGCCCATGAGAATGTAATCATGACGCGCACCTTCTCAAAGGTGTACGGGCTGGGCGGAATGCGTGTCGGATGGGGCTATGCGCACCGCCCGATCATCGACGTGCTGAACCGGGTGCGCCAGCCCTTCAACCTGTCAATGACCGCATTGGCGGCGGCTGAAGCTGCGGTAAACGATGTGGAATTCCTGACCTTCTGTCAGGCCGAAAACGCGCGCCTTCGTGTGTGGCTGGCCGATCAATTGGCCGAGACAGGCGTGCCGTCGGACCCGTCCTGCACCAACTTCATCCTAGCGCGTTTCGCCGATCAGGCCGAGGCCGAGGCCTGCGATGACTACCTGAAAACGCAGGGTTTGATTGTCCGCCGGGTTGCAGGCTACAACCTGCCGAACGCCTTGCGGATCACCGTGGGCGACGAAGAAGCCTGCCGCCGTGTGGTTGCGGCGATCACTGCATTCAAAGAGGGCGCAGCATGAGCCAGATTTACGACCGCGTTGCGCTGATCGGGCTGGGCCTGATTGCTTCGTCCATGTTCTGGGCGATGAAACGTGCAGGGCTGGCCGGGGAAGTGACGGGTTATGCCCGGTCTGAAAAGTCCCGTGAAACCGCGCGCAGGATCGGATTGTGTGACCGTGTTTGCGACACGGCACGCGAGGCGGCCGAAGGCGCCGATCTTGTCGTGCTCTGCGTGCCTGTGGGGGCTATGGGCGCAGTTGCAGAAGAAATTGCATCCGTGCTGAAACCCGGTGCCACCGTTTCGGATGTGGGTTCGGTCAAGCGGGGCGTCATTCGGGCGGTGCAACCGCATATCCCCGACGGTGTGCATTTCGTCCCGGCGCATCCTTTGGCAGGGACCGAGCATTCCGGCCCTGAATCCGGGTTTGCCGAACTCTTTGACAATCGCTGGTGCCTGTTGGTCCCGGTCGAGGGTTCGGACCCGGATGCCATTGCCCGCCTGCGCGCGCTTTGGGAGGGTATGGGGTCGAATGTCGATGAGATGGATGCGGATCATCACGATCTGGTCCTCGCCGTAACGTCCCATGCGCCGCACCTGATTGCCTACACGATGGTTGGCGTGGCCGACGATCTGCGACGGGTAACCGACAGCGAAGTCATCAAATATTCGGCCGCCGGCTTCCGCGACTTCACCCGGATTGCCGCGTCCGACCCGACCATGTGGCGGGATGTGTTCCTGTCCAACAAGGATGCGACGCTGGAAATCCTGGGCCGGTTCACCGAAGAGCTTTTTGCCCTGCAACGCGCCATACGCACCGGCGACGGCGATCATTTGTTTGACTACTTCACCCGCACCCGTGCTATTCGTCGCGGCATCATCGATGCCGGGCAGGATACGGATGCGCCGGACTTTGGGCGGGGAAAGGCAAGTTCATGAAACTGCGTTGGGGGCATATTCTGATCGGGGTCGTGGCTTTGAGCGCCGCGCCGGTTCAGGCCGCGCCCCTTGACCAGTCTTTGGTGCCCCTCATGCGCCCTTTGACTGTTCAGCAGTCTGTCAGCGCGCCTGCCCCTTCTGACACTGCCAACCTGCGTCCGGTTTCGCGTCCGGTTTCCCCGCAAGTCACCGCTGCGGCGGCGCGCCCGTCGGAACTGCCACTTCTGGGGCCGGACACGTCCTTGATGCCTTATTTGCGACCCAAGTCCGTCGAACAGCAGGTGTTGTTCAAAAGGCGCAAGCTGCGCAAAGGGTCTGTTTGCGGGGATATTGCCATTCAGGGCAAGCCTGTTGGTCGGGTGGGCAGCAAGAATTCAGCCTGTGGTGTCAAGGATGCGGTACAGATCACCTCGGTTTCGGGTGTGATGCTCAGCCGCCCCTCGACGATGGATTGCGGCACCGCCATTGCGTTGAACAAGTGGGTCGACAAGACCGTCAAACCCACCTTCAAACGCCGCGGACCCGTGGTCGAGTTGCAAATCGCCGCCCATTATGCCTGCCGAACCCGCAACAACCGTAAAGGCGCGCGGATATCCGAACATGGCAAGGGTCGTGCGATCGATATCTCAGGTTTCAAAATGGCTGACGGTGAGGTGGTGACCGTCCTGAACGGGTGGCGCAAGAACCCGTCTCAGAAACAGCTCAAGAAGATCTGGCGCGGGGCGTGCGGCCCGTTTGGTACCGTGCTGGGACCGAATTCCGATCGCTATCACAAGGATCATTTCCACCTTGATACGGCCCGCTATCGCAGCGGACCCTACTGCCGTTAACGCAGGATCAGGCGCGGGGCAGGGCCCAAAGGCAGCGGCCCGAGCGCCACGAAACCATCGCGGAAATTCAGTTGCAGATCCAGCGCGTTGGGGTTTCCGCCCAGCCCTGCCAGAAAGTTCAGCCCTCGGGTGACGGGATCTACGGCCTGATCAGGAAGGGCTCCTGCCGCGTTTGCCATTGCGATCATATCCCGCCAGTTTTCGGCTTTGACGGCAATCTCTCCAGTCGGGATACCTTGGGCGTCCACATCCAGATCGCCTGTCGCGAACAGGCGCAGCTCACCCCATTTGATCTCGGCCAGACGCAGATCGATGGCCACGGGCTGCGGACGGCTGTCTTCGAGGGCGGACCGGCTCCAAACCTTGTCGAAAGTGGTGACCATATCCAGTTCCAGCGTCTCAAAGCTCTGCGGTAATGAACTTGCGGAATGCATCAGGGCCCGCAGTTTTTCCCCCGGTGTAAACCCATCCGCGCGGGCCGTGATGGAATAGGCTTCTGAAATTGGCGTTTGTTCCATGATCAGGCTCAGCGTGTCGCCCGAGGCCAGCTTGGTGGAGTTTTCCGTCACCGACCAGGCTCCGGCCGTCAAAGCCATTTTCTCCAGCACGAGCGAGACGCCGGGCTGCAATTGCAGCTCGGCAAGCAATTCGTCGGCCACAATTGTTGATGTCTGGTCGAAATATGACAGGCGTTGCGGTGTGTCCGCGAACCGCAATATCTGACGACCGGGCCAGATGGCGGGGCTTTTGAATTCGATCCAATCCGCGCTCCATGCCGTGCCGTTCACCGGATCCGCCAGAGCCGGATTGTTCAGACGGGTCATGTGGTGGGTCGGATAGCCCGCTGTCGCGACATTCGAGAAATCCGCTTGCCAGCCGCGCGCCTCCTGCTGTTCGAACCAGCCAGTGATCGCAGAGCGCAGGCCATATCCGGCCACGAACCAATAGGCGCTCCATGCCAGGGAAACAAAAATCAACACTCGTATCAGACGCATTCGAAAGGCCCTTTTTCCCGCCTTGGAATTGATGTTTATAGGCCGAAACAGGCAAGGACCAGTGCAATGACGATGTGGGTATTCGGATATGGATCACTGCTGTGGAATCCGGGCTTTCCGGTGGCACGCAGTGAACGCGCGACACTTCATGGTTATTCCCGGTCCTTCTGCATGAGCTCGATCCACCATCGCGGGACCGAAGAAAAACCCGGCCTGGTGCTGGCACTGGACGAACAGGAGAACGCAAGTTGCACCGGTTTGGCCCTTGCGGTCGAGGCGGGTCACGAAGACCGTACGCTGCACGAGCTGCGCGAGCGCGAGCTGATTTCCTCGGCCTATGTTGAACGTATGCTGGATGTGCACCTGGAAAACGGCGAAATCGTCAATGCCGTTACCTATGTGATCGATGCCGACCACGTCCAGTATTGCGGCGGGATGCCGTTGGAGGAACAGGCCCGGATCATCGCCCATGCGGTTGGCGGGCGCGGTCCGAATGACGAATATCTTTACAACACCGTAGAACATCTGGCCGAGATCGGGCTGCGTGACCATGATCTTGAGTGGTTGGCGCAACGGGTGCGCGACATCACCGCATAAACTCTTGGCGTCACGCGCGGAATCCCGCTAGATTCGACGCAAAGCAGGCAAATACCGGGAACCACGCGCATGGCGCAGGCACATCAGGGCGCGAGACCCCATTTCTCGCATCCAATTCGACAAATTCTGTTGATGTTGATGGCGATCGGCCTGTCCGGGCTGGGGGTGTTTCTGGCGCTGCCATACGTTTTGCCGGTTTTTTATGCCAATCCGTATCTGAATGGCTTCATCCTGATTGTGTTCTTTATCGGCGTCTTCGCCTGTTTTTATCAGGTTACGCAGCTGATCGGGTCCGTGCGCTGGATCGAGGCCTTTGTCGGTGGTGTTGTTCGCGAAGATGCGCGCACACCACAGTTGCTGGCGCCTTTGGCTTCGCTGCTGCGCGAGCGAGGCGCGCGCTCACAGATCAGCTCCACCTCAACCCGGTCCATTCTGGATTCCGTGGCCGAGCGTGTCGAAGAAGAACGGGAAATCACGCGTTATATAACCAATGTTCTGATCTATCTGGGTCTGCTGGGTACATTCTTCGGCCTGGCGACAACCGTTCCAGCCATTGTCGACACAATCCGCAGCCTGAACCCGCAGGAAGGCGAAGAGGGGCTGGCCGTCTTCAATCGTCTGATGACGGGGCTCGAGGCGCAGTTGCAGGGGATGGGTGTTGCGTTCGGGTCGTCTCTGCTGGGTCTGGCGGGATCGCTGATTGTTGGTCTGCTCGAAGTGTTTGCCGGGCACGGGCAGAACCGCTTCTATCGCGAGCTCGAAGAATGGCTGTCCTCGATCACCCGCGTTGGATTTGCCGGCGGCGAAGAGGGCGGGGCAGAGATCGCCGTACTGACACCTGTGCTGGATGCCATGTCCGAACAGATGGATGCATTGCAGGATCTGTTTGCCGCTCAGGAAAGTGAGCGGGCTGAGGTTTCGGCCAAGCTGGGGCAACTGGTCGATGTGATTGCCGAGATGAACAATCGTCAGGCCAATACCGAAAGCGTCACGTCTGCTCTGGAGCGTGTCGCGCTGGGGCAGGATGCGTTGCTTGACCACATGCGCGAACACGGTGCAGGCGATGGCATCGACGCCGAAAGCCGGATGCGCCTGCGCTCAATGGATGTGCAACTGCTGCGCATTCTCGAAGAGATTTCGGCGGGTCGGCAGGAAAGCATGAACGAATTCCGCAAGGATATCGAACTGCTGGTCAAGGCCCTGACCCTGCCGCGGGGTGCGGTGCGCACCACGCCGGAAGGAGAGTAGCCCATGGCGCTGTCCCGCCGCACCGGTCAACGCTTTCAGGGCTCGGTCTGGCCCGGATTTGTGGACGCGATGACGGGGCTGTTGATGGTGCTGACTTTCGTTCTGACCATCTTTATGGTGATTCAGTTCGTGTTGCGCGAAACCATCTCGGGGCAGGAAGACGAACTGACGACACTGGCAGACGAGGTTGCAGCGCTTGCGGGCGCGCTGGGTTTGGAAGAGCGTGAAAACAGCCGCTTGCAGGCAAGGCTGGGTGCGTTGAACACGACGCTGTCGCAGGCCGAAGACGATCTGGCGCAAGCGCAGTCATTGATCGCCTCACTAACCACCGAACGCGACCGTCAGGCCGCCGCGCTGGATCAGGCGCAGACCCGTATCACGGATTTCGAAGCACAGGTTGCGGCGCTGCTTGCCGAACAGGAACAGGCTTTGGGCGACATTGCCGCGCTTGAGACCGAGCGCGCGCAATTGCTGACGGAACAAGAGGCGCTGAACCTCGCCCTTGCGCAAAGTCGCGACGAAATCGATGCACAGACCGAAGCGGCCCGTTTGGCTGCCGCCCGCCGCGAGGCGCTGGAGGCACTGGTCGCGGATCTCGAGCAAAGCGGCAAGGAACGCGCGGCGGAAATCACGGCCCTTGAACAGCAACTGAGCGATGAGGAAGCCGCCCGTCTGGCCGAAGCTGCCGCTGCCGAAGCATTGCGAAGCCGCCTTCAGGATGCAGATGCCGAGCTGACGGCCATGACGCTCGCGTTGGAGGCACAACGCAAAGAGGCCGAAGACACGTTGACCCTTCTGGCCGCCGCGCAAGCCGCGCGGGCCGAGCTTGAGCGGCAATTCGGCGACGTGAGCCCTGAGGAATTGCGCGCCCAGCTTGAAGCCGCCCTGGAGGCGCAAACGCAAGCGCAGGCGGATGCTGATGAGCAACGCACTCTGGCCGAACAAAGGCAGGCCTTGCTGGCGCTGGCCGAGTCGACCTTGTCGGAGGAGAAAGAAATCTCTGCCGAGGCCCAGCGTGAGGCTGCCCTGCTGAACCAGCAGATTGCCGCCCTGCGCGGGCAGTTGGGGTCATTGCAGGCCCTGCTGGACGATTTCGAAGAGCGCAACGAGGCCGCCGAGATCCAAATCCAGACTTTGGGGCAGGACCTGAATGCCGCGCTGGCCCGTGCCGCTTCGGAAGAACGCCGCCGCCGCCTGCTGGAAGAAGCCGAACGTCTGCGTCTCGAGGCCGAGGCCGAAGCCCTGGCCGGTCAGAATGAGGAACTGGCAGCGCAGGCGGAAGATCTGCAACGCTATCGTTCGGAATTCTTCGGACGTCTTCGGGACGTCCTTGGCGATCAGGAAGGCGTGCGGATTGAAGGCGACCGCTTTGTCTTCTCGTCCGAGGTTTTGTTTCCGACAGGATCAGCCGTGCTGTCCGCGGAAGGGCAGCAGGAGGTTGCGAAAGTTGCCAACATCCTGCGCAGTGTCGCCGCCGAAATTCCACCCGGTCTGAACTGGGTGATCCGGGTCGACGGCCACACCGACAACGTTCCGCTGGCCGGTTCAGGCCGATACCGAGACAACTGGGAACTCAGCCAGGGTCGCGCGTTGTCTGTCGTGCGCTATATGGTCGACGCGCTGGGCATCCCGCCCAATCGTCTGGCAGCAAACGGGTTTGGTGAATTCCAGCCGGTCAATCCGGCTGACACGCCCGAAGCGCGGGCACAGAACCGCCGGATCGAGCTGAAACTCACGGAAAGATAGCAAAACCCATGCCTCTTGCCTGGGTAATCTGCGTGATGGGGTCAAACCGATTACCGTCTGCCAAAGCGAAAGCTTTGATCCGGAGTGCCCATGAAACACCGGGGTACCACGGGGTAATCCTCGGTCAGAAAGTACGCATAGGTTCCTGAAGGGTATTCTGCTGAAACGGTGAAGGCGCCGTTGCATTGGTCCAAATTGCCGTGACCCTGAACAAAAACGTAGTCCTCGTTGAAGGTGCCGTCATGCCGCCCGCCCGGCGCAGCGCCACCCGGCCGGTTGCCGGTTTTCAGACGATAGGACGACGTCATTTCGGTCACTTTGCCCCCTACGACGCCAGTGACGGCATATATCGGGAAACCATCTGCGGCATAGCCGATCAAGGGTGAATGCTCGGACGGTGACCATCCAAGCAGCTTGACCAACCCTGTCGGTACACCGTGATAGTGATATTTTCCATTCGGCTGTACATGGGCAAAATTGGCGTCCAATCCCAAGGAAACAGCGCCACCCAGAGCATTGTAGGACCACCCGGATCCGGGGTCGCCATGCCAGAACTCGGCCGCCAGCGGGTCGAACACAACCCCGTTGAGTGACACGCCAAAGTTCCACCCCATTTGCAGCGGTGTGATTGCACCTTTGGCCGTTGGATTTGCAGGCAATTTCAACCTGACCTTCTGCTGTTCGATCTGGTGCGGATTGCCTTGGTTTGGAAACCGGCCAACCAGATGATCAGGAATACCATTGCCCGTCACTTTGATTTTTCCGCCTTTTTCTTTCACCGAGGCGCTGCTTTTCCCGGGGTTTTCGGTTGCGGGCACCAACCTCAGCGGTTCTGCGGTCGTTTCGTCGTGATAGCGAAACCGGTGCTGTGCAGTTGCCACAGCGGCAACGGCGGATAGGGCAAAGGCGGCGCCCCAGAGGATTGAAATTTTGCTCACGTGTCGATCCCTGTCTTGCGTTCATCATTGAAGATGACACGCAGCAGAAGTCTTTTTCCGTCGCATTTTATGCTGCCAGCAGAGAAAAAGCCCGGCGATGGGGATCGCCGGGCTTTAAAGGAATTGTCTGTTTTCCGGTCAGTCTGCCGTCAACAGAGGTGGTTTGTCTCCTGAAATGCGCCGTTGGTCCGGGCCAAGAATTTCAAGATCCAGTTCGCCTTTCTTGACCGAGACACGAACCACGCCGCCCTTGGCCAACTTGCCGAACAACAGCTCTTCGGCCAGGGGTTTCTTGATGTGCTCCTGGATCACGCGACCCAGCGGGCGTGCACCCATCTTGTCGTCATATCCCTTGTCGGCCAGCCACTCGGCAGCTTTTGGGGTCAGGTCGATGGTCACGCCACGATCCAGCAGTTGTGCCTCAAGCTGTAGGACGAATTTCTCGACTACCTGCAAAATGACCTCTTTCGGCAGCGGTGCGAAGGAGATCACGGCATCCAGACGGTTGCGGAATTCCGGTGTGAACATGCGCTCGATCGCGGCCGTGTCTTCGCCTTCGCGCCGATCGCGACCGAAGCCGATGGCGGCCTTGGCCTGTTCCTGCGCGCCCGCGTTCGAGGTCATGATCAGCACCACGTTGCGGAAATTCACCGTGCGCCCGTTGTGATCGGTCAGCTCGCCGTGGTCCATCACCTGCAACAGGATGTTGAACACGTCCGGGTGGGCCTTTTCGATTTCGTCCAGCAGCAACACGCAATGCGGATGCTGGTCGACACCGTCGGTCAGCAGACCACCCTGATCAAACCCGACATAGCCCGGAGGGGCACCGATCAGGCGGGAAACCGCATGTTTCTCCATGTATTCCGACATGTCGAAACGCAGCAGTTCCACACCCAGGGTATCTGCCAGCTGTTTCGCCACCTCGGTCTTGCCAACCCCCGTCGGACCGGCAAACAGATAGTTGCCGATGGGTTTTTCAGGTTCGCGCAGACCGGCGCGGGCCAGTTTGATCGCACTGGACAGCGCCTCGATTGCCAGATCCTGACCAAAAACCACCCGTTTCAGCGATGCTTCGAGGTCTTTCAGCACCAACGCATCATCCTTGGTGACGTTCTTGGGCGGAATACGCGCGATCTTGGCGACAACCGCCTCGATCTCTTTGACGCCAATGGTCTTGCGCCGCTTGCTTTCCGCGACCAGATGCTGCGCCGCGCCGGCCTCATCGATCACATCGATGGCCTTGTCGGGCAGCTTGCGGTCGTTGATGTAACGCGCCGACAGCTCGACCGCCGTCTTGATCGCATCGGCGGTGTATTTGATGTCATGATGCTCTTCGAAATAAGGCTTCAGCCCGCGCAAAATCTTTACGCTGTCTTCTACCGAAGGCTCGTTCACGTCGATCTTCTGGAACCGGCGGCTCAGCGCACGGTCCTTTTCGAAGTGCTGACGGAACTCTTTGTAGGTGGTCGAGCCCATGGTGCGCAGTTTGCCGCCCTGAAGCGCAGGCTTCAGCAGGTTCGAGGCATCCATAGCCCCGCCCGAGGTCGCCCCGGCACCGATCACGGTATGAATCTCGTCGATGAACAACACCGCGTCCGGGTGATCCTCCAGTTCGGTCACAACCGCTTTTAGACGTTCTTCGAAATCACCGCGATAGCGGGTTCCGGCCAACAGCGCGCCCATGTCCAACGAATAGATCGTGGTATTGGCCAGCACATCGGGGGCCTCGCCACCGACGATCTTGTGCGCAAGGCCTTCTGCGATGGCGGTCTTGCCCACACCCGGATCCCCCACCAGCAGCGGGTTGTTCTTGCGGCGGCGGCACAGCACCTGGATACAGCGTTCCACTTCATCCGAGCGTCCGATCAGCGGATCGACATCGCCCGCTCGAGCCTTGGCGTTCAGATCCACGCAGTATTTTCCCAGCGCGCTTTCTTTCTGTTCGGCTTCGCCGGATGTGGTCTGGGCGTCTTCTTCCACCTGATCCGCACCGGATACCGAGCGGCTTTCGCCATAGGCAGGATCCTTGGCGACGCCATGCGCGATGAAATTGACCGCATCGTAACGGGTCATGTCCTGTTCTTGCAGGAAATAGGCGGCGTTGCTTTCGCGTTCGGCGAAAATGGCGACCAGAACGTTGGCGCCGGTCACTTCGGTCCGGCCCGAGCTTTGAACGTGGATCGCCGCGCGCTGAATGACGCGCTGGAACGCTGCGGTGGGTACGGCTTCGGATCCGTCGATATCCGTGACCAGATTCGAAAGATCCTCGTCGATGAACTCCACCAAAGTGCTGCGCAACTCGTCCAAATCGACACTGCACGCTTTCATGACGCGCACGGCATCGGGTTCTTCCAGAAGGGCCAGCAGCAAATGCTCCAGCGTTGCGAATTCATGGCGCCGTTCATTCGCAGCCGCCAGGGCCGCGTGGATGGCTTGTTCCAATGTGCTCGAGAATGAAGGCACGCGGGTGCTCCTCTGTCTTGGGTCAGAAGGGGGCGGTTTCTTGGCCGGAACCCCATCCCAACCATGTCCTCATAATACTAGAGTTTGGTTGATCGTGGCCCGGCTTCAAGGGTTTTCTTTCACTTGACAGTCACATTTGTTGTGACCGTGGCCCTGAAGAGGAGCAAATAGGCATCAGAACCGGTCTTTTCTAGCCCGAATTTCGGCAAAAACGGCCTCGGGGTCAGCGCCCACCATACCCAATTTCGTCTGAATCGCCGGATCGGCGGCCCTCAGGAACGGATTTGTGGCCTTTTCAAGGGCCAGAGTCGAAGGAACAGTGGCTTTTCCGGCCGCACGCGCGCGGTCGATATCCGCAATGCGATCTTTCAAGGCTTGGTTTTCGGGATCGACTGTAATCGCGAATTTGGCGTTGGATTGTGTATATTCGTGCCCTGAACAGACCAAAGTGTCGTCCGGCAGGGCGGCCAGCTTGTTCAAAGAGACCCACATTTGCGCGGGTGTGCCCTCGAACAGGCGCCCACAACCCAGCGCCATCAGGCTGTCGGCGGTGAACACGGCGGAACTCTGCGGCATGTAGAAAGCGATATGGCCATCCGTGTGCCCGGAAACGTCCAGAACCTGAACCGGTTCGCCGCCGATCTCGAAACTGTCCCCCTCGGTAACTTGCTGATCCAGCGGCGGCAGGCGATTTGCGTCAGCGGCGGCCCCGATGACTTTTGCCGGCTGTTTGGCCAAAATCCCCGACAGCCCGTCCACGTGATCCCAGTGATGATGGGTCAACAGCACATGCGACAGTGTCCACCCTCGGTCATCCAGCGCCTTCAGGACCGGTGCGGCCTCAGGCGCGTCGATCAGGGCGGTCTGGCCAGTGACGGCGTCATGCGCCAGAAAGGCGTAATTGTCGCTGAGGCACGGGATTGTAACGATTTCAAGAGGCATGGCCTTTTGCCCTTTCATTGCTAGACTACGCCCAGCTAAGCCGATTGACCGGATGTCCGCAATGCATCTTGATGTACAGGATCTGAGGAACTTCTATTACCGCAGCACATTGGGGCGTGCGGCGCAGGCGGCTATTCGCGGGCGTCTGATCGAACTTTGGCCCGAAGCAAAAGGCCAGACAGTGGCGGGATTCGGTTTTGCGGTGCCTTTGCTGCGCCCTTACCTGTCGGATGCGCGCCGGGTCATCGGGTTGATGCCGGGACCACAGGGCGTGATGCCATGGCCGGCAGGCATGCCCAACGTTTCGGTCCTGACCGAAGAAACCCTCTGGCCGATCGAGACCGGCCACGTGGACAAGCTTGTGGTGATGCATGGGCTGGAAACGTCGGAACGGCCAAACCAGTTGCTTGACGAATGCTGGCGCGTGCTGGGCCCCGGTGGCCGGGCCGTCTTCATCGTACCCAACCGGGCGGGCCTGTGGTCACGGTCGGACAAGACCCCGTTCGGGTTCGGACGTCCGTACTCTGCGACTCAGCTGGAAAACCAGCTCAAGGCGCATCACTTCCTGCCCGAGGTGCATTGCTCGGCCTTGTACATGCCTCCGTCATTCCGGCGTTTCTGGTTGAAATCCGGCAATCTGATCGAAAAGACCGGCCAGCGGATTCCGACGGTGATGGCAGGTGGGGTGCTGATGGTCGAAGTCAGCAAACATATCCGCCCGCCAAGCGGCAGCGTGACCAAGGATGCGGTCAAAAAGCCGATCAAGGCGCTTGACGGCTTGCTGAAGCCCGCCTGACAAACCCGGGCAATTCCATGTGAAAAACAGAGGAAAAAAAGTCACAGGAATCGCAAAAACCTGCATATTCGTAACATTTTTCAACTGGGCCAATGTGTTCAAACCGTCGCACTTGCCGTAAGTTAATGAAAAATAACAATTTGTGGATAATTCTGTTACCGCTATAGCGTATTGCTTGGTTGGTTCGGCTCTGCTACATCCCCGGTGATTTTGATCCCCGCCCTTCAAGGACGGGGTTTCTTCACGCCCCCGGGGTAGCTGCCGCACGCGAATTCGGGGCCCAAAATATCGGAAGGGTGGACGTGTCCGAACCAGCTTCGATTTCCACTGGCATCGCCGAGCGCTATGCCACCGCGATCTTCGAGATCGCAAAAGAGAACAACGACCTTGCAGGTCTGGAATCCGGCATCAATGATCTGGCAGCAGCGCTGGACGACAGTGCAGAGCTGCGCGACCTGATCGCCTCGCCGCTGGTGTCCCGCGCTGAACAGGAAGGCGCGATCACTGCGATCGCAGACAAGATGGGTCTGAACCCCATCCTGCGCAACACACTGGGTCTGATGGCGCAGAAGCGCCGCCTGTTCGTCTTGCCGCAACTGCTGAAGGTTCTGCGCGACATGCTGGCCGAAGAGCGCGGCGAAGTTACCGCCGAGGTCGCCTCGGCCAAGGCGCTGACCAAGACCCAGATGGAAAAACTGTCCAAGACACTGTCCGAGCGCGTGGGCAAGACGGTGACAATCAATGCGACCGTGGATGAAAGCCTCATCGGCGGTCTTGTCGTTAAAGTGGGCTCGAAGATGATCGACAGTTCGATCCGTTCGAAGCTGAACTCCCTACAGAATGCAATGAAAGAGGTCGGATAAATGGGAATCCAAGCTGCAGAGATTTCTGCAATCCTGAAGGACCAGATCAAGAATTTTGGTCAGGAAGCCGAAGTGGCCGAGATCGGTCGCGTGCTGAGCGTCGGTGACGGGATTGCCCGTGTATACGGTCTGGACAATGTGCAAGCCGGTGAGATGGTCGAATTTCCCGGCGGCATCATGGGCATGGCGCTGAACCTGGAAAGCGACAACGTCGGTGTCGTTATCTTCGGTTCCGACCGTGACATCAAAGAAGGTGACACCGTCAAGCGCACCAACTCGATCGTGGACGTTCCGATCGGTGACGAGCTGCTGGGCCGCGTTGTGGACGGTCTGGGCAACCCGCTGGACGGCAAAGGCCCGATCAACGCAACCAAGCGTGGCGTTGCAGACGTGAAAGCCCCCGGCATCATCCCGCGTAAATCGGTTCACGAGCCGATGGCAACCGGCCTGAAATCGGTTGACGCGATGATCCCGATCGGCCGTGGCCAGCGTGAGCTGATCATTGGTGACCGTCAGACCGGCAAAACCGCCGTTGCTCTGGACGCAATCCTGAACCAGAAAACCTACAACGACGCAGCAGGCGACGACGAGTCGAAGAAACTGTACTGCGTTTACGTAGCGATCGGTCAAAAGCGTTCGACCGTTGCACAGCTGGTGAAGAAACTGGAAGAATCCGGTGCGATTGAATATTCGATCGTTGTGGCCGCAACCGCTTCGGACCCGGCTCCGATGCAGTTCCTGGCACCCTACGCCGCAACTGCGATGGCTGAATACTTCCGCGACAACGGCCGCCACGCGCTGATCATCTATGATGACCTGTCGAAACAGGCTGTGTCCTATCGTCAGATGTCGCTGCTGCTGCGTCGTCCGCCCGGACGTGAAGCCTATCCTGGCGACGTTTTCTACCTCCACTCCCGTCTGCTGGAACGTTCGGCGAAGCTGAACGAAGACTTCGGCGCGGGTTCGCTGACCGCTCTGCCGGTTATCGAAACTCAGGGTGGTGACGTTTCGGCGTTTATTCCGACCAACGTGATCTCGATCACCGATGGCCAGATCTTCTTGGAAACCGAACTGTTCTACCAGGGCATCCGTCCTGCCGTGAACACCGGTCTGTCGGTTTCGCGTGTGGGCTCTTCGGCTCAGACCAACTCGATGAAGTCGGTTGCCGGTCCGGTTAAACTGGAACTGGCTCAGTACCGCGAAATGGCTGCTTTTGCGCAGTTCGGTTCAGACCTCGACGCCGCAACCCAGCAGCTGCTGAACCGTGGTGCGCGTCTGACCGAGCTGATGAAACAGCCGCAGTACTCGCCGCTGACCAACGCTGAAATCGTCTGCGTCATCTTCGCAGGTACCAACGGTTACCTCGACAAGATCGATGTGTCCGACGTTGGCCGTTACGAAGCTGGCCTGCTGGCACACCTGCGTGGCAAGCACGCGGATCTGCTTCAGTGGATCACGGACGAAGACCCCAAGATCAAGGGTGACGCTTCCGACAAGATCAAGGCTGCGCTGGACGAATACGCCGCAACCTTCGCTTAAGGGAGAGGCGGGCATATGCCAAATCTTAAGGACCTTAAAAACAGGATCGAGTCGGTCAAATCGACCCGCAAGATCACCAAGGCCATGCAGATGGTCGCGGCTGCAAAACTGCGCCGCGCCCAGGAATCTGCCGAAGCCTCGCGTCCGTATGCCGAACGGTTCAATGCCGTGATGGCAGGGCTGGCGGCTTCGGTCGGGGGCAGCGACAGCGCCCCCAAGCTGCTCCGTGGAACGGGCAGCGATGATGTCCATCTGCTGGTTGTCATGACAGCTGAACGCGGCCTCTGCGGCGGCTTCAACTCGAACATCGCCAAGCTGGCCCGCCAAAAGGCGGAAGAGCTGCGCCTGAAAGGCAAGACGGTCAAGGTTCTGACTGTCGGCAAGAAGGGTCGCGACGCGCTCAAGCGTGATTTTGGCGATCTGTTCGTTGGACATATCGACCTGAGCGAGGTCAAGCGTCTTGGCTATGCCAACGCGCAGGACATCGCGAAGGACATCCTGTCTCGTTTCGACGGGGGAGAGTTCGACGTTGCCACGATCTTCTACTCGAAGTTCGTCAACGTCGTGACCCAGATCCCGACAGCACAGCAAATCATCCCTGCCTCGTTCGAGGACGAAGCGGCGGGTGACGACAGCGGTGCCATCTTCGACTATGAGCCCAGCGAAGAAGCCATTCTGGCCGACCTGCTGCCCAAGGGGGTTGCGACTGCGATCTTCTCGGCTCTGCTCGAAAACGGGGCGTCCGAACAGGGTGCACGGATGTCCGCGATGGACAACGCGACACGCAACGCGGGTGAGATGATCGACAAGCTGACGATCCAGTTCAACCGCTCGCGTCAGGCCGTGATCACCAACGAGCTGATTGAAATTATTTCCGGCGCCGAAGCGCTGTAAGAAAACCGGAGACGAAACATGGCGAATGCAAAAGGCAAAGTCACACAGATCATCGGGGCCGTCGTCGACGTGCACTTCGAAGATCAGCTGCCTGAAATTCTGAACGCGCTGGAAACCACCAACAACGGCAAGCGCCTGGTGTTGGAAGTTGCTCAGCACCTGGGTGAAAACACTGTCCGCACCATCGCGATGGACGCGACCGAAGGTCTGGTCCGCGGCGAGGCCGTGACCGACACCGGCGCACCGATCTCGGTTCCGGTCGGCAACGCCACCCTGGGCCGCATCCTGAACGTGGTCGGCGAACCGATCGACGAAAAGGGCCCGGTCGAAGCCACCGAAACCCGCGCCATCCACCAGCCCGCGCCCGAGTTCGACGAACAGTCGACCGAGTCGGAAATCCTGGTGACCGGCATCAAGGTCGTTGACCTGCTGGCCCCTTACGCCAAAGGCGGTAAGATCGGCCTGTTCGGCGGTGCCGGCGTTGGTAAAACCGTTCTGATCATGGAACTGATCAACAACATCGCAAAAGTGCACTCGGGCTTCTCGGTGTTCGCGGGTGTTGGTGAACGGACCCGTGAAGGGAACGACCTGTACCACGAGATGATCGAATCGAACGTCATCAAACCCGACAACCTGTCGGAAAGCCAAGTGGCCCTGGTTTATGGTCAGATGAACGAGCCTCCGGGTGCGCGTGCACGTGTTGCTCTGACCGGTCTGACCTTGGCCGAGCAGTTCCGCGACCAGTCCGGTACCGACGTTCTGTTCTTCGTCGACAACATCTTCCGCTTTACGCAGGCGGGTTCCGAGGTGTCGGCTCTGCTGGGTCGTATTCCTTCGGCGGTGGGCTACCAACCGACACTGGCCACCGACATGGGCGCCTTGCAGGAACGCATCACCTCGACCAAGTCGGGATCGATCACTTCTGTTCAGGCGATCTACGTGCCTGCGGACGACCTGACCGACCCTGCGCCGGCAACCTCGTTTGCCCACCTTGACGCGACCACCGTTCTCAACCGTGCGATCTCGGAAAAGGGTATCTATCCGGCCGTTGACCCGCTCGACTCGACCTCGCGTCTGCTTGATCCGGCCATCGTTGGAGAAGAGCACTACAAGGTTGCGACCGACGTTCAGCAGATCCTTCAGCGCTACAAGTCGTTGCAGGACATCATCGCCATCCTCGGCATGGACGAACTGTCGGAAGAGGACAAACTGACCGTGGCACGTGCCCGTAAGATCGAACGCTTCCTGTCGCAGCCGTTCGACGTGGCCGAAGTCTTCACCGGTTCGCCCGGCGTTCAGGTTCCTCTGGATGTGACCATCGCGTCGTTCAAGGCCGTTGTGGCCGGCGAATACGATCACCTGCCCGAAGCGGCCTTCCTGATGGTTGGCGGCATCGACGAAGTGATCGCCAAAGCGGAGAAGATGGCCGCAGAAGCCGCCTAAGGAGTATCCCTGATGGCAAACACGATGCAATTCGACCTCGTCAGCCCCGAGCGGAGCCTTGCTTCGCTGCAGGCGAGCGCGGTCCAGATTCCCGGCGCGGACGGGGACATGACGGCAATGCCCGATCATGCGCCCACCATCACCACGCTGCGCCCCGGTCTGCTCAAGGTCGAGGCACCCGAAGGGTCCAGCGAATACCTGGTCACCGGCGGGTTTGCCCAGATCAACGGCGACAGCCTGTCGGTCCTGGCCGAAAAGGCCATCCCGGTGGATGAAGTGACCCGCGCGCATCTGGACGAGCTGATCGAAGACGCCCGCGCCTCGCATGAGGCAGCCAAGGGTGGCGATGATCAGACCATCGTCGACGACGCGGCCAAGCTGCTGGCTGACATGGAAGCCCTAGGAACACATATGAGCCTGTAACGGGCCCACCGGTGAAAAATTTGAGCGGCCTCGCAATTGCGGGGCCGTTTTTTTGTCGTGCTTTTGCCGAAATGCCGGGGTAAGTTGCGGGAATTCAAGAATAATGATGATAAGATGAAAAAGTTTCTAACCCATCCCATTGGAATTGAGCAGGGTGAAGATGTCCTGTTCTCGGAGTTTGCTGAAGGCGGCGATATGTGGACCGGGCAGGGGCCGCGTGAACGCCGCACACACATTCGGTTCAAAGAAGCATTTCGGACCCCGCCCGTGGTGCAGATCGGGATCTCGCTGTGGGATGTCGACACGTCCTCGGCGCTGCGCGCAGAGGTTCAGGCCGAACATATCACCGCCGAGGGTTTTGACGCAGTATTCCGGACCTGGTCCGACACTCGGATTGCCCGCATCCGGGCAAGCTGGACCGCGATAGGAGAGGTGGCACACCCGGACGATTGGAATATTTCCTGATCCGGGTTCGCCATGTTTTCAGGCGTTTGAACGATTGATTGGGCTCAGTCGTCCTGCGCTTCGATCATGTCCACGCGCGTGGCGTGGCGGCCGCCTTCGAATTCGGCACCCAGAAACGCGTCAACGATGTCCAGCGCCAGACCTTCGCCGACAACCCGCGCACCAATCGACAGCATGTTGGCGTTGTTGTGCTGGCGGATCATGCGGGCCGAGAATGCGTCTGAACAAACGCCACAGCGAATGCCAGGCACTTTGTTTGCAGCCATCATGATACCCTGCCCAGTGCCGCAGAGGACGATACCCAAGCTGCAATCGCCCGAGGCAACGGCCTGCGCCGCGGCCTTGCCGTGCTTGGGGTAATGGGTGCTTTCCGGGCTTGTCGGGCCGATATCAACCACGTCCCAACCTTGCTGTGCGATGTGGTTGGCCACGGACTGGCGCAGCTCGATCGCCGCGTGATCGCTGGAAAGAACAATACGTTTGTTGGCAGTCATGGAGGTGATTCCACTTGTATCGCCGATCGCGCCCCATGGTCAGATATCCGCGCAATCGGTATTTCAGATATCAGGGGGCGACATGTTCGGTCGCCCCTGTAGCTCAATCCATCTGGTACATGGATTCGTAGATCGGGGTCAGCGTCTTGTCTTCGAACAGCGAAGACACACTGGTTCCGTTCCAGATGTTCAGGATCGCCTGGGTGAAGATCGGCGCAGTCGGAACGATGCGGATATTCTTTGCCTTCAAAATCTCTTTGGTCGGCTGGATCGTATCGGTCAGCACCAGCGACTTCATGACCGAGTTCGTCACCCGCTCGACCGCGGGGCCGCTCATGACGCCATGCGTGATGTACGAATGAACTTCCTTGGCGCCATTGTCCAACAGGACCTGCGCGGCCTTGCAAAGCGTTCCGGCGGTGTCACACATGTCGTCGACGATCAGGCAGATCTTGTCCTTCACATCCCCGATAACGGTCATTTCCGCGACTTCGCCTGCTTTCTCGCGCCGCTTGTCAACGATCGACAAGGGGGCATTGATGCGCTTGGCCAGTTCACGCGCGCGCGCCACGCCGCCCACGTCGGGTGAAACCACCATGATCTCATCCAGATTGTCCTTGAACTGGTTTTTGACATCCAGCGCAAAGATCGGCGAGGCGTACAGATTGTCGACGGGCATATCGAAAAAGCCCTGAATCTGCGCGGCATGAAGATCCATCGTCAGAATCCGCTCGATCCCTGCACCGGTCAGCATATTGGCCACCAGCTTGGCGCTGATGGGCGTGCGGGCCTTGGTGCGGCGATCCTGGCGGGCATAGCCGAAATACGGGATCACGGCCGTGATGCGTTGCGCCGACGAGCGGCGCAGTGCGTCGGCGATGATCAGCAGCTCCATCAGGTTGTCGTTGGCCGGGTTCGAGGTCGGCTGGATGATGAACATATCCTCGCCGCGTACGTTCTCGAACACTTCAACGAAGATCTCGCCGTCGTTGAACCGTTCGACGCGTGCATCGACCAATCCCTGGTCGACACCGCGATACAGGCTCATTCGGCGGGCGATGGTTTCGGCAAGTGGAAGGTTGGCGTTCCCAGCGATAAGCTTGGGTTCGTGAAGTGTCGGCATCGGCTGAGGTCCCCGGGCAGCAATGGCAATGTGACAGATTCGTGATGTTGACACCGCTTAGCATGGCCTTACCGTCCCGCAAAGGTAACGCAGCGGAGAAAGTGAACATGACCCAGATTGACTACTTTTTTGCGACAATTTCGCCCTACAGCTATCTTGCGGGGAACCGGCTGGAAGAGATTACGGCGAAACATGGTGCAACGATCAACTACAAGCCGCTGGACATCATGGCCCTGTTCGCACGCACCGGGGGCACGCCGCCGAAGGACCGTCATGTATCGCGCATCGAATACCGCGCTCAGGAGCTGCTGCGCCAATCGAAGAACCTGGGGATGGAGTTCAACCTGCAACCGGCGCACTGGCCGACCAACATGGCGCCGTCTTCCTATGCGATCATCGCCGCGATCAAGGATGGTTCGGGCGACGTAGGCAAGTTGTGCCAGTTGATCCTGCGCGCCTGCTGGGCCGAAGAAAAGGACGTCGCTCAGGATGATGTGATCCGGGACTGCCTGGCAAATACCGGGTTTGACCCGGAACTGGCCAACAGCGGTCTGCTGGTCGGGGCCGAAACCTATGCCGCCAATCTGGAAGAAGCCGTGGATCGCGGCGTGTTCGGCGCGCCGTTCTACATCACGCCGGATGGTCAACGCTTCTGGGGGCAGGATCGCCTGGACGATCTGGATCGGCATCTGTCCGAGATGAATGGATGACAGCCCCGACGGCGATGCAATCCGGTTTCGTGAGACGATTGGGCGACGGAGGGCGCAATTTGCTTGCCCTTCATTGCACCATTGCACATTCCGGCGCGTGGTCCGGCCTGGCCAAGGCATTGGATGGCAGCGTGTGTCTTGTTGCACCGGACATGCTGTCTCATGGGCGCAGTCCGGATTGGGACGGTCAAAGCGATTTCTTTGACGCTGTGACAGGGCTGGCGGCGGTCGAATTGACCGAGCCCACGGATCTGGTCGGCCATTCCTTTGGGGCGATCGTTGCGCTCAGACTGGCCATGGAGCACCCGGACCTTATTCGAAGCTTGACCCTGATCGAGCCTGTGTTCTTTGCCGTGGCAAAACAGGACGCGCCCGATTTGTTCGATCAGCACCTGCGAGAGTCCCAGCCGATTGAAGCAGCGTTCCAAGCAGGCGACAATGTGCTGGCCGCGCGGTTGTTCAACCGGATGTGGAGCACTGACATCAGCCCCAAATGGCCTGACCTGCCAGAGCGGACGCGCGCCAGCATGGTACGTGGGATTCATGTTGTTCCCGCGTCTTATCCCGTTCTGTACGATGACCGCGCCGGGTTGCTTGACCCCGACGGATGCAAGCGCGTATCGATGCCAACCCTGTTGCTGAGCGGATCAAAGACCCACCCGACGATCCCCGCAATCTGTGATGGATTGCAGCGCCGTCTGCCGAACGCACGCCATGACGTGGTGCAAGGTGCAGGGCATATGCTGCCCATTTCGCACCCCCGTGAAACCAGCGCGCTGCTTCGAAAGCTCTGGAAAGCTGGCCGCGGAACGGGTGTTACAACAGGCTGAGAAACTGATCGATCTCGGCCGTTCCGATCGACCAGTCGCAGACCAGTCGGCATGCAAGGCTTTCATCGTCATCGCCACCTTCCAGCTCAGCCCCCCAGAGGTGGTAGATTGCCCCGGCCTCATGCAGCTGTTTGTGCTTCGCGCGTGAAAAAGCGGCAAAGATCATATTGGCCTGTGGTTCGTGCAGGAACTCGGCCCCTTTTGCACGCAGGCCGCTGGCCAGCCGGGCACAGTTTGCGTTGGCCTGACGCGCCAGCTTCAGCCACAGATCATCCTCAAGATAAGCCGCCATCTGAGCGGACAGGTAGCGATGCTTGGAAAACAGATGCGCCCCGCGTTTGCGCCGCAGCTCGAATTCCCAGGCCTTGCTCTCGTCAAAGAACACCACCGCTTCAACGCCCATCAGCCCGTTTTTCGTGCCGCCAAAGCTGACCGCGTCCACCCCGGCTTTCCATGTCATGTCAGCCGGAGAGCAATTCAGGGCCACCAGGGCATTGCTGAACCGGGCCCCATCCAGATGGACCGGCAAGCCATATTCCTTTGCGACCCCGCACAGCGCCTGCAACTCCTCCAGCGAATAGACCGATCCGCGCTCGGTGACCTGGGTGATCGAAACCGGCCCGCGCTGCGGCCCGTGAACACCACGGGTTTCTTCGCCCAGGATGGACCCGCGCAGCGCGTCCGGCGCCATCTTGTCGCCGCCGGGAACAAGGGTCAGCTTGGCGCCGGTGAAAAACTCGGGCGCGTTGCACTCGTCTTCGTGAATATGGGCAACCGGAGAGCAGAAGATCGTTTCCCAAGGGTTGGACAATGTGGCAAGGGCCAGCGAATTTGCCGCTGTCCCCGTCGCCACCAGATAGACGGCCGCCCCCGGAGCTTCAAAGATGCTGCGAATGCGGTCACGCACCTCGTTCATCATCGTGTCGGCGCCATAGGCCATCTGGTAGCCCTGATTGGCCTCGGCCAGTTTGGCCATGACCTGCGGGTGAACCGGCCCGGAATTGTCAGATGCGAAATACATCAGCTAGGCTCCTCGATAATGTAGTCTTCCCACTCTTCCATGGGGGTTTCGAACTCGGACACCGTGCGCCCTCGGACCGACACGCCTGCGGCGTGCACGGTTTCCGGCGTACCAGACAACAATGGGTGCCAGTCGTAAAGCGGTTTGCCCTCCCACAGCAGCCGATAGGCGCAGGTTTGCGGCAACCAATAGGCGTGTTCGTCGATATTGTCGGGTGTCATGACGATGCATTCCGGGACAAATTGATGCCGGATGTCATATTGCGTGCAGCGGCAGCTTTCATCGTCCAGCAGTCGGCAGGCGACGCAGGTCAGGGCAACTTCGCCCGAGTCTTCATCTTCCAGCTTGTTGAGGCAGCACTTGCCGCAGCCGTCACACAGGGCCTCCCACTCGCGCTGGTTCATCTTGCGCAGGGGTTTGCGTTCCCAGAACCGGGCGGGCAGGCCGGTGCGTTCAATCGGATCGGCGCTCATAGGGCGGCCAGTATGCCCCGGGCCTGTTCACAATCGGCATTCATCTGCGTGATCAGACCATCCAGCCCCTTAAATGTCATTTCAGGGCGCAGGAATTCGATCAGCCCCACCGACAAGGTCGCCCCGTACAGGTCGCCGGAAAAGTCGAACAGGAAGGTTTCGATATTTGGCACTTCGCCATGGAACATCGGGCGCACCCCAACCGAGGCCGCGCCGTGATAACTGCCCTGATGCGGGCCATCCAGCACGTCGACCAATACCGCGTAGACACCGAATTTCGGCGGATGGAGCCCTTCGATGGACATGTTCGCAGTTGGGAAACCCAGTTCCCGCCCGCGTTGCTCGCCGCCGATCACCTCGCCTTCGATCCTGTGCCAATGGCCCAGCATCGCGGCTGCATCCCTTGTGCGACCCTCGCTCAATGCGGTGCGGATGGCGGTTGACGAGACCACGTTTTCCGACCGCTGCATCAAAGGGGCAATCGTCACGCCAAATCCCATCTCTTGCCCGAAGCGAACCAGATCGTCAGCCGTCCCACTGCGGCCCTTGCCAAAACAGAAATCGGCCCCGACCACGACATGGGACAGACCCAGACCGTCACAAATCACGTTGCGCGCGAATTCATCAGGGGAAAGCCCGGCCAGCGCCGCGTTGAACGGCAGCTCGTACAGTTTCTCCACACCCAGCTTCTCAAGCCGATGCGCCCGCGCATTGCCGCGCATCAGGCGGAACGGAGGAGAGTCCGGCGCAAAGTATTCACGTGGATGCGGCTCGAATGTCATGACCCCCAGTGGCGCATCCGGGGCCGCGTCGCGGGCCAGTTCGATGACCGACTGGTGCCCCAAATGGACGCCATCAAAATTCCCGATCGCAACGCTGGCGCCGCGATCTTCTGGCTCGACAAACTGGAAATCCCGGATGATGTGCATAGGCGATTGCGTAGCGTTGCGTTGCGATTTGTTCAAGCGGCAGTTTGAATTCAAGGCACGGGTCCTGGCGAAACACACCAAAACCATTTGTCAGACCTGATTGCACACAGGGCATCCCCGGAATGCTGTGCGACATTCGGCCAACTGCTTGATCCAAAAAAAATACTGGGTGTAGACTGGGTTTCCGGCCCTCGGACCACGCTGGGGGGCGGACGATGGCCCGGCCAGGTTCAAATGGACCCAGCACAGGAGGCAGACCATGTATCGATTGCGACTGTTCGCGATTCGCAACGCCCGTGCGTTCGAGTGGATTTACAAATGTGTCGAACGGGGCATGGTCGCGATGGATCCGGTCTTTGCAAGGATCGGCTACAACCGCGTTGAACGCCCCATCGCGCTGGTCGAAAAAGGCGTCAAAAGTCTTTTGTTTGATTGCAAGATGTGCGGACAATGCGTTTTGTCTTCGACGGGTATGTCTTGCCCGATGAACTGCCCCAAGCAACTGCGCAACGGCCCATGCGGCGGCGTACGCCCCGGTGAGTTCTGCGAGGTGAAGCCCGATATGAAATGCGTCTGGGCTTTGGCCTGGGACGGGGCCAGCCGCATGCAACATGGGGGCGACAAGATAAAAGAGGTCCTTCCGCCTGTGGAACACACGTTGAAGGGATCATCATCCTGGCTGCGGGTCAGCCGCGAGATCGCCGCGCAGGAACGCGAGACCCGAGACGCTGCCCGCGAAACGCTTGCGCAGGCGTTCCCGGAGGCGCGCGAAAACGAACCCTCTGCGGCACCTCTGGCTGCTGAACCCCCCAACGCGGTGAACCGGGAGCTGAAGAAATGAATGATGCCCATCGCAGCGAGGTCGAGCCGATCGGCTATGTGCCTGTTCCTGAAGGCTATGTCTCGCACAGTCGATTGGAAAGAGTTCTGCGTTCGGGCCGCTTTGCGGTGACCGCTGAACTGAACCCGCCAGACAGCGCTGACCCCGAGGATGTTTTTCAGGCGGCGCAGCCGCTGGGTGAAGTGGCGGATGCGATCAATGCAACCGATGCGTCTGGTGCCAACTGCCACATGTCTTCGATAGGGATCTGTGCGTTGTTGACCCGCGCGGGGTATTCTCCGGTCTATCAGATTTCCTGCCGAGACCGGAACCGGATCGCCATTCAGGGGGATGTTCTGGGGGCTGCGGCGCTGGGCGTCAGCAACGTGCTGTGCCTGACGGGCGACGGTGTCGGAGTTGGGGATCAACCGGGGGCAAAACCGGTGTTCGACTTCGATTCCCTGACCTTGCTGCGGACGATCCGAACGATGCGCGATCAGGGAAAGTTTCTCTCAGGCCGCAAGATCACGCGCCCCCCTCAACTGTTTTTGGGTGCGGCGGAAAACCCCTGTATACCACCTTATGACTGGCGCCCGGAACGTCTTGCAAAGAAGGTCGAGGCGGGGGCCGAGTTTATTCAGACCAACTATATCTACGACATTCCGCTCTTTGAAAGGTTCATGGATCGTGTTCGGGATGCCGGTCTGGACAAAAAAGTATTCATCATCGCCGGTGTGGGCCCCATCGCTTCGGCACGCGCGGCACGCTGGATGCGCAGCAATGTGCCCGGAATTCACATCCCGGATCATGTCATCGAGCGGATGGAAAAGGCCGAAAAGCCCGCGGAAGAGGGCAAGAAGATCTGTATTGAACTGATCCAGCAGATCAGAGACATCGCCGGTGTTTCCGGGGTTCATGTGATGGCCTACAGGCGTGAACACGTGGTATCGGAAATCATTCTGGAATCGGGTGCGCTGAAGGGGCGAAAACGAGCCCGTTCTTCCTGACGGCCTTGTGTGCAGTTGAGTGCCCAAACAAAAAAGGCGCCGCTCCGGCGCCTTTTGCAAAACTGTGTTTGCCAGTCAGTCGAACTTGCGCGACGGGGCAAGCACCATGGCTTCGCCGATCAGGACCTTCTTGCCCTCGACCGAACAATGGCAGTCCAGCTTGACTCGGCGCTTGGCAAAATCGATGTCGATCACCTTCACCTCGGCATAGACCATGTCACCCGGACGCACAGGCGCCAGGAACTTCAGTGACTGCCCCATGTAAACAGTACCATGACCCGGCAGTTGTTCACCAATCACGGCCGAGATCAGACCCGCCGTCAGCATTCCGTGGGCAATACGGCCTTCGAAGATCGTATCGCGGGCATAGTCGTCGTCCAGATGCACCGGATTCCGGTCGGTCGAGACCTGCGCGAACATTTCGATATCTTCATCCGTCACCACTTTGCGCAGGTGGCGGGACATGCCCATTTCGATGTCTTCGATACAGATCGTTCCGCGCGGAAGATTGTCCAACATGTTGCCCTCACTCGAAATCGGCCGTGAAAGAAAAAACCATCATTTGGCCAAGGTTGGCAACTTTATTACTTCGCAGTTGCAGAAAATCAAGTCTTTTCTTGCTACCTCAAGCGCCCGATCGTGTAGGTTGGATTGATCTTTTCCCTTTCAATATAGGCGGTTAGGGATTCGTGGTGCGGATGATGCGACGTTTTTGTTTCTGCCGCGGCCAATCCGCCCGAGATGAACAGAGAATCAATGCCCTCTCCCATGCCGCCCAGAATGTCCGTGTGGGGGCCATCGCCGATCACCAGAATGTCACTGTCGGGGATATCGTGCCCCAGTTCCTGCAACCTGCGACGGGCCAGATCATAGATCGGGGGATGCGGTTTGCCGAAATACAGGCTCTCGCCGCCCATTTCGGTGTACAGCCTGGCCAAAGCACCGGCACACCATTCGCGCACCTCGCCGCGGTCCACCACAATGTCAGGGTTCGCACAAAGCAGTTTCATCCCCATCTGCTTGGCGTACAGGAAATCCGGCCGGTTCACATCCGGGTCGGCCATCGGGTCGAACGGGCCGCAGCAGACAATACCCTCGGCTTCCTTCAGCGGCACACGCTCGATATGGATGGGGTGATCCAGCAGTTTCAGCGGTTCGAAAAAGCCCGCATCGCGCTGCCACTCGCCCATGAAATAAACCTTGTGCCCCACAGCACCCCGGAACATCGCAGATCGCGCGGAATCCCCGCTGGTGGCGATGGTGTCATACGCGTCGGTGGGGACGTTGAATTGCACGAGTTGCTCTGCCACCCCGGCGCGGGGTTTGGGAGAGTTCGTGACCAAGACCACCAGTCCACCCTTGGCGCGATAGGCCTTCAGCGCTTCGACGGCCTCGGGGTAGGCCGTGATGCCGTTGTGAACACAGCCCCAAAGGTCGACGAACAATGCTTTGTAACGGTCCGAGATCTCGGAAAGCGAGGAAACGATCTGGGTCATGGGGGCCTCTGGGTCTGATATCGCGCTGCCGACAGCTATGGCAAAGCTTGGGCCCGAACACCATCCCGCATTCCCGTTTGCGCGAAGGAATGGGTGAAACTGCTACTCATCTTCGGTAATTTCAGTGACGTCCGGGGCCTGCTGAACGTTTTCGGTTCCCAGGATGATCTGGGCCCCGATACGCGGCTGATACCGGATAATGGCCAGGTATCCGGGTCCAAGCTCCTCCTCCAGCACCCCGACCAGAGGGGTCTCACGCAGCTTGGGTGGCAGCAAACCGGCAATGGAAGAAACCTTGAACTGCGCTTCGGCTGGCAGATCGACGATCAGCCAAACCTCGGCCCGCTTGCGCTGAGCGTTGACGTCGATGCGGATGATTTCCACGGAAACCGGATCGGCCCATTCGCGAATGGCATCGGCCAGTTGCGCCTCGGTGCGCGTCTCCAGATAACGGTTGTAGGTGGACTTCCCAAGTTGCAGGACGACGACGACCAGAAACGCGATCGCGACAAAGACGCTGGCGGTGAAGTTCAGCTTGCGCTTTCCCTTGCTGAAAACCACGGACCGCGCGGCATAGACAAGATAAACCGCGCAGGCTGACAGAATGATCGCGCCAAGGTTCGTTGCGAAAAGCAGCCCTGCCTCATAGGCCTCGGCGGGTTCGTCAAAATATAAAAGAATGCCCGAGGCCGACAGCGGGGGAACAAGCGAAACACCGATGGCCGCGCCGGGTAGAAGGCTCAATTCGGATTTGTTGATCTGGACATAGGCCCCGGCCACACCGGCAGCGAGCGCGACGATCAGGTCTTCGGTGCCGGGATCGGTGCGCGCCAGGACCTGATCGGGGATCAAAATGCCACGGGGAACATCGGCGACATAGACCAGAAACCACGCCATCATCACGCAGACAATGGCAGCCAGGCAGACCGTAAGCGCCAGCGTCACCGCGCGTTTCAGCCATCCCATGACCATCGCGGCGGCCACCCCGAGGATCGGGGTCATCAGCGGCGCCACAAGCATGGCCGCGATCACGACAGCGCCGGAGTTGCGCAGCAAACCCATGGTGGCAATCACGACAGACAGTGTCAGCAACATTGCAAAGCGTCGCCAATACGCCGCCTTGTCGGCACCTTCAAAAAGAAGGATGCTGCGGGTGGTGCTTAGTTTTCGTACGACCATTGCATTTACCTGACCTGGGATAGGCTTTGGACCCCCGGTCAGACTAACAACCGACAACGCGTCCGCAAATGGCTGTCAGCAAAGAAAAAAGGCGCCCGAATTGGACGCCTTCAGATTTGGGTCGCTTGAGGATCAGACCTTCAGGTTCGGAATGATCTGCTTTTTGCGGCTCATGATACCGGGCAGAACGACGGCGTCCCCGTCCACGGTTGCGCCAAAGCTCTTCTCGGCCACGGTTTTGACCAGATCATTGGGGACCAGCAGCGTGGCCTCTTCGTTCAGGATATCAACCACGAACAGCAGCACCTGATCGACGCCGTCTTCCTTGGCAACGTCCACCATCGAGTCCACCAGGCTGGCCTTGCGGTCCAGAACGACGCCGGGGGCGGTGGTTTCCAGAACCGAGACCCGGAATTTGGTGCCGTCGACCTCGTATTCTTTACTGTCCATGCGGATCAACTCGGCGTCCGAAAAGGACGAGACATCCGATTTCGCCGCGAACATGTCTGCCGCATATGCCGAAATGTCCAGCTCGAGCTCGGCCGCCAGACGTTCTGCAACCTCGCGGTCATGCGCCGTGGTGGTGGGAGAGCGGAATTCCAGAGTATCCGACAGAATGCAGGTAAGCGCAGCGCCCTTGATGGCGTCGGGCATCTTGGCCGCATCTTCGCCCATCAGATCAACCATGATGGTGGCGGTGCAGGCCAGGGGGCGAACGGTGATGTCGATCGGGCCTTTGGTTTCCAGGCCACCGACCAGCTTGTGATGGTCGATGATGGCGCGGATGTCCGCGTCGTTGATGTTGGCCGGCAGTTCGGCGGGGTTGTTGGTGTCGACGATAACCACCGGGGTTTCCGCAGGCAGGTCCTCAAGGATCCGCGGCTTGGGCAAGTCCCAGTTTTCCAGCATGAATGTTGCTTCGGTGTTGGGTTCACCCAGCAGCACGGGTTCGGTCTGCTCACCCTTGACCTCGTTCAGGTACCACGACCACAGGATCGGCGAACCTGTGGAATCTGTGTCGGGGGATTTGTGGCCAAATACTAGCGTCGTCATGTCAGTGTCCTGCGGAATGGAAATTTGCGCGCCTTATAGGGCGGCTAAAAGCCGTTGTCACGCCGCTGAGCACTGTCTGCGACGCTTGGTCTGAAAACCGCTGGGTCCGTTCAGAATTTGGCGCGTGTCAGAACGTATCCAGCCTGTTCCAGCTGGTTCAGCAGGCCGTAGTCATCGCTCAGGTGCCCCGCGCCGACCGCAATTACAACTGTCTGATCCCTGATGTCCAGAATCTGCGCCATCCAGTTGGCATTTCGCTGCACCAGCAACTGCTGCTCGAAATTTTGCCATTCCGCATCAAAGGCTTCGGGGCTCAGGCCCGACTGCTCAAGCCCCTGTAGGCGGGCAAGCTGTATGATCTCGGCGTGCTTTTCTTCCAGATACGCGTTGGCCATGGTGGCCAATTGGTCCGCATTGCCCTGCATCGCCCCGGACAGGCGCACAAGCGACTCGACCTGTTTCTCGAGCGGATAACTGTCGAACATGGCCATCAGGTCTTCGATTCGTTCCAGCGAGTGCTGCGGGATACCTTTTTCAACGGCTAGATCGTTCAGGCGGGCGTCCATTCCGTAAGTTGAATTCGGGTCCTCGATCATGCAGGGCGGAATGCTCAGCATCATGGTCAGGAACCACGGACGCATCTTCGCAGCCATCCAGCCGGGGATGCCGCGCTGGGCCAGGGCTGCGGACAGCGCATCCCAGTCGTCTTCCGCCATCAGATCGATCAAAGTAGGGCCCGAGGTAATCATCACCGCACTCAGGTCGTTGGCCATGGTCTTTTCGAAGGCGTCCATGTCGTGCTGAGTGACTTCGAAATAAAAGGCGTCCGCTTTGCTGAGTTCGGGCGACAGGCGGTCAATCACGTCTTCCATGCGCGGATCGTAACTGTGCAAAGTGCCGATGATGTGCAAAACCGTGTCGCCCTTGCGTGCAATCCAGTGATTGCCTTCGGGATAAGCGATCTGGGCCACTGCACTTTGCAATTTGGTCCGGGTTTCCTCGGGCAGTTGCGGGCGCAGGTCCACCCCCTCGCACGCGGCCTGAGCCGAGATCGGAAACAGAAGGAACGCAAGAAAAGTGAGCAAACGCATGGGGCCAGCCTAAATGGTGTCAAGAAGTTGAACCCAGACTTAGCCACGCCACCTGCCGATGTTCAAGCCGCCCGTCTGGTATTCTCCGGCAATCTGCGTAGCATGGCGGCATGAACCGCGAGCAGGATCTTTATCCCCCGGTCAAGGCGCTGCTGGAGCGTCAGGGATACACCGTCAAAGGTGAAGTCGGCGCAGCCGACATCGTTGCGGTGCGCGATGGGGATGCGCCGGTGATCGTCGAACTGAAACTGCGGTTCACGCTGGCCCTGTTTCATCAGGCGATCACCCGGCTGAAACTCACTGATCTGGTTTATGTTGCAGTCTACAAACCCACGGGCCGAACGGCCCGGCGGGCGCTCAAGGATAATCTGGCACTGTGTCGTAGGCTTGGCCTGGGCCTGATCACCGTGCGGGCTGATGGCACGGTCGAGGTTCAGTGCGATCCCGGCCCCTACGCGCCCCGTAAGAACAAAGCCAGGGCCGCACGGTTGCTGCGCGAATTCGACCGGCTGCAAGGCGACCCGAACGCTGGGGGCGCGACGCGCCATGGTATCGTGACGGCGTATCGGCAGGATGCGCTGAAATGTGCGGCCTATCTGGCCGAAAATGGCCCGTCCAAGGGGGCGGATGTCGCCAGATCGGTCGCGGTCCCGGTCGCCACCCGGCTTATGCGGGAAAACCACTACGGGTGGTTCGAGAAGGTTGAAAAAGGCATCTATGGGCTTACGTCAGAGGGCGCAGAAGGGTTGAAGCATTGGGCCTATAGCTGGGAACAGGCTGACTGATCCATTTTGCAAAAAAAAATCTCTCACAAATTGTTGACTCGGACTTTTAGACTCCCTAGCTATGCGTCGTTATCACTCACACACCCCGAGTGCTAACGCCTCGTCGGAAGGCGGGGGGAGGATAGATAAACTTTGAGCCCAAGGAGCTACAAAGATGGCATTGAAACCGCTTCATGACCGTGTGCTGGTTCGCCGCGTAGAGAGCGAAGAGAAAACCGCAGGCGGCCTGATCATCCCTGACAGCGCAAAAGAAAAGCCGAGCGAAGGCGAAGTCGTCGCAACCGGCGAAGGTGCGCGCAAGGACAGCGGCGAACTGATCGCAATGGCTGTCAAAGCTGGGGACAAGATCCTGTTCGGCAAATGGTCGGGCACCGAGGTCAACGTCAACGGCGAAGAGCTGCTGATGATGAAAGAAAGCGACATCATGGGGATCATCGAGTAAGCGCGCGCTTTCTCTGATCTTCATTTCAAACTTATTTCTCAAGGAGAAACGACATGGCTGCAAAGGACGTCAAATTCGACACCGATGCCCGCAACCGTATGCTGAAGGGTGTGAACATCCTGGCCGACGCGGTTAAAGTGACCCTGGGCCCCAAAGGCCGCAACGTGGTTCTGGACAAATCTTTCGGCGCACCGCGCATCACCAAGGACGGTGTTTCGGTTGCCAAGGAAATCGAACTGGAAGACAAGTTCGAAAACATGGGCGCGCAGATGGTGAAAGAAGTCGCCAGCCGCACCAATGACGAAGCCGGCGACGGCACCACCACCGCAACCGTTCTGGCACAGGCGATCGTAAAAGAAGGCCTGAAGCAGGTTGCAGCTGGCCTGAACCCAATGGACCTGAAGCGCGGCATCGACCTGGCAACCGCCAAGGTTGTTGAAGGCATCAAAGAAGCCTCGCGCGAAGTCAAAGACTCGGCAGAAGTTGCTCAGGTTGGCACCATCTCGGCCAACGGCGAAGCCGAAATCGGTCAGCAGATCGCAGACGCGATGCAGAAGGTTGGCAACGAAGGTGTCATCACCGTCGAAGAAAACAAAGGTCTGGAAACCGAGACCGACGTTGTCGAAGGTATGCAGTTCGACCGCGGCTACCTGTCGCCTTACTTCGTCACCAACGCAGACAAGATGATTGCAGAGCTCGACGACTGCATGATCCTGCTGCACGAGAAGAAACTCTCGTCGCTGCAGCCGATGGTTCCGCTGCTGGAACAAGTGATCCAGTCGCAGAAGCCGCTGCTGATCATCGCGGAAGACGTTGAAGGTGAAGCGCTGGCAACTCTGGTTGTCAACAAACTGCGCGGCGGCCTGAAAATTGCTGCTGTCAAAGCACCTGGCTTCGGCGATCGCCGTAAGGCCATGTTGCAGGACATCGCAATCCTGACCGGCGGTCAGGTTATCAGCGAAGATCTGGGCATGAAGCTCGAGTCCGTCACCATGGACATGCTGGGCACCGCCAAGAAAATCGAAATCACCAAAGACGAAACCACCATCGTCGACGGTGCTGGCGAGAAAGCCGAGATCGAAGCACGTGTTGCTCAGATCCGCACCCAGATCGAAGAAACCACCAGCGACTACGACCGCGAGAAGCTGCAAGAGCGCGTTGCCAAACTGGCAGGCGGTGTTGCCGTTATCCGCGTCGGCGGCATGACCGAAGTCGAAGTGAAAGAGCGTAAGGACCGTGTGGACGATGCTCTGAACGCAACACGCGCTGCCGTTCAGGAAGGCGTTGTTGTGGGCGGTGGTGTTGCTCTGGTCCAGGCCGGTAAAGCACTGGAAGCTCTGAAAGGTGCAAACGCCGATCAGGACGCAGGTATCAACATCGTTCGCAAGGCAATCGAAGCGCCGCTGCGCCAGATCGCCGAGAACGCGGGTGTCGACGGCGCGGTTGTAGCCGGTAAGGTCCGTGAATCGTCGGACGCAGCGTTCGGCTTCAACGCGCAGACCGAAGAATATGGCGACATGTTCTCGTTCGGTGTGATTGACCCGGCCAAAGTGGTTCGGACTGCTCTGGAAGACGCTGCATCGGTTGCTGGCCTGCTGGTCACCACCGAAGCAATGGTTGCCGACAAGCCGGCCAAGGAAGGCGCGGCACCTGCCGGCGGCATGCCCGACATGGGCGGCATGGGCGGCATGATGTAAGCACGCCGTATTCGCCTCTGGCGAATTCTGGCGACCCGACAGGCGCTTGGCGGTATCGCCAAGCTGCCGAGAGGGGAGCATTGGAGCTTGAGAACGGGGTCGCCTTCGGGCGGCCCCGTTTTGTGTTGACAGTTCTGTTTTCAAGGCGTGTTTAGACGCTGCTTTGTCCGGCGCCGGATGTCTGTTCCCACAACCTTCGCGAAAGTGAGTGTGCAAATCCCGCCCGAACGGTTATGCGGATGGCATGAGATTGTTTTTGCTCACCGCCCTGACCATGTGTGCCTTTGCGGCGAACTCCATTCTGAACCGGCTGGCCATCGACAGCGGAGCCAGCGATCCAACCGGATTTGCCATCGTTCGGGTTTTGGCGGGGGCCGTGGTCCTGGCCGCTCTTGTGCTGGCACGCGGAGGGCGCCTTCCGCTGCGCAATCGAAGGCGGATCATTGGCGCGGGGTCGTTGACGCTCTACATGATCGGATTTTCAATCGCCTACCTGACGCTGGATGCAGGCTTGGGTGCATTGATTCTGTTCGGCGTGGTGCAAATTACGATGTTTTCTGTCGGCGCATTGACGGGCGCGACTCCGACCGCCCGGCAGGTGGCGGGGGCAGGGGTTGCGCTTGCAGGTCTTGCCTACGTGCTGTGGCCGACTGGCGCCGTTCAAGTCGACTTGGCTGGCGCGGCTCTGATGGCCGCCGCCGGTATTGGTTGGGCCCTTTACTCGATAGCGGGTCGATCAGAAACAAACCCGCTGGAGGGAACGGCCGCCAATTTCATTGTCGCTTTGCCGGTGACTGCCCTGGCGATGCTTGCCGGCGGCAGCATCTGGCAGATGAGCGGGGCGGGATATCTGCTGGCCGTCCTGTCCGGCGCGGTAACATCCGGGCTTGGTTATGCTTTGTGGTACCGTGTTTTGCCTCAACTGGCCCCGTCCGTGGCGGCTGTCGTTCAACTCAGCGTGCCAGTGATCGCAATTCTCGGCGGTGTCGCCTTTCTGGGCGAGATTGCCGGAGTGCAGCTGATCATCGGCGCCACGCTTGTTTTGGGCGGTATCGCGCTGGCCGTGCTGCGACGTCACCGGCGCTAGGGCTTTTATCAAAGGCTGATAGGCTTTATCTGGCGGTTATGAAACTTTTGATTGCCTTGCTCTTCTGCCTCGTTCCTGCCGCAGCCAGTGCGAAATGCGTGATCCTTCTGCACGGTCTCGCGCGCACCGAGGCCTCGTTCACCGTGATGGAGCAGCTGTTCAAGGCGCATGACTATACCGTTGTGCGCCACGGGTATCCATCGACCGAAATCGGTATTCCGGAACTGGCAAGGCAAACCATACCGGACGCGCTTGCGGCATGTGGCGATGACAAAGCCAATGTCGTTGCGCATTCCATGGGCGGTATCCTGTTGCGCTATTGGCTCAAGGACCATCGGCCCGAAAACCTGGGTCGTGTCGTCATGCTCGGCCCGCCCAATCAGGGCAGCCAGTTGGTCGATGAGCTGAGCGCATGGGAAGTGTTCGGGTATCTGAACGGCCCGGCGGGCCTGCAATTGGGCACAGGTCCTGAAGGCATTCCGCGCCGCCTGCCGCCGGTGGATTTTGAGCTGGGGGTGATCGCGGGTGAGAATTCGCTCAACCCGCTGTTTTCATCGCTGATCGACGGGCCGGATGACGGTAAGGTTTCGGTTGAAACCACCAAGGTCGAAGGGATGAAGGATCATCTTGTTCTGCCGGTCACCCACACCTTCATGATGAACAACCCGCGCGTTATGGCACAGGCGCTGCATTTCATCGAATTCGGCCAATTCGATCGGCAGATCACCTGGCTGGACGGCGTGATGGAGATAATCGACGAGATCTGCATCGGGCAGGATTGCTCGGAACCTGACTCGGAGCCCACACGATGACCTCTCTGGATCTGACTTTGACCGGCGCAGAGGTTCTTTTGCCGGGGGATGGTCTGTCGCGCTGCGATCTCTCGATGGCGGAGGGCGTCATTCAGCAAGATCGGACCGGGCGCAGGGTTGACCTGACCGGTTATCTTGTCCTGCCCGGTATCGTCGACCTGCACGGGGACGGGTTCGAACGCCACATCGCCCCGCGCCGGGGCGCAATGAAGCAAATGAGCGAAGGCATTCTGGCAGCCGAAGCCGAACTGGCCGCCAATGGCATCACCACCGCCGTTCTGGCCCAGTTCTACAGCTGGGAAGGTGGCGTGCGTGGCCCCGAGTTTGCCGCGCAGGTGTTTCGGGCCATCGCTGCGGTCAAGGACAGCGCCGTCACGGATCTGATCCCACAATTGCGGTTCGAGACCAACATGCTGGAGGATTACGAGGGTCTGGCCCATCGCATCGCCGAATGGCAGGTGCCCTATGTGGTGTTCAATGATCACCTGCCGCATGATCGTTTGGCGCAGGGCAAAAAGCCGCCGCGCCTGACCGGGCAGGCGTTGAAGGCCGGACGCAATCCGGATGCGCATTTTGAGATGCTGCTCAATATGCATGCCCGTAGGAACGAGGTTCCCGCTGCCGTCGAAGCACTCAGCGCCGAACTTGTCTCAATGGGGGTGCGTTTGGGCAGCCATGATGACGCGACCGCCGAGACAAGGGCATGGTGGCGCGACCGGGGTGTGCGCATTGCCGAATTCCCCGAAACGCTTGAAGCCGCCGAAGCCGCGCGTTCCGCCGGGGATCACGTTATCCTCGGCTCTCCCAACGTTGTGCGGGGCGGATCACACAAGGGGAACGCAAGCGCCGTCGAACTGATCGCCATGGGGCTCTGTGATGCGTTGGCCTCGGATTATCACTATCCCAGCCCGCGCCGCGCGGCGTTGATGCTGGCCAAAACCGGTCTGCTGGATCTGGCCGGTGCCTGGGCGCTGGTCTCGTCCGGCCCCGCGCGGGTGCTGGACATGCAGGACAGGGGCACGCTCGCGCCGGGAAAACGCGCGGATCTGGTCATCCTGGATGCGGACACCCATCGCGTTGCGGCCACCCTGGCCGGTGGGCGCGTCAGTTACATGTCAGGCGACATCGCCGCCCGGTTTCTGGGATAGGCCCCGCAAAACCTTCATCTTTTCCAAAATACTCTCGCCGCGACACCCTCAACGTTTGATGCGGTTGAAATGCCCCATCTTGCGCCCGGCCTTTACCTCGGCCTTGCCATAGAGATGCAGCGCCACATCCCGCTCGCGGGCCAGCTCGGGTACACGGTCCATGTCGTCGCCGATCAGGTTCTCCATCACGACGTCGGAATGGCGCTGCCCGTCCCCCAAAGGCCACCCCGCCACGGCGCGGATATGCTGTTCGAACTGATCGACAGCACAGCCGTTCTGCGTCCAGTGCCCCGAATTGTGAACCCGCGGAGCGATTTCATTCACGATCAGGCCACCGGGCGTCACGAACAGCTCAACGCCCATCACACCAACATATTCGAGAGCGTTCAGGATGTTCGCCGCCAGCAGGATTGCGTCTGTGCGCTGGGCCGGGGACAGGCGGGCAGGGATGGTGGTGGTGCGCAGGATGCCATCGCGGTGCACATTCTCACCCGGATCGAAACAGGCGACCTGACCGTCCAGACCACGGGCCGCGATGATCGACACCTCGTGCGAGAAATCCACGAACCCTTCCAGAATGGCCGGTGCCCCGGACATATCGGCCAGAGCGGCCTCGGCATCCTCGGGCTTGCGCAGCCGGGCCTGCCCCTTGCCGTCATAGCCAAAGCGACGGGTTTTCAGGATGGCGGGTGTCCCGATCTGTTCGATCGCCGCATTCAGGCTGTTCAGGTCGGTGATATCCGCAAACGGGGCCGTCTTCAGGCCCAGCTCTTGCAGAAACGTCTTCTCGGTCAACCTGTCCTGGCTGACCCGCAAGGCCTCGCGCCCGGGGCGGATCGGGCGGTGCGCTTCCAGAATGTCCAGCGCTTCGGTCGGGATGTTTTCGAACTCATAGGTGATGACATCCACCGCGTCAGCAAAGGCTTTCAGCGCATCTGCATCGTCATAAGCCGCAGTGGTGACGCGATCCGCAACCTGCCCCGCCGGTGGGTTCGCACCCGGCTCATAGATATGGCTGACAAAACCCAGCCTGGCGGCTGCCACGGACAGCATCCGGCCCAGCTGACCGCCCCCCAGAATCCCGATCACTGCACCTTGGGCGAGCATTTCCGCCATCTTCAACTCTCCAAACGTTTGCCAATTGCCCCAAGCGCGGACCGCAACGCCTCGTGCGCGCCCCCGTCTTTCAGGGCGTCCGTCATTTGCAGGCTCAGCGTGCCCTCGGTCGCCAGGGCGTCACGCTCCTGCGCCAATCGTCCGGCGGCGCCTTTTTCCATCGAGGCCAGAAAACCCGCCATCAACTGCGTTGTATAGAACTCGGCCCCGTCCGCATCACCGGTTGCGTCACCCAGCCATTCGACACCGGTGGCCATCAGGTCCAGAATGCCGGGAACCATGGCACAAATGGCGAAATGCGCGTTCAGCGCGGCTTCATCCGCAACCTTGACCACGGGGTTTTCCGGTTCAAACAGATCCGCCAGCAGGCGATCATTGCCAAAAGCCGCCATCGGGCAGCCGCCGGTTTCCAGAAAGCCCAGCGGGATGGTCTGCACGAAATCCGACGCCGGGGCGCAAAGCGCGGCCAGATGCTCGGCCGAAACCGCCGCCATGACCGACACGATCTGCTGATCGGCGCGGAATGTCAGCGGGTCCAGAACGTCGGCCGCGATATGCGGGCGCAGGCACAGGAAAACGATGTCCGAGGTGTCAATCACGGCCTGAGGCGCAGCTACGGTTACGCCCAGTTCCGCCTTCAATGCGGCTGAAACCTTGGCGTTGCGCTCGGTCACGCTGATCTGGCGCCTCTTGGCGGCCATCAGCCGCGCAATCGGCGCGGCGATATGGCCGGTTCCGATAAAGCCGATCCGGCTCATCCCTGCGGTTCCTGGGGGATCGAGGCTGACAACGCGTCACGCCAGCTGTCCAGCCTTTCGGCCAAAGCAGCATCCTGCAATGCAAGAATGCCCGCCGCCATCAGGCCGGCATTGGCCCCGCCGGCGGACCCGATCGCCATGGTCGCCACCGGAAACCCTTTGGGCATCTGTACGATGGAATACAGCGAATCCACGCCCGACAAGGCGCGGGTCTGCACCGGGACGCCAATCACAGGCACCCGCGTTTTCGACGCCATCATGCCCGGAAGGTGCGCTGCCCCGCCCGCACCTGCAATGATCACCTGCAACCCACGCGAAACGGCGGTCTTGCCATAGTCCCACAGCCGGTCCGGCGTGCGGTGGGCCGATACGATGCGTGCTTCGTAGGCGACGCCCAGTTCGTCCAGAATATCCGCGGCTTCCTTCATCGTGGGCCAGTCCGACTGGCTGCCCATGATGATCCCTACTTTCACATCGCTCATCCGCATACGTCCCCGCGCTCAGAAAGAGCGCGCACTATAGCCAAATCCGGTTGGCTGGCAATGCGGTACAGGGCGTTCAGGCGATGATATCGGGCGTCAGACGGTCTTCGATCAGGCGGATGATGTCTTTCAGGCGCAGTTTCTCTTTTTTCAGGCGCCGCAAGGTCAGTTGATCGGCCGTTCCCTTGTCATGCAATGCCTGAATCGCCTCATCCAGATCGCGGTGCTGTCGGCGGAAGACCTCAAGCTCAACACGCAATACTTCATCTGTTTTCATCGAAAGTTCGGTAGGCGCGTTCATTGGCGACTCGAGTTGGTTGTGGTGCTTGGCCAACAAGATAGTGTGTCAGACGTTATCGCGCCAGACCTTGTGGACATCCTGGTTTCTTCCCATATTCTATTGCAGGCGGTTGCCAGAACGGGGCCGCACACCACGTCGCTTTTACAAAGAAGGACGAAAATACGTGTCGAAACTTACTCTTGGCTCATACCCGCATCTTTTGGGGTTCGAGCAGTTGGAACGCCTTCTGGAACGGTCTGCAAAGGCCGGAAATGAGGGATACCCGCCCTATAACATCGAACAGACCTCGGATTTTTCCTATCGGATCACTCTTGCGGTGGCCGGGTTTGCCGAAGAGGATCTGTCAATCACGATCGAGGATCGCCAGTTGGTGATCCGGGGCCGTCAGCGCGACGACAGCGAGGGGCGCATCTTCCTGCATCGCGGCATTGCGGCGCGTCAGTTCCAGCGCATGTTCGTGCTGGCCGATGGCGTCGAAGTTGGCGAGGCGATCATGGAAAACGGTCTGCTGCATGTGGATCTGACCCGCGCCGTGCCGGAAACCGTGGTTCAGACGATCAACATACGGAAGGGGTAAGAGCAATGAATACACCGATTGAAATCAACGCCCAGGGCAACCGTATTGTCTATGTCAAAACGGTTGAAGTATCTGAATTGCCTCGGGAAGTTCGTGAACAGGCCGGCGATCTGGATCAGCTTTACGCCGTTCACGATTCCGACGGGCAGCAACTGGCGCTGGTCGCTGACCGCAAGCTGGCCTTTGTGCTGGCGCGCGAACATGACCTGTCTCCGGTGGCCGTTCACTAGGCGGCCTGAAACACTGCTGAAAAGACGTGACATTTTCTGCCTATGCAGTGATCGTGCCACAAATGCTAAAGCAGGAGTGGCATCATGGGCTGGTTTGACTTTGACTGGGTGGACGCCTTCAGTGATCGCGCCTTCGGTGGCAACGGATGTGCCGTCGTCCATGAAGGTGCGCGCCTGACACAAGAGGTCTGCATGGCCTATGTGCGCGAAACCTCTCTGGTCGAATGCACCTTTACCGGGCCGTCCGACGTGGCCGACATCCGCGTCCGCTACTTTCTGGCCAGCCGCGAAATTCCCTTTGCGGGGCATCCGACTATCGCCACCGTCGCGGCGATGCGATCCCGCGGCATGATCTCGGGCGACGGGCTGACGCTGGAAACCGGTGCCGGCCTGGTGTTGATCCGTTTGCAGGGGGATCAGATCGAAATGACTCAGGTCGCACCGCAATTCGGTACGCGCGTCCCAGCGGAACTGGTGGCGGAAGCGGTCAGCCTGCCACCGGAAGCCATCATTTCTCCGCCTCAAATGGTTTCAACCGGCTTGCCGTTCTGCATCACCGTTCTGCGGGATCATGCGGCCTTGCGGGCCGCTCAACTGGTTGAAGGCCCGTTGCGCAAAGTGGCTGAAACTGCAGGGTATACCGGCTCGGACATGGCCGAGCCGTTTCTTGTCACGCTGCAAGGGGCAACCGATGAGGGGGATACGTTTTCGCGCCTTCTCATGGCACCGCCCAGCCCGCCCGAAGATCCGTTTACCGGGTCTGCCACCGGTGCGATGGCCGCCTATTTGTGGAAACATGGCTTGATGCAAAAGGAAAGCTTCATCGCCCAGCAGGGTCACGATATGGGCCGCCCCGGGAAGGCAATCGTCACGCGTGTCGGCCCGTCTGATGCGATGACGGGCATCAAGGTTTCTGGTCAAGGGCATATCCTGATGCGCGGGCAGGTCGACCTGCCGGAAATGCCAATAAACTAGGCGGGAGCCGACCAAGGGCTGACCCGCGAAACCCTGGCCGGATGCCACAGGCTACATCCAGGCCAACCGCAGAATCGGGGCCGTACTTGGTTCGATCCCGTGTCGTTTACACAACCTGTCCAGATATGACCCTGAAACCGGCAGCCCGGCCATCCGGTTGGCCATTAGTTTCTTCTGATGGCCGTAGATGTGTACCGAATGCACGGCTTCGGTTTCGATTTCGTTCGTCGCGATGCGCGGATCATGGAGCTTCCACAATTCCTCCTGGGCCAGCGGATAAAAGGTTTCAGCAGCCATGGCATGGCGGTCCTCTGCCGTCCGGCGCAGGAAATGGCCAAAGGCTTTGGGCCCCGAACTGGCCCAGGGCAGGGCTTCGATGCCCCAGCGTTCCCCTCTGGCGGTTCGTTCCCGATTGTGGCGCTGCAATCTGCGTCCACGCCAGGGTTGGGACGGGTTAGACGACATGACAAATCCCAGCATCTGTTCCAGGGTCGCCGATCTTGTGGGCAGGCGCAGCACACCAGTTGGGAAGTCACCCCGCCTGGAGCGACCGAACACGAAATCCGTCGAAAATTCAAACGCCCGTACGCAATAGGCATCCAGATCGACCCAGATCATCTCGCCTTGCCGCATCAGGTGCAGCCGGAAAATATCCGAGAAGACGGCAACGCCCTGTCTGTCTTCGGCCTTGACCACAAAAGGCGGGGGCCAGAAAACGTCGCTGGCAGGGCGGGTTTCGACGCCTGCCGGAATGCCTTTTACCTCGTGCGCGACATACAGGACGAAGCGGTGGCCATGATCCAGAAAGGACTGAAGGCAGAGTTGCTCCAACCAACTCAGATCGGATCCAAACCAGAAACTGGCAATGGTCGGAGACCTGTTCGTCATCTCAGTTTCACACCCGCCTTGAGGTCCTGAAAACCATCAGGACCAGCGGCAATTGTCAATCGAAGACCAAAAAAAGGAACGGCCCCCGGAATGACCGGAGGCCGCCAAACAAAGTCTGATGAGACCGTTATCCGTTTGCTGCGATCAGGCCCATGCTTTCCAGTTTCAGCAGCACCTGATGGGCGCAGTTGTCGACCTCGACATTTTCGGTTTCGACGCGCAGCTCGGGGTTTTTCGGAACATCGTAAGGGTCCGAGATGCCGGTGAACTCCTTGATCTTGCCCTCGCGCGCAAGCTTGTACAGACCCTTGCGGTCGCGGCGTTCGCATTCCTCGATGCTGGTGGCCACATGCACCTCGCAGAAGGCTCCGAACTGTTCGATCTCTTCCCGGACGGCGCGGCGCGTGGTGGCATAGGGCGCGATCGGGGCGCAGATGGCGATGCCGCCATTCTTGGTGATCTCGGACGCCACATATCCGATGCGGCGGATGTTCAGGTCGCGGTGTTCCTTCGAGAAGCCCAGTTCCGAGCTGAGATTCTTGCGCACGATGTCGCCATCCAGCAGCGTCACCGGGCGGTCACCCATCTCCATCAGCTTGACCATCAGCGCGTTTGCGATGGTCGACTTGCCCGAGCCCGAAAAGCCGGTGAAGAAGACGGTGAAACCCTGCTTGGAGCGCGGCGGGAAGCGGCGGCGCAGTTCCTCGACCACCTCGGGAAACGAGAACCATTCGGGGATTTCCAGCCCTTCACGCAGGCGGCGGCGCAGTTCGGTACCCGAGATGTTCAGGATCGTGACGTTGTCCTTGTCGAGAATCTCGTCATTCGGTTCGTACTGGGCGCGTTCCTGCACATAGACCATGTGCTTGAAGTCCACCATTTCAACGCCGATTTCGTCCTGAAACTGTCGGAACAGATCCTGCGCGTCATAGGGGCCGTAGAAATCCTCACCTTTTCTGTTCTTGCCGGGGCCCGCGTGGTCGCGGCCGACGATGAAGTGGGTGCAGCCGTGGTTGGCGCGGATCAGGCCGTGCCAGACGGCCTCGCGCGGGCCAGCCATGCGCATGGCCAGGTTTAACAAGCTCATAGAGGTGGTCGAGGCGGGGTACTTGTCCAGCACCGCCTCGTAACAGCGCACGCGGGTAAAATGATCGACGTCGCCCGGTTTGGTCATGCCCACGACCGGGTGGATCAGCAGGTTGGCCTGTGCCTCTTTGGCGGCGCGGAAGGTCAGCTCCTGATGCGCGCGGTGCAGCGGGTTGCGGGTCTGGAAGGCCACGATGCGGCGCCAGCCCAGCTTGCGGAAATAGGCGCGCAATTCATTTGGGGTGTCGCGGCGCCCACGAAAATCGTAATGCACGGGTTGTTGGATTCCGACCACCGGTCCGCCCAGATAGACCTTGCCGGCCACGTTGTGCAGATAGTTCACTGCCGGGTGGGCATCGTCATCGGCACCAAAGACCTTCTCTGCCTCGCGTGACTTGTCCGGAGTCCAGCGGTCGGTCACGGTCATGGTGCCCAAGATCACGCCTTCCTGATCACGCAGAGCGATATCCTGCCCAAGTTCGATCTGATCCGCGAAGTCTTCGCTGACATCCAATGTGATGGGCATTGGCCAAAGCGTTCCATCGGCCAGGCGCATATTCTCGACCACATTGTCGTAATCCGCTTCGCTCAGAAATCCCTTGAGCGGGTTGAACCCGCCATTCATCAGAAGTTCCAGGTCGCAGATCTGACGCGGGCTCAGATCCCAGCTGGTCAGGTCGGCCGCTTCCACCTTCAGCTTCTGCGCCGAATCGTATGACACATACAGTTCGGGGATCGGGGCCAGATTGCTTAACATCGTCATTGGAATTCTCTTGTCGCAGTGTTGATTTGCCAGTGGATATCAGGCGGTTTCGAGGCGTTTGCACCGACTGACAGGCGAAGTCCACAGGCGTGAATGTAACAAAGGAGGATATGCGCCGAATATTTTTGAATTGGAAGGAATTTCTAATTCACGGGTCAAATCGATGATCTGATCCTTGCGATCAGAGGTTATTGCTTCATGCAGAGAATTTCTGTTCCTGTTCTGTGGCGTTCTGCTCAAGTGTGGACGCACGGGTGACGGGCAGGGCGGGAATCGGTTCAGACACGCCGCGCAGCTGGAACAATCTGATATCGTTCTGGGGCACGACGACACCTGCGGCCTTCAGCAACTCTTCCGAGACCAGCAGTTCGACCTTCAGCGCCTTGGTTTCGCTTTCCAGACGACTGGCGACGTTGACGGCGTCGCCGATTATGGTTTTCGACGCATGGCCCGCGGCGCCGATCTCACCCACCACCAGATCCCCAAGATGCAGACCCATCCCGATTCGAATGCCGGGGCTGCCTTCGGCCTCGAGCTGTGCGTTGAATTCATCAAGGGCGTGACTGATGTCGATGGCGGCTTGCAATCCGGCACGGGCGGACGCCGCTGCATTCGGCTTTTCAAAAACGGCCAGCAGCCCGTCTCCCATATATTTGTCCACGACACCGCCTTCCTTGGTGATGGCTGGCACGACCGCATCGAAAAACCGGTTCAGCAGGAACACGATGTCATAAGGTAATTGGCCGGTCGTGCGCGCGGTAAAGCTGCGCATGTCCAGAAACAAAACAGCCAACTGACGTTCCTGACCCTGGCTGGCATGTCCGCGTATGCGCCCGCCATCTGGCCTGAAAACCCGAAAAACGGTGGTGGGTTCCGTTGGGCGTATCTGGCAGGCCAGTCGCGTCTGCGGCGAGGCGCCCACAGCGGCAAGGCTGCGTGCTTCGACGTCGCCGGGCGGCGGCAGGGCGTCGCTGCCACCCTCTACGATGACCCGGCATGTGGTGCAGCGCCCCTTTCCACCGCACAGGGCGGCGTGCGGCACGCCGTTCACCTGCGAAATCTCAAGCAACGTCATGCCTTTTTCCGCGACCACCTCGGGCCCTTTGGCGTAATTCACGCGCACCGAATGCCTGCGCCGCCACAGTTTGCGCCCGATGTAAACCAGACCCGTCGCCCCCAGAGCCAGCCAGAAGATCAAAAGGCCATAGTCTTTTACACTGAACAGGGTCTGGAAGGTCTCGGGCGATGGCCAATTGTAGTGCTCGATATATTGCTCGCGCAGGAATTCATCAGCAAAGTCGGCCCATATGCGTCGACCTTCGGTCAGCAATCCGGCCAACGCGAATAATGGCACAAAAACCGCAACGCCGATCAGATAGGGCACGACCCGCGACCACCACCGGGTCAGCCGCAACCACATATGCAAACCGATGCAGCCGTGTATCCAAACGATCAGCAACAAGGCGCTTTGCATCCATACGGCGATACTGGGCCACATCAGGATGATGATATATCCCATCTCGTCATTGACGTCATAGATCTCGTGCGCGACCCGCGTCTGCACGATGTGCGAGATCAGTTGCAGCGGAATCAGCAAGCCCAGAACGACCTGCAATGCCGTGCTGAAGGGCATGCGCAAGGTTCTGCGTTGCGCGATCGATGTCAGGGCCAGACCTGCATGCGTGAGCAGGGCAGCATAAAAAAGCACGCTCATGACATCGTGGCGTGTGACGGCCTTTCGACCATCCTGCATCCCGTGCAGGTAATCCGTGTGAAACAGGCCCAAGCCAATATTTATGAAATGGAAGAACGCGAACACAAACAACACAAGACCACTGACGATCCTGAGTCGGGTTGACCACCCGCCGCGCCAAAGAGCGTTGTTCAAATGTTCACCTGTTTTTCGCTTTTCCCTCGGCAATCCTGATACGCCGCCGGCTGGGGGTCAAGGGATTGGCAGGTGGCATCGGCTGCCGATCAGTGATTGCAGAGCAGCGTATGCTGTGCAGTGCCCCCTTAAACCCCGGGGGCACTGTACTGAAAGGGCTGACGGCCTTCGGATCTGAACTCACCGGGGCAGCCCCGCAACATTCAGAACGCGCGTTATTCGTTTTCCGCCAGGAACCGTTCGGCATCCAGTGCCGCCATGCAGCCCATACCGGCGCTTGTGACCGCCTGACGATAGACGTGATCGGTCAGATCGCCCGCTGCGAACACGCCCGGAACCGAGGTTTCCGTGCTGCCCGGTTTGGTGACAACATAGCCACCCATATGCGTTTCAAGCGTGTCCTTGACCAGCTCGTTCGCGGGCGCGTGGCCGATGGCAACAAACACGCCTTTACAGGGGATTTCTGTGATCTCTCCGGTTTTGACATGTTTGACGCGAACGCCCTCGACTCCCAGCGGCGCGTCGGTACCGATCACTTCGTCCAACTCGTGGAACCACAGAGGCTCGATTTTGTCGTTCTTCATCAGCCGGTCTTGCAGGATCTTTTCCGCGCGCAGCTCATCGCGGCGATGGATCAGAGTCACCTTGCTGGCGAAATTGGTCAGGAACAGGGCCTCTTCCACGGCCGTGTTGCCGCCGCCGATCACCACGATTTCCTGTCCGCGATAGAAGAACCCGTCGCAGGTGGCGCAGGCTGAAACGCCAAAGCCCTTGAACTTTTCTTCCGACGGCAGGCCCAGCCACTTGGCGCGCGCGCCGGTCGCCAGAATGACGGCGTCCGCCGTGTAGGTAGTGCCGCTGTCGCCCTTGGCGGTGAAGGGGCGCTGGCTGAGGTCCAGATCGTTGATGATGTCGCCGATCACTTCGCAACCCATGGCCTTGGCATGATCCTGCATCCGGACCATCAGGTCCGGGCCCTGTACCTCGGTGTCGCCGGGCCAGTTCTCGACCTCGGTCGTTGTCGTCAGCTGGCCGCCGGGCTCGATACCCTGCACCAGGATGGGTTCCAGCATGGCGCGGCTTGCGTAAACGCCCGCAGTGTATCCTGCTGGCCCCGATCCGATGATCAGAACCTTGGTGTGTCGTGTGTCGGCCATGGTAACTCCGCTCGAATTGCCTGAATTGGGCTTTTGGCCCGTCGCCCCGATATAGCGACCGACAGACCCGGCTTAAAGCCCCTTACTGTTCAAGGCCGCTCAAGCCACCTTGCGCAGGGTGAGGGCGAAATGAGAGATTTGAAAACAAAGAAAATTGCGCATGTACGAAACATTATTGCGCGCGCGTGGGGGGCTGATATAAGAACCGCAATAATCAGGAGCATTTGATGGTCACGACTCGGCTGGATGATATCGACCGCAAAATTCTGGCGGAACTACAGGCAGACGGTCGTATGACCAATGTGGAACTTGCCAAACGGGTCGGAATTTCGGCGCCGCCCTGTCTGCGCCGGGTGCGTACACTGGAAGAATCCGGCTATATCACCGGTTACCACGCCGAGGTGAACTCCCGCGAGCTGGGATTCGAAGTGCAGGTGTTCGCCATGGTCGGGCTCGACAGTCAGGCCGAGACCGAGCTGCGCGCGTTCGAAGAGCGATGCCGCGAATGGCCACTGGTCCGGGAATGCCACATGCTGAACGGCGAGGTGGACTTCATCCTGAAATGCGTCGCACCCGATCTCAGCAGTTTTCAGCAGTTCCTGACCGGTGAGTTGCTGACCACGCCAAACGTGGCCAGCGTCAAGACTTCGCTTGTTATCCGCGGCGCAAAAGACGAACCAGGCGTGCCGTTCGACGTTCTGGAAGAACGAATGAACCGGACGGCGTAACCCCCAGACGTTTTGCAGGTGCGGTGTTCGGTGGCAGCATGGCAGCCACCGCCAAGGATAGAATCCAACTTAGTAACAGCTGCATGATGCCCCCCATAATGCAGTAATCGCTATCGCACTCAGGCTGTCATCGCGTCGATTTCCCCGTCTCCGGCGCGCGGCATCAGCAACGGACCAAAATCGTTGAGCGATTCGATATGCGCGAACAGGTTCAGATAAACCGACCGCAACGAGTGGCTGATCATCCGGACCGCGTTCACACCTGGGTGATACGTTTCGAACTGTAAACCATCTACCCGAATAACGGAATGCCGTTTTAGGCTAATGTGAAACAGTTCAACTGGCGTCGGCGGCATTGTTTCAATCACGCCCGTTCCATCCTGGAATTCGGACACAGGGGTCAGAATCGGGCCATTCCCATGCAGATGCCGCAAATGCGTCGGCGTGCCCACGATCCGCGCCGCAGGCCCGGCGATTACACCCGACATCGGCTTTTGCATCCCGAATGTATCCGCCGTGATGCGCGTAAGCGGTCGCGTGCGGCCCCGCGAATCCGGACGTCCGGGGATCAGAGTGACAGATCCCTTCCACAGCACGGTTTCGGACGCGCCATCCTGGGTCAGGACCGTATCCCCCGGCATCAGGTCTTCGATGGCCATCGGCCCATGTTCCGTTTCAACCAGCGATCCGCGCGTGAAGGCGCAAAATGCGTCTTCGAACATTGGCAGGGCAGGCGCGATGTGTCTGGTCTGAACCACGTTTCCGTTTTTCAACAGGCTGCTGACTTCATACCGGCGCAGCTGGGCCTTTGGTTTCGCAACCGGCCGCGGTGCTTCCCGCAGCATGGCTGTCGTTTCGATCGCATTTCTGGCCGCACGGGCCAGTGAACTAGGAATAGTCATAAATATTCCTTCCCCTCAAATTGTCCGGTCAGGCGCGGCGTATCCCCGTACAGGCCAACCTGGCGAACTGGTTCTTTGTCTTGAAACAAATGGATGACACATGGGCGGCGGCCGGTCGGACCCCGCATTGCGACAAAATCTCGCTTTCCAATGGTCAACACATTGACCCCCCAGACAAACTCGTACTTCACGGGCGAAAATTGCCCGCACACACACAACTCCTGAATTCGCCTCGACCCCCTCAGATCGTGACGCACCACACATCGGGCAGGAGCATGCCCGAAGCGCGTTCACCCTATCGAGACCGGCAGCTTGGCCTCAGGGTGTTTCTGTCTCAGCGTCGTGCCGCGATGCGGCTGGCGACCCTGACAGAATGGCTTGATACCCGCTTCCACGGCATTTCCAGCTTCTGGCTCCGCGTGGCGGCAACCATGGCTTTGAGAAAGCGAGATTTGGTTTTCATTTTCTGGTCCTGCTCTGAACGGGTTTGTTTCCCGCATCCGTTATGAACCTTTTGTGACGCACGTTTGCGGCATGGATAAGGCTTATCCGGGATGTTTTGCAGACAAGAAATTTATAGTCGGTCCATCCTTCCACTCAACACGCCAGCGTCCGAAACAAGGACGTCAGAAGACCATCTGATAGCTGGCAAAACTCGTTACGATTCTGAGTCCGGTAAACACAACAAATGTGGCGGAAAAGTGGCGCGACGCCTAAATCTGGGCCAAAATCACAATCTTATGACCGAGATCAACCGCCCGTAATCGGCCTCGTTTGCATGTGTTGTGCGGCGATAGGAATAGAACCGGTCCGGGTCGGAATATGTGCAGTGCCGGGTCCATTCCGCCTGCCCGACACCGGCTTGCCGCAATCGGTGCAAGCCAAAGGCGGGCAGGTCGAATTGCAGCCGGTCATCCTGTCCGTTTGCAAAGAACCGGGTGTTGTCTGGAGAATCGGCGATAAATGCGTCCAGAAACTCGGGGCCCACTTCGTAGGCGCGTTGCGAAATGCTGGGGCCGATGACGGCGTTGATATTCCGGCGTGTTGCGCCAAGCGCTTCCATGGCGTCCAGCGTCGCCTCCAGCACACCGTCAAGCGCGCCGCGCCAGCCCGCATGGGCTGCTCCGATCACATTGGCCGCGGGATCGGCAAACAGAACTGGCTGACAATCTGCCGTCAGAATCGTCAGCGCCAGACCGGGTGTCGCCGTCACGACCGCGTCCGCGCGCGGTTTTTCACCTTCCAGGGGCTGTTCAGCCGTCAGAACTGTTGGGGAATGAACTTGATGCACGCCGATCATCGCCTCGGGCGCAACGCCCATCGCATCGGCAACCCGCCGGCGGTTCAGCGCGACAATTTCGGTTTGATCTGACGATCCATAACCGCAATTCAACCCGTCGAAGATACCAGAGGACGCCCCGCCGCGACGGGTGAAGAACCCGTGCCGAAATGGGGAAAGCAAGTCCGAAGTCAGAATTTCCAGTGTCATGGCTCTAATCCCGGCGGTGGTGCAGCATAGGCCGGATAGAGGCCCATCACCTTGAACAGATTTCCCATTTCGGCCGGATGCGTCAACCGGCGATGCGCGGCAGCCAGGGCATCCAGCTCGGGACCGCTCAGCGACCGGGACAAAGCCTGCGCCCGGGCGGTTATGCCAAGCCGTTCCAGAAACACGCCCTGCGGTGTCAGGCGTGTGTGCCTGGCTCCGCAGGCGCGGGTCGCAATGGCCAGAGGCTCAAAATCCACATGTGCCGTCAGGTCGGCCTGACCGGGTGACGCCAGCGGATCGGCGGGCTGGTGGTTTTTCAGGGCTTGCAGCGTATCACCCAACGAATGCCAGTCGCCATAATCGACGATCAGCGCGGCACCTCCGTGGCTGGCGATCCGACCGGCAATCACGGTCAGAATGGGGATCGCTGCGGCGCATAGCTCGACCAGATCACCATCCTTGGTGTCCGAAAGCCTGTCCGCCAGCGCCACCTGCGGCCCGTTGGGCCCTCGCCCAAACAGCAATTCGCCGTCGCGCTCGCCGACCAGGCGTTCACTCCAGCCGTCACCGTCGCGCAGGAACTGCCGGACGGGCAACGCGTCGAAGAACTCGTTCGCCACCAGCAGCAGTGGCTGGTCCGGCAACTCTGCGACACTGTCGGCCCAGTTCGGTGTGTAATCCTTCAGCGTGTCCGCCTGCACGTGCTTCAGGGCAGGCGAGGCCTCGACCAGCACGATCCGGGCAGCATCGTGAAATCCCTGCACGGTTCGGGTGGCACGCAATATGTCACTCATCAGAGTGCCGCGCCCGGGCCCCAATTCGCACAGGGTGAATGGCGCAGGACGGCCCTGATCCATCCAGCATTGCGCAAGGCACAGCCCGATCAGTTCGCCAAACATCTGGCTGATTTCCGGTGCCGTGGTGAAATCCCCGGCAGCCCCCAACGGATCACGCGTCGTGTAATAGCCCAGCGTGGGATGCAGAAGGCATTCGGCCATGTAGTCGGCCACGCTCATCGGTCCATCCTGTCGGATGCGGGCGATCAGGTGATCGGTTAGGCTCATTTTGCCCGCCCTGCGCGCATGACAAACCACAGGCCAAGCGCGATCATGGGCAATGACAGGATCTGCCCCATGGTCAGACCATATCCGCCCACATGCCAGGCCAATCCCAGCGGATTGCCGGGCGACACGAACTGCGCATCCGGCTGGCGGAAGAATTCAACAATAAAGCGCGATGCGCCGTAACCGGCCAGAAACGTGCCCATGATCAGGCCGGGTTTCTGAAAGGCCCCCCGGCGATAGACCAGCCACAGCAACAACGCGCCCAGCAACACGCCTTCCAGCGCCGCTTCGTACAGCTGCGAGGGGTGCCGGGCGCACATTCCCGCAACCACGCCGGGGCAGTCCTGCGCGGCAAAACCGGGAAAAATGACGGCCCAGGGCAGCTCGCTCGGGCGGCCCCACAGCTCGGCATTGACGAAATTGGCAAGCCGCCCCAACAGCAGGCCGGGTGGCACGGTGTAGGCGACCAGATCACCCAGCGACAGGGCCGGAATCCGATGGCGGCGGGCAAACAGGTGCGAGGCCAGGATCACGCCCAGCAGACCACCATGAAACGCCATGCCGCCTTGCCAGACCTTTACGATCTCAAGCGGATGCGACAGGTAATAGGCGGGTTGGTAAAACAGCACAAAGCCAAGCCGCCCGCCCAGGATCACGCCCAGAATGATCCAGGTGACCAGATCCTCCAGTTGGTTCGGTTTCATCGGCGGGCCGTCCGTAGGCCACAGGGCAGGGCGGCGCAACGCCATGACTGCCAGCCGCCACGCAATCAGGATGCCCGCGATATAGGCCAGCGCATACCACCTCAACGCGAACTCCATCCCGAACAGCGAGATCGAGAACAATTCGGGCGACAGATCGGGGAAATTCAGAACAGCCTGCATGTGCGTCTCATTGCCCGGGGTTTGCAGGGCAAGTCAACCTTGAGCCTGCGGCATTCTTTCCCCATATAGAGATCAACCGCGATACCGGAGTAGTGATATGCAAACCCGCAACAAGATACTGGACGACATGTCCCAGCTGATGACCAACGCCATGGGTGTCGCGCAGGGCGCGCGGGAAGAGGCCGAGAACGCGATGAAGTCGATGATCGACCGCTGGCTGGCCGACCGTGATTTCGTCACCCGCGAAGAATTCGACGCCGTCCGCGCCATGGCCCAGAAAGCGCGCGAAGAAAACGCCGCACTCGAAGCCCGCATTGCCGCGCTCGAGGCGAAACTGGACAAGTAACGCCCCGGGCGTTCCCTGTTTTCACAATTTTGGACGAACTCTTACGCCGCGCAATCCAGCCGGGATTGTGCGGTGCCGTGCATTTTGAAGCATCGCGGGATTAAATCAAGACAAAGCTGACCCGACATCCAATATTTTGATCCCCGTTGCCTTCTGTCCACAACTTATTGCTGTTATCCCCAACAAATAGGGTTGCCAGAACCTACGCCACATCGCACCATATTTAGTACAGACCTATGGGGGAAGCCCGGTTTGTAGAGCAGGCAACTAGCGCTGGGGCGCTGCCAGCCCCAAAATGCTAGAGATTAGTGAGGTGGCATTATGGCCCTTTCCGAGCAGTATCTCGAAGAAGACATTCATCCGATCGACATTGTTGAACATCTGGCCGAACATCACGACTGGGATTTTGACCGCATTGGGGACGATCAGATCGCCATGGCTGTCGAAGGCCAGTGGCGGACCTATTCAATCACTCTGGCCTGGTCCAACTATGACGAAACGCTGCGGATGGTGTGTTCGTTCGAAATGGAACCACCGGCCGAGCGGGAAATGCAGCTCTATGAGCTTCTCAACAAGATGAATGATCAGTGCTGGGCAGGTGCCTTTACCTATTGGGCGAACCAGAAGCTGATGGTGTACCGGTACGGGTTGGTCCTTGCCGGGGGGCAGACAGCCAGCGCCGAACAGATCGATACGATGATCACCGCTGCCGTCATGAGCGCGGAACGGTACTATCCGGCGATTCAACTGGTCACCTGGGGCAATCGAGAGCCAGAAGAAGCCATGCAAGTGGCCATTGCAGAGGCCTACGGCCGGGCGTAAAGCTTTGCCCCGAACCGACATGTAACGCGGGAGGGGCAAATGGACATGACGCGTGTGGCCGAACAGGGGCTTGTGCTTCTGGGGTGCGGAAAGATGGGGTCCGCAATGCTGGCGGGATGGCTGGAACACGGCCTCCCGCCAGCGTCCGTTTGGGTGATCGATCCGCACCCGTCCGACTGGCTGAAGGCGCAGGGCGTCAACATCAACACACCCTTGCCCGAAGCCCCTGCCGTGGTGTTGGTCGCGGTCAAGCCGCAGATGATGGGCGAGGCCTTGCCTGCCATTCAGGCGCTGGGCGGTGGCAGCACGCTGTTTGTTTCGGTCGCGGCGGGCACCTCGATTGCCACGTTCGAATCCGTTCTGGGCAGCGATACGCCGATCATTCGCGCCATGCCCAACACCCCCGCCGCCATCCGTCAGGGCATCACCGCGTTGATCGGCAACAGCCACGCCTCGGCCGAGGATCTGACTCTGGCCGAAAACCTGCTGTCGGCGGTGGGTGAGACGGTTCGTCTTGAAGACGAGACGCAGATGGATGCGGTCACCGGCCTCAGCGGATCCGGTCCTGCCTATGTGTTCCATCTGATTGAAACACTTGCCAAAGCAGGCGAGGCGCAGGGCCTGCCGCATGACCTTGCGATGAAACTGGCCAAATCGACGGTGGCCGGGGCCGGCGCACTGGCGATGTCCGCTGACGAGGATCCGTCTCAACTGCGGATCAATGTAACATCGCCGAACGGCACGACCCAAGCCGCGCTTGAGGTGCTGATGCATGAAGAACGCGGCTTCCCTGACTTGCTGCACCGTGCCGTCAAGGCCGCAACCGACCGATCCAAGGAGCTGTCACGTGAGTGAGATTTCTTTCGACGATTTTCTCAAGGTTGATATCCGCGTGGGCGAGGTGATCCGCGCTGAACCCTATCCCGAAGCCCGCAAACCCGCGATCAAGATGTGGATCGACTTTGGTGATGAGATTGGCGAGCGCAAGACGTCGGCCCAGATCACCGCGCATTATGATCCGTCGACCTTGGTGGGCAAACAGGTCATGGCCGTGGTCAATTTCCCCCCTCGCCAGATCGGCAGATTCATGTCCGAAGTTCTGGTTCTGGGTCTGCCCGATGAAAACGGCGAGATTGTTCTGATCGGTCCCGACGGCCGAGTTCCGACAGGCGGGCGGATGCATTGATGAAACTGTTGATCACACGCCCGATGACGCCGGCAGTCGAGGCCCGCGCCCGCGACGCGTTTGACGTGAAGATTCGAGACAATACGGCGCCCATGTCGCGGCAGGAAATGCTGTCGGCGCTGACGGATTTCGACGTGGTCGTGCCCACGCTGGGTGATCAGTTTTCGGCTCGGATATTTGCGGATGCAGGCGCGCCTCGGTGCAAGCTTCTGGCCAATTTCGGCGTCGGCTACAATCACATCGATGTCGAGGCCGCGCGCGCAGCCTCGGTCGAGGTGACCAACACGCCCGGCGCAGTCACTGACGCCACGGCGGATATCGCCATGACCCTGTTGTTGAGCACGGCCCGACGCGCGGGCGAAGGCGAACGGCTGGTCCGCGCGGGCCAATGGCAAGGCTGGCATCCCACGCAGATGCTGGGTCATCATGTAACGGGCAAACGCGTCGGTATCGTCGGGATGGGCCGTATCGGGCAGGCCATCGCGCGCCGGTGCCATTTCGGTTTCGAAATGCAGGTTGCCTATCAATCCCGCAACGCCAAGCAACTGGACTTTCCGGCCGAGTTCACACCTGACCTTGAATCACTCGCCGCGTCGGTCGATTTCCTTGTGCTCGCCGTTCCCGGCGGTGCCGAAACCCGACACCTGATCGACGCGCAGGTGCTTCAGGCGATGAATCCTTCGGCCATTCTGGTCAATATCGCGCGAGGCGAGGTCGTGGACGAAGCGGCCCTGGTCGCGGCGCTGCAATCGGGTCAGATTGCCGGGGCCGGGCTGGATGTCTACGAGTTTGAACCCAAAGTGCCCCGGGCCCTTTGTGAAATGGAAAACGTCACCCTGCTGCCCCATCTGGGCACGGCCACCGAAGAGGTACGCAGCAGCATGGGGCACATGGCACTGGATAACGTGGCGGCCTTTGTGGCGGGCGAGGCGTTGCCCAACCCGGTCTAGTCGCCCACCGCCTCGCGCCAGTGTTTGCGGCAAAGCGAAACATAGGTCTCGTTGCCACCGATCTGCACCTGGGCGCCTTCGGTGATGGCGTTGCCGTTTTCGTCCTGACGTATCACCATCGTGGCCTTGCGGCCGCATTTGCAGATGGTGCGGACCTCGCGCATCTCATCAGCCAGGGCCAGCAGCGCGGCTGATCCGGGAAACAGCTTTCCCTGAAAATCCACCCGCAGCCCGTAGGCCAGTACCGGTACGTCCAGATCGTCGACGGCCCGGGCCAGCTGCCAGACCTGAGCTTCGGACAGGAACTGGGCCTCATCGATGAACACGCAGGTTACCGGGCCGTCGTCCAGGCGGTTTCGGATCATCGCAAAGACGTCGTCGCCGGGCGTGAAGGTATCAGCCTCCTCCGAGATGCCGATGCGCGATGCGATCCGTCCGGCACCCGCCCTTCCGTCAATGGCTGCGGTCATCAGGTAGGTCTGCATCCCGCGCTCGCGATAGTTGTGCGAGGCTTGCAGCAACACGGTCGATTTCCCCGCGTTCATGGTTGAATAGTTGAAATACAGCTTTGCCATGACGCGGGTCTAAAACGCTTGGGGAAAAGGAACAAGATATCAATCGTTTTGATGGAGCGACGTCGCCGTTGCGTTCGCAGAGGCCGAGCTACGCTCTAGGGGATGGAACCCCCACATCTGCAACAGCGACGCCGTCGGCCAACATGTGGCCAAAACGCAGCAAGGTTTAACAATATCACCCTGCAATCACTCGTTACCGGCTTGAACTGCCGCCACTCACTCACAAAATCCCCCGCATATCTGAGGGATAGCCAATGTATGACATTTCAATTATGACTTAGTTATGGGAAATTTACCCACGCTTTCCCCCGTTTGGACATCGGGCAGGCGTTTGCAGGTAACAAAGGTAAAACAATGGCAGATATCGGGGCCTATCTGAAAAAACACACAGAAGCGCTGGTCAAGGATGTTGGAATCGAAGCCGCGTGTGAAATTACAGGGAAATCCAAGGCCACTTTAGGACGATACTATTCCGACAATGCTGAACACGAGGACCGGTTCATGCCTGTGGACGCGGTGGCCCGCCTTGAGAACGCGGCGACGTATCCGCATGTGACGTCGGCTTTGGCGGACCTTAAGAACATCACCTTGTCCTATAGCGACCGCAACACCTCCACCCCCCGCACCGGTGGTGTCAATTCGGATGTCATTGCGCTCAGCCAGCGGTTTGCGATGTTGATGACCGAGTATCAGGCCGCAATCGAAGACGGAATCATCACCGTCAACGAAGCCAAACGGTTGCTGAAAGAAACCAGTTTGCTGCAACAGGTTCTGATCGAGATGAAGCTGCATCTGGAAGAAGAAAGCGTCAGCTAGCCGGGGTAGGGAAACGTTGCACCCGTGACTGGCCAGTTTTCGCCTGTGCGGCCTACCTCTTTTCATGCTCGAAAAGACAAAAACGCTGACCGTGCCTGTTGCCTCAATTCAGTCACGTCTGTCCTGTAAGGTCCGGCGCGGGCAAGAACTTCAAGGGCAGTGGACCATGCAGAAATCGCAGGGAACATACAGTATTTTCGCAGACCGGGTGGTTCTGCGATTTTTTGTATGCGCCTATGCGGCACTTCTGGTGTTAATGGCCCTAAGTGGTCATCAAGAAGGCTCTGACGACGTGATGCGCTGGGTTGTCGTGCAGGATCTGTTGCAGGGGCAGGGCTGGTTCGACAGCCATCAGTATCGGTTGGGCCCCGAGGGCGGTACGCTGATGCATTGGTCCCGATTGATCGACGCGCCGGTTGCCTTGCTATACGGAACATTCGGGTTGGTTTTGCCGCCCGATATGGCCCTTCAGGTGACGGCATTCGTCTGGCCCTCACTTTTGGCGGGCCTGACCTTGTGGGCCTTTGCGGTGACTGGCAGTGTTTTGGGCGCGCGGGAAGGCGCCGTTTCGGCGCTGGTTGTGGGGGTGCTTGCGCTCGAACACTCCAGGAAGTTCGACTATTTTTCGTTTGATCACCACAATGCTCAGATTCTTCTGTTCGTCACGGCCCTGATGCTGTTTGCTTTGCGCAGGGACAAACCATATGCCGGATGGCTGCTGGGTGCCTGCCTGGCGCTTTCGGTGTCGATAGGCACCGAATCGATATTGCAGATCGCACTTGTCGCCGTGTTTTTTACCATTGACTGGATCGTAAACGGCGAACCGACCCGTCGCCGGACCATGGCGTTTGGTATCGGGCTGGTCCTGACGCTTGTGCTGACCAGCCTTGCAACAACGGGACACGAGGCCTTTCTGTTTCCAAGCTGTGACGCCCTGACTCTCAGCGTGGCATTGCCGGCGAGCGTTGCCGCGGCAGGGCTTTGCATTGCGGCCCGGATCGGGTCTGGCTGGTCACTTTGGGGCCGCATCGGCGCATGTGTTGCAATTGGAGTGGTGACATTGGCCTGCGCTTACGGCTTCGCCCCGCATTGTCTCAGCAACCCGATCGAAGCCCTGCCTCAGGACATGCGCGACTATTGGTTGAGCCAGGTGGCGGAAGCTCAGAAGATCAACGTCATTCTGCAACTGCACCGGGGCGAAGCGCTGGCCCTGATCGCGATGTCGATCCTGTGCATGGCAGCCGCCCTGATCTTTGCAGTCAGATCGCCTTTCAGACTGGAATACGCCCTGTTTCTGGCTCTGATCGTGACCGGCCTGGTGGTGTTCCTCTATCAGTCCAGAATGATGACATTCCTGGGTGTTTCGCTGGTGGCTGTCCAGGCGCAGATCCTGCGTGTCCTGTACAGCTCTTATGCAAGCCGTCGCCGCGCGTTGTCAGGGTTTGCGATGGTTGCTTTCATCCTCTGCATCTCGCCGAAAACCGGCGCCAGCATCGATGAGCAGCTGGGGCGTTTTGCCGGGCCGTCCCTTGCCGCATCCGCGATGCCGGCCCGACAGTCACAGCAGAGTTCGGGGGCATCCTGCAAAACGCCCGAAGCCTATGCGGCCCTGCGTAATCTTCCAGCCGGCAGGGTCCTTGTTGATTTCGACTTTGCCGCAAACGTGCTGCGCCATACCGACCATTCCGTTCTGGCGGGCAATTATCACCGGAATCAGGCTGGAATTCTGGCGCAGATCGAACTGTTCAGATCGGACGCCGACCAGGTCGGATCACGTCTGACCGAGCTGGACGTGGATTACGTCATGCTCTGTATGTCCGCGCCGCGTGCCGAATTCTGGTCCTGGGCGTCACAGGGTCGTGGTTTGCAACCGCAATTGATTGCGGGTGAAATCCCGGCCTATCTCAGACGGATACAAGGCGCGGAAGGCGCAGCCTTTCACGTCTTCCAAGTGACTGGGGCAGGTTAGGCCAGACAAGATCAACCGTCAGGCGTGGCGCTTCACGATCACCGAACCGACGGAATACCCGGCGCCGAAAGAACAGATCAGGCCCAGATCACCTTCCTGCAAGTCGTCGGAATACTTCGAAAACGCGATGATCGACCCCGCAGATGACGTGTTGGCATAATCCTGAAGGATGTTGGGTTGCTCGCCCGGCTCGGGTTCGCGGCCCAGAACCTTCTTGCCGATGAAGTCGTTCATCGTCTTGTTGGCCTGATGCAGCCACAGGCGTTTCAGATCAGAGTTTCCGACCCCTTCGGCATCCATGTGGTCGCTGATATGCTTGCTGACCATCGGCAGTACTTCCTTGAATACTTTCCGACCGTTCTGCATGAACTGCATGTCGCGCCGGTCAGTCAGCCCATCAGGGCGCGAGCGGCGCAGAAAGCCGTTGTTGTTGCGGATATTGTTGGAAAACGCAGTGGCGCAGCGTGTCGATAGGATTTCGAAATGCGGCCCTTGTGCATCTTCGATCCGTTCGATCAGCGTTGCCGTCGCCACATCGCCAAAGATGAAATGGCAATCGCGGTCGCGCCACTCCAGATGGCCCGAGCAGATTTCGGGGTTCACCACCAACGCCGCCCGCACCGATCCCGACCGCACCATGTCCGCCGCGGCCTGAATGCCGAACGTGGCTGACGAACAGGCGACGTTCATGTCAAAGCCGAACCCGTTGATCCCCAGTTCCTGCTGGATTTCGATCGCAATCGCCGGATAGGCGCGCTCGTGGTTCGAAGCCGCGCAGATTACCAGATCAACATCCGCCGCCGTGCGCCCCGCCTGTGCCAGCGCCTTGTTGCAGGCATCCACCGCCATTTCGGTCATGATGCCGGGTTCATCATCGCTGCGCTGCCGCAGCAGTGGATGCATCACGTCCGGGTCCAGCACGCCGCTCTTGTCCATCACGTAGCGGTTTTCGATCCCCGATGCCTTGACGATGAACTCTTCCGATGAATGCTGCATCGGCTCCATCTGTCCGGCGGCGATGGCTTCGGCATTCTTGGCGTTCTGTTTGTCGGCATAAGCGTTGAATGCTTCGACAAGCTCGGCATTGGTGATGACGTTCTGAGGCGTAAAGACACCGGTACCGGTGATGGCGGGGGTATACATGGCGAGCCCTGAATGTTTCGGATTTGCCCAAAATGCAATCATGGTGTGATTTGATCAAGGTATGTTGACCTAAGGGAATGTGCGCAAAGCTGTAGCTTCATATCTTGAATGGTTCAGAAACTGAAGTATATGACCCCTCCAAACGCGCGGAGATCCCCGATGCCCGACGATATCAGCACCAGGCTTGGCCGCCTCAGCCCCGAGATTCAGGCGATCATGGGTGTATATGCCCTGTACTGGAAACTGGAAGAGACATTCGACAGCATCGAAACCGACCTGAGCCACCCCGAATGCCATATGCTGATCAAGCTGGATCAGCCGAAACGCATGGGGGTTCTGGCTGCGGATATGCTGAGTGTACCGTCCACAATCACCGCCACCGCGGATTCGCTGGAAAAAGCCGGCTATCTCACGCGCGAGCGTGACCCGGAAGACCGCCGCGCCTGGTTGCTGGTGCTGACCGAGCGTGGTGAAGAAGCCCGCAACATGCTGGTGGCCGAGGCCGGAGACCTGTTTCACAGGGCCTCGGGCCTGAACGACGAAGAAACAGCCGAATTCGCGCGACTGGCGCGCAAAATCCGTGACAACGTTTTGAAAACGGGAATTCCCGAGGGACTGAAGAAATGAAACTCCTGACCTCTCTGGGCCTTGCACTGGCCGTTCTGGCAACTCCGATTGCCGCTCAAGATACTCCGAAACCGGTCAAGCTGATGCAGGTGCGCGAAACAACGCCCGGCTTCACCCGCCAGTTCTTCGGTCGTGTTGCAGCGCGGCAGACGGTCGATCTTGCCTTTCAGGTCGCCGGTCAGATCGTCGAAATGCCGGTCAACGAAGGGTTTGTCATCCCCAAAGGCGGCCTGATTGCGCGACTGGATCAGGAGCCGTTCGAACTGCGGCTCGAACGGGCGCAGCTGCAAAAGGAACAGGCTGACCGAACCGTCGCACGCCTGTCGCGTTTGCGGGGCACCACGGCCAGCCAGGTGGCGGTCGATGACGCAGAGACCGAAGCGCAACTGGCCGCGATCGCACTGCGCGATGCCGAATACGAACTGGAACACGCGACATTGACCGCACCATTTGACGCGCTGGTCTCCAGCCGCGCGGTCGAGGCTTTCACCACCGTATCGGCAGGCACGCCGATCGTCCGCATCCACGACATGTCCGAATTGCGCATCGAGGTGGATGTGCCCGAGATCCTGTTTCAACGCTCGGGCCAGAACGACGATATCACCATCACCGCCAAATTCCCCGTTAGTGATGAAGTCTTCCCGCTGGAAATCCGTGAATTCGACGCTGAAACCTCAAGCGTCGGGCAGACCTTCCGCATTCAGTTCGGCCTGACCCCGCCCGAGGGGCTTCAAATTCTTCCCGGCTCGTCCGTCACAGTCAACGTAAAGGTCCAGGATGAGCGCACAGGCATCGTCGTGCCGGCGACGGCCGTCATCGCGGATGCAACAGGTGAACTGAGCGTCATCGTGTTCTCTCCCGCTGGCGCGGATGAAGGCACGGTCCGCCGCGTTCCGGTGACAATCGAACCCACGCAGTCGGGCGATGTTCGGGTGCTGAAAGGCTTGTCCGACGGTGACGAAGTTGTTGTGGCTGGCGGTGCTGTGCTGACAGACGGTCAGCCCGTGCGCCGGTTCACCGGCTTCGCGAACTGAGGGGCAGACAGATGAACATCGCGCGCGCCTCGATTGATCGACCGCTTTACACATGGCTGATCATCCTCATTGCCCTCTTCGGTGGCATCTGGGGATTCACGTCGCTTGGTCGTTTGGAAGACCCGGCTTTCACCATCAAGAACGCGGTCATCGCCACGCAATATCCCGGTGCCACGGCGGAACAGGTGGCGCTTGAAGTGTCCGAACCCCTTGAATCCGCGATCCAGCAGATGGGCGAGGTGGACGTCATCACCTCGGTCAACCAACCCGGACAATCGCTGATCGAAGTAGAAATCAAGTCGACCTACGACGGGACCGAACTGCCCGATATCTGGACCCGCCTGCGGGCCAAGGTGCGCGATGCCGCCCGCGGGCTTCCGTCGGGTGTCAGCCAACCCTATGTGAATGACGGGTTCGGTGATGTGTTCGGCCTGTTCTATGCGGTGACTGCCGAAGGGTTTTCGGACGCCGAAAAGCATGAACTGGCAACGTTTCTGCGTCGCGAACTGCTGACCGTGGACGGCGTCGCCGATGTCGAGGTTCAGGGCCTGCCTGACGAGGCGATTTTTGTAGAGCCCGATCTGGCGATCTCGGTGAACCAGAACGTCCCGCTGCAAGCGATCAACGAAGCCATAGCCAATGCGGATTCGGTGAATTCCTCGGGGTCTTTGCGGTCTGAAGATGCCCGCACCACCATTCTGACGGCCGAGGGTTCGGACAGTGTCTCGGCCATTGCGGGCCTGTCTGTCGGCTCGCAAGGGCAGGTGATCAACCTGTTCGACATGTCCGATGTCTATCGCGCCCGTCAGAACGATCCGGACATCATGATCCGCTACAACGGGACCGAAGCCTTTACCCTCGGCATCGCCGTTCTGGCGACGGAAAACATCGTCGAGGTCGGCAAGCGGGCTGACGCCAAATTCGCCGAGCTGGATGCGAATATCCCCTTCGGTGTCGATATTCTGCCGATCTATCAGCAACATGTGGTGGTCGAGCAGGCCTCGAACGACTTTCTGGTGAATCTGGCCATGTCAGTGGCCATCGTGGTCGCCGTGCTGGGAATCTTCATGGGGTGGCGCGCGGCCATCGTCGTCGGTTCGACCCTGTTGCTGACCGTGGTCGGCACGCTTCTGTTCATGTCACTGTTCTCAATCGAGATGGAACGGATTTCCCTAGGCGCGCTGATCATTGCCATGGGTATGCTTGTGGACAATGCCATCGTGGTGGCCGAAGGGATGCAGATCGCGATGTTGCGAGGAAAACCTTCGCGCGATGCGGCTGAAGATGTGGCGTCAAAAACCCAGATTCCCCTGCTTGGAGCCACCGTGATCGGCATCATGGCCTTTGCCGGGATCGGGCTCAGCCCGGATGCGACGGGCGAGTTTCTGTTTTCCCTGTTTGCGGTGATCGGCATTTCGCTGCTGCTCAGCTGGATACTTGCCATCACGGTCACGCCTTTGCTGGGGCACTATTTCTTCAAGCAGGGCAAGGAGGGTGAGATCGACGCCTACGGGGGCATCCTGTTCCGCACATATGGCGCGATCCTGCGGTTTGCGCTCCGTTTCCGGTGGCTGGTTGTTGCGGGTCTCATCGGCGTAACCGTTGCGTGCTATGCCGGGTTCGGGTTGATGAAACAACAATTCTTCCCCAACTCGAACACGCCTTTGTTCTTTGTGCATTACAAGCTGCCTCAGGGCACGCCGATTGCCCGCACGGCACAGGACATGGCGGTTTTCGAAGATTGGCTGACCCAACGCGATGACGTGGTTTCGGTCACGACATTCGTCGGTCAGGGGGCAACCCGGTTCATGCTGACCTATTCGGCAGAGAAACCGAACCCGAGCTATGGTCACATGATCATCCGTACGGAAAGTCTGGATGACATCCCGGCCTTGCAAGCGGATCTGGAAGCGTTCGGGTCGGTCCAGTTCCCCGAAGGCGAGTTCGGAACCAAGCGCCTGGTGTTTGGCCCCGGTGGCGGTGATCCGATTCAGGCCCGGTTCTCGGGCAGCGATCCGGTGGTACTGCGACAACTTGCGGACGAGGCCGTGCAGCGCATGGCGGCGGCGTCGCCCAACGCCCTGCTCGTTCATCATGACTGGCGCGAACAGGAACTGGCGGTGCAGCCGATCTATGCCACGGAACGGGCCCAAACCGCGGGCGTCACGCGCGAAGATATTGCGGCCACGCTGCAATTTTCGACCGATGGCATCACGGGCGGTGTGCTGCGGGAACGTGACCGCCTGATCCCCATCATCCTGCGTCGTCCGGCGGACGGAGATTATTCCATCGTCGATCAGGTGGTGTATTCGGAACAGTCCGGGAAATTTGTACCAATCGAACAGATGGTCGATGGATTCGAGTACAAATCCCTCAATACGCTGGTTCATCGCCGCGATCGTGTACTGACCATCACTGTCGGCGCGGACATCCCGCCCGACCTGACGGCGGCTCAGGTACACGCCGAAGTTCGGGACGCCATCGAGGCCATCGAACTGCCACCGGGCTACAAGATGGAGTGGGGCGGTGAGTTCGAAAACTCGCGCGATGCGCAGGAAAGCCTGGGCAAACAATTGCCGCTGAGCCTGCTGATCATGGTGCTGATCTCGGTCCTGCTGTTCAACGCGATCCGTCAGCCGATCATCATCTGGCTGCTGGTTCCGATGTCGGTCAACGGCGTCGTCATCGGCCTGTTGGGAACTGGGCTGCCCTTCACCTTTACAGCCCTTCTGGGCCTGCTCAGCCTGTCGGGCATGCTGATCAAGAACGGCATCGTGCTGGTGGAAGAGATCGACCTGGTTCGCGCCACGGGCAAACCCCTGCGCGAATCCATCGTCGAAGCCTCCGTCTCGCGTTTGCGCCCTGTGATGCTGGCTGCGATCACGACCATTCTGGGCATGGCGCCGCTGCTGACCGATGCGTTCTTCGTCTCGATGGCGGTGACGATCATGGGCGGGCTGGCTTTTGCGACCGTCCTGACAATGGTCGCCGCGCCGGTGTTCTACCTGCTCTTCTTTGCGCGCGATGAAAAACGCGAGGCGCTGGCAGCCTGAACACTGGCCTCTTGTGGGTCCAGCTGAAAAGCTGGGTCCAATCAGGTTAGATCAAAGGAACAAACGGCACGTCACAGGCGGCCAGTGCAGTGAAGATTACGAGAACCAGAAATGTGCGCATTGTTTCATTCTCCTTATGCCTGAACGAAATGCGCGCCCGTTGAGTTCAGGTCAACGGGCGCGCATCTTTTCGTTCATTGATGAGCCAATTGTGGCTCAGGCGGGTTATCCCTGAAGGGATTTCACCTCGACATCCCCTTCGGCCTGCGCCTTGATGGCCAGAGCGGCAGCATGGCTTGCGGCGGCAGTGGTGTAATACGGGATCTTGTCATAAAGCGCGATGGACCGGATGGCCTTGCTGTCCTCGACCGCCTGCGCGCCTTCGGTGGTGTTCATCAGCAGTTGAACCTGACCGTCTTTCAGCATGTCGACCACGTCTGGGCGGCCTTCATAGACCTTGTTGACCACGTCGCATGGCACACCCTGTTCCGCCAGCCAGCTTTGGGTGCCGCGGGTGGCGACCAGCGTGAAGCCTTGTTCGACCAGAACTTGTGCGGCCTCGAGCATCGCCGCGCCCTTGTCGGCATCCTTGATCGAAATGAAGGCCCGGCCCGAAGTCGGCAGCACCATGCCCGCGCCCATCTGCGCCTTGAGGAAGGCGCGCGGGAAATCGCGGTCCCAGCCCATGACCTCGCCGGTCGAGCGCATTTCCGGGCCCAGGATGGTATCGACGCCCGGAAAACGGGCGAAGGGCAGGACCGCCTCTTTCACCGAGAACCATGGCATGTCCGGGTCGGCCAGCGTCATCTGATCTGCGATCTTGGTGTCGTCCACGGTCTTGTAGGGCGGACGCTGCGGGAAGCTCGCCAGCTTTTCGCCTGCCATGACACGCGCGGCGATGGACGCAATCGCACTGTCGGTGGCCTTTGCCACGAACGGCACGGTGCGCGAAGCGCGCGGGTTGACCTCGATCAGGTAGATCTCGTCATCCTTGATCGCGAACTGAACATTCATCAGGCCGACAACGTTCAGCGCCTTGGCCAGCTTGAACGCCTGATCCTTGATCTGCGCGATGATCTCTTTCGACAGCGAATAGGGCGGCAGCGAACAGGCGCTATCGCCCGAGTGCACGCCGGCCTCTTCGATATGCTGCATGATGCCTGCCACATGCACATCGGTGCCGTCGCACAGCGCGTCCACGTCCAGCTCGACCGCGCCAGCCAGATAGCTGTCCAGCAGAACGGGGCTGTCGCCCGAGACCACCACGGCCTCGTTGATGTAGCGTTTCAGCTGGTCCATGTCGCGCACGATCTCCATCGCGCGGCCACCCAGAACGTAGGACGGGCGGATCACCAGCGGGAAGCCGATTTCCTCAGCGATTTCCAACGCCTGCGTGTCGGTCGAGGCGATGCCGTTCTTGGGCTGTTTCAGCCCTAGTTCATTGATCAGCGCCTGAAAACGCTCGCGGTCTTCGGCCAGGTCAATCGCGTCGGGCGTGGTGCCCAGGATCGGGATGCCCTCGGCCTCGAGCGCGTTGGCCAGTTTCAGCGGTGTCTGTCCACCGAACTGAACAATGACGCCGTGCAGCGTGCCGTTTTCCTGTTCCTTCGTCAGGATTTCCATGACGTGTTCAAAGGTCAGCGGCTCGAAATACAAGCGATCCGAAGTGTCATAATCGGTCGAAACCGTCTCGGGGTTGCAGTTGATCATGATGGTTTCATAACCCGCTTCGGTCAGCGCGAAGCAGGCGTGGCAGCAGCAATAGTCGAACTCGATGCCCTGACCGATGCGGTTTGGGCCGCCGCCAAGAATGACGACCTTCTTCCTGTCGCTCGGGCGCGCTTCGCATTCGACCTCGCCCATCATCGGAGCTTCGTAGGTTGAATACATGTAAGGCGTCTGCGCCTCGAACTCGGCGGCGCAGGTGTCGATGCGTTTGAACACCGCTGAAACGCCCAGATTGCGGCGCGCTCGGCGGACGTTGTCTTCATCACGGCCCGTCAGCTTGCCCAGACGCGCATCGGTGAATCCCAGCATTTTCAGCTTGCGGATGCCGTCCTCGGTGACGGGCAGGCCGTCCTTGCGGAGCTGACCTTCGGCCTCGACGATCTCGCGGATACGGGCCAGGAACCAAGGGTCGAACTTGGTGACGCCGAAAATCTCGTCATCGCTCAGGCCATGGCGCATCGCTTGTGCAATGGTGCGCAGGCGGTCGGGTGTCTGCTGGCTGATCGCCTTGATCACGGCGGCCTTGTCGTCGGCCTCGTCCCAGAGGCCCACGTTCAGGCCGGGGATTTCGACCTCATCAAAGCCGGTCAGGCCCGATTCCATCGAGGCCAGTGCCTTTTGCATCGATTCGTGGATCGTACGGCCAATCGACATCGCCTCGCCCACCGACTTCATCGCGGTGGTCAGATAGGGTTCGGAACCGGGGAATTTCTCGAAGGCGAATTTCGGAATTTTTGTCACGACATAGTCGATGGTCGGCTCGAACGAGGCCGGGGTGACTTTGGTGATGTCGTTGTCCAGCTCATCCAGCGTGTAACCCACGGCCAGTTTCGCAGCGATCTTTGCGATCGGGAAACCGGTGGCCTTGGATGCCAGCGCCGACGAGCGCGACACGCGCGGGTTCATCTCGATCACGACCATGCGGCCATCGACCGGGTTGATCGCCCATTGCACGTTTGAGCCGCCGGTTTCGACACCGATTTCACGCAGCACGGCAATCGAGTGATTGCGCATGATCTGGTATTCTTTGTCGGTTAGCGTGAGGGCAGGGGCCACGGTGATCGAGTCACCCGTATGCACGCCCATCGGATCGACGTTTTCGATGGAACATACGATGATGGCGTTGTCGGCAGTGTCGCGCACCACCTCCATTTCGTATTCTTTCCAGCCCAGTAGGCTTTCGTCGATCAGGATTTGACCCACGGGCGAGGCATCCATACCCGAGCGGCAAATATGGATGTAATCCTCACGGTTATACGCCACGCCGCCACCCGTGCCGCCCAGTGTAAAGGCCGGGCGGATGATGGCAGGAAGCCCCACGGTTTCAAGGGTTTCAAGGGCCAGCGCCACACCGGCGTCCAGGTCTTTCTTGCCGCTCTCGTCCTTGGGGGCCGTAACGATCTCGGCCTTGGGGTTTTCGATGCCCAGCCGGTCCATCGCCTCGCGGAACAGGGCGCGGTCTTCGGCCATTTCGATGGCATCGCGCTTGGCGCCGATCATCTCGACGCCGAATTTTTCCAGCACACCCATTTCTTCCAGTGCCAGCGAGGTGTTCAGGCCGGTCTGTCCGCCCATGGTGGGCAACAGGGCGTCAGGGCGTTCTTTCTCGATGATCTTGGCGACCACTTCGGGTGTGATCGGCTCGATATAGGTGGCGTCGGCTAGACCGGGGTCGGTCATGATCGTCGCCGGGTTCGAGTTCACCAGAATGACCCGGTATCCTTCCTCTCGCAGGGCCTTGCAGGCCTGAGCACCGGAATAGTCGAATTCACAGGCCTGACCGATAACAATGGGGCCCGCCCCAATGATCATGATCGACTGGATGTCGGTTCTTCTCGGCATGGCCTTGTTCCTTCGATTGTCCGCGAGTCAGGGCACCGCCCCAGCGCCCAAATTGTCCTGCGTTATAGGGACCGCGCAAAAAGGTGCAAGAGGTATCGGAAACAGGGGCGAAATTGCCGCTTTCCCCTCTTTCACTTGGCAGAGTATTCTCTATATGGCCCCTCACGGCAAATGAGGATGCAAGTGCGTATTCGTTTCGATCAGGGACCGGCCGGGCGAGGAACCCGGTTTCAGCGTCCGTCTCAGGTGATCCGCGCGGATGTGGCGGAGGACGTGCCCCAGGCTCTGGCGGCATTGGACGAGGCGCGCGCAGCTGGTGCCTGGCTGGCAGGGTATGCCAGTTACGAGCTGGGCTATGCGCTTGAACCCCGGCTCAATGGTCTTTTGCCGGAAGAACGACGCCTGCCTTTGTTGTGCTTTGGGGTCTATGATGCACCGGATCGGGTCGCCCTTCCGTCGCCTGCGGGTGAAGTGGGCGCATTCTGGCCACGATGGGATGACGCGCGATACGGCAAGGCCTTCAGGGCCGTGCATGACGCCATCGGTGCCGGCGACATCTATCAGGCCAACCTAACCTTTCCGATTGATCTGACCGTCTCGGGCAACAGCGAAACGCTCTATGCCGCGCTGGCGGCGGGGCAGCCAGTGGGCCACGGAGCACTGGTGCAACAGGATGGGCTGCCTGATCTGCTCAGCCGCTCGCCGGAGTTATTTTTCCGCACCGATGAGGGTGGACGGATCGAAACCCGGCCGATGAAGGGCACGCAACCGCGCAGTGAAGACCCGGATGAGGATGCGCGCCGCCGGGCTTTTCTGAGCGCGGACGAAAAGAATCGGGCCGAGAACCTGATGATTGTTGATTTGCTGCGCAACGATATCAGCCGCGTCGCGCTGCCCGGATCTGTTCATGTGCCTGACCTGTTCCGGGTGGAAACCTATGCCACCGTACATCAGATGGTCTCGCTGGTGCGGGCGCAGCTGCACAAATGCGTTGGGTTGGGTGAAATACTGACCGCACTGTTTCCCTGTGGATCGATCACCGGAGCCCCCAAGATCCGCGCGATGGAAATTCTGGCGGAACTGGAGCCATGGGCGCGCGACATCTATTGCGGAACGATTGGTTGGGCCGCGCCGGATGGTCGGTCCGAGTTCAACGTGGCCATCCGCACCTTGATGCTTGAGGATGATCAGGCCACTCTGAACGTAGGCGGCGGTGTCGTTTGGGACAGCACCGCCCCGTCAGAGTATGAGGAGGCGTTATGGAAAGCCCGCTTCGCCCGCCAGCTGAACCTGATTTCAGCCTGATTGAAACACTGGCCTTCCGCCCGGATCAGGGCTTTGTCAGGCTGGACCGCCATCTTGCACGAATGGCCCGTACTGCGCGGGTGTTCGAGATTCCTTTCAACCCCGATGAAGCGACCGCCAGACTGAATGGCGCTGCTTGTGACACCCCGCTGCGTTGCCGCCTTACGCTGGATGTGTCGGGCTCGTTCGATCTGTCGACCGGCGAACTGGTGGACAATCCCAGAATCTGGCGCGTCGCTCTGTCAGATCAACGTCTGGCTTCGAATGACCTGTGGTTGCGTCACAAGACCACGCGCCGTGCGCTCTATGATTCCGCGCGCGCAGCGCTGCCCGAAGGGGTGGACGAACTGTTGTTTCTGAATGAACTGGATGAGCTTTGTGAAGGCACCATCACGAACCTGTTTATGGAAATGCCTGATGGCCGGGTTCTGACGCCCGCTTTGTCCTGTGGGCTCTTGCCGGGGATACTGCGCGAAGAACTGCTGGAAAACAAAGCAGTCATCGAAGCCGTGCTGACCTTGACCGACCTGAAAAATGCGCAAACTGTGCGGATCGGAAATTCACTGCGCGGACTGATCGAGGTGGAGCTGATAGACGGGTGACAAAAAACAGCATGATGATCGGACCGCCGGTTGCACTGCGACGGCTGCGGCTGGAATTTGGCCTGTTCTATATTGGCTTGCCGCTGCTGATCGCTGTTCTTTTCCCTCCGAACTGGATGTTTCCGGCGCTGTTTGCGCTGACCGGGCTTGGTATCGTGCTATTGCACCGGACGCCCGGGTTTCAATGGGCCGAACTTCGTTATGACTGGGCCAACTGGACCCTGCGCGAGGTGGCTTTGTTCTCTGCCATCGTGACTGCCTTTTGTGTTGGTCTGATTCAGATCACGCGCCCGGATGCCGCGTTCTTCCTGCTTGTGCACCGCCCCGAAATGCTGGCCTTCATCTGGGTCGGCTATCCACTTTTATCAGCGCTGCCGCAAGAGCTGCTGTTCCGCCCTCTGTTCTTTCGCCGCTATCACGCGATCCTGCCGGATGGGCGTGCGGCCTATCTGCTTAACGCGGCCATATTCTCGTTCGCGCACCTGATGTACTGGAGCTGGATCGTCGCACTGATGACATTCGCCGGCGGCCTGCTGTTCACATGGGCCTACCGGCAGCGTGGGTCATTCTTCTATGCGGTGTTGCTGCACGCGATTGCGGGCAATATCATTTTTGCGGTGGGGCTGGGCGTATATTTCTACTCGGGCAATGTGCAAAGGCCGTTTTGAAGGGGCAACCCGCCTTGACTTTCCGGGGCTGACAGGGTGTATCGGCGCGACGAATTCTGCGCCCGAAGGGATATTCCATGCACGCCTATCGCAGCCACAACTGCGCCGCCTTGACCGCCGCCAATGTCGGAGAAACCGTTCGCCTGTCCGGTTGGGTGCATCGGGTTCGAGATCATGGGGGCGTGCTGTTCATCGATCTTCGCGACCATTTCGGCGTAACCCAGATCCTGTGCGACGGCGACAGCGCCGCCTTTGCCGAGCTTGAAAAGGTGCGGTCCGAATGGTGCATCCGCATCGACGGCACCGTCAAAGCCCGTGACCCGGACCTGGTGAACCCGAAACTGCCCACCGGCGAGATCGAGGTTTATGTACGCGAACTGGAAGTTCTGGGGGCCGCCGACGAATTGCCGCTGATGGTCTTTGGCGATCAGGAATACCCCGAGGAAACCCGCCTGCGCTATCGCTATCTGGACCTGCGCCGCGAGGCGATGCAGCGGAACATGACCTTGCGCTCGGACGTGGTTGCGTCCATGCGCAAACGGATGTGGGATCAGGGCTTTCGCGAGTATCAGACGCCGATCATCACCGCCTCGTCGCCCGAAGGCGCGCGCGACTTCCTAGTGCCATCGCGCCTGCATCCGGGCAAATTCTATGCGTTGCCGCAAGCCCCGCAGCAGTTCAAGCAGCTGATCATGGTGTCGGGCTTCGACAAGTATTTCCAGATTGCACCCTGTTTCCGAGATGAAGATCCACGGGCAGACAGGTCCCCCACCGACTTCTACCAGCTGGATCTCGAGATGTCCTTTGTCGAGCAGCAGGACGTGTTCGACGTCATTCAACCTGTTCTGACCGGCGTGTTCGAAGAATTTGGCGGCGGTCGCAAGGTTGATCAGGACTGGCCGCAAATTTCCTACAAGGACGCGGCGCTGTGGTACGGCACCGACAAGCCGGACCTGCGGAACCCCATCAAGATGCAGGTGGTGTCCGAGCATTTCCGCGGTTCCGGTTTCGCGATCTTCGCCAAGCTGCTCGAACAGGAAGGCACCGAGATCCGCGCGATCCCCGCGCCGGGCGGCGGCAGCCGCAAGTTCTGCGACCGCATGAACGCCTTTGCCCAGAAAGAGGGCCTGCCGGGCATGGGCTATATCTTCTGGCGCGATCAGGGTGAGGGGATGGAGGCTGCGGGACCGCTGGCCAAGAACATCGGCCCCGAGCGCACCGAGGCAATCCGTCAGCAACTGGGTCTGGGTGTCGGCGATGCAGCCTTCTTCCTGGGCGGCAAGCCAAAAGCCTTTGAAAAGGTTGCCGGTAAGGCGCGTGACGTGATCGGTGAGGAATTGAACCTGACCGAAAAAGACCGTTTTGCCTTTGCCTGGATCGTCGATTTCCCGATCTATGAGCAAGACGAGGAAACCGGCGCGATCGACTTCGAACACAACCCGTTCTCGATGCCGCAGGGCGGTATGGACGCGTTGCAGGGCAACCCGCTGGATGTGCGCGGCTACCAGTATGATCTGGCGTGCAACGGGTACGAGCTGGTTTCAGGCGCGATCCGGAACCACAAGCCGGAAATCATGCTGAAGGCCTTTGGACTGGCAGGCTATGGCGAGGATGAAGTAAAATCCCGCTTTGGTGCCCTGTTCAATGCCTTCCACTACGGCGCCCCGCCACACGGTGGATGCGCGGCTGGTATCGACCGGATCGTGATGCTGCTGGCAGATGAGGCCAATATCCGCGAAGTCATGATGTTCCCGATGAACCAGCGCGCCGAAGATCTGATGATGGACGCACCTTCGGACCCGACCTCGGATCAGTTGATGGAGCTGGGTCTTCGCATTATCCCTCAGGACCAGTAAAAAAACCGCCCGCGTATCGCGGGCGGATTTTTCACGCAGGCAGCGTGTGTCAGTCCAGCGGGTCTTTCAGATCGGTTCGGTTGACGCGGATGGAACGCGCGGCCTGCCGTGTTTGGCGGTACAGCCAGATGCACAAAAGGGTTGCAGTGATGAAATACGCTGTCACCATTTCAAATTGCCTCTCGCTGTTCCAGTCGGTTCTGCACCATCCCGGCAACCTGCGCCGCCTGCGCCATGATCGGCGTCCCGTTCGCGCGTGAAAATGCCAGCTTTCGCGCGGCTTCCGCCAAGGGCCTGTCATTTGCCTCGCGCGCGACGCCGTGCAGGAACTGTGCGGCGTAGTCCAATGTACTGTGATCGTTGGGACCTGCGAGCACATCGGCGATATGGGCCATGTCGTCCTGATAAGCCAAAGGGTCCGGGCGAATGATTTCATCGCGTACGGCATGAAGCCCGCTGGGCCGCCGGTCCTCTGGCAGGCGTTCCAGAATGGATTTTTGAAAATGTGACATTGATTTTAGCGGCTTGGACAAAAACCCATCCGCGCCGGCCGCCAGAGCCATGTCTTCGCTGCCGTCATCGCCCGAAAGGCCCATGATGACACTGATACGGGGCGTGGCCTCGGCCAATTCGGCGATCAGTTCGGCGCCGGAACCGTCCGGCAGGCCCATATCGACCAGGATGACCGAAGGCCGATAGATCTGTAGGTGCCTTCGGGCCGATTTCAGGCAATCCGCACGGCGAATGCGCGCGCCGCTGTGTAGGCACATCAGGCGGATGGCATCGCAAGCGTACCGGCTGTCTTCGACAACCAATATGGTCTGACCCAGCAAGGGTCGAGTCGCGGTGGGCGCGGCGGTGGTGGTGGCAAGTAGGCCCGAATCGTCCATGGCAGCTCTCCTATGCAGCAGATGCTTCACGTTAGGAACTTCTGGCTAACACGACGTTAACGCGCGATTTGGCGCACTTGTCCTTTGGCGGATCAGCCCCCATAACCCATGCAACGCAGGACAGCAGGAGTGAGACATGATTGGACGTCTGAACCACGTCGCCATTGCCGTACCGGATCTTGAGGCGGCGTCCGAGCAATACCGCAACGCGTTGGGCGCCAAAGTCGGCGCGCCGCAGGACGAGCCGGATCATGGTGTCACGGTCGTGTTCATCGAACTGCCCAACACCAAGATCGAACTTCTGTATCCGCTGGGTGACGATAGCCCGATCAACGGGTTTTTGGAAAAGAACCCGGCCGGCGGCATCCACCATGTATGTTACGAGGTCGAGGATATCATCGCGGCCCGTGATCATCTTAAAGCGACCGGAGCCCGTGTTCTGGGATCAGGTGAGCCCAAGATCGGTGCGCATGGTAAACCGGTTCTGTTTCTGCACCCCAAGGATTTCAACGGCTGCCTGGTCGAGCTGGAGCAGGTATAACCCCCAGCCCCGGAGGGCCTGAAATGACCATTACTGCCGCGCTGGTGTTGTTCGCCGTCATCTGGTTCATGACGTTGTTGGTGGTGCTGCCCATTCGCATCAAAACCCAGGGCGATCTGGGTGACATCGTTCCCGGCACGCATGCGGGCGCGCCGGAAGTGCATCACATGAAAAGAAAGATGTGGATCACCACCGGTATCTCTGTGGTTCTGTGGGCGATCATCGCCGGAATCATCCTGTCGGGCGTGATCTCGGTGCGGGATTTCGACTGGCTGAACCAGTTGGAGCCAAGGTAATCCCCGTCAGGCCTTTTGGCCTGACAAGGCATGATAGATATGGGTGAACGTGGCGGCCCCGATGATCGGGATCACCAGGTTCACCAGCGGCACTGAAAGCGGAATGGCCATCAATGTGCCCGCCACCCAGATCGTCGTTGAATGTTTGGCCCGCAGCTTGCGCGCGCCATCGCGCCCGATCCTTCGCATCGCGGCAAGGGTAAAGTATTCACGCCCCAGCAAAAATCCGTTCATCGCCCAGAAGATGAAAGGCGCAAGCGGGGTGAAAATCGCATAGAGGATCAGCGCCAGCAGGTTTGCCACAATCAGAACGCCAAGGAAGCTGAGACCGTCCATAAGCGCCTCTGAGGCCGGGATGCGCCGTGCGGGCGGCAACGCCGGAAAATGCTTGTCCTCAACCGCCTGTGCCACCTCGTCCAGAAAGATCGAGGTGATGGCCGACGCGACCGGCACCATCAGAAAAACGGGCAGGATCAGGACGAGCACGATACCGGAATAGTTCAGAACGTCGTTCAGCCACGGCACAGCCCCCACAAACGGCAGTGAGATTTCGCTGCCTGACAGCCAGTTGATCAACCAGATCGCACCTGCACAGGCCAGAACCAGCAGCAGAATGGTCAGACCCACGCCGCGCAGCAATACGGCGCGAAACCTGGGGTCTCCGGTCTGGCCAAGTGCGCTGAAAAAGGCGTTCAGGATGATCATTCCGTAATCCACTCTGTCAAAGCGGCAACGTCGGGCCGGGGGCGTTCCGGCGGGGTCGCTCCCTCGGTGGCGATATGAATTAAACCGGCCACGCGTTCGTTTTCGGCAAGCCCGAAAGCATCGACACAGAACGCGCGATCATGTGTTTGCCAGCCCGACAGCCAATTGGCGCCCCAACCCGCAGCCAGCGCGGCATTCAGCAGCGCCAGGCAGACCGCACCAGCAGAGTAGGATTGTTCGATGGCCGGAATCTTTTCGGATTGTTTGCGAACCTCGATGACCGCGACGGTCAGATGCCCCATATCGAACTGGCTGCGCGCCTTGGCGATGTCTTCCGGGCTTTTGTTCAGCCTTTGTCCGCAGGCCTCGGTCAGGGTCGCCAGGCGTGGCATGGCGCCCTTTTCCAGAACGATAAACCGCCAGGGCTCCAGTTTGCCGTGATCGGGGCTGCGGGCTGCGGCCGTCAGCAACGGCAGCAACTCTTCCCGGGTTGGGGCCGGAGCAACCAGTGTCTTGGCCGGCCGGGACCGGCGCGACTGCAAAAACTCCAGAGCGGCGGGGTTTTTCAGGGACATATGTTAACTTCCTTTACATCGAGACTCTGTATCTTGGTCGGTATTCTGCCCGTTTCAAGGGCACGCCAATGGATTGCGTGGATCAATTTCATTACGACGTGCTTCGTGCAAGACTTTGAGAAAAAAGAGGAGACAATGGCGAAACCCAAACTGCGCGATCTGCCGGATCTCAGCGCGATGGCGCAGGCCGGGGCCGTTTTCAAACTGAAGGTGACGCCCAAGGCGGCCCGCGATCGGGTGAGCGTCGAAGACGGTCAGATCAAGGTATCCGTTACGGCCCCGCCGGAAAACGGCAAGGCCAACAGGGCCGTGCAGTTGCTGCTTGCAGAATGTCTTGGCGTCGCGCCCTCGACCCTGATGCTGAAGCAGGGGCAAGCCGCACGGATCAAGCTGTTTTCCTATGACCCCTGAGGTCCGGTTTCGCGAATTTGATAAACACCTTCGGGCAGATCCAGCGCGGCCGCCAGATCCCGCACCTGCTCGGGCGACAACGTGATCTTCTGTATTTGATCGGTGCGGGGATCAAGTTGTTCCAGCGTGACGCATTCCGCGAAATTGTTGATCACCACATCTTCCTGCAAAGGTTGTTCGCCTTCGTCCACAAGCGTAATGACCGTCGAGTCGAATTCATGCTCAATCGTAAACATGAGGCCAGAGTGCAAGCCGCCGGGGCGCAATGCAAGCCGTTCGTTGAACCGGCGGTGTGGTTTCGCCGGCACGGTCGTACTATGTTGAAATCACGGCCATTCGGTCTCAAAGGATATGACATGCACAGATGGTTTGTTTTATTGCTGTCCCTGCTGCTTGCGGCATGTGGAGAGGGGGCCTTGCGCGTCCAACCCGCCGAGGAATGGCTGGGGGATGAGCCAGAGGCCGAACCGATGGTGCAAACCTTCCGAGAGGTCAGTCGGGCCGTCGGTGCGGAAGCCCGCAGACAGTGTCTGAAACAGACGACCGGGCAGAATTGCGACTTTCGGATTCTTGTCGACTTGAACCCACAGGCTTCGGTCAATGCATTCCAGACGCTGGATGAAAACAAGCAGCCGGTGATCATATTCACCCGCTCGATGATCGAGTCTACCCAGAACGCGGATGAACTGGCGTTTGTCATGGGGCATGAAGCAGCCCACCACGTGTTGGGGCATATCGCCAGGCAGAGCGAAATCGCCAGCGCCAGCGCGGCTGAGTTCGGGCGGGTGGCAGAGTTGCGCGGCGGGGACGCCGCCGCCATTGAAGAGGCGCAAAAGCTGGGCGCGCAGGTCGGCGTTCAGGCTTATGTGAAAGACTTTGAGCTGGAGGCAGACCAGTTGGGAACCATCATCACGTATAATGCGGGATACAATCCGTTGGTCGGGGCAAGGTTCTTTGATCGCATCCCGGATCCCGGTGACAGGTTTTTGGGAACCCACCCACCAAATGCACAACGTGTGCAGATCGTGCGGGAAACGGCAGAGCAGTTGGGTTTGTCCCAATGAGCCGGCTCACATGCCTGGGTGTCGTCCTGACGGATCGCGGCTCGAAATACGCGGTGTCCGGGGCGCAGGTCACGACGCGGGCTGAAATCGACGCGGTTCTGAACGATTTGAAATCCGACAAGAGCTATGCCAAGGCCACGCACAACACCTGGGCCGCGGCCTTGCCGACCGGCGCGTTGAAAGCTGATGACGGAGAAAGCGGCGCGGGCATGGTGATCCTTCGGATGATCGAACGCGCCGGGCTTAAAAATCACGTCATAATCGTGACGCGCTGGTATGGCGGCAAGAAACTGGGCGGGGACCGCTTTCGCCGTGTTCAGGATGCCACGCGGGCCTATCTGGATCACATCGGCGTCCAATCTTGACCTGAGTCAATGTTTGCCTTCGCGGATGCGCTACCCTTTGGACACAGCGTCAAAGCGAAAGGAAACAGCATGCCCTCCCACGAGACCCTGCGGCTGCATGCCGGATTGGTGGACGATATGGCCAGAATGCTGGACATTGATCTTGAGGAAGCCGCCATTGATGGTTCCGTTTCCGTGGACCAGATCTCTGATGCTGTTTTGCGCTGTACCGACTGCCCGAACCCGGATCACTGCAAGAGTTTGCTGAACGATCCCGGATCTGCTCGGCGTACGCCCGAGTACTGCCGAAATCAGGAATTGCTTCACAATCTCCTGCCTTGACACAAAGGTCTGCCATGACACATCTGGGCGAAATCATGACCCATCTGCGCTTGGTGTTGCGTATGGGGCAAGCAACCGGAACCGACTTGGCCGCGGCCTATCGGAACGGTCATCTGGAACAGGAAGAATGGGCTGAAATCGTGCGGCAGTGTCGCGGCTGTTCTTGGGCCAAGGACTGCCCGGAATGGTTGGAACGGCGCGAGCAGGTTGAACAGGCGCCATCGACATGCCCGAATCGCAAATACTTTGCCGCCCTCAAAACCAAGCAGGTGGAGAACGCTTGATGTCTCAGGTCGCGTTAGGGGAAATCGAAAAGCACTTTTGGCTTACACGCTCAGTTTCACGCTGCATGGGCATTTCAATGACCGAAGCGATGGCCGAAGGACGTCTTTCACCCGAAAAATACGCCGAGCTTGTCACACGGTGCCGCGCTGCCGGATGTGATGTGCAATGCGAGTTTTGGCTTGCCCGGCAACAGGGCACAGCGACCACTGCCCCGGATTTTTGCCCCAATGCCGAGATACTGAATGGGTTGAAAACCTGATCAAAGCCCGTTGTGCGTTCCGTCGCACAAAGGCGGCTTCGAGCTGTGTTTGCACCCGCAAAAGAAGACCTTTTTGCTGCTTTCCGCAGTATATTTCACAGGCTCTGACCCGGTGCCTTTGTGCGATCCGTCGCAAAACGGCTGGCGGCTGGATTTGCCGCAGGCGCACCAGAAATAGGTTTTCCCTTCGACGACCTCGACCGGTAATGGCGATTTCTGGGCAACAATGGGCGCGTTTGACATATGGCTTCTCCGTCTTTGGCTGAATTCGCTGCAACAGTTTAGGGCGCCGGAGTCAGAAGAATAGGTTTCACGCCTCAAAGAACATCATTGCGCCATTTGATTGGCATGGATTCGCTGTGACTCACGAAGACGTGATCGATTCAGTTGCCAGATTGCCGTTCAGCCCGTATTCTTAACCTGGCCCCGAAAAGCTGGGCAATATCAGAAAAGTAATAAAGGATTGACGGACATGAAACTGAAACTCGCTGCCGTTGGCGCATTTGCACTGATCCTGACTGCCTGTGCGCAGCAGGAAGAACCGACACCTGTTTACGTTCAGCCCAGCTATGACAAAGCCGGCACACCCAGCTGTCCGGGTGGTTATCAATTGGCCACAACCGAGGCTGGCCAGACGGTCTGTGACCCAATCACTCAGTAAGCCATTCGCAGGCGGCCCGGACCCGGACCGCCTGTACGCTTTCGGGAAAAACCGTCACCAGTTGTGGCGGTTTTTTCTTGCCTGCGATTTCGCGGCTATCGGATAGGTTGCGTTCTTCGCGTTGCGCGAACCCTGTTTAGTGCCTTTTGAGGCCGTAGGTATGCTTGAACTTGAATGACTTGAATTTCTGTCGCTTGACCGACCCATAGGGGATATGCCCGAGGACACGCCGTTTGGGAGCGGTGTATCGATAAACCGGGGCCGGCTTTTTGATATGCGCCTTGGGCCGCTTGGCATATGACTTGGCCTTCGGGGCCACGTAATACCGGTTTATCTTGTGGCGGCCGTTTTTGTGAAAGCTTAGATGTTTGCCGCCAACCGAAATGAATCCGGCAGAGCCGACCTGTGTAGGCTGGGCGTAACCGGGAGTGGCCACGAAATGCGCGGCCATCAGGAAAACCACGCAATTCAGGCCAAGCTTGAAGATACGAGACATGAAAACCTCTGGGATTGGCTTTCAGTCCAAGATCGGGTCTGACCGCGTGTTCGGCCAATAAACTCGGTTCACGCTTTGCCCATATGCCGTGTGCTCGACGCGGTGTCAGACCTTAGACAGGCTTGCCCCACAAATCGTATTCTCCGGCCTCGTCCACTTCGACCGTGACGATGTCACCGGGCCTGAGGTTTTCAAACCCCTCATCGATGAACAGGTTGCCGTCGATCTCAGGCGCGTCTGCTTTGGTGCGGCAGGTGGCGGCCTCGTCATCGACCTCGTCCACGATCACCTCAAGCGTCTGTCCGACCTTTGCCCGCAACTTGGCCTCCGAGATCGCCTGTGCCTTTTCCATGAAGCGATCCCAGCGTTCCTGCTTGATTTCTGCCGGGACGTGATCGGGCAGGTCATTTGACCGCGCGCCATCGACGTTTTCATATTGAAAACACCCGACACGTTCCAACTGCGCCTCGTCCATCCAATCCAGCAGGGTCTGGAATTCCGACTCCGTCTCACCCGGATAGCCGACGATAAAGGTCGACCGCAGGGTGATATCCGGGCAGATCGCGCGCCAGGCCTTGATTTCATCCAGCGTTCTGGCCGACGCGGCCGGGCGGGCCATGCGTTTCAGCACATCCGGGTGGGCGTGTTGAAACGGGATATCCAGATAAGGCAGCACGTTGCACCCGGCATCCGCCATCAGCGGAATCAGGTCCCGCACATGCGGGTAGGGATAAACGTAATGCAGGCGAACCCAGGCATCGAGCTGCCCCAACTCGCGCGCCAGATCGGTGATATGGCTGCGCACTTCAACATCTTTCCACGGGTTGATGTCGTATTTCCGGTCCAAGCCATAGGCCGAGGTGTCCTGCGAAATCACCAGCAGCTCACGCACGCCGTTTTGCACCAGCTTTTCCGCCTCGCGCAGAACCGCATGCGCCGGGCGGCTGGCCAGTTTTCCGCGCATGTCGGGGATGATGCAGAACTTGCACTTGTGGTTGCAGCCTTCGGAAATTTTCAGATAGCTGTAATGGCGCGGCGTCAACTGCACGCTGCTGGCGGGCAACAGGTCCACGAAAGGATCAGGATCGGGGGGCACGGCGGCATGCACCGCATCCAGCACCTGCTCGTATTGGTGTGGGCCGGTGACAGCCATGATGCGGGGGTGATGTTCGCGAATGTAATCCGGCTCGGCCCCCAGACAGCCGGTCACGATGACTTTGCCGTTTTCCACCAGCGCCTCTCCGATCGCGTCCAGCGATTCCGCTTTGGCGCTGTCGAGGAACCCGCAGGTGTTCACGATGACAGCATCGGCCCCGGCATAATCTGGCGAAATGCCGTATCCTTCGGCACGTAGCCGGGTCAGAATGCGTTCACTGTCGACCAACGCCTTCGGGCAGCCCAACGACACCATGCCGATGGTCGGCTGGTTCGATTGGGGTGTCTCGGTGATCCGGGCAGAAGGTGCCAGGTCGGGGCGGAGGTTCGGCGGGTTTGTCGTCATGCGCGGCATATAGTCGGGAAAGCTTGCCCTTGCAAATGTGATGCGTGATTTGAATGATCACGGCAATGACAAGCCAAAAGGCGGAGAGCAGAAAATGAAATGGCTGATGCGCATCCTGTTTATCGTTGTCGCTGTGATCGCGTTGATCATTGGCGCACTGTTGCTGATGCCGGGGGAAAAGCTTGCCGCGATTCTGGCCGAGCAGGTCAAGGCCCAGACCGGGCGTGATCTGACACTGACCGGTGATGTGCGCATTTCCTTCTGGCCGGTGGTCGGGATGGAAACCGGGCCGGTGCGTTTCGGCAACGCAAGCTGGGCCGGACCGGAGCCGATGCTCAGCGCGGATAGCCTGGCCGTCGGAGTGGACGCTGCCGGGCTGTTGAATGGGGATCTGCGGATAAAACGAGTTTTTGCAGACAATCCCGTGTTGCGGTTGGAACGATCAGATGGGCGCGGCAATTGGGAGTTGAGCGCCCCGACAACCGCGACAACTGCGGTCGCGACCGGGGGCACCACACCCGCTGAGCCCTCGGGGCAGGTCACGCTGGATCAGCTGGAGCTGACAAATGCACGGCTGATTTACGTGGAAAATGGTTCGACGCAGATGGATTTCTCGGGCGTGACGCTATCTGCAAGCTGGCCCGAGGTGGCGGCCCCGTTGGTGATGGAGGCCGCCATGCCAGTGCCTGGAGGGGCGGTTCAGGTTGACCTGAAAATCCCGGACTTACCGGCATTTGCCGCCGGGTCAGTGACTGATCTGGAACTGGCTTTGACGGCCCCGGGCGGAGAGATCGGATTTGACGGGCGCGTCAATCTTGCGGGTGAAATGGATGGAACCACCAAGGTCGTAACGCGGAACACCGAAAGGATGCTTGCCGCCTTCGGTCAGGCTGGCACATCCGTACCGCCCGGATTGGGCAAGACTGCGGACATTTCAGCGCATATGACGTATACGCAGGACGGGCGGATTTCCATGCGGAACATGGTTGCGCAATTGGATGACAACCGGTTCGTGGGCGAGGCGGATATCACCATTTCGGACCCGCCGCGTATCGTGGCCCGTCTGGAAGCCGGTGATTTGGATCTGTCGCGGATTTCCGAAACCGCTTCTGCCTCAGGCGGCACGTCTCAGGCAAACGCTCCTGCACCTGAGGGGTGGTCGAAGGACCCTATCGACGCGTCTGCTCTGGCATTGGCGAACGGTAAGATCCGCCTGACGGCGAACTCGATCGCCGTGCCCGGGATGACGTTCGGCAAAAGCGATCTGACCCTGTCGCTGGATCGGTCGCGGGCCGTTCTGGAAATGCACCCGGCCACGCTGTTTGCAGGTCAGTTGCACGGTCAGGTGGTGGCCAACAACCGCAACGGCCTGTCGGTCGGCGGCAACGTGACCGCCACCGCGATCGATCTGAAACAAGCACTGACCACGATGGCCGGGGTCAAACGCCTGTCGGGAACCGCTGCGGGAGCGTTTGAGTTTCTGGGCGTCGGCCAGTCCGAGGATCAGATCATGCGGTCCCTCAGCGGCAAAGGAAATCTGGATGTCGGTCCCGGAGTGATTTCCGGGCTCGATCTGGACCGATTGATGGGGCAGGGCACCGGATCAGGCGGAACCACCGTGTTCAACAGCCTGACGGCCAGTTTCACCATCGACCAGGGCGTGTTGACGAACAGCGATCTGCTCATGTCACTGAAGAATTTCCGCGCAGATGGCACCGGTACAGTAGATTTGGGGGCTCGCAACATCGACTATCTGTTCACGCCCGTGGCGTTGCGTGCCAATTCCGGGCAGGGGATATCGGTTCCCGTTCACATCAAAGGCCCCTGGAGCGACCCGTCGATCAAGCCGGACCTGACCAAGGTGATCGAGGCGGCCGCGGATGTGAAGGTCAAGGAACTGGAAGACGACGCCAAACAGAAGGTTTTTGATAAGGTCGGCAACGAATTGGATACGACGATCACCGACAGTGATCAGATCGAAGACGCCATCAAGAACAAGCTTGAAGAAGAGGCAAAAAAAGGCCTGCTCAAATTATTCGGCGGCGACTGAGCAACCATCGTGCTTGGGGCATCGGGATATGCCCCAAGCAGTTGTTTTCAGATGGTTTGGTCGTAATCGCCGACACCGGGCTCGGTTCGGATGACGGCGTCTATGTCCGCGAAGATGGCGCGCATCTCAGCCTCGCTTTCGCTGCTTTCACAGACAACGACCAGATTGGGGGTATTGGACGAAGCCCGCACCAGACCCCAGCTGCCGTTGTCCAGAATCACACGTGCGCCGTTCACCGTGACCACTTCCTTGATTGCGCGGCCAGCGAGTGTTTCGCCCGCATCTCCCTTGGCGACCAACTTGTCGACCAGCCGCTGAAGGATATCATATTTCTCGGTATCAGCGGCGTGGGGTGACATCGTGGGTGTGGACCAGGTCTTGGGCAGGGCCTTGCGCAGGTCCGACATGCTCTGATCCGGGTTGCGGTCCATCAGTTTGCAGATTTCGACTGCGACACGCATCCCGCAGTCGTATCCACGCCCGATCGGTTCGGCCAAAAAGTAGTGGCCTGATTTTTCGAACCCGGCCAGTGCACCGATTTCCTTGACGCGGCGCTTCATGTGGCTGTGGCCGGTCTTCCAGTAATCGGCTTTGACGCCCAGGGCCTGCAACTCGGGGTCGCTGGCGAACAGACCGGTGGATTTCACATCCGCGACAAAGGTCGATCCGGGGTGAAGCTTGGCCAGATCACGCGCCATGATCACGCCAACCTTGTCGGCAAAGATCTCCTCGCCCTCATCATCGACGACGCCGCAGCGGTCTCCGTCACCGTCAAACCCCAGCGCCAGATCGGCACCGCTGGATTTCACCGTGGCGGCCATGTCGTGCAGCATCTCCATGGCTTCCGGGTTCGGGTTGTAGTTGGGGAAGGTATAGTCCAGCCGGTTATGGCTGGGCACGACCTCAACCCCGATCCGTTCGAAAATCTCGGGCGCAAAGGCCGAAGCCGTGCCATTCCCGGTCGCGCAGACCACTTTCAGCGGGCGGGACATTTTGAAATCGCCGACCAGATCGTCGATATAGGCCTCTTTGACGCCATCGACGAACTCGTACGAGCCGCCTTCGCGCGTGACGCTTTCGCCGTTCAGTACGATGTCACGCAGTTCCGACATCTCATCAGGGCCATGGGTCAGCGGACGCTCAAAACCCATTTTGACCCCGGTCCAGCCGTTGGGGTTGTGGCTGGCGGTGACCATCGCCACCGCCGGCACATCCAGATGGAACTGTGCGAAGTATGCCATGGGGCTGAGCGCAGGGCCGATGTCTTTGACACGGATACCAGCCTGTATCAGGCCCAGCATCAGGGCATTTTTGATCGCCAATGAATAATCGCGATAATCGTTGCCGACAGCAATTACAGGCTCGATCCCGCGCTTGTGCATCTGCGTGCCAAGCCCCAGCCCAAGCGCGGTCATGCCGGGCAGGTTGATCTCTTCGGGATATTTCCAGCGGGCGTCGTATTCACGGAACCCGGTGGGCGTGATCATCGCGTCGCGCAGAAAGTTCCAGCTGTTGGGCGTTACCTCGGTGAGGGGTTTGGTCATAACAAGTCTCAATCGTTAAATCTGTATCGGATTCGCTTTAGCAAGCGCATCAAATCGCATCAATGTGTCAACAAGTTGGGGCATCTGGTCGAGGGGGATCATATTTGGCCCGTCCGATGGGGCCGAGTCCGGGTCCTGATGGGTTTCGATGAACACGGCCCCAACACCCAGAGAAACCGCGGCGCGGGCCATTACCGGTGCAAATTCGCGCTGCCCGCCCGAAGACCCGCCCTTGCCTCCGGGTTGCTGCACGGAATGGGTGGCGTCCATCACCACCGGATACCCGGTTTTCGCCATTTGGGGCAGCGCACGCATGTCGGCAACCAGCGTGTTGTAGCCAAATGAGGTGCCACGTTCGGTCAGCAGGATATTCTGATTTCCGGTGCTTTCGATTTTGTCGACGATGTTGGTCATTTCCCAAGGTGCAAGGAATTGCCCCTTTTTCACATTGACCGCTTTGCCGGTGTTGCCGGCCGCCAGCAGCATGTCGGTCTGACGGCACAGGAAGGCCGGAATTTGCAGAACGTCCACCGCCTCGGCGGCGATAGCGCATTGCGCTTCGGTATGAACATCGGTCAGAACCGGGATACCCATCGTTTTGCGGATGTCATCCAGTACCTTCAGCCCCGCATCGATGCCCATGCCACGCTTGCCCGACAGGGATGTCCGGTTCGCCTTGTCATAAGACGCCTTGAAGACGTATTGCGCCCCGGCTGCGTCGCAGGCTTCTTTCATCTTGCCCGCAATCATCTGCGCATGGTCTGCCGTTTCAAGCTGACATGGCCCAGCTATGATGGTCAGCGGAAGGTCGTTGCCGACTGTCAGGTCGGAGATTTTAACATGTTTCATGAGTTTTATGAGGATACCTGTTCACGAAGGACCGACGCGGTAAGCGAGATCATCAGGTAGATACCAGCAAACAACAGGAATGCCAAAATCGTATTTTCGAACTTGCGCGGATAACTGGGTTCCTGACTGGGAACGGGGTTGACCGAGACGGTCAGATAGCGCACCTGCCGGTTGGCTTCGGACCGGGTCGCTTCCATTTGCTGCATTGCCGTTTGCAGCATCATGTCACGCGCCGCCAGGTCCGCCTGCGCGATCTGGATACGCACGCTCAGCCGCGCCAGCGAGTTTTCGCCGTCCGAGGCATCCTGCATCTCGGCATTCAGTTCTCTCAGAACTTTTTCAAGGCGGGCGATATCTGCCTTGACGCCATCAACCTTTGCCTTGTTCGGGCGCAGGTTGTCCTGAAGCGCGGCGAGCTCAAGCTCTTTGTCCTGAACCAGTATTTCGATTTCGTTGATGCGGGCTCGCAGGCTGGCAATGACGTTTTCGGGGTCAAGAACCGCGCCCTGAAGCTGAAGCTCGATCAACTCTTCCTGAGCCTGCCTGCGCGCTTCCTGCGCCGCTTCGAAACTTTGCAGCGCGTCGCGCATCTGGTCTTCACGTTTTTTTCCGGACAAGGCATTCACCCTGTCTTCGGCATAAGAGATCAGGCGCTCGGAAAATTCGGTCGATGTCTGCGCGTCGGGGGCGGCAACCTCCATCCGAATGACCCCTTCGGTCGGGTCATAGCCGATGGTGATCATGCGTTTGAACAGCTTATAGGCGTCTTCAAGCGAGGCGTCCGGTGCCAGTCTTTGAATAGGGTCGATCCATTCCTGCTTGAAGACATCAGAAAACCCGGCATCGCGGTCCAGCAACAGCAAAGCTTCTTTCGATTCCAGAAAGGACTGAACCGAGATCGAATCCTGCGTGGTGGCGAATTGCGTACCGGCAAGAAGACCGCCGATATTGCCCGGTCCGCCATCCGCTTGCAGGATCAGGAATTCGGAATCGCTGGCATACATCGGCGTGGCGATGCGGTAGAAATAGAAGCCGACAATGAAGGTCGGCAGGAACACAAAGGCCGCCAGACGCGCAAACAGTCCAAACAATTTACGCTTGCGACGACGGGCGATGTCTTTTTGGATTTGGCCAATTTCAAAATTGCGCCGCTCAGCCGGGCTGAGCTCGGGCCCGGGCAGGTTTGTTTTCTCGGCACCCATGGCCTGCGGCAGTTGAACGTTGATCCTGTCCTTGGGTTTGTCACCCTCGTCCGATGGCCTTGCGGCGGCAAGGTCCAGAAGATTGGTGCGCTGGAAGGGGTCGATGCCCTTTTTGCGCAGCAATCGCACCGCGTCATAGTCCGACGTCGCGGCCAGACCGTGTTTCTGCGCCAGACGTCGTGCGATACGCAATTGACGGCCCGTCAGGCCTTCGCGCTTGATGTCATCCAGCTGCGTCCCGGGCTGTGCTTCGCCGGCGGCCGCAGGGCCTTGCGTCGCGTTGCGAATACGCGAGATGGCGTCCGATCGCGCCTCGGCCGAGCTTTCCGTCTGACGTCCGCAGCGCCAGTTGTATTTTCTAACCTTGGGTTTCGTAGTCATAAAGCTGCTTTGCCTCTTCCAAGGAGTCAAATATATACAATTGCCCGTCCAGAAGTACGGCCGCTTTCTGGGCGAATTTCTCCAACACGGACGGGCTGTGCGATACGATCACCAAAGTCGTCGTGCGCAATCTTTCCTTCAGGATCGCCCCAGCCTTTTCGTTGAATTCGACATCTGTTGTCGCCGGCATCCCTTCGTCGATGAGATACATGTCAAAGTCCAGCGCCAGCATCAAAGAAAAGGTGAAACGCGCCCTCATCCCAGAGGAGTAAGTGGCAAGGGGCTGGTCAAAATATTCGCCCAGACCGCAGAGCCATTTGCAGTAGGCCTCGATATAGTCGGGGTCCATACCGTAGATCTTGGCGATGTAGCGCGCGTTCTCAAGCGCTGACAGTTTTCCCGACACGCCACCGGTGAACCCCATGGGGAAAGAAACCCGGCATTCGCGACGGACCACGCCTTCGTCGGGTTTCTCCAGGCCGGCCATCATGTTGATCAACGTGGTTTTTCCGGTTCCGTTCGGGGCCAGAACGCCCAGTGAGGTACCCAGTTCGACCCGAAACGAGACCCGATCCAGAATCACCTTGCGGCGCGTTCCGGTCCAGAAGGATTTGCTGACGTTGTCGAATTCTAGCATTCGGGGTCTGCTGCTCGTTTCGTTCGTGTTGTCGCACTTGCGGGCGGCCAGAAAGGGTATTTTTTACCGTCCCATGTTGGCTACATTATGTCGAATTATGAAACAAATGATCAATGCGGTCCGGTTGCGCGCATGAATGTCTGATTGGGTGCAGCAAAGGTTATCGGTCACTTGGTGCCGCGTCAGGTCGTTATTATCTGTTTTGGCAGCCAACAACAGACCGGATGGGCAGGGGCCTTCAGGATCAGATGAACGCGTTACGTCAGGAAATCCGCGCCTGCCGCTTGTGTGCCGACAGGTTCGCGCAAACAGAAACCGCACACGAGCCGCGCCCGGTGGTCTGGTTCCGCCCCGGAACACCGATCCTTGTCGCGGGGCAGGCACCGGGCGCCCGTGTGCACGAGTCGGGGCGGCCCTTCACCGACCCGTCCGGCGACAGGCTGCGGCACTGGCTGGGGATTGGTGAGTCGGTTTTTTTCGATCGCGACCGTGTTTCGATCGTACCGATGGCGTTCTGCTTTCCTGGGTATGATGCGCGCAATGCTGATCTTCCGCCACCTGCGATTTGCCGCAAGACCTGGCACGACCGGGTGATGCAGGACCTGGGGCGTGTGCCGCTGACCGTGTTGGTCGGAGGTCATGCACACAAGTTTCATCTTGGCGCGCGCGGGTCGGTGACGGACACCGTTCGCAACTGGCGGGACCATGCGCCGCGGGTCTTTGCCTTGCCTCACCCGTCCTGGCGCAATACGGCATGGTTGAAGAAAAACCCGTGGTTCGAGGCTGAACTGCTGCCTGTTTTGCGTACACGGGTCCAAGAGGTGCTGAATGACTGAATCCACGGCGTTGGACACTGCGCATGCCGCGATGCAGGCGGACCCGACAAGTGATGCCGCCCGTCTGCGTTTCTTTGAACGGCTTGCGGATAGCGAGCTGTTTCTGATGCTGACCGAAGAAGCGCGGGACGAGAAAATCTCGCCCGAATTGTTCGATGTGGCTGACGGGCGCTTTGTTCTGGCCTTTGATCGTGAGGACCGGCTGGCGCAGTTTGCCGGGCGGCCCGTGCCTTATGTGGCGCTGTCGGGGCGGGTGCTTTCGGGGATGCTGTCGGGGCAGGGCATCGGGCTTGGTCTGAACCTGGAGACTGCGCCATCTTCCATGCTGGTCCCGGCGGAAGCCCTGGAATGGTTGGCTGAAACGTTGCAACACAGCCCGCAAGAGGTCGAGGAAGAGCTTGCCGAGTTTTTGCCCCCTGCCGGTCTGCCGCAAAACCTGCTGACCGCGCTGGATGCGAAACTGGCGACGGCGGGCGGACTTGCCAGCGCAGCCTATCTGGTTGCCACCAAGTCCAAATCGGGCGCGCAGGGCCATCTGTTGGGATTTGTCGATGCGATTGAAGGGGCCGAGCCCGCTTTGGCCAAGGCCGCGTCCGAGGCGCTGACCTTTTCCGGGATCGAGGCAGGCGCAATGGATGTCGGGTTTTTCACCGCAAGCGAGGCCGCCGCCGCGCTTCTGGCCAAGGTGGGCCTTCGGTTTGATCTGCCCCAGCCGCAAATTGCCGAAGCGGTCCGCGAAGCCCCCGGCAGCAATCCGGACAACCCACCCATTCTGAAATAACCATCCAAACGCAAACACGCGGCACAAGCTGCACCGCGTGTCGTTGCGCCTGGGATATGTTTATTCCGCCGCCGCTTCCAGCTTGTCCTGCGTGCGGGTTTCGAAATCGCTGGCGTCGTGGCGTTCGTGAAGCTGCGTGTGCGGCTCGCCAAAGGCGCGGTTGACCATGCGGCCACGCTGAACCGCAGGGCGCGCGTCGATTGCCTTGGCCCATCGCATGACGTTCTTGTAGGATTCCACGTCCAAGAACTCTGCCGCGCTGTAAAGGCGGCCCAGAACCAACTGGCCATACCAGGGCCAAATCGCCATGTCCGCGATGGAATAGTTTTCGCCCGCGATGAAGGTTTTTTCCGCCAGTTCACGATCCAAAACATCCAGTTGGCGCTTGGTCTCCATGGCGAAACGGTTGATCGGGTATTCCCATTTCTCGGGTGCATAGGCGTAGAAATGCCCGAACCCACCGCCCAGATACGGCGCGCTGCCCATCTGCCAGAACACCCAGTTCATCACCTCGGTCCGCTCCGGGCCGGATGCGGGCAGAAACGCGCCGAACTTTTCAGCCAGATGGAACAGGATCGAGGCGCTTTCAAAAACACGAACAGGTTTGTCGCCCGACCGATCCCAAAGCGCGGGGATTTTCGAGTTCGGGTTGGCCTCGACAAAGCCCGAGCTGAATTGGTCGCCTTCTCCGATGTTGATCAGCCAGGCGTTGTATTCAGCGCCTTCATGACCAAGTGCCAACAGCTCTTCCAGCATCACCGTGACTTTCACGCCATTAGGTGTCGCGAGCGAGTACAGCTGAAGAGGATGCCGTCCGACCGGCAGGTCCTTGTCATGGGTCGCTCCGGCGATCGGTCGGTTGATGTTGGCGAATTGTCCGCCACTATTACTGTCCCAGGTCCAGACCGTTGGAGGGGTATACGAGGATTGGTCGCTCATCACTTGCCTTTCTTGCCTATGTCAGGGCTGCCATACAGCTAATATTGCAAACCGCCGAGTCCAACCCTACTCAACTGGCGTATTCTGTAACAATCCGCCGCCAAACTCTCACGTTTTCTCGTGTCGGGTCACAGCGGCGTTAGGGGGACTACGCACCGCTTGGGAATCGCATATTGTCCTGTCAGACCTGCCGCAAGGCATCACGGATTTAGTTGACCCGAAAAGGATAGACGACATGAAACGCTTTGCATTGACACTCGCTACGGCCATAGCTCTGGCGGTTCCGGCTTTTGCCGGCCCTCAATATATCGACGGCACAGGTTTTGCTGTTTCGGGTTATGATGTCGTTGCCTATCGCAGCCTGGATCAGATGCCGGTGGGCCAGTCGCAGCCCGAAGGTGTGCGCGGAAATGCCAACATCACCGCCGAATACAACGGTGCGACCTGGGCTTTTGCGACCGAGGAAAACCGCGACAAATTTCTTGAAAACCCAGCATACTATGCGCCGCAATATGATGGGCACTGCGCTTACGGCGTGTCGCGTGGTGGCAAGGTTCCGGCAAATCCGAACCTGTGGCGGATCGTGGATGACAAGCTGTATCTCAACATCACCGACGTGGTTGTCGGATTTTTCGAGGAAGACATTCCAGGCAATATCAATCTTGCCGAAGGCAACTGGCCCGGTATCGAACCAAGCGACGCCTCGACCAATGTGATCCCGAAATTCACGTCGGAAGGCCCGGTTTCAAACTGATCCGGCATCAAAAGAACCAAGCCCGGCTGGTCAAGCCGGGCTGAGGCCGTTACCCCGCAAGCCAGAATTGATCCCGAATATCCTGATCGGCATCAAACCTGATCCGTACACTTTTGGCCCCCGGAAACTTCCGTTCGCGGATCGTATCGGGGATGATGACTTCTCCGGCGCCGGTATCTTTTGACTGGAAGCTCAGAATTTCAGCCTCGGTGTGACGCGCGTTGGTCAGGACGGTCGTTGGCAAGGCCACGCGATTTGCCCCATGATGCACGGGCGTGGTGACAAAATAGGTCAGATGCCGCCCGTAACACCCGACCGCGTCGGGAACGTGATCCGAGACACATGCATCAGATGTGTCCTGAGTATCGGCTTCATCGTGCATTTGCGGCAACCTCTGGTCGGGATTCAGAATCGCCTTGCAGGCGGCGATATCTTCCACCGGAAGTTCGATGATGCGCTTTTTCAAACGGGGGCGGCGCGGTTGCGGAGGGCCGGAACTGGCACCACCTTTTGTAACCAACCCTTCCTTGCGCAGAAAATCATAAGCCGCTTTGGCGCGCGAAAAACCGGAACTGTCCCCATCCGTATGATCGGGATGTGAATGGAATGCGATCTGCCTCCAGGCGTCCCTGATCTCTTGGGAACCGGCGCAGGGACTCAACCCCAGATCCGCCAACGCATCCGCGCGCGCCCGCACTTTATCGACAGGTTCCATACTCAAAACACTCTTTACAAACTACACACAACCAGTGTGGTCACAGTCATAGTTTTGTCAAATTTCAGGGATGATTTGCCGGGCTGGGGACAACAATCGCGATGCTGAGATTCAATTGTCCCTCAAAGGCACCGTTTTAGGGGCGGGGTTGTGAAACAGTACACATCTTCTGAAACGACAAACGCCCGGGTGTAAACGTAACCCGGGCGAATCATTGGGTTTTTTGAAAGTCAGGCGACGTTTTCCAACTCAACGCTCGGTGTAATGCCCAGTGCAAAGCAGACATCGCGCGTCAGTTCGGGACGGTTCAGGGTATAGAAGTGCAGCTTGTCCACGCCGCCTTCGATCAGGTCTGAACACAGCTCTGTGCAGATTGCCGTGGCCAACAGATCCTCACGCCCATCGCGCACCGCCTTTTCAAACGCCTGTTCGACCCACTGGGGAATATGCGTGCCACAGCGCTTGGCGAAGTTGCGAGCACCTGCCCAGTTCTCGATCGGCAAGATGCCAGGCACGATCGGTTTGTCGATGCCGGCCTTGACGCAAGCATCGCGGAACCGGAAAAAGGTTTCGGCTTCGAAAAAGAACTGCGTCAGCGCTTCGTCTGCGCCTGCGTCCAGCTTGGCCTTCAGCCAGTCCACATCCGCAGCCATGTTTGCGGCCTCGGGGTGGGTGTCGGGATAGGCCCCGACACGAATGCTGAACATTTCGGTTTCGGCCAGTGCCTCGATCAGTTCGACTGAACTGGAAAACCCGTCGGGGTGCGGCACAAACTTGTCCTGACCCTTCGGCGGGTCGCCGCGCAGGGCGACGATGTCCTGCACGCCGGCGCGGGCAAAGGTGTCTGCGATCTCCAGCGTTTCCTGCCGCGAAGCATCGACACAGGTCAGATGAGCGGCCACGTTCAGGCCCGATGACTTGTGCAGGGTCGAAACCGCGTCGCGTGTCAGTTCACGCGTTGTGCCACCAGCGCCGTAGGTGACGGAAACAAAGCGGGGATCCAAAGGGGCCAATGTCTGGACCGTGTCCCAAAGGCGGAAAGAGGCTTCCAAAGTTTTGGGCGGAAAGAACTCGAAGGAAATTTCAGGTTTGGACATCGTGGCCTCACTGGATCAACTGAGCCTCTTGTGCCATGGCGAGCATTGTGAAACAAACTCATATTACTCAACAACAACATGAATGCTGTTTGAAATGCATATTGAATTCCGGCACCTGCGCACCATCAAGGCGATCCATGAATGCGGCGGGCTGGCCCGCGCTGCGGATCAGTTGAACATCACCCAGTCCGCATTGAGCCATCAAATCAAAGGGTTGGAGGATCAGGCCGGGGTCGAGCTGTTTCTGCGCCGCTCCAAACCCATGAAACTGTCGGCTGCCGGTTTGCGCCTGTTGCGATTGGCCGAGCAGATTCTGCCGCAGGTCGAAGCCGCCCAGAATGAATTTTCTTCGCTGCGGGACGGGCGCACAGGGCGGATGCATATAGCCATCGAATGCCACGCCTGTTTCGAATGGCTGTTTCCGGTGCTCGAATCCTTCAGGAAGTCCTGGGGCGACGTTGATGTCGATATCCGCCCCGGTCTGGCCTTCGACGCGCTTCCGGCCTTACAGAAAGAAGAGGTCGATCTGGTGGTCTCGTCCGATCCCGAAGACCTGCCGGGCGTCGAATTTGTCGAACTTTTCGATTATAACGCGGTGTTTGTGGCCGCTTCGACCCATCCCCTGGCCAAGAAAGACTATATCGAGGCCGAGGATTTTCGCGGCCAGACCCTGATCACCTATCCGGTGGAGCGCACGCGTCTGGATGTGTTCAGCCAGCTGTTGATCCCGGCGCGGGTTGAGCCTGCAACGATCCGGCAGGTGGAACTGACCGCCGTCATTCTGCTGCTGGTCGCATCGAACCGGGGCATTTCAGTGCTGCCGGATTGGGTCGTGCGCGAGGTCAAATACAACTCGGACTACGTCACCCGACCCTTGACGAAAGAGGGCATTACACGGCGTCTCTATGCCGCGGTCCGGTCGGAAGATCTGGAGAAACCCTTTGTGCAGGAACTGGTGAAACTGGCCCGGGAAGAAGCGCGCAAGCTGCAATCCCAGTAACGGCGTTTCCTGCGGGTCTGTTATGCGCATCATTCCTCTTGGCAAGGGCGCATTGCGGCAGTATACGCGCGGTTTGACCGGACAGGAGCCTTTTGACAATGGTTGGCAGCGCAAATCTCAACATCATGATCAAGGCCGCGCGCAAGGCGGGGCGTTCTTTGGTCAAGGATTTCCGTGAAGTCGAGAATCTGCAGGTGTCGACGAAAGGTGCCGGTGATTTCGTCTCGAAGGCCGACATCGCCGCCGAAGCCATCCTGAAAGAAGAGCTGCTGGGCGCACGGCCGACCTATGGCTGGCTGGCCGAAGAGGGCGGCTCCATCGATGGTGAGGATCCGACCCGCCGCTGGATCGTCGATCCGCTGGACGGCACCACCAATTTCCTGCACGGCCTGCCGCATTGGGCGATTTCCATAGCACTGGAACACAAGGGCAAGATCGTTGCCGGCGTGATCTATGACGCCGCCAAGGACGAGATGTTCTTTGCTGAAAAGGGTGAAGGCGCCTGGATGAACGATACCCGTATTCGCGTGTCGGGTCGTCATCGCATGATTGAATCGGTCTTCGCGACCGGCCTGCCCTTTGGTGGCCGCTCGGATCTGCCTGCGACTTTGCAGGATCTGGCGCGTCTGATGCCCGCCTGCGCCGGTGTGCGTCGTTGGGGCGCCGCCGCGCTGGATATGGCATACGTGGCCGCGGGCCGGTACGAAGGCTTCTGGGAGCGCCGCCTGAATGCGTGGGATCTGGCCGCCGGTGTGATCATCGTCAAAGAGGCTGGCGGCTTCGTGCAGGCGCTGAACCCTGAAGGCAACGTGCTGGAAGATGGTGAAGTGATCTGTTCAAACGAACCGATCTTCGATCAGTTCGCAAAGGTGATCCGGGGCTAGGCGCCCTTTGAACCAGCTTTAGCGGCGCGGAACGCGCGGAATGCGGGATTGTGACAGCTTGTACTTCGCCTCCGGGTGGGGCGGATGTCCATGGGTGCGATCCCAGAACTGAATTCCGCCGCGTCTCAGCCACAGCGGTATGCACAGGATCAGGCCAACGGCAAACCCCCCGGTATGGGCCCAATAGGCGATGCCGCCTTCGTCCGGATTGCTGGTGACGCTGCCAAAGAACTGTATCGCCAGCCAGACGCCCAGCATGATGAAGGCGGGAATGGTAAAGACCCTGAAATAGACGATCAGGATCAGCAGGATATCGACCCGTGCTTTCGGGAACAGCAACAGATACCCGCCCATCACGCCCGCAATCGCGCCCGAGGCCCCAACAGTGGGAACTTGGGACTCGGGCCCGGTGATTACGTGAAACAGGCCCGCGCCGATTCCTGCCGCCATGTAAAACAGCAGGAAGGGCAGATGGCCCATCTCGTCTTCCAGATTGTCACCGAAGATCCACAGAAACAGCATGTTGCCCGCCAAGTGCATCCAGCCCCCGTGCAGGAACATGGATGTCACGAGGGTTTCCAGCCCGAACCCGTCGCTGACCCGCGCCGGAATAATGGCGTAGTCGAAAAACAGCCTGCCGATCCGCGGCCCATCATCCATGATCCCCACATAGCTGAGGAAGATCAGGATATTGGCCGCCAGCAAGGCATAGACAACATAAGGTGTGCGCCCCGAGGGGTTATGGTCGCGGATCGGAAACATGCCGTGACGCTGGGCTTTTGTACGCCCAGCGTCAAGGCAAGCTTATGCCGCACCTCCCAACAAAGCGGCGTTTCCGCCCGCCGCGGTCGTGTCCACGCAGACATGGCGTTCACCCAGAACACGCGCGCGGTCGGGCTTGCCGGGTATAAGCGGCAGAATCGGGCCGTCGCGGCGCGCCAGATGCTGTTCGATCAGCCGCGCTGTTTCGTCATCTCCCCACCACAACACGCCCGAAATGCCGGTCAGGTTTTCCAACCGGTGCAGGTCAAGCATCCCGGTCGCCTGAATGGCGGTGCCACCCAGCGCGTGTACAGCATCGGCCTGCGCACGCGCTGCGGCCTCTCCGGGTCCCAAGCACAAAAGAGGCGGACGGGGATACTCGCTCAGGCGGTTTGATTCACCGGTCGGGCCGGGCAGGGACCGGGTTTTGACCTGCGCAGGTTGACCTTGTGCCGCAGGCAGATCAGCCACGGCGCCCCAGGTATCCGCCGTGCTTTGACGGTCGGGAGCGCAGAACCGGATCATGTAGTTCGGCCCGCCCGCCTTGGGGCCCGTGCCTGACAATCCTTCGCCACCAAAGGGCTGAGACCCGACGATGGCGCCGATCTGGTTGCGGTTCACATAGATGTTGCCCGCATGGATCGCCTCGGTCACATGCTGCACGCGGTCGTCGATGCGGGTGTGCAGGCCGAAGGTCAGGCCGTATCCGGTGGCGTTGATATCGGCGATGATCTTGTCGATCTCTTGCGACTTGAACCGGGCGACGTGCAGCACCGGGCCGAACACCTCGCGTTCCAGCGCGGCGATCCCAGGGATCTCGATCAGTGTCGGCGCAACAAAGATACCTTCGGGCGGCAACGGAAGCTCTTTCAGCACCCGCCCTTCGTGGCGCGCCTTGGTCACATGCTCGGCGATACCCTGACGGGCCTGTTCGTCGATCACCGGTCCGCAATCCGTCGACAAAAGCCAGGGGTCGCCGACCGACAGCGCATCCATCGCCCCTTTGAGCATGGTCAGAACGTCATCGGCGATGTCTTCCTGCAAATACAGGCAGCGCAGGGCGGAACAGCGCTGGCCCGCCGACTGAAAGGCGCTTTCGATGATCGACTGCACGGCTTGTTGGGGAAGGGCGGTGCTGTCGACGATCATCGCATTCAGACCGCCGGTTTCCGCGATCAGCGGCGTACCGGGGCGCATGGATCCGGCCATCGCCGCACGGATTTTAAGCGCGGTGGCTGTTGACCCTGTGAAGGCCACGCCCGAGATGCGTGGATCCGACGTCAGCGCCGCACCCACGGCGGGCCCACCTGGCAACAGTTGCAGCACATCGCGTGGTACCCCCGCCTCGTGCATAAGCTGAATGGCACGATGTGCGATCAGGGGCGTCTGGGGCGCAGGCTTGGCCAGAACTGCGTTTCCGGTTGCCAGCGCAGCAGAGATCTGCCCAGAGAAAATCGCCAGCGGGAAGTTCCACGGGCTGATGCAGGTGAAAATCCCCGCGGGTTCGGCATCGGGGATGTTGGCTGCATAGTAACGCAGGAAATCCACCGCCTCGCGCAGTTCGGCCACCGCATCGGGCAGCGACTTCCCAGCCTCACGCGCCAGCAGGGCAAACAACTCGCCATAATGGGCTTCGTAAAGATCGGCTGCGGCATTGAGGATGCGGGCGCGTTCGGCAGCGGGGGCATCCCAGGGGTTGGCCGAGGCCAATGCCATTTCCACATCCGCCGCGCTGGCTGGGGCCACCGCGCCGGGCCTGTCCTGCGGCCGTGCCGGATTGATCACCGGCTCATCCGCATCGGGTTTGGCCGCATCGGCCAGCAAGGGTTGCGCATACCAGTGATGGGCGCGGAACTGATCCCGTGCCGCATCAATCTGATCCAGGGTTGGTGTGTGATGCAGGTCAAAACCCTTGGAATTCGGTCTTTCAGGCTGGAACAATTCCGGCCCGGTCGGCAGTGCGGGCGGAGGGGTCCGGATCGCAACAAACGGATCGGCGGCGACCACTTCCGGTGGCACATCCTCGTCCACAATCTGGTTGACGAAGGATGAATTCGCACCGTTCTCCAACAAGCGCCGAACCAGATAAGCCAGCAAGTCGCGATGCGCCCCCACCGGTGCATAGATGCGGCACCGGGTGTTCTGCTTGTCCATCACGATCTGATGCAAGGTCTCGCCCATGCCGTGCAGGCGCTGAAATTCGAACGATTGATCTTTGGCCATGTGAAGGATGGCGCTGACCGTGTGCGCGTTGTGCGTGGCAAATTGCGGATAGATCCGATCGGTCATGCCCAGCAGTTTGCGTGCATTGGCGATATAGGAGACGTCGGTTGCCGCCTTGTGCGTGAAGACGGGAAAGCCATCCACCCCTTCTACCTGCGCGCGTTTGATCTCGGTATCCCAATAGGCGCCTTTGACCAATCGCACCATAATCTGGCGATCGTGGCGTTCGGCCATGCCATACAGCGTATCCAGTACCAGGCCTGCGCGCGGGCCATAGGCCTGAACCACGATGCCAAACCCGTGCCAGCCGGCAAGGGCCGGGTCGGACATCACCGCCTCTATCACCTGCAACGACAGCGACAGGCGATCCGCCTCTTCTGCATCGACGTTCAGGCCCATTCCGGCCGCCTTGGCCAGCAGGGCCAGCGCCCGCAGTCGCGGCACCAGCTCGTCCATCACACGCTGTTCCTGTGCCAGCTCATAACGGGGGTGCAGGGCGGACAGTTTTACCGAAATGCCCGGGTTGGAGCGGATGTCGTCATGGGTGCAGGCCTCGGCAATGGCCGAGATGGCGCGGGAATAGGACAGGTGATAGCGCGCCGCGTCCGCTTCGGTTCGGGCCGCTTCGCCCAGCATATCGTAGGAATAGGTATAGCCTTTCTCCTCCATCCCGCGTGCGCGGTCCATGGCGGACTGAATGGTTTCCCCCAGAACGAACTGCCGGCCCATCTCTTTCATCGCGCGTGCCACGGCAGTGCGGATCACCGGCTCGCCCAACCGCTTGATCGCACCGCGCAGCGCCCCGACCGGAGACGCCTTGCCCTCGTCCAGCACCTTTCCGGTCAACATCAGCGCCCATGTCGAGGCGTTCACCAGCGAGGACGAGGATTGCCCCAGATGCTTGCCCCAATCGGAGGGCGCGATCTTGTCTTCGATCAACGCGTCAATTGTGTCGGCATCCGGCACGCGCAGCAACGCTTCGGCCAGACACATCAGGGCGATGCCTTCGTCGGTGGACAGGCCATATTCGGCCAGAAACACCTCCATCAACCCCGGAGAAGTGCTGGACCGGATATCGCGCACAAGCTGCGCAGCCGCGGCGCCGATGGCGCTGCGATCCGTGTCCGTCAGGCTGGCCTGAGAGATCAGTGTCTCAAGAACTGCCGACTGATCGGCATAGGTGGAAGTATCGATGAGGGTGCGCAGGCTGTGTGACATATGTCCTCCGGTCTTTGTGATAATATAATGCGGAAAAATCAGGACAACGGACTGAGTTTGATGTAATTGAAGGAGAATGACCTGAATTTTTGGCAGCGGACAGTTCAAATGAGTTTTCCTGATCTTGATCGGTTTGACCGGTCGATTCTAAGGATTCTGGCCGAGGACGGCCGTATCTCGGTGGCCGATCTTGCGCGCGAGATCGGGCTGTCAAAATCTCCGACGCAAGCGCGGCTCAAACGGCTGGAGGCGAGCGGAGTGATCACGGGCTATCGGGCGATGCTGGATCCGATCCGGCTGGGCCTGGATCACGTCGCGTTTGTCGAGGTGCGTTTGACCGATACCCGCGAAAAGGCGCTGGCCGAGTTCAACGCAGCCGTCCGCAAAACCGCCGAGGTCGAGCAGGCGCATATGATCGCGTCCAATTTTGACTATCTTCTGAAAGTGCGCACGGCCACGATGTCGGAATACCGCCGTGTATTGGCCGAGAAGATCTCGTCTCTGCCGCATGTCGCCAATACCTCAACTTTTGTTGCGATGGAGGCCGTGAAGGAAACCGGTATGCTGGGCGGTTTTGAACATCAGCCTTGACGCGGTGGAATTATGGCCCACCCTTGTTTAGTGATGCGAACCTATGCCGCAACGTTTTTTTTGATCGCGTGTTCATGCTCGGCCATGGCCGAGACATGCCCCACGGCTCCGGATCATATCGAAGGGGTGGATGCGCTGATCAAGCAGGTCCAAAAGGCGCAATCGCAAAGCGACGCCCGGGTCATCTCGAATAAAATGTGGGAACTTTGGACAGACGCGCCGGATGCCCGGTCGCAGACCCTGCTGGATCGAGGAATGGCGCGACGAGAGGCGTGGGATTTGTCGGGCGCATTGGACGATTTCAACCAACTTGTCGAATATTGCCCGGATTACGCCGAAGGCTACAATCAGCGTGCTTTCGTAAACTACCTGAGGCAGGATTTTGACGCGGCATTGCGCGACCTGAATGTCACGATCGAAATGTCGCCAAACCATATCGGTGCGCTGAGTGGGCGGGCTTTGTCCCTGATGGGGTTGAGACGCCTGGAAGACGCGCGTGCAGCACTGTCCGAGGCACTTGAGCTCAACCCGTGGCTGTCCGAGCGGGCCTTGTTGGAGCCAGGCGGCTTTCTGGAACCGCCCGGAGAAGATATCTGACAGCCGGATCGGGCAAGTTTGGAAACCGGTCGCAAATCGCCAAACAGGTGCCTTTCGCGGCCACCTCGGGGACTGGGGCCCCGCAATCAGAAGGGCAAATGGGTGGCAAAGCCGTCAGCGTGACAGTATCCGGCGCTTTTCGGCCATGGCTTCGCGTCGCCGCTGCTCGATCCCGAGTTTGAAAGATTCTTCAACAAAGTCGATGTGATCCTTTGCCGCTTTTTCGGCCCGCTTCTCATCCCCTTCGATCACCGCGCGTCCAAGTTCGAGATGTTGTTGCAGCAACTTTTCGCCGGTCCCGTCAATCGTGCGCAGGAAGTCGCGATTGTAGAAAACGCCCTTGCGGGTGAGTTCGTAGATCGACGCCATCATGTGGATCAGGGTCGCGTTCTGGCTGGCATCCACAATCGCGGAATGCAGCGCAAAGTCCGCCTCTTGCGAAGCCTTGGCGTCCTGCTCCTGCCAGGCACGCTCGTTTTCATCAAGGATCTCGGAAATCCGTTCCTTGTCTGCCTTGGTGGCGCGACGTGCGGCAAGCCGGGCCGCGAAACCTTCCTGCTCGCGGCGATACTCCAGATAGTCGAAGAAAGCCGGCTCGTGACGTTCGTACAAAGCAAGAAGCGCGGGCATCATGGCTTGTCCGGTCAGGGCCGCGACGAATGTTCCCTCACCGTGTTGCGTTGTGACCAGCCCGCGTTCTTCCAGCACCTGAAGGGCCTCGCGCAGCTTCGGGCGCGACACGCGCAACATCTCGGCCAGATCGCGCTCGGAAGGCAGTTTTCGGCCCTGCTTCAGGATGCCCGAAGCGATCAGGTCCTCGACCTGTGAAACCACCGCATCAGCCAGCGATTCGTGTCCAACCGGTTCAAAAATCGCCGTGGTGTTCATGAGATATTGCCCCGTGTGACGCTGAAATAACCAGAATAACTGGTAAACAAAGATAACCATATCCGTTCAGATTTCAAGCGCGAGGCTGTTCTTCCCGAACGTGAATTACGTGTCTGTTTCTGAATGATTTTTGGAGAATCTGTTAGTTTTTGATGCAGTCATATCGGGATTTTGCAGGGCTTGTAGAAGGCGAGATTCCAGTTTCGGTTAGCGCCAGTGGTAAACAAAGTTATTGACTGGTTTAAGCTGGTAAAGTTAGTTTACCACCGGAGCGGCGCTGGAAGAGCCTGCGCCACTGATCGGAGAAAACCCGACCAACCCTGGAGGAGATTTCATGAAGAAGACCCTGACAAGCCTGGCCGTGGCCGCCAGCCTGCTGGCGGCACCCGCAGTTGCGGCGGACAAGCTGCTGCTGAAAACACCGATTGCCTTTTCGACCGAACTGCCGGGCCTGGGTTCGCCTATTCCACGTGTGGCTGATCAGCTGGAACTGATGTCCGGTGGCACGTTGAAGATGAAGGTGTACGAGCCGGGAAAACTGGTGCCGCCCTTTGAAATTCTGGACGCTGTGTCCACCGGCAAGATCAACTCGGGTTACACCACGGCTGGTTACTGGGCCGGTAAAATCCCGGCTGCGCCGCTGTTCTCGGCCGTTCCGTTCGGCCCCGAGGCGGGCGAATACATGGCTTGGCTGTATTATGGCAACGGCATGACCCTGTATCAGGAGATGTATGATCAGGCCGGTTACAACGTCAAAGTACTGCCCTGCGCCATTATCGCGCCGGAAACCTCGGGCTGGTTCGCGTCCGAGATCAATTCGCCCGAAGACCTGAACGGGCTGAAGATGCGTTTCTTTGGTCTGGGCGGCAAGGTGATGCAGAAACTGGGTGTGGCGACCTCGCTGCTGCCAGGTGGCGAGATATTCCCCGCATTGGAAAAAGGCGCGATTGACGCGACCGAGTTTTCAATGCCTGCCATCGACGCGCGCCTGGGCTTCCACAAGCTGGTCAAGTTCAACTATTTCCCTGGCTGGCATCAGCAGGCGACCGTGTTTGAACTGCTGATCAACAAGGACGTCTGGAACGAAACCAGCGATCAGCACAAGGCAATCATCGAAAGCGCCTGCAAGGCTTCGATGGCGGACAGCTTTGCCGAAGGCGAAGCCATCCAGCACGCGGCCCTGATCGACAACGTTGAAAACAACGGCGTCACCATCAAGCAGTGGTCGCCCGAGATGCTGGATACCTTCCGCGCGACCTGGGAAGAGGTTGCCGCAGAAGAAGCCGCCAATGATGCCTTCTTTGCTAAGGTTCTGGCCGACATGAACGAATTCCGTGACGGCTATAACCTCTGGAAGACGAACGCCTTCCTCCCACGTCAGTAATCTCTCCCTCACTGACGTTGCCGGGGCGGCCCGATCCGCCGCTCCGGTTCCTGCTTTTCGATCTTCGGACTTTCTAACCTTTCACTACCCGTATTCCGGGTTGCTGAGCGAGGAATGACCATGACCACCCAAAAGAACCTCAACGATCCGGTCGAAGCCTATGAAGGCATCCTGGAACACCCCGATTCCGACCGCCAGAAAATCGCCGTCGCGATCGACGCCGGGGTCAAGGCTGTGGGTCATGTCGTCATGTGGGCCAATGTCCTGCTGATGGGCGCGATCTTCGCACAGGTCTCGTTGCGCTACCTGTTCAGCCAGAACTACCCGAAACTGGATGAGATCCAGTGGCATTTCTATGGAATCGTCACGATGATCGGCATCTCGTATGCCCTGATCACCGACAGCCATGTGCGTGTGGACGTCCTGCATATGCAGCTTTCGCGCCGCGCGCAGCGGATCATCGAGGTGATCGGCATCCTGACCCTGCTGACCCCGTTCATCTATCTGATGGTCGATCAGGGCTATGATTATTTCTACGAAAGCTTCCGCGTCAACGAACGCTCGGACAGCCCAACTGGCCTGCCTGCACGCTGGGCTTTCAAGGCGGTTATCCCGATCAGCTTTGTGCTGTTGGCTCTGGCGGCGTTGGCGCGGCTGATCCATGACGGGCACGCGCTGCTCTACGGGCCGGCCTCGGAACGTGAAGGCGCCCCGCTGCGCCGTATTCTTCTGGTGCTGGCGGTATTCGCAGCCGTCTGCGTCGGCTTGACCTTCCTGGTCGAAACGACCGAGGAAAAGCTGGTCATCGCGATGTTCCTGACCTTCATTGCGCTGCTGTTTACTGGCTATCCGGTGGCATGGGTGCTGGCGGGTGTCGGTGTGGCTTATTGCGGTCTGGCTTACCTGTTCGACAACGATCTTATGCTGTGGACGGGTCTTGAGAGCACCTTTACCGGGCTCGATTACCTGACCCTGGGTGCTGTGGTGAACCGCGTTTATGCCACCATGTCTAACGCAGTTCTGGTTGCGCTCCCGATGTTCATCTTCATGGGGCTGATGCTGGACGAATCCGGAGTGGCCGAGCGTCTGATGTCCTCGATGCAGCGCCTGTTCGGGACGGTGCGCGGAGGACTGGCCATCACCGTGACCCTGATCGGGATCATTCTGGCGGCCTCGACCGGCATCATTGGTGCCTCGGTTGTTCTGCTGGGCGTGCTGTCGCTGCCGTCGATGATGCAGCAGAAGTACCAGCCGACGCTGGCGGCGGGCGTGGTTTCGGCCTCGGGGACATTGGGCATTCTGATCCCGCCCTCGATCATGCTGGTGATCATGGCCGATCAAATGGCCCTGTCAGTCGGTGACCTGTTCATGGCCGCGGTTTTCCCGGGCGTGATCATCGGCGCCTTGTATCTGACCTACATCTTCATTCTGGCTCTGGTGAAACGCGACGCGGCCCCCGTACCCGAAGGCGCGAAAGCCCCCGACTGGGCAGCCGTGAAGGACGTGCTGATCGCAGTCATCCCGACGCTGATGCTGATCCTTGCCGTGTTGGGGTCGATCTTTGCCGGTCTGACCACGCCAACCGAAGCGTCCGGCATCGGTGCCTTGGGTGCGACCCTGCTGGCGCTGGGCTATCGCAAGCTGACCTTTGCCAAGCTGTGGAACGTGCTGGTGTCGACCTTCAACACCACCGCCTACATTTTTGCGATCTTCCTCGGTGCGACCGTGTTCTCATACGTGCTGCGCGAGTTGGGCGGGGATGAGCTGATCGAACACGTGGTGCAATCCACCGGCTTTGGCGCCAACGGGACAATTCTGTTCATCCTGTTCATCGTCTTCCTGCTGGGCTTCGTACTGGACTGGATCGAGATCACGCTGATCGTGCTGCCCCTGATGCGCCCCATCGTGAACGGTCTGGGCATCGACATCCCCGGCTTTGGCGTTCTGGATGAACCGGCGTTGGTGTGGTTCGTGATCCTGGTTGCGGTGACGCTGCAAACCAGCTTCCTGACGCCGCCCGTTGGCTTTGCCTTGTTCTATCTCAAAGGTGTTTGCCCACCAGAGATCAAGCTGACGCATATCTACAAGGGCATCATCCCATTTGTCCTGCTGCAATTGACCGGATTGGCGCTAGTGTTTCTGTGGCCGACCCTTGCCACCTGGTTGCCGTCGGTCGCCTACTAAGGAGCTTATCGGATGCGCCTGAGCCAATGTCATAACTTCCACGACTTCCGGCGGCTGGCCAAGCAACGACTGCCGGGGCCGATCTTCAATTACATCGACGGTGGCGCGGATGATGAGGTGACGTACCGGGAAAACACCAAGGCGTTCGACCGCTGCGATCTGTTGCCTTCGGTCCTGCGTGGGGTTTCGGACGTGGACATGTCCGTCACTGTGATGGGGCAGAAACTGGACATGCCGGTCTATTGCTCACCCACCGCGTTGCAACGCCTGTTCCACCATCAGGGTGAGCGCGCCGTCGCGGCGGCGGCCGAGAAATACGGCACCATGTTCGGAGTTTCCTCTCTGGGAACCGTCTCGCTGGAGGAGCTGCGCCAAAAACACAAGAACCCGCAGGTCTATCAATTCTACTTTCACAAGGATCGCGGGTTGAACGCCGCCATGATGCAGCGCGCCAAAGAGGCGGGCGTCGAGGTCATGATGCTGACCGTCGACAGCATCACTGGCGGCAACCGCGAGCGTGATCTGCGCACGGGGTTCTCGATCCCGTTCCGCTTGACGCTGGGCGGCATGATACAGTTTGCGATCAAGCCGATGTGGGGCATCAACTATGTCACCCATGAAAAGTTCCGGCTGCCTCAGCTTGAAGAACATGTGGATATGGGCGGTGGGGCCAGCTCGATCGGCGGGTATTTCACCGATATGCTCGATCCGTCGATGAACTGGGATGACGTGGCGCAGATGGTGCGCGACTGGGATGGTCAGTTCTGCCTGAAGGGGATCATGACCGTCGAGGATGCCAAACGAGCGGCTGAGATCGGTTGCACCGGCATCATCCTGTCGAACCACGGTGGCCGCCAACTGGACGGATCGCGCACGCCGTTCGATCAACTGGCCGAGATTGTCGATGCCGTCGGCGACAAGTTGGACGTGATGATGGACAGCGGCATTCAGCGTGGCACCCATGTGCTTAAGGCGCTGTCGATCGGGGCCAAAGCCGTGGGTATCGGGCGGCACTACCTGTATCCTCTGGCTGCCGCGGGGCAGGCTGGGGTCGAACGGGCCCTTGGGCTGATGCGTGCCGAGATCGAGCGCGACATGAAGCTGATGGGTGTCACCAGTGTTGGCCAGCTCAGCCGCGAAAATATTCGTTTCCGCAATCCCTAACCCGAAACGGGGGCCGATATGACCAATGACGCGTTGATCAAACATTTCCGCTCTATCGTCGGTACGCGTCACGTGCTGATTGGAGAGCGCGCGACAGAGCGCTTTCGGCGCGGTTTCCGCTCGGGCGAGGGTGAGGCGCTGTGCGTCGTTCAGCCGGGGACCCTGCTGGAGCAATGGAAGATCCTGCAAGCCTGCGTTGCAGCCGACAAGATCGTCATCATGCAGGCGGCCAATACTGGCCTGACCGAAGGGTCTACGCCGTCCGGCACCTATGACCGTGACGTAGTTCTGATCAACACGCGCCGGATGGATACTCTGGTGCCCTTGAACGACGCAGAGCAGATCGTCAGCTTTCCGGGCGCCACGCTTTTTGCGTTGGAAAAACTGTTGGCCCCGTTCGGACGCGAGCCGCATTCGGTCATCGGTTCGTCCTGCATCGGCGCGTCGATCGTGGGTGGGGTATGCAACAATTCCGGCGGTTCTCTGGTAGAGCGCGGTCCGGTTTACACGGAACTTTCCGTCTATGCGCAAATCACCGAACAGGGTGAATTGGAACTGGTCAACCATCTGGGCATCGATCTGGGCAGCACGCCGGAAGAGATCCTTGCAAACCTCGATGCAGGCAGGTTCGAACGCAATCCCGGGGCAACCAACAAACGTGCATCGGCCAGCGACTACGCACAGATCGTGCGGGATGTGAATGCGGAAACGCCTGCGCGGTTCAATGCGGACAAGGCCAAGCTTTTCGAATCTTCGGGCTCGGCCGGGAAGCTGGCCGTTTTTGCCGTGCGCCTTGACACCTTTCCCAAGAACGAGGTCGAGAAGGTGTTCTATGTGGGCACCAACAATCCCGACGATCTGGCGGACCTGCGGCGCCACATATTGTCAGAGTTCAAATCGCTGCCGGTTTCGGCCGAATACATGCATCGCGAAGCGTTCGATATTGCAGCACGCTATGGCAAGGACACGGTCGTGATGATCGACAAGCTTGGCACGGACCGTCTGCCGATGTTCTTTGCGATGAAAGGCGCCGTGGATGCACGCCTGCGGCGCATTCCGTTTTTGCGAAATTTCACTGATCGTTTCATGCAGGCAGCAATAGCTTTGTGGCCCCGTGTCCTGCCCAAACGGATGACGGACTTCCGCGACAAGTACGAACATCACCTGATCCTGAAAATGAAGGATGAAGGTGTGTCCGAGGCCGCTGAGTGGTTGCCGCGATTTCTGAGTGGGCGGGATGGCGGATTTTTCGAATGTGATGCGCGCGAGGCCAGGATCGCAGGCCTTCATCGTTTTGCGGCGGCAGGCGCGGCGGTACGTTACATGGCGATCCATTCGGACGACGTCGAAGATATCATCGCACTTGACGTCGCACTGCGCCGCAACGACCAGGACTGGCTGGAGAAGCTGCCGCCTGAGATCGAAGACCAGTTGGTTCACAAACTCTATTACGGGCACTTCATGTGCCACGTGATGCATCAGGACTACATAGTCAAAAAAGGGGCTGACCCAAAAGCTCTGAAGGCCGCAATGTTGAAACTGTTTGACGAACGCGGCGCGGAATACCCTGCTGAACATAACGTGGGGCACCTTTACAAGGCCAAGCCGGACCTGGCGGCACATTACAAATGCTGTGACCCGACCAACGCGTTCAATCCGGGTATCGGCAAAATGTCCAAGGCGAAGAATTACCAATAGCCGGTTTTCCTGCGCGGCAGGGTGCTGTGAAAACGGCCGACAGATTCGTCGGGTTGTGATGAACAGGGTGTTGGTGCCCGACAGCCTGATATCCTGAGCGCAACCCGGCACGCATCTGCCGCGCAGAAAACTGCTAGAACCGATTGAACGTCGCGTGCCAGGTGTAGGGAAGATTCGGAAAGCGCAGTCGGGGTCGACGGAGTCGGCAAGGAATCTCGCGTTGAGGCGCGGAATTCAGCCGCGTTTGGCGCAGATCGTTTGGTTTTGAGTATCACACACACGCAATTGTCAGGCTGTCCGGGATCTGAACCGGCGGTTTCATGCGGTCAATTGGCAGAGCACCTTTCTGTTCAGGTAATTTCAGGGTCGCGTGATTTCTGACAGGTTTTCCTAGGGTTACCCTTGGCTTGCAATCGGCTTGCAGATCATCCCTGCGAAGCTGCGGCCCAGAAGCCCGTCTTGCATGCGAAAATTTGCAGATGACCGGGGCCGGAAAAACGCCATTTTTCCCTTATTTTTCGCATTTTTTGGGGAACTACGGGAAACCCCCAATTTCGCGCCGCGACAAACAGGGGTAAACATAACTTACCGTACTTACCACACAAACACACACGGTATTAACTTTCCCCGATGAGGGGCTGGCCACACCCCCTCGGCCGGCCCCTCTTAACTTTTGGGGGTCATGGCAGTCGGGGTCGGTGGCCATGCGGATCGCTACGGGCGTCGAAGGGCGCGATGATCTTCGCGACCGGCGTCAGCTTTTGATCAATTTGGCGACGAGGGCGGGCAAATCTTGTGATGCACCATAGGCCAGGGTGTGTGGAATTTCGGCGACCGGTGTTTTCCGGTATCCTTCTGTAAACAGCAAAAACGGGATCTTCGCACGCGCAGCCGTTTCCGCGTCAACTTCGCTGTCGCCGACGAACAGACGCGGGCCGGACGTCTGAAGCGCATCGAAGCTTGCGAACAGATGGTTGGGATCCGGTTTTCGCGTCGAAAGGCTGTCGCCACCCAGAACCGCGCCGAAATACCGGGACAGGTTCAGTGCCTCCAGCACATGCCGCGCCGGTGTTTCGGGTTTGTTGGTGCAGACGCCCAGAACGCATCCCATTTGCTGCAATTTGGCTAATGCCTCCGGGATGCCGGGGTAGGGAACGGTCGTTTCGCTGGCCGCGGAATTGTAGTGATTGAGGGTCAGTTGGGTCAGTTCCGCGTGGCGATCCAGCGGCAGCCCGCAATGCCGGATCATGCGTTCGACCAGCTTGGGTAAACCGTTGCCGACGAATCCTTTGATGATGTCCGTTGCCAATGGATCATGCCCAACGTCGCTCAGCGTGCGGTTGGCCGCCGCCGCCAGATCGCCCAGGCTGTCCACCAGCGTTCCGTCCAGATCGAATACAACTGCTGCGGTCATGTTTGCTTGCCCTTCATCGCCCGACCCAAGACCTAACCCGCCCTGTACCGGGGGGCAATCGCCTGTTTCAAAACGATGCTTGACAATCCTTACTAAAATAATCAGATTAAGCAACAGGAACAGAAAGCCAGCCCTTTCGGGGTCAGCCAAATCAATTGAAACGCGATAGATATGGCACCATGCCGAAACGCTCTGGAGATGTCCCGATGAACGTACAGAACCCGACCCCAACCCAAGGTTACGCTGTCTCGATGCTTCCCGCGCACAAGGCCGAGGATCTGACCAAGGGCGGCAACCTAGCCCATATAGAACTTGGCGATCAACTCTATACCCTGCGCATCACCCGTGCAGGCAAACTGATCCTGACGAAATGAGCGCGCCTTTCAAGCGCGGCGGCGCAGCGGTTGGCCGCCTTGCCGATCTCGATCCCATCGAAGCGGGTGCCGTGATGTATCTGCGGATGTGGAGCGAAGGCGAGGGCGGTCGTGCCGACGCTGCCAGCGATTTCCAAGTCGCGCTGGGCGCGGATTGCGGGCGTGCGGCAATGCTGACTTTGGATCGCTTGTGCTCGCTATGCGCCACCCATGGCCGCCGCCCCCTGATCCGGCATGGTCTTGGATGTGCGTGCCTTGGCGCGGATGAGAATTGCTTTGCACAGATGATCGCGGCAGCGTCCGAAGGGGAGCGTGAAGATGCGATGATGCTGGCGTCTTTGATCGTACGTCCGGATTTTGCCCCCGCGCTGGCATCCCTGTCGGAAGAACTGGGGCTGACTCTCAGACGTATGACCGCAGGTTCCAAAATGCCGACCACCGGCCACCAGACCCCCTCGGCCGTGCTCCACTGACCCTGAGTGTGAAACGGTTGAACCCCGGCGATGCGCCGGGGTTTTTTCGTTCAGCAGCACCCGCATCCGGCATGGTGATGATCATGATCGCAAACAGGGGCAGGGGTAAAGTCGCCCACCTCGGACAACACATCCCGCAGCGCCCACAGGATCATGTCAACATCCTCGGCCTCGATGGTCAGGGGCGGGCGGATTTTCAGGGTGTTGTCCCTGGGCCCTTCGCTGCCGATCAGGATGCGGTGATCGCGCATCCGGTTTTTGACATATCTGCAAATCTCGGTGCCTTCGCTTCCATCGGGGTTGATCAGTTCCACGCCAAGAAACAGCCCCATACCCCGCACGTCGCCAACGCAACCAAAGTCGGCTTCGATCTGGCGCAGCCCCGCCATCAGACGATCCCCCATCCGGCGGGCATTGTCCTGCAACCCTTCGTCATCGACGATATCCAGCACCCCTTTGCCGATCCGGCAGGACAGGGTCGAGCCGCCAAAGGTCGAAAAGAACTCGATCCCGTTGTTGAAGCTGTCCGCGATCTCTTTGGTCGTCACCAGCACGCCCAGCGGGTGCCCGTTGCCGATTGGCTTGCCCATCACCACGATATCCGGAACCGCGCCCTGGTGTTCGAAGCCAAAATAGTATTCGCCCAGTCGTCCCAGACCTGTCTGCACCTCATCGGCGATGCAAACGCCGCCGGCAGCACGGATTTTTTCGTAAACCGCAGGCAGATAGCCCTTGGGCGGAATGATCTGGCCGCCGACCGACGGGAAGGTTTCCGCGATGAAACCGGCCACGCCCTGCCCCCGGTCCCGAAGGGCCGCAATCGCCGGATCGACAAGATTAGCAAATCTTTGCGCCCGGTCCGCATCGTCACGCCTGAATGACCCGCGATAGTCATCGGCAACCTCGACCAGTTCAACCCAGTCGGCTTTCCCAATGCCGCCCGGTTTGTTGAATTTGTAGGCCGAGATCGCCACCGCAGCGTTCGTGTTCCCGTGATAGCCGTGATCCGGCGTCACGATCCCCTTCGCGCCGGTATGGGCGCGGGCCAGCCGCAGGGCCAGTTCGTTTGCCTCGGTTCCCGAATTGACGAAAAAGCAGACCTGTAGGTAATCCGGCATCTTCGACAGGATCTTGTCGGCAAATTCCACCTGTGCCGGATGCAGATAGCGGGTGTTCGAGTTCATCCGCTTCAACTGGTCCGCAGCCACGGCCTGAATGCGCGGATGGGCATGGCCCACATGCGGCACGTTGTTGTAGGCATCCAGATAGGGGCGTCCCCATTCGTCGAACAGGTGATGCTTCCAGCCGCGCACCAGCATGACCGGGTCGTCATAGGTCAGGGACAGGTTGCCCCCGAAAAGCGCCCGCCGTTTGTGCAGGATGTCCGCTTTGTCAGTGGGGTGATAGAACACCTTGTCATCCGGTAGGTTCAGCAACGCCGCCGGGTTCGGGCAGACCGCGTGCCACAGCTCCAGTTCGTCCGGGTCTCCGACACCGGGCCAATTCGCTTCCATGCCATCGGTGGTCAGGGCCAGCTGGAAATGCACATGCGGGGCCCATCCGCCATTCTGGCCGGCATCGCCCAACCGCGCAAACGCGGCCCCCTGTGCCACCGGGTCGCCGGGTTTCAGCCGGTCACAGCATTCCGGATCCAGATGGCCATAGAGCGTATAGAACGGGTCGCCTTCGTGCGTTTCGTGATGCAGGATGATCACCCCGCCGTAATCAAGGTGCTGGTCGCGGTTTTCGACCACTTCGACCCGGCCGCTCATCGGTGCATGCAGAACCGTCCCGGCAGGTGCAAACACATCCACGGCCAGATGAACCGTCCGTCTGTCCGAGGCTTTCCACGGGCCCTTGCGAAACCCCGGCTCGGCATAGATCAGGCGGGGCTCGTTGTAGTAACCCAGCCACAGGTCCTGCCCGTATTCCTCGCCAACGCGCGCGGCCTCGGCCAAAGGCATGTGGAATGGGTCTTGCGGCCAGACGCAGTTTTCGACCGAAAGCGAGCCCATGGGCACACCGCCCAGGTCCTGGCCAAACATGTCGGCAAAATGTCCCCGGTGTTCCTGAAGATAGGCGTGGATGCGTTCAGCCCCATCAACCACGGGCAAGCCGCAAGCCGCCCGCAACCGCGCCGACATCAGCCCGCCATTGACGGATGTGTTCTCAAGGAACCGCCAAGCGGGCGCCTGAGAGATCGTCACATAGGGATCATCCGGATTCTCGGCCGCCATCAGGGTCGAGTTGACGACCGACACGGCCAGCCGCATCCTCAGCAACGGCCAGATCAGGTCAACCTCATCCGCCCGCAGCCGATTGGCCGCGTGATAGCCCTTTACCAACGCAGCCAGTGCCCGTTCCGGTTTGGGGTGATCCAGCACGACATACGCGCCGGCAATCGCCAGATCGCAGATGCGCGGCGCGGCGCACATGTCGCCCAGATCGATCAGGCCCGAGATCCGCCGCCGCTCGCTCAGTTCCCCTTCGACCAGAATGTTGTAGTCATTGGCGTCATTGTGGATGGCCTGTTTCGGAAGATCCGCAAGGACATCCGCGATTGCAGCGAACCCCTCACAGATTTCCGTCAGCAGCGCCCGCCGCGCGGGGTCAGAGATCGCGTTTAACTTGTCAGCAATCCAGCCCGCCTGCATCAGGTCCCATTTGAAACCGGTCCGGTGCAACCCTTCATGCTCAAACCCTTCCAGGGCCCGGTCGGTTGCCCCCAATACGCGGCCCAGTTTCAGGATCAGCTCTTCGGATTTTGGGGCGGCCTTCGCGTAACATTGGCCCGGCAGGCACTCCAACAGCCAAACCAGCCTGCGCTGTCCTTCAGAATCGGCAATCTCGGGCAGCATTGCGCCGGTCAGATCAGGGAATACCTTGGGAAACGGCAACCCCGGTGCCTCAGAAGCGATATGCGCCAGCGCCTTGATTTGCAGATCAACCAGATCCGCTTCGCATCCGGCCCGCATGGCCTTCAGCACATAATCCTGACCATTGGTGGCGTGCACCAGAAAGTTCAGATCATATTCACCATCCAACCGCGTCAAACGGGCGTCCAACCCCCAGAGCTGCCGCAGCGCGGCCGTCCAAAAAGCACTCAAATCGTCCATTCCCGTCTCCGCTCCGATCGCGCCGGAGCCCTCTTCATCTGGCCAAAAATATCCTCGGGGGGAATCGCGCCCTGGCGCGATGGGGGGCAGACAGCCCCCCGCGTTACCCCAGGGCCCGCAGGCGCTTGATCAACGACGAGGTGTCCCAGCGGCCACCGCCCAGTTTCTGCACATCCTTGTAAAACTGATCGACCAGAGCGGTGACGGGCAGGGACGCACCGGTTTCATTGGCAGTATCCAGACAGATACCCAGATCCTTGCGCATCCAGTCGACGGCAAAGCCATGTTCGAACTGATCATCCAGCATGGTCTCATACCGGTTTGCCATCTGCCAACTGCCCGCCGCGCCCTGGCTGATCACCTCGACCACGGCCTTTCCGTCCAGCCCGGCCTTCTCGGCGAAGTGCAATGCTTCGCTCAGGCCCTGAACCAACCCTGCGATGGCGATCTGGTTGCACATCTTGGTCATCTGGCCCGCGCCGCTGTCCCCGATGCGGCGGCAGATCTTCGCATAGACCTGCATCACCGGTTCAGCCGCATCATACGCCGCCTGATCTCCGCCGCACATGATTGACAGAACACCGTTTTCGGCGCCTGCCTGGCCGCCCGAGATCGGCGCGTCCACGAAGGCGATACCCAGTGATTGGCCGGCAGCGTACAATTCCCGTGTGACCTTTGCAGAAACCGTGGTGTGGTCGACGAAAACAGCCCCGTTGGACATGCCGCGAAATGCGCCGTCCTCGCCCGTGCAAACCATGCGCAGATCGTCGTCATTGCCGACGCAGGCCATCACAAATTCGGCGCCTTCAGCCGCGTCTTTCGGGGTGGCCGCCATCGATCCGCCATGCTGCTTTACCCAGGCTTCGGCCTTGGCGGCCGTGCGGTTGTAGACGGTGACGTCATGACCTGCGGCGTGAAGATGCCCAGCCATGGGATAGCCCATGACGCCCAAGCCAAGGAACGCGACTTTTGCCATTTTGAGATCCTCTCCGCTGTTCGGTCGGCTTCAGCGGTGCGTGCCTGGCCGAAATGTTTGGCGAAGACAAAGCAAAGCTGCGCCCAAAGGGCAACCCCAAGTCAGCCCTTCCCGCCCAGATCCTGCAGGATCGGGCAATCCGGCCTGTCATCCCCGGCGCAGGCGTCGATCAGGTGGCTCAGCGTCTCGCGCATCGCGTTCAGGTCGGCGATCTTGGCTTCGATCTGCGCCAGATGATCCCGCGCGACCTGTTTCACATCCGCGCTGGCGCGGGTTTCATCTTCGTAAAGCGCCAGCAATGTCCGGCAATCATCGATGGTGAATCCCAGAGCCCGGGCACGGCCCAGAAAGTTCAGCTTGTGCACATCCTGATTGCGAAATCGGCGATAGCCGTTGTCGTCGCGCAGCGGTTTGATCAGGTCGATGTCTTCATAGTACCGGATCGTCTTTGCAGGCAGGCCAGTGCGGGCGGACACATCTCCGATATTCATGCGTGCACCTCCTTGGCGGGCGGGATCGGGGTTTCCGGCACGCTGGCTTGAACGCGACGCAGACGCAGCGCGTTCGAGACGACAAAGACGCTCGAAAGCGCCATCGCACCTGCGGCCAGCGCCGGAGACAACAGATGGTCTCCGAACGGGTACAGCGCACCAGCGGCGACCGGGATCAGCAGGACATTGTAACCGAATGCCCATCCCAGGTTCTGGCGTATGTTCCGCATCGTTCTGCGGCTGATCTCGGTTGCATTTGCAACCCCGCGCAGATCGCCGGACATCAGAACGACATCAGCCGTTTCGATGGCCACATCGGTGCCCGTCCCGATGGCGATGCCGATGTCAGACGTTGCCAGCGCCGGGGCGTCATTTATGCCGTCGCCGACGAAAGCCAGCGTACCGAACTGGTCCCGCAAGGCGGTGATCGCATCCACCTTGCCGTCGGGCAGCACTTCGGCGGTGACGTGATCAATCCCCAGCCGATCAGCCAAGGCCTGCGCGGTGCGCGCGTTGTCTCCGGTGACCATGGCAACGGTCAGACCCATTTGGTGGAGCCGCTCCAGCGCCTCTTCCGTGCCGGGTTTGACCGGGTCGGACACAGACAACGTGGCTGCGGCCTGCCCATCCAATGCGACGAACAATGGTGTAGCCCCTTCGGCGGCGCGGGCCTCTGCCTCGCTTGCCAGGGGGCCAAGGTCGATCCCGCGTTGTTGCATAAGCCGGTGCGACCCGATCAACACGTTGCGGCCTTCAACCAGCCCCTGCATGCCAAGCCCGGTAAGCGACAGGACGTCCGTCGCCTGTGGCAGCGCCGCAGGCCCGGCCCGGGTGATCGCCGAAGCTATCGGGTGCTCCGACCGCGCCTCGAGGGCGGCGGCCAGCCGCACGACCTCATCCCTGTCAAACCCGTTCGCCGTCAGAACATTGTCCAGTTCTGGACGGCCCAGTGTCAGGGTCCCGGTCTTGTCCAGCGCGATGACGCGTGCCTGCTGAAGCTGCTGCAAGGCATCACCTTTGCGGAACAGCACCCCCAGTTCGGCCGCGCGCCCGGTGCCGACCATGATCGAGGTCGGAGTGGCCAGACCCATGGCGCAGGGGCAGGCTATGATCAGCACGGAAACCCCGGCGACAAGAGCCAGCGGCAGGGCGGGGCTTGGGCCGAAGATCAGCCAAGCTGCGACGGTGATCACGGCGACCAGGATGACCGCCGGGACAAAGCGATATGTGATCCGATCGACCAGGCCCTGGATCGGCAGCTTGGCCCCCTGCGCCTGCTGCACCATGCGAACGACCTGAGCCAGCACCGTGTCGCCTCCCACGCGCGTCGCCCGAACCCGCAAGGCGCCGGTGCCATTTACGGTTCCTCCGACAACAGCCGCGCCGGCTGATTTTCCAACGGGTATCGGCTCGCCCGTGATCATGCTTTCATCGACGTAAGAGGTGCCCTCGAGCACTTCGGCATCCACCGGCACACGTTCGCCCGGGCGGATGTGCAGGATGTCGCCCAACGCAATCTCGCCGATAGGGCGGTCTTCTATCCGGCCATCGATTTCGACCCGCGCGCTTTTGGGCTGAAGGCCCGCCAGTTTACGAATCGCGGCCCCGGTTTTGCCCTTGGCGCGCGCCTCCATCAGCCGGCCCAGAAGGATCAGAACGACAATCACAGCCGCCGCCTCGTAATAGACGTTGGCAGTTCCGATCGGTAATGCGCCGGGGGCGAATGTGGCCACCACCGAATACAGATAGGCCGCCCCGGTTCCCAGCGCGACCAGCGCGTTCATATCCGGCGTGCCCCTCAGCAACGACGGGATGCCCTTGCGATAGAACACGCGACCGGGTCCCAGCAGCAGGGCCGTTGTCAGGGCGAACTGAATCAACTGGCTAGTCTGCGTGCCGATGGTGGCGTGTACCCAATGGTGGAAGGCGGGGATCATGTGCCCGCCCATCTCAAGTATGAACACGGGCAGGGCAAGAGCGGCCGCCAGCAGAGTGGCCCGGGTCAGCCCTGCTGTTTCAGTGTCTGCGCGGTCTTCGGGTGTCGCAGCGGCTTGAGGCCGCGCCGGGTATCCGGTGTCGGTGACCACCTGTGCCAGCGCCTGTGGCGTCGTTGTCCCAGCAGCGTAAGTCACCGCGGCAGTTTGTGTCGCCAGATTGACCTGCGCTTCGATCACACCGGGGCTGGGCTTCAGCGCGCGCTCGATCTTGGCCACGCACGAGGCGCAGTTCATACCTTCAATGATCAGATCCGCCCGGCTGGTCTCGGCCGGATACCCTGCCGCGTCCAATGCCTTGGTCAGCGCCGAAACCGGCCCGTTAAAAGCCACCTGTGCGGACTTGGTTGCAAAGTTGACCGAGGCCGTTTCAACCCCGGGCACATCACGCAGCGCCTCTTCAACGCGTCCCACGCAGGATGCGCATCCCATGCCCGTGATTTTCAGCTCTGTCAGTGCTTTTTGCGCCATGCGACTCGCCCATGAAGTTTCCTTGCCCACCAGATGGGGGTTCCAGTGACGGGAAGGTCAAGGGCCTGGGGCAGTTTTTTAGTGCCCCGAGCCGCGCACGTTTCGTTCCATCATGCGCTGATAGAGGCGCGGTGACAGACGGTTGAGCCACCAGGACAGGCGCGCCACGCGGCCAACCGGGATCATGGGCTGCGATTTGTCCAACCCGCGCAGGATCGTTTCGGCGGCGGCCTCGGGGCTCATCTCGTCCATCCCGTCCTTCGCCGATCCGGGCCGCGCTGTGCCATCCGCCTGCTCTTGTGCGTTGCCGGGGTTGGTGGCCACAAAGGACGGCGCAGCGATCAGAACCTCAACGCCATGAGGGGCTTCTTCCGAGCGCAGCGATTTGAAGAACCCCTCCAGCGCGTGTTTCGAGGCAGCATAGGCCGTCCGATGGTAAAGCGGTGCAAACCCGGCCACCGATGAGATGGCCAGATGTGTCCCCTTTGACGCCCGAACCGGGTGCAAGAACACGCGGGCCATTTCAACGGCCGCAAAATAGTTGATGTCAAACAGAGTTCGGTGGCTGGCCGCGTCGGACTTTTCAAAGCCCCGGATTTGCGTGACACCGGCGTTGTAGATGACCAGATCGATACTGTCGCTTGTCGCGATCACCTTTTGGGTTGCTCTGGCAAGCTGGTCGGGATCCGTCAGGTCGCAGCCAACAGGCAACTGGTTCGGCCCGGTGTCCAGACCTGAAACATCGAGATCCAGCAGCACCACTCGCCACCCGCGACTTTGCAGAGCATGGCTGAGGGCCCGCCCCAAACCGCCCGCCCCGCCGGATATGACAGCCGTCTTCATAGCCCCGCCTGTTTTTGCCAGAGCGAGAATACCTGCGCACTGGTTTTTTCCGGAGTGTAACCGAAGTCGGATTTCAGGGCGGTGTTGTCCAGAACCGGTCGATATTGCAGAAATCGCACCTGTTCCGGCCCATAGCGGGACAGACCCAGCGGACGCGCAGCGGCCAAAGCCGATTTCAGCGCCCAAGCGGGCAGGCGCAGAACCGGTTTCCCCATGGCGCGGGCCAGATCGGTCACGCCCATCGCGCCGTCCCCGGCGACGTTGTAAACGCCAACTGGCCCGTCGGTTGCCGCGCGCTTCAGGATGCGTGCCAGATCATGCGTCCAAATAAACACAAACGGGCTTTCGCTGCCGACCACGGCCAGCAGGCGGGGTTTGTGAAACAGGGCGGTGATCTGGTTTTCGGACCCGGCCCCCAGAACCGTGCCCACGCGCAGCACGACCTGTTCCAGATCGGGGGCGGTTTTGCGAACGTCGGCCAGCATCTCTTCGACCTGCCTTTTGTGATCGGAATACGGGAACTCTGGGTTGCCGCGCAACGGATCACCCTCGCGCAGGGGCACGGGGTTGTCTGGGTGATAGCCGTAGGCCGCACCCGAGGATGTGACCACCAATCTTCGTACTCCGTTGGCAAGGGCCGCGTTCACCACCTTGCGGGTGCCCTCGACATCAACCGCATATGCCGCCGCCCGTTCCATTTTTGGCGGAGGCGTCACGATGGAGGCCAGATGCACAATGACTTCAGGCTTCACGTTGGAGATCACGCGCGCGGGCGCGTCGGTCGTCACATCCATGGGCAGATAGTGGACGTTTTCCGGCATGCTGTCGGGGCGTTTGATATCCGTTGCAAAAACATCGTGCCCCTTAAGTTCGGGCAACAGTGCCTGCCCGACCATACCGGCGGCGCCTGTGATCAGGATACGGCTCATCGCGCGGCCTCGGTTCGGGCCATGAGCGACGCCAGGGCAATCCCCGAGATCGCGTGCCAGATGCCCCAGAACGCCGCCACGACGGCCATGCCGCCCAGCCCGTGGAAAAAGGCAAAGATCAGAACCAGCCCAAGGCCGGAATTCTGAATGCCGGTTTCGATGGTGATGGCGCGGCGATCGAAAGGGGACAGCCGGGTCAGAGTGGCCACAACCCAACCGCCCCCCAGCGCCAGGGCGTTGTGAAGGATCACAAGCCCGGCAACAGCCCCGGCAAAGCTGAGGAATAACCCCCAGTTCGCGCCCAGGGCAAGTAAGATGAAAGCCGCAAAAATACCCATCGACAGGTATTGCAGCGGCGCACGCAACCGTGCGGTCAGGGCCGGGCGGCGCTGGTTCAGTGCGATGCCCAGAACCAGAGGCAGGATCAGCATCAACCCGACAAGGATTGCGATTTGAACCGGGTCAATCTGGGTCTGTTGCAGGATCGCGCGTGTCGGTGGATACAGCCCGCCCCAAAGCGCAATGTTGAAGGGCGTCATGAAAATTGCGCCGATCGTGGCAAAGGCGGTCATCGACACCGACAGCGCCGCATTGCCACCGGCGCGGTGCGTAATGAAGTTCGAGATATTGCCGCCCGGACAGGCTGCGACAAGGATCAGCCCAAGCGCAATTGACGGTCGCGGGGCCGTCACCCACACAAGCGCAAAAGTCAGCGCCGGCAGGACCAGAAATTGGGATACCAGCCCGACGATCACTGGTTTCGGCGCGCGTCTGAGGCGATCAAAATCCCTTGGTGTCAGATCGATCGCAATCGAGAACATCACGATCGCCAGTATCGCATTCAACAGCGTCAGAGAGGCCGGGCTGAAATTCAGCGTAATTTCGTCGATACCACTCATACCGTGGCTTTCCGCAGCCGTTCGATCCACCCGGTGACAGCCTTTCTGTAGGTGGCCTTGTCGACGTAGTAAGCCATTCGCGGCAGATCGATATAGCTCATGCCTCCGGTGGCGCGCTTATAGTCTTTTTGTTTTGCAGCCTTCAGATCGGTCGCCACCGGGCAGCCCTTTTGAAGGCCTTTGATATAGCGCGCCACCATTTCGGCCTGCTCGTGCCTGCCCTGCCAGCCCAGACCCGTGGCCTCGACCATACCCAGCACAAAAAGATCGTCCCGTTCGGGGTGCATCGCGTTCAGGTACAGATGTGGGGCATCGCCCTGCCAGTTCAGCAGGGCTCGGTCGATGAACGGATAGTGCAGCTTGTATCCGGTCGCGGCGAGAATCATGTCATATTCTTTGCGCGTGCCGTCCTTGAAATGCACGGTTTTGCCTTCCAGGCGGTCGATATCGGGGCGAATGCGCAGGTCGCCATGGCCCGCGTGATACAGGACCAGCGAATTGACCACCGGGTGGCTTTCGTACAGCTGGTAATCGGGCTTGGGAAAGCCGTATTTCTGCGGATCACCGACAAACCAACTGAGGATGAGGCTGTCCAGCTTGCGCTTCAACCACATCGGCAGGCGGATCTTGCCGCCCATCGTGTCGGCCGGTTTGCCGAAAACGTATTTCGGCACGAAGTAATAGCCGCGCCGCATGGACAGATCGCAGCGTTCTGCGTGATGGATTGCGTCAACCGCAATGTCACAGCCGGAATTGCCCGCGCCCACGACCAACACGCGCTTGCCGTCGAACTGACTGGGGTACCGATATTGCGAGGCATGGATTAACTCGCCGTCAAACGTGCCGCGAAAGCTGGGCATATTCGGTTCCGACAAGGTGCCGTTTGCAATCAGAACCCCTGCGAATTCGGCCTGATGCTCACCTTCGGCGTCCCGCCAGCCAACACGCCAACCGTCACCGGATTTGCCCAGCGGAGTGATCCGGGTGACTTCTGCATTGAACCTGTAGCTTTCACGCAGGCCGAAACGATCGGCAAAGGACCGGAAATAGTCGCGCATCGCCCGGTGCGAGGGGTACTCGGCCACAGCCTCATCCATCGGGAAATCCTCGAATTCGGTCATGCGCTTTGAAGAGATCAGATGCGCCGATTCATACATGGTTGATCTGGGGGCATCGATATCCCACAGACCGCCCACATCCGAATGTAATTCGAACCCCTGAAAGGCGACGCCCTGTTCCTTGAGCACCTTGGCTGCGGCCAAACCCATCGGCCCCGCCCCGATCAGGGCGAATGCGTTGCGCGTCTGTGTCATGAACCCTCCCGAAGTTCGTGATGCTTAACTTGAACGAACGACCAAAATAAGGCAAGATGAAATTTATGAGTCCAAAAAACATAGAAAAACCAAGGCAAAGAGCACCGTCCAAGCGATCGCTTGAAACCAAGGCGCGGATCATGGATGCGGCTGAAACCGTCTTTGCCGAACGGGGATTCGAGGGTGCGTCGATCCGGGATATCGCGGCCTTGGCGGGGGTTCAGATTGGTCTTGTGCACCATCATGGTGGTGGCAAGGAGGAGTTGTTTTACAAAACCGTGGCGCGGCGCGCGGACGCGCTGGCGCAGCTTCGGATCGACGCGTTGAACAGAGCCAAGGCCGCCGCTCCGCTGACGCTTCACAGCATTCTGGACAGCTTTATCCGACCCTATGTGGACCTGGCAGAAACGGGTGGGCCCGGATGGATGGCATATGGGCGGTTGGTGGCCCACGTATCGGTTGACCCCAGGTGGCGCGATATCGCAGCGGAATGTTTCGACCCTACCGCCCAGCTGTTCATCACCGAGATCGCCACGCTTTACCCGGATGTCGATCCTGCGGTTTTGGCAAGTGGCCAAGTTTATTCGGTCTCGGCGATGCTGGCCCATCTCAACAGTGGATGGCGGGTCAAAGCCCTGTCGCAGGGCGGTGACGTATCAGGCATGGACCGTCTGGTGGACTTTTGCGCCGCCGGTATCGAAGCAATGGTACGATCCGACCGTTGATGAGCCATCACGCGGCGCCCACTTGTGTGTTCAATTGTTGAGCTGGCGCCTTGTATCCGAAGTATCTGTTTCCAAAAGTTGGACAATTGGCGCAGGCCAGATGATTGTGTCCTTTTCGACGCTCTTTGGGGCGTCATTCGCCTTGATTGAGGTGAAAACGTGGCGTCAATGTGGCGCGTGAGCTAGAAATATGATCCTGTTGTGCTACTCTTTCTCGGAGTGGTTTGTAACGAGTATTCATACGTAAGGTGGGCACATGACATTCATACGAAACATAGCTGCGATCGCTGTTGCAGGTGTGATGACTGCAAGCGGTGCGTCGGCGCTGACCATTTCCAGCATCTCGCCCTCTTGGCAAAACGTAAATCCAAGTTCCGGCGTTACTGAAAGCACCTCTGGTTCTACGATTTCTCTTCGCTGGGGAAGTGGCAGCAGCTCGAGTGGTTACGATTTCACGCCAACTGGCACGCCAATTTCAGGTCTGATGCCTGGAACTGCTTTTGCTCTGGGTCAGTTCTCGCATCTGAATTTCCCGATCACGGGAACAACCCTAAGCTCTGTCGACCTCCTTGTCGATATACTGATCAGCGGTGGCCCTTTGGTGTCTTCGTCGTTTGCCCTGACGCATAACGAGACATTGAATCGTCCAGCGAACTGTCCGGCGGATTCTACCCCTTGTGATGACATCGTGACCATTACCAACAATTTGGGCTCTCAGAGCTTTAATTTTCGTGGGCAGAATTATGTGTTCTCGGTCCTCGGGTTCTCTCAGGACGGCGGCGGCACCATTTCGAACGGCTTCAGCACAACGGAAAACATGCAAAACGTCGCAACGCTGTATGGGGAATACACGGTAGCCCCCGTGCCGCTGCCCGCAGCTGGCTGGCTGCTTCTTGGCGGCATCAGCGGTCTGTTTGTGATGGGGCGGCGGAAAAAGCGCAGCACGGCCTGATCCGGCTTATTTATGCTCTCACCATTCTTGGTGGTGAGAGCAGACCTGGAACCGGGCCGCTCTTAGGCCAGGTTCTTCAGTCTTTAAGCCTATGCGCCCCGTGAGCCCGAGTTGATGGCATTGGCTTGAAACGACAAGCGCGCTTGCCGGGTTCCTGCCGCAGTGACGCTCGGTCATCATTCTTGCTGCAAATGTTCGAACAAAATCTTGCTGAATACCGATGGCGGCGATGTTCGTACCGCACTGGGTGAAGCGAAAAAACCGAACATGATGATCAGAATGATCAGGGCAGTACCGGCAAGGCAAGCCGCCGAAAGGTGAAAGACCGAGCGAACCATTGCGACACTCCCTATTCTTGAAATCCGGAAATTCTGTGAGGGCTGAAACGTCAACCTGACTTTGCCAATTGCTGTTTCAGCCTTTGGTTTTCCGCCTGCAACTCTGCCAACTGCTGCCCCAGCCTGTTCAGATGAGGGCGCAACTCTGCTTCGGTGAAGCGCGGCGTGATGTGGCTTGGGCAGTTCCAGTCCAATGCCTCGACGCGGATGATCACGGCCCGTTCGGCCGGTCCCTCGGCCTCTTCCGGGTAAAGGGTGGCGGCCGCTGTTTCGCCTTCCGTGAACTCTACGCGCCCAAGGATCTTGAGACGGCGTCGGTTGGCGTAATCCATCAGGATCATTGCAATACGATCATTGCCGTCCAGATTCCCGCGCGAGATATACTGTTTATTGCCCGAAAAATCCGCATATCCGATGGTCTGAGGGCCAAGTACCTTCAGAAACCCTGTCGGCCCGCCCCGATACTGCACATAGGGCCAGCCGGTCTCGGACACGGTGGATTGATAGAACCCGTCCCGCGCCTGAATGAACTCTTTCTCGGGGTCTCCGATCAGATGGCCTTGCCGCGGGCCACCTGCAATGAACTTGGCATAGGTTCTGGCCGATCCCATCCTTTCTTGATGGGCGCGGACAGCGGGTGTGAAGGTCAGTTCGGAAAAAGCGCGGGGCATTGGAAAATCCTTTCAAAGACCCAGTTCGGACAACCCGGGGTGGTCATGAGGGCGTTCGCCCAAGGGCCAATGGAACAGCCTGTCATCTTCGGCTATCGGAAGATCGTTGAGCGAGGCATGGCGATGTGACATGCGCCCGTCATCGGCGAATTCCCAGTTTTCATTGCCATAGGATCGGAACCACTGACCGCTGTCGTCGCGCCATTCATAGGCATAGCGTACGGCAATGCGATTTCCGGCAAAGGCCCACAGTTCCTTGATCAGACTATAATCCAGTTCCTTCCGCCATTTGCGGGTCAGAAAGGCGTGGATGTCGGCGTGGCCGGACAGGAATTCAGCCCGATTCCGCCATTGACTGTCATCCGTATAGGCGGGCGTCACGCGGTCGGGATCGCGACTGTTCCAGGCATCTTCCGCCGCGCGCACTTTTTGAGCGGCAGTTTCCAACGTGAAGGGGGGCAAGGGGGGTCTGGACATTTCGCAAAAGGCTTTCAGGTGAGGGAGGCGGCAAGAAGAGCCATGGTCAGAAGGAAGGGGACGTACTGAGGTGGAAAAATGCTGGCGCGACGTTTCATCGGTCAAATCCTCGGGTGTACAGATCGGTTAACTTACAAGCAAAGTGTACCGATCTGTAAACTTTTGCAAGTGGAAATTTCATGGTGAGACAAGGCGCCTGGTAAAACTATTTCAAAACAATGCTTTGGACTGAGGTCATTGTACTTCACGTTCCATGATAATATGTACAGAACGGTACACCATGGAGCCGAATCATGCGCCCAAACAAACGGGATGAGTTGGTCAGCAAGGCCCTGAAGGTCTTTTACCGCGACGGGTTTCACGCAACCGGCATGGACAAGCTGGTTGTGGAAACGGGCGTGTCCAAGACGTCGATGTACAAACATTTCAGCACCAAGGAAGACCTGATCGTCGCCGCGCTGCGCTTGCGGGATGAGAACTTTCGCAACTGGTTCTTTCAGCGCATCGACGAGATGGCGGAAACACCGGCCGATCAGATCATCGTCAGTTTCGATGCCCTGAAAGAGTGGTTCGAAGAGGACGGGTTCCGGGGCTGCATGTTCATCAAGGCCGGGGCCGAGTATCAGGACAAGGATCACCCCATCCATGTGCAGGCCGCCGAACACAAACAGCTTTTGCTGGAACACTTCACGGCCATAGCCCGGCAGGCCGGCGCGCATGATCCTCGGAAGCTCGCGAGTCAGATCGTGTTGTTGCAGGAAGGAGCCATCGTTTCCGCCGTCCTGCTCAAGAACTGCGATCCGGCGGAAGACGCCAAGGATGCGGCCAAGCACCTTTTGGCCAAAGCACTGGCTGAACCCCGCCAGCCAAAAGGTGTTCTCTGACATCGCAGGCCGAGACGTTGCGTTGTTCCTCAAAGGGACGCGGCGTCACAAGGATTGGCGTGAACCGAACACGGCGCTAGCCTTTTCGGAAAGACCGATTGGAGGGCGTTCAATGTCACTTTTCACTTCGACTGCGGCATGGGTCACTGATGAACACCGCATGTTCGCGGATATGGCGGGTCGGTTCATGGATGACGAACTGTCGCCCAATATCGAAACCTGGGTTGAAAACGGCGTTGTGGATCGCGATTTCTGGCGAAAGGCCGGCGAAACCGGGCTGATGGCGGGTGCGATCCCTGAAGAATATGGCGGCGTCGGCGGCGGCATGGGCTTTGACGCCATCACGGCCTACGAACAGGGCGCGCGGGGTGATGCGGGTTGGGGCTATGGTATTCAGTCGATCGTGACCCACTATCTCACCGCTTATGGCAGCGAAGATCAGAAGAAGAAGTGGTTGCCCAAACTGGCGTCGGGTGAATTGGTCGGCGCGCTGGCAATGACCGAACCCAGTACCGGTTCGGACGTACAGGCGGTGCGGACGACGGCCGAGAAGGACGGCAACTCCTACCGGTTGAACGGGTCCAAAATCTTCATCACGAACGGACAGACTGCGGATCTGATCATCGTGGCCGCCAAGACCGACAAGACCGCTGGTGCACGCGGCGTTTCGTTGATCGTGGTGGAAACCGACGGGTGTGAAGGTTTTCGCCGGGGGCGGAACCTCAAGAAACTGGGCATGAAGGGCAATGACACTGCTGAGCTGTTTTTCGAAGATGTCAAAGTGCCGATGACAAACCTGTTGGGACCCGAGGAAGGGCAGGGTTTCTATCAGCTGATGAAACAGCTGCCGTGGGAACGGCTGAATATCGCGATCATGGCGCTGGGCGCGATCGATTTCGCCATCGGCGAAACCGTGAAATACGTGCAGGAACGCAAAGCCTTCGGGAAGCGGGTGATGGATTTTCAGAATACCCGGTTCAAACTGGCGGAATGCAAGACCAAGGCCGAGGTTCTGCGCAGTTTCATCAATGATTGTATCGGGAAACTGGAAGCAGGCGAGTTGGACGCGGCAACTGCTTCGATGGCCAAATACTGGGGATCCGAGGTGCAGAACGAGATCATGCATGAATGCCTGCAACTGTTCGGCGGCTACGGGTTCATGATGGAATACCCGATTGCGCGTCTTTACGCGGATGCCAGGGTGCAGATGATCTATGGCGGCACCAACGAGGTCATGAAAGAGCTGATCGCGCGATCGCTCGACGTCTGAGCCCACCACGCGGGCTCTCCCGCCCGTCGTCTTCATTCCTGACGGAATGACTCCTCCGGTTGGGCACGGCAGGCTTGGGCAAAGCCCGTGCCTGCCGTGCCTGTTTCGTTGTCGCAGCACGGGTCAAAAGGCCGCTTGCAAAAGGGGGGGTGTCGGTATGATGATCCGCCGACAAGACTCAGAGGTCCGACGTGAACGATCCCGAACAATCACTTTGGCAGACCACTTGCACCGAGACAGTCACCGCACCGCCCCTGACCGCTGACGCAGCGGTTGATCTGGCTGTCTTCGGAGGTGGCTACACCGGTTGTTCAGCGGCTTTGACCGCAGCCCGCGCCGGCGCGTCGGTCTGCCTGCTCGAGGCGCAGGAAATCGGGTTTGGCGGTTCGGGGCGCAATGTCGGTCTGGTCAATGCGGGGCTGTGGCTGCCGCCGGACGACATCCGCACGCATCTCGGTACTGAACCGGGGAATCGTTTGATCGACTTGCTGGCCAAGGCGCCGTCGGATGTGTTTGCCTGGATCGATGAATATGGCATTGCGTGTGAGCCCGTGCGCAACGGAACCCTGCATTGCGCTCATTCCGCGTCGGGTTTGAAGGACCTGCATACGCGTCATGCGCAGTTGAGCGAAACCGGAGCGCCGGTTGAGCTGTTGTCGGCGGACCAGGCGGGTGAACGCACCGGCAGCCAGGCCTTTCAAGGCGCCTTGTTCGATCCACGGGCAGGAACCATTCAGCCTTTGGCCTATGCGGTGGGTTTGGCGCGCGCGGCGTCACAGGCCGGGGCGCGGATACACACGCAAAGCCCCGTGCAGACCATGACATATGAGGGCGGGCACTGGGTTCTGATGACACCGGGCGGGACGGTTCGGGCAAGATCGGTCATTCAGGCGACGAATGCCTATCATCTTGCGCTGCCGGATACCGCGCCTGCCTATGTGCCGGTCTACTATTTCCAGTATGCCACGGCCCCGCTGACCGACAATTTGCGCGCCAGTATCCTGCCAAGGAAAGAAGGGTGCTGGGATACCGGGCTGATCATGACGTCATTCCGGCTGGATCAGGCGGGTCGGATGATCGTTGGCGGCATGGGGGATCTGGGACATGTCGGCCGGGTTGCACATTCCGGTTGGGTCCGGCGCAAGCTGGCCGAGCTCTATCCGCAATTGGCCGACCAGCCGTTGGAACACGGGTGGCACGGGCGGATCGCAATGACATCGGATCATATTCCAAAGATCACGCAGATCGGCCCCAACGCTTTGGCCGCACACGGGTATTCCGGTCGCGGCATCGGCCCGGGCACGGTGTTCGGCCGCATGATGGCCGAAAGCCTTCTGGCCGGTGATCCCTCGCTTCTGCCGGTTCCCGCAGTGTCGGAACACCGCGAAAACTGGACGCGCGTGCGCCGCGCCTTTTTTGAATCCGGCGCGGCGCTGACGCATCTTGTAAAGGCGCGGTTCTAAGTTCAGACAGACCGGGTGATACCGCCGTCCACCCGGATATTCTGTCCGGTGATGTAACCGCCGCCCTCCGAGGCGAGCAGAGCGACGACCGAGGCGATCTCGTCATAGCTGCGCCCATAACGACCCATCGGAATGCGGCTGCGGAATTCTTCTTTCTCGGGCAGGCTGTCAATGAAGCCCGGAAGAATGTTGTTCATGCGGATATTCGCGGCGGCATATTTGTCCGAGTACAGCTTGGTGAAGGCGGCCAACCCGGCGCGGAACACGCCCGACGTCGGGAAAACCGGATCCGGCTCGAACGCGGCAAAGGTCGAGATGTTGATGATCGAGCCTCCCCCCTGCGCCTGCATGATCGGGGTCACAAGCCGGGTTGGGCGCACCGCGTTCAGGAAATAGACATCCATGCCGGTGTGCCAATCCTCATCCGTCAGCTCGAGGATCGGGGCGCGGGGACCGTGACCGGCAGAATTGACCAGAACGTCAATACGCCCCCAATGGGCCATGGCGGTATCGACAAGTTTCTGCAAATCCTCGGTGGACTGGTTCGAGCCGGTAATGCCGACGCCGCCCAGCTCTTTTGCCAAAGCTTCCCCTTTGCCCGAGGAGGACAGAATGCCGACCTTGAAACCGTCCGCCGCCAGCCTCCGGGCGGAATCCGCCCCCATGCCGCTGCCGCCCGCCGTGATAAGTGCTACTTTTTCCATCTGACATCTCCGTTTTCAGTTGATTCCAAGATGGCCGTCGGACAGTGGTTTGACCAATCAGTTCTGCTGCCTCTATTCTGTAGAAAATCTACAGGATAACAGCATGACCGCCCTTCCACCCCTAAACGCCTTGCGCGCTTTCGAGGCTTCTGCCCGTCACTTGAACTTTCGACTGGCCGCCGACGAACTCGGCGTTACACAAGGTGCCGTCGCGCAGCAGGTGCGCGGGCTTGAAGCACGATTGGACGAGGTTCTGTTCGATCGCCTGCCGCGTGGGTTGCGACTGACCGAATCCGGGCGGCGGTTTCACGCGCCGCTGCGGCGTGCTTTCAGATTGATCGAAGAGGCCGTCGAAGACCTGTCTCCGGACCGCCGGGTCACGTTGTCGGTCACGCCCAGCTTTGCCTCGAAATGGTTGGTGCCGCGTTTGTCGGGCTTCACGGACCTGTATCCGGACATCTCGGTTCAGGTGGATGCGCGCGAGCGTCTGGCGGATTTCAGTTCGGATGGCGTCGATCTTGCAGTCAGGCAGGGTCGGGCGCCGTTTGCGCCGGAACTGGAAGCGGTGCCTTTGTTCTCGACCGAATTCATCCCGGTATGCAGCCCTTCTGTTGCGGGCGGAATCAGTACCCCTTCTGACTTGATGAAGCAGGTATTGCTGAACGATACCCACGGATTGTGGCCCTTGTTCCTTGAACGGGTGGGTGCAAGCGGAAAGCCCAGAATGATGAGCTTCAGCCAGACCAGCCTTGCTATCGATGCCGCAGTTTCGGGGCAGGGGATAGCACTGGCCAATGCGCCTCTTGTCGCGCCCGAGGTGGCCTCGGGCCGTCTTGTTCAGCCGCTTGCGGATGTCCTGCTTGCAGATCTGGGGTTTTACGTGGTTGCGCCCCGCAAGCCGCGCCAGCCGCAACTGGTCAGGATCATGCGCGACTGGCTGTTGTCTCAGGTCTGAAGAGACGCGGCGATCGCCTCGATCCGGGCCCGCAACCAGCGATGTGCCGGGTCATTGGCCGACCTCTGGTGCCAGACCATGTAGATCGACACCGACGCGCATTCGAACGGCAGTGGCGCGCAATCCAGCATGGCCAGCGGGCCCTGTTTCATCAGCGCCGTGTCGGTCGAGATCAGGTCGCTGCCCAGTATGAAGGCCGGGATGGCGTTGAAATGAGGCAGGGTCACCACCGCTGGCCTGATCTGGCTTTGATCGACGCCACGCATGACGGCGCGGGCATTGCGGCCATCGGCAAAGCGAACCTCGACATGATCGCAGTTGCAATAGGCGTCCCAACTGTCCGGGGGCGTGCGCTGTGTGGCGTCATAGAACAGCATCAGCGGGCTGGTCATCAGACGTTTTTGAAAGATATCCGGCCCGTCCGGCGGCAACGGGGTCAGCATCAACTGGCATCTGTCACTGCGCAGCAGCTCGGGGTCGGGCACGCCTGAAGGAATGAATTCCAGCCGCAGACCTGCGTCTTCGGCACGTGTTTCTCGAAGCAGGTGCGGAAAGATCAACTCGCGCGGCATGTCATTGGTGGCGATGCGGATCCTGATCTGTTCGGACTGCGGGTCGAACGGCCGCCCTTCGGTCAGCGCCCGCATTCCGTCCAGCACCTTTTGCGCGGGCTCCTTCAGGGACAAGGCGCGCTCGGTCGGGGTCAGGCCCTGACCGGACCGGACAAACAACGGGTCGCCCAGCACCAGCCGGAGCTTGGCCAGCGTGTGGCTGATGGCCGATTGCGTGACGCCCAGCCGATCCGCAGCTTTCGAAACCGAGCTTTCCTCGAGAATGGTCAGAAAGGTGCGCAGAACCTTGCCGTCGAGATCAGTGAAATCGATTTTCTTCATACCGCTTATGATTATGCATGAATGGTTTCGCTGTCCATGACGGGGTAGGGGATGGATGGCAACAGGAGGCGTACAATGGGAATCCGCTTTTTCTCGGACAAGAACCGGCCCGTTCACATGGGGCGATACCCGTTGGAGCGTTTGACCCGACAAGATACCATGCCGGATTTGTCGCGCGTGCCCACCATGGGCGAACTGAGTTTCCACCGGCCGGAACGGCCCGACAGCATCGTCAACGCCATGGGTGAGTTTCAGGCGATGCTGGACGCGATCCGCGACGGGTTGGTGAACCCGATTGCATCCGAGATCCCCTCAGACCCGCAGGAGCGCGCAAACCATCTGAAGGCATTTGGGTATTTCAACGACGCATCGATGATGGGCTGCGGGCCGTTGCCGTCGGATGCACTGCTGGACGAACCACGTCGCAATCCCGATATCGACCGGCTTGCCCACGCGCTGCGCACGCGCCAGACCAAAACGCTGGCCTCTGGGATCGATCTCATCATGGCCGATCTGAAAGACAGTATGGAGGCCGCGCCCAAGCCGATTGACGACCACCGTCACGCCATCGTCTTTCTTTATGAACACAACCGCGACCCTGACCCTTCCGAACCCGGTGCGGAGTGGATCATCGACGCGCAGGATCATCGTTCCTGCCTGCTGGCAACCGAGAATGCCGTGGTCGTCGCCAACTATATCCGACTACTGGGTTTTGACGCCCGCGCGCACAGCGTGATGTCGTCCGAAGTTGATCTGGGCAAGCTGGCCGTGGCCGCCGGTCTGGTCTCGGTCGAGGGCGACCAGCTGGTTGCGCCTTGGCTGGGCACCCGGTTTGGCCTTGCAGCCGTGACGACCGAGATGCCCATCGCGCATGACCGGCCGCTGAGGCCCATGGCGCAACAGCCGTGGTTTCGAACCCAAGGTCCGGCATGGTGGCTGGGCACGGGATTTGCCAAGAACGCCCTCAACCGTGACCCATATGCCAAACGACGCTTTGTGGACGGGGCCCATCCCTTCGAAAAGCTCAAACGGGTCGAGGCTCCGACAACCTATATCGACGAAGAGAATGTTGCCCGCGTTCCCAAGCGCGCCGACATGTTCGCCCGCGCCCAGTTCGGCGACATGGGCAAGTCATTGCAGGACGCCGCGAAAGGCGGGTACTACGTGCGCAAGGCCGCGCCCAGCTTTGCCCAGCGTCGCGCGCTGGGTGCATTCGTTCTGTTGCAGGATGGTGAAAGCGCCGAGGTCGCCGGACCCACCGATGCCGAGCGCAATGCGGCGAACATCAAGGCGGCGACCTATTTCCTGGGGGTCGATGCGGTGGGCCTCAGCCGCTGCCCGGAATGGGCGTGGTATTCTCATGACGCCACGGGCGAAGAAATCGTGCCGCCGCATGATCAGGCCATCAGCATGATCATCGATCAGGGCTATGAAACGATGGAAGGTGCCAGCGGTGACGACTGGATCAGCGTCGCCCAATCCATGCGCGCCTATCTGCGCTTTTCGCTGCTGGGCGGCGTGATAGCACAGCAGATCCGCAACCTGGGCTACAAGGCCAAGGCGCATACGGTGATGGATGGCGAGGTGCTGCAACCGCCGCTGTTGCTGCTCTCGGGGTTGGGTGAGGTCAGCCGGATCGGAGAAGTTATCCTGAACCCCTATCTGGGCCCGCGCCTGAAATCAGGCGTGGTGACGACCGACATGCCGATGACGCATGACAAACCCATCGATTTCGGCCTGCAAACCTTTTGCGAGTCCTGCAACAAATGCGCCCGCGAATGTCCCTCGGGCGCGATCACCGCTGGACCGAAGCTGATGTTCAACGGTTATGAAATCTGGAAATCCGACAGCCAGAAATGCGCCACGTACCGTGTGACGACCCCGGGCGGTGCGATGTGCGGGCGCTGCATGAAGACCTGCCCGTGGAACCTCGAAGGTCTCTTCGCCGAGCGCCCCTTCCGGTGGGCTGCGACGAACATCCCCGCCGCCGCGCCCGCGCTGGCCAGGCTGGACGATGCGGTCGGCAATGGCGGGCTGAACGACATCAAGAAATGGTGGTGGGATATCGAGTTGCAGCCCGACGGCGCCTATCGCCCCACGACGCACCCGTTGAACCGGCGCGATCTGCAAAAGGATCTGGACCTGAAATATGAAGATCAGACCCTGGCCGTCTATCCCGCTTATCTGGCTCCGCACCCCTGGCCCTATCCCTTTGCAATGGACCGAGAAGCCGGGATTGCAGCCTATGAGGCCATGGTGACGGCCGACGAGTACAAGGCCCGCAAGGCAAGCGGGGACATGTCGATCATCCATCGCTATCAGATCGCCGGTGATGCACCTGTGATGCGGGTCGCCGTGACCAAGGTTGAAAAGATGACGACGGATGTCACGAAATACGAATTTGCATCGCTGGACGGTGCGCCCCTGCCGGGATGGACAGCGGGCGCACATCTGGACGTCCTGGTCGCGCCGGAATTTCTGCGGCAATATTCCATGTCGGGCGACCCGTCGGATCGTACGAAATATCAGATCGGCGTGCTGCGCGAGGATGACGGGCGTGGCGGGTCAGCGCTGTTGCATCGCATCTTCACCGAGGGCCGAAAGGTTTTCGTGTCCAAACCGATCAACCACTTTGAATTGGATGAAACGGCAACCAGAACATTCCTCATGGGCGGCGGCATCGGAATCACCCCGATGATCGCATTTGCCCATCGCCTGCATGCGCTGGGCCGCAAGTTCGAATTGCACTATTCGGCCAGCACACGGGGCGGGGCGGGGTATCTGGATGACCTGGCCGCCATGCCCTGGGCGGATCGCGTTCATTACCATTTCTCGGATGAAGGCACCCGCGCTGATCTGAATGTGATTCTGTCCGGCTACCGGGATGGATGGCATGTCTATACCTGCGGGCCGGATCGTTACATGGACGGCGTGATTCAGGCGGCCGAGCAGCAGGGCTTTCCCGAAGAGGCACGTCATCTGGAATACTTCTCGGTTCCTGAAACGCCTGAATATGAAAACCACGCGTTTGAGCTCAAGCTTGCGCGTTCGGACCGGACACTGCCCGTGCCCGCAGACAAGGACGCGGCGCAAGTTCTGAACGAAGCCGGTTTTCATGTGGATGTGAAATGCGCAGACGGCATCTGCGGCGTCTGTAAATGCGGTGTCATTTCGGGCGAGGTCGAGCATCGGGATTTCGTTTTGTCCCGCAAACAGCGCGAAGGCGCCATGATCCTGTGCCAAAGCCGCGCGGCGGAACCTGATGGGGTGATCGAAATCGATCTCTGAACCCTGTCCAAAAGCGACATTTGGAAGTTGAATTTTGGTCGCTCGGCCCATGGACGCCGGACGAGGGGTGAATTAACGTCGCCGCGAACCCAGATATTCCTGACCAACAGGTACGAGGTAGCTTCATGGATTATCACAGCCCCGCCAGCTTTGCCGAAGCTTCGGCTCTGGCCGCGAACGCGACGGGCATCACACGTTTTCTGGCGGGCGGTACGGATGTACTTGTGCAACTGCGCTCGGAGCTGGTGACGCCCGATACGCTGATCGACATCAAGAAAATCAACGGTGTACACAACATTACCCGCAACGACGACGGCAGTTGGACGATCGGCGTGGCCGTTACCGGCGCCGAGATGAGCGAGCACCCCGAGCTTGGCCGCGACTGGCCCGGTGTGGTCGAGGCGATGGACCTGATCGGTTCAACTCAGGTTCAGGGCCGCGCGACGCTGACGGGCAATCTGTGCAATGGCTCACCTGCGGCTGATTCCGTGCCCGCCATGGTGGCCGCAGGCGTGACCGTCACCGTAACCGGCCCCGATGGCACGCGTGACGTTGCGGTCGAGGACATCCCGACCGGGCCCGGCAGGACCTCGCTGGCGAAGGGCGAGTTGATCTCGGCCATCAACATCCCTGCCCGTGGTGCGAATGGGGGCGACGCCTATCTGCGTTTCATCCCCCGTACCGAAATGGACATTGCGGTGGTGGGCGTTGGTGTGAACCTCCGCCTGGATGGTGACGTCATCACCGAGGCGCGCGTGTCGCTGGGTGCCGTGGCACCGACCGTTCTGTTGGTTGAAGACTGTGCCAAAGCGATCATCGGCAGCACTTTGGACGATGCCGCCCTTGACGCACTGGCCGCGGCCGCGTCGGCCGCCTGCAATCCGATCGATGACAAACGAGGTACGATCGCGTTCCGTACCGAAGTCGCTGGCGTTCTGGCCAAACGTGCCGCAAAGATCGCCTATGCCCGCGCGAAGGGAGAAAACGCATGAGCAAGCTCCACGTATCCACCACCGTGAACGGGGACGCAGTCGAATACCTGTGCGACCCGCGGGAAACCCTGCTGGACTGTCTGCGCGACAAGCTGAACCTGACCGGCGCCAAAGAGGGCTGCGGCACCGGTGATTGCGGCGCGTGTTCGGTCACCGTCGATGGCCGCCTTGTGTGCTCGTGCCTGATGCTGGGTGTCGAAGCCGAAGGCAAGCAGATCGAGACCGTCGAAGGGATTGCGGATGGTGACATCCTGCACCCGTTGCAGAAGAAGATGATCGAATATGCCGCGCTTCAATGCGGCATCTGTACCCCGGGCATTCTGGTGGCGGCGAAGTCGCTGTTGGAGAAGAACCCCAATCCGACCGAGGAAGAAACGCGCTATTGGCTGGCGGGCAACCTGTGCCGCTGCACCGGCTACGACAAGATCATTCGCGCCGTGATGGACACGGCCGCTGAGATGCGGGAGGCGTCATAATGGCTCTGGACGATCGCAAAACTGATTTCACCTTCGTTGGCACCCGCCCCGATCGCCCCGACGGTCTGGACAAGGTGACGGGCCGGGCCAAGTTCGGTGCGGATATCTCGGCCCCGGGCATGTTGCACGGCGCGATTCTGCGTTCACCCCATGCCCATGCCCGGATCGTCAGGATTGATACCTCGAAAGCCGAGGCATCGAAAGATGTCAAAGCCGTCGTGACCCGTGCCGATTTCGCCGATGTCCCATTCAAGTCCGGGCTCGAAGGCGAATTCTGGAATGTGCTGGAAAACGTCATGGCGGGGGAAAAGGTGCTCTATGACGGGCACGCGGTTGCTGCGGTGGCGGCTACATCTGCCTTGGCGGCCCGTGATGCGCTGAAACTGATCGAGGTCGAATACGAGGTGCTGCCGCACGTCACCGATGTGGACAAAGCGATGGCCCCGGATGCGCCGGTGATCCGGGAAGGTGCTGCGGATTATTCGGTGCCGGAAGGGATGCACCCGAACGTCGTGCGCTATCACGAAAGCGGTCACGGTGACGTCGAAGCGGGCTTTGCCGAGGCTGATCTGGTTATCGAAGACAGCTTTGTCACCGAGGCGACCCATCAGGGGTATATCGAACCGCATGCCTGCCTGGGCATGCTGGGCAATGACGGCAAGGGCGAGTTGTGGTGTACAACCCAAGGTCACTGGATCGCGCAAAAGACCTGTGCGGCGCTGCTAGGAATCGAAACCTCTCAGCTGCGCGTCACGGCGTCTGAAATCGGCGGCGGTTTTGGCGGAAAGACCACGGTCTTCATCGAACCCGTCGCGCTGGCGCTCAGCCGCAAGGCCAACCGTCCGGTCAAGATCGTGATGACCAGGTCCGAGGTTTTCCGTGCCACCGGGCCGACCTCTTCTGCGTCGATGGACGTGAAGATCGGCATGAAGAAAGACGGCACGATCACGGCGGCGCAGGGTGTCTTCCGCCTGCAAGGCGGGGCCTTCCCCGGCGCCCCGGGCGATATGACGGCCATGTGTGCCTTTGCGCCCTACAACCTGCCCAACGTCAAGCAGATCGGTTACGATGTGATGTCGAACCGTCCGAAACAGGCTGCCTACCGCGCGCCGGGTGCACCCATGGGCGCCTTCGCCGTTGAATCCGTCATTGATGAGCTCTGCAACAAGCTGGGCCTTGATCCTATTGATGTGCGTCTGAAAAATGCCGCGCATGAAGGCACGAAGGCCAGCTATGGCCCGACCTACGAACGCATCGGTCTGGTCGAAACCCTTGAGGCTGCCAAATCGCATCCCCATTACTCGGCCCCGCTGAAGCCGGGGCAGGGGCGCGGGGTTTCCTGCGGTTTCTGGTTCAACCACGGGGGAGAGACCAGCGTTTCACTGGCACTGTCCGAGGATGGTTCGGCGCAGTTGATGGTCGGAACACCCGACATCGGCGGGTCGCGCGCATCCATGGCTCTGATGGCGGCCGAGGTTCTGGGCATTCCGTATGAAAACATCCGCGTGACCATCGCCGACACGGCGACGCTGGGTTACAACGACGTGAGCCATGGTTCGCGCGTGACCTACGCGTCGGGCCTCGCGACGATCAAGGCCGCAAGACACGCGGTCGAGAAACTGTGCGAACGTGCGGCGGCCAAGTGGGGCATCCCGGTCGATGCGGTGAAATGGGAAGACGGCTGCGCGGTACCCTCGGGGCCCAATGCAGGGGATTTCGACCCGCTGCCTCTGGCCGATATCACGGCGGATATGGGATCGACCGGAGGCCCGATTTCGGGCCATTTCGAAGCAACCCCCGAAGGCGCGGGCGTATCCTTTGGCACCCATATCGTCGAGGCCGAGGTCGATCCGGAAACCGGCAAGACATCGATCACCCGGTACACGGTCATTCAGGACGCCGGCAAGGCGATCCACCCGACCTATGTGGAAGGGCAGTTCCAAGGTGGTGCCGCACAGGGCATCGGCTGGGCACTGAACGAGGAATACATCTATGGCGAAGATGGCCGGTTGCAGAACTCGATCTTCCTTGACTACCGGATTCCCGTTGCCAGTGACCTGCCGATGATTGACACGGTGATCGTCGAAGTGCCCAACCCGGGCCACCCGTTCGGGGTGCGCGGCGTGGGCGAGACGGGCATCGTGCCGCCCCTGGCCGCCATCGCCAATGCGGTGTCCAATGCGGCGGGTGTTCGGATGAAGCAACTGCCGATGTCTCCGCCGCGCATTCTGGCGGCCCTGAAGGAAAATGGTTGAGGTCCACCTCTGGTCCGGCCTCCGGTCACTGACCGGGGGCCAGCAAGTGGTTGAGGTCGAGGCCAAAACCACCGGTGAGCTTTTACGGGCTTTGGTCCGGGCCCACCCGCAGTTGCAGGCCCCCATTGATGCGGGGGTCTCCATCGCGATCGACGGGCGCGTCATAGCCACCGGGCTTACCGAGCCGATTCCCGATGGCAGCGAAGTCTATCTGATGCAACGTCTCAGGGGCGGTTAGGCGTCAGGTGACCAGGGCTCGCGCCCGACCATCCGGTCAGCTTCTGCCGTGATATCGTTCATGTGCTGCTCCAGGCTCAGGCGCAGGGTCTCGATTTCCTCTTCGCTGGCCTTGCGGGGCACCGTTTCAGTCCATTCCCGGCACAGAAACACGCCTTCATTTCGCCAGGGGCGGGGCATCAGAAGGTGATCCCAGGTTCCCGCTTCGCGACCATGTTTCGTGGAGAAGGTGATACCGAATACGCGCTTGCCCGAGGTGCGCGCCCATACCAGCGGAACCGTCGACAGAACCCGTTCCGGCCCGCGCGGTCCGTCTGCCGCGATCCCAATAGAGATACCCTGCTTCATCTTGCCCAGAACCTGACGTGACAAGGCGACGTGGCGTGTCTTGCTGGCCATGGCGATCGTGTCCATGCCAAACAGCTTTTGTACGCGACCCACCATGCTGCCCGCCCGGGCAGAGGAGGTGATCGAACAGATGCGCCCCTTGTCCAGCGGGAAGAAATAGGGCGACTGCGCCAACCGTTGGTGCCAAAGCACAACGATGACAGGTTCACCTTGTTCGACCAGCTGATCCAGTTCTTCGTATCCGATGCGCTGCCAGCGTGTGTTTCGGTTGACCAATCGAATGTAAGTGGCAATCCGGCGGGCCACCCAGTTCAGCACGGCTTCGCTGTCTGCGATCTTCTTGCGGAGGTTCACACGGGGTTCCTTTTGCTGACCGGACCTTGTCTTAGCGCACTGCACATTTTGCGCAACTTGTTTGTCGGCTCAGATAGTGGCGTGGAATTCGAAAAAGCCTCTTGAGTCCGCCGCGCGGCTGTCATATCTGGGGCTCACCACAGGGGTATAGCTCAGTTGGTAGAGCGACGGTCTCCAAAACCGTAGGTCGCGGGTTCGAACCCTGCTGCCCCTGCCATCCGCATCAAAACACCAATCGGCAATCGTGCTTGGCGCGTTTACAGCGTCCGCGGCTTTCGGCTATGGCCGGGGCGAACCGGCAATCAGAACGCGCGCAGGCTTTGTGAGCCGCAGTGCAACCAAACCCTATACGCCATCAAAAAATTCCGGCCCAGAGTGTGAACAGCGTCACTGACGGATGTTGGAAAGTCTGGTTGTCTGAGAATGTCAAAGAGTTGGCGTTCAGGTTCTGCACAGAACGCAGGTTTTCAGTTTCTCCCTTGTGACTGGGGCGCGCTTGTGGTCGAGCGCGCCCTTTCCGTTTCTGGTCAGCAACGCGTACTGACGATATCAGAACGTGCAGAGATTCTGCCCAAAGCCGGTGCTTGAGCAGAACCCGCAAAATCGGGCTTTGCACCAAAGAAAGGCGTGTGGCGGCCGGTCAGTCAGGCCAGCAGCGCCAGATCCCCGATATTTGTCTTGTGCCGGGTCGGCATCGTTTTTACCGAATGGCCGTCGATCGTCAGGGCGAGGTCCTCATAAAACCCGCCGCTGTCGAACCACCAGCGATGCGACTTCATCATCTTGCGCTGTCCTTTGGGGACGTCTCGTTGATATTGGTGGTCACAGAAAATATCCCAATGACCTTTCGAGGTCAGCTTCGGCATCCCGACACGACCGGCGCGACGCCGACCGCCGTGAACAATCCCGCCGGCCAGGGCCAGCACCTTGTCTTTCCGGCTGTAGTAATTGGTGAATCGCTTGCACCGTTTTTTCAGGACCAGATCGCCCCATGCGCCCTTTTCCAGCCATTCTGAATCGATGTCCGCTGACGCGAACATGACCTGATCCGCCGACCATATCTTGTTGCCGGGCCCGGCCGAATCCCCGAAGTCAGAGAATGCGCGCAGTACCACCAACGCTCCCATGGAATGAGCGATCAGATGCACCTTGGGGCGCGGCGACATTCCCAACAGCGGCAAGATTCCGTCCCCCACCAGATGCGGTGCCACCGCCTTGGCATCGGAGCGGTCCGAGTCATAGGTGTGCACCGATCCGTCGCTGGGCCAGTCAAAGGCAACGACCGCGCCCTGATACCCGTTGCCCCTGAGATTGGTTTCTATTTTTCCCAGCCGGTCCAGCATGTCCTTCTGGCTGGTGTTGAACCCGTGAACATAGATCAGGACGGCCGAATCCCCGCCCTCCTGTCGCACGAGATCCAGCCATTTGGCTTTTTTGACAATACTTCCCTTACGAATTTTTCCACCGGGGCTTTGCTGGGTGATGTGAACATATCTGGTCTTTGCCGCCGGCTTAAACGTGAACTTTTTCTTCTGCGCGTTATAGGTGCGGCGGGAAAAAAACAGTGCCATTATTCAAACTCCATTCTAATCAATCCGTAAAATGTGCCATGAGCCGCCGTTTTCACAAAGCGTAATCTCCCGGCCCTTCTGGTGCCAAAGCGGGGATGTGCGATGAAGCCGGTATGCGCCAAGGTTGCATACAGGGGCATCCTGACGTCCAATGCCTGTTTCCTCTGCCGGCTTAATGCCCTAGTGTCCGCTGCAAACGAACACACGCACGAGGCCCCATGTCGCGTTTTGATGGATATTTCCTGCGGCAATTGCTGATTCTGTTTGGCTTTTTCACCTTGGTGCTTGTCGGTGTGTTCTGGATCACCCGGTCTGTCAGCCTGTTTGACAGGGTCATCAGCGGTGGGCAGTCGGCAATGGTCTTTCTGGAATTCACCGCGCTGACTTTGCCGACCCTGATCCGCACGGTCATGCCCATGGCCGTGTTTGCCGCCGCCGTCTATGCCACAAATCGCCTGAGCCGCGAAAGTGAGCTGACGGTTATGCTGGCCACCGGATCCAGCCCTTGGCGGCTTGCCCGGGCGGTGCTGCTGTTCGGTGTGATTACCGGGGTGATGATGGCGATCATCAGCGTGTTCCTGCGCCCGGCCTCGGTGGAACAGCTGGAAATCCGGCAAGCCGAAGTGGCCGGAGATGTGACGGCTCAACTGCTGAACGAAGGCGAGTTTCTGCACCCCGCCGAAGGTGTCACGGTTTACATAGGCAGCATTGATCTGGACGGCACACTCCACGAAGTGTTCGTGTCTGACCGCCGCGATCCTGAAAACGCGGTCAGCTATTCAAGCGTAACCGCCTATCTGGTCAACAATGATGTCGGCATCCACCTTGTGATGGTTGATGGGGTTGCATTGCGCCTGAACAAGGAAGGCAAAGTGTTGTCATCGACCCTGTTCCAGGACGCGTCCTACGACATCTCGGAACTGACGAATACAAATCCGATGGCCCGGCGCAGCCTCGAAGCTATTCCAACGGCGGACCTGATCCGCAACCGGGATGAGGTTTCAGCCACGGAAGGGTTCAGCCAAGGCAAGCTGATCGAAGAGCTGCACCAGCGGTTCTCGTGGATCGCGATATGCATCGCCGTGGCCCTGGCCGGGTATTCCACCCTGATGCTGGGCAGTTTTTCCCGGTTTGGATTGTGGCCGCAGATATTGGGCGCCTTCACCATCCTTGTGCTGCTTGAAGGTGTGCGCGGGTTTGTTTCCCCGATGGTGATCGATGACCCGGAGCTTTGGTTTCTGCTTTACCTTCCCGCAATCATAGGGATGCTGATCTCGGGCCTGTTCCTGCTTGTTGCTGGTCGGCCGCTGATGCGAAAACGGCAGCGCGCGCCGCAGATCATGCCGACGCCGGCCTGAGTTCTAGCCGCGAAGATCCACCAAACAGCTGTGAATGTCGTCAAATTCCTCGCGATCACCGCGGGTGACCAGATACATGGGCAGCGGCAAGCTGATACTGTCCTCGACCCGCTCCAGAGCACCCGAGGCCAGATGTTCGGAAATGACGTAATCGGGGAAATAGCCGTTTCCGCCTCGGTGCAGAATATATCGCAGCGCCATCATGCAATTGCCAAGAAAAACTGTCTGACCCGACGCCCGTCGCGCAGCCGATCTGACATGGTCCTGATAGACCTCGCCCAGTTCAAGGTTGACGAAGATCATGTCATCATCGTTCGTGCCGTCAGCCTGTGGCGTCCGGACCAGGGACAAAAGCTCGGGTTCAAGCGCGTACCACGTGACACGCCGGTCCGCCGGCTTTTCATGTGTGATCGCCGCGTCCAGCACATGGGTTGCCACCGCTTCGACCATGTTCAGGTCGTGGTCATAGTTCAGCGTCAAAAGCAATTTGCCAAAGCGCTGTTCAAACCGAACCGCCAGGTCCACCAGCAACGGATCCCAGATGCTGAGCTGGCCACCCAACCGCAGTGCCGGGCGGTTCTGTGCCTGTACCGGCAGGTCGCGCGATGCAAAGCCCCAAAGGGACAACATCTGTTCCGCATAGGGTTTGAACTGCTGGCCGAACTCGGTCAGCGCCGTTCCGCCGGCACCGCGCGTGAACAGCGCCCTGCCGGTTTCCTCCTCGATCAGGCGAATACGCGCGCTGACAGCAGTCTGCGTCACATTCAACTTGCGAGCGGCGGCATGAAAGCCACCGGCTTCGGCCACGCAGAGAAAAGTTTCCAAAGCTTTGAATTGCATGTTGAAAGTATTTTTTGATCATTGTGATAAAATCAATTCATTTTTTTGGAGCTTGGTTTCGAACTACGCTTTCGCTCAGGACATATGCTAAAGGATCAGCCATGCTGGACAAAAGCCACAAACCCACCTGGACCAGTTTCGAGACAGCCACCAAGGCCGACTGGGACGCCGTGATGGAGTACGAAGAGGCGTATAATGCGGCCCTGCCAGACCGCATCCTCGATGCCATCCGCTCGTTGGACGAAGAATGGACGCCCTATCCGGTGAACCGCTACCAGCACAGCCTGCAAGCCGCGACACGTGCTTACGAGGACGGTGCGGATGAGGAACTGGTGGTGGCGGCGCTGATCCACGATACCGGCGATATCCTGTCACCCTACAATCACGGAGAGCTGTCAGCGGCGATGATGAAGCCTTACGTCAGCGAAAAGACGTATTGGATTCTCAAGCATCATTGCGTGTTTCAGGGATATTACTACAACCACCATCTGGGCGGCGACCGCAACGCGCGCGACAAATATCGCGACAGTCCTTATTGGGAAGATTGTCGCTATTTCTGCCATGAATACGATCAGAAGGCGTTCGACCCGAATTATCCGACCAAACCGCTGGAGTTCTTCGAACCTATGCTGCGCCGCGTTCTGAGCAGGGGCGAAGGCCATATGGAGCTGAACGAAACCGCCGATGACGGCAAAACCGGCTAGGAACCGGATCAGGCGGGCCAGCCCGGCCCGCCTGCCTGATCAGCAGCTTGCCATCAGGCGATAGACGATCTGCGCCGCGGTGAAATCCCAGGCGGCATTGCCGTCGGGGGCCAGTTCGACCACGTCGAAGCCGACGCAGCGGCGGCCCTTCAGGGCGTGTTCGACGAGGCGAAGCGCCTGATAGTATCCCAGCCCGCCCGGAACTGGCGTGCCGGTCGCGGGCATCTGCGCTGGGTCCAGCCCATCAACGTCAAAGCTGACATAGACCAGTTCGGGGAAATCCTCGGGCAGGTCGACGGCATGGATGTTGTCGGTGACCAACTCTTCGGCATCCACGTGGAAGACGCGGTTCCTCAGACGGCTTTTTGCTTCCTCGGTGGAAAAGGCGCGCACGCCGAACTGGGCCAGTGGGATACCTTCCTCGGCCAGCAGATGCATCACCGAGGCGTGCGAGTGTTTTTCGCCCTGATAGGCGTTGCGCAGATCGGCATGGGCGTCGATCTGCACGATACCGACGGGCTGACCCAGGGCGCGGGCCACGCCCATGACCGCACCGTAGCTGAGCGAGTGTTCACCACCCAGCGTGACCGGCACCTTGCCGGCGCGGATGGCGGCCTCGGTGCGCTGGGCGAGGCGCTCCATGACGTCCGGCAGCGGGCCGTCGCAATCCAGCGGGGCTTCGGTAAAGATGCCTTCGACGCAGGGTTCGGCGTGGCCGGTGATGCGTTCGAGTTCATTGCTGGCCGCGATGATCGCTTCGGGGCCTTTGGCGGTTCCGGACCCGTAGGATACGGTGCGTTCCAGCGGCACCGGGATCACACGAAACCGGGCGTCTTCGCTGCGTTCGGCCTCGGTCAGTTCGCTGTCGAGGAAAATGCTCATGAAAGCCTCTCTTTGAAGTCGTCGTAGCCGAATTGCCTGATGATTTTCAGGTTGTCGGTTTCGCTGTTCCACAGGGCGATGGTGGGCAGGGGCACGCCGTTGAACGTGTTGGTCTTGACCATCGAGTAATGCGCCTGATCGAGGAAGGCAAAGCGCTGCCCGATTTTTAGCGGCTCGGCCCAAGTGTAGTCGCCGATCACGTCGCCCGCCAGGCACGATGGGCCGCCCAGACGATAGGTGTGGCCGGTTTCGGCCTCGTCCATCAGGGCGGGGCGATAGGGGGCCTCGATCACGTCGGGCATGTGGCAGGTGGCCGAGATATCGGTGATCGCCAGATCCATGCCGTTGTGCGGCAGGTCGAGGATTTCGCCCACCAGGATGCCCGCATCCAGCGCCACCGCCTCGCCGGGTTCCAGATAGACCTCGCCGCCGTATTGGGCGCGAATGGCCTTGATGAAGTCCACCAGCCCGTCGCGGTCATAGTCGCTGCGGGTGATGTGGTGGCCGCCGCCGAAATTGAGCCATTTCAGGCCGTTCAGGAAGGGGGCGAGTTTTGGTTCGACAGCGGCCCAGGTGCGCGCCAGAGGCTCGAACCCCTGTTCGCAGAGCGTGTGCATGTGGAGGCCATCCACGCCCTCCAGCGCCTTAGCGTCCAGCTGGCTGACCGGGGTGCCGAGGCGTGAACACGGTGCGCAGGGGTCGTATTTCGCGACCTCGCCTTCTGAATGCTCGGGGTTGATGCGCAGCCCGACCTGCCGCCCCGCGGCTTGTGCCTTGGCAAGAAAGTGGTCTTTCTGCCCGGGGCTGTTGAAGATGATGTGATCCGACAGCGCAAGGATTTCGTCGATGTCGGCGTCCTTGTAGCCCGCGCAGTAGGTCGCGACCTCGCCGCCATATTCCTCGCGGCCCAGCCGGGCCTCGTAGATGCCGCTTGCGCAAGTGCCGCCGAGATACTGTCGCACTAGAGGGGCCAGAGCGAACATCGAGAAGGCCTTGAGCGCCGACAGGACATGCGCGCCAGAGCGCTCACCGATATCGGCCAGAACCGCCAGATTTCGCTCCACCGCCTTTTCGTCGACGACGAAGCAGGGTGACGGCACGCGTGTCAGGTCGAAGTGGCGGAAGGCGCCGGCGTCTCCGGCCTGTGTGGTCATCATGTCGGACATTTCGGGCGTCTCCGATTGTGAAAAGCCCCGGGGGGGCCTGCCCCCCGGACCCCCCGGGATATTTTCAGCCAGATGAAGCAGGGCGGTCGCGCGGACCGCCCCGAGGGATCAGAAGTCGACGGGCCCGTCGAGTTCGTGGACCTGCCAGGGAAGGCCGTGGGTGTTCAGCATGTCCATGAAATCGTCCGGGTCGAGCTGTTCCATGTTCCACACGCCCGGTTCGCGCCAGTTGCCTTTCAGCACTTGTGCCGCGCCGATCATCGCGGGGACGCCGGTGGTGTAGCTGACGGCCTGGCTGCCGACCTCGCGATAGCATTCTTCGTGGTCGCAGATGTTGTAGATGTAATAGGTTTTCTCGCCCGAGCCGTCCTTGGCCTGACCCGTGGCGATGTCGCCGATGCAGGCCTTGCCCTTGGTTTCGGCGCCCAGATCGCCGGGATCGGGCAGCAGGGTTTTCAAAAACTGAATCGGGATGATTTCCTTGCCGTCATGCATCACCGGGTCGATGCGGGTCATGCCGACGTTTTCCAGCACTTTGGCATGGGTGATGTAGGCATCGCCGAATGTCATCCAGAAGCGGGCGCGCTCGATCTCGGGGAAATGGGTGCTGAGCGATTCCAGTTCCTCGTGATACATCAGGTACATGTTCTTGGGGCCGATGGCGGGGAAGTCGAACTCGACCTTGTGGGTCATGGCGGGAGAGTGCTTCCATTCGCCGTTCTCCCAGTGGCGCACTTCGGCCAGGACTTCGCGCAGGTTGATTTCCGGGTTGAAATTGGTGGCGAATTCCTGATCGTTCTGGCCGCCATTGGCGTCCAGAACGTCGATCTGGCGGATCGTGTCCAGCTTGTGTTTCTTGAGCCACTTGGCGAAGACGGATGTAACACCCGGATCGAAGCCCGAGCCGAGGATCGCGGTCAGGCCGGCCTGTTTGAACCTGCCCTGATAGGCCCATTGCCAGTGATATTCGAACTTGGCCTCGTCCTCGGGCTCGTAGTTTGCAGTGTCGAGATAGTGGCACCCGGCCTCGAGGCAGGCGTCCATCAGCACCAGGTCCTGATAGGGCAGGGCCAGGTTCACCAGGATTTCCGCGCCTGTTTCCTTGATCAGCTTGACCGTGTCTTCGACCTTGTAGGCGTCAAGCTCGGCGGTGGCGATGTCAACGCCCACGCGCTCTTTCACCGATTTGGCGATGGCGTCGCATTTCGACTTGGTCCGGCTGGCCAGTGTGATTTCGGTGTAGATGTCCGAATTCATCGCCATCTTGTGCACGGCGGCGTGGGATACGCCGCCCGCGCCGACAACCAGTGTTTTGCCACTAAGTGAACCCATGGGGGTAATCTCCTCTCACAGGGGGTTATTCGTAATAACTATTCCCGCTCTATTTCCATATTGGATAACAATTACTTGCGGGTTTTGTTTTTCTGTAGGGCCGCTCTAGGGCCGATAACGGGTTTAGGGTCGTTTGGCCCCATTTATCAGGGCCGGAACCATGGGCCAATCAGAAATAATATTTCTGCACTAACCAGCGAAAAGGGCGAACCCGCAAGCTCGCCCTTTGATGGATGCGTCTAGAAACGACCAAGGATATAGCCCCAGTTGTCAAACACCTGCTTGCAGGTCGTCTGTATAACGTTCGTCAACCAGCCTTCTCCATCCTCGTCAAAGTTATCGCAGACCCAATGAAGAATAACGTGGTAAGGGTCGCTTTCGTACGCTTTGCGGTTGACGGAAAGCGAAACACCCTCATAGCAGAAGGTTACGATTTCGCGGCGAGTATCTATTTTAGTGATTAGTTCCATTACGGACCTCATGAGATTTAAGTGTTCACCTGTAATCCTGTGGGTCCTGTAGTCTGCCGACCGTATCAGAGCGCCAAGGGTTTGGGAAGGCATGGCAATCACACGGTTGAAGTTTCGACAAGGCACACCTCTCCCACGCCCTGAATCGCCTTTAACAAAAGGGTGCGTGAGTTGGCCTCGGGCGGAGGCGTCAACTCAGATCAGGGTTAGCGACGATCGTTGCGATCACGCCAGCGACGGTATTCCGAAATAGCGATACCGACAGCCAAAGCGATCACAACGTCGATCACAATCAATAAGATTGGATCCACGCGGAACCTCATTTTGTTGTGTGATTAAAACGCAGGCCCAGAAACGAAAAACGCCCCCATAAAGGGAGCGAATCAAAGGGTTACACAGATCACTGCGTTACGCAGAATACTACAATGTTCCCCATATTTAGTCAAATAGTCACCCGACTACCCAACATCGGCCTACGATTCTACAATACCGCCAACATCCAGGTTGGGCAAGCCAAGGTCAGAACGTCATGTTCTCCGGCCCGATAAGAGCAACCCACTCCCGGTACCAGTGGTCAATGGCCCACCGCAACTCGGTGTGTGACAAACCCCGCGACCGTTCAAACCGACCCTCGTCGCGCAGGAAACATGCGGCGGCAAAGTCGTCATCGTACCCAAGGAAACTGTCGGCGAACCGCTCAGCAACAAACGCCTTACGGCTGGGGCGCTCGGCCTCTGGTATCGCCTCGTAATCAGCAAGGGCCAAATAGATCACCCGTGCGGTCGTGCTAACGTCCATGTCTGTGCTCCTGTAAGTTGTTCACGGTTTGTTCGTTGCAGCCTCTAGATAGGGTTTACTTTACCAAAGTAAAACCCTTTCAGCCGAATTTTTCCAATAAAACCAGAGACTTGGAGCGTTTTTACGCTTTGGGACCTGTAAAATAAGGCGTATCCTTGGTGCGACGGAAACGGACGTAAATGCCCGTAAACCAACGCAGCCTAAAAAGGGGCGCAAAATGAGCGAACAACCCACACTCGGCCAACGCATCAAAGCTGGTTACACCGGATTGCGCAAAGGTCTGGCAAGTGGTGGTCTGGTTGCTGGTCCGAGTATCCCATCCACCTGGCCCATAAATTGGTTCCAGCAGGGTTACACGGCACCGAGTAATGCCACGGGCGGAGCGACCGTAGAGGCGTGTGTAAGCACCACGGCGCGGACTATCGCCTCTCTACCGTGGTATCACGTGCGTGACCTGCCGGACGGGTCGAGGGAGATCCTTAATCGGTCTGGGCCTTCAGTCGTAATGCGGCGACCGAACCCATACCAGACCGCCAGCGACTTCAAACTCAACCTTGTGCGGCAGTTGCTGTTCGACGGCAACGCATACTGGTTCGGCGACGGCAGCACGCAACGCGACCACGAAAACATCTACCTGCTGGATTCACGGAGCACGATGCCCCGGCTATTGCGTTCCGATAGCGACGTCGAACTGTTTTACGCCACAGGCGGCGAAGCGGCCAATCTCGCCAGCATCGAAGGGTCGGTAATGATACCCCAGCGGTATGTAGGCCACGCGCGGCTTGCCACCGGAGCAGACCCACTGCTGGGCGTATCGCCCATCCAATCAGCGGCGCAATCGGTAATGGCGAACAACGCAATCGCGTCGCACTTCGCCGGGTTCACCACGAACATGAGCCGACCGTCCGGTGTTCTGTCTACCGAACTCAACCTCACCAAAGACCAGATGAACCAATTGCGAGAGGCATGGGAAGAACAGGCCAAGGGTCTTAACTCTGGTGGCGTCCCGATCCTTGCCAATGGCCTCAAGTGGGAACAAATCTCACTGTCAGCCGTGGACGCCGAACTAATCGGCGCGTGGAAGGCGACCAACGACGATATCGCAAGGGTGTTTGGTATTCCGCCACAGATTATCGGCAACGCAGAAAACAGCACCTTCAACAACGTCTCGGTCCTTATGGGCTTCTGGCTTTCTACCGGGCTGGGATTCTTTATCTCGCATGTAGAGAACTCAATGAATCGGTTCTTTGGCTTAGATCGCACAGGCGAAAGCCACATCTGGTTTGATACCGACGTCCTAATGCGCACCGACTTCGCAGGCATGGTTAAGGCGCTGGGCGACAGCGTTACCAAAGGTATACACGCACCCAACGAGGCACGGCGACAGTTTGGCCTAGAGGCGGTGGAAGGCGGCGACATGCCGAGGGTTCAGCAGCAAATGGTGCCGCTCGACTGGGAAGCACCCGAGGCCAGCGAACCCCCACCAGCACAGGAAACACCCGAAGTCACCGACGACGAAATCGACACGCTATTGGGGGATGACGCGGCATGACAAAGCCATTCCAATTGATCACCGGGGCAAAGTCCAAGAACCCGTTCAAACCCACCCAGCAAGACGAGGTCAGCGCGACCAAAGGCGAACTGAGGCGGTCAATCGAACGCACGGGTGAAATGGTGCGCAAGGTCGTGGCCCCATTAACCCGGCGCATGACCGAACTCGAAGAACAGCAGCAGGAGCGCAGCTTCGAAATTACCGAACTGCGCGACGAAATCGCGTCCCTCCGAGACGACAACGCTGCGCTGCGCGACGAACTGAAATCTCTGCAACCATCATTCATGAAGGAGGGCAACGATGCCTAAGACAAAACTGGTTGAGGGCGAACTGCACAATCCCGCCTTCGAAAAGCAGGGCAACTCGTACCTGCAAAAGCGTGCTTACGAAATCGCGGTGGACGACGCCGAGAAAACGCTGGAGGAAGCGCCGGAGGTGGTTAAACAACTGCCCGGTATTGTGGGGCGCATCGAAGCTCTGGAAGAACGTCCGGTAAAGGTCAACGTCAAAGCGGAAATCAAACCGCCAGCGGAGCCGAAGCAGGAGCAGAAGAAACTGCGGCCTATGGAATTGGTCGTTGCGTCGGTTGGGGCGGAATTCCTGCGAGTCGCGGCCAACAAAGACTACAACGCATCGCTGCTGGAACTGTTGCCCGGTAACGAGAACCGTGCCTCACGTAAGGCGGTAAAAGGCATGCTCGAGAAATCCGCTACCGGGCCAGCAACCACGACCGCAGCGGGTTGGGCAGCTGAGTTGGTTGAGTCTGACGTGCTGGACCTGTTTGTCGATATGGCCGCAAACTCCGTCATTGGCGCACTGGCCCCAAGAGCAAGAGTTCAGGAGTTTGGGCGCAACCGCTCAATCACCATTCCGGTTAAGTCGCCAACCCGCGACATTCATGCCGGGTTTGTGGGCGAAGGGAACACAATTGCTGTTAAGTCCGGCAGTTTCGGTTCCAGTACGCTGTACGCCTACAAAGCAGCGGTCATCAGCACTTTCACGAATGAACTCGCCGAAACATCCCGGCCAAACATCCAAACGGTTATCAGGGAAAGCGTCATCGAAGACACAAGCGACTTCTTGGACCGTTATTTCCTCGACCCGGCCAAGACGCTTGTAGCGGCCATCGAACCCGGTTCGCCCTTCAACGGTGCGCCAAACCAAGCATCGGCAGGCGGCAGCTTAGACAATGTTCTGACAGACCTGAAATTCCTTATCGGCTCGATGCTGACAGCCAAGGCGCGGACGCCTGTGCTTATCGTCAACCCGGTTCGGTTGTTGGGGCTGCAAATGCTGAAGGACGGGGGCAACAACTTCGTGTTCCGCGAAGATATCGCAGCCGGACAGCTTTGGGGCGTCCCGTTCGTGGCCTCGGTCAACTGCCCGGAAGACATTGTGTACGTCATCGACGCCGACACGCTCGTGTTGTCGGGCGACATGCCTATCACCGACACTTCTGCCTCGGCCACCTTGGTCATGGCAAACGATGACGGTGTAGCGCCGACGATGGTAGAAACGGACGGTGTGACGGACGCAGGTAGCATCCATATCAGCGACGCAGCCGGAACAACGCCGCCAAGCGAAGTGCGGTCGGTGTTCCAGATGAACGCCACAGCTCTCAGGTACGTGCTGCCGATTAGCTGGGGCAACATCGTACAGCGTGCAGCGTACATCACAGCAGTGGGGTGGTAAGATGAACACGCACACCAAACGCATGGCGATCACGAACCTTATCTACAAGGTCTTCACGCCGGATGAATTCCTGGGCCTGCCCAAGTGGGCCAAGGACAGCGTCACCAACGCAGCCGAACGCGACTATGCCCGCAGTTGCGGCAAGTCGGTCGCCAAACCCAAGCGTCGCAAGTCTCGCTCAGAAATCATCGCCAAGGCAAAGCGCATCGCGGCCGAAGTCGAAGCCAAGCGCAGTGCCAAGGCTCGGCGCGAGGCTGAGCAGCGAGCCTATGAACGTACACCTCATGCGTATTGGGGGTCACGGTATTGAGCTTCCTTACTCAGGAAGGATGGCCGGGTGGGACCGGCAAGTTCGGGGCAGGCATTAGTGTCATAGCGCCTGCCTCGAACGCCAATTGTTCTATTTCCAAGGCGGTTAATTCAATTTCCGGTTTGGTCGCCAAGCAGTTTTCCTATGAAACAGGATAGATGATCGCCTGGAGCCAAGTCGTACCAGGCTTCTGCAGCGTGGCGAGTGTCCAGTTTTGAACCCAGAACCAAATATATGACAAAACCAAATCGAGTTCGCCAAAGGTTTGTGACACAAGATTTCATAACGGTTCTGGCCAAAAGTTTGTCAGTGACAAAAAAGACCGTTCTATGGATGGTGGGAAAAGGGCCACGAACTAGTCTATCACGGGTCGACGCTACGTAGCCTGAACTTTTGTCAGCTGATCGAAGATCGCCCTTGTGATAGGTAAGCCCGTTTCATTTTCGATCCAAAGGTATTGACCGAAGGGGTTTATTTCCAAAAAAACATAATTCTCATCGCTATCCACGATAAAATCAATGGCTCCATAATTGAGAGAAAACTTCTTGAGCAAATCGACGCAAAAAACACTAATTTCACGTGGTAGGACAATTTCTTCATGCCGGCACAGATGAGCAAAAGGCCGCCAATCAACCTCCGTTCTCTCATCATTCTGACTATCTATCTTGGCTGCAAAAACTCTGTCCGCAACCACCGTTACCCTAACCTCGTAGGATTTCTTGATTTCCGCCTGCAGCTTAGTTGGGCAAAGGCTAACTTGTCGAAATGGCTGAGATACATTTTCGTCAACTCTTTGGGTTGGGATCGCAGCGTTTACTCCCTCTATATCAACGTTGGCGGTATAGATCGCTTTTGTTATAGTTCCACTTTCATTTTCTGAGGCAAAGTCTTGCGCACAGTCTTCTTGGTTTGTGATATTCGTGCGTGGTATCCGAATTCCTCTAGAAGAGGCGAACACCAATTGTTGCATCTTGCTCTTGGCATTTCGTGCTTTGAGAGGATCAATGAACCATCTAATTTTCGGTGATGTGTATAGAACCTCCAGAAAGGCCCTAGCTTCTGCGTTGATCAGTTCATCGAATTTTGCTTCATGTCCAGCACTTCGAAAATCTATGCTCGGCTTTCTGTACCAAGCGACAATGGGTACACTCAGATCGAGAACACGTCCTACGCTGTTTTCAATATAACCACCAAACCCGGTGAGTTCGTCCAAAGTGACAGATAGTTTGTAGTCAACAAGCAAGTCCTCAGTGTTGAGGCGGAACACGTCGGTGTTCCGCCCTTTCGCATACCTTATGAAGTGATCGGCGTGTGAATCTACACGATTTGTGACAATCAGAATCAATTTTAGGTGTCAGAAGCTTTGTCGTCGTCAGACGACTTGAACATCCCGCTATAGGTGTCTGAGTAAGTACGTGCCGTACCAGCGCTGAGCGGGATATTTGAGGTTTGAGAAACGGGATCGTAGCTCTCACTCGCTTCGCGCGACTGCTTGATGGCTTCATCCAGACCGTTCGTGTCAAATTTCCGCATTCCGATTGCGATGAACGGGGTGCCAGAGGACTTTACGGCTTGAAACATAGATGATTACCTCCTTTGCGGACCAACCCGTCTACATGGCAAGGTGATTCGGTTCAAGTCGGATTCGTCGCTGCCAACGCGGTGCGTTACTTCAATCTCCTATCGTTCGATCATTCCGCGCAAAATAACCGGCGAAAACCACTGGCTTTGCCAGCTGACTGGAAGCAGCCGTCGGGCGGCATGTAGCGAAGGTCCGTAGTGTGTTTTCCAGAGACGCTAAGGGCGTCGTAGCTAACTACTGCTTCTGTGGGGGTAAGCCCTCGCGGGCAGCAATGCATGTGCACTAGGCGCGACGATCCTGCCGAATCTCCCATTCACCGCGTCCAGTATTAGCGAAAAGGTCAGTCCCACGATAGTTGGCTGAGTCAGACGAGTGATCTTCGAGCGTCCGCCTTATAGTTGCGTCCAGCGTCTTAGGAACTGACCGCCCAGCGTCCCGGCGGATATTCTCCACTTCCCGGTAGATCGAATGCAGAGTCGCTCTGCCTCCGAGTTTCCGGATTGCTTCAAACACGTCATCTACCCAGCGAATCTTTCCCATTGGCCTCTCCCTCTCAAATGTTTGACCTTGAATCTTTTTGGAGCTTTTTACCTCTAACGACTCAAAAGAGCCGGTTGGTTGCTGGGTGGACTCCGAGCTCAGTTGTGTTTCTTCCGACTCTGCCCTTAAGCTTTGCGCCTCGGAGTCCTTGATCGACTTAAATTCTGATAAGACTCTAAATAGTATATCATTTTCAGACTCTTCTCCGCTCTCACGTAGCGCCCAAATCAAGGCAAATATGCTGGTTTCTACGTCTATTCTGCGCATAACGACCTCCTCTGTTGTGGCGCCATTAGCGTACCAAGCAACACATCTAATATCAAGAGGTAAATATTTACAAAAGATCCAACCAATAAGACAGACTTGCGCTTTATTTATCATTTGTCGCCGCAATTCCTCTCAGCAGAAATCACGGCTTGTGCACGCCCCCTCTCCCCGAAAACTGCGATTCGTCGAACACACCCTTTGTCCGCTTTGTGCAGATTCCGGCTGCCAGAGCGTGAAGAAAAACAGCTTTTCTACGTCAATGCCGTTTTCTATTGTACAACAAATCCTCACCATCGCTGTCTAAAGCTCGGTCCTGTGCGGCTTCGGCGCGTCTGGTGGCGGTGGCTTGGCTGTAACTCGGCAAGATCTGTAGTTTGGTCGCCAGCTTAATTAGTTCGGTGGTAACAGCAGCAGCCCGGTCCACCTGTGGGCGGTTCTTGTGCTGGCCGCTGCCTGTAACGTAAAACATCCCGTCGATACCGTGTTCCGCCATCACCTCATTTTCCCAATTGGTCAGTTCGTTCATCATGTGGACCAACTGGCAATAGCGACGCAGCAAAGGCACGTGGTGCGGTTCAAAATGGCCTCGGGGTAAGCCTCGGGTCACGGTGTACCATGTATCCACCTGCGACTGGGGCAAATCCATCGGGACTTCGACGTAATCGGGCTGCGCAACATTGTCGGCGCGTGTGTTACCAGACATCTCAGGAACTCTCCTTTAAGTTGAGTAATGCCGGAAGCATAACCCCGAAAATTGCTGCAACAAAATACCCCGCCTAAAACGGCCCGAGCAGCGCCGAAACAGGTGCCGGGTAGTAGGGCCGCGCGGAAACCCCTTAACGGCCTCTCTGCGCGTTCTCCCGGGCGCATGCGCGTGGGTGCGGGACTATGGGGATGCGTGGGGTAAAATTCGTTAAAAATCAGCACGAAAAGTAAAAACGCGGGTAGGGGCGCGCTAGGGGCAAACATGTTTGGGTTTTGGCCTCAGCGCCCCGGTAACTCCGCGCGGGGTTTACTGCGCTGGGCTTAGGCGTTGGCTTGGCTGTAAGGCACAACAATCTGTTGCCGTCGCTTTCGTTCTGGTTCCGTCGGTCTTCGTCGGATAGCGACGGAGCTTCTTACCCGCGGCAAGAGCAAGCACAACCAGAGCGTAACGGTCGCGTAACGGAGTAACGGGCGTATCGGTAGTCGTATATTCCCTTTACGGAAATTTATTATACATATCGTCTCGGATTTTACGTTTTCTCGTACGCGATAAGTAGACCCCGTTACGTCCGTTACTCGGTTTCGTTTTCGTGGTGTTTTAGAACGGAAGGTCCTTATTTTGCCTCGGACCCTCGCTCGTTTGGACCTGTTCATGGATGTTCTGCTCTATATCTTCGTCCACCGACCCCAGTGCTGCTTCCGTCCAGCCGGGTTTTAGGTCCATCCCGTAACGGACCTTTTTAACCTTTCCGTGGTGCCTTGCCGACTTGCTTACAGTGTCAGGGAACTCCTGCGTTACGATTTGCCCAAAGGTCCGAATATCCAGTTCCGGCCCACTGTTGTTTTCGGCCCACATTTCGTAGGCATCCAGCAGCGTTTGCCCGACAATCTTCTTGTCGTTCCCGAACTCGCAGCATTGTTCCACGAACGTGGAAACAGGACGCATCCGCATCGTTGTCTGCGCCAGTTCGGCCTTGTGCGTTTCGGAATAAGTAAAGCCGCGCTGCGCAGCCACCCGGCGATAGCCTTCCACGGCCCACCGGAATATCGCGTTGCGCTCGTTTTGCCAAAGCCGTTCTTCGAGGTCCAAATCTTCCTTGCCCAAGAACGACTGGTTTGTAACGAGATACACGAACCGGGTGGCCAGCACGCCGCTGGTATCGCGCCCGACAAAACGCTGGTTGGACAGAATTAGGAAAAACACCTTTAGGATGCCTTCCCAGTTTTCTTTCCACTTGCGGGCAATACTGGAGTGGTCGCCGCCGATAACGGTTAGCAGGAACTCGGCCAAATCTTCCATCGGGGTGTTCCGGCCGATGCGCATATCGCCGATAAGCACCAGCCGCTTATCCAGCACGTTCTGGTCGCCGAACCCGCCAGCCAGTTTACGTGCAGTGGTGCTGGTTGTGCGCTTGGCCAGAAACCGACCCAGGATGCCGCCGATTGTGCCTTTACCAGACCGCGCAGGGCCACGGATATAGGCAGCTTTCTGTAGCGATGTATTTGTGGAAAGCGCATAGCCCATTACCTCTTGCAGTAACGTTATCTGGTCTTCGGTATCTTCGGTAAACACAGACCGCAGGAACGCAAGAAACTCGGTTGGCTCGGGTGCGTCGGGTTCCCACTCCGCGTCTACTTGGAAAGGCGAGAACAGACCGGGATTGCGGGGCACGGTTTCGCCCGTAACCATATTAAGAGCGCAGTCGTTAAGCAGCGCGATATGGTCCTTCTGGTCCGCCCAATCTTCGGGCATAGACCCGTCCGACCAGACCGGGATTTGCTCGTCGCTATCTACAATCGTTTCGCCGCGCAACTGCCAGTCCAGCTTTTCCACGTCTAGGCTTTCGGGGTGGCAATCGTCCAGCAGCAGCGAGCCATCGTTCGCAATCCGTGCCCATTTGGCCTGTTGTAGCCACTTACGCAGTTTAGCGACCCAGTCCGGTTTGCCGATAGGCAACCAGCCAGCGTGGGTGTGGTGGTAAACTTCCTGCTGGTAGGTGCGGACGAGAAAGAAATCGTCTTGGGTGTTTTCCCGCAGGAAAGTCGCTGCGTTTGTATCCCATTCACCGGGAACCAAGATAGACGTGGTTTGCCGCAGCTGGCCTAAGGTGCGTTCGGAGTTACGTTGCCGGGCCTCGTTGCGCTGGCGTTTAATCCGGTCTGTGGCTTGCTTAACGTCCGACCCTATCGCTCGGGTGCCGATGCCGAACCGGGTGGCCATCTCGTTAATAATCTGTTCGCGGATGCTTGCCTTACAGGTAAGCGACATTTCCCCCGCCCGATTAATAGCAGCCCGCATATCGTCGGCCCCTCGCACGTATTCTACGGCAGGTTCGTCGTCTACTGGGGTTCGGTCGTATCGTTCGCCGAGACGGAAGCCGTTTATAAACAGATCTATGCGTTCGGCCAGCGGCATTTCGTCTTTAAGCGGAAGCCAATCTTCAACGAAATCTGTGGCGTCCTTAACCAGCGCCCAGTGCTCTTCCTCTGTGGGGATTTCCACACGCCATATCTTGTTTAGCGGCACACCGTTTTCCACCAGCCAGTCCAGCATCCGGTTGCCTGCTGCATCGCCAGCCGGATCGTGGTCGTACCAGAGTATTACTTCCTTCTCTATAAACAGCGGCAGCAGCATCGCCCACGGTGCTTGCAGGTTTGCGTTGGCTCCGTTTAGGTTGGTTAGAATAATATCGTGCGGCAGGTGGGTGCGCAGGCTATCGGCGTCTTTCTCACCTTCGCAGATAATCGGCGGGAACTCGGCCTTCTTGTATCCAGCGGCCATTACCTTGCCTTCGGCGAAGTTTACCCGGTCCCACCCGTAGATAAGCTCCTTGTGCGGCAACGCGACGTCGAAAGTCTGTTTGCCGTCCACCACCCGAAACGGAGCGAACCGTTTCTGGCCGTCGCGGTCCTTGTACCGTAGCTGGTAGCCCACCACCCGCGAGTTTCCCGGCTCGGTGTACGGGTAAGCGGCCTCCACCTTTAGGCCACTGAGCAACCGACTGGGCGGCAGCAGGTTCTGTGGGAAATCTTCTAGTGGACGAACTTCGCGGGTCTCTGCTTGCCACGCGATTTGTTCGTACTGGTTGTTCGGTTGCGGCATTTTCGCCCCCCTGAATCTGGGTCCGGGGCTTTACTTGGATAGCTGGATACGCTAAACCTAAAGTTGATTACATGCCCCGATTGGTTATCGGTCATATGGGAGGTTCCGAGAGCATCGGGCCTCCCGTTTCTGTATGGGGCTTTAATCCTTTGAGTCCTGTATCCCTGCTTACCACAGGCTAGAAAACCCTTTTTCGTAAGGATTTTCGAGGCTATGTTACGGAGAGTCATCAAGTTTCACATTCCTTGTTGGCTTCACCGGGCGCTCTCACCCGGATTATTGGACCCCTGCTTGACCCAGCGGGGGTCCTACAACTTTAACGTGTATAGCGCGAAAAGCTAGTTCCACTAACGCGTCCCTTGCTGGAACCATCTGCCGGGGATCCAGTTTCCGGATTTCGTAAAGAAACCGGGGTCCCACACAGCGTTGTCGCCGGGTCGGCGTGGGCGGTCGGCCCATTCCTTGTCGCGCCTGCGTTTGGTTTCCGCGTCCACTTCGACTTCCTCCACCGTCGGCGGGGGCAAACCTTCACGTTCGCGCCTGTTGCGTTCCATCACCCACCGGAGCTTGTCGCGAGGGTTGGCAAACTGGGGTTCGCTCATGCCGACTGCCTCCGGGCGACAGAGGCAGGCCGACCACCTTTGCGGCCATTGCGCACCAAAGCTTCATGGTCGGCGGCGACGTCTGTCATTTCCAGTTCTTCACGGGCGAAATGGTCAATCAGGTCAGAGACTAGGAACATGCGGCGGTTGCCACGGAACTTCACGGTCCCTTCATACCTGTCAAAATATCGAGCGCCGACGGGTCGGTATCTGGCCGACACAAACTCGACAGCATGCCGCGATTCACACCACTTTGGGTGTTCGGTTTCAGTCCATTCGGATGGTTTCATATTTTTTCAGTCTTACAGGCCACCCCAGTATCCGCTGGGGGCGGGGTGATTGGCGTACTGTCTAAGCGCCAACCCTGTAATCCTTTATGCACCGCCGTGGGCTTCGTCGGTGTACCGCCAACGGTAGCGGTTAAATTAGCGTCCGTAAACTCCCCCCAGCGTATCTAGGCTTTTTCCGGTTCAGCAAGTATTTCGGCCCACTGGTCCGCCATCCGCCGACGCAGCACCAGCATGTCGGATTTGTTGTAAATGCGGGACAGGCGCGAGTTTGTGGCGGCTGCGACGTGGTTCAAATATCGGTCAACCGAACCGGGTTCAAAGCCAAGGTCAGCCATTGCCGTGGCGAACGAGCGCCGGAAGTCATGTAGCTTAAGATCGGCCAGCCCGGTTTGGGTTCGCAACGTCGAGAGCGCCTTATCCAAGCCGAGAGAGGGCCGCTTACCAGTGGTGCTAAACACCCAGTCGCCTTCGGGCGCAAGTTCCAGAGCCTCAGTCAGCAGTTCAACAACCGGGGCAGAAAGCGGGATGCGCCACGCCAATCCGTTCTTGGTACGAGACCCAGGGATTTCCCAAAGCGCAGATTCAAGGTCCAGTTCGCTTTTCCGCATCGCCAAAACTTCCTGCCGCCGACCAGCCGTAAGCAACAGCACAGCAAACGCAGGACCAAACGGGTAGGGGATCTGGTGGCATACACCCAAAACCTGTTTGGCCTCGGCAACCGACAAGAACTCGTCACGCACGTTGGTTTGGGCCACGCGCAGATCTTCCAGAATATTTTCGCAATACCCACGTTCAGCCAACCACCGGAACACAGACTTGCTCACGCGCAGCAACAGGTCGGCGGTCGGCTGTTTGGTTTTCCGCAGCTTGTCGGACTGGGCCAATATGTCGGCCTTGGTAATCCGGCGCAGGTCACGCTTCAGCAGCGGCCCAAGATGGTTACGCATGGTTCCGAAGTAATTGCGCGGATTGCTCAGATGCGTAAAGCCTTCGTTCTCGGCTTTGGTCAGTGCCTCTTCCAGCGTAAGTGTGCGGGCAACTTTCTCGGGTGCTTGGCCCACGGCAATCTGGCCGTAGATGCGTTGCGCAGCCTTCCGGGCGTCCGTTAGGTTCACCCCCGGCCAACGGCCAAGTGTATGGCGCTGGCGTTCGCCTTCATGGGTAAACCGCAAGGACCAACTGGCGGCGTTCTTGTTGCCGCGCAGGATCAGACCCTTAATCTGGTCATCCCGTAATTCACCTTGGCCCAAGTCCGGCAAAGACTTCTTTATCGTCGCTTCTGTCAGTTTCATCTGTATATCCTTTATCACATTTAGGGCCGTTCTAGGGCCGAAAATTTAGGAATCCGCTAACCCGCTCGCTCCGAGGTCGAAAACAAAACGCGGACAGATGAAAAAGTAAAGCCCCTTATTTTTATGGACTTTTCGCGTAGCCGCCGGGGGCCTTAGCGTGCTTTAGCGTTAGACGAAAACACTATTCGTAATAGGTGTAGCCGTTGATCGAGTCGCGATAGGCGCTCATCAGGGTTTTGCGGTCCTTGGCTTTCAGAGTACCGGTCGAGATCGCCTCGTCCACCATTTTGCGGAAGGCGGCGACGCAGTCGGTGGGGTCGAATTCGACATAGGACAGCACCTGGCTGATCGTATCGCCCTCTTGTTCGTGCAGCAGGTCGAACCCTCCGTCAGCGCGCAGGTCGATGGTGACGACGTTGGTGTCGCCGAACAGGTTATGCAGATCGCCCAGCGTTTCCTGATAGGCGCCGACGAAAAAGACGCCCATGAAATATTCATCATCTTCGGGCAGGGTATGCACCGGCAGACTGGGTGAAACACCGTCGGCCAGGATGAACCGGTCGATCTTGCCGTCGCTGTCGCAGGTGATGTCGGACAGGACTGCGCGGCGGTCGGGTGTCTGGTTCAGGCCCTGCAAGGGCACGATCGGATGCAGTTGGTCAATGGCCCAGACGTCTGGCAAGGACTGGAACAGAGAAAAGTTGCAGTGGTAGATATCGGCCACTTTCTCAAGCTGGTCGTCCACGTCGGTCTCCAGATCGTCACTGGCCGCCAGCGCCTTGAGGCGGGCCATCAGCGACAGGTAGATCCGCTCGGCCCGGGCCATCTGGCGCAGGTCTACATATCCACGGCGGAACAGGGCGCGCAATTCGTTGCGATAGAAGGTGGCGTCGTTCCAGCATTCCTGAAGACGGTCTTTGCTGAGATAGCCGTGCACTGCGGCAAGGTCTGAAACCATGTGGTGATCGTCGGCTTCAACCTCGGGGCCGTTGGGCGCATCATAGAGCGTGCTTTCCAGCACGTTGAACACCAGCATCGACGACGTCGCCACCACCGCGCGGCCGCTTTCGGTGACCAGCGTCGGCTGGTCCACCTCGGCCTCGTCCATGGCATAGGCCACGGTTTCCACCACGTTGGCGCAGTATTCCTCGACAGTGTAGTTGATCGAGTTCTCGGCCGCCTTCTTCTCGCCCGTGTAGTCCACCCCCATACCACCGCCGAGGTCCAGATGGGTCAGCGGCACGCCCTCGCGCGTCAGTTCGGTGTAATAGCGGCAGGCCTCGCCCACCGCGCGGCGCACGTCGTTGACGTCCTGCACCTGAGAGCCCAGATGCGAGTGCTGCAACTTCAGGCAATGCAGAAGGCCCGCGTCGCGCAGCTTGTCCACCGTGGCCACCAGTTGATCGGTGTTCATACCGAAAGCCGAGCGGTCGCCCGAGCTTTCTTCCCATTTGCCGCTGATCTGGTTGGTCAGTTTGACCCGCACACCAATAAGCGGTTCGACCTCCAATTCTTTGTAGACCTCGATCACCGTGTCAGCCTCTTTCGGGCTTTCAAGAACGATCACCGTGTTGAACCCGATCTTGCGGGACAGGATGGCCAGCTGGATGAACTCGGCATCCTTGACGCCGTTGCAGACGATCAGCGCTTCGCTTGCCAGCCGATGTGCCAGCGCGATCACCAGTTCGGGTTTGGACCCGGCCTCGAGCCCATAGTTGTACTTCTTGCCGAATTCGACGATCCGGTCGACGACCTGGGCCTGCTGGTTCACCTTGATCGGGAACACACCGCGATAGCTGCCCCTGTAACCGACGCGGGCGATAGCTTCGCGGAAGCTTTCGTTCAGATGCGCGATCTCGTGTTCCAGATAGGAAGAGACGCGCAGAACCATCGGGGCCTTGATGCCTCGGTCGTCCAGATCGCTGAGAATACCAGGCAGGCTGATCGCGCCAACCTCGGGAGCCAATGGATTGCGCAGACCGATTTCGCCCTGCTCCGTCACCTCGATGAGGCCTTTGCCCCATTTCTCAACTCCGTAGATGGAATGCGGTGCGTCGGGCGTCTGTTTCAATCAAGTCGGTCCTTAACGTAGGGGTGCCAGTTTCGCGCCCGCCAATACGGCAGCTGTTTGATTCTTCCAAGCCTAAACTATGTGACGGAAAAATCCGAGTTTCATGCCGCTGGGGTGATCGGGACCAGATGATTGTCCCACTGGCACTTCGCGCGGGTCCGGATCACGGGGTGCGCAGTGGCCAACGCGCCGAACACACCGGTTCCGGTGGTGAAAACCAAACCGTTCGGGCCCGATCCAAGCCCGCAGACATCCTCAAGCTCGAACGCATCGCTGAATGTGCCACTGGCCACGTCGAACCGATGCAGCGCATTGCCGCGTGGACAGGTGATGGCAACGGTTGCACCATCCGCCGAAAACGCGATGCTGCCGGCATAGCCTTGCAGCGTGCTCTGATCCTGCTCAAGCGCTGACAGAAGGTGCGGGTTTTCCCCCTGACGGTGCAGGCCCAGCAAGGGCGGATGTTCGGCTTTGCTGCCCTGCCACTGCATCGCAAAGCCCACCAGCCCGTCGCGACGGACCGCCAGATGGCGGATCGAGTTCTTGCGAAGCACGGGCGTCAGCGACACCTGTTCCTGAACCAGGCCCGACAGGGAAAGGTAGGTCAGGTTGGGCTTCATCGTCGGCAGGTTCAGCTTCGTGCGCCCGGTTTCGGGATGGGTTTCGATCCCGCCATTGGCAATCACAAGCGTTTTCCCACCCGGCATCAACCGCATGTCATGCGGCCCGACGCCGCCGGACGGGAATTCACCCAAGCGCGCAAAGGTTTCGGCGTCCCAGACGCCTATGATACCTTCTCCAGCTTCGAAATCGTTTTCGGTGGCAAAGAAAATCGCGCCATCGGCTGAAAAAGTACCGTGACCATAGAAATGCCGACCTTCCGGCGCCGTCAGCCGCGCGATCGGTGATCCCGTCACGCAATCAATCACCACGGCAAAGGTGCCCGGACGGCGCGCAAAGGCAACGGCCTGTGGTTTGACCGGATGTGCCGCCGCCGCATGACCGCGCGCGGGCAGGGGCACGGAAAACAGCAGCGTTCCCTGTGCATCCAGCCCGGCCAGTCGATACGAACCATCCGGAAACAGCCCTGCGGCCAGAAACTCCGGCCTTCCCACCGAGGCCCATCCATGGATCGGAGGCAGAGAGGTTGCAGCAAGCCCTGCAAGAAAACGGCGGCGCGATGTCATGGTCAGTCCCCGTCCAGAGAATTGAAGCCTGCGCTGATGCCCAGCGTCGGGCCAAGTTCAGTCGACGCAATGGCGCGAATATCGTGGATGGACTGTTGCAGGGCCTCGATACGGAACCGGGCCTGCGGATCCGAAACGCCCGCCAGCGCCGGGTCGTCAATGGCCTGGGCATTCTCGATGGCGCGCGCAAAGGCAGCATCTAGATCCGCGGCGATATCGGGATGATCAAAGGCCAACCGCGATGCAAGATCACGAAGGGCCACCAGTGAAAGTTCGACATGGCGCAAGGATCGCTTCGACCGCCACGCTTCGGCGCGGTTCGGGCGCGGGCGGTCGAACGTGCCCAACGGGCGACCAAGCCGAGTGTCGGCCGTGAATTCAAGACCCGTGGACAAAGCCTTGAACAGTTCCTGCATCGCTTCGTCCTGCGTTCGGTAGCGGCCGTTTTCACCGGGCCGGGTCAGGCCGGGGGCATAGCTTTGCCAGTCATCGGCCATCGCCCGCGCGTTGGCATCAATATCCGCCGCGATCGCCTGAATCAGCGCGCAGCGGTAATCTGCATTGCCCTGCTCTGCAAAGGCGGGATCGAACAACATCCGTTCGAGCGCAAAGAACCCGCGCCCGGCTATGGATGTCTCGGCATAGGCTTCCGGGTCTTGCACGGCGTCATCCTCGGTTGCGATATGCTGGGACAGGGCTTTGGTGGTGAACCCTTTCGTGTCGGGCCAGAACGCCATGGCAAACGCGCGATCATCAACCTCGGTCGGACCGAACCGCAGGTGACTGGCGGAAATCCAGCTGTCGAAGGCCGCATCATAAGCCGCGCGCAACGCAGGTGAGGTCGGATCGCAATCCACCCGCGAAGCACTGACCAGAGCCCCGGTCGTTTCCGGCAGCTTGTCGAACCTGGGCAAGATATGTGTCTCGGCAACGTCCATCAGGATGGGTGCGCGGTCCTGCGCCTGTGCGGCAAGCGGCATCATCAACGCGGCAACAAAGGTAAGAATACGCATGGGTCAGAGGCTCTCCAGGAAACGGATCAGGGCGTCGCGGTCAGTTTTCGGCATCGACACAACCTCATCGCGCGCGGTCTGGGCTTCGCCGCCGTGCCACAGGATCGCCTCGAGCAGATTGCGTGCCCGCCCGTCATGCAGAAACTGCGTGTGGCCCGAGACGCGTTCGGTCAGACCAATGCCCCACAAAGGCGGCGTCCGCCATTCGCGCCCCGTCGCGCGGGCCTCGGGGCGGTGATCCGCCAGACCTTCGCCCATGTCATGCAGCAGCAGGTCGGTATAAGGCCAGATCAGCTGAAAGCTGTGCTCGGGCCGATCTTCCAGCCGGTGGGTGACATGGGCTGGAGTATGGCAGGATGCGCAGCCGATCGTGTGAAACACCTCTTTGCCGCGCAACACCTCGGGGTCGTCGACATCACGGCGGCCGGGCACGCCCAGATTGCGGCTGTAGAAATCCACCAAGTCCATACCCTGCTGATCGATCTCGAACGCGCGGGTATCGATGTCGCCATGCGGGGCGTCGACGCAGTTCACCTGCAAGTCCGTGCAGTCCCCCTGAGGTGCCGGGTAAAGCGGGCTTGAAATACCGATATCCCCGGCAAAGGCTGCGGCGGATTGCTCCATGACCGTCGGCATGCCTGCCTTGTGCCCGAACCGGCCCATCATCGGGGCGCCGTATTCAACCGACCAGACGATGTTCGGACGGCCCGAGATGCCATCCCCATCCACGTCATCGGGATCAGCCCGGGCCAGCAGGGCTTCGACCGGGATCGCCTCCAGCAGGCCAAGCCCGATCATCTGCGGTGCGACCCGCGGGCTCAGCATTGCATCCGGGTGCAGCGGGCCATAGCCCAGATCAGCGGCCCTGTAAGTCGGGCGGCGCAGCGACGCGGCCTCGCCGTCAGAAAGTTCAACGGGGACTTCTTCGTAAGAGATATCCAGCCGATATTCCGCCGGATGTCCGGCAAGCGCGAAATCCTGCATCTGCCCGCCATAGTTGGGTTCGGGTCGGGTGGCGATGTAGTCTTCGATCCCGGCATACCCGTCTTCCGGCGCACCGGGGATCGAGACCCGAAGGAACATCGAGACCGCGTTGTCATCAGGGCCGTTAGGTGTGTGCCCCCGCCCATCCTTGATATGGCAACGCTGGCAGGATCGCGCGTTGTACAGCGGCCCCAACCCGTCAGAGGCCAATGTGGATGATGGTGACGACACCCAGATTTTCTTGAACAACCCGTTGCCGACCTTGAAATCCAGCTCCTGCTCGAAGCTCAGATTGCCCGAGGGTTGCGAAAACGCATCCGCGTCGTTGCGGACCCGGACAGTCGCCGCCCCGGCAGAGAGTTCTTCGAACGGCTGCGACACGCCATAATCCTGCGGGCGCGCGGTCACGGCCGCAATGCGGGCGCGTTCCTCGTCGGTGCGGGGGGTGAATTTCAGATGCAGGTCCCGCAGCTCGGCTGACAGGGAGGAGGTGGCCGCCAAGGCGACCACCGACAAGGCAAGAAGGCTATTCGCCTTCGTCCATTTTCGATGCGTTGAGTTGCGCATAATTGGCTTCGCCGATCCTTTCATACAGGTCGAGCTGCGTTTCGAGGAAGTCGATGTGTCCCTCTTCATCGGACATCAACTCTTCGAACAGCGACATGGAGACAAAGTCGCCGGCCTCCCGACAATATTCGCGCGCTTCCTTGTAAAGTGCCCTGGCGTCGATCTCGGCCGCCAGGTCGCATTCCAGCGTTTCCTTCGGCGTCTGACCGATCCGCAACGGGTCCAGTTTCTGAAGGTTGGGGTGGCCTTCCAAAAAGATGATCCGTTCGATCAGCTTGTCCGCGTGGCCCATCTCTTCGATGCTTTCCTCGCGGCTTTTCTTGGCCATATGGCCAAGGCCCCAGTCTTCTTGCAGGCGGTAATGCAGCCAGTATTGGCTGACGGCCGTCAGCTCATGCCGCAGAGACTTGTTCAGATATTCGATGACCTTCGGATCGCCCTTCATCAGCTTTCTCCTGTGTTGCTCCGGCACGCAATGTGCGGAGTTGCATCGGTACGCCCAGATTACCGCTGGCCCGCATTGTGTCTAGGAACAGCGGCATGCACCCGCCACAATCCGCCGATTTGCCAAGGGCATGGTAGATCTTGCCGGGGGTGATGATGGTCCGCGGATCCGCCGTGCGCATCCAGTCGATGGCCGCACGGATCTCGTGATCGGATATGTTGGTGCAGTGGCAGACAATCATTGGTCTTGGCTCGTTTCGCCGCCCTTACAGGCGATCAGTAAGGGTTGCACGGGCCGGAAAGAAACCCTCTCCGGCCCGCTTGGGTTTAGTGAAAGACGGCGTCCGGGTTGTCCAGGCTGTCGGACCCTTCAAACGCAACCCCGTCCAGTTCCAGCGCAGTTACGATGCGCTCGATGGTCTTGGCCTGATCGATCAGACCGTTGACGCCGCCCATGATCAGGGCCTCACCGCCCTTGTTGCCGCGCTCAAGCATCTGGTCATAGGCAAATCCTGCCTCGGCTGTTGTCTTGATCTTGCCCAGGGCCTGCATGGTGGCGGCCAGTTTCGCTTTCATCTCGGTATCCAGCGCCGGATCGGTGGCGATGACCAGATCGGCCAGAGATGCGCCCGAAACCGGGGTGCCATCTATGCGGGTATAGCTGCCCAGATAGACGTTCTGAATGCCCAACCCGTCATAGTAATGGCTGTTGTGGGTGTTGTCCGAAAAGCAGTCATGTTCTTCTTCGGGATCGTTCAGCATCAGGCCGAGGCGCATGCGTTCACCGGCTTGCTCACCATAGGAGAGAGAGCCCATGCCGGTCAGGATCGCGCTGATGCCAGCTGCTTCGTTCTCCACAAGGGCTGCGCGCGCCGCTCCGCCGTCTTTCCACTGATCCGCCATCCAGGCCAAGTCGCTGACCAGCAGTTCGGTCGCAGCGCTCAGGTATTGCGCACGACGGTCGCAATGGCCGCCGGTACAGTCCTCGCCCTGCGCATAATCGGTCGCTGGTCGGTTGCCGGCACCGGCGCCATGCCCGTTTATGTCCTGACCCCACAGAAGGAACTCGATGGCGTGATAGCCGGTTGCGACGTTCGCCTCGATACCATCGGCTTCGTGCAAGGTGTCGCTCAGCAGTTCGGGGGTGATTTCGCTGGCATCAATGGTCTCGCCCGACAGTTGGAAGCTGGGGTTGGCGATGACGTTCAGCACGGCAAACTCGTTTTCGTCCGTCGCGCCGCCATAGGCCGCGTCAACATAGTCGATCAGACCTTCGTCCAAAGGCCAGGCGTTCACCTTGCCTTCCCAGTCATCAACGATGGCATTGCCGAAGCGATAGACTTCCGTTTGCTGATAGGGAACACGGGCAGCAACCCAGGCCGCGCGCGCCGCGTTCAGCGTTGCGTCCGACGGATCGGCGATCAGTGCGTTGACCGCATCCTGCAATTTCCTGGCTGAAATCAGGCTGTCCTCAAATTTGGCTTCCGCAATATTGGCATAGGTGTTCAGTACATCCGCCTTGGTGGGGGCATCACCCGAGATCGCGGCGGTTGCCATGCAGAACGTCAGGGCGCTGGCAGTGGTGAATAATTTGGTCATAGGAGTTCGGTGCTTTCCTGTCAGAACTGTCGGATCGTGCGGGAATGCCCCGCGGGTTTCGCGAAGAAATAACTGAGTTATTTAGTCGGCAATGTCAACCTGAGTTTTATTGTCAGATATAGGGGAGGCTGTTGAACCCAACAAGCCTCCCCATATCTGGCGGGCTCCGATCCGAGGGATAGCATTGCGTGGCAGGTGATTCGCGCTAAAATCACGTATGTGATTCTGTTGAAGGCGGTTGTTTGTTAATGAAGTGCTCTGTTCTGGCCTTGTCTCTCTTTCCGGCAGCACTTGCCGCTCAGGCGACGCAGATCACGTCCACCCATCACCATGGGTCCGGTCAATTGGAAATCGTGCTCACGGACACGGGATTTTCGCTGTCCCTCAGGGTTCCAAGCATTGACATCATCGGGTTCGAGACCCCGGTAGCCAGTGATGACGAGCGCACGCGTGTCGCCATCGCGATTTCCGAACTGTCCAAACCACTGGATCTGTTTGTCGTCCCGCCTGACGCCGTGTGCTTTACCGCATCTGCAAACGTGATCCTGACGCATGATATTCCGGGGCAGCAGGACAACGCGGGCGAGGGGGGCGCGTCATCCGTGCCGGGCGAACACTCGGAATTCCAGGCTGACTACGTTGTTCAATGTCAGGATATGGATGCGCTGACCACGATGGAATTTGCGTATTTCCAGCGGTTCAGCGGGACAGAGAAGCTGAACGTTCGCGTCGGATCAGGCGCGGCGACCAGCACCCATGAAATCACGCGCGCCGCGCCCAGTCTCGATATGACGCAATTCCGTTAGAGATGGTGCTTGAACGCCCGTTTGACGTTTTGAAGCGCGCAACCGAAGCAGTTGAGCCAAGATTGCCTCGTCCATGCCTGGGGCTGCGCAGAAGACGAACACGCTGAATTGAAGGCGGACAAACTGCTCCTCAGTGCGATCCTTGAATGCAGCAATGAGCGAAACCCAAAAATTATTTTTTTCACAAGTGGTTATGACCTTTGAGGTTGCCGGACTTCGCTGAATCAAAAGTCTCAATTGAGGCAAAGATTAACGAATAAGGGCACAAGAATCGCATGTATGACAAGTTCTCGCAAAACTTATGCCAATATCCAAATCTATTGGTACATCATCCTGCCGATCTGTTGACTAGTCCGGTTTTAATGAGGGGGTATCTCGGCAGGGTTAGGGGGGTGCCCGTTCAGGCCCGTCATGGGCCGACAAGGCGCGGCATCCCCTGCCGTATCGTTTTCGACAAGTCCACTACCCGATACTGTCAGTCGATCTTGTTGCGTTGCGCGTGCGGGGTGACGCCAAAGCTTGACCGGTAGACGCGCGAAAAATGGCCCGGGTTTTCAAAGCCGCAGGCCACGGCAATCTCGGTGACGGACGCTTCGGTCTGAAGCAACAGTTTCTGGGCGCGTTCCAGCCGCATTTCCATGAAGTATTTCTTGGGCGACGTGTTGAGGTATTTTCCAAACAGCCGCTCAAGCTGCCGGGTTGAAATGCCAAGCTCTTCTGCAATGAACGAGGGGGAAACCGGGGTTTCGATACTGTCCTGCATGATGGTGATCGCCTTGGCGAGGTGCGCATTGCGCATTCCGTTGCGTGATTGCAGGGAAACCCGTTGTTTGGCCGTGGCATTGCGTACCGCGTTGTAGACCATCTGATCCGCCACATCGATGGCCAGTTCTTCACCGTGATCGCGTTCGATCAGGTGCAGCATCAGATCCGCCGTTGCCGTTCCGCCAGATGCGGTAATGTGTTTTTCATCGGCCACGAACACGCTGCGTACCAGGTTGACCTCGGGAAAGGCCTCCATGAACGCGTCGTGATATTCCCAGTGGATTGCCGCTTGCATTCCGTCGAGAAAGCCAGCCTCGGCCAGCACCCATGCCCCCGAGCACAGGGCGCCGATTTTCGTGCCGCGCGCGCGTTCGCGGCGCAGGGTTGCAAGCAGGGGGCGGGTGACGTGGTCACGCATGTGAATGCCCGACAGAACAAACAGCTGATCACATTTGGCCAGGCCCTGAAGGCCGGAATGCACCAGCGTTATGGATCCGTTCGAGCACACGGCCTGCTCGCCATCTTCGGACACAAAGGACCAGCGGTACAGTTCTTCGCCGCTCACAAGATTGGCGATCCGCAAAGGTTCGACCGCGCATGAAAACGCAAGGTGCGAGAACTCCTCGACAAGGATGAAAGTGATGTGCCGCGTCTGAGGCATGAGCAGTACCGTTTGCAAGTTGGGACAAAGCCCAGAACATGAGTCTATTTCGCAGGCTCCTATGCTGCACGAATTTTTATTGTATACAAGTTGTATTTTTATGGAATACAAAACCGTGACAGCACGCGATTCGACCGCGTTCGCCGAACAGAAGGATGAGGCCAAAGCATGAAAGACGAAGCCAAGTCTCGTAAAAGCGCGCTGAGAGAGCACCTGAGAGTGTCCATCCTTACGCTGCGCCTGCGCCCGGGCGCCGATCTGGACGAGGCGCATTTGTCAGAGGAATTCGGCTTGTCGCGCACGCCGCTGCGCGAAGTGTTTCGACAGTTGGCTGGCGAAGGCTATCTGGATCTGCGGACAAACCGCAGCGCCCGGGTTTCCGAGATGTCCTACACCACCTTGCGCGACTTCTTCCTTGCCGCGCCCATGGTATACGGAGCGATCCTGCGTTTGGCGGCTTTGAATGCGTCGAACGCCCAGATCAATGATTTGAAAGAGGCCCAGCAGGCGTTCAAGGCGGCCCTTCGGTCCGGGTCCGGCGAGGACCGAGCCTTGGCCAACAACCGCTTTCATGACGTGACCGGCGAAATGTCCGGCAATGTCTACCTGCTGCCGTCGTTCAACCGGTTGCTGATCGATCACGCCCGGATCGGCATGACGTTTTATCGGCCACAGACCGGTGAAATGTCGGAAAACCTGTCGCTGGCCAGCCAACAGCATGATGCGATCATCGCAGCCATCGAGGCGCGCGATGAGGCGACGGCGGCCAGGCTGGCGGAAGATCACTGGAACCTGTCACGCGATCAGATCGAGATGTTCGTGATGCCTGACGCGCTGGATGTCCCGATGGGAATCCCGCCCCTTTCGAAACCTGCATGAGGACGGAATGAACCCGATTTTCAAGTTTGAGGGGATCTATACCCCTGTGGTCACGCCTTATCACGACGATGGCAGCGTGAATTGGGACGCCTTGTCCGACGTGATCGAATACCTGATCGAGAATGGCGTGCATGGCCTGATCTCGGGTGGTTCGACCGGCGAGAACTATGCCCAGACCGTCCACGAACGTGTCGAACTGGCCCGGTTCACGCATGAGCAGTTGAAGGGCCGATTGCCATTGGTGGTTGGCACAGGCGCGATGCTGACGCCGGATTCGATTGCCCTTGCCGCCGGCGCGCGCGAAATCGGCGCCGATGCGATCCTGCTGGCCAGCCCGCCGTATTCGGTGCCGACTGATCGGGAAAACGCGCTGAATGCGCTGGCCATCGACAAGGCCGCTGATCTGCCTGTTGTGCTGTACAACTACCCGCACCGCACCGGTACGATGATGGGCGAAGAGTTCCTTGACCGTGTGGGCCGCAGCCGCAACTTCTGCGGCATCAAGGAAAGCTCGGGCGATATCAACCGGGTGCACTTGCTGGCCCGCGACTATCCGCATATCCAGCTTGGCTGCGGCATGGATGATCAGGCGCTCGAATTCTTCGCCTGGGGTGCGCCGTTCTGGGTGTGCGGCGGGTCGAACTTCCTGCCTGCCGAACACGTGGCTCTGTATCAGGCCTGCGTGGTCAAAGGGAATTTCACCAAAGGCCGCCGGATCATGTCCGCGATGATGCCGCTGATGCGGGTGCTGGAACAGGGTGGCAAGTTCATCCAGACCATCAAGCATGGCGTCACCATGAACGGAATTGATGCCGGCGCTATGCGGCCTCCGCTGAAGGGCCTGAACAAGGACGACAAACGCGCGCTGGAACAGGTCACGCGCGTGCTGAAAAAGACAATCGCCGACATCGTGGCGGAAGGGTAAGAGACATGGATCTGCTGACACAGGACGAATACAAATCCATCGCCGCAGGCCTGACCCTGCCGACCGGGGCGTTCATCGACGGGGCATTCCGCCCGGCGATCTCGGGTGAGACGTTTGCAAGCGTGAATCCGGCCACCGGCGACAAGCTTGCCGATATCGCATCCTGCGGCGCAGCGGATGTGGATTTTGCGGTCGAAAAGGCGCGTGAGGCCTTCGACGATGGCCGCTGGTCGAAACTGCACCCGTCCGAGCGCAAGGACGTGCTGATCCGGCTGGCCAAGCTGATGACCCGCAATGCCCGCGAACTGGCTGTGATGGAAAGCCTCGACAGTGGCAAGACCATCTATGACTGCGAAACCGTGGACGTGCCGGAAACCATCCACTGCATGAAATGGCATGCCGAGGCGATCGACAAGATCTACGATCAGGTCTCACCTGCTAGCGACGACCATATCGCCATGGTCCTGCGTGAGCCGATCGGCGTCGTGGGGCTGGTGCTGCCGTGGAACTTCCCCCTGCTGATGCTGGCGTGGAAGATCGGGCCTGCCTTGGCGGCGGGATGTTCAGTGGTTGTGAAACCTGCGGCTGAAACCTCGCTGACCGCGCTGCGTATGGCCGAACTGGCGATGGAGGCTGGCCTTCCCCGCGGCGTGCTGAACATCGTACCGGGTGGCGGTGCCGACGTGGGCGAACCCATCGGGCGGCACATGGATATCGACATGGTGTCCTTCACCGGCTCGACCGTCACCGGCAAGCGGTTCCTGACCTATTCGGCGGAAAGCAATGCCAAGGAAGTGGTGCTTGAGATGGGCGGCAAGAACCCCGCCATCGTGATGGACGACGCCGAAAACCTCGACCGGGTGGCGGCGCATGTGGTGAATGGTGCGTTCTGGAACATGGGCGAGAACTGCTCGGCCTCGTCGCGCCTGATCGTGCACAAAGACGTGAAAGCCGAACTGCTGGACCGCATCGCGCATCACGCCAAACAGTGGAACATCGGCGACCCGCTGGATCCTGAAACCCGCATGGGCGCGCTGGTCAGCGAAGGGCATTACAACAAGGTCTGCGGATATCTCGATCAGGCTGAAAAGGTGGTGATCGGCGGCAAGGCCGATAAAGGCTTTGTCGAGGCCACCGTCGTAGAAGTGCCCGGCAACGACTCGACATTGGCGCGCGAGGAGATCTTTGGCCCGGTCCTGTCGGTGATCGAAGTGTCGGGCTTTGATGAGGCCATCAAGATCGCCAATGACACCGACTATGGATTGTGTGCCTCGATCTTCACCGCCAACGCCAAACGGGCCATTCGCGGCGCGCGGGCGATCCGGGCGGGCACCGTGACCGTCAACAGCTTTGGCGAAGGCGACATCACCACGCCGTTTGGCGGGTTCAAGCAATCGGGCTTTGGCGGGCGCGACAACTCGATCCATGCGCATGATCAGTACACCCAGCTGAAAACCATCTGGATCGATCTTTCAGACGATGCCGACGAGGCTGTGGATTGACACGATACGAGGCCAAAAGACTGCCGCGGCAGACCGGTCCGGCAGGGTGGAATGCCATCCTGCCGCCCCAGGACCCTCTGCCGGTGCTCGAACAGGACCTGACCGCCGACATCACCATTGTCGGCGGTGGGTTTGCAGGGCTAACGGCGGCGCGGCGGTTGCATCAGCTGGACTCCTCGCTGAAGATCGGCCTGCTGGAAGCGGGCCGATTTGCCGATGGCTCGGCGGGGCGGAACTCGGGGTTCATGATCGACCTGCCGCATGATCTGGCCTCGGACAATTACGCAGGCGATGGGTTGGATGCGGACCGCGCCGCCATTGCCCTGAACCGCAAGGCCATCGCCTTCGCGACCGAGATCGCCGCCGATTGCGACCTTCCGCAAGAGGTGTTCGACCCTTGCGGCAAATACAATGCAGCCGCGACACGGGCAGGAGACGCCCATAACCGCGCCTTTGCCGGGCATCTGACCAAACTGGGTGAGCCGCATACTCTCTACGACCAAAAGCAGATGCAAGAGATCACGGGCAGCCCGCATTATGTTTCGGGGCTGTTTGCGCCGGGGACGGTGATGATCCAGCCGGCGGCCTATGTACGGGCGTTGTCGGGTCAACTGGCAAGCCAGATTGACGTATTCGAGAACTCGCCAGTCGTCAGCTTTGAAAAGCAGGGCACAGGCTGGGTGGTCAACACCGCCAAGGCCAAAGTCAGCACCGGGCGGATCATCCTGGCCAACAATGGCCATCTGGAAAGCTTCGGGTTCTATCAACGGCAATTGATGCATATCTGCCTCTACGCCTCGATCACGGCCCCGCTGACCGAGGCGCAGATCAAGACACTGGGCGGGCAACCGCGCTGGTCGGTGACACCGGCGGATCCGATGGGCACCTCGGTCCGGCGCATTTCGGGCAGCTACGGGGATCGCATTCTGATCCGCACCGGGTCCAGCTTTCACCCGACGATCGAAACCAGCCGGATGCGGTTGCGCAATGCCGGCTGGGTGCATGACCGCAAGTTCCGGGAACGCTTTCCGCATCTGTCGGATGTGCGGATGGAGCATCGCTGGGCCGGGATGCTGTGCCTCAGCCGCAACGGATCCGCAGCGTTCGGCGAATTGGAGGATGGCGTGTTCTCGGCCTGCTGCCAGAACGGCCTGGGCATCGCCCGAGGCACCCTGCAAGGCATGGGCATCGCAGAGCTGGCGCTGCAAGGCGGATCAGAGATCGCGGATCACTTTCTGGCGCAGCCGGATCTTCCGCGTTTGCCGCCCGAGCCTTTCGCCTCGCTTGGGGCGAACAGCTATCTGATCTGGAAAGAATGGCGGTCCGGCAAGGAATGACGTGTGGGCGTCAGGGCAAGCTCAGCTTGGCCATGCGCCCACCGTCCACCGTATAGACCTGCCCGGTGATGAAACTCGCATCCCCGGACGCCAGAAACGCGACGAGCGCGGCAACTTCTTCAGACCGCCCTGTTCGGGCCACCGGGTGGATCTTGGCGATGTCGCGACGGAATGCGGACGGGTCGGGCATCGACTCGATGAAATCCTCGTTCAATTCGGTATCGATCCAACCGGGCGCTACGGCGTTGCAGCGGATACCTTCGCCCCCGTGATCCACGGCTACGGCGCGGGTCAGGCCGTGCAACCCTGCCTTTGATGCGCAATAGGCGGCGTGACCGGGATTGCTGCCTAGGCCTTCGATGGATCCGGTGTTGACGATTGCGCCCTTTGTGTCGCGCAGATGCGGCAGCGCGGCTTTGATCATCAGGAACGGGGCGGTCAGGTTCACCGTCAGGTTGAGATGCCAGTCCTCAAGGCTCATTCCCTCGACCGAGGCTTCCTGCATCATGCCGGCGTTGTTGACCAGCACGTCCAGACGCCCGGCTTTCGCGATCACTTCGCCGACCACCTGTGCCGGGCTGTCGGGAAGGGTGAAATCTGCAGCGATGCCGTGAAATTCGGTGTCCTCACCACGTTGGGCGGTAAAGACCCGTGCGCCTTCGTCGTGCAAACGCCGGGCAATCGCCTTGCCGATGCCGCTGCGCCCGCCAGTGATCAGTGCCACCTTTCCGTCGAACCGTTTCATGATACCGGTTTTCCTCCGTTGACCTCGACGAGCGTGCCGCAAACATAACGCGACGCGTCCGAGACAAGGAACATGATGACATCGGCGATGTCATCGGGCTCGGCGATCCGGCCCAGCGGCACGGTCCGGCCCAGTTCGGCCACGGCTGTATCGGGGTCAAAGCCGCGCTTTTCAAAGCCTGATCGCAGCATCGGGGTATTCACCTCGTTCGGGCAAACGGCGTTGATGCGGATACCCTGATGGGCGTGATCCATGCCCATGCACTGGGTCAGGGACGCGATGGCCGCCTTGGTCATGCAATAGACCGCATGATTGGGGCCGGGGCGCAGCCCCCAGCAGGACGCGGTGTTGACGATGGCCCCGCCGCCAGCGTCCGCCATGATCGGAATTGCCGCACGACAAATGCGGAACGGGGCTTCGACATTGACACCCAATGACAGAGACCAATCCGCATCAGTCGTATCCGTGACCGACCCGCGCGTGATGACGCCCGCATTGTTGATCACGATGTCAAGCCCGCCCAATGCGGACGCCGCTGCGCCGGGCAGCTGGTCTGCATATTCGGGAACAAGCAGATCACCGGGCAGATATGCCTCGGCCTCGATGGCATCGACAGCCCGGTCGGCGACGGCGACCCGCGCCCCGGCGTTGCGCAGGCGTTGAACGATTGACGCCCCGATGCCGCCAGCCGCGCCAGTGACCAGAGCCGATTTTCCTTTCAGGTTCATAACGTCATCCATTTTTCAGAACGATGCGACAGGTGTGCCGAGCAGGCTTTCATCAGGAACCACGCCCAGCCCCGGCCCGGTTGGCAGCGCGATATGCCCGCCCTCGATCCGGATGCCGTTTTCAGGATCGTAGTTGCCTTCGATATATGGCGCAGCCAGCCAGACGCCTTCCAGCAGGTCGGGCCGAACGGTTGCACCGATATGGGTACATGCAGCGGCGATGATATCCCCGCCCCAGCTGTCATCGCAGGTATGGGGCAGGTTGCTCGCCTCGCAGATGTCGCGGAAGGCGCGCATCGGATGCAGGCCGCCGATGCGGGTGACCTTCATGCCGAACCCGTCGACCAGACCGGTGCCCGCAGCCGAGATCACGGTGTTCAGGCTGGTGCTGTTTTCATCCATATAGATACCATGCGTGACCTGAGGCCGGATCTTCCTGAGATCTTCGATTGTGTTGCAGGGCTGTTCCATGATGAAGGGGATTTCGGGGCATTCGCGGCTGACCCGCAGGGCGTCTCGTGTTGTCCAGCCCCGGTTGCCGTCGACGGCCAGACGCATACCCGATCCTTTGACCACGTCCCAAACCTTTCGAATGGTTTCGATGTCGATCTCGACCGGGCGGCCTCCGACCTTGATTTGCAGACGCGGGTAGCCTTCGGCCATTTTCTCGGCAGCCAGTTTCGCGATGTCGTCGGGTGCACCGACGCCCGTGGCAAAATAGGACGGCACCTTGTCCGAAACCGCTCCGCCCAGTAAATCGGAAACCGGAACGCCCAAATGTTTGCCAAGCAGGTCGTGCACCGCAATGTCGATGGCGGCCTTGGCATAACCATGACCGTTCAACAGCCCATCCATCCGGCGATGCAAGGCCAGAGGCAGGACCTCTGTTCCGATCAGGCCCGGGGCCATTTCGACCAGAGCGGCGCGCGCCCCGGCGGCGTGCGCCTCGGCATAGGTCGGGCCAACCGGGCAGGTCTCGCCCCAGCCGATCAGACCGTTGTCCGACACGATTTTGACCAGCGTGGTGTCCAGCGCCCAGACCCGAGCGTTGGCCATGGTATAGGGCCCGTTTTTGACCGGCAGGTCGTGGCTGTAGATATGCAGTTCGGCGATCTTCATCTTGGCTTACGTGTCTTGACCGGAAAAAAGGGCCCACCCGGATGACGGGTGGGCAAGTACGGGGAGTGTGGATCAGTATGTTTGGTTCAACTCGTCCGCCGCCGGGATTTCCCTTTCGCGACGCGCGATATAGTCCAGAAGGGCCTCGTTCCTGGCCTCGTCCAGCTTTGGTTCTTCATATTCGGCCAATAGTTTCTGTGCATGTTTCAGGGCGCGTTCGGTGATCTCAACTTCGCCTTCGGCGACCCATTGTTCGATCGAGTTGTTGTCGAACAGCTCCGGCATGAAGAACGCGGTCTGAAAGTTGTCCTGCGTGTGCGGATGACCCAGATAATGCCCGCCGGGCCCCACATCCGGAACCGCTGCCAGGGCCTGATCGAAATCGTGCCACTTTGGACCTTCCGCCATCCGGTAAGCCATCGCGCATTGTTCGGCGTCGACGATGAACTTGGCGACCGAACAATGCATGCCCGCCTCGTTCCAGCCTGCCGAATGCCAGATATAGTTGGCCCCGGCGTGAATGACCGCGCTGAGCGTCGTGGCGGATTCGTACCCGGCCTGTGCATCAAAGGTCTTGGCCCCACCCAGAGTGTTCGAAGTGCGCCACGGTACGTCGTAAAAGCGCGCCATCTGGCCGATCATGAAGTTCATAAGGCTGATCTCGGGCGTGCCGGCCATCGGCGCGCCGGATTTCATCGAAACGGTCGACAGGTAATGCCCCCAGATCGCAGGACAGCCCTTGCGGATCACCTGCGTATAGGCCAGCGCCGAAAGCGCCTCGGCGGTCAGCTGCGCCACGGTCGCGGGCACCGATGCCGGGGTGTTCGCGCCACCCAGAACAAAGGGCGAGCACAGAACCGGCTGATTGCGGCGGCAGAAGGCCCGCATCGCACCCAGCATGGTTTCGTCCCACACCAGTGGGCTGTTGCCGTTGCAGTTGCCGGTGGTGACCGGATGATCGTCAATGAAACCTTCGCCGAACAGGATATCGCACATATCCATCACATCCTCGGCATTCCTAGGCGAGGTGGTCATGCCCATGAAGGTCTTGTCCGAGTATTTCATCGACGAATAGGTGATGCGCAGGTGTCGCTGGCTGATCGGGTGGTCGTAGGGCTCGACAATGTGATGGGCCGAGCTGTGCAGCGCCGGCATCATGTGCGACAGCTTGTGGAACATCGCCAGATCATCCAGCGTCGGGTTTCGGCGTACATCGTCCAGATCGCGCAGGAATGGCGCGCCGGTCATCGGCACGAAGATCGCGTGCTTGCCGCCCAGTGCAAGGTTCTTTTTCGGATCGCGCGCATGATAGGTGAACTGCGCCGGAATGGTCGAGATCAGCTCGCGCACCATATTGCGGTCCAGATAGACCAGTTCGCCGTCAACCTTGGCTCCGGCTTTTTTCCAGTCTTCCAGCGCGATGGGGTCGCGGAACTGAACGCCGACGTTTTCCAGAATGTCCATCGCCGCATTGTCGATGCGTTCGACCTGGGTTGCGTCCATGACTTCGCAAACGGGAATGCCTCGGGTCAGGCCCGGCAGCATGTCGAAATTTGGAGCGGTGCGTTGGGCTCGGCGGGCAGAACGTCCGCCGGAACGCGTGGCAGTGCGAGTGGTCAAGGGGCAATCCTCCAATTTTGAAACAAACTGACGGATTCGCGGCGCAACCACCTCTCTGATTGCGATATGTGCTTGCAATAAGCGACACGGGTCATTCCAAATAATTTTGTCCCTGCGTAACGAAAAGACGCCGGGTCATTGTTACCTGTGTGACCTACTTCACAGCCAGGCAAGTGCATACATCTGCAACAAATAAACGCAGGGTTGTTTCAGAAGGCACTCACTCATGCACCACAAAATAGAGATGCTGATCGTCGGCGCCGGGTTTGCCGGGCTGACGATGGCGCTTGAGGCACGCAAGCGCGGCATCAAGGATATCGCGATTTTGGAAAAGGCCGATGATATCGGGGGGACATGGCGCGAAAATACCTATCCCGGTGTCGCCTGTGATGTGCCGTCGCATCTGTATTCCATGGCGACCCATCTCAACCCGCATTGGAGCCGCGCCTATGCCGGTGGCGCGGAAATTCAGGCTTATCTGCAAAATGTCGCGCGTCAGGAAGGGTTGTATGACCTGTGCCATTTCGGGCAGGAGCTGAAATCGGCCAGGTGGGATGGAACGCGCTGGCAAGTGGAAACGATGGATGGCCAGCACTGGTCGGCGCGGTTTCTGGTCTCGGCTATTGGGGCACTTCATTATCCCAGCATCCCGGATATCCCCGGCGCCGACGGTTTTCCCGGCCCCAGTTTCCACTCTGCCGAATGGAATCACGATGTCGATCTGACCGGCAAGCGTGTGGCGGTCGTTGGAACAGGCGCATCCGCCGTTCAGTTTGTACCCGAGATCGCCAAGATTGCAGGCCACGTCACGATCTTTCAGCGCAGTGCACCTTACGTGATGCCACGCCCGGACGGTCCGATTTCGCCCTGGTTGCGCAGCCTTTATGCCCGGTTTCCCATTTTACCCCGCATTCGGCGCAAGCTGATATTCATGATCTTCGAATTTCGCCACCGCGTATTTCGTGGTGAGGAACGCGCGGTGAATTTTGCCTTGAAAATGTGGCGAAAGGCATTGGAGCGCGTCATCACCGATCCGGCCGAACGGCGGATTCTGACCCCCGACTACCGGATCGGCTGCAAACGTATCCTGAGTTCGAACGATTGGTACCCGACCCTGGCCCGCGACAATGTCAGCGTTGTTCCGAAGGGCGTCGCTCGAATCGAAGGTGACACGGTCATCGCGGCGGATGGCACCCGGACCAAGGCGGATGTCTTGATCTGGGGCACCGGGTTTCACGTAACCGACGTGGTCGAGCGTCTGGACATTACCGGTACGGACGGGCTGACGCTGCGCTCTGCCTGGTCGAATGGCATGTGCGCGCATCTGGGTACCGCAGTTTCGGGTTTTCCCAATTTCTTCCTGCTTCTGGGGCCGCATACCGGGCTGGGGCACAACTCGGTCGTGCTGATGATCGAGGCCCAGGTTGGCCACATCGGCCGGGTCCTGAGCGAGATGCAGCGCGAAGGGTTTTCCGCAATCACTCCTGACGCCGCAAAACAGGCGGCGTTCACGCGGGAAATGCACAGCCGCCACGCGGACGGCGTCTGGCAGGCCGGGGGTTGTACATCCTGGTATATGGATGCGGAAGGCCGAAACACGACCTTGTGGCCCGGCACCGTTGCCGAGTTTCAGAAACGCATGGCACAATCAGGGTTGGAGCAATACAGACCCGCCGCCCTTGGCAATGGAGAAAACTGAATGACAACCGTTCTGATCGTAATCGCCGTTTTTGTCGCCTTCCTGTTTGTCATGAACCTGTGGACACGGAAGATTACCCGCCGCGGTCTTGAAACCGTGCCGCAGCTGGGTCAGATCACACCCGTTCATGGCGGCAGCATCCACTATGTGGAAAAGGGAAACCCCGAGGCGCAGACAATCGTCATGATCCACGGCCTGGCTGGGCAGTTGCAGCACTTTACCTATGCGCTGGTGGATCTTCTGGCCGACGATTACCACGTTATCGCGCTGGACCGGCCGGGATGCGGGTATTCAACGCGCGATATGGCCGAGCTGGCGCAATTGCCCCACCAGGCAGGCATGATTGCCGAGTTTCTGGACAAAAAAGGCGTGGACCGCGCCGTTCTGGTCGGCCATTCACTGGGGGGCGCTGTTTCACTGGCGATGGCACTGGACCACCCGGCCCGGGTCGCCGGTCTGGCGCTACTGGCGCCGCTGACGCATAAACTGCCCGAAACCCCGGCGATCTTCAAACCGCTCGAGATCCGCTCCGAATGGATGCGCAGCCTGATCGGCAACACGCTCGCCGTTCCCCTTGCGTCCAAAACCGCGCCGCACACGTTAAGTGCCGCGTTTGACCCGGAAACCCCGCCTGATGACTTTCTGGACCGGGCAGGTGGCGCGCTTGGCCTGCGGCCCTCCGCCTTTGTCACGGCCTCTCAGGACGTCGCCGGCGTCGATGCCAGTATCAACGCGCAGGTCGCGCGCTATCCGAATCTGACCGTCCCAGGGGGCATCTTGTATGGCCGCCAGGACGCGATACTGTCGCCGCCGCTGCACGGGCCGACAATGACCGAATTCGGGCTGAGTTACGAAGAGCTGGACGGGTTCGGCCACATGATTCCGATCACAGAGCCCGAAATCTGCGCCGCCTTCATCCGCAGGATGACCGAAGCGGCCACATCCCCCCTGACTTCCTTGCAGGACAAGCCATCAGAGCAGGCGTGAAAGAAATCTTGAGGTTGGTTGATTTCCCTCTTGACCCTCCCGGGCCCCTCGCTTAAATCGCCTCTCACTCAAGGCGGAGTAGCTCAGTTGGTTAGAGCAGCGGAATCATAATCCGCGTGTCGGGGGTTCAAGTCCCTCCTCCGCTACCAAATCTCTCAAGTCCAACATCTGATTTCAGAAGCAATTCATGTTCTGTCTTTAGGTTGCCCTGCCATCATTACCACCACTTGGGTTTTCAAAACCAATTGGAAGGAAAAATGATTCAAAATGGATCACTTAAGGAATCCAGTAGCATAGTGCTCGGTGTGGATTATCAAGCTGCTGGTTTGGCGGTAGCGCTGGACAACGCGATTTTCCTCGACAACTGCAAGCTGCAAGACGTACACCTCCGAGCTTTAGAGGCCTCGGACGGTATAGAAAAAGCGTTGTACAGATCCACGGACGTGCTCCTCGACCAGATCTGATCTCTCGATCTGGCAATCTATTGGACAATGACAACTGGTGAACGTCCACAACTAGTGAAGAACGGATAGAAGAAAGAGCCGGGACAGAGCCAAGGATAACTCGCGGCGATCTATGAATGAGCACAAGTTTTGTCGGCCCATTATCCATGCGGCAAGACTTTGTGAAGATTACCATTGCTGAGATTGACCCAGCCGCTGCGAAATTTCACTTTGTCGGCGTTTTCCCTTTTCACCCAGCGGAACTGAACGTCCGAACTGCGCCGTCTGCGACTTGCTGCGCGAGGATCGAAGAAAATGTCGCAAAGGCAGCTAGTGACCCATCCCGCCTTACACACAGCACTTCGGATGGGTGGGACGCCAACATAGCTTCAGTTTCCTCAACGATGGTGATTGGCCTTCAGTCTTCGCAAGAGCAAGAAGACCGAGTGTTGTCAGCGCAGGAAAACCCGAGGGGAAAAGAACCGTTCACGCGAATGTCAACCGCTCTCTTCCTCGGATCCTCTTACTTGTAGTCTTCAGTATCGTAGCAAGGTAACGGTTTCGCGGGTTCTTTGCCCCAACTAGTTACTCTCGTATTCGAGAAGATCTTCATAAGAGTAAACCGATGAGATTTCCCCTTCCAAACCCGGAACGAAACCAGGGTCTTTTGGCAAGCATCCGATATCGCAGATTTGTCTCACTTCCATTCGCTCCGTATCGACGTACCACAAACGTCCACCCGGAGTTGACACAAAGCCGTCGATGCCCTCGTCTTCATCGGCCTCAATGTCTGCAACGCTTGGAACTTCCGAACTATATTCCGGGTCGAACCTCCCGTGCGTGTGGTAAGATAAGACAAGCACCAAACCATTTTCTGCTTGATCCCAAACGCAGCTTTTATTGTCGCCACGTTGAGCAGGAGTAGCAACAAGTTTCCCGGCCGGATCATATGCAAGGTAGCCGCAATACTCTGTGTCATTGTTGAAAGAAATACCCTGTAGGCTAGACAGTGTCGCTTTCGCTACGCTGATTTCTTCCTGTGATTGGGCCAGGGTGGCCGCGGGTGGCCAGAGTATCAAGACCACTAAAGTATAGCGAAGGCGGCGTGCGGCTTCACATTTGCCTTCTGCGAGACCAAGTTGACGAGCCGTAAAAAGAAGGCAAAGTCCTGACAACGCAATAATGCTAAACTCAATCATGTTTTGCTCCTTATAATGAACTTATTAAAGCAGCGCTACCGCTGTAGGGATAGCCTAAAGAAAGGTGCCAACTGCAACCAAGGCAATCCATCCATCGCTGTTGCAAACTCCTGGACGTCCTTTTGTGCCTTCCTAGGGTTTTCCAGTCCGCCTTATCGTTCGACACTAATCTATCTGCGTTGTCTTCGGTCGCTTGGGCCGCTGCGTGTACAGCGAATAAGCCGCTCTACCTGCCGCTATCAACGTTACCGTGGAACCAAACAACGTTAACAACTGCGACCTGTTTCAACCATGAATCTCAAGCCGTTCCGCTCCGTTAGTCTTTTCGAAAGAACCGGTGCAGCAGCATAGGCAAACAACACCCAACACAACCAATTGCTCGCAACCTGTGCGTTTCAGGGGCAGCCGAACAAAAAACCGCGATGAAGGCGAATGCGAGCAGACAAACAAACGCGGCCACCCAAAAAACATCAAGTAAATCCTGCATCTAAGTTGCTCCAATTCTTTGCAAACGGAAGTACTATTCCAATGATCCGGTCTGTCGTGCTGCGCAAAGTGTTTGCAAGATTGATCCGATCAGCCAGCAGCGGCGTACACCTGTCACCCCGAACACTTGCCCCGCGCTTGCTCCTATCCCTCAGCAGCGCGGGTTTTTTCTTGCCTGCGGCGCTACGACACGGGGCCGGTTCAGACCACAACGCTACATCCCTTTTACTACCACCCTTCGGGGGGCCCGCGTTGCTCTTGTCCCCTCTAGCTTGCTTGCAGCGCGGGTCTATTTCAGGCGTGATGTGAACTTGAAGTATTGAATTGTTTAGACAGCCAGCCTGTCGCTTAGGCCCTCTCCATTAATCACCAAGGTCTCTATCGCCCAAACTCTCTGAGTCCGGTATGCCTCCGGCGTGACCCAGATTTTCTCGATTTCGGTTAAGCAGTCTCCAAATCTCTTGGCCGGTTTTCGGTTCAAAGCGAAAGACCCCAGTTTTGATTAGCATAATTACGCAGTTCATCCTTTGGCAAACCACCAGCACACAAGGAAATCACATCAAACTCACGGTCGCCAAATACCCGAAGTCAAATCACTCGTCATTGCCTGTGCTGGACCTAGTAAGCAGGCGTTCTCGGATGGTGCGCCAAGAGTCTGGAACAAGAAACGCAGTTCCGTTGGGAGTTAAATTGTAAATCCGGTACATTAACGCCCTGGGATTCCCTACTGATTTGCGAGCGACTAAATCGAATGCAGCTGGTTCATTGAGCGCTACGCCCTCGTCACCAACGTGAGGCACAGTCAAGAAGTTGTGCGCAATTTCGTGGGAAACTAAGGTGCCGAACGAATTGTCCATTGGAGGGTCCACATTCAGAGTAACACCCGCGATGCTCCCGTTTGGTCCAGATTGGGCACTTCCGCCAAGCGGCATTTCTCCGGGTTGTTGAGTGCGTATTGTCAGGACATGCTCGGCCCGATCCGGCCTGCCAGCAGCAGACTGCTCCAGGTTAAATGCGGCGAGGCGCTGCGCAACGGGAGTCCGATCAGGCCACGCGAAATCAATTGGTATCGGCTCAATTCGGTAGCGCAGCCCGGCTTCCTGATCTCCGTCCAAAGGCGCCAAACCTGATCGAATAGGAAAAATTCGAGACAAGTCCTCCAGAGCCTGAAATAGAATTTCCCATTTCTCTGCAGGAAAGGGAAAGATCTCAACGACAACAAGAATTCGCAGATCCTTCGTCGGATGAAACTGTGGTTGCCCAAGAGACTTTTCGCCGACAAGAGTACCGTTGCGATAAAGCCGCGCAGTAAAACGATGCCGTCCAGGCTTTGAGATTTCCCGACCGCGGATATAGAAGTTGATATTGTCGTCTTCGGAGAAACTCTTGGTATCATTTGAGAATACGCCATCACCAATATCACCTGGGATAACTGTTGTCCCAGATGGGCCGGAAATCTCAAGTTCGGCATAATCAATCCGGGCTGGATTGAAGGGCAACGAATGGATTGGAAGGGAATTCAGATCAAATCCGAGGGCTTTAGACGAATAGTCAGAATCCGCGTCATCCAAAAGTTCTGATGCCATAACAACTACGGGTGGGCGGCGACCAACAAATATTCTTGCAAGAGTATCTTTACCGGCGACAAGCTCGTAACCGGGGATACCTTGAGTCACCTCAGAACCGAAATCTGACATATCCGCCGGAACTTGCGGCAATGGGGGCCCGCTCTCTTCACACGCCTTAAGAGCCCCCCTTTTTCGCTGAAGCAGTGACAGCGACTGCTTTCTAAATCGAAAAAGCGCAGACTTTTGTATTGGGTCAACAGTGTTTTGAATCTGAATATCGAGAAGTTCAATACTTTGCTCAAGCGTCTCAATTTCATCCCGAATACTTTGACAATGCGCAGACATGCGGCCACCTGAGGAGGTTAGTGTTGAGTAGAACTTGTTCAGAAAATTACTCTAGCACGAAAACCAAAAAAGAGACGAATCTTGTTGGTCGTGAAATGTACTTGCAGGTATAATTCGTTTGTTTGGCAAGCTTAACGCAATGAAAAATAGCCAAAACGAAAACTTCCCGAAAGACAGGCTTTTGTAGCAGGCACAACGCGTGGAGCGTGACAGGGGTATTTTCTGTACGATCCGGATCCAAGGAGCAGGCATTAGAGGCAGGCTTTTGCTGCGGTTTCAAACTGTTTGCGGTTTTTCGAGCCAGAGAAACGAAAATCCGTTTAACTCCAGATTTGAATTTACTTCAAACACCTAAAAAATGATTGTTGAATCCTCCACTACGCCGCTTGAGCAGCTTGGTGGCTTCTGCTGCTGCGAATTCAAACTCCTTCCCGACCGGCTTGCCAGATGCGTTGAGTTCGCGACGTTCTCGATTGCAGGCGCGGATGAACCCATCGATGCAGGTTGGCTTTGACAACTCTTTTCCTCGTTCCCCTGGCAGGGCACGCCCGATCTTGTCGACGCAAACCTTCCCATTGTTTTTGCAGGAGCCACTCTCTTCGGTCGTCGAGCAACAGATGGCCGCCACCGTCAGGATCAGTTTGTCCAAGGTCTGATTTGAAACTGCGCGTTTCAGCCGTTCGATTTCATTCTGAAGCGGCTCCGGTTCCTTCTATTGATCAACACCCATTCCACTGTTCTTGTTAATTCAGCGTTGGTGGGGCAGTTAAGCGCCGACTATCTGCCTGATTGCATCAAGACGGGACATGCCATTCCCCAGATTCCTCAATACACCCATGGACCAGATCAGTTGGGTAGGCTCAGTCAACTACGACAGACTCTTGCAAACCACGGTCGTTTGGAAAATTTTTGATTGGAACAGGTTTGCCCAAAAAGTGTCCGGTCGGCGTTTGCGCAGCGTCTCTAAGAAATAAGATGTCTTTTCCAAGCAACGCGTTGTGCGTTACGAATAGACATGAACGGGAACCGCAGACTTTCCGCAGTACTCTCGGCCGATGTAGTAAACTACTCGGGCCAGATAAAGGCGGATGAGAACAGGACTCTCAGCGAACTCCGTGTCCTGCGTCGAGAGTTGTTCGATCCATTGGTTAGCGATCATCGCGGCAATATCGTAAAGAGAATGGGCGATGGATGGCTGGTCGAGTTCAGCGCGGTCTCGGACGCAGTGCGGTGCGCCCTCGATCTTCAAAGCCAAGTGTCAGCCCAGTCCTCGCTGAAACTGCGCGTGGGCGTTCATCTGGGAGATGTCGTATTTGACGAAGATGACATCTTCGGCGATGGGATCAATATAGCCTCGCGGCTACAAGAGGCTTCCGACGAAGAGGCTGTGTTGATTTCCGATGTCGTCCATCGCAGCCTTGATGAGAGGCTCGCCGAGCAATTTCACCGCGCTGGCGAACGGCAGTTCAAGAATGCCCTGTCACCTGTCGAAGTATTCCAATGGTCGCCACCCGGTTCCGCACCACCGCGAGTGACTCCAGCCAGTCACTCGAAGTCATTGCTGATCGGCGTTCTACCCTTTGACAGTCTTTCTTCTGACCCCGATCAGGAATTCTTTGCCGATGGCATTACCGAAGAGATAATTACCACTCTGTCAAAACTCCCGAACTTACTGGTCGTCGCGCGCAACTCTACGTTCGTCTATAAGGGGCGCTCGGTAGACGTAAAACAAGTTGGACTGGAACAGGGCGTCGATCTTGTTCTCGAGGGAAGTGTCCGCCAAAGCGGTAGTCGTGTGCGAATTACCGCGCAGCTCATCGATGCGAAGTCCGGAATGCACATTTGGGCAGACCGGTTTGATCGCCTGATAGAAGACGTATTCGAGGTTCAGGATGAAATTGCCCTGAGAATTGCGACTGAACTTCAAGTCGAATTACTGGCGGGCGAGATGGCCCGTTTCAGAGGTTCGGGTACTAAACATCTGGATGCCTGGACTGCTCAGCTGCAAGCTGTGGAAGCCTCGCGCAGAATAACTAAGGAAGCACAGGCTGACGCTCGTCGGTTTGCTCAACAGGCAATTTCCCTGGATCCAGGCTACTCCGCGCCATATTGCACTTTGGGGTTCATTTGTACTGTCGAAGCAAGGCACGGTTTTGTAGCAGACCGAAATGCGGCGCTGGCAGAGGCCCGCGACTGCGCACGACGTGCTCTGGAGATAGACAGCTACAACCCAGAGGCTCACGCAATTGCGGGTTTCGCGGATGCAATCGACGGTAAACTGGAATCTGCTATCGGGAAGTTCAACAAGGCACTGCAGCTAAATCCAAACCACGCTGATGTGGCTGCAAGGCTGTCGATTACATTGGCATTCAATGGGCAGGCAAAAGAAGCGATCCGCGTGGCGCGGCAAGCCATTACTCTCAACCCTCACTATCCCGGCTGGTATGCTGGCGTTCTGGGTTTGGCACTTCGGCTCGACGGTCAATACGAGGAAGCCAAGAAGGCATTCACCGAATATGGTCAAAGAGTTGAAGGCTTTGGGCATCTCGACCTCGTTATCGTACATATGGAAACGGGTAACGTTGAGGGCGCTCGCGATGAGGCGCGGAATGTGATGAAATACCGCCCTCAGTTTTCCATATCGGACTGGGCAAAAACTCAGCTTTTCTCTGATGCAGAACGATTGGAGAAAGACTGCGCGTCTCTGCGTTTGGCCGGCTTGCCCGAATAAGTGCCGCGCGGATTTCCGGTAAAGCGATTTTTCCTGGAAAGTGACACCCAACGCATCGGCTATGGGTTCGAAGCTAAAGCCCGACAAATATGACCGATCTTCCGCTCTGGGGAAAACCTGCATTCCAGTGTTTTACGCAATTGCCTGCTTTATGCGCTTTGCGATGGCAGCTAACAAAACAACAGGGCAGATAAACTGCTGCACAAAGACTTCTTCGCCGAACAAAGTTTGACAAATGATAACCTATGGAATGCGTTCAGAATTATACGCATAAGCATGCTCAGCGATTCCGCTCGTAGATCAGGCTTCAAGCTACGACTTCCCTAGCTGAAAATGCTGTCGCCTTGCTCATCAATGACCTGTTTCGCCTTTGCTATACTAAAGCTTTCGGCCTGATCCCGAGTGTCGAAGACATCCGCCCTGATCACCGTATGTGTCTTTCGATCTCCGTCGATGGTCTTTTCGATACGGGCCATCAGGCGAAATTTGCTGCCCTCGGCCATCAGGTCGGGGAATATCTCGAACCCTTTGTAAGTAACCGGATCCGGCTTGGACTTCTCAACGCCGCCGAAGAGTTTTGAGAAGAGGGACATCGGGTGGCTCCTTTCAGCGTTGTTCAGGGCAGAGACTAGCGCCGCTCAAGGCCGGAGTGAAGGGCGTTGCACGGTCAGGTCACTGGTTCCAGGGTTCGGAAGCGCGCACCGTTCAGAGTCACAATGCCCCCAAAAAAGCGGCGAAGGATCCGCCTTTGAAAAGCAACGGCAAACACCGCGCTTGCGTTTCAACAAACCAGCCTACATGTCAGTTTCCCCGATTTACCGATTTGACCTCTCTGAGATGGCATCCGAGCATTAGGAGGCCTGGCCAGAGCAAATAGGTCTGAATCTCAACGTTTTCTCCAAAAGTAAGGAGGACAATGGTAAGTAGTAGTCCCAGCGGAAGCTTGCCACGTTCACACTTTATTGCGTCCAGCGTGACGACCCAGAAATGAACTGACAAAGGCACAAGGAACGCTGTAAATCCGGACAGCCCTTTGACGAATAACAGCCCGTACCAAGTGTGGTGACTGCCGATCGGCATGTATTCAACAAGATGCGCTCCGGGTCTGACTGTGCCATGCCCGAAAACCATTGCATCCGATTGCCACCGTTCATAGGCAATGCGCTGCAGAGTTTCGCGCACGCGGGTACTGAGCCTCCCCAACTGAACGGGTCCACCGTTATGTTTAGGAAACGGAGGACTGAGAATGGCAAACAAGCGACCGAAGCGTGCTTCTTCTGGGCGAAGTCATCGACCGTTGCAGGTGCCTTTCCGTTGCTCAAGTGGTCTTTCCTCCACCGTTCAAAAAGGCTGGTGAGTGTAGGGCCTTCGATTGCCACTTTTGGCGAGGCTGTGGGTTCCCACTCAGGGAAGCGCGTAGCCTGAGGGTCTGGGGTGAAATCGCCTTCCGCTCTCTTCAACTGCTGGCTAGCCGCCTGCGTCCAAGACCGGTGAACTTCACGTAGCAATCGCGCACGCGTCGGTTCGTCTATAGCAATACCTTCTTCCGCCAGTATCTCGTCAGCGACCACACCGTACCATTTTTCCATACCGCCTTCGACAGCTTCCGCCTGTTGGCTCAGGCGCAAAACCTGTTCCCATATCGCAGGTTCACCCGGTTCATTTTCTAGCATTTCCATCAGGCGGAAATACACGCGACCAGACAGAGCAACGATCTTTTTCAAAGGGAGAGGTTCAGGCTTTGCCCTAAAGGACGCCCATCGCTTTTGAATTTTCCTGTATTCAGCCGCAAATCTCTCTTTGGCCTCTGATGGGTCTCTGGTGCGTAGTGACTTTGACACCTCGGCACGGCCAACGATTCCTTTCAGGTCCGCCGGAACGCGCACCCTCACGTAGTAGATTCCGCTTTTTTTGTCTTTGACTGGTGTAGGCATGGCAAGGGTCACTGTGTAGGGCTCCTGTGTAGGAGTCTGCAAGTGCAAGCCGTTGGTTTGGCGTAAGTTTTTGATGAATATGAGGAAATCATGGTGCTGCTGGAGAGAATTGAACTCTCGACCTCTCCCTTACCAAGGGAGTGCTCTACCTCTGAGCTACAGCAGCGCTGTGGGCGGGTGATTAGACTCAAACGAAACGCGGCGCAAGGGTGTCTGGACGGTTTTTTTCACCTCCTGTAGAGAAAGATCATGACGAATAAAAATTCACCCAAAAAACAAGGCAAATCCGGGGATGCACGCGAAGAGCGGCTGAAAGCGGCGCTGAAGGCCAATATGGCCCGGCGCAAGGCGCAGGCCAAGGCGCGGGCGGCCTCTGGGGACAAGGCCGACAAGGACAAGGGATAAGAGCAGATGGATTCGATTCTGGTAACGGGCAACGGCCCGCTGAATGGTCAGATACCGATTGCGGGGGCCAAAAACGCGTGTCTGACGCTGATGCCTGCGACCTTGCTGAGCGAAGAACCGCTGACGCTGACCAACGCACCACGCCTAAGCGACATCAAGACCATGACCGCTTTGCTGCAATCGCTGGGGGCCGAGGTGTCGTCGCTGCAAGATGGTCAGGTGATCGCGATGTCGAGCCACAGTCTGACCAGCCAAACGGCGGATTATGACATCGTGCGCAAGATGCGTGCCTCGAATCTGGTGCTGGGTCCCTTGCTGGCGCGGTTCGGGCAGGCGGTTGTTTCTCTGCCCGGTGGCTGCGCGATTGGTGCCCGTCCAATGGACTTGCATGTGGAAGGGCTCGAGGCGCTGGGCGCCGAGATCGAGCTGAAGGACGGCTATCTGCATGCCAAGGCTCCGGGCGGCCTGAAAGGGGCGGTGCACGAGATGCGCTTTGCCTCGGTCGGGGCCACCGAAAACATCGTCATGGCGGCGACGCTGGCCAAGGGCACCACGGTGCTCAAGAACGCCGCGCGCGAGCCCGAGATCGTCGATCTGGTCGAATGCCTGCGCAAGATGGGTGCGCAGATTTCGGGCGAGGGCAGCTCGACCATAGAAATTCAGGGCGTCGACCGGCTGCACGGTGCCACCCATCAGGTTGTCACCGACCGGATCGAACTGGGCACCTATATGCTGGCCCCGGCGATTTGCGGCGGCGAGGTCGAACTGCTGGGCGGGCGCATGGCGCTGGTTGAATCCTTTGCGGCCAAGCTTGACGCGGCGGGGGTCAGTGTCACCGAAACCCAAAACGGCTTGAAAGTGGCGCGCAAGAACGGCCGTGTGCAGGCTGTGGACGTGGTGACCGAACCGTTCCCGGGCTTCCCGACCGACCTTCAGGCGCAGATGATGGCGCTGATGTGCACCGCCGAAGGCACCTCGGTTTTGGAAGAGCGTATCTTCGAAAACCGCTTTATGCATGCCCCGGAACTTGTGCGCATGGGTGCAAATATCGAGGTGCACGGCGGCACCGCCACCGTCACGGGTGTCGAAACCCTGAAAGGCGCCCCGGTGATGGCGACGGATCTGCGGGCTTCGGTGTCGCTGATCCTTGCCGGATTGGCGGCAGAAGGTGAGACAACGGTAAGCCGGGTCTATCATTTGGACCGCGGATATGAACATGTGGTTCGCAAGCTGGAAGGCGTGGGCGCAAAAATCGAACGGATCAAAGGCGAATGACGGACGCAAGTTTTGAAGACGGGCGCGAAGCCCCGCTGAATTTGGGGGCTGAGGATGCAGAAGATCTGAAGGTGATCTCGACCCTCGTGCAGGATGCGGTTTTTCCCGTGACCGAGATGAAATGGCAACCGTCGCACCGCCGCTTTGGCCTGTTGCTGAACCGCTTTCGCTGGGAAGACAAGGATGCCGCCGCCCGCCGTGACCGCCCGTTTGAACGGGTGCAGTCGGTGCTGGTCTTCGATTCCGTTCTGTCCGTGGCCAGCCAGGGCATTGATCGCAGTGAGAAGGACATGGTCATGTCGCTGCTGTCCGTCGAATTCGAACCCGGCGAGGATGGCGCGGGCCAGGTCTTGCTGACCCTGGCGGGTGACGGCGCGATCCGCCTGAAGGTCGAGGCGTTGGATGCCACGCTCAAGGACGTCACGCGCCCATATCGGGCCCCATCCGGCCGGGCGCCGCAGCACCCCGAATAGATGCAGAACAAGCGCGGCATTTCTCAGGCGTTTTCAAATGTGCCCGAGGGTATTGCCCTGCGTCCGGCGACGGTGTTCGATGTGTTCGACATCAGCCGCGTGCTGATCCGGTCGATCACGCAGCTTTGTGTGGCCGATCACAACAACGATCCCGACCATCTGGAACAATGGACCGCGAACAAAGACCCGGCGACCATCCGGGGCTGGTTCAAGCCGGGATCACAGATCTGGCTGGCCCAGCGTGAAGGGCAGGTGGCCGCGGTCGGTGGGTTGTTCGAAACCGGCAAGATCACCTTGCTCTATGTTGACCCGGAACACGTTGGCAGCGGGGTGGGGGCCGCGTTGCTCAACCGGCTGGAACGGCAACTGGCTGCGTGCGGCTGTACCGAGGTGCATCTGGACGGCACGAAGACGGCACGGGAATTCTATTTGCGCCACGGCTGGAAGGCCACTGGTCAATGCAGTGACCGTCAGGATTTGTCCTGCTTTGCCATGCGCAAATCGCTGCACCCCCAGGGCTGAGGGTTGAGGCCGCGCCCCGTGGGCGATATGTCCCGTGGCGCAACGCCCGGAGTGCCAGATCATGCCCGTTTTCCTTGACGCCACATCACCCGACTTCGAAACCGCCTTTCAGGCCCTGCTGTCTGCCAAGCGCGAGGACAGCCCGGATGTGGACGCGGTTGTGGCGCAGATCATCGACGATGTCCGCAACCGGGGCGACGCGGCGGTTATTGAACTGACCGCGAAATTCGACCGGCTGGAGCTGACACCCGAAACGCTGGCCTTCAGCGCGCAGGAGATCGCAGACGCGGTGGCGCAAGTCGGGGCCGAAGACCGCGCGGCGCTGGAACTGGCCGCCGCCCGCATCCGGGCCTATCACGAACGTCAGATGCCCAGCGACCAAAGCTGGACGGATGAGGCCGGGGCCACACTGGGCTGGCGCTGGTCAGCCGTTTCAGCCGCCGGGTTGTATGTGCCCGGCGGGCTGGCTTCATACCCGTCTTCGGTTCTGATGAACGCCATCCCGGCCAAGGTGGCGGGGGTCGAACGGCTGGCCATCGTTGTGCCCACGCCGGACGGGCTGGTGAATCCACTGGTTCTGCTGGCCGCGCAACTGGCGGGCGTGGACGAGGTCTATCGCATCGGCGGCGCGCAGGCCGTGGCGGCGCTGGCCTATGGCACCGACACTATCGCGCCGGTCGACAAGATCACCGGGCCGGGAAACGCCTTTGTGGCGGCGGCCAAACGGCGGGTGTTCGGCAAGGTCGGCATCGACATGATTGCGGGCCCATCGGAAATCCTGGTCATCGCTGACAAGGACAACGACCCCGACTGGATCGCGCTGGACCTGCTCAGCCAGGCCGAACACGACGAAAGCGCGCAGTCGATTCTGATCACGGATGATACCGCTTTTGGCCAAAGCGTCGCGAAGGCGGTCGAAAAACGCCTCGAAACCTTGCAGCGCCGCGCCATCGCCGGGGCCAGCTGGCGCGACTTCGGCGCCATCATCACCGTCCGTGATCTGAACCAGGCTGCAATCCTGTCGAACCGTATCGCCCCGGAACATCTGGAGCTTTGCGTCGCAGACCCGGTGGCGCTGAGCGAAAAAACCATCCACGCCGGGGCCATCTTTCTGGGCCAGTACACGCCCGAAGCCATCGGCGACTATGTCGGCGGTCCCAACCACGTGCTTCCAACGGCCCGGTCCGCGCGGTTCTCGTCCGGGCTCAGCGTGATGGATTTTCTCAAACGCACCACGCTCAGCCAGATGACCCCCGAGGCCCTGCGCGCCATCGGGCCCGCCGCTGAACAGCTGGCGCAATCAGAAAGCCTCGAGGCGCACGGCCTTTCTGTCACAGCGCGTCTGAACCGCCTGAATGGCTGAAATGATGCAAAGACCGGACACATATGGCTCTTCTCTGCGTTGCCGACTGGATTCCGTTGATATAGGTCTGTGCTGACAAAAGGATTGTAGCCATAACGATGACCCGCATTTCGCATATCGAACTGGATGACCGAAACCTGCCGCCGCCGACCCCTGAGATCGAGCAGGAACGCAAGGTTGCCATCTATGATCTGCTGGAAGACAACAGCTTTTCGCTGCCCAATCGGGATGACCGCGTCATTCCTGATGGGCCTTACCACGTGCAACTGTCGATCCGCGACAAACGGCTGGTCTTTGATATCGCGACGGAAGAGGATGAAAAAGCCGCCGAATTTCACCTGTCGCTTGGCCCGTTCCGGCAGGTGGTCAAGGATTACTTCCAGATCTGCGAAAGCTATTTCGACGCGGTCAAGTCGCTGCCTCCCAGCCAGATCGAGACCATAGACATGGCCCGCCGCGGCATCCACAACGAAGGCAGCCGCGTGCTACAGGAACGGCTGGAGGGAAAGGCAGAAGTGGATACCGATACCGCCCGGCGCCTGTTCACGCTGATCTGCGTGCTGCATTTCGGGGGCTGACGGGTGAAGCCTCTGCCGCAGTCGGTCCTGTTCTGTTGCGACCACAACTCGGTTCGATCTCCGATGGCCGAGGGGCTGATGAAGAAGTTTTACGGCACGGGCACCTATGTGCAGTCCGCAGGCGTGCACAACGATCTGGAAATTGACGGGTTCTGCATCGCGGCTTGCCACGAGGTGGGTGTGGAACTGTCCCGTCACCGCTCGCGGTCCTTTGACGAGATGCAGGAATGGGGCGACGATCTAAGCTCGTTCGATCTGGTGGTGGCGCTTTCGCCCGCCAGTCAGCGCCGGGCGCTGGAACTGACCCGGGTTTTTCACCTCGATGTCGATTATTGGCCAATAATGGACCCTACCGGGTTGGGCGAGACCCGCGAAGAAAAGCTACATCACTACCGACAGACCCGCGATCAGATCATCAAACATCTGAAAGACCGCTGGGGCGAACCTACGGAGTGACCATGAACCAGACCGTCAAAACCTATTTCGAAGCCTTCAATGCCGGTGACGTGGATGCCATGCTGGCTTGCCTGTCCGATGACGTGGCCCATCACGTGAACGAAGGCCAGATCCGCATCGGCAAGGACAAGTTCGCCGCGTTCTGCGCGCACATGAATCGCTGCTACAAAGAAAACCTGACCGACATCGTCGTGTTCGAAGCCGAAGGCGGCACCCGCGCAGCAGCCGAATTCATCGTCAACGGAACCTATCTGGAAACCGATGACGGCCTGGCGGATGCGCATGGCCAGACGTACCGCCTGCCTGCCGGTTCGTTCTTCGACCTGAAGGATGGCAAGATCACCCGCGTCACCACTTTCTACAACCTGGCGGACTGGACCAAGCAGGTTTCGAATGGCTGAGGTCACCGGCGTCCGCCCCCTGACCGGAGCGGCACTGGAAGCCGCCCTTGATGACGTTGCCCGGCTGCGGATCAAGGTATTTCACGCCTGGCCGTATCTTTACGATGGCGACCTGGAATATGAACGGAAATACCTGCAATCCTACCGCGACAGCGACAAGGCCATCGTGGTGGGCGCATTCGACAACGACCGTCTGATCGGCGCGTCAACCGGCGCCCCTCTGATCGACCACGCCGAAGATTTCGCGGCGGCCTTCGAGGGCACCGGGCTTGACCTGCATGACATCTTCTATTGCGCCGAATCGGTGCTGTTGCCCGACTATCGCGGGCAGGGTGTCGGCCACAGGTTCTTCGACGCCCGCGAAGCACACGCCCGCAGCCTGGGTTTCACCAAATGCGCGTTCTGCGGCGTGCAACGCCCGGCAGATCATCCGATGCGGCCCGACAATTACCGCCCGCTGGATGCCTTCTGGCGCGCGCGGGGATACACGCCTTTGCCCGGTGCGATCGCACAGTTTTCGTGGAAAGATATCGGCGAAGAAGGCGAATCGAAAAAACCTCTTCAGTTCTGGATCCGGGATCTCTGAACGCCAAACGCAGAAAAAACTCCCGAATCATGGTAGTGTTGGGTTTTCTGTGGGGGAATTGCCATGAAACGCTATGTTATCGAACGCGATCTTCCGGGTGTCGGTTCCATGTCCGGTGACGAACTGTGCGGCGCGTCTGCGAAGTCGAACGAAGCGCTGGCGCAAATACCCGGCGTGCAGTGGGAGCATTCCTATGTTGCTGGTGACAAGACCTTTTGCATCTATCTGGCCGAGAGCGAGGACGCGATCCACAAGCATGCGGAACTCAGCGGGTTCCCGGCCAACACGATCACCGAAGTGACCACGATCATCGATCCGACGACCGCAGGGTAATTGGGCTGTACTCCGGTCTGCGTCCGCGACTAAGGTCATGCGAATTTGACCGCACGGGGACGCTGCCATGAAAGTCGCAACTGCCGCCTATAATCTCGACTGGTTGGATAGCTGGGCACAATACGAAGACAAGCTTGAGGGGTGGGTGTCCCAGGCCGCAAGGCAGGGGGCCGAATTGTTGGTCTTTCCCGAATACGGCGCGATGGAGCTGTCGACCCTGGACGGGGCCGAGGTTGCCGGCGATCTGGAGCGGTCGATCCGGGCCGTGTCCGACCGGATGGAGGATGTACAAAACCTGCACATCCGCCTCGCCAAGACGTACAAAACCTACATTCTGGGTGCGTCCGCGCCGGTTGTTGATGGAACCGGGCGTCCGGTGAACCGCGCCGCCTTCTACGCGCCGGATGGCAGTTTCGACCATCAGGACAAACAGATTATGACCCGGTTCGAACGCGAGGATTGGGACATCGCCCCCGGCGGTCCGCTCAAGCTGTTCGACACCGCGCTGGGCAAGATCGGTGTGTTGATCTGTTACGATAGCGAGTTTCCGTTGCTGGGCCGCGCACTGAGCGAGGCAGACCTAATCCTTGCGCCATCCTGTACCGAAGCGCTTTCGGGTTACTGGCGCGTGCGGATTGGCGCAATGTCAAGAGCTTTGGAAAATCAATGCGTTACAGTCATGGCCTCGCTGGTCGGGAACAACGAATGGTCCGAGGCGGTGGATATGAACACCGGGACCGGAGGCGTCTTTGGCCCGCCCGACAAGGGGTTTCCGGCCACCGGTGTGCTGGCCGAAGGCACTTTGAATCAGCCGGGCTGGACCTATGCGGATGTCGATCTGTCAGCCATCGCTGAGGTTCGCGCAGACGGTCACGTGCTGAACCGAACCCATTGGGAGGAACAGGCCGCCCGAGTCGAATCGGTCACAATATCCGCTCTTTAGGTGATTCCGCCCTTGAAATAAGGCCGAAATAGGCTCATTTAAGCGCACACCCCCGCAGATTCTGCGGGTGCAACGTAATGATGGAGACAACATGGCCAAGGAAGATACGCTCGAATTTCCCGGTGTCGTGAAGGAACTCCTGCCTAATGCGACGTTTCGGGTCGAGCTGGAAAACGGCCATGAGATCATCGCACATACGGCAGGCAAGATGCGCAAGAACCGCATCCGCGTTCTGGCCGGCGACAAGGTTCAGGTCGAGATGACCCCATATGATCTGACCAAGGGTCGGATCAACTATCGCTTCAAGTAACGCCTGCCGCAATGGCGTTCATTCTCGGATCGGGCAGCCCAAGACGGCTAGACCTGCTGGACCAGCTTGGCGTGCGGCCCGATGCCATTTGCCCTCCTGACATCGACGAAACGCCTTTGAAGGGCGAGCTTCCGGTTCCGTATTGCCACCGCATCACGCGCCAAAAAGTGCAGGCTGTTCAGGCGGATAGAGGTGACGTTACCCTCTGTGCAGATACCACCGTGGCCTTGGGGCGTCGGATTCTGGGAAAGCCCGAGGATGCGGGGCAGGCGGCGGAGTTTCTGCATTCCCTGTCTGGTCGTCGTCACCGCGTGATCACCTCGGTTGCGGTCCGGCGCGGAGACCGTGTGCTGCAGCGTGATGTCGTCTCACAGGTCAAGGTCAAACGTCTGTCGGATGTCGAGATCAACGCCTATCTGGCGACCGGAGACTGGCGCGGCAAGGCAGGCGCCTATGCGATTCAGGGGGCCGCAGGGGCTTTTATTCCATGGATTTCGGGGTCGTTTACCGGCATCGTCGGCCTGCCCCTGTCCGAGACCGCAGCCTTGCTGCAAGGCATCGGCTATCCACTGTATCGAGAGGCATCATGAAAGGTCGCACCATTGTTCTGGACCACATCCAAGGCCGCGAAGCGGCTGCGCTGATGGTCGACGGCAAGTTGGATGACTTCTTGATCGCCACAGACGCACCCGCGCCCGGCACGATCTACCGCGCCCGCGCTGACCGCCCGGTCAAGGGGCAGGGCGGAATGTTCCTGACCACGCCAGATGGCCCTGCGTTCCTGCGACAAGTCAAAGGCTTGGGTCCCGGCGCCCTGTTGTTGGTACAGGTCACCGGCTTTGCAGAGCCCGGCAAAGCCATACCGGTGAGCAATCGCATCCTCTTCAAAAGCCGCTATGCGATTGTTACGCCGGACGCTCCGGGCCTGAACATTTCGCGCAGTATCAAGGACGAGGACACACGAGATCAACTGCTTGAAATCGCGCACGAGCAGATGGGTGACAGCGCCTATGGATTGATCCTGCGCTCCTGCTGCGCGGGTGCGGATGCCGAAGAGATCTCGGAAGACATCTCGGCCATGTTAACGCAGGCCGAGCAGGTGATGAATGACGACGGGACCGAGCCTGAACTTCTCAGCGAGGGTGACAGCCCCCATATCCTTGCCTGGCGCGACTGGACCGACCCGGCCGAAGTCGTGACCCAGGCGGGCGGGTTCGAAACCCACGGCGTTCTGGATGCGCTGGATACGATGCGTGGAGCGTCCGAGCCTTTACCGGGCGGAGGGTATCTTTACATCGAACCCACACGCGCATTGGTCGCCGTGGATGTGAACACCGGAGCGGACACCTCGCTCGCGGCGGGCACCAAGGCCAATTTCGCCTGCGCCAAGATGCTGCCCCGTGCTTTGCGCGTACGTGGGCTGGCTGGTCAGATTACGCTGGACCTCGCGCCCATGCCAAAGAAGGATCGCCGCGGGTTTGAATCCGCTTTGCGTGCCGCGTTCAGATCAGACCCGGACGAGACGATTCTTGCAGGCTGGACCCCGCTGGGCCACTTTGAATTGCAGCGAAAGCGTGGTCGCGTTCCCGTGATGGAGATCCTGAAATGAGCTGCCCGATTTGCGGTGCCGAGACCGAGCAGAAGTTTCGTCCGTTTTGTTCCAGGCGCTGTGCGGACATTGATTTGGCCAAGTGGCTGAACGGGTCCTACTCGGTTCCGTCGCAGCGCGAAGAGGACCTTGAAGTCGAAGATGACACGCAGGACTTCACGCCAAAGCGACCGCATTGAAAAAATGTAAAAAAGCCTCTGGACACCGCTGGTAGCAAGTCATAGAAGGCCCCCACCCAACGACGAACGTCGTTCCCGTGCCCGGGTAGCTCAGGGGTAGAGCAGTGGATTGAAAATCCTCGTGTCGGTGGTTCGATTCCGCCCCCGGGCACCACTTCTTCAGGTAAACCCTTGGTTTCACTCCAGCTTTTAACAGCAGGTTGGAGCCGTAGACCATGTCAGAGACCATTTCGCCCAAGTACACCTTCGTGAAAGAGGGTGTTTTTTACTTCAGCCGCCGCATCCCCAAGGAGCTTTGCCGCTACTACTCTTCTTCTCGGATCGCATTTTCTTTGCGTACTCACTCGGCAAACGTAGCGGCGACGAGAGCAAGAAGAGCGGCTGATCAACTGGATGAGTATTGGTTTCATCTGAGGTCGCAGGACACGAAATTGCTCAGTAAGCATATATTGGCGCTTGGAGCGCAGGACGACGCCATCCTTCCACCGGATTGCCCGAACCGGTGAATCACGCTCAACCAGGTTTTGGGTCTCGAGTGGACGGAAACCGCTCCTACCTTGATAACCAAACAAAACCGACCGCTGTCCAGCTCCAAAACCCGGGTCTATCCTAACTGTTCTTGCGAGAAACTCTTCGGTGTATTGCGGTTCAACTTCGAATGCTCCGCGACCAATTCAGCCAACTCTGGCCGGCATGAACCGCAGTTTGTTCCAGCTTGAAGGGCATCTCCGATATCGTCCACATTGATTAAACGTTTGTCGCGAATGGCGTCGATGATGGTTTTTAGTCCGACCCCGAAACACGAACAGACAATTGGTCCACAGTCTTCAGAAGCAGCAGATGACCGGCCAGACAGTATCTGAATGAGCGAAACCTCAGGCAAACTTGCCAAATAGTCTCGCATCAGAATGATAGGTTGGCGGGAGACGAAAAGCGCTGCCAAGAGGCGCTGTCCGTCTGACAGCGCGATCCTATGCGCGCCGCGCTTGGGGTCTTCGATTGAAGTCACCATGGCATCAGGTAGTCCAAACCACTCGCGGGCTTTGTGTTCCCAATCGTCGATGTCCTGCTTCCCTGCCAACTCCATCCTGTAGCCTTTGCCCGTTTTGCTCATTGCCCAGTATTCTGCCGTAGGCGAAGCCGCATCGACGGAAATGGCGAAGCCGTACCAGGAAGCATTCAGACGCCGCACAGAAACAGCCGTCGCCTTGCTTTCAGGCTGTCCAGATATCGGATCAGTCACACTTGGAACAAGCGCATCCACACGGGCTGAAGGTGCCGTTTCACCCGTCCAGTGAATTGGTGCGAACACTTGCCCGGGTGCGACAGCTTCCGAGATTCGCAGGCGAAAGACACCGCTTCCAACTGAGCTGTCGAGTTGGACCAAATCTGCGGCGCTAAGGCCCAACCGATCAACGTCTGTTGGATTCATGTCAACATAAGGTTCGGAAAGGTGGGCTGATAAACGAGGCGACAAACCTGACCGTGTCATGGTATGCCACTGATCCCGGTTTCGCCCTGTGTTTAAAAGAAACGGGAATTGTGCACAGGTTTCCACTTTGGGCGGCTTGTGAGAAACCGGAACAATACGCGCTTTGCCATCAGGATGAAAAAACTGTCCATCGCCAAAAAACCGCTTGTCGGTCGCACCAAGTGTCGTTGGCCATTGTGTGGGGCTCAGCGCATCATAGTCTTCATCCCCAACGTCGGACAACTCGGTAATATTGAAGTCCTTGCCAAAAGACGCCGCAAGTGAGGTCATGCTCGCGTATTCTCTGAAAATCTGCGCCGGAGACTCGTAGTTAAATGCCTCTTCCCAACCCATCCTACGGCCGACCTCGGCCAAGATATCCCAGTCCGAGCGGGCTTGCCCCGGAGGGCTCAAAACGGCACGTTGTCTGCTTATCGTGCGATCTGAATTGGTTACAGTCCCCGATTTTTCTGCCCATCCCGCCGCTGGCAGCAGCACGTCTGCGATACGCGCGGTATCTGTCCGCGCGGTAAGGTCGCTGACAACTGTAAATGGGCAGTTTTCGATAGCTGCGCTCACTCTGTCCGCGTCCGGCATGGTAGCCGCAGGGTTGGTGTGGATGATCCAGAGCGCCTTGATCTGACCGTCTTCGATGGATCGGAACAGATCGACCGCTTTTAATCCTTGCCTCCGAGGGATGTTGGGCGAATTCCAAAATTGTTTAACCGCCTGACGATGGTCCTCGTTTTCTATGTCCAGATGGCAAGCGAGCGTATTGGCCAGACCACCCACCTCTCGACCGCCCATGGCGTTAGGCTGACCTGTGACCGAGAACGGCCCCATCCCTTCGCGACCAATTCGACCGGTGGCCAGATGGCAATTCAAGATCGCATTGACCTTGTCGGTACCGCTGGAAGACTGGTTTACACCCTGACTAAAGACCGTAACGACCCGCTCAGTACCGATCCACAAGTCGCAAAACGCCACAATCTCAGATGGGCTGAGCCCCGTCTCGTCAGGATCGTCAAGCTGCGCCAGTTCGAGGGCTTCAGAGAACCCATTGCTTCGTTCCAGGAATTCGGCGGATACATGGCCGGTGTGGTGAATTCTGCAAAGCAATCGGTTGAAAAGCGCTACGTCGCTGCCTGGCTTAAGCGGCAGATGAAGGTCCGCCTGATCACAACTCGCTGTGCGGCGCGGGTCAATGACCACGATCTTCGTGCCATGCGCCTGACGCGCCGCCATGACCCGCTGATAGAGAACGGGATGACACCAGGCAAGGTTTGAACCAACCAGCACAACTAAGTCAGCGTGATCCAGATCTTCATAAGTTCCGGGCACTGTATCGGTTCCGAAGGCGCGTTTATGCCCGGCTACAGTTGACGCCATACACAACCGCGAGTTGGTGTCGATATTGGCTGAGCCGATGAAGCCTTTCATCAACTTGTTGGCAACATAGTAATCCTCGGTCAGCAATTGGCCCGAGACGTAAAAAGCTACGCTGCCCGGTCCGAACTCTCTGATCGTGGCCGAAAAGCGATCGGCAACCAATTGCAGTGCGTTATCCCAACTGGTGTCCTGGCCGAACGCGCGTGGGGCCAACAACCGGTGGTCTAGACCCACGGTTTCGTCCAAAGCCAACCCTTTCGAGCATAGACGCCCGTAATTCGCCGGGTGGTCCGGGTCGCCTCGCACTGTCAGACCACCGGCACCATCGGGGCGCAAAAGAACACCGCAGCCGACGCCGCAATAGGCACAGGTTGACCGGACCTCTGGCAGGCCAGTTCCGTCCATCAGGCCGCACTCCGCCGGGTGACGGCGCTGTCGTCAAGCAGGATGCGCCCATCTTCCAAACGTACGGGGTAGGTGGTGATGCGACCATCATCTGCGCCCTGAGCCTCGCCCGTATTCAAGTCGAAAACCCAGTTGTGCAGCGGGCAGGTGACCGACTGGCCGTGGACGATGCCTTCAGACAAAGGGCCACCCTTATGGGGGCAGCTATTGGTTGCGGCGTACACTTCAGCCTCAGCAGTACGGAATACGGCGATGCAGCCGATATGGGTTTTCACCAACCGCGCCCCGCGTAAGGGAACCTCGTCGATATGTCCGATGTCGATCCAGCTCATTCCGCTGCCTCCAGTGTGAAATCTGCAATCGGCGCGTAGGTCTGCGCTTTTTCTTTGACGTGTTCGGCCCACGGGTCTTTACGGTAGATGCTTTGCGACAGCTCGAACCTGGCGACCAAGGCGGTGCGGTTTTCAAGGTCGTCCACGACCTGAGCTTTGACCCAGTCCATGCCGACCTTGCCTAGCCATTTATACATTCGATCCAGATATTTGCCGCCTTCGCGATAGGCTTGCGTGACGGCCATCACCACCTCAATCGCTTCGCCTTCGGTCTGGACCTGGCACAGCAATTCGGTCTCTTTCACGTCCATACCGGCGGCCCCTCCGATACTGATCTGATAGCCTGAGTCCACGCAGACAACGCCGATATCCTTGCAAGTCGCCTCAGCGCAGTTGCGAGGACAGCCCGACACGGCCAGCTTCAGCTTATGCGGAGTCCAAGACCCCCACAGGATTTTCTCAAGCTTGATGCCGAGGCCGGTGCTGTCCTGCGTGCCGAACCGGCAATGATCGGTTCCGACGCAGGTTTTGACCGTCCGCAGGCCCTTGGAATAGGCGTGACCCGAGACCAGACCGGCCCTGTTCAGATCCGACCAGATCGCAGGCAGGTCTTCACCCTTCACGCCCAGCAGATCGATGCGTTGGCCGCCGGTGACCTTTACGGTTGGCACGTCGTACTTGTCGGCGGCGTCGGCAATGGCACGCAGTTCTTCGGGGGTGGTGATCCCGCCCCACATGCGCGGCACGACGCTGAACGTACCGTCTTTCTGAATATTCGCGTGTTTGCGTTCGTTAACGAAGCGGCTTTGTGGATCATCCTGATAGTCCAGTGGCCAATCCGCCAGCAGGTAATAGTTGATCGCCGGGCGGCAGACATGGCAGCCGTTAGGCGTATTCCAGCCGAGTTCCTGCCAAACAGCCGCCTGACTTTTTAGTTCTTGGCCCTTGATCAGACGCCGTACATCCTCATGCGTCAGGTCGGTGCAACCGCAGATCGGTTGCGCCGCTGGCATCTGGAAGTCGTCACCCAATGTGACCTGCAACACCTGTTCCACCAGCCCAGTACAGGTGCCGCAGGACGCACTGGCCTTGGTACTTGCCCGCACCGCGCCCAGATCGCCAGCCCCTGAATGGATCGCCTCGACAATGTCGCCTTTGCATATGCCGTTGCAGCCGCAAATCTCCGCCTCAGGCGGCAATGCTGCAACGGCTGAGAGAGGGTCCGCGGTGTCGCCCCCCTGGTAGGCCGGGCCAAAGATCAGCGTCTCACGCATGTCTTCGATGCTGGTGCCATCCTGGATCAGGCCGAAAAACCAGCCGCTGTCGGCCGTGTCACCGTACATGACAGCGCCGATCAGACGGTCCTGTTCGATCACAAGACGCTTGTAGACGCCCCGCGATGGGTCGCGGAACACGATATCCTCACGCCCCGGTCCATCTGCGAAATCGCCAGCGCTGAACAGATCGCAGCCGGTGACTTTTAACTTCGTTGAAAGAGTTTTTTGCTCAAACGCGGCCTCTTTATCCAACAAGGCATGCGCCGCCACTTTCGCCTGATCGTAGAGCGGCGCGACAAGACCAAAGACCTCTCCGTTATGCTCGACGCACTCACCCACAGCGTAAATATCCGGATCTGAGGTCAACATTTGGTCATCCACATGAATGCCACGCCCGGTGGCCAGACCGGCCTCCTGCGCCAGCGCTGTATTGGGACGGATGCCAACGGCCATGACCAGCAGATCACAGGGCAGCTCGGTCCCGTCGTCCAGCAAAAGTGCGCGGACCTTGCCATCTTGCCCAAGGATTTCCTTGGAGTTCGCCTGTAGGCAGATCTTGATTCCTTTGTCTTCCAGCGACTTCTTCAGCAGGTAGCCTGCGGCTTCATCCAACTGACGCTCCATCAGGTGGCCCATGATGTGCACCACGGTGACGTCAACGCCGTGCGCGGCCATGCCCGCCGCAGCTTCAAGCCCCAGCAAGCCGCCACCGATCACGACGACCTTGTTGTCGGGGCCCATGCCCATCATCTGCTGGGTGTCTTCCAGGTCGCGATAGGCGATGACACCGTCCAGATCATGACCGGGCAGGGGGATGATGAACGGGTTCGACCCAGTCGCGATCACCAGCTTGTCGTAGGGAAGGTGTCCGTGCTCGCCCTCGACAACTTTCATCTCGCGGTCGATCTTTGCAACTTTCTCGCCGAACCGGCAAGCAATCCCCCGCTCGGCGTACCAGGCGTCATCATGTGTGACGATCTCTTCATAAGTCTTCTCACCCGACAGAACCGGGCTCAGCATGATGCGGTTGTAGTTCCCGCGGGGCTCGGCGTTGAACAGGGTGATGTCGAACGCATCCGGCGCGGCGTCGGTCAGGTGTTCTAGCACCCGGCCCGAGGCCATGCCTGCGCCGATGACAACAAGTCTTTGTTTCATGGTTTCACTCCGCTGCAATCGCCTTGGGGGCGGGTGTTTTTGGCTTGGCGCCGTGTTCGTATTCTTCGAGGAAATCGAGGACCTCCTGCCGGTAGGCGTAGTAGTCCGGATGCTCCAGCAGCGCTTTGCGGGTGCGCGGGCGCGGCAGGTCGACCTTGGTGATCTTGCCTATGGTCGCTTGTGGGCCATTGGTCATCATCACCACGCGATCGGCCAGCAGGATCGCCTCATCCACGTCATGGGTCACACAGATTGCGGTGACCTTGGTGCGGGACCAGACCTCCATCAACACTTCCTGCAATTCCCAGCGGGTCAGACTGTCGAGCATCCCGAAGGGCTCATCCAACAGCAGCAGCTTGGGTGATAGGGCAAAGGCGCGTGCGATGCCGACGCGTTGTTTCATGCCGTTCGACAGGTCGCTCGCGGATTTGTCCATCGCATCGGCCAGACCGACGCGTTCCAGATAGTATTCAACGACATCCTGACGCTCGGCGATGCTGGCCTTGGGATAGACTTTGTCGACCCCGATCGCGACGTTTTCCTTGGCAGTTAGCCATGGGAACAGGTTGGGGGATTGGAACACTACGGCGCGTTCTGGATCAGCCCCCTCGACATGACGACCATCCAGCTTGATCGCGCCCTTCGATATATCGTTCAGCCCCGCAGCCATGGTCAGAACCGTAGATTTTCCGCAACCTGAATGGCCGATCAGCGAGATGAACTCGCCCTTATCGATCTTCAGATCGAAATCCTCAACAACGGTCAGGGGGCCCTTGGGCGTCGGGTAGACTTTATGAAGCTGTGAAAAGTCGAGGAAACGGCTCTCGATCATCCCTTTTTGTGCCTCGGCCACCGCCGTTGGCACTCCATGGATCGGTGTAACATCGGGCAGGATGCGCGAGCCTTCGACCTTGGCTTCGATCCCCACATCCATCAGGTATTTGGTGACGTCGGCGCGTAGGCGCTTGAACGTCTCGTCGTTGTTCATAGCACCGCGTTCGCGAGGGCGCGGGATCGATACGCGGAATTCCTGGCCCAACGTACCATCGGGGTTCAGAGCGATGATCCGGTCGGCCAGAATGATCGCCTCGTCCACGTCATTGGTGATCAGAACGCAGGTCTTTTTGTCGGCCTCCCAGATATGTTCGATCTCATCCGCCAGATTGGCACGGGTGAGCGCGTCGAGCGCCGACAGAGGCTCATCCAACAACAAAACCTCGGGGTTCATCGACAAGGCACGCGCCACGTTGACCCGCTGACGCATCCCACCCGACAGTTCCGCCGGGCGGCGCGTGGCAGCATGGCTGAGACCCACCATCCGCACATAATGCGCGACCTTCTCGGCCTTCTCAGTCTTGCCGAGCCCCGGAAAGACCGTATCGACCGCCAGCCCCACATTGCCGCTGACCGTCAGCCAAGGCATCAGTGAATAGTTCTGAAATACTACGCCACGTTCCGGGCCCGGCCCCTTGATCGGAGTTCCTTTGAACGTGACCTCTCCGCTAGTTGGAGTATCCAGACCGGCCATGAGGTTAATCAGGGTCGTTTTTCCGGTGCCGGAAAAGCCGAGGATCACCAGAAACTCGCCCTTCTGCACGTCCAGATCGATGCCTTTCAGCACATCCGTGCGCGCGGCGCCTTCACCGAAGGATTTCGTGACGTTTTTGAAGCTCAGTATGCTCATCGCGCTCACCGGTTGTTCGTGAATGTGAAGAGGGATTGCAGTGCGTACATCACCCGGTCCAACAGGAAACCGATGATGCCGATGGTGAAGACCGCAACCATGATCTTGGCAAGCGAGCTGGACGAACCGTTCTGGAACTCATCCCAGACAAATTTACCCAAACCGGGGTTCTGCGCCAGCATTTCAGCCGCGATCAAAACCATCCAGCCGACGCCCAGCGACAGGCGCAAACCTGTGAAAATCAGCGGCAACGCCGAAGGCAGCACCAGCTTAGTGACTTTGGTATAGGTGTTCATTTTCAGAACCTTGGAGACGTTCACCAAGTCCTTGTCGATGGTCGCCACACCCAGCGCGGTGTTGATCAGAGTCGGCCAAAGCGAACACAGGGTCACGGTGATGGCCGAGATCAGGAAGGACTTGGCGAACCAACCGTCGTTGGTGACGTAGACGGCCGAGACGATCATGGTCACGATCGGCAGCCATGCCAGAGGCGAGACCGGTTTGAAGATCTGGATCAGCGGGTTCAGCGCCGCATTGGCGGTAGGCGACAGTCCGGCAGCGATCCCAAGGGGAACGGCCACAACGGTCGCGATCAGAAACCCGAAGAACACGGTTTTGATAGAGGTCCAGATTTGCTGGTAGTAAGACGGCGCGCCGGTGTAGGCGACTTGTTTGACCTCGTCCGCGCGGCCCGTATCGATCAGCTTCTGGTTCCGTTTCTCAACCATTGCCTCGAACTTGGCGCGCTTGGCGGCCTTGGCCTGTGCGTCCTCGTTGAGGTTGACCATTTCTGCCCAGACCTGAGCTGGGCCTGGTACGGCGCCCAGGGAAGTTTGCACTTTCGGGGCGAGCGTCCCCCAAAGCAGCAGGAAGGCGCAGATCGACAGCAGGGGGACGACCAGAAGACGCCAGATTTCGGTCATCTGAGCGCGGGGGTTGTCTCCGGCGGCAGCTTTCAGGACCGGGGTGGCCCAGCTTAGGCCAAGAATCTGGAACCATTTGTCGGCGGCGTTGATGCGGGTGAACAGGCGGGTGCGACGCGCCTCTTTGGCGGCGTCTGCGTTGAATTCGGGATCGACCGTTGTCATCTGATGTGTCCTTGCGATGGCGGGGCACTTTGGGGTGTGCGCCCGACTGATACCGGGCGCGACGCATGGGATTAGCCTTGCACGTCCGAGCCGACGATCTTCTGATCGCCCTTCAGACCAATGGACAGGCTTTCGAGATAGGCGTTTGGGGTGCGGCCGTCATAGGTGATGCCGTCGATGATATCCTCGGCCGGGGTGGGCGCTTTGTAACCATCACTGTCCCAGGGGAAGTCGGCCTCATTCGCCAGGCCTTCATTGACCAGAAGGCGCGCGGCTTCCAGATAGATCTCGGGTTTGTAGACAGATTTGGCAACCTCGTCATACCAGCTGTCGGGCTTGGATTCAGGGATCTGACCCCAGCGGCGCATCTGTGTCAGATACCAGATCGCGTCCGAATAGAACGGGTATGTCGCGTTGTAGCGGAAGAACACGTTGAAATCAGGAACTTCGCGCTTGTCGCCTTTTTCGTATTCAAATGTGCCGGTCATCGAGTTGGCGATCACGTCATAATCTGCGCCCACATATTCCGCGCGGCTGAGGATCTCGACCGCCTCGGGGCGGTTGGCGTTGTCGTTCTCATCCAGCCACATCGCGGCGCGGATCAGGGCCTTGGTCACAGCCAGCGTGGTGTTGGGATACTCTTCTGCGAACTCGGCAGTGATGCCAAAGACCTTCTCAGGGTTGTTCTTCCACAGCTCATAGTCCGTGATGACCGGCACGCCGATACCCTTGAACACAGCCTGTTGGTTCCAAGGCTCGCCCACGCAGTAGCCGTATATCGTGCCGGCCTCCAACGTGGCAGGCATCTGCGGCGGTGGCGTTACTGACAGGAACACATCTGCGCCGATCTGGCCGGTTACGTTGTCAGGGCTGTAGTAGCCGGGGTGCAGTCCACCGGCGGCAAGCCAATAGCGCAGTTCGTAATTATGGGTCGAAACGGGGAAGACCATGCCCATGTTAAAGGGCTTGCCTTCGGACTTGTATTTCTCGACGACCGGAGCAAGCGCCTCGGAGCTGATAGGGTGTTGGGGACGACCATCCTCCATCACCGGGATATTCGGCTTCATCTCTTCCCAAATCTCGTTCGAGACGGTGATGCCGTTGCCGTTCAAGTCCATCGAAAATGGTGTGATGATATGCGCCTCGGTGCCGTATCCGATGGTCGCGGCCAAAGGCTGCCCGGCCAGCATGTGCGCGCCATCCAGCTGCCCGTCGATCACGCCATCCAGCAGCACTTTCCAGTTGGCTTGTGCTTCCAGCGTCACGAACAGGCCTTCGTCAAGAAAGTACCCATTCTCATAGGCGACAGCCAGCGGCGCCATGTCAGTCAGTTTGATAAAGCCAAACGTTAGCTCGTCTTTTTCCAGTTCCAGTTCGGCCAGTGCCGGTGACACAAGCGCCGTCGTCGCAGCAAGGCCTAAAAGAAGCTTTTTCATCTCGTTCCCTTTCGGTTCAGCCCAACCCGTTGGGCAAACAAAAAAGCCGCCGACACAGTCCGCCGGGAGGAGGTGGCGGATGGTCGAGCGGCTTTGCTCTTGTGAGGTGCCCTGGACTATGGGCGAATTCCGTCGGTGGGCGTCGTTGCCTTCCGATGTTCCGATTTAGCCAGTCACGCAGCGGCGCGTCATCAATTTTCAGCGTTTTCACCTCGAAAATTCTGCGTCGCAGCAATAACAGATGCTGCACTGCAAAAATTTTGTGCAGACTTACCCCGCTGGCTCGAAAATGCGTCGGTCGAAAAAGACGTTCCGAGACAGAATCAGGCTGCCATTGGTCGAGGCAACCGCCGTCGACTCGGGTAACGCCCCTTCAAGTTTCTCGGACGCGCCGGGTGTTTCCACACCAAGCCCTTGCAATTCGCGACGATAGAGATCACTGCGAAAGACCTTTGCGGATTGTCGTTCCGCAGTTCCGGCGTCCAGCCCGTTTCGTTTCGCCAATTGATGCGCAACCCATTTCGCCTGACTGCGCCATGGGAAGGTGGCAGCGCCGTCAAAAAACTCGACAAACCCATCGACATGGCGCTGCTCGCCGCGGGCCGATATAGTGAATTCGCCCATCAGCGCTCGGTCAATCAGCTCGGGTGAGACGTTGAGATAGGTTTTACGCGATAGCATCTCGGATGCAGTTGTTCGGCTGTCCGTGTTCGAAAGCCAGCGTCCTGCGCGCCAAACGGCCCGCATAAGGCTGCCCAGCAAATGTGGTTCGGTTTCGGCCCAGTCGTTTCTGACCGCCAGCACCTTTTCAGGTGCACAGGACCAGATCGCCTTGCCGGGCAACAGCAGTGTACCGACACTGTCGTCTACAGCGAATGAGCCCCAGGGCTCACCCACACAGAAGGCATCGATCTCGCCACCTGCGAGCGCCTGCGCCATGAGTGGAGGCGGGACGGTTCGGATTTCGACCTGTTTCGAGGCCAGTTCGGTTCCAGCGACCCAATAGCGCAACAATTCAACATGCATCGAAAACGTAAAAGGTACACCGAACACCAAAACGTCGCCGGCGGCCTGTGCCAGTGCAGCCCCAGCTTCAGCAGCATCGGAGAAATCGAAGCCGTAGCCTTGGTCGGTCAACCGCCCAGCCAATTGAGTTCCAACACCTATGACATTGCCATTGAGCGACAGGACAGACACGGCGGATAACGGTGTCGCAATGCCTCCAAGACCCAAAGCCATCGCAACGGGGACGGGTGACAGCAGATGTGCCGCGTCCACGTGCCCAAAGGCCAGCATATCACGCAGAGACGACCAAGATGGAGCCGGTCGCAGGTCCAACGAGATGCCTTCGGCGTGGTCAAACCCCATCTCGCGTGCCACGATCAGTGGAGCGGCATCAACCAAAGGCATATAGGCGACAGGCAGGGTTACCGTTCTCATGACAACAAACCTGATGCTGTGACCAAGGCTTCGGACACCTCGGCAACCCGGCGATTCTGATTCATCGCGGTTTTACGGAGCAGGGCATAGGCTTCATCTTCCGAAACGCCCTTGGCCTTCATTAACAAGCCCTTAGCTCGGTCAATCACTTTGCGCTCTTCCAGCGCACGGCGGGTTTCGGCCAGTTCGGTCCGCATCTGACGTAACACCTGAAACCGGGCAATAGCGGTATCGATCACAGGTTTAATGCGCTCGGCTTGCAAACCGTCGACGACATAGGCCGATACCCCGGCCTCAACTGCGGCTTTGGCCAACCCGCCCGCAGCGCTCGAGACAAACATCGCCACGGGACGTTCCAATGGGCCTGAAGCAACGGTGAGCTCTTCCAGCATATCCCGCGATGGATTGTCGATGTCGATCAGGACAATGTCCGGGCTATGCGTTGCAATTTTACGTGCCAGCCCGGTGACATTGCCGATTACAGAAACGTCTACGTCTCCAGCCTCTTTTAGGGCATCTACGATCGCAAAAGCACGCTCTTGGTTCTGTTCGACTACAACGACAGTCAGATGTTGGTTCATAGAGACTCAACTGAGCCCAAGATTCATTGACCGCAATTCCAAGGCCAAAAACCTGTTCACCAGGCTGCCGGTTCGCCCATTATTTCAGCGTATTTCCGCATTTAGCGGAATGCCTGCACAGTTTTTCTACATGGCATCAAAAAATCTGCAGTGAGCGCTGCAGTGGCGTCTCGCATCGCACCTTGTGTTTTTCACTTGCTCTAACGGTCGTAGGATTTTTCAACAACTCTGATCTGTCCGATCGCATCAAGACGGGGCATGCCTTGCCCCATCAGAAGTTCAAACTGCCGCAACTTCGAATCTACCTGTTCTGGCTTCGGTCGCTTGTTTGCCATTCGTGGTTCTCCGTTTCCTAAACATAACGGTGGACCAGTTCAGTTGGGGAGGCTCAAAGCTGCCCATCCTGCTTTGTTCTGCCAGGACCCCTACCAGTTCCGCTGGGAGATCTTCAGTCAGCAGGGCTCAGGTCTTGAGAGGCGTGGGCGTACACGATTTCTTTCTCCATTCGCTCATAGATCGTGAGAAGCTTGGCGGCTCGTTTCACGGCGTCGAGCGGGAGGTCGGTACGCAGGGAAAGGTACAGAGATGAGTTTGATTGTAAGTTTGATAGCGCCCTGGGCAGGCGTTTGCGGAAATGGAATGCCCGACCCATTCGCATGAGGTAAGGGCCGGCGCAGTGTTTTGGCTTCTGATGGGACGAGCCGGAGCGCTTGCGCGCATAGTGCGCAACGGATTGTGTTACACCCTCTGTCACAGTTTCGGGCGACTGAGACACATTGTCTAAGATGAGCTTGGAAAAGCTCTTATTTTCTCGACTTTTCATGGAAATTGGCTGGGGTGGTAGGATTCTACACTTGGTTTCAGTTGTTTAGCAAATCCACAGGAAGTGGGCTCGTTTGTCAAGTTGGCAAAATAGGTTTGAAACACGGGGGAGTTTGGTCCGGAAAGATGGAACTCAGCCCCGTGCCTCGCCGTAATCGGGTTCACCTTGTGGCTGCCATAGCTCCATAGTGAATCGGGTCATGATTTCGAACAGCATCCAACAGTAGTGTAACGACTGCTTGCGCCTCACTCATGTCCGGCAGACGCATCCCTCCTGCGCGATTTAGAGTGTGGGAGTAAAAATGCATGAATTTCCGGGCCCGCTCGCAGTTGACTGGGTCAGTGATGATTTGGTCCAACTTGCTATCGACATTGACGTGCTCAAACAGCTTAAAGGCTAAATACCCCTCAATGAAACGCCGCGCCATGTTTCCCAGATTGAATATCACTTGAGGGTCGCTTGACGGGGCGTCTTGGTAGGCCGACAACTGGTGAAACAAAAATAAGTATTCAGATCGGTAGAGTTTGATAGCATCCGGGCATTCGATTATGTGCGAGCAGATCAGCCCGTTCGCATCAGTGCGTTCGATCAGGAAGGCTGAGCTATGCTCTCTCTTCATCTTGCTCATCCAATCCCACGTGAGATGGAAAAATTCGTAGTTATGCGTAGACACAAAGAGCTGTTTAGCTAAGCAAGTATGCTTAGGGTTTGCCGTTGGATCAAACTTGTAAAATGTATCTCGAATGAACGCATTGATGTGAAGGAGATGGTGTGAGTCGAGGCTGGAAATTGGGTCGTCGATGTAAACCACGGTATTAGCAAGCTCATTTCCGTTCTCTTGGAGCTTTGTGACGAAATAGCAAAATGCGATGGCTGTGCGTTCACCCTCACTAAGATTTCGCGCTTGCTGGGACCCTCTCATCAGAACATACTTATCGTCTTGAGTGACTTTGACTTGCAGGTCAGCCTTTCCGAAAAAGCGCACCAATGTATCATTGATCGCTACCGCGCCCTTGTTTGCCTGTGACAGTTGGGCCTGGAGAGACAAAATCTCGGCTTCGAGAGCGGTCAGACTGTTTGATGCCGACTGCTGAACAGCCTTATGCTCTTGGATTTCAGCCAATAGCTTGAAGCGATCAATTCTCCGCATTGCTTCAGAAGCATAGTGCCTTTTCAACGTCTCAATCGCAGCATCTCGCTCTTTTGAGAATTGCTCGGTGCGGTCGTTGTTTTTGAGAATTAGAGATCGGGCTTTTTCCAATGCCAGCTTGACTGGTTCCAGGTTTGGGGCTTCGACGTCAAATTGAATTTTCTCGAATGGGTTGCTTTTTTTTTGGTTGAGGGCCTCGATAAGTTTTTGAAGCGAGTTGTTGAGATGTGCGGTAGTTTGATCAAGTTCTTTCCATATCCCAGAATGCTCGTCCTGATAATCGACGTAAAACGCCGATTGGGGATAGTCGACGGGTGAAATATCCACGATACGCTTTTCTATCTCAGAAACGGCGATTGTTACTTTGGATTTCAAACGCCCGAACTCGTCAGAAAAATGTTCATTCAGGGCTTTCAGACGTTCTGGAGAAAGTGGAGCCTCACAAAACTCACAGTGATCTTTATCCTTATGAAGGCTGTGCCCTTCCTCGACCCACACACCGATTTCTGGGTGGTCAACCAGCCGGGAGATGGTTTCTGAAGAGCCAATTTCTTCGGTCAGGTGACCAACTGCCCGTTTCCAAATTTCATCAATGGCTTCGAGGTTTAGCGACAGATTCTTGATCGGCTGTTTTTGCTCCGCTGAGACCTTGGCGCGCGCAGTTTTTAGAGTTTCGACGTCCAACTCAGGTGGAAGAACACCATTCCATTCAGCAAAAATCGGCCTCAGACTCGTTTTTATGAAGCGACCAACCGGTAGCTCTTTGGAGATTTGCGTGGCGCAGTCTGTCTCTGCCTTAGATATAACCGCTTCGCGCTTTTTGACCTCCTGTCCAGCCTCGTCTCTTTCGATCACCAATGCAGCGTGTTTCGATTCTTTTTCATTTAGGTCATTGGTTAGGTCTATGTTTTCACTACCCAACAGGAAGATCGGATTGAACCCATCGGCTTCATCCCAAAGCAAGTTGTCTTTCCGAAAATCCTCATTAAAAACCCGGACGATGCAGGGATGCGCAAAACGTTGATCATGGATTGTACCATCCATTTCTTCGAGACTGAAGCTGGCGTTGGTGTAATCGGGATGATGTTGGCCGTTTTCCAGGCATCGAAACATACGTGAAAGAGTTGTCTTTCCGGAGTAATTCCACCCGTAAATCAAGTTAAATGGCGCGAACTCAGGAAGTGCTGCGCCAGAGAAGTTGTGAAACACACCAAGGTTTTGGATTTTGGAAATTTTCTTAAACATTTTTCATCAGCGCCAATCAAGAATAACAACTCAAACGTGGTTGCGAACGTGAACCTACCCATGCTTGGGTTGATAGCAAGTCACACACTTTGCAATTTTAAGGTGAGAGACCTTTCGCCGCGCTGAGCACGTAACCCGATGCCAAGACGGATGGACGGACAGACCAGCGCCCCCTAAAGGGGGGCTTGGCTGGTCTGTCCGTCCATTTGAAAAAAGTTCAGCGGTTTGTTTCTCAAATTTCCGAACAAAACAATCTCCAGTTCACCTGAGCGGCATGGGGTCGCTCGGATGAACTTTGGAGACTTTCATGGCACCAACAAATACGCAATCTCCGGCCGCAATCGGCTTCGCGGATGGCAGCGCGTCAAACGCTGCAGCGCACAAGCCTGCGCTGGACAAGAATTACATCGTCAAGCATTGGCTGCAGCCAGGGCATGTCGGCATGCTCGCTGCGCCGCCAGCACATGGCAAGACCGCAATTGTCGCCGCACTGTGCGCGAACCTGGCACTCGGCCACTCCTTTGCAGGTCGCAATGTTTGTCGGACCGCGATCTACTACTTGGCTCCGGAAATCCCAATTGGGGTCAAAGATCGTGCGTACCCCTTTTTGATTGGCGCACCAACAGCAACTACGCACTTCTACGTTGTCGATAGGACACCTGACTTTCTTAATGATCAGCATGTCGACGGTATCATTGAGGATGTCTCCAACATGAAAGCTAAGGCGAAGACCGCCAGCGCCTTGGTCGTCGTGGACACTACTAATCTCTCTATCGGGGACGCAGACGAGAATTCGTCCTCAGCTATGGGGAGAGTCATTAGAAACGCACATCGTATCGCACGCGAGGCCGGATGCTATGTTTTGTTCATTCACCACACTGCTCATTCGGATAGTTCGCGGGGCCGGGGATCGTCTGCCTTCGGTGCCAATGCCGACGATATATTTCTTTTGCAGCGACCTAATCAGGGCAACGCGCAGAAGACGGTTCTGCTAACACCGACCAAGCAAAAGGGCGTTCAATTACAGTCAGCAATTTCTTTTGAGATCGATGCGTTCAAAGTCGGGCAAGATATTGAGGGCGACGATGTTACCGTTCCAAAGGCGGTTCCGCTTGCTGATCAAGCAAGCGCTTCACCAACACCCGCAAACTCAAACCGCGCTCCCCGCACCAAGTCAACCGGAGAAGCACGCCAAGAAGATATGTTGCGTGTGTTGACAGAGCTGCACAATGAAAAACCTGATGCTTGGCATGAGGTAAAGCTACTGCAGCGCCTTGCCGGAGATCCCTTCAATTCGTCACGAGCCAAAGCAGATTCGCTGCGCGTGGCTGTTAACCGGGCCTTGGGATCGCTCGTCGAAGCAGGGAAAGTTGAAGCAGACACGCGCCGATTTCGACTTCGTTCAAAGGTGGTGGACAACGACCAAGGTCAACGCCAGATTGACTGATCTTTGGTGTTCCGAGAGCGCAGGCGTTCTTCGCCTGCGTTGTCGCCTGGCACCGAGTCCATGCTTGATTCTGTGCGGGCGACGAGGTGCGCAACTTCCTGCTCGAAATAGTCCAAGGTCGCGGTGATTGCTTCGCGTCTTTGGGACGGTGGCAGGCGTTCAATCCTCACGTCCACCAGGCGATGGTTCCTGCAATGTCCGGAAAGGTGAATGATTAGACGGTCAAGCGATTTGTAGAAATTTTCTGTCATGTGGTTTGGGTCCTATGTCCAGTTGAAGGCGCACAACGGACAAAATCTAAAGATTTTGTCCCCCAATCCAAAACTAAGGCATGGCATTATTTTCGTTTCGGCACAGCACAAAGACATTTTCTTTGAAGGTAGAGAGGCACAACCGCAAAGCCCAACTTGGGCAGACCGCGGCTCATCTGCGCTACATCACCAGGACCGAAGCAGCCCGGGTCGTGATGCAGGAAAGGTTGTCATCTCCTTCACTCAATGCCGCAGCAAAAGACGCGGAGGAAGCGGCTATGAAACGCAAAGGCAGGGTCGCAGAACGCTTTATCATCGCCCTTCCTATAGAAGCCACATCCGAGCAGAGAGAGGCCTTAGTGCGAGCATTCTGCGAAGAGATGACAAAGCAAAAAGCCGGGTTTGTGGCCGCCATTCATGACGTCAATGGAAATGATCAAAGCAATCCACATGCCCACATCGTTCTCTTCGACACATATGAACGCAGTGGCGGGCGGGGGAGACCTCGAAGCGTTATCGGCATGGCTCGCAAACACGCTGTAGAGAATGCTGCCCGAGATTGGTCGAAGCTACACAACCAAATGATGACGGATTGGGGGTTTGACCAAAACTCACAAATCGACCACCGCTCTTTTGAAGCGCGGGGCATCGAGCGCATTCCCACAATCCACGAGGGATCGGCGAGTAGAGCAGTTAGAGCAAAAGGCGGCTCCCTCGAATCTAAGAACGATTGGGAGCACGTCGACGCTGGGAAGACCCGCGTAGAAGCAAATGCCCTAATCCGTGAAATCAATCAAACCAACGAGCAATTGGAGACAATCAATGGACTGGCAAAGTGCTATGGAAAACACAGAGATGGCAGCAAAAGCAGCGTCACTCAAAGCCGACCGGACAGTTGGAGCGGTAGCGCAGCTGCTACAGACACAGCGCCAGCATTCTTCCAGCATAAGGGAGCTGAAGCTGGCGATAGAAAGCCAAAGCGTGCATTCGGAGGCCCTGAGGGGCGAAATGGAGAATTTCTTGGCGCCACCCAAGAACACCCAGGGTTCTTGCCCCTGGGCCTTCCTGGGCGTCTTCCTCGGCGGCGTCGCGTGCGGAGGCTTTTTGTTGAGTTGATGATGTTGCGTGACACACTTCGCGCCCGTCTGTCATTGCGTCGAAAGCAGGGTATGGATGAAACTCGACGTCGCGACGATGAAGCTAAGCGTTTCCATCAGTTTCCAGTCAAAAAACAAAGGGTAAGACGGTCGACCTCTGGCATAGAAAGGTGAAGGGTCTGGTTCACTTCAATCGCTGGGCGACGTTCCAAATGCCATGAACTGCTCAAACGCTTCTGCTTGCACAGAGTTGCCAGGAGGGATCAGGGCAAATTCCGAAGTCAAGTCATGAACCGCTTGGGCTGCGCGTTCTCTGGAAACACGATCAGGTTTCTTCCACCCGGGCAGCTTTAGAGCATCAGAAGTCGAGACACAGGCAGCGGCCAGCTGTTTCTTGTCACCCTCTCGTGTCACCCGAACCGCGCCCACGGCGCCTTTGGCATCGAGGATCACCTCAACGTTTGCAGGTGCACCAGAAATTAGTCCGCAATCTCCAATGACTGGGAAGCCATGGACTCGGGAATTGAAGATTTTGAGCTTGAAATCAGCGAGGTCGAGCATCTCTTTCAATTTCCCCATGTCCGCTGACGTATAAGATTGACCAATCGTAGTCTTTGACGTGTGCCCAATGATTATCTGGCGGTCAGATTCGGCCACTCCAGCGCGCCAAAGTGCGGAGGAGAGAGACATGCGAAGTGCATAGAAATCTTCACTGTGGTCCAATAGCTCAAGGTTCTTTCGAATGGTCCAGAAACGCTTGGTAAAGGTCTGATCCGAGTGGACAGGATTCCGTTTGAAAATCTCTGGAAACAGCAAGTTGTCTGCATCGAAGCCCTTCTGTTTGATCCACTCTACCAGGCCCAACTCCAAAAGGACTTGGGGGATAGGAACCACCCGGCGGCTGGATTTCGTCTTTCCGTCTTGTTCAACGGTCCAGGCGAAGCGCAAACAGAATACACCATCGTCATGCCAAATCAGATCACCTGCTTTGAGCTGGAGGACTTCCGTGAGCCGCGTGCCCATGGTCATGATGATCAAAGGAACCCAATAGATTGCGTCGCGAATGATCTTCTTTCCGGAACGGGTGCGCCGATGCTGACTAAAGCACCCTCTATAGATCGGTGAGGTCAGCAGTTTCTTGAGGCGGATCCCGCTCCACCGGGAGCGCGTTTTGGGGCGCGTCATTCGAAGGAATAGCGGTTCCTGCATTCTTAACTCTTGACTGAAGGTCGCCATCTCTTGTGCGAGTGCAGAGTAAGTGAGCACCCTGGTATCGCCAGAGTAGCCAAGGCTGGTGGCCGCAGCACGGAGGATGTCATGGATTCTGTCGAGGTGGCGTTCCAAGTTTGTTTGCGTCATTCGTATTGAAAGTAGCTCAGGAAGCATAGCCAGTTGTTGTCGCTCGCTGGCACCTGGCATCGCTCGAACTTTTTCATAGCACTCTGCATCATGGGCATCCGCAGCAGCGATCAACTCGCGCTTTGGTGGGGACGCCCCTTCTTTTTTGTGGCGGTTCTTGCCGTGTTTTTGGCCATGATCTCGCGGCAGGCGATGAAGAAAACGACAGAACTCGACGATACGTCTTGCAGCTTGATCAAGAGAGACATTTCCGAAGAACTCCAGCAGTAGCCCGCCCGTTGCATCCAGCTTGCCGCACATTCCGTCTGTCTTTCCTTGCTTTGCAATCTCGACGGCGTTGCTGATTGATACGAATGGCGGAATCCGCCCGTCTTTCGGAACAATCTGAAACCGCTCGAAGAGCCCGGTTGCGACTGTCAGCGGATCCTCAAAGTCTTCCAGGACAGTAAGCTCTGCTTTCCACGTCGCCTTAAGGGTTGTCGCAAATTGCCTTGCTGCCCCGGCATCCATAGGATGCACAGCCTGCTCTCCAATCTTTGCTGCGACTTCCCTTGCGATCCGAACAGGACGCGATAAGTCTCTGCCTCGCACCTCAATTTGAAGGTGCTCGAGCTCGGCGCGCAGGTGCGAGATTTGTGCTTCAGCATCGAAGGCTGGATCAGAGAAGTTGCTGAGTAACAATTCGAATTGGCTTCGAACAATCTCGCGTGAAATGGCGTGGAGGCTTTCCGGCGTTGCAGGCGTTGTAGGCTCGATGAAAATTTTCTTGTCTCCTTCCTCGGGCACTGGAGCTGGGATCCCCAATGCAGGTGTGGGAGGGACGTGAGTCTTGCATCGCTCGGACAGAAACGAGTTTGAGAGCCGGTTTGATTGTTTTTTTGTTTGCCCAAAGGGGCTCTGGTTCACATTAGCTGTATGGCTATCACGCGACAGCCGGGCAATCGTGCCAGCATCGATTTTAAATCGATCTACTGATTTTATTGAACTTTTCATGGAAAGTGGCTGGGGTGGTAGGATTCGAACCTACGATACACGGTACCAAAAACCGCTGCCTTACCACTTGGCTACACCCCAACGGTGAGCGGCTGTCTACGATTGTTGTTGGCAGGGATCAAGAGCGTTTTGTCAAAAAAATTCACGTTGAACAGATTTTTTTCAGGGCGGTCATTTGGTGTCGATCAACACGGCTCCGGTCCGGTTTCCATCCTGCACCATTGCATGCGCAGACGCGCATTCCTCAAGTGCAAAGACCTTTTGAACAGGGCAGGTCAAAGCGCCATCCGTCAAGGCCTTGTGAAGGGTCTTCACGGCATTGGTACGAAGATCCGGAGGAAGAAGATAAACCAAAATGGTCTCAAGCGTCATGGCTTTGAACATCATCGGTCCGAACGGAAACACGGGGGTCATGTCTTGGGCAGAGCCATAGGCGTTGATGCGACCGTTCTCGGCAATGACCGTGGCGTTTGTTTGAATATTCCGGCCGAATTCGACGTCGATGATTCGGCCGATTGTCTTTCCTTCATTTGCATCGAGAATTTCGGTGGAAAGATCCTCGCTGGCGTAATCAATCACGATATCTGCGCCGGCTTCCCGGACCCGGTCAAAGTTGCGAGGGCTGGCCGTCGCGATCACGCGCGCGCCTGCCCATTTGGCAAGCTGAACGGCCAGAAAGCCGACGGTGCCAGCGCCACCGTGTATCAAGATCGTTTGCCCATCGGGACGGCCGCCTGAAAACACCGCGTGGCAGGCGGTAAGACCGGGAATGCCCAGAATCGCGCCGGTCTGCAACGACACTGCATCCGGCAGAGCCACAGCCTGGGCATCGGGAAGGGTGATGTGGCTGGCGGCGGTGCCGAAAGGGCGTTGCCATTGCCCGTTCCAGATCCACACGCGTTGACCGATCCGAGATGCGGAAACTCCGTCGCCAACGGCCGAGATCACACCGGAGCCGTCACTGTGCGGGATGATCAGGGGGAATGGGGGTTCTGTCACGCCCGGTCTGGTCCCGGCGCGGGCTTTGACGTCGGAAGGGTTCACTCCGGAAAAGGACAGCTCTACCGTGACCTCGCCCGGACCCGGCGGGACCGGAGGGAGGTCCTGTATCCGCAGGACATCGGCGGGGTTTCCGAAGGTGGAATATGTAACTGCGCGCATGATCGCCTCCGTTTTGGTCGAGTTTCACAGCATAACGGCGGGAAACTCAAACACCTTGTCGCGTGTCCGCAACGCGGGGGCAGGTCGGCCCAGTGGTTATTCGCGAATCTCGGACGGGTCGACCCCCCATAGGTTCGACTTCAAGGTCCAACCCCGATACCCGGCGGCGGTGATCCGGCACCAGTCCAGCGAACAGGTTCCCAGTCGGGCCACGACCCCGGATTCGAAATGCGCATTCACGGGTGCGGTCGGATCGGGTCGGGCATAGACAGGCAGCATTTCGGATTCAATCAGTACTGTCCGAACACCCGACAACAGGGCGTAGTGAACCCAGCCTCCAGCGCCGTCGCGGTCCTGAACCCGTCGCCAGTTGCCGTATTCGGCAGTGACTTGAAGCGGCATTCCGCGCCGTTTGAACACCCAGTCGATTCGATGTGTCAAAGAAGGTCCGCGTCGCACGTTACCTTCTGCTGCTTTCATCGAGACATAACGGGGCAGGGGGAGGTTGGTGACGGATCCTCGTTTCACGTCGGCATGAGCAGCCCATGCGCCGAACATGATCAGAAATACGGATAGTGCCGCCAGACAGCGGCGATTTACCGGTCGAATACCACTCACTGACTGCCTGCTCTTATGCCTGTTGATCCGGTTCCGAAAAAAGGTTGACTCAATGCCAAAGGGGTTCTTGTGCCCCGCCTTATCCTGCGCCACGATGCCATGGCGCGCGTCCGTTTGCAAAGCAGTGGGAGGGCCGAGGTGCCAAGAGAACGTTTGAGTGTTGTCGTTACGCGACGGTTGCCCGAAGCGGTCGAAACACGTTTGAGCGAGTTGTTTGATGTGCGCTTGCGCGACGATGACACTCCGATGACGCGCGAGGAACTGGTGGCCGCAGTGCAGGACGCTGATGTCCTGGTGCCTACGGTAACCGATGCGATTGATGGCGGTCTGCTGGGTCAGGCGGGCGAAAGGCTTAAGCTCATCGCCAATTACGGTGCCGGTGTCGACAATATTGACGTGTCCACCGCGCGCCAGCGTGGGATTCTGGTGTCGAACACGCCTGGGGTTCTGACCGATGACACCGCCGACATGACCATGGCCCTAATTCTTGCCGTCACCCGACGCATTCCCGAAGGTCTGACCGTGATGCAGCAGGGAGATTGGTCCGGCTGGGCGCCCACCGCTTTTCTGGGAGGCCGTATCGGAGGTCGTCGTCTGGGCATTCTGGGTATGGGCCGGATCGGGCAGGCGGTGGCGCGCCGTGCGAACGCGTTTGGAATGCAGGTCCATTATCACAACCGCCGAAGGCTGCGCCCCGAGACCGAGCAAGAGCTGGAGGCAACCTATTGGGAAAGCCTGGATCAGATGGTCGCGCGGATGGATGTGATCTCGGTCAATTGCCCCTCAACGCCGTCGACCTTCCATCTGATGAACGCACGTCGTCTGAAACTGATGAAACCCTCGGCAGTGATCGTCAACACGTCACGCGGTGAAGTCGTGGACGAAAACGCCCTGACCCGGATGATCCGCGCAGGTGAAATTGCGGGGGCGGGGCTGGATGTCTACGAACAGGGTACTGACGTAAACCCGCGCCTGCGGCAGCTGCCCAATGTGGTTCTGTTGCCTCATATGGGATCGGCCACGCTCGAGGGCCGGGTGGAGATGGGCGAGAAGGTCATCATCAACATCAAGACCTTCGAAGACGGGCACCGCCCGCCGGATCAGGTTGTACCGGCAATGCTCTAGCGCTCTGGAAAGGAGCAGGAATGGACGTCTATGAAGGAGGATGCCGTTGTGGAAATCTGCGCATCAGGGCTTCGGGTCGTCCACTGCGGGTCGGAATCTGTCACTGTCTGGACTGCCGCAAGCATCATGGCGCAGTGTTCTATGCGGCGGCCGTTTTCCCGGAAGACAGAATAGAGGTTTCCGGCGAAGCGCGTGGTTATGCTGACAGGTTCTTTTGCCCCGTCTGCGGCTCTCCGGTCTTTGCGCGCAGCGGAACCGAAGTGGAGGTGCATCTTGGATGCCTTGATGTGCCAGATCAGTTGACGCCAACATATGAAAGCTGGGTCACCCGGCGTGAAGCGTGGTTGCCCGAGTTCCGCGGTATGACCCACTATGATCAGGATCGATTGGTAGGCGACGCAAAGCCTTAACGCGTGCTGCGGACGTCGGCCATGTGTTGATGGCGTGCAGCTTGGACTTGTTCAGAGCGTGTTCGGCGCGCAATTTTGATAGTCAGGGATGTATTGGAGGATTTGATCAGATGAGACGTGTTTCAGTTCTACTGTTTTCTGCATTTTGTTTTGCAGCTCCGGGGTTCGCTCAGGAAGCGGCCGATGCCGTTGCACCCGAAACGGCGACGGAAGGGCAGGTACAGGCCATGACCGACGAGGTCATCGCGGCGCTCGAGGCCAAACTGGATGGCGTTCCGGTCACGTCCCAGAACTGGATGGTTGCCGCGGCCAACCCGCTGGCGGTGGAGGCCGGCGCCAGAGTATTGCGCGCAGGAGGGTCTGCCGCAGACGCCATGGTGGCGGTGCAGGTCGTGCTGGGCCTGGTCGAACCGCAATCCTCGGGCTTGGGCGGCGGTGCGTTTCTGGTCTGGTACGATGCAGCGACCGGTCAGATGACAACTCTGGACGGGCGAGAAACGGCGCCGCTGGCGGCCACACCGACCCTGTTTCAGGACGAAAACGGTGAGCCGCTGAAATTCTTCGATGCGGTTGTCGGTGGGCTGTCCGTGGGGACGCCGGGCACACCTGCCTTGCTGGAAGAGGCGCATCGCCGCTGGGGGCGTTCCTCGTGGCCCGGATTGTTTGCCGATGGAATCCGGTTGGCGGATGAAGGGTTCCTGGTGTCCCCGCGTCTGGCCAGCCTTGTTGAAAACGATGCCGAGCGCCTGTCGCGCTTCCCGGAAACCGCTGAATATTTCCTGCCGGGGGGCGCGCCGCTGCAACAGGGGCAGCGCCTGATGAACCCAGCTTATGCCGAAACTCTGCGTGTGTTGGCCAGTGACGGGGCGGCTGGATTCTACGGCGGTGAGATTGCGGCAGACATCGTGCGCACGGTTCGCAATGCTCCGGGCAATCCCGGTGTTCTGTCCGGTGCGGATCTTGCGCTGTATCAGGTGATCGAGCGCGAACCGGTTTGCGCGGAATACCGCGCCTATGAAGTCTGCGGCATGGGCCCGCCATCGTCGGGTGCGCTGACCGTGGGGCAAATTCTGGGGATGCTGAACAGCTATGATCTGGCGGCCATGGGCTCGGAAAGCGCCGAGGCCTGGCGGCTAATCGGAGACGCTTCGCGCCTCGCCTTTGCGGACCGGGGCCGCTACATGGCCGACAGCGATTTCGTACCCATGCCGACCAAGGGGCTGGTTGATCCGGCCTACCTGTCGCAACGTGCTGAATTGCTGGATACCGATGGCGCGCTGGCAGAGGTCGGACCGGGGCAACCAGAATTCGATCACGCGCTGAACTGGGCGGATGACGTGTCGCTGGAATTGCCCTCGACCTCGCATATCTCGATCGTCGACGGCTATGGCAACGTGCTGTCGATGACCACGACCATCGAGAACGGCTTTGGTTCACGCCTGATGACAAACGGGTTCCTTCTGAACAACGAACTGACGGATTTTTCGTTCAAGACCCACATTAACGGCGTGCCGATCGCCAACCGGCTGGAGCCCGGAAAACGCCCGCGTTCCTCCATGAGCCCAACCATCGTGATGCAGGATGGCACACCGGTTTTGGCCATTGGTTCTCCGGGTGGCAGTCGGATCATCGGCTATGTAGCCAAGTCGATCATCGCCTGGGCCGACTGGGGCATGGATGTGCAACAAGCCGTGTCGCTGCCGCATCTCGTCAATCGTTTCGGGACGTATGATGTCGAAGCCGGGACCTCTGCCGAAGGCTTTTCCGACGGGCTGACCCAGTTTGGGTTCGAGGTAAACCCGCGTGACCTGACATCTGGCCTTCACGCCATCGAAATCGGCGAAGGGCTGAGCGGTGGCGCTGACCCCCGTCGCGAAGGTATTGCGCTGGGCGAATAGACCCTCGGTATTTGTGGGGATTGCCCGCACTTGGTGGGCCATTTAGTCATAGACTGAAAGGCCCGCGATGTGCTGCGGCAAGGGAGGATGACGATGGTGCAGGCGACCGCTTTGCCTCGGAATGAAACAGGTATCGCAACCGTCACAGGCGTTCTGAAACAACGCTTTGGCGACAGGCTGCAAACGGGTGCCGCAATCCGGGAACAGCACGGGCACACCACGACCTGGATCGAAAACCAGAGCCCGGATGCTGTGGTTTTCCCGCATACATCGCAGGAGGTTTCGGAAATCGTCAAAACCTGTGCCGCGCACAGGGTGCCGGTGATCCCATTCGGCACTGGAACGTCGCTGGAAGGGCATGTGAATGCGCCAGCGGGGGGGATCTCGGTCGATCTGATGCAGATGGACAAGGTGCTGGCTGTCCACGCCGAAGATCTGGATTGCGTCGTGCAGCCCGGCGTCACGCGAGAGGCGCTGAACACCCATTTGCGGGATCAGGGGTTGTTCTTTCCGATTGACCCGGGGGCGAATGCCTCGCTGGGCGGTATGGCCGCGACCCGCGCGTCGGGCACCAATGCGGTGCGATACGGAACGATGCGGGACAACGTTCTCAGCCTCGAGGCGGTCATGCCGGACGGCCAGATCATCCGTACCGGTCACAGGGCCAAGAAATCATCGGCCGGGTATGATCTGGCACGCCTTCTGATTGGGGCAGAAGGCACCTTGGGGATCATCACCGAGCTGACTCTGCGGTTGCAGGGTATCCCCGAAGCGATCAGCTCGGCCAGGTGTTCTTTTCCATCGGTCGATGCAGCGTGTCGGGCTGTGATGATGACCATTCAGTATGGCATTCCGGTCGCCCGAATAGAGTTGCTGGATGAAATGTCGGTTCAGGCGGCAAACGCCTATTCCGGGCTACGCCTGCCGGAAACGCCATTGTTGCTGCTTGAATTCCATGGCTCTGAAAGCGGTGCAGCAGAACAGGCTGAAACCTTTGGTCAGATCGCCGAGGAGTTCGGCGGCACGGATTTTGCTGCGACCTCGACCACCGAAGAACGGAACAAGCTTTGGCAGGCGCGCCATGATATGTATTGGGCGTGCCTGCAACTGCGCCCCGGCGCGCGCGGTATTTCAACGGATGTCTGCGTGCCGATCTCGCGTCTGGCGGAATGTGTGACCAGCACCCAACAGAAGGCATCCGATCTTGGTTTGCTCGCGCCAATGGTCGGGCATGTGGGGGATGGGAACTTCCACTCGCTTCTATTGATCGACATGGAAAATACCGAAGAAGTTGCCAAAGCCGAAGAGTTTGTCGGCTGGTTGAATGATCTGGCAATTTCAATGGAAGGCACCTGTACAGGTGAACACGGAATCGGTCAGGGCAAAATGCCTTACCTCATCAAGGAACTGGGTGCTGCCACGCAGTATATGGCGGCGATCAAGGCCGCTCTGGACCCCGAAAATATCATGAATCCCGGCAAGGTTTTGGCGGGCCAATCCTAGCGGTTTTCGCGTTCTGGCCCGCATTGCGCCTTCAAATCGTCCACATGTTCTGGTTTCACATCCTCGATTGAGAACAGGTGGTCGACATGAGTGCAAAATATCTGGCAGGGTTTGCAGCAGTCTGTGGAGTTGTCGTTGCTGGGCTGGATTATTATCAGCAGGCCAAGGCATCCGAGACCGGGCTGGGCCTCAAAGGTTATGTTGCCTCGGTATCCGCGCGTGTCGGGATTTCGGACAGTCGGCTTGATGCGAAGGCTCAACCTGTACAGCCAGAGGAACCTGCGGCGAAGACACCGGCAGAGGAGACTAAGAAACTCGTCTGCACCACGATCGGGACAAGCAAGCGCTGTCGCTCCAGCGGTTGAGCTCACGGGTTTCATGATCGATCTGCGGCCCGCATTCGATGATCGGGTCGTTTTTTTCATATCACTGGTCGGATGAATGTCGCGCGATCCCCCTCAAGTGCGCCATATGGTGTCAACTGATTTCAAGGGGAGACGCCCGGTTATGAAAACCCAAGTCAAAGCACTGGTCGTTGGCGGCGGCGCCGTTGGGACCTCGATTGCCTATCATCTGGCCAAAGCAGGCTGGGACGATGTGATGTTGATCGAACGGGACGAGCTGACGTCCGGGTCCACCTGGCACGCGGCTGGTCTGCTGCCATTGTTCAACATGTCCTATGCGACAACGCACATCCACAAGTACTCGGTCGACTTCTACAAGGCGCTGGAAGAAGAAACCGGGCTGAACGCGGGCTTTGCCGTCGTCGGCAACCTGCGCATGGCACAGACGCAGGAGCGCATGGACGAGTACATGCTCTACGCCTCCACCGCCGAAACCTGCGATGTTGCCTATGAGTGGCTGACCCCCGAGCAGATCAAGGAACGCTGGCCGCTGATCGAGACATCGGATCTGAAGGGCGCGATCTACCACACCGAAGACGGGTATATTAACCCGGCAGATGTGACGCAGGCGATGGCCAAGGGGGCCCGTCAGCGTGGCGTCGAGATCGTGCGCAAGATGCAGGCGGATGCCTTCCACTGGAACGGCACCCATTGGGAAGTCACCTGCACCAAGATGGTGGAAAAAGGCGGCAACCTTGTCGAAAGCGACGAAAAGGTTGTGATCACTGCCGAACATGTTGTCACTGCATCGGGCAACCACGCACAGCGCACCGCCAAGATGCTGGGCATCAAGATGCCGGCGATCCCGGTCGAACACACTTTCATCGTCATGGACAAGGACCCAGAGTTGGTCAAATGGCGCGAAGCAGGCAACCCGGAACACCCCGTCGTGCGCGACGCCGACAACGAATCCTACGCCCGTGAAGAACGCGGCGGCTGGATTCTGGGTATCTATGAACATGGCGCCCCCGCGCGGTTTGAACACGGTGTGCCGGACAGCTTCCGCGCGGATCTGTTCCCGCTGGATCTGGATCGGATCGCGGATCAGTACATGGCTATGGCCGAGCGCGTGCCGTCCTGTGCCGAGTCCGGCCTGAAAGACGATTTCAACGGCCCGATCTGTTATACGCCTGACGGCAATCCGCTGGTCGGCCCTGCGCCGGGCCTGCGCAACATGTGGCTGGCCGAAGGTTTCAGCTTTGGCATCACCGCGGCAGGCGGCACCGGCTACTATCTGGCGCAGATGATGGTCGATGGCGAAGCCGAGATCGATATGGCCTCGCTGGACCCCAAACGCTATTCCAGCAACTGGATGACCACCGAGTTCGCGGCCCGCAAAAACGAAGAGTGCTATGAACACGTCTATATCCTGCACCACCCGGATGAAGAGCGTGAAGCTTGCCGTCCGTTGCGTACTGTTCCGGCATACGACCGTCAGAAGGCGCGTGGTGCACAGTTTGGTTGGGTCAACGGTTGGGAGCGTCCAAACTATTTCGGCCCGCTGGATGCGCCTGACAACTTCGACAAAGAAAGCCGCAGCTTCCGCCGCGGTGGTTGGTGGCAGTATGCCGTCGAAGAAGCCAAAGCGATCCGAGAAGGCGTTGGCCTGATCGATGCGTCGGCCTTCACCAAGCATGTCGTAAAAGGCCCCGGTGCGACCCAGTTCCTGGATTGGTTCACCTGCAACAAGCTGCCCAAGGTTGGTCGTATCAACCTGACCTATGCGCTGACCTCGCACGGCACCACCCGCACCGAATACACCATCGTCCGCAATGGCGAGAACAACTATTACCTCGTCTCTGCCGGAGCCTGGACCGAGTACGACGCCGACTATCTGCGCAAGGCGGCCGAGGACAAGATGGAGGAGTTCGGATATATCGAAATCCAGGACGTGACCACGCAATGGGGCGTCTTCGCCATCGCCGGACCCAAGTCGCGTGACGTTCTGAAAGAGGTCATCAAGGACGCCGATCCGGAAACCGCCCTGTCGAACAAGCGCTTCCCGTGGCTGTCGGCGCGTCAGATCGAACTGGGCATGTGCCCTGTCAACGCGATCCGCGTGGCCTATACCGGTGAGCTGGGCTGGGAACTGCACCACCCGATCGAGATGCAGAACTACCTGTTCGACCTGCTTGAAGAAGCCGGTGAGAAGCACGGTATGAAGCTGGTCGGCGCGCGCGCCCAGAACTGGCTGCGTCAGGAGAAATCCTATCGCGCTTTCGGCACCGAACTGGGTCGCGACGCGACCCCGCTGGAGGCCGATCTGCCGCGCTTTGTCGATTTGTCGAAAGACTTTTACGGCAAGGCCAAGCTGGAAGAGACCGGCGTGCGCGTGAAATGCTGTACCCTGTTGATCGACGGGCCGGAGGATGCCGACCCATGGGGCCGCGAGGCACTGTACACACCGGAAGGTGAACGTGTGGGTCGATTGACCTCGGGCGGGTATTCCGTAGTGTTCGAGAAATCCATCGGCATGGGCTATGTGAAGCCCGAGCTGGCTGTCGAAGGCACAAAGCTGAAGGTCAAGATGCAGGACAAGCTGTGGGATGCCGTCGTGACCTGCGACAGCCCCTACGACCCGAAAAACGAAACCATCCGCAAGGACGGTTGATCGAAGAAAGGCCCCGGAAACCTTCGGGGCCTTTTCTTTTTGTCATCCAGACAGTTCGTCGAAACATTCCAGCGCCTTGGCCGCGTACATCATGGCTGGGCCGCCGCCCATCTGGATCGCCATGGCCAACACGTCGGACACTTCTTCCCGTGTCGCACCGGCCTTGATCAAAGCTTCGGTGTGCAGGGTGATGCAGGGTTCGCATCGCAGGGTGACTGACATGCCCAACGCAATGAATTCCTTGGTCTTGTAGTCGAGCGTCCCGCCCTCTTTGACGGCTTTGCCAAGCGCTCCGAATGCGCGTGTCGTATCGGGAATGGATCCGTTCAGGTTTCGCAAACTCTTACGTGTTGCCGAGAGTTTTTCTTGCCATGCCATTGCTGAGTACCCTTCTTCATATCTAGCAATTGGAATATGAAGTGGGTTGCGGCTGTTTGACTTTGATCTCGATCAGACGTCAGGGCGTTCGGCAATGAACGCAAGGTTGTTGGCAGGCATTTCGACCGGTGCCAGCGCGAGCAGGCCGACGTTTTCGAACAAATTCAGAATGTCCACGTCGTTTTTGTAGCCGATTTCGGGGTCTTGCTGGATCAAAGCCTTATGAAAGCGGACATCCCCGTCACTGATGAGTTGGCCCGAACGTTTGAACGGGCCGTACAAGATGAACCGCCCCTTTGGTGACAGGGATTGTGCGATTTCCGAAATGATGGTTTTGGTTTCCTGCCAACTGATCAAGTGAATCAAGTTTATCAGAACGATCAGATCCTGGCCGTAAAACCGCCTGTGCCAGCCTGATGTCGCTGCATCCAGTTCTGCGACCGGCGCGACATTGGGCAGGTCGCGGGTATAGGCATCGATACTCACGCGCCGCTCAGGGTCAACTTCCGAAGGCTGCCAGGTCAGCCCGGGAAGCACTTCGGCAAAGGCCCTGACATGCTGACCAGTCCCGCTTGCGATTTCCAATGCCTGGCCCTGGGACGGCCCCCATTCTTGCAACACTGCACACAGGGCGTCGGTGTTCCGGGATGCTGCCGGGGCCACCAGCTTGCCATCTACAGACGCATTGGCGACGCTTGCAGAAGTGGGGAGGCTGCGTTTGATCATCGTTCCAGCCTGTCAGGGGTCAACATGCCTACTATGTCAGGTTCCAGTTCGGGTGTGTTTCCGACAACAAGGTCGCACAACAGTTGCGAGGCCGCCGGTGAGGTTTGAAAACCATACCCGCCCTGACCGCCACACCAGACAAACGAAGGATCCAGCGGGTCGCGCCCAATCACCAAGGTCCCGTCCGGGGCAAAACTGCGCAAGCCCGCCCAATTTGTTTCAACCCTTGTGACAGGTTCGGTCATCAACTCCTCATACCGTGCCAGACCCTCTGCCAGCACCATATCATCGGCATAAGCATCCTGTGGCGGAACCGGATCGGCTTCGGATGGTGAGACCAGCAGCTTGCCCGCATCCGGTTTGGCGTACCATGTTTCGCCGGCGCCCAGCATCATCGGCCAGACAGAAACGTCATGCCCTCCAGGGGCGGGAAGACGCGCCATTGACCGACGGCGAGGTGTGATACCGATACCGGGCAGCCCTGCAAGCTGTGCAACCTCATCCACCCAGGCCCCGGCTGCGTTGATCAGAGTGCGGGCTTCAATGATCTCACCGGCCTCAACCACCCAGTGTTTTTCTTTTCGAATGCCGGTGACTTTGCTTTTCGTCGAAACCGTTCCCCCGTTTTGCCTGACGGTCCGGGCGAAATCCTGCAACAGGCGATCCGTATCGATGTCAAAGGCCGCTTCGCTGATGGCTGCAAACCCGACCTTGTCCGGATTCAGGATCGGAACGCGCGATATCGCCTGATCCATCGGTATTTTCACCATGTTCAGATCGGCGCAATCAGCTTCGAACATGTCGGGCTGGTCAATTGCTCCGACCAGCATCAATCCGCGCGGGGTCAGGTAACCGCCATTCTGCGTATGAAGAAAGGCAGCCCCCGCTTTGTTCAGTGCGACGACCGAAGGCGGTCCATAGCTTTCTTCGAACAAGGCCGCTGACCGGCCCGACGCGTGATAGCCCAGGGCGTCTTCCGCTTCCAGAACCATCACGGTTCCGTGCTGCGACAGGCGCGCACCGGCGCTCAGCCCGGCGATGCCGCCTCCGATTATCAGGAAATCAATCATGAATTGCGATCCATCCTGAGCAGAGACGCTACAGGTTCCTTGAGTTTCATGCTGGCGCCAAAGCTCCTCGTTCGCCACGCGTTTGGGTTTCCGGACTATAAGCAGCCTTGAAATTGTGCTTCAACCCGGTCAAAGAAGTATCAAATTATACAGGAGGGTAAGGTGACCGCAGCAGACCTTCATCCAATGGCCACAGGGCATATTCCAGGATATGTTGTCGCAGCTGACGGAAGCGATTACCTTTTCTCCGCCATGGTCGTTTTTTTCGTCGTTCTGGTGGTGCTGATCGGTGTCGGATACCTGACGCTGCATTCGGTTCCCGAAAAAATGGCCCACGAAAACAATCACCCGCAATTTCAGTTGGTGGGCATTCTGGCACTACTGGCGCTGTTTACACATAATGGGCTTTTCTGGGTTGCTGCTATATTGGTCGCAGGGTTCCAGTTCCCGGATTTTGCCACCCCGCTTCGAAACATTGCCGATGCCATTCGTTCTCTGGGTCGGTCACCTGTTCCGGAACCAGTGTCTGAAACAACGGTGCCGGCTGCGCCAGAACCTGGACCCAGCGATGCGCAGGAGCAATCCACATGATCGAGACCATGCTCTGCGCCCTGATAACGGTGCTGCCCGACTATCTGTTCCGCCGTTTTGTACAGGGCAAGCGGATCGGTCACGAGATTACCTTGTTCACCATGTGGTACGAACTGCGCTGGGGTTTGACCACCTGTGCCATTCTGGCGCTGACCGTGATCACCACGCTGTTTTACTTTCATCCGGCCAGCAAAACCGCAGCATCCTATTTCCGGACAGTAACCATTCTGCCGCAATTGGGCGGCCGTGTTTCCGAGGTTTTCGTCAAGAACAACGAACTGGTAACCGCGGGTCAACCGATTTTCCGGATCGAGGATTTCAGCCAGACTGCCCAAGTTCAGGCGGCAAATGCGCAGATTGCACAGGTGCAGGCCTCGCTTAAGGTTGCGGAAACCGACTTGGCCGAGGCGGAAGCTGGAATTGCAGGTGCCAAGGCAGCCCTTGCGCAGTCTCTGGAGGATCTTGAGCGCAATACGACCTTGCGCGACGAAGGTTCAAGCGCCGTAAGGCTGGCCGAGATTGAGAGGCTGGAAAACCTTGTCGCCGAGCGAGAGGCCCAGGTTCTTGCAGCGGAATCCAAACGTGCCGCGGTTGAGCAGCAGATCGAAGAACTGATCCCCGCGCAGCTAGCCAGTGCCATTGCGCAACTGGATGCTGCGCAGACCGAGTTGGACAAGACGGTGATCACCGCGGGCGTCACAGGGCGGGTCGAACAGTTCGGCCTTCAGGTCGGTGACTACGTAAGCCCGTTGTTGCGCCCCGCGGGCATTCTTGTGCCATCGCACACAGGGCATGATCGTTTTCAGGCCGCTTTCAACCAGCTCTCTGCCCAGGTGATCAAGCCGGGCATGATTGGTGAATTGGGTTGCATGACAAAGCCATTCACCGTGATCCCCACCGTGGTGGTCGAGGTGCAGGATGTCATCCCGTCGGGCCAGATCCGCCCATCGGACGAATTGCGGGACGTGCAGACCAACAACAATCCGGGCTCGATTCTGGTCTATATGGAGCCGCTGTACAAAGGTATGGCCGATGACATTCCGCCGGGCAGCAATTGTCTGGCCAATGTCTACACAGACAACCACGAGCGGTTGGAGCACGAGGATCTTGGCTTTTGGGAGGCGGCCTTCCTGCACGTGGTCGACACGATCGGCGTGGTACATGCCGCGGGTCTGCGCTTGCGTTTGATCCTGATGCCGGTGAACACTCTGGTTTTGACCGGGCATTGATCTGACCTTGGCAATCTGAACGCGAAGGCCCGGCAAGTTTCGCCGGGCCCTTTGGTTTCTTAAAGCGCTGCTTTGAACAGCTGCGTCAGGTTGTCTTTCGTCAACTCAATCGGGTTGCCGCCGCATGACGGATCGATGATCGCCCCTTCGACAAGCTCTGGGATAGAAGCTTCGGTCACACCCAATTCGGACAATGTGCGGGGGATGCCAAGGCTGTCGTTGAAATTCTGCACGAAGGCGCGGAAACCATCGAAGCCGCCGTCGATGCCCAGATATGCCGCAGCTTGCCGGAACCGATCTGCAATGGCCGGGGCGTTGAAGTCCAGCACAGCGGGCATGCAGACCGCGTTCGTGGTGCCGTGATGGGTGTTGAATACCGCGCCAATTGGGTGGCTCATCGCGTGGATCGCGCCAAGGCCCTTCTGGAAAGCCGTTGCGCCCATGGCAGCGGCGCTCATCATCTGGGCGCGGGCCTCGATATCGGTGCCGTCTGCATAGGCACGGGGCAAATACTCCTTCACCAGTCGCATACCCTCCAGCGCGATGCCCTGGCTCATCGGGTGATAATGCGGGCTCGAGAAGGCTTCGACGCAATGCGCGAAGGCGTCCAGGCCTGTTCCTGCCGTGATGAACTTGGGCATCCCGACGGTCAGCTCCGGGTCGCAAATCACCACGGTCGGCAGAACCTTGGGATGAAAGATGATCTTCTTGGCATGGGTCTCGGAATTGGTGATGACGCTCGCGCGGCCCACTTCCGATCCTGTCCCTGCGGTGGTCGGAACGGCAATGATTGGCGCGATCGCGTCGGCATCGGCTCGTGTCCACCAGTCGCCGATATCCTCGAAATCCCAAACGGGGCGCGTCTGACCGGCCATGAAGGCGACCATCTTGCCCAGATCCAGCCCAGAGCCGCCGCCAAAGGCGATCACCCCGTCATGGCCACCCGCGTTATAGGCCGCAACTCCGGCTTCAAGGTTCTTCTCATTGGGGTTGGGGTCCACATCGCTGAACAGGCCGCGTCCCAGTCCGGCGGCTTCCATGATGTCCAGTGTCGAGCCGGTGATGGGCAGATCGGCCAGCCCCTTGTCCGTGACCAGCAATGGTTTCTTCATTCCGGCGGCGGCGCAGGCTTCGGGCAATTCCCTGATGCGCCCGGCTCCGAATTTGATGGCGGTCGGATAGGACCAGTTTCCAACAAGTGTCATGTCAGGTTTCCTTTGCAAAATAAGGCCTGCTTCGGCGAGGGGGTGGGTCCGAAGCAGGCCGTCGTCCTTAGCCCGTTACCTTTTTGAGGTGGTAGGATTTGGGACGTGTCAGGTTGTGATATCCGATGACGGACAGACCGCCGCCGCGCCCGGTATTCTTGCAGCCCGTCCAGCACAGGCCGGGGTCCAGATAATCGGCGCGGTTCATGAACACGGTCCCCGTTTCGATCCGTTCACCCACCCGCGCCGCACGATCCACATCGCGGGTCCACAGGCTGGCAGTCAGGCCAAACTCACTGTCATTCATCAATGCGATGGCCTCCTCGTCCGAGGACACTTTCATGATGCCCACCACGGGCCCAAAGCTTTCGTCCCGCATCACGCGCATGTCATGAGTGACATTGGTCAGGATTTGCGGTGTCAGGTACGCGCCACCGTCGTCTTCAGCGAAGGTGTCGATATGCGCAACCGCACCGGCTGCAACCGCCTCGGCGATCTGCGCTCGTACCTCATCGGCAAACCGCACATTGGCCATCGGGCCAATCGTTGTCTCGGCATCCAGCGGGTTGCCCAGCTTGTAACCCTTCACGATGTCCACCGCCTTGGCGACAAAGTCGTCATAAAGGCTCTCGTGAACATAGATCCGCTCGATTCCGCAACAACATTGGCCCGAATTGAACATCGCACCGTCAATCAGCGTGTCGACCGCGGCATCCAGGTCGGCGTCATCCATGACATAGCCGGGATCCTTGCCGCCCAGCTCGGTGCCGACGCCGGTAAACGTGCCCGCCGCGGCACGTTCCATCGCCTGACCGCCGCCGACTGATCCGGTGAAGTTCACGAAATCAAATGCATTGCCCGCGATCAGGTCGTTGGTCACGTCATGGCTCAGGAACACATTCTGGAATACGTCCTCGGGCACACCTGCCGACTGGAACGCCTTTGCCATGCGCTCGCCCACCAGCAACGTCTGTGTCGCGTGTTTCAGGACGACCGTGTTGCCCGCGATAAGCGCCGGTGCGACCGTGTTGATCGCCGTCATGTAAGGATAGTTCCAGGGCGCCACCACAAAGACCACCCCATGAGGAATGCGCTTGATGTAGCGTTTGAACGTTTCGTCTTCGCCGACGGCGATATCTACCAGGGACGTGTCGGCAATCTCCGCCATATGGCTGGCACGTTCGTTGAATCCACCGAACTCGCCGCCATAACGCACTGGGCGACCCATCATATGGGCCAGTTCCGGCACGATCTCATCGTTCATGGCGCCAACGGCGGCCACACCCGCCATCACAAGATCGATCCGCTCCTGCAACGGACGAGCTGCCCATTCCGCCTGAGCAGCCCGAGCACGCGCCGCGGCCCCGAACGCGGCTTCTCGCGACAACACTTCACGTTCGGCATAAACCGATCCATCGATCGGCGAGACACATTTCAACATCTGCCCCATTTTCACTCCATTTCCGAAAGAAACAGGATCCCTGCTTCATCTGGCCCAAAATATCCCGGGGGTCTGGGGGCAGAGCCCCCAGCGCGTCCCGACCTCACGCCCGCTCGAATCCGCGGGCGATTTCCCAATCCGTGACCACGCGTTCGAACTCCTCGATCTCGACCTCCGCGGCACGGGTATAGTGGTCGACGACGTCATCTCCCATGGCCGCGCGCAACATGACCGATCCGTGCAGCGCATCCCGCGCGGCGCGAAGGTTGCCCGGGATCATCGCAGTCTCACCCTGGTAAACGTCGCCTTTGGTCGGCGGTTGCAGATCCAGCCCTTCCTCGATGCCCGCGATCCCTGCCGCCAGCATGCCAGCCATCGCCAGATAGGGGTTCATATCTGAGCCCGGAATTCGGCACTCGACGCGTACGGCCTTGGTGCCGTCACCGCACAGGCGGAACCCGGCGGTGCGGTTGTCCACGGACCATATGATCCGCGTTGGCGCGAAGGTGCCTTTCATGAAGCGTTTGTAACTGTTGATGTAAGGCGCCATGAAATAGGTGTAATCAGGGGCATATTTCAGCAGCCCAGCCATATAGCTTTTCATCAGCGCCGACATGCCCAGATCGTCCCCGGCGTCATAGAAGGCAGGCTGTCCATTCGCCCATAGTGACTGGTGCACATGGGACGAGCTACCAACTTTCTCGTGGTGCCATTTCGGCAGGAACGTCGCTGCGTGACCATGTTGCCACGCGATCTCTTTCACAGCGTTCTTGGCGATCGAATGATACTCGGCTGTTTCCATCGCGGGTGCGTATTTGATGTTCAGCTCTTCCTGCCCGGTCTCGGCCTCACCTTTGGAGTTCTCAACCGGAATGCCCGCATCCCACAGATGGTTGCGGATCGGACGCATCACATGCTCTTCCTTGGTGGTCTGAAGGATATGATAGTCTTCGTTATAGCCCGAGATCGGCTCCAAATCCCGGAAACCTTCCTTGCGGATCTGGTCAAAGCTTTTCTCAAACAGGAAAAACTCAAGCTCGGTCGCCGTCATGGCGTCATAGCCCATGGCTTTCAAACGGCTGACCTGTTTTTTCAGGATTGAGCGCGGCGCGTGCGGCACTTCCTCGTGCGTGTGATGATCCAGCACGTCACACATCACCATCACCGTGCCTTCAAGCCACGGCACCGGGCGCAGGGTGCTGAGGTCCGGTTTCATGACGTAATCGCCATAACCCCGTTCCCAACTGGTCGAGGCGTAGCCATCGGGTGTCGCCATCTCCAGATCGGTGGCCAACAGGTAGTTGCAGCAATGGGTCTCTTCCCATGCGCCTGCCACGAAATGGCCCGCGTGAAAACGCTTGCCCATCAACCGGCCCTGCATGTCCACCATGCAGACCAGAACCGTATCAACCGAACCTTCGGATACCTGCGTTTTCAGATGTTCGAACGTGAGCATGTGCCACCTTTGTCTTTGCCGAAATCCTTCATCGGCCATTCGTTCAGTCAGACCCGCCCCCATGCAAGGGGCGGGTCGCTTGGCCAAGTCTTAGCCGTAGCGGTAGGGCCGTCCAGCCTTGAGCATGTCGGCGTTGTACTGTTTGAAGATTTCAACAACCTTCGCCTTGGTTTCGGATTCGGCTGCGATCTCATCCCAGAAGGCAACGGCCGCGGCTTCGACGGTTGCCCATTCTTCGTCCGGGATCGACGTCAGCTGCATCTTGTCTCCGTTGACGCGCAGGCTGGCTTCGCCGCCCCAGTACCACCACTGACGATAATAGTGTGACTGATCGGTGCAGACGCGGAACAGGGTCTGCAAATCTTCGGGCAGCTCGTTCCAGCGATCCATGTTGGCAAAGAACGAACCGGCCCAGGCGCCCGAGATGTTGTTGGTCAGGAAGTAATTGGTCACATCCGCCCAGCCGACAGTGTAGTCTTCGGTGATGCCGGACCAGGCGATGCCGTCCAGCTCGCCGGTCTGCACGGCGACCTCGATGTCTTCCCAGGGCAGGGTGACCGGCACAACGCCGAACTGAGACAGGAAGCGGCCCGCGGTCGGGAAGGTAAACACACGTTTGCCCTGAAGGTCCGCCAGGCTGTTGATCGGGTCCTTCGTTGCAAAGTGGCACGGGTCCCAGGCGCCGGCCGAGATGTGCTTGACGCCGACTTTCGAGTATTCCTCGTCCCAGATCTCGTTCAGCCCGTACTGGTTGAACAGAACCGGCACGTCCAGCGAGTAGCGCGAGGCAAAGGGGAAATAGCCGCCGAACACGGTGACCTCGGTGGGCGATGCCATCGAGTCATCATCCGACTGCACGGCATCAATCGTGCCGCGCTGCATGGCGCGGAACAGCTCGCCCGTCGGAACCAGCTGGTCGGCATAGAACAGCTCGATCTGCATCCGGTCTCCGGCGATCGTGTTGAACATCTTGATGGCCGGGTCGATCACGTGTTCGGCCAGCGCCGGGCCGGCATAGGTCTGCATCCGCCATCTGATGGTCGATTGCGCCAGTGCAGGCGTCGCCAGAGCAGCGGCGGGAGCGGCCGCAGCACCTTTCAGAAATGTACGTCTGTTCGTCATTCTCTCTCTCCGTTGGTCAGTTTCGATTGTGCGGGGATTGCCCGCGAAGCCCCGGTTTGATCCGGGATCATTTGTTGTAGATGTATTCAGGCAGCCACAGTGCGATCTGCGGGAACGTCATGATGATCGCCAGCGCCAGCGTCATCACCATCACGAAGGGCAGGATCGAACCGTAAATGTCGCGCAGCGATATCTCTGGTGGCGCCATCGCGCGCATCAGGAACAGGTTGTAGCCGAAGGGCGGCGTCATATAGGCGATCTGGGTGGTGATCGTGTACAGAACCCCATACCAGATCAGGTCGAACCCCAATGCACCCACGAGCGGCACGTACAAAGGCGCGACGATCACCAGCATGGCCGTATCGTCCAGAAACGTGCCCATCAGAATAAAGCTGAGCTGCATCAAGATCAGGATCACCCACGGGTTGAGGCCCAGCCGTTCGGTAAACAGGTTCTCGATTGCCCGAACGGCGCCCAAGCCGTCGAAAACAGCGCCAAAGGCAAGCGCAGCCAGGATGATCCACATGAACATACAGGTGATGCCCAGCGTCGACCGCACGGATGTCTCGAAAACCTCACGTGTCATGCGGCCCTTGAGGATGGCCGCGGCGAACGCCGTCAACGCACCGATGGCCGAGCTTTCGACCAGCGAGGTCCAGCCGTTGACGAAGGGCACCATCATCGCGGCAAAAATACCCAAGGGCAGAAGGCCTGCGCGCAACAGGCGCAGTTTCTCTGCCATGGGCACGTCGCGTTCCTCGGCTGACAGGGCGGGCCCTAACGCCGGGTTGATGCGGCAGCGGATCACGATGTAAAGGATGAACATTGCGGCCATCATTAGCCCGGGAAGCAGCCCGGCAAGCCAGAGCTGCCCGACTGGCTGGCGCGCGATCATCGCGTAAAGAACCAGCACGACGGAGGGTGGCACAAGAATACCTAATGACGATCCGGCTTGTATCACCCCGGTCACCATTTTCTTGTCATAGCCGCGTTTCAGAAGTTCCGGCAGCGCAATGGTCGCGCCGATGGCCATGCCTGCGACACTCAGCCCGTTCATGGCCGAAATTAGCACCATAAGACCGATCGTGCCTATTGCGAGCCCGCCGTTCAGGCCCCCCATCCAGACGTGGAACATCTTGTACAGATCGTCTGCAATTTTGGATTCGGCCAGAACATAGCCCATGAAGATGAACATCGGCAGGGTCAGCAGCGGATACCATTTCATCAGCTTCATGGCGGCCGAAAAGCCAATGTCATAGCCGCCGCGATCCCCCCACAGAAACAGGGCGGCCATCACGGCGACAAAACCAATCGCGCCAAAAACGCGCTGCCCGGTCAGCAGCATCAGCATCATGGTCGAAAACATCAGGATGGCGATCAATTCGTACGACATCAGATCACCTCGCGCGGGATGTCATCGCCCCTGAGGCGCAGAATATCTTTGAACAGTTCCGAGATCGCCTGAAGCAGCATCAGAAACAGGCCCACGACCATGATGACCTTGATTGGCCACAGGTATGGACGCCACGCGGTCGGGCTGCGTTCGCCATACTGCAGCGAATAGCTAAGCGAGTCGTATCCGCCGTAGATCATCACGCCCAGGTAGATGATCAGGAAAAGGACGGTGATCGCATCCGTCCACGCGCGACGACGGTCGGACCATTCGCCGTACAGAAGGTCCATGCGGACGTTGGATCCCATCTGGATCGAATAGGGTCCGCCCAGAATGTAGTAGGCGACCATTGCGAACTGGGCCATTTCCAGGGTCCACAGCGATGGCAGGAAAAAGGTTTTTGAAATCGAGGACCAGAGCAGGATGCCCATCATGACGAAGATGCCGTACATGACGAAGCGTCCGATCCAGCGGTTCGTGCGGTCAATGACCGCCACATATCCCCGCATGAAATTCATCCCGATACCTCTGCTCTCATGGTTTCGCCTCTGCGTGCGATAAGTCTTGGATGACCGATTGCAGAATTGGCGTCAGCAATCCCGCAATGCGGTTCACGCCGTCTGCTGTGTCGATTAGATCGTTTCGAACTTCGATCATGACATTTGGAAGCCCGCGCCGGACCGCGTGTTCGCGCAACGTGTGCGTGACGCCATCCGTCGCCGAGTAAGGTTCGTTCAAAGCCACACGCAATCTCGAGCTTTCCGCGTGGCTCAGCATCAGCTGCGCGGCGCGGTCGTCTTCGTCATGAAGAATCCCCAGTTCTACCTTTCGGGGGGCTCCCTTGTAGACGGGCGTGAAACTGTGGATCGTGATGACAACCGGAGGTTCAGGCCGTTCGTCCAAAGTGGATGAAACCAGCGTTTTGAAAGGCTCATACACGTCGCGAACCCGCTGGGCGCGCTGAGCATCTGTCAGGTTCATGTTGCCGGGAATGGAAAACACTTCGCTGACTTGCGGCATGGCATCTTCGCGTTCGGGCGGGCGGTTGCAGTCATAAACAAGGCGACTGACGCGCGAGTGGACCAGCGGCGCATCCAAAGCGCCCATCAGCTCCACCGACAGGTCCAGCGCGCCGATGTCCCAGGCCGCGTGAGAGCTGGCCGCCGCCTCATCCAGCCCCAGTCCATCCAGCGCGGCCGGAATAAACCGGCTTGCATGTTCGCATATCAGCACGGCAGGCGCGCGACCGTGCGCATTGAGCACGCGGGCTGCCGGGGCTTCGGTCGGCAAAAGCAATGATGACTCGGTCTCGTGACGCATAGGTAGCATTTGTTACAGCAACTTCTCACCTGTCAAGAAAATTTCTGTAGACAAAATTTCAAACGAACATATTCTGTAACAAATTCAAGAAACGAGGGCGCCGATGGCCACCGTTGCCAAACTTGTCAAACAGAGGATTCAGGATGAGCTGGACGATCTGACACGGTCTGAACGTCAATTGGCCTCGGTCCTGTTGCAGGATTATCCGATGGCCGGTTTGCAATCGATCACCAAGCTGGCCGCTGCGGCGCAGGTTTCGACCCCGACCGTCATTCGCATGGCGCGCAAGCTTGGGTTTGACGGGTTCCCCGACTTGCAGGATGCGCTGCGCGAAGAGGTTGCGGCGCAGATCAAAAAGCCGATCTCGAAACGGGACGCCTGGGTTGTGGATGACGAGGCAGAACATCCGACAACGCGTTTTGCCCAGGCGGTATGGACCAACATGCGCCACACGCTGGAACGTCTGGACAAAGAGATGTTCGATGCCGTCGCGCGTCTTTTGGCCGAGACAGAGCGCCATCTATACGTCGTTGGTGGTCGCATCACGCGGTCAAATGCGGATTATCTGTTCAATCATATGCAGATCATCCGGCCCAATGTGACGATGCTGGGCAATTCGGCGAATGTCTGGCCGCAATACCTTCTGGATATGGATGAGTCATCCGTTCTGGTGATCTTCGACATCCGCCGTTACGAGGCGCATCTGGAGAAGCTGGCACAGGTTGCCTCGGGCCGCGGCGTCACTGTTGTTCTGTTTACGGACCAATGGGGATCGCCGATCGGAAAGACCGCAAATTATTCTTTCCACGCACTGGTCGAGGCGCCATCCAGTTGGGATTCGACCATTGCCTTGCAGTTGATCTCGGAAACGCTGATTGCCGAAGTGCAGGAGGCGCGTTGGGAAGAAAGCAAGGAGCGGATCGAAGAACTGGAGCGGTTCTTTTCCTCGACCCGGATATTTCGCAATCAGGACTGACGGGCCGAGCAGTGTCGGAAAAATTGCGCCACTAAATTTGCCACTTCCGGCTTGACGATCCCGAAAGCATGACTTAACCAGCGCAAACCATTTGCGGGTATAGCTTAATGGTAAAGCCCCTGCCTTCCAAGCAGGCTATGTCGGTTCGATTCCGTCTACCCGCTCCATGCCTTCCTTGAAATTCTGCGTCAAATGGCCCTTTCGACCTGCCGATTGCGGTTGTGATGCTTGACCATACCTGCCGCTACCTCCAAGAAAGCGGTCACTCAGTACGGTTCAGGATACAAGGGCCAGACATGGCAAGACAAGCCGCCAGCAAGCCAACGCATACCGCCGCGCCCGGAGCCTCCGAGGAACGCGCCCGTTCAAAGAAGATTGGGGTTCTGGCCTCGCTTTGGCCGTTCATGAAACCCTACAAATTCCTGATGATAGGCGCGACGCTGGCGTTGATTCTGACGGCCAGCATGACCCTCACGCTGCCATTGGCGGTGCGGCGCGTGGTCGACAATTTCCGAATTCAGGATGGAGAGCTTCTGGATTGGTATTTTCTGGCCGCGCTGGTCATCGCTGCCGTTCTGGCCGTGGGTACCGGTATTCGGTATGCGCTTGTGACCCGTCTGGGCGAACGGGTAGTAGCCGATATCCGCAAGGCGGTGTTTGATCGCGTCATCGGTATGAGCCCGGAATTCTATGAGCGAATCATGACCGGTGAGGTGCTAAGCCGGATCACCACTGACACGACGCTGATCCAATCTGTTCTCGGCTCGTCCGTGTCTATTGCCCTGCGAAACATACTGATGTTCGTCGGTGGGCTGGTTCTGATGCTGCTGACATCCGCCAAGCTGACCGGGCTGGTATTGTTGCTGATCCCGGTGGTCATCGTGCCGATCCTTGTACTTGGTCGCCGTCTGCGCGTGATCAGCCGCGAGAATCAGGACTGGATCGCGGCCTCGTCCGGCAACGCGGGTGAGGCATTGGGTGCGGTACAGACCGTTCAGGCATTTTCCCATGAACAGGCCAGCCGCCAGCAATTCAGTGAGATGACCGAGACATCCTACAGCGTCTCGCTGCGCCGCATACAGACCCGCGCGGTGCTGACGGTGATCGTGATCTTCCTGGTTTTCTCGGGTATCGTGGGCGTTCTGTGGATGGGTGCCAATGACGTGCGAAATGGCGTGATGACCGAAGGCGTTCTGATCCAGTTCGTCATCTATTCGATCATTATGGCGGGTTCGGTCGCGGCCCTGTCCGAAATCTGGAGCGAACTTCAGCGTGCCGCGGGGGCCACCGAACGTCTGGTCGAGCTGCTGCATGCAGAAGATACCGTGACCGACCCTGCCAATCCCAAAGCGCTTCCCAAGAACATTCAGGGCGAAATCCGGTTTGAAGATGTCAGCTTCCGCTATCCCGCGCGACCCGATACGGTTGCACTGGATCATCTGTCACTTCTGGTGAAACCCGGCGAGACGGTCGCATTCGTCGGGCCATCGGGGGCGGGAAAAACAACCGTGATCCAACTGATCCAGCGGTTCTATGATCCGAACTCGGGCCGCGTGACGCTGGACGGTCTTGATCTGCGCGACATCAATCGGTCAGATTTCCGCCGCCACATGGCTCTGGTGCCTCAGGATCCTGTGATCTTTGCTGCATCCGCGCGGGAAAACATCCGCTTTGGCCGTCTGGATGCCTCGGATGCTGAAGTCGAGGCCGCCGCCCGGGCCGCTGCCGCGCATGATTTTATTGCGGCCTTGCCCCAAGGATATGACAGCTTTGTCGGCGAACGCGGTGTCATGCTGTCTGGCGGGCAGAAGCAGCGTATTGCCATTGCCCGGGCAATCCTGCGCGACGCGCCGGTTCTGCTGCTGGACGAGGCGACTTCGGCGCTGGATGCGGAAAGCGAACGCGCAGTGCAGGGCGCGGTGGACAAGATGCGTGCCGGCCGCACGACCCTGATCGTCGCGCACAGATTGGCGACCGTAAAGAAAGCCGACCGCATCGTCGTGCTAGAGGAAGGCCGCATCGTGGCACAAGGCCGCCATGAGGATCTGGTGTCTCAGGACGGGCTGTATGCACGCCTTGCCCGGTTGCAGTTCACCGATGGTGTCGCCGCAGAATAAGAGTGACGCTCCGGCACTTGCGAATTCGCCGTAGCGTCATTCTACATTTTACTCCCCCTGAAGGCTAAGGCCTCGCTTGCGCGAGGTTCGTTTTGCTTCCATCTTGGTTGCGAACAACAAGCCCGCGCAAAACGCGGGAGAATAATACGGGAGGAACCACATGGCCTTTGTGGGTTTGGAAGACAAGAAGCGCATGGAACAGGAAATGCCGTGGGAGGATCGGGATTTGCCCGTCACCTTCCATCAGCTTTTGTCGCGCACCGCAGGGAAGTTCCCCAACCACAATGCCATGAGCTTCCAACTGTTCTCGGGCCCGAAGGACAAGGCCGAGACCCTGACCTGGTCGCAACTTCTGGCTCAGGTCAACCAGGCAGCAAACCTGTTCCGCTCGCTGGGTGTGGGTGAAAAGGACGTGGTCGCTTATGTGCTGCCCAACTGCAACGAAACACTGGTCACGATGATGGGCGGCGCGGTTGCGGGGATCGTGAACCCGATCAACCCCTTGCTTGAACCGGAACAGATCGCCGCGATCCTGCGCGAGACCGGCGCCAAGGTCGTGGTGACGCTGAAATCTTTCCCGAAAACAGATGTCGCGCAGAAGGTCGAAGAGGCGGTGCGCCACGCACCCAAGGTCAATACCATTCTGGAAATCGATCTGAACCGGTATCTGACCCCGCCCAAATCATGGCTGGTGCCGTTTCTGCGCCCCAAGATGGGCGACAAGGAAAAGCTTGCCCATGCGGATTACAAGAACTTCCACACGGAACTGGCCAAGCAACCGACGACGCTGACGTTTGAAGACAGCAAGGAAGATCGTGTCGCCTGTTATTTCCATACCGGCGGTACCACGGGTATGCCGAAGGTGGCGCAGCACAAGTATTCCGGCCTGATCTACAACGGCTGGTTGGGGAACACGCTTCTGTTTGACGAAAACGACGTCATCATGTGCCCGCTGCCCATGTTCCACGTTTTTGCGGTGCATGTGATTGTGATGGCGGCCGTATCATCCGGTGCCCATGTGGTTTTCCCGACGCCACAGGGATATCGCGGCGACGGGGTGTTCGACAATTTCTGGAAGCTGATCGAGCGTTGGAAGGTGAGCTTCATCATCACCGTGCCAACCGCGATTTCAGCCAAGATGCAGCGCCCAGTCGATGCCGATATCTCAAGCGTAAAAACGGCCTTCTCGGGCTCCGCCCCGCTGCCGGTGGAACTGTTCCGCCGCTTTGAAGAAGCGACTGGCGTCACCATTGTCGAAGGGTACGGTCTGACAGAGGCCACGTGTCTGGTTTCGTGCAACCCGGTGGATGGTGAGAAAAAGATCGGATCGATCGGTATTCCGTTCCCCTATACAGACGTCAAGATCTTGCAGGATGGGCCAGACGGACCGACCGAGTGCGACACTGATCAAATCGGTGAGATCTGCATCTCGAACCCGGGTGTCTATGCGGGCAATACTTATACCGAGGCCGACAAGAACGTTAACCTTTATCACTTCGACAAGTACCTGCGCACGGGCGATCTGGGGCGCTTCGACGAAGATGGGTATCTATGGATCACCGGTCGCGCGAAGGACCTGATCATTCGTGGCGGTCACAACATCGACCCTGCCGAGATCGAAGAGGCTTTGCTGGGTCACGAGGCCGTCGCTTTTGCCGGTGCCATCGGCCAGCCGGATGCGCATTCCGGTGAAGTTCCCTGCGCCTTTGTCGAACTGGTCGAAGGCGCGTCTGTCACCGAAAAAGAGCTGATGGATTACTGCAAGGTTCACGTGCACGAACGCGCGGCGCAACCCAAGCACATGACCATTCTGGATGAGCTGCCCAAAACGGCCGTTGGCAAGGTGTTCAAGCCTGAACTTCGGAAACAGGCCATCACTCGTATCTACAACGGCGCCCTCGAGGATGCCGGTTTGGCGGCGCGGGTGGTTTCCGTCATTGATGACAAGAAACGCGGCCTCGTTGCGCAGCTTGACGCGAACGGATCTTCGGAAGACGATGTCGCAAAAGTGCTGGGCGTATACACCCGGCCATGGGAGTGGTCTGAATAAGCCGGAGGGACAATGGACTATGAACGCCTGATCGACGAAGAAACCTGGGCGTTCATACGTCGCACGGCCGAAAGCTATCCCGATGACGCGGTCGAGCTGTCGATCGAGGATCAGCGCCGTGTCTATGACGCCATGTGTCAGGACTTTCGCCAACCACGCCCGGCTGGCGTGGAAACTCAGGACCGGGCGGCCGATGGTGTTCCGGTTCGAATTTACTCTGCCGGGCAACCAACCCGAACCGTCATCTATTTTCATGGTGGCGGTTTCGTTGTTGGTGGTCTGGAAAGTCACGACGATGTTTGCGCTGAATTATGCGCCCAAACCGGGTACCGGGTCGTTGCCGTCGATTACCGGCTGTGCCCTGAACATGTGCACCCGGCACAGTTTGACGACTGTTGGAGCGCTGCGAACTGGGCCGCAAACGAATTCGGAGACCCTTTGATTTTGGCCGGCGACAGCGCCGGTGGAAATCTGGCTGCTGCCGTATCCCACTACGCGCGCGGGCGTTTGGACGGGATCCTGGGGCAGGTGCTGATCTATCCGGGCCTCGGAGGGGACCGCAGTCAGGGGTCCTACCAGGAACATGCCCAGGCCCCCTTGCTGACGTTGGATGAAATCAGGTTCTATGAAACCGTCCGATGCGCGGGCGATCCGCCCCAGGGCGATCCGACCTATGCGCCATTGCAGGACAGTGACTATTCAAACCTGCCACCGACCGTGGTTGTAACGGCTGATTGCGATCCGCTGCGTGACGACGGGCAAATTTATTGCAGTCGGATCAATGCGGCGGGCGGGCAGGCCCACTGGATCAATGAATTCGGTCTTGTGCACGGATATCTGCGCGCACGAACTTCGGTGAAACGTGCGGCCGACAGTTTTGAGCGTATCTCGGTTGCGATAGAAGCGCTGGGGCAGGGGATCTGGTCCTACGACTGATGCAGTGAATTGAAGGCTCTGGTCCTTTTGGGGCCTGTATGCCGAAAACCGGCTGGCTGTGGTAAGCTCACTCAAATTTTCCGAGGAGATCTTACCTAATGGCCGACCCCTTTCAGAACGTCGATGCCGCAGGGCCTGAATTCATCAAGCTGTTTGCGGATTCGATGGACCAGCGGCAAGCGGACCCGACGATGGAGCGGATCGTGGCCGCGTATCTGGGTCATCTGAACGTCACGGATGCATCGACGGTTGTCGAGGTCGGCGCCGGTGCAGGCGCCGTCACACGTCGCATCGCATCACACTGCCACCCGGCGAAGGTCATAGGTTTCGAACCTTCGAAAGGATTTGTCTCGGAAGCCAACACGCGGGCCAAGGAGTATTCGAACCTGACTTTCAAGGTTGCCGACGGTGCCGCGCTTCCGCTGGAGGATGATGCCGTCGATGCGGTTATCATGCACACGGTGCTCACGCATGTAGAAGACCCCAAATCGTTGGTTGCCGAGGCCTTCAGAGTGCTGAAACCCGATGGGATCTTGATCGTCTGTGACGCTGATTTCTCAAAAGCGACCTTCAGTGCCTTTCCAAATGATCCACTGGATATATGCGCAAAGGAGTTTGTGCGCGAGTTTGTGACCGATCCTTTTATCGTCGCAAAACTCAGGTCAATGATTTCCGATGCCGGACTTTCCGTGCAACATTTTGACGTGCAGAGCAGAGTTGTCTCGACAGCCGAGCAGATGTTGCCTTGGGTCGCCCTGACCACCAAGCAAATGTACGAGCGGGGTGATATCGGAAAAGAACTGGCAGAAGGGCTTGTGGCCGAGCACGAAAGACGTGCTCGAAACGGGTCTCTTTATGGATATCAGGTGTTTGCGACAGTGGTAGCTGCGAAGGCCGCATAAGCGGCCCCGAAGCTGCGTGCGCATTACCGCAGAAACGGTTCGGCCTTCATTGTCTCAGCAATGGGGGCGCCCATTCGGCTCAGGATGGTCGGGGCCAATTGCAACTGGCTTATGACGGTTTCGGGGTCCGGCCCTTCGGCGTCGCCGAAATAATACAGCGCCGTTTCCTGTTGCAGCGGGCCGCGCCCGCCGTGGTGCCCACGCTCGTCCTGGCCGTGATCCGCGGTGACGATCACTTCATATCCCAACTGGCGCCAGCGGGGGATGAAAGGGGCCAGCATCTCGTCGGCGACAAAGCAAGCGTGATCCATTTCTTCACAATCGTGGAAGAAACGGTGGCCCATACTGTCCAGCGTGCAGGTGTGCAGAATGCCATAGTCCAGCCCGAAACGAAGGCACAGATTGGTCAGAGTGGCATACAGGTCGACATCGGATGGCGTCATCTGATTGGCTTTGCCATAGCCCGTCATGCTGTGAAAACGGCCATGGTTGATCGTCGCGCTTTCGGGTTCGTCATATTCGATGTCGCGGACGTAATCGAAGGGATGACGGTTGAAGAACTGCGACCAATAACTGTGTGTCACCGCCCCGGTCACCCCACCGGCTTCACGCACCTGGCTGAATACGTCCTTGTGGCTCAGCCGGAAGACATTTCCATTTCCGGTACAGCCATGCTCTTGCGGCGTCACGCCCGTGTGGATCGACGCATAGCAACTGGCCGATGTCGAAGGCAGCACCGCGCGCAGTTTCCAAAGCCGTGCTTCTCCGCTGTCGACCCAGCCTTCGAGATTGCCGAACAGGCGACGAAAGTTGCGATAGGGGACACCGTCCAGAATGATGAGAAGTAGCTTGCGGTCCATGTCGAGGCCCTTTGAGAGACATTGCGTTCCGGCGACCCTAAGAGATTTGACGTCCTCGGGCTGCCACTTTGCGCCCCCAATAGCAAAATCCCGACACCTGTCTTCACACAAGGTGCCGGGATTTCAAACCTTCATCGAAATGTCACGAACCGGATCAGTTGCCGGCGCTTTCCATCTTGCGATGGGCGACAACCTCTTCCAGCCAGCCCAGATGCATTTCAGGCACCGAACTGAGCAGCAGGTCGGTATAATCGTCGAAGGGCGGGCTCAGCACCTGGCTCTTCGAGCCATAACGGGCCACGCGACCCTGATACATCACCGCGATGCTGTCGCTGATCGCGCGGACCGTCGCCAGATCATGGGTGATGAACAGATAGGCCACATCTTCGATCTTTTGCAGGTCCAGCAGCAGCTTGAGGATCCCGTCTGCCACCAGCGGATCCAGAGCCGAAGTGACCTCGTCACAGATGATCATCTTGGGCTTGGCTGCCAGTGACCGGGCGATACAGACACGCTGTTTCTGACCTCCGGACAGTTCCGCAGGATAGCGGTCGATGAACTTTTCGCCCAACTCAATCTCATCCAACAGCTCGATGATCCGCTTGCGCTTTTCAGCGCCACGCATGTTGAAATAGAACTCCAACGGGCGGCCGATGATGGTGCCGACGGTCTGGCGTGGGTTCATTGCCACGTCCGCCATCTGATAGATCATCTGCAACTCGCGCAGATCCTCGCGAGAACGCCCCGCAAGGTCCGGCGACAGCGTGCGACCGGCAAAACGGATCTCGCCATCGCGCGGCGGCAACAGGCCGGTGATCACCCGGGCCAGCGTGGATTTGCCCGAACCGGATTCGCCCACGACCGCCAGCGTCTGCCCCGGATGAAGCTCGACATTGACGTTATGCAGCACGTCGAAGTTCAGCCCCTTGTAGCGCGCGGTGATCCCGTCAACGGTAAGCAGCGGTTCAGGTGTGGGCTGCTTTTCTTCGTGCTCGATCGAACGCACCGAGACCAAAGCCTGAGTATATTCTTCCTGCGGGTTGTTGATGATCTGATCGGTGCTGCCGTATTCGACTGTGTCACCCATCCGCAAAACCATGATATCGTCGCTGACCTGCGCAACAACCGCCAGGTCATGCGTGATGTACAAAGCGGCAACGCCGGTATCGCGTATGGCATCCTTGATCGCCATAAGAACATCGATCTGGGTGGTAACATCCAGCGCCGTGGTCGGTTCGTCGAACACCACTAGATCGGGTTCAGGACACAGTGCCAATGCGGTCATGCAACGCTGCAACTGACCGCCCGAAACCTGGTGCGGATAACGGTTGCCGATGTTGTCAGGGTCAGGCAAGCCCAGCTTTGCGAACAGCTCACGCGCGCGGGCCTCGGCCTCTTTGCGCGAAAACTTCTTGTGCTCGACAGCCGCTTCGACAACCTGATCCATGATCTTCTTGGCCGGGTTGAACGACGCGGCGGCAGATTGCGAGACATAGGCAACCTCGCCCCCGCGCAGATTCCGAATATCGCCATGCGATGATTTCAGGATGTCGCGCCCGTTGACCCAGACTTCGCCGCCGGTGATTTCAACGCCACCCCGGCCATAGGCCATCGAGGCAAGACCGATGGTAGATTTCCCAGCGCCGGATTCACCGATCAGACCCAATACCTTGCCGCGCTCGAGGTCAAAGCTGACCCCGTGCACGATTTCGATGTCATGGGGTTTCTCACCCGGTGGGTAAACGGTCGCACCGATCTTGAGGTCACGGACCTTGAGAAGGGTATCACTCATCCCCGACCTCCTTTCAGCGATGTAGTACGGTTGAGGATCCAGTCAGCCACAAGGTTGACCGAGATTGCGAGCGTCGCGATGGCCACCGCGGGGTACAGGGCCGCGCCAATGCCATACACGATGCCGTCCTTGTTTTCCTTCACGATGCCACCCCAGTCGGCCAGCGGCGGTTGAACGCCGAGACCCAGGAAGGACAGGGTAGAGATGAACAGCACCATGAAAATGAACCGCAGGCCGAACTCGGCCACCAGCGGTGACAATGCGTTCGGCAGGATTTCCCGGAAGATGATCCATGTCCGCCCCTCACCACGCAATTTGGCGGCTTCGACATAGTCCATCACGTTGATATCCACGGCGACGGAGCGCGAAAGGCGATAAGGGCGTGTCGCATCCAAAAGCCCCATGACAAGGATCAGGATCGGAACAGTGACCGGAACGATGGCCAGAATGACCAGCGCAAGGATCAGGGTAGGGATCGACATGATCAAATCGACCGTCCGGCTGAGCGCCTGATCCGCCCAACCGCCCAGAACGGCGGCCAGAAGACCAAGCGATGTACCGGTCAAGAAGCTGAGCAATGTCGCTGCGGCGGCAATGAAGATCGTCGTGCGCCCGCCATAGATCATGCGGGTCAGCAGGTCGCGGCCGATATTGTCGGTGCCCAGCAGGTGCTCGGCGCTGGCCGGTTCCCATACATCGCCGACCACTTCCGCCATCCCGTAAGGCGCGATCAACGGGGCAGCAATGGCCACGAAGAAATAGGCGCCGGTGAATATGAGGCCAATCAGAGCCGAAATAGGGATGTTTTTCATTTCGGATGCCTCAGTCTTGGGTTGGCGAGGATCGAGACGATATCCGCGACCATGTTCAGGCCGATGTAAACAGCCGCGAACACCACGCCGCAGGCCAGAACAACCGGCACGTCACGCTTGGTCACTGCGTCCACAAGGTACTGCCCCATGCCGGGATAGACGAACACGACTTCGACCACGACGACGCCGACAACGAGGTAGGCGAGGTTCAGCATGACAACGTTCACGATGGGCGAAATTGCGTTGGGAAAGGCATGCCGAGCGATGACCTGAAATGTGCTCAGGCCCTTGAGTTCGGCGGTTTCGATGTAAGCTGACTGCATGAGGTTCAGAATTGCAGCGCGGGTCATCCGCATCATCTGCGCCAGGACCACCAGTGTCAGAACGAAGGCAGGCAGCGCAATCGCGTTCAGCTTTTGCCAGAACGACATCGAGTCGTTGATCATCGCAAGCGAGGAAAACCATCCCAGTTTGACCGAGATGTAGTAGATCACGACGTAGCCGATCAGGAACTCGGGGATAGAAACCGTTGTCAGCGTGACGGCGGAAATCAGTTTGTCGGGCCAGCGATTGCGGTACCGGACGGCCAGTAGCCCCAGGAAAATCGCAAGCGGGACGGATACGATTGCCGCGACACAAGCCAGGAACAACGTGTTCCCGAGGCGTTTTCCGATGCTCTCGGCAATATCAAGCTTGTTGGTCAGCGATTGGCCAAGGTCGCCCTGAACGATGCCGCCCAGCCATTCAAAATAACGGGTCAGGGCCGGGCGGTTCAGGCCCATTTCTTCGCGAAGGTTGGCCAAGGCCTCGGGGGTTGCGGACTGCCCCAGGACGGCTTGCGCGGCGTCTCCGGGAAGAGCTTCGGTCAGGCCAAAAATCAAGGCCGAAGCGCCGAACAGCAATAGAATTCCCAGCGCGAGGCGCTGGGAAACCAGTTTTATGATAGGATGCATTATCCGATGCCTGTATCAGACGAACCACATTTTGCGGGACATGTTGCCGTTCATCATTTCCTGTGTCGGGTCGCTTTCCCAACCATCCAGTTGGTTGCTGACACCTTCGACAAAATCGTTGAACATCGGGCAAATCAGACCGCCTTCATCACGGACCATGCGGCCCATCTGGCTATAGATGCCCTTGCGTTTCTCGACATCCAGTTCTGCACGAGCCGCGAACAGCAGGTCGTCAAATGCCTGAACTTTGAAACGTGTATCGTTCCAGTCAGCCGTCGACAGATACGCGGTCGAATACATCTGGTCCTGCACCGGACGACCGCCCCAGTAAGAGGCACAGAAGGGCTGTACGTTCCAAACCTCGGACCAGTAGCCGTCATTCGGCTCGCGCTTGATTTCCAGCGGAATTCCAGCCTGGGCCGCCGTCTGTTGGAAAAGGGCTGCGGCATCCACGGCACCCGGGAAGGCACCGTCTGCAACACGAAGAACAATCGGCGAGCCGTCATGACCGGACTTCTTGTAGTGCTCGGCGGCTTTTTCCACGCTGAACTCGCGCTGTTCGATTGTCTCGTCAAACAGTGGATAGGCTGCGTTAATCGGCATGTCGTTACCGATCGAGCCATAGCCGCGGAGTACTTTGTCCACCAGATCCGCACGGTTGATGGCATACTTCAGGGCCGTGCGCAGTTCGTTGTTGTCGAACGGTGCGGTATCGCAGTGCATGATAAAGACATAGTGGCCGCGGCCAGCGGTCGAGTGCACGGTCAGATTGGGTGCGCGCCCCAGCAGGTCAGCGACCTTTGGTTCAACACGGTTGATGGCGTGGACCTGACCCGATTGCAATGCAGCGGTACGCGCTGTTGCGTCATTGATAACCACGACTTCAACACTGTCGAAGTTACCAAAATCAGAGTTCCAGTGGTTCTCGTATTTTGTGAACAAGTGGCGCACACCGGGTTCGTCTACTTCCACCTTGTATGGTCCGGTTCCGATACCTGCTCCGGGATTGTCCATGCCGCCATCGGGCTGAATGATCAGGTGGTAGTCGGCCATCAGATACGGAAGGTCAGCGTTTGGCTCGGACAGAGTGACCTGGAAATTGTCGCCATCGGCTTTCATCGACTCGATGCCCTTCATGATACCAAGGGCACCAGACTTGGAGTCTTCGTTCGAGTGGCGCTGCATTGTCTTCAGCACGTCCTCGCTGGTCATGGTTTTGCCGTTGTGGAATTCGACACCCTGACGCAGTTTGAACGTCCAAACCTTGGCATCCGCGCTGCCTTCGACACTTTCCGCCAGACGCGGTTCGATGGACCCATCGGGTGCAACTTCCACAAGCTGGTCGCCAAACTGTTTGCCGTTCTGGAACGGAACCGAGCTGGCATAGGTCGCTGGATCAAGCGAGTTGGTGGATTCGCCACCCTGAAGGCCAAATTTCAGGTCACCGCCTTTTTTCGGGCCTGCCGCGCGTGCTGCGTCTGCGAACATCGTGCTGGCCACCGCCGCCGAAACACCCAGGGCCGCGGCTTTCCCCATGAATTCGCGGCGAGTCATCTTCCCGGCTGTGACCTGACCGGCCATATGCGTTATTTGTTCATTCATTGAGTGTCTCCCTATTGAGTGGTTCTAGCCCCTTGGGGGGCTTTTTGTTGACGCATGAGTCAACGTTGGCTTATTTCCGCGAACCGGGCAAGGTTATTTCTCCTAAATGCCGAAGGCCGAAGCCCTCGCTTTGTTGTCCGGTGTGCGGCAATCGCTGAATGGGTGTTCAGATACATTCTGCATTTTCGGGTAGTTTCTGGTCGATTGCGGGCCAAAGCGGCATGATAAGCGTCAATTCATCCACGTATCGCGACAACCAGATCCATGACATTGGTGCCGGTTGGCCCGGTTGTCAGCAGGCCTTGGACTTTTTCCAGGAAAGACCCGCTATCGGCGTTTTGAAGGGCGCGTTCGGCGCCCTCACCCCAGGTTGCTCCGGTTATGATTCCACCCGCCGCATTTGTCGGGCCATCCGTGCCGTCGGTGCCGCCCACGATCACCGCAAGATCCGTCTGCCCCGCGATCTCTTTTGCCAATGCAAGCGCAAGGGCCTGATTTCTGCCGCCACGTCCCGGGTGATCAGGCAAGACCACGGTCGGTTCTCCGCCAAAGATCATCACGCCTTTTTCCATTCCACGCAGCATGGGCCCAAGACGAGCCGCGACCTGCAAATAGTCGTCGTGCAGGGCCTCATCATTGGTCAAAACCCTCAGCCCCATTGTTTCCGCTGCTTTGGCAGCGGCATTGCGGGCATGCGCGTTTGAAGCGACGATCCGGGTGCTGGCAGCAAAGGAATGCTTGTCGGGCAATGCTCCGATCCCGGAACCGATGACGTTCAGATCGTCTCCGGGCACATCCGAAATCGCCAGAACAGTGGCGCGGTCTCCGGCGAAATGGGACAGCAGACCGCCGCCCTTGATGCGCGACAGCTTGCGCCGCTCGGCATTCATTGCGCGGATATCCAGCCCTTTGGACAACAGTTCGCGGTTCAACGCCTCGAGATCCGCCAGCGATGTTCCGGGAAGCAGGTCCTCGGCCAGGGATGACGCGCCGCCCGAGACCAGCAGCAGAACATGTGATCCGGGCCCCATCTGTTCCATGGCCAGGCGCAGTGCCCGTCCGCCCGCCAGGCTGCGGTCGTCCGGAACGGGGTGTGACGCTTCGATCACCTCGACCCCGGCCGGCAGGTCGTGGCCATGCCCGTCTTTGGTGACCACAAGCGTGGGGATGGCGCCGAAATGCTCCAGCGCAGCCCGCGCCATGGCTGCGGCGGGTTTGCCCACGGCCAGAATACGGTCTGGTTTCGGGACATCAGGCAAGGCGGCCAGGGTGGCCTCATACCCGCCGACGGCATCAACACCGGCCTGCCACAACCTGACAGCTTGCTTTTCAATATCCATCAATTCTCCACCCAGATCGTGACTGGCCCGTCATTTACAAGCTCAACCGCCATGTCCGCGCCGAACTGGCCGGTTTCCACCGCGACGCCCTGCGCGGCAAGGTGCTCTGCGAAGACCTTGTACAATTGCTCTCCCAACTCGGGCGGGGCTGCGTTTGAAAATCCGGGGCGATTGCCGCTGGAGGTGTCCGCCGCCAGTGTGAACTGGCTGACCACCAAAGCAGAGCCTTCAACATCCAGAAGCGAGCGGTTCATCTTGCCGGCGTCATCCTTGAAAATCCGCAGTTTCGCGGTTTTTTCGGCCAGTTTTTCTGCCTGTGCCTTGCTGTCGCCCTGCATGGCGCAGACAAGAATCATGAGCCCGGGACCAGTTTTGCCGATGACGGTGCCTTCGACCGACACTTTGGCCTGTGTCACCCTTTGCAGCAATGCGCGCACTTGGTTCCTCCCCCCGAAACGTTGACCCTGCCTGAGCGACGGTTTAGCCGCGCCAGTCCACAAAGTCACCCAATGCCGCGCGTTCCGTACGGAAGCTGTTTGCAGGATGATCCATATCCGAATAGCCAAAGGAAATTGCGCACAGGATCAACCGGTCATCGGGGATCTGAAAATACTGATGCAAAAAAGGGCTGTACGCCGCCAATGCCGCTTGCGGGATGGTTGCCACGCCCAATGCCTGAGCGGCGAGCGCAAAAGCCGTGACAAAGCCGCCGCAATCCATTGCACCATAAGGTCCCAGCTCTGCCGGGCTTGAGATGATGGCACAATGTGGTGCGCCAAAAAGGGCGAAGTTCTGCATCATTTGCTGCGCCGATCCTTTACGGTCCCCCCGTTCTACGCCAACCGCGTTGTAGAGCGCCCAGCCGCACGTCCGGCGGCGGTGTTGATACACGCCGGAGTAGGAAACGGGAAAAGGAAGATCGGGGGCCGGCGTGCCGTTCCTGGCTTCGTTTGACATCGCGTCGCGGAACCTGTCGGTTTCGTCTTTGCTGGTAATGACCAATTGCCAAGGTTGCGCATTGCACCAGCTTGGCACCCGCGACGCGCTGGCCACGATCTGTTCGATGTCACCACGTGGCACCGGGTCGGGCCGAAAGGCGCGGCAGGAATGGCGCGCGGTCAGAAGCGTGTTCAGGTCGGCCAGGGTCACGTCGTCTTCTCCTCCGGGGCAGCCGGCGGCAGGATGGGTGAGAAGCCGGGGATGTTCAAGGGGTTCCGCCGCAGAGTTTTCGGCTAGAGCCCCTGAAGGTCATTGCTGTCCGGTCGCCATCAGGTATCCGATGCCTGCGGCAACCAGCAGGCCAAGCACAACGGCGATCGTGATCTTGATTGCCGACCAGGGGCGTTCTCCCTGAACCCGGCCGGTCCGGCCGTTCACCACGAAACGATACGTCTGACCGCGATACTTGTACGCCGCCAACCAGATCGGCAGCAGGATATGTTTGAACGTGACATCGCGCACATCGGTGTCCACTGCATGGATGCGTTGCCTGTCGCCCCCAATATCAAAACGCACGTCCCGCTCGATCACGCGGGCCATATATGCGCGTGCTTCGGCATATCCATCTTTCAGCTCGACCGTATAGGCCTCGGCCCGAAAACCGGCGAGGTACTCTGGCTGGTAAGGTTCCAGAGCCGGGAGATCCCAAGGCTCCAGAGCATCCGTGTAAGCCTTGGGCAGGGACTTTGAGGCCAACACCAACACGTCGTCAAAAAACCGCGCCACCCGGCCGGACTTGGGCGTCCAGCGGACCTTGGGCACCTGTTGTTGTACCCGTTTGCCATCCCGCATGACGGTGCGGGTTTCATAGTAGACTATGCCGCGCTCTCCGCGATAGGCCGACTTCGTATCGGCGTCGAAGGTCCAGTAGGGCACATAGATGCCCTGCATCCTGCGACCCTTGCGGGCATAATCCTTCAACCCGTTCGGCGCGAACCACAGCCGCCCCAGCCAGTCGCTCATGGCTTTGTGGGCGGCGCGCTCGTCCAGCGCAAAGGGCAGAACGCCCTTCGGTTTGATATGCCGGTTTATCCCGGTGTCCGTCACGACCGGGGTGGCGCAGAACGGGCATTCCGCTGCGTGGGTATTGGGATCGAATTCAACCTGCGCTGCACAGTTTGGGCAGGACAGAACCCGCGTCTCTTCGATTTCGCTGTCGGGCAGGCGGTCGGCGATGGCAGCGTCGAAATCCAGCTCGCGCAGGCTGGCGCTGCCCCAGGGGCCTGCACCGATCGGTTCGGAATGGCCGCAATGGTCACAGGTCAGGGTGCCGGATTGCGGGTCGAATCGATAATCCGCGCCGCACTGGTCACACGGGAAACGATGTTCCGCGAAATCAGGCAATGGGGCAGGGGTATCCGTCATGATACGCTCAGTCTTTGAGAGGGAAGTAGAGATAGTCCGCGCGGTCTTCCTCGGGCAGGACATGCGGCAGCATCGCGGCCTCGCAGGCCCCGATCGTCTTGAAGTTTTTACGCCCCTCAGCCAATGTCAGGCCGTGATTGGCCGCCGAAGGCTCGCGCAGGTTCGTGTCATATCGGATGTTCTCATCCTCCCAGAAACATATCGGGCAGATCAGGTACTTTCCACGTTCCGAAAGGGTGACATAGTCGCAGCAGGGGCAGACGAAATGCGGTTCGGGCCGCGTTCTGCGCCTGCCCTTTTTCGAACGCTTTCCAAGGCCGGCCATGCGGTGCCCTCATGCGCCGGGCGGGGGCGGCGGCAGGATCGTGAACAGCTGCGCCAGTTCCTGCACCTCACCCGCCTTCTTCCAGCCGTCCTGACCGGGCGTCCACACGTAGGTGTCGCGCGTGATCTCGCCCTCACTGGCCATGCGACCCATCTTGGCCTTCGAGAACGGGCCGCTGGTCTGTCCGTCCACCGCGATATGCCACACATGCTCCACCGGCGGCGGAGGCGGCGGGGCCACATGCGTGGATGGTTGCGGGGCAGCGGGCGCGCCCCACGGGCCTGACGACTGACCCGCTGCCATGTTCGACATCTGGTTCGCCATCGCCATGCCCATTCCCATGCCAAGGCCAGCGCCCATGCCGCCGCCACCGCTTGGGTTGCTGGCTGCCGCCGTCATCGCCTCGGCCGCGGAATACTGGGTGAACTTGCCCAAATCCCCCGCCAGCCCCATCGAGGTGCGCTTGTCCAGCGCCGCCTCGACCGCCGGCGGCAGTGAGATGTTTTCGATGTAGAATTCCGGCATTTCCAGCCCATAACCGTCGAGCACGGGCGAGACCTCGGCCGCGATCAGCTTGCCCAGATCGGCGGTGTTTGCAGCCATGTCCAGAACCGGGATGCCCGAGCCCGCGATCACCCGGCTGAATTCCTGCACGATGATGTTGCGGATTTGAAAGCTGATCTCGTCCATCGTGAATTCACCGTCGGTGCCCACGATCTCGACCAGAAATTTGGCCGGGTCCTTCACCCGGATCGTGTAGGTGCCATAGGCGCGGATCCGGGTGGGGCCGAATTCGGGATCGCGCAGCATGATCGGGTTCTTGGTGCCCCATTTCAGATCGTTGAACCGGGTCGTGTTGACGAAATAGATCTCGGACTTGAACGGCGACTGGAACCCGTGATCCCAATGTTGCAGCGTCGTCATGATCGGCATGTTGTTGGTTTCAAGCATATAGAGGCCCGGCGTGAAAACGTCGGCCAGCTGGCCTTCGTGCACGAATACGGCCGCCTGGCCCTCGCGCACGGTCAGCTTGGCGCCATACTTGATCTCGTGGCCTTCACGCTCGAACCGCCAGACCATCGTGTCACGGGTGTCGTCCACCCAATGAATGACATCAATGAATTCTCCGGTCAGAAAATCGAATATTCCCATTTGGGTTCTCCTGTCCTTGGGGTCAGAGCGACTGCCCCATCAATTCATGTGCGATAATTCGTACAATGGGTCGCGCTTCATCAACGCCTACGCCGGGCTGCAAGCGTGGGTCGTACAACATCGTCAGCAGTTTTTCGTCGTGACTGGTCAGTAAGGCAAATTCGTCATCATCGTTGAAAATCGAAGGTCGCGCTGCCGGGCTGTCATTGGACAAACCAAGACCCTGAGCAATTTCTTCGTGAATGCAGCTTTGGCGACCCAAATCCGTCAATTCCGCCCGAATGAGGGAAACGGCACGTACGTATCTGTGCGGTGATGAGGTCGTTGCCGATGCAAACACCAGACAGTCGAAATTTGCACGTGGATTGGCCACCAGATTCAGCGAGTCCTGACTGATATTCGGGATCAGCTGTTTGAGGCGGGATACGACATAGGCGCTGTCATCCTTGCCTGCAAAAAAGACATGGAAATTGGCGTTGCGGGAGACAACGGAAACCGGATGATCGGTCAATCTGGCCAGTCGGGTTGCAAAGGACCGCACCTGATCTGCATCTTTCTGCCGTGCAGAGGGAAGCACGGAGGGCCCGAACTCGGTCTGTATCCGGACAGAGCCGGACCATCGGCTGAGTTGCCCGTCCGTCTGACGCGAGCCAACCGAGACGCTCTGCGTCGGATACTCGCTGTAGAACGCAATCGCTTCGAAATTTCGCGCCAGATCGTCGGCATCATAGGGGGTGTCCGGGCCACCCCCATCGGTGCGCAAAAGCCCCCGCACCAGCAAGTCCCGTTCAACCCGCTGATAAAAACGCGCCAGATCCTGACTTGCGGCCGACGGTGGCACATAGGCATTGGCTGCCACGGGTGCGGGTGTCGGGCGAGGTTGCGGAACAACAGATGACGTCAGCGTCTCGTCGCAATTGGCCAGAGCCAAAAGCGATACCACCCCTAAGGTCCCTTTCAAGTAACCGAAGGCCCGCACGCCGATCCCGCCCTTAGCCGGGAACCGCCGTACCGGCAGTGTCGCCGGTTCCGTCGCGGCGCGCCTTGGCGGCCGCCAAAGTGTCGCGCAGTTCCTTTTCCATCTTCTGCAACTCAGCTTCGGCTGCGGCGCGTTTGGCCTTGCCTTCGTCCGCAATGGCAAGGCTTTCGTTGATGGTGCCAATCAGGTCGGCATTGGCCTGCTTGACCGCTTCGATGTCGAACACGCCGCGCTCCATCTCTTGGCGGATCATCTTGTTCGATTCGCGTAGGTTGGCCGCATTCGAAGTCAAAAGCTCGTTCGTCAGGTCGTTGGCATCCCGCACTGCGGCGGCGGCTTCGGCGCTGCGTTGTATCGTAACGGCCTGGGCCAGCTGCGTTTCCCACAGCGGTACCGTGTTCACCAGCGTCGAGTTGATCTTGGTGACCAGCGATTTGTCGTTTTCTTGAACCAAACGGATCGACGGCAGCGACTGCATCGTGACCTGTCGTGTCAGTTTCAGGTCATGAACCCGGCGTTCTAGGTCGTCACGCGCCGCGCGCATGTCACGCAGTTCCTGTGCCTTCATCACTTGCTGGTCTTCCGGAGCGGTCTGAACTTCGGCTTCCTTTTCAGGGATGTCGTGGCTGTCCAGCTCAGTCAGCTTCTCTTCGCCCGCAGCGATGTACAGCGCCAGTTCGTCATAAAAGCTCAAGGTCTTCTCATAAAGCAGATCCAGAGATTTGATATCCTTGAGCAGCGTATGCTCATGCCCCAGAAGATCGTCGGTAATGCGATCGATCTGGCCCTGAACCTCTTCGTATTGCGCTGTGAATTTTGCAAACGGTGCAGCCCTGCCCAACAGTTTCTCCCACCAGCTGCGCTCGCGCCGCACGTCAAGTTCACTGACCGAGAAACCGCGGATTGTGGTCACGATATTGCGCAGGCTGTCTCCGGCCGGGCCGACATCCTTGTTGCGCACATCCGCAAGCATGGCCTGGCTGATTTCCTGCAGCTCGGCCTGAGCGGACGAGCCAAACGCGACAATCGAATTGGTGTTGTCCATGTCGATTTCATTCATCCGCTTGCGAATTTCGGCGCTGACGGGTTCGTCGGCTTCCTCCAACGACACGACTTCGGCTTGCGGTTCGGGTAGGGCAACTGCGGTGACTTCCTGTACCAGAGTCTCGGCCTGAACTGCCTTGTTCTTGATCTCATCGGACATGGGTATGTTCCTCGCTCAAATATGGCCGGTCAGTCCAGCCGGACGCCTTCACGCTGCAATCTTTCACGCAACACGTCGATTTCGACCGTCAGATCACTGCGGTCATCCAATAGCATTTTCCGCGTACGCGCGGCAAAATTCTGTTCCAGATCGTCCAGAAGGGCGGAATAGTCGGCCAGTGCCTGCGCGTCGCGGGTGCGCGCATAGACATCAGCAAATTTGACAGTCGCATCACGCGCGCCCTGTAGATACACAGTCAGATATTTTCTGGCACCGGCCAGATCGCGGGGGTCTTCCTCGACCGTGCGGAACAGGTCACGTGCGGTGTCCTGAAATCGCTCGACTCGGGCTTCGACACGTCGATCGCCCGCGCGTTTTATGGCATCCGTCATTTCCGACAAGTGTTTCTCGGCATCATCGACCACGCGCGCCACTCGGTCTTGCTGAAAGGTGTCGACCCCCTCCATGCCCTTGTTCTTCATCGGATCAAGCCCGAATGAGACAGAATGCAGAGCGGTCGCTGCGACACCAAACAGCACGGGGGCTAACAGGCTGACCTGCGCTGCCGCTTCAGCGTCCAGAAACTCGGACCTGTAAGACGCAAGGCCAGCACCAAGACCGGTGAGAACACTGGCAAATATCTTCCGCGGAAAAGCAGGGCGTCGGGCGGTTTTGCGGGCATTGTACGCGGCCTCAGCTCTCAGACCTTCTCGCAGCAAGAATGCGGCCGCCGTCAGAAAACCAGCGGCGACCAGCCCCAGCGTCATACCAATCGCGCCGTCGTTCAAGGACAGAAACACCAAAGGAATGGCGGGTAGAAACAGAATATTCGCACGTGCGCCAGCGGGCTCGACCCGTGCGCCGTCAAACTGACCCTTGGGCAGTGGGGTGTTTTCCGATTCATCTCCCTGTGGGCTGTATTTGCCGCCAAACCGCTTTGCCATGGCTTACAGACCTCCGAGCAAACCAGTGCAGACGCCAAACAACAGCACCAACAGCACAGCGTAGGCCAGTTTTTGCACTCCGCTTCCGGACATCACGCCCCCCAAATAGCAGCTTTCACTGAAAATTTAGGGTATGCGCGGGCTTAGCGCTAGGGGGAAGGTTGCCGAACCCACATCACTTACGGGGATTCTTGCCGACCAGAGGCCGTTTTCTTTTGGGCCGTGACGGGCGTTTGGGCGGGTTGCCGGGCTTGTCTTCGGCGTCCAGACCCAGCTGGTCCCGCATCACCCTGCGACGGACTTCTTCGACCTCGCCCTGTTTCAACGTCCCAAGCTGGAAGGGGCCGTAGGACACCCGCAACAGACGATTCACGGTAAAACCGATATCTTCCATCGCGCGGCGGATTTCGCGGTTCTTGCCTTCGCGCAAACCGATCGTCAGCCAGGCATTTGCGCCCTGCTGGCGATCCAATGAGACGGTCATTGGCTGGAACCGTTCTCCCTCGATCACCAGCCCCTTGCGCAGCGGTTCGAAATCTTCGTCCTTCGGGCGACCGTTCACCCGCACGCGGTACTTCCGCAACCAGCCGGTCGAGGGCAGTTCCAGCTTGCGCTTGATGCCGCCATCGTTGGTCAACAGCAGCAATCCTTCGGAATTCAGATCCAACCGACCGACGCTCATTACCCGTGGCATGTCGTCGGGCAGCTTGTCGAATATTGTCTCTCGTCCTTTTTCGTCGCGGGTCGTCGTCACCAACCCGGCGGGTTTGTGATACAGCCACAGACGCGACGGTTCCGGTTCCGAGACCGGCCTGCCGTCGACTGCGATCTTGTCTTTCGCGGTCACGTTCAGGGCGGGGCTGTCGATGGTCTTGCCATTCACTGCCACTCGGCCCGCTTCTATCATGCGTTCAGCCTCGCGCCGGGACGCTACGCCAGCGCGGGCCAGGACTTTGGCGATCCGATCGCCGGGGGGTGGGGTCTTGTTCATGTCAGGGCCATACCGCATCCCGGGCGCTTGCGAAAGGCGGGTTTCTGCGGCAGTCAGGGGGCATGGTATTCAAATCGCATATGCAACAGGCCCTGTCCGAGGCGCGAGCAGCAGCCGACAGGGGGGAGGTGCCCGTGGGGGCTGTTGTCGTTGGTCCGGACGGAACGGTCGTGGCCGCGGCCGGAAACCGGACGCGCGAGTTGAATGACCCCACGGCCCATGCGGAAATCATGGCCTTGCGTGCAGCCTGTGCGCAGGCGGGCTCTGAACGGCTGCCGGATCATGATCTCTACGTCACGTTGGAGCCTTGCGCGATGTGCGCCGCGGCCTTGGCGGCCGCGCGCATCCGGCGGATCTATTACGGTGCGGCAGACTCCAAATCCGGGGGCGTGGCGCATGGCGCGCGCGTGTTTTCGCATGCACAAGCGCATCACGTGCCCGAAGTCTATGACGGGATTGCAGGCGAAGAGGCTGCCGCGCTTTTGAAGGCCTTCTTCGAAGCGCGCCGCCAGGACAAGCCGTGCTGACGCGCTGCTCTGTCGTCAGACGGTGATGGCTTTCATAACCTCAGGTTCGATCACGTCGACCCCGGGCAACCCGTCGATCAATGCCTGTGCGGATTGTTCCAGAATGGGGAACGTCTTGTAGTGACATGGGATGACCGTCTTGAAGTCGAAGTACCGTTTCGCGGCATAGGCGGCGGCTTTCATATCCATGGTGAAATGCCCGCCGGCCGAAAGGATGCCGATATCGGGCTTGTAGTAATCCCCCATCCATTCCATGTCGGCCATGATGTCGGTATCGCCCGAGACGTAGAGCATACGCCCCTCGGCCGCGATCATGAATCCGACTTCACTGCCGCCGGTGCGCAGACCGTCCGGTGTTGAAAAAGTCGAGCTGTGAGAGGCCGGTACCATCGTCACCATGACGCCGTTCAGATCGACGGTGCCGCCTTTGTTGAAACCGATGGTCTCAATGCCTTCCGCTTCGCTCCAGTATCCCATCAGGTCATATTGTCCGACAACGGGGATTTTCAGGTGCTTTGCCAGGGGAAGTACATCGACCACGTGGTCAAAATGCGTGTGGGTCAAAAGAATGTGGGTCGCCCCTTCCAGCACGGCATCATGCCGATCTTCGGGCAAGACCGGGTTGCCGGTCAGCCACGGGTCGATCAACAGAACCTGCCCCTGAATTTCAATGCGAAAACTGCCATGGCCCAGCCAGATAATGTTCATTCCGGAATTCCTCTCAAGTCTTGTCTTGGCTCCAGCCTAGCATCGGCTATGTAAATTTCCATGGACTGGATTCGAGAAATCGATGGCTATTGTGAACGCGTGTCGCCGGATTATTGGGCCGAGCCGATCAACGCGATCACGAACGCTGCTTTTCTGATTGCCGCATGGATCATGTGGCGGCGCGTGCGCGATCAGGACATGCCGCTGGCCAAGGGTCTGGTCGTGATTTTGGCCATGATCGGGGTCGGAAGCTATCTGTTTCACACCCATGCCCGGGTTTGGGCTGCTTTGGCGGATGTGGCGCCGATCCTGCTGTTCATATTGGTCTATATATTTGCGGTGAACCGCGACATCTGTCGCATGTCGTCCGGAATGGCGATCTGCGGTACGATTCTGTTTCTTCCCTATGCGGCGCTCGTTGCGCCCCTGTTCCAGCTTGTGCCGGGGCTTGGCGGGTCGGCGGTTTACGCGCCGGTCCCTTTGTTGATCCTGATCTATGCGTTCCTGCTGCGGGGCCAAGACATGATCCTGGCCAAAGGGATGACAATCGGGGCCCTGATCCTGATTCTGTCGATCACGTTCCGGGCGCTGGATTTGCCTATTTGCGGGCAATGGCCAATGGGGACGCATTTCATGTGGCATATCCTGAATGCCATAATGCTGGGATGGATGATCGAGGTGTATCGCGCAGCTCTTGTCAGGGGCCGTTTCGGTAAAGGCCCGGCGCCTTGACGCGCGGGAGGATCGCTTGTGTCCTCCGAGCCTCGTGACGAGTAGGTCAACGAAACCGCCCTGGTCCGCTCCTAGTTCTGAAAGGCTGCGGCCAGATGGTCGGGCAGATCAAATTCGTTCAACACCCGAGCGCGGCCTTCGGGCGACATCTTGCGGGCTGTTTTTTCAACGATGCTCTGGATTTTCTCGGCCGAGTGTTTTGCGGCAAAGGGCTGGAAATACCATTTCAGAAACACAAAGCAGATCACGTCTTCCAACGCCTGCACTTCCGCGTCCCGCTTGATGCCCTGTTTGCGCAACATGCGCCCTGCGGCCTCGACCTGTTGTGAATCGTAACCTTCGCGGGTCATCAACCCCATGACCACGTCGGCATGGTGTTCGCCCTGCGCCTTGCGCCATGACAGGTATCCAACCCGGCCTTCGGGATATTCACTGCGGGCAAGTTTCCAACGTTCCACATGCTGCCCGCGCGCGGCGATTTGAAGGGCGTCGGAAGCGTCCGGAAACAGGCGGCCCAGCTCGGCACTCATGCGTTCGCCATACAACAGCGCCGCGGGGCGGCCCTCATCTTGGTTGGGGTCATTTGCATTGGCTGCGTCGATTGCGTCCAGAACCGCTTGTTTTTGCGCGCCCATCATCTGCTCCACTGGCTTGCCTGAACTACGAAACCTCGGCGCAGTTCTACTCTGTATTCGACGTCATGCTAGCGGCTTGCTCTGGGATGTGCATCCTCGAAAATGAAAAACAGCCGGGTCAGAGAGGGGATATCTGACCCGGCCAGGACCTGCGCGTTATTTGGCAGGTTTAACCTGATCCTGCGTGACCGGTTCCGTGATAGGGGACGGGAAGGTCAACGTGCGTGTCAGGTTGCTTGTGTCGATACCCAAAGCCATGGCCGGTGCGGCCAAAATCGTGGCGGACAAGACTGCGGCTGTTATCAGGGGTTTCATGTTTTTTCTCCGGTTTGCGTTACGTCGCATAAATAAAATGAACAGTACAGTTTAGTTTTCAAGACCGACAATGAACTATTCGGTTTACTTTTTTGTATACCAGTCATTCAGTTTTGAATGGCCTCAGAAGAGGGGGGAATTCCAAACTGGGACCTGCCCAAGGCAGCCCGGTCTTGCGACTGCCGCTACAGACGGGTAAACGCCCCCTAACGTAGATGAGGGAAGCCGATGTCGATTGACCAAAGCACCGCCGCCAAAGTGGCCAAACTGGCCCGGATCAAGGTCGAGGATGACGCGCTGCCGGCGCTGGCATCCGAGTTCAACACCATCCTTGGGTTCATCGAACAACTGAACGAAGTGGACGTGGAAGGTGTCGAGCCGATGGTTTCGGTCACACCCATGCGCCTCAAGCGTCGTCAGGACGAAGTCACCGATGGCAATCAGCAGGACAAGATTCTGGCCAACGCCCCCGACGCCCGCGAAGGGTTCTTCGCAGTCCCCAAAGTGGTGGAGTAAGACATGAGCGATCTGAACAAATTGGGCCTGGCCGAGGCCCGCGACGCGTTGCGAGCCGGCGACGTCACCTCTGTTGAGCTGACAGAAGCCTGCTTGAAAGCCATTGATGAAGCAGATGCGCTGAACGCATTCGTCCACAAGACGCCCGAGATCGCGATGGAGCGCGCCAAGGCCGCGGATGAACGGATCAAGGGTGGGGACGCTCCGTCAATGTGTGGCCTGCCGATCGGCATCAAGGACCTGTTCTGCACCAAGGGCGTGCCGTCGCAAGCCGCGTCGGGCATTCTTGAAGGCTTCAAGCCGGAATACGAATCCACCGTGTCACAGCAACTGGCCGACGCAGGCGCGGTGATGCTGGGCAAGCTGAACATGGACGAATTCGCCATGGGCTCGTCCAACGAAACATCGGTCTATGGCAACGCGGTCAGCCCGTGGCGTCGTGGCAACGATGATGCGCAGCTGACGCCGGGCGGTTCGTCGGGCGGATCTGCGGCCGCCGTTGCTGCCGATCTGTGCCTTGCAGCAACGGGTACCGATACCGGCGGTTCCATCCGGCAGCCCGCGGCTTTTGTCGGGATCACCGGCATCAAGCCGACCTATGGTCGTTGCTCGCGCTGGGGCATTGTGGCGTTTGCGTCCTCGCTGGATCAGGCCGGTCCGATGACCAAGAATGTTCGCGACGCCGCGATCATGCTGGAAACCATGTGCGGCCATGACGCCAAGGATTCGACCAGTGCGGATCTGGCCGTTCCGAATTTCGAAGCGATGCTGACTGGCGACATCAAGGGCAAGAAGATCGGTATCCCCAATGAATACCGCATGGACGGCATGCCCGCCGAGATCGAAAAGCTCTGGGCCGATGGTGCCGCGATGCTGAAGGATGCGGGGGCCGAGATCGTCGATATCTCGCTGCCCCACACCAAGTATGCGCTGCCTGCCTACTATGTGATCGCCCCGGCCGAGGCGTCCTCGAACCTCGCCCGCTATGACGGTGTCCGCTATGGGCATCGTGCACAGTTGGCGCAGGGGGATGGCATCACCGAGATGTACGAAAAGACCCGCGCCGAGGGCTTTGGCCACGAAGTGCAGCGCCGGGTCATGGTCGGCACCTATGTTCTGTCGGCTGGTTTCTACGACGCCTATTACAATCGTGCCCGCAAGGTGCGCACACTGATCAAGAAAGACTTCGAAGACGTGTTCGCGGCCGGTGTCGACGCCATCCTGACCCCGGCAACCCCATCGGCGGCCTTCGGTCTGGGCGAAATGACCGAAGCAGATCCTGTTCAGATGTATTTGAACGATGTCTTCACCGTGACCGTGAACCTGGCCGGACTGCCCGGTATCTCGGTCCCCGCAGGGCTGGACACACAAGGTCTTCCGCTGGGATTGCAGCTGATCGGGCGTCCCTGGGAAGAAGGCGACCTGCTCAATACCGCCTATGCGCTGGAAAACGCGGCCGGTTTTGTGGCCAAGCCCGGGAAATGGTGGTAAGCCTCGGGCAACTGAAGCACTAGACACGGAGCCAAACAATGCGCGTTTTGCTTTTGGTCCCCGCTCTTGCACTGGCAGCTGCGTGCACGGATGTCGCGCCGTTGACCAGCACGGGTTTCAACACGCCTGAATACCAGGCGCAGCGCGAGGCTCAATTGGCAGGTCAGGGCGTGGCCGGCAACCCTCTGCTGGCTCCGGTCGATGTGTCACAACAACCGCTGGGCGCTCCCGGTGCGGCGACTGTTGCCACGGGTGAAAACGCGGATATCGCCAACCAAGCCGCGGCGGCATTGGCCATCACATCTGGCCAAAACCCAGCCGCGGCTACGGCGGTTCCCGTGGCGAACACTGGCGCGATTTCGGATGAACAGGATTTTTCTGCAGTGTCCGAACGCCGCAGCATCGAATCCGACGCCGCCCGGATCGAGCAGAACCGCCAGACGTATGAACTCGTGGCCCCGACGGCAGTGCCCGAGCGCACGGCGAGCGGCCAGACAAACATTGTGCAATACGCGCTGAGCACGTCCAATCCGGTAGGTGTGCAACTTTACAGCCGGTCCGGTTTCAACCTTCAGGCCAAGGCTCAGAGGAACTGCGCGCAATTCCCATCCCCTGATCAGGCTCAGATCGAGTTTCTGTCCAATGGCGGCCCCCAGCGTGATCGCAAAGGTCTGGACCCGGATGGGGACGGCTATGCATGTGGCTGGGACCCAAGCCCGTTCCGCAGTGCCGTCAGCAATTGACGCCCTGAGCCCGATCTGGCATCCGTCGCCAAATTTCGGCGAACGCCGGGATGGTCTGACGCCGTCTTTGATCGTGATCCACTACACGGCGATGGACAGCGCGCAGGCGGCTTTGGATCGTCTGTGCGACCCAAAGGCCGAGGTCTCGGCCCATTACCTGATCGGCAATGATGGCACGCTTTGGCAAATGGTGCGCGAAGAAGATCGGGCCTGGCACGCGGGTGCCGGAGAATGGCACGGTCAGACCGACATCAACTCCCGTTCCATTGGCATCGAGTTGGACAACACCGGCAAGCATCCGTTCTCGGAACCCCAATTGCACAGGCTCGAACAGTTGTTGCATCAGATAATGCACCGTTGGGCCATTTTACCAAATGGCGTTATCGGCCATTCGGACATGGCGCCCGGGCGCAAATTTGACCCCGGTCCGCGATTTGACTGGTTGCGGCTGGAGCGCAACTTGCTGGCTGCGCCACGCGGATATGCCCTTGGCCCGCAAGCTGCATCAAAGGACCAGTTCCGAAATCTGGCTCAAGCCGCCGGTTTCAGCGCTGATGTAGACGATGAAACGCTGTTACGTGCCGTCCGCCTTCGATACCGCCCATGGGGCAGGGGGCCATTGCAGCAAGCCGATCTCGCCCCGTTGATCCGGCACTCCTGATCCGCACTTCATCTGGCCGAAAAAATCCCGGGGTTGAATTGGCCGCAGGCCAAGAAGGGGCTGGCCCCTTCTTTGAACCATCATCCCTTGACGCCGCTGGGCGCAAAGCCTAACCAGCCCAAGCGCGGAGGGCCGGATGGCCGCTGGGGTCGCAAGGCCCGAGAGGAAAGTCCGGACTCCACAAGACAACGGTGCCGGGTAACGCCCGGGCGGGGTAACCCGACGGAAAGCGCCACAGAAATCAGACCGCCCGGAACTTTGGTTCAGGGTAAGGGTGAAACGGTGGGGTAAGAGCCCACCGCGCCCCTGGCAACAGGGGCGGCACGGCAAGCCCCACCGGGAGCAATGCCAAATAGGGTCCCGGCGCGGGCCGGTCGGCGCAAGCCGATACCGCCGCTAGGCACGTCTTGGCCGAGAGGGACCGGGTTGGCAGCTTGAGCCGCGCAGCAATGCACGGCCTAGAGGAATGGTCATCGAAGGGGGCAACCCCGGAACAAGATCCGGCTTACAGGCCCTCCGCGCGTATTCGCCTATCCTCCGGGCGGCGTGTAGGAACCGGTCAGCGCCGCCGCTTTCTCGGTTATCGACGTGAACTCGTCTGCGGTCCAGGCGCGAACGGTTTCGATGTTCGTCACTGCACCCGACGCGGCGACAGCCATGCCAACGGCCACGGCGTCTGTCCCATCTGGGGCTTCGCTGATCACAACCACGTCGTTGCTGCCGGTTGTCATGTAGAAGGACAGCAGCCTGCCGCCTACTTTTTCCAGCAGAGCCTTCACCGGACCGGTGCGGTTCTCGGGCTTTTGCAACATGCCTTTGACACCGGCTTGCGAGTAAGATGCGTAAGTAATGAAAATGGGCATTGATACCTCCTGTTGCGTCAAATCGTTTTTGGGTCTTCAAGTCAGCCGACCCCGGGGCCGTTCAAAATCAGGTGCCGGAAAACAACGGTGCCGTGATGAACCAGAGGCCAGCGCCGATCAGCGCAAAACCTGTTACCGGCACAAGCCACCGGGCCCCGGGCAAAAGTTTTTCCAGCGCGACATAGGCGGCAATTCCGACAATCCAGTAGAGGTTCATGATCCCTCCGACGAAAAGCAGCAGCATCAGTGCCCAGCAGCATCCCAGACAATACGTGCCGTGCAGGATACCGGTGCGGAAAGCACCGAATGTTCCGGGTCGGTTGTGATCGGCCAGGAAACGTGCGGGGCTCTGACAGTGGCGCAGGCATGCGTTTTTCAAAGCTGAAAACTGATAGGCGCCAGCCGCCAGCAGAACGCTGCCTGCGAAGACACCCGAACTGATCGTCATCATCGGCCCGTCGGACAACCCGATTTGTTCCAACCCCCATTGCAATGCGGTTGCAATCAGGCTGAACGCCCCCCAGGCCACCAGATAGCCGGATAAAAACCACAGGCTGAACGCAACCGTCCGGTGCTTTTCAGGCCCTGTCCGCTTGACCGCGATGAACAGAAGAACGGCAGGCGCAGCGCTTGGGGTCATCATGGCGATCATCATGACCCACCACATCAGAAAAATCAGCAAGGCATAGCTTGCGCTCCACGCTGCTGCCGGGCCCATTTGCATGGGATCTCCGACAGGGCCGGCCATCCGGGTCATCTCGACCGCGGACATGTTCATCCCGACGCCAGCTATCGTGTACCAGGTTGCACCGAGGATGATCAGAAGAACGCTTCCCAGAACAATCGCGCTGTCCTGTCTCAGCAACCACTCAACCGTCCCGCCCCGGGGCGATGCGTTCTGCTTGGTCATGGGTGTTCTCTGCTTATGCGCCCAAGACGCCATGGCCCGAGATGTTCAGATGCGCCAGATGAGCATGGGTTGCGTCAAAGGTCAGCCGGATCTGACCACCCGTCGTTGTCGCACTGCCTGATGCCGCTTCGGCATGGCGGTATTCAAAGCCGTTCGGCAACTGTATCGACGCGCGGTGAGGTGCGCCCGATACGATATGAGGGATCGGATTGACCTCAACATCGAAAACTCCGGCAACCTTGGCGTATCCGCTGCGCTCGTCACGGTTCCAGTCCAGTTCAATCGGAACAAACAGCGTTTCATGTTTCAAAGGCGCCATGGCGCTGAAGACATACCAGAACGTGGCCATTTCATCCGTATCCTGACCGGTCATGATCGCTTGCAACGCGGCACGCTGTTCAGCTGTTGCGCTTTCATCAATGATCAGCTGCATCTGACCGTTACCTTCATGAATTGGTCCCGGCCAATGATAGACCCCTGCCGCCCGAAGACCGCCAAGATCAGTGTCACCGTAGTGACCGCTTTGAATGTCAAAGACGACAACCGCCTCGCAATTGCCGTGTGACGGCAGTACGCTGAACTGACACGGGCAACCGAAGTTGCAATTGCAATTGGCCAGTTCTTCGGCCTGAATAGCCCATTCTGTCATGATAGCCCCCCAAGAAAAGTCGCATAAAACAGCTCTGCTCGTTGCGGGTTGACCCCATTCACGCTGCCTCGGCCTTCGAGCCTGAATTCGGCTTCTTGGATGGGCGAACCTATCACGAATCCGTGATATGTACAAACAAGACAGCAAATTACATGCCTTCTTTGGGCTTTATCATGTGCCGGGCTATGGGTCGGTCGCGTTCAGGTTGAGCACGGTATTCGGGATTGCGTTCGGCTGTTAGACTTTCGGAACCAATTTGAAGATATGGGAGGTTGATTATGAGCTTTATGAAAACGCTGGCGTCCGTGGCCATTGGTTTTGCTGCGGCCAAGGGCATGGAAAAATATCAGAAGATGGGCGGCATGGCTGGACTGCAAGACATGATGCAGGGTGCCGGCGGTGGTTTTGGCGTGGATCAGCTGGGCAAAATGGCAGAACAATTTGGCCTGCCCGGTGGCGCGTCAGGCTTGCAGGACATGATGAGCAAGATGGGGGTTGGCGGCAGCACAGCCGGAGCCGCTGGTTTGGGTGGGTTGTTGAACGCCATGCAAGGGGCCGCCAAAACTGCCAATCAACACACAGGTGACATGATGGAAACCGTGTTCGGCGGCACGCCCGCGGGTGCAGCGATGGAAGAGCAGGCAAAACTCATGCTGCGCGCAATGATTCAGGCTGCCAAGGCAGATGGTGAACTGGACGAACAGGAAAAGGAAATCATCCTGGGTGAATTGGGCGATGATGTCAGCGAGGAAGAGCGCGAATTCGTGCAAGAGCAGCTGAACGCACCGATTGACGTCGTGGGATTGGCGGCTGATTCTGGTGCGCCGCTCAAGACGCAGATCTATGCAACTTCCCTGGCTGCGATCCGTCTGGACAACGTGCGCGAGGCATCTTACCTGCGGCAATTGTCCACCGCTCTGGGTCTTTCCGACGCGGAAAGAGACCAGATTCACACGTATATGGGCGCGCCAACCCTGCCTAGTTGAACCTGCACCAGATTCCTGTGCCTGTATCATCCGATTGGCCTTGACATAGGCGGTGCAGCGCGTAAAAGCGCACGCTCATAGGAATTCAACCGAAAGGCCCCTGCCTTTTCGGACGCAGGAGATAACCATGGCGAAGCCGACGACAATCAAGATCCGTCTGAACTCGACCGCGGGCACGGGCCACTTCTATGTGACCAAGAAGAACGCGCGCACCATGACTGAGAAAATGACCATTCGTAAATACGACCCGGTCGTTCGCAAGCATGTCGAGTACAAGGAAGGCAAGATCAAGTAATCTGCCATTCCATATGGAAATTCCGGAAAAGGGCTCTGTTGCACAGAGCCCTTTTTCAGTTCCGGTTTCCTGATTTCAGCGGATGGCAAGCTGCGGCAGTCCGTTGCAGTGGCGCATCAGCGTTTGGGACAATCGCATCCCCTGCGGCTTGCTTTTTGTGGGAACCTGCAAGTACGCTTCAGCAAACCGCCACAAAATGTTGACCGCCATGAAAAAAATCTTGTTATCCACAATTGCCGTTCTGACCCTAGCGGCCTGTGAAGACCCGTTTAACCGCGAAGGTGTCGGGTTTACTGGAATCGATGGCGAACCGCGCACGATTTCGGACGTACCCGGTGCCGTCGCCTTTCTGCCAGACGCGACCAACGTTCCGGCAGAGCTGGCGGAACTGCGGACAGTCACGCTTTTGAGTGATGAGGTTGAGCCGTCCAAGGTGGCTTCGGTTGCAATAGACAATGGCGGGCAGACGCCAAACACGGCTGTTCAACTGCAAGGAAGCGACACAAACCTGTTCCTCAGCACTGTCAGTGTCAACGGCACCTTGTTTGGTGTGCTGCGCACGAGCTCGAACAGTGTGAAGGTCGACAATTCGATCGGTGTAGGCTTTGCGGAAGAAACAGAGCGTTTTACCGGCTGTCTGCCAGCTGGCGGTGTATTCCGTAAAGGAACATCCGAGAAGAGTTCCGGCTTTGCCATACCGCTGAACTGTAGCTGATCCCGATTACGTTCCAGTATCTCAAAGCCCCGCCTCGACGGCGGGGTTTTCATTTCCGGGCAAAAGAAACCCGTCGCGCAAAAGAAAAGGGCCGGTCGATGACCGGCCCTGAACCAATTCGGTTGTCGGCAAGGCTTATTCTTGCTGACCCATGAACATCAGCAGGAACTGGAACATGTTCAGGAACGAGATATACAGGCTCAGCGCGCCGTCGAAGGCGGCTTTGTCCAGCCATTCCTGATCGCCATGTGCAGCGTGGGCGACGTATGTGTTCTTGATGTCCTGGGTATAGAACGCGGTCAGACCGGCAAAGATCAGGATGCCGATGGCCGAGATGGCCAGCATCATTACGCCGGATTGCAGGAACAGGTTGATGATCATCGCAACCAGCAGACCGATCACACCCATCATCAGGAACGTGCCCATTCCGCTGAGGTTCCGCTTTGTGGTGTAGCCATAAAGGCTGAGGCCAGCAAAGGCGATCGACGTCACCAGGAAGGTCTGGGTAATCGAGTAGGGCGTGAAGACCAAAAAGATCGAGCTCATCGAGATGCCCATCACGGCGGCAAAGACGAAGAAGCCAAGCTGAACTGTCGCGGCTGAGCTACGGCGCATCAGGGCACCCCATCCAAACAAGATGAAGGCCAGCGGAGCGAACATTACCACCCATTTCAGCGGCGACAGGAACAGCGCGCCGCCCAAGCTCGTCAGATAGCGGTCAGCGCCGATCTGAGCAACCGCGTTGCTTGGATCGCTGGTTACTGCCAGACCAGCAATAGCCCATGCCGCCAGTGCCGTGATCAGCATGCCGACGGACATGGTGCCGTAGACTTTGTTCATGTGGGCGCGCAGGCCCTGATCAATCTCGGCGGCGCGCGCGCCGGATGCCGTCCGGATCGTGTCGAATTGTGCCATCAAAGGGTCTCCCTAGTCGTCAAGTTAGAGCGCCCCGGCAGAGCGGGGCGGTTTTCCATCTAAATATCGGCAACAAGGGGCTGTGTTTCAAGAGATTCCGGGCGAAAACCGAATAAAAGACGCAACAAAAATGCCAACAGGCGACTCAAGGTCGCCCATCGCCATAAAAATATGAGAGTCATAGTCACCTTTTCCAGAATTGAGGTGCATCCCAGAAAAAGCGTTTTGCTTCTGCGGATGCTTCCTCGCGGGTGACTCCGATATCGTCCAGCACGGCAGCATCCAGTTGTGCCAGATTTCGCCGCTGTCTGGACAGTTCGAACGCTTGAGAGATCAGGGACACCATGGAACGTTTGGCCGGTTTGCAAGGATTATGGATTGCGAGTTGCGTCATAACTTGTCCTTTCTGTATTCTCGATGGTTTTGCTGGTTGTTATCAATTTCCTTGATTGATATGGGTGAGTGTGACACATTTTAAAAACGAATATTTTTGATGGAACGCATAAGGAATCGTGAAGATGCGAAATCTGGACATTACAACCCTGCGGTCTTTTGTGGCGGTTGCGGATCAGGGCGGTGTGACCCGCGCCGCCGGATTTCTGCACCTGACGCAGTCTGCGGTGTCCATGCAGCTCAAGCGGCTGGAGGAACTGCTGGGCCTGGAGTTGCTGGACCGAAGCGGCAGGACAATTGCTCTGACCGCATCCGGTGAACAGCTGCTGGCCTACGCGCGCCGCATGATTGCCCTGAATGACGAGGTAATCTCAAAACTCACCGATCAGGCCTTTGAGGGCGAAGTGGTTCTGGGCGTTCCCCATGACATCGTCTACCCCGCGATTCCCCGGGTCCTGCAACGGTTCAACGCCGATTTTCCCCGCGTCAGGGTGCAGTTGGTGTCGTCCTATTCACTGCAATTGAAAGACATGTACAAGCGGGGCGAATGTGATGTGATCCTGACGACCGAACCGTCTTCGGCCACTGGTGCAGAGACCATCGCAGAGCTGCCGTTGCGCTGGATCGGCGCGCCGGGCGGGTCCGCATGGCGCAAGCGTCCGTTGCCTCTGGCGCTGGGGCGGCGCTGCTTGTTCAGACCGCAGGTTATATCGGCGCTGGATGCGGCCGGAATACCGTGGGAGCTGTCCGTGGAAACCGAAAACGACCGTACCATAGAAGCCACGGTCAGTGCCGATCTTGCGGTTCACGCAATGCTGGACGGAACCGAGGCCGCACATCTTGAACAGATCGACTCGGGTGGGGCTCTGCCGGATTTACCTGCGCATATGATCAACCTCTACGGTGGCGAGCAGGGCCGGGATGCGGTTGTCGAAGCTCTGGCACAGTTGGTGCGTCAGAACTTCAGATTGCTGGGCGGTACCCAGTTGCGGGCCGTGGTTGGATGATCGCGATCAAGGCGTGATCACGATCTTGCCCGTGGATTTTCGCTCTTTCAGCAACTGCATTGCATGCGCGACATCTTCAAGGGGCAGGACGTGACTGATGTGCGGTTTTATCCTGCCCTCTGAATGCCACTTGAATAGGGTGTCAAAACTGTTGCGCACAGCTTCGGGGCGGAACTTCAGATAGCCGCCGATATACACCCCGATCACGGTTAGGTTTTTGACCAGCAGATGATTGGCCGGAATCTGCGGGATGTCGCCCCCGGCGAATCCGATGGGCAGCAAACGCCCTTCGGGATTGGTGGCCCTGAACGCGGCCTTGAACACATCCCCGCCGATGACGTCATAGACGACATCCGCGCCACCCAGCGATTTGACCCGCTCGCGCAGGTCTTCGGAAGCATCGATCAGATGATCGGCACCAGCGGCACGGGCAACGGCAAGCTTGTTCTCGCCGCGCGCCTGCGCGATGACCGTGGCGCCCATGAGTTTGCCGATTTCGACGGCAGTCAGGCCGACACCTCCCGCTGCGCCGGTGACCAGAAGGGTTTCACCCGGTTGCAGGCGTGCCCTGTGATCAAGGGCCATGTGGCTGGTGGCATAAGCGATCTGGATGGCGGCGGCGTCTTCGAATCCGGTGTCGTCCGGCAGCACGATCGCACGATCCGCGTCGAATACACCGTACTCGGCCAACCCACCCTGACCGGAATAGACTGCGATCCGGTCGCCTGGGCTGAGCGTTGAAACGCCGGGCCCGACTGTATCCACGATACCGGCGATCTCCATGCCCAGGGTGAATGGGGCAGGTGGCGTGTCCTGATATGCCCCCGTCTGCATCAGCAGATCGGCGAAGTTCAGGCCGCAAGCTTTTATCGCGACCCGCACCTGGCCTTCGCCCGGCTCGGGTATTTTCACGTCACAAAGCTGGGCAGACGCCCCGTCGGATGGAATGCAATAGGCCCGCATATTGTTCCTCAAGAGTTTCCGACATAGGCGCGTGTGCCGTCAGAAAAGTCAATCCGTTTGCTGCGCGGGCGCAAAAGGCCCCCGATTTTGAAGGAGGATTCAGTTGCAGGAATACGGTTCTGTAAAGGCTTTGGGTAATACAACCACAAATCCCTGTCAGGGGCATTCGACTCAACCAGCTTGAAAAAAATCTCAAAACCGGCATTATAAACAATCAGTGCTGTAAACGGGGGGCGGTACAGTCCGTATTAGGGAGCGGTTAAGGGGAGCTCTCTAAAACTGCGATATCGGACGTCGCAAAATCCCGTGCAGATGTTTGTGTAGTATAGGAGAATACCAATGACTCATCACGTCGATGTCCATGTGGGCAAGCGCGTTCGGCATCGCCGCTGGCTGATTGGGATGACCCAGCAGCAGTTGGCGCAGCAAGTTGGTATCAAGTTTCAGCAAATCCAGAAATATGAGACTGGTGCCAACCGAATCAGCGCATCCCGCTTGTGGGACATCGCCGAGGCGCTGGATGTTCCGGTCAGCTTTTTCTTCGAAGGTCTGGAAGAAGCCCAGAAAGGCGATGCGGACAAGAAATCCGTCCCTGCCGACCTGATGGGTGACAAAGAGGCTTTGGATCTGGTGCGCTCTTACTATGCGATTCCGGAAAACCAGCGTCGCCGCCTGTTCGAGCTGGCGCGGGTTCTCAGCGACGTTGCCTGACTGACTTGACTTTGTCGCGGATTGCTCGCACCTCAGGGTCATGCAACCGACGACACAGAGCGATATCGAAATTGCCGAAGAAATGGCCGAAGCTGCGCGTGAGGCCATACTCCCCTTTTTTCGTCAAACAAATCTGGAAACCACGAACAAGCTGGCCGATGGGTTCGACCCGGTCACAGTGGCGGATCGGGCCGCTGAACAGGCGATGCGGGACGTTCTGGCGCGGCGGCGCCCGGATGACGGTGTGCTGGGCGAGGAGTTCGGCGCGCATACGGGCACCAGTGGCCGCACCTGGGTACTGGATCCCATCGATGGGACCCGTGGGTTTATCAGCGGTACGCCAACCTGGGGTGTTCTGATTGCGCTGAGTGATCAGGACGGGCCTTTTATGGGTGTAATCGATCAGCCGTATATCGGAGAGCGCTTTGTCGGATCGTCTTCCGGTGCTCACATGACCGGTCCGCAGGGCACCAGAAGAATGCGAACGCGCGATACCAGGGCGCTGGATCAGGCGACCTTGTTTACCACGTTCCCCGAAGTTGGAACCCCGAAGGACCGCGCAGGGTTTCAGGCGGTGTCCGAGCAGGTTCAGCTGACGCGCTATGGAATGGATTGCTATGCCTATGCGCTTCTGGCTGCCGGGCAGGCGGATTTGGTGATCGAGGCGGGCTTGAATTCCTATGATATTCAAGCGCCGATTGCCGTTATTCAGGCGGCCGGCGGTATCGTGACCGATTGGCAGGGCGGCCCCGCACATCAAGGCGGCCGGGCCCTGGCTGCGGCAAACGCTGACCTTCACGCCGCGGCGCTTGAGATACTCCGCCAATTCTGAATTCTGTTGCCCGGCGCATCAAAGGCAACTACACCGGGGATGGCCGGTTCTTGCGCCCGTTTTCCACCGGCCGACGCACTTCTTGCATGAGACGGGCAGATGCATGAGCGCGAAATGACGGAAATCCTACTCAAGAATGCTGATCTGATCCTGACGATGGACGAGTCCCGGCAGGAATTGTCCAAGGCCGATATTTTGGTCCGCGACGGGCAGATTGCCCAGATCGGGCAGGGACTGGAATCAGAGGGTGAGGAGCATGATGTTTCGGGCTGTCTGGTGACGCCCGGCCTGGTGAATACCCACCACCATCTTTATCAAACCCTGACACGGGCGGTGCCGGGCGGGCAGGATGCGTTGCTGTTTGGTTGGCTGCAAACGCTCTATCCGATCTGGTCGCGTTTCGGGCCGGAGGAAATGTTCACCTCGGCCCAGATCGGTTTGGCCGAACTGGCGCTGTCGGGGTGCACGCTCAGTTCCGATCACCTTTACCTCTATCCCAACGGCGCGCGGCTTGAGGATACGATCGCGGCCGCGTCCGAGCTGGGGATGCGGTTTCATCCGACACGCGGCGCGATGAGCATCGGCGAGAGCGATGGCGGTCTGCCGCCGGACCATCTGGTGGAAAAGGAGGCCGCCATTCTGGACGACATGGTACGTGTCGTGGATGCGTTTCACGACCAGTCGGAGGGGTCGATGTGCCGCGTTGGCCTTGCCCCGTGTTCACCGTTTTCCGTCAGCCGGGACCTGATGCGCGATGCGGCGTTGCTGGCGCGGGACAAGGGCGTGATGCTGCATACCCATCTGGCCGAGAATGATGAGGATATTGCCTATTCGCAGGCGCAATTCGGCTGCCGCCCAGGGCAATATGCCGAGGAATTGGGTTGGACCGGCCCGGATGTCTGGCACGCCCATTGCGTCAAGCTGGACGGGGCCGAGATTGATCTGTTCTCGCGCTCGGAAACAGGCGTGGCCCATTGCCCCTGTTCAAATTGCCGCCTCGGATCGGGTATCGCGCCGGTGCGGGCGATGCGCGATGTGGGTGTCAAGGTCGGCCTCGGCGCGGATGGATCGGCCAGCAATGACAATGGCAACCTCATGCTTGAGGCGCGCCAGGCCATGTTGCTGCAACGGGTCGCCAATGGTGCAGATGCCATGTCGGCCCGCGAAGCGCTCGAGATCGCGACGCGCGGCGGCGCGGATGTGTTGGGACGTCCCGATTGTGGACGGCTGATGCCCGGAAAACGTGCCGATATTGCGGTGTGGGATACCCGCGGCATCGAAAGCGCGGGCAGTTGGGATCCGGCGGCTCTGCTTCTGGCGGGGCCGATGTCGGTGAAACACCTGTTCGTCGAAGGCCGCCAGATCGTACGTGACGGGCACATAACGACCATCGACCTGCCCCGCGTGATCGAACGCCAGAACACGCTTGCCCGGGCGTTGCAGGCCTAAGCCGCCTGCTGTCCGCCGATCCAGACCTCTGCCACGGCGCGATCATCGCCCATCATGATGGTTGGGAAGATCGCTTCCCAAACATCTTCTGCATGAGCCTCGCGCTGGGCGATGGCGGGGGTCGAGGCGAGGTCGATTACCACCAGATCCGCCTCCATTCCCTGAGCGATGTTTCCGATGCAGTCGTCCATGCGCAGGCTTCGGGCCGATCCGACCGTGCCCAACCACAGCAATTGCGCCGGATGCAGGGGACGGCCGCGCAATTGGCCGATCTCATAGGCGGCGGCCATGGTGCGCAGCATCGAAAAGCTGGACCCGCCGCCGGTATCCGTGGCCAGACCGATCCGGTGGCCATCATGGATCAGCCCGTTCATGTCAAACAATCCCGATCCGATGAAGGTGTTCGACGTGGGGCAATGGATCAAAGAGGCATCGACTTCGCGCAGCCGATCCCGTTCCCGGTCTTCCAGATGGATGACATGGCCATACAGGCCGTTCTGGCCCAACAGGCCGAATTTCTCGTAGGTATCCAGATAATCCCTTGCTTCAGGGAACAGGGATCGGACCCATTCGATTTCATCCGTTTGCTCGCTCAGGTGGGTTTGCATGAGACAATGGGGATGCTCGGCCCAAAGCGCGCCCATGGCCTCGAGCTGTTCCGGGGTCGAGGTTGGTGAAAAGCGCGGCGTGATCGCATAGGACAAGCGGTCGACGCGATGCCATTTTTCCAGTAGGGCGGCGGATTGGTCGTAAGCCGTCTGCGCAGTGTCGCGCAGCCCTTCGGGCGCGTTCCGGTCCATGCAGGTCTTGCCGGCGACGACACGCTGCCCACGCTGTTGCGCCGAGGTGAAAAAGGCATCCACGCTTTCAGGGTGAATCGTGCAAAAACTGCACATGGTCGTGGTGCCGTGGGCGGTCGTCAGGTCCAGATACCGGTTGGCGATCTCGGTCGCATAGTCGAAATCGCCGAACTTCATCTCTTCCGGGAAGGTGTAGGTGTTCAGCCAGTCGATCAGCCGTTTGCCCCAGCTGGCGATCATCGCCGTCTGTGGATAATGCACATGCGGATCGACGAACCCAGCCATGATCAGGCGCGTTCCGTGATCCTTCGTGACTGCGTCAGGATGGGCTTTTTTCAGCGCATCGGCGGTGCCGACCTCTGCAATTCGCCCGTGTTCGATCACGACCGCTTCGTCCAGCCGGGTTGCCTCGGTCGGCTCTCCGTCGAACGGTGATCCTGTGAAACTCAGAACACGCCCTTTCAAAAGCGTCTTTTGCGCCATTTTCCCTGTTCTCCAACTGTTTGGAACCGCACACCAGCATAGGCGGACGAAAGAAGTGGGTAAATCGGCGCATTGTCATTGTTTTCCGGTAGCTGCTTCTTCTATTTAGGGGCCAATCGCAAAAAGGGGCAGAGCATGACGACAGGCAGAGACGAAGCCGGACACGATCAGCCCCGGGATGAAGACGCCTATGCGTTGGACCCCAAGGCAGTTGCGGCGATCCTGTACGCGGTGGATATAGACGACCGCGACAAGCTGGTTGAGTTGATGGAGCCGCTGCACTCGGCCGACATTGCAGACCTTCTTGAACAGATCAATCCGTTTGACCGGGCGCGCCTGATCCGCCTGTACGACAAAGAGTTCGACGGCGACATCCTGTCTGAACTGGATGAATCGGTTCGTGAAGAGGTGATCTCGGTTCTGAACCCGGATGTTTTGGCCGAAGCCGTGCGCGAGATGGAAAGCGACGATGTCGTTGACCTGTTGGAAGACCTTGAGGAACCGCAGCAGGAAACCATTCTGGACGCATTGGAGGATTCCGAAAGGATCGCAGCCGAGCAGGCACTGTCCTACCCCGAGAACTCGGCCGGTCGTCTCATGCAGCGGGAAGTCGTCATGGCGCCCGAACATTGGAGCGTTGGGCAAGCCATCGACTTCATGCGCGCCAATGACGATTTGCCCGAGCAGTTCTATCACGTCGTTCTGGTCGATCCGCGCCTGAAACCGGTTGCTCAGGTGACGTTGGGCAAGCTGATGGCGGCGCGGCGTGACGTGCCGCTGCTTGATCTGGCAGAGGAGGAGTTTCACATCATCCCTGTCGATCAGGATGAGGAAGACGTGGCTTATGCCTTCAACCAGTATCACCTGATCTCGGCCCCGGTGGTGGATGCGGATGGCCGTTTGGTCGGTGTCATCACCATTGATGACGCGATGGTCGTTCTGGATGAAGAGCATGAAGAAGACATCCTGCGTCTTGCCGGTGTCGGCGACGAAAGCTCGTTGTCCGACAGCGTGGCGGCAACCAGCCGGCGAAGGTTACCCTGGCTGGCGGTGAACCTGTGCACGGCGATCTGTGCCTCTTTGGTGATTTCGCAATTCGAGGCGGCGATTGATCAACTGGTCGCGCTGGCCATCCTGATGCCGATCGTCGCGTCGATGGGCGGCAATGCTGGAACACAGTCGCTCACCGTTACGGTGCGCGCGTTGGCGACGCGCGACCTGACCAATGCAAACGTGCTGCGCGTTATTCGCCGGGAACTGCTGGTGGGGATGCTGAATGGGCTCTGCTTTGCAATCGTGCTGGGGACCGTGGGGATGCTGTGGTTCGATTCCCCGCTGCTGGGTGTCGTGATTGGGTCGGCCTTGGTCGTGAACATGATCATCGCAGGCTTTGCAGGTACGGTAGTACCAGTCGTGCTGGACCGCTTGGGCATCGACCCGGCGCTGGCGTCGGGAACCTTTGTGACAACCACGACGGACGTCATGGGTTTCTTCATCTTTCTTGGGCTTGCCAGCGTGGTGCTCCTGTGACCGATCTGACCGAAATCAAAGCCGCAGCGCGCAAAGCGGCGTTTGCCCGCCGCAAGACCGCGTTTGATGCCCGCTTGCCGGGCGCAGCCGGGCGCTTGTCCGAGGTTCTGGCAGGTCATCGCGGCGTTCCCCTGTCAGGTTACATGCCGATCCGGACCGAGATCGACCCGGTGCCTGCGATGGCCGAGGCATCGGCTTATGGCCCGGTGGGGGTGCCTGTCATTCAGGCAGCCGGTCAGCCGCTGAAATTCTCTCGCTGGACGCCGGACGGTCTGCTCAAGGATGGCCCGTTCGGTGCAAAAGTGCCCCAGGTGGATGACTATTTCGATCCCGAAATCCTGATCGTGCCGCTGGTCGCCTTCGATGCAAATGGTGGCCGCCTGGGTTATGGTGGCGGGTTTTATGACCGAACGCTGGAAGGCTTGCGCGCCAAACGCCCGACGCTTGCCATCGGCTTTGCTTTTGACGCGCAAGAGACTGCGGATCTGCCGCTCGAGCCGACTGACCAACCGCTTGATATGGTTGTCACGGAAAGCCGCGTGTTGACCTTCTAGCTGCTATTGCTCGAAGTGGCTGCGCAAGTAATCCCAGGCATCCACCTCGGTGCCGTCTGTCAGGATGCAGATGCCATAGACACTGCCGTCTTCGTTTTTACGAAGCTGGTAGGTCCCGTCGTTTTCAATGCAGAAGGTCGCGGCGGGGTTCGGCATGGATGTCTTGGTGCCTTCGGCCGCGGCAGCGGTTGCCGCCAAAAGGCAGCCGGTCAGAACAATTGACGACTTCACGAAGAATTCCTTCTGTATTCAAAAGACGTATCGAAACATTGCCACGGCAGAATTTGATTTCAACCCCCAAGTCTGCCGTTAATTTCACGCTTCCGCCTTGTTATTGCCCAGTACAGCCCCTACGACCCGGATCATGAGGATTCTGTTTCTTGGTGATGTCATGGGGCGCGCGGGCCGCGCGGCCGTTCAGCAGCATTTGCCGCGCCTGCGCGACGAATGGCGGCTGGATTTTGTCGTGGTCAATGGCGAAAACGCGTCGAACGGCATGGGGCTGACCGGAGATCACGCCAGGCTGTTGCTCGACGCCGGAGCGGATTGCCTGACGCTAGGCGATCATGCGTTCGACCAGAAAGACATGCTGCAATTCATCGAGAAGGAACAGCGCATCATACGACCCGTGAACTTCGCCAAAGGCGCGCCGGGGCGGGGTCATCGGCTGTTCACGGCGCCGGGGGGGCGCAAGGTTCTGGTGGTTCAGGTGCTGGGTCAGGTCTTTATGAAACGCCCGTTCGACGATCCATTCTCGGCTATCGAACCGATCCTGAAATCCCATCCCAGAGGCGGGCAGGCGCAGGCGATCATCGTGGACATGCATTGCGAGGCCACGTCCGAGAAGATGGCGATGGGGCACTACTGCGACAAACGTGCAAGCCTTGTGGTGGGAACGCATACTCATGTCCCGACGGCTGATTCCCAGATTCTGCCGGGCGGCACCGCGTATTTGACCGATGCCGGCATGTGCGGAGATTACGATTCGGTCATCGGCATGGACAAGCAGGAGCCCATGCGACGGTTCATCACCGGTATGCCCAAGGCGCGCTTTACTCCTGCAAACGGCGAGGCCACACTAAGCGGCGTGTTCGTGGAAACCGATGATCGTGACGGACAGGCCAAAACCGTGCGTATGGTGCGCGTCGGAGGGCGTCTGGAACAAGCCGGGCCCGAGTAATCATCGTCAGGCTTGCTCTGTCGGGCGCAATGCGTGAAACTGCATGTCATCAGGCGCTTGGGCCCGGGTTCGGACAGAATACCACGAATGAATTTCCTTTCACTGACAGACACAGGAAGCGCGGTTCTGGCGCTGGTCATCGTTGCGGGCATGTTCATCATGTTCCTGCGCGAGGTTTATCCGACCGAGGTCGTGGCCATTGGCGGTGTCTCACTGATGCTTGTAACCGGCATTCTGCCCTATCAAAACGCGCTTGCAGTTCTGTCCAACCCGGCACCCTGGACGATTGCCGCGATGTTCATCATCATGGGTGCTTTGGTGCGGACCGGAGCCTTGGACTCGTTCACCTCGACCGCGCAAAAGCAGGCTCAGGTGAATCCGCGTATCGCCATCGCATTGCTCATGGGGTTTGTCGTGCTGGCCTCGGCGGTGGTTTCGAATACGCCAGTGGTCGTGGTGATGATACCGGTCTTTGTGCAAATCGCCCGCACCCTGAATGTTCCCGCGTCCAAATTGCTGATTCCGCTGAGTTATGCAGCCATTCTGGGCGGCACGCTTACATTGATCGGCACGTCCACCAACCTGCTGGTCGATGGTGTGGCCCGCGCGCAGGGGATGAAACCCTTTACGATTTTCGAAGTCACGCCGCTGGGGATCGCGCTGGTGATCTACGGCATGATCTATTTGCGGTTCATCGCGCCCAAACTGTTGCCCGAGCGGGACAGCATGGCGTCGCTGCTCAGTGATCGGTCCAAGATGAAGTTCTTTACCGAGGCCGTCATTCCGCCGGACAGCAACCTGATCGGGCGCGAAGTGACAGGAGTTCAACTGTTCAAGCGGCCGGGTGTACGCTTGATCGATGTTCTCCGAGGGGATGAATCCCTGCGGCGAAACCTCAAGGGCGTCGAACTGCGGGTCGGCGACCGTGTCGTGTTGCGAACCGAGATGACCGAGTTGTTGAGCTTGCAAAGCAACAAGGAACTCAAGCGCGTGGACCAGGTGTCTGCCGTTGAAACCAAGACGGTTGAGGTGCTGATCACGCCCGGATGCCGTCTGGTGGGGCGGACCCTTGGGATGATGCGGCTTCGGCGTCGTTATGGCGTTTACGTGCTGGCGGTGCACCGTCGCAACCAGAATATCGGCCGTCAACTGGATGACTTGGTGGTTAGGGTTGGGGATACGCTGCTTTTGGAAGGTGCCCCGGCGGATATCCAGCGGCTGGCGGCGGAAATGGACATGGTGGACGTCACCCAGCCGTCGGCTCGTGCCTTCCGTCGAAGCCATGCACCGATTGCGATTGGGGCTCTTGTAGGGATTGTTGCCCTTGCCGCGCTGGGCATTGCGCCCATCCTGTTGTTGTCGATTGTGGCCTGCGCCGTGGTTCTGCTGACCCGCTGTATCGATGCGGATGAGGCATTTTCTTTTGTGGAAGGTCGCCTGTTGGCATTGATCTTCGCGATGCTGGGCATAGGGGCCGCGCTTGACAGCTCGGGCGCGGTTTCTCTGATCGTCGAGGCCGTTGCGCCGGGGCTCAGTGTCTTGCCGCCATTCCTCATTATCTGGGCGATTTACCTGCTGACCTCGGTGCTGACCGAACTGGTTTCCAACAACGCCGTGGCGGTTGTGGTCACCCCGATCGCCATCGGTCTGGCTCAGGCGGTCGGAATAGATCCGCGCCCACTGGTCGTCGCGGTCATGGTGGCGGCTTCGGCATCTTTTGCTACTCCGATCGGATACCAGACGAACATGATGGTCTATGGCCCCGGGGGCTACAGGTTCACTGACTTCATGAAGGTCGGTGTGCCGCTGAACCTGACGGTCGGATTGTTGGCGTCTCTGCTGATCCCGTTGATCTGGCCGTTATGACATCGGCACAGATTTGCCGCTTTATCCGCGGCGTACTTGTAAATGTCGGATGAACAGCAATCTTTTGTAGAAATATTACTTTAAGGGGTACTGCCATGCTGACATTCGGCCGCACCATGTTTCCTGCGGTTGCTTTCGCCACCGTTTTGAGCGGCGCATCGCTTGCCGGAACCGTCGAAGGAACTGCAACCTACCGAGAGCGTATTGCGCTTCCGCCTGACACGACCTTGTTCGTCGAGCTTCAGGATATCTCATTGGCGGATGCGCCGGCCGAAACGCTTGCCGCGCAGAGATATGCCTTGACCGGTGTGCCGGCGCAGTTCGAACTGACCTATGATGACGCATTGATTCAGGACGGGCGCAGATACGCCGTGCGTGCTTCGGTCATGCAGGGGCAAAAGCTGTTGTTCACCACGGATACCGTTTATCCGGTACTGACACATGGGGCCGAGAATTCTGCTGACCTGCTGATGATACAGGTGCAACACCAAGGTGCCGCGATGCTGGAAAACACCGAATGGGTCGCTTCGGGCCTCAATGGTGCGGCTGTCGAGACAGAGAAACGTCCTGAACTTGCTTTTGGGCAGGGCGGGGCATTTTCAGGCAGCGGCGGTTGCAACCGGTTCAGTGGCCAGGCCGAGATTTCTGACAATCGGATTGCGTTCCCGGACAATATGGCTGCAACGCTCATGGCTTGCCCACCCCCGCTGGATGAGGTCGAGCGGCAGTTTCTCAAGGCGATGCAAAGTGTCACGACCTTCGCGATGCAAGGCAACGCGCTGGCCTTGCTGGATGCTCAGGGTGAGCCGGTGATCAAAATGATGCGCAAGTAATAGGGCAGGGCTGTCACGCGATGGCCCTCGATCGCCCGGCGTTGCGACCCGAAAAGATGCAGCCGCCCAGGAAGGTTCCCTCAAGCGCGTTGTAACCGTGATAACCACCGCCACCGAATCCGGCGACTTCGCCGGCTGCGAACAGGCCCGGCACAACCTGACCGTCGGCGCCGATCATCTGACTGTCCAGATTGGTCTGCAAACCGCCCAGTGTCTTGCGGGTCAGCACGTGCAGCTTGACTGCGATCAGCGGGCCGTTCTTTGGGTCCAGGAACTTGTGCGGTTTGGCGGTGCGGATCAGCTTGTCGCCGCGATAGTTGCGCGCCGCCAGGATCGCCATCATCTGCGCATCTTTTGAGAACGGATTGTCCACCTGTGAATCCCGTGCTTCGATCTGGGCGCGCAGATGCGCCTCGTCGATCAGACCCCCGCCCAGATGGTTCATGCCGCTCACCAGTTCGGTCAGCGTGTTGGCCACGACGAAATCCTCGCCGTGTTCCTTGAACGCCTCGACCGGTGCAGTTGCCTTGGAACCGGACAGAATGCGCTGACGGATCACCTCTTTCCAGCTGCCCGAGGTGAAATCGGGGTTCTGTTCGGACCCGGACAGAGCGAATTCCTTCTTGATGACCTTTTGGGTCAAAACAAACCAGCTGTATTCGTATCCAGTTTTCAGGATTTCCTTCAACGTTCCCAGCGTATCGAATCCCGGCAGGCAGGGCGGTTCCAGACGGTTTCCCTTGGCGTCGAACCACATTGAACTGGGGCCGGGCAGAATGCGAATGCCATGGGCGGGCCAGATCGGATCCCAGTTGCACACACCTTCGGTGTAATGCCACATACGGTCGCCGTTGATGACATGGCCACCGGCCTTTTCGCTGATGGCGATCATCCGACCATCCACATGGAAGGGCACACCCGCCACCATGTCCTTGGGCGGTTCGCCCAGGCGGTCGCGGGGCCAGTTCTGGCGCACCATCTCGAAATTGCCACCTATCCCGCCCGAGGTGACGATGACGGATGGTGCATAGACCTCGAACTCGCCCACCTCGTCACGGTTGGTCTTGCCGCCGCGCGGGGCCGCGTCATCGGCCAGAACCTCGCCCGAGACGCCCTTGGCCTCGCCGTTCTGCATGATGATATGGCTGACCTGATGGCGGAACTTCAGCTGGATCAGACCGGCGCTGACATGGGCGCGGACCCGGCGGATGAAGTGCTCCAGCACGCCGGGTCCGGTGCCCCAGGTGATGTGAAAGCGCGGGACGGAATTGCCATGCCCGTTTGCATAAGACCCGCCACGCTCAGCCCAGCCCACGACCGGAAACCAGCGCAGGCCCATGTCATGAAGCCAGGGGCGCATTTCACCGGCGGCGAACTCGACATAGGCCTCGGCCCATTTGCGGGGCCAGGTGTCTTCTTTGCGGTCAAACTGTGCGCTTCCCATCCAGTCGCGCAACGCCAGATCGTGGCTGTCGCGGATACCCATGCGGCGTTGTTCAGGCGTGTCGACCATGAACAGGCCACCCAGGCTCCAGAAGGCCTGACCGCCCAGAAAACCTTCTGGTTCCTGATCGAGTATTATTACCTTTTTGCCTCGGTCGCCCAGTTCGGCTGCGGCGGCCAATCCGGCCAGACCAGCACCGATTACGATCGCATCAGCAGTGTTGTTTGTCATAACGGTCCTTTCAGCGCCTGCGGAACCAGACAAGAAACGGCAGAACCACGGCATACATCGTAATGCCATAAACTGCCGAGGGCAGGGCCAGCGGGCTGAACCCGCTTTCGGTATTCGTGATCAGCGCCGCCAGTGTAATGCCCAGCGTGGAGTTTTGAATTCCGGTTTCGATCGAGATCGTCTTGCACTCATTCCAGGACAGGTTTGATATCCGCGCCAGCCCCAGCCCGATGAACAGCAGGGCGATATTCAAAGAAATCAAGCCTGCGCCCATGATGCCAAGATTGTCGACGAACAATTGCCAGTTCCCGGCCAGTGCCGCGGCAACGATCAGAACGAACAAAACGGTCGCGAGCGTCGACAATCCCGGCTCTACGCGGTTTGCAAACCCTGTTGCAAAGTTGCGAACTCCGACCCCGATGCCCACGGGAAGCGTTGTTATCAGAAACAATGCAACAGCCAGCCCGGTGATCGAAACCTCGGGGGCTTCGTCGCCCATGAAATGCGCGATCGACCACGCGGCCAGTATTGGCACGGTCACAATCGACAAAAGGCTGATCACTGCGGTCAGGCTGACCGAAAGCGCGACATCGGCTTTGGCGAGCTTGGAGAGGATGTTGCTGGTTACGCCGCCCGGGCAAAAACTGAGCAGCATGAAACCAACCGCGATCTCGGGAGGCAATGCAAAGATTGTGACCGTCACGAAGGCCGCGACTGGCAAGAGAACAATCTGGCTTGCCGCCCCGATGACAAAGGCGCGTCGCCGGCTCAGGACACGACGGAAGTCTGCCACCTCCAGCCCGATGCCAAGAGACAACATGATAATGGCAAGCGACACCGGCAAGCCGACATTCAAAAGCAAATCCAAGGACAACTCCTCCCAAAGTTGCGTCAGATCAGCCTAAGCGAGGGGGCAAGGCGCAGGCAACCGCGCCGTTGGGTCACTCGTATCGCCGGACGAACCGGCGCAGGATCTCGCCGGGTTGTGTGACATCGGCCGAATGGCAGCGGTCGATCAGTTTTTGCGCGTCTTCAGGCGGGAAATAGCCGTGGTTCCTGTAGATATTGATGCGCTGTTCAAAATCCCTGGCATCGGCCTCGGGGTGGAACTGCGTGGCATATACGTTCTGCCCCCAGCGGATCATCTGGAACGGGCAGGGGTCTGACGTGACAAGGTGAACGCAACCCTCGGGCAGCGCCTGAACCGCTTCCTTGTGACCAACGAATGCGTCGAAGGTGGGTTCCAACCCTGCGGTCAACGGGTCCTGCTGGCCTTCCGGGGTCAGGTGGCACGTGGATGGTCCGACGGGTTCGCCATATCGGGCCTTGCTGACGTCGCCACCCAGATGCGCCGCCAGAATGCCAAGGCCATAGCAGCAGCCCATGAACGGGTGATCTTGTGCGATGATCTGCGGCATCAACCCCATGATCGCAGCCTCGATCCGGGCATCCAGCGGGGATTTGGTCGCCGGGTCGTCACTGACGCATCCCGGTCCGCCGCCTACGATGACACCGGCATAGTCCGTGACATCCAACCCTTCTGGCAGGTCGTCGCAATCCAAACGGATGCGATGCGTCTGTTCAGGAGACAACCCGCTCCGGTTCAGGATCGAGGCATATTCGGCATCGGACGCATCTGTTTCGGGGCGCAGTTGCAGGATCAAAAACGGTTTCATGCGCAGCCTTTACCCGTCACAGCGGCCAGAACAAAAGAATGGCGGGAACAGAAACGGCTATGATCAGCACTTCCAGCGGCAATCCCATGCGCCAGTAATCTCCGAATCGATAGCCTCCGGGCCCCAGAACCAGCGTGTTGTTCTTGTGCCCGATAGGGGTCAGGAACGCAGCCGAGGCCGCAACGGCCACGGTCATCAGGAACGGGTCGGGTGACACCTCTAGCGTGCGCGCCATTTGTATCCCGACCGGCGCGGCGACAATGGCGGTGGCGGTGTTGTTCAACACGTCCGACAAAGTCATCGTGACAACCATCAATACGGTCAGAATGGCCCAAGCGGGCAGGCCATCGGTCAGCTGGATCAGGGCGTTTGCGATCAGTTCGGTGCCGCCCGAGGTCTCCAAGGCACTGCCCAGCGGGATCATCGAGCCCAGCAGTACGACCACCGGCCATTCGATGTGACTGTAAATGTCGGTGATCGGCATGATCTTGGTCAGCACATAGGCAATCACGACCAGCCCCAAAGCAATGGGCAGATAGATCAACCCAACACTTGCGGCCAAAACAGCTGCGGCAAACAGACCGATGGCCAGCCATGCCTTGTCGTTTGCAGTAACGTTCAGCCCGCGTCCGGCAAGGGGCAGGCAACCCAGCCATTCCGTAACATCCGCAGCGCGGTCGCGAGGGCAGAGCAGCAGCAGGATATCGCCCGGTTCCACCTCGGTCTTGCGGACCTGTTCGGTGATCCTGCGCCCCTGGCGTGAGATGCCCATCAAAACGGTGCTTTGCCGCCAGGCCAGCCCAAGCCCTTGTGCCGTGCGACCTGTGATGCGCGCGCTTTCCGGCACGACGACTTCGATCACTTCCAGCCCGTCACCCTCGGCCGTCAGCAATTCCTGCCGGCGCGTGTCCGAAAAGTCGAGATTGAGCGCTGCGCGAAACTCGTCCAGCGCCTCGGGTCGGGCTTCCAGAACCAGCGCGTCACCTTCCTGCAAGACGGCGTGCGCCGACCGGCCATAGCGCCGTTTGCCATCCCGGATCAAACCGATGATGGCCACGTCCGATTTCTCGGCCACCTCATAAAGCTCGCTGACCCGTTTGCCGATATGGGCGGATTCCGGGGGGACGGTCAGCTCGGCGATGTATTCGGCCAAGGTTTCCGATGTCTCGGCCTGCGGTCCGCGATTGGGGATCAGGCGCCAGCCCACCACTGCGACAAAGGCAAGACCGGTGATTGCGGCCAGCCCACCGACCGGGGCAAAATCGAACATGTGAAACGGCTCGCCCAGTGTTTCGGCCCGGATCGACGCTATGATGATGTTCGGTGGGGTCCCGATCAGCGTCGCCATCCCCCCCAGAATGGTGGCAAAGCTCAGCGGCATCAGCGACAGGCCCACCGATCGTCCGGCCTTGCGTGCGGTCTGGATGTCCACGGGCATCAGCAGCGCCAGCGCCGCCACGTTGTTCATAAAGGCCGACAGAACCGCGCCGATCCCACCCATCAGGGCGATATGCGCACCTAAGCCCCGCGAGGCATCAACCAGCGTGCGGGTGATCAGGAACACTGCGCCTGATCGGACTAAACCGGCAGAAACCACCAAAACCAGCGCCACGATGATGGTCGCGGGATGGCCGAACCCGGCAAAGGCACCATCCACGGGCACGACGCCCAGCACAACGCCAATCATCAGCGCGGCAAAGGCCACGAGGTCGTATCGAAACCGGCCCCACAGCAGCATTCCGAAGACGGTGATGAAAAGCGCAAAAAGAATGATCTGGTCTGTCGTCATGTCGTCACCATACTAGCCAGTGAAGCCGTCGCAAGCCGCTCTCTTGATCCTGCCCCCTGCAAACGTCTATATGAGCGCCGAACACGCAATCACGATGACGAGGACGCATTATGGCAGGCCACTCAAAATGGGCCAACATCCAGCACCGCAAGGGGCGTCAGGACGCCGCGCGGTCCAAACTGTTTTCCAAACTGTCGAAAGAGATCACCGTTGCCGCCAAGATGGGTGACCCCGATCCCGACAAGAACCCGCGCTTGCGTCTGGCCGTGAAAGAGGCCAAGTCGAACTCGGTTCCCAAGGATGTGATTGACCGCGCGATCAAAAAGTCTACTGCCGGTGAAGGCGACGATTACGAAGAAATCCGCTATGAGGGCTATGGCCCCAACGGCGTGGCCGTGATTGTTGAAACCATGACGGACAACCGCAACCGCACCGCGTCGACCGTGCGTTCGACCTTTTCCAAGAACGGCGGAAATCTGGGCGAGACGGGCTCGGTCGGGTTTATGTTTGAACGCAAGGGCGAAGTGATTTACCCGGCAACGGCGGGTGACGCAGACACCATTTTCGAAGCCGCCATCGAGGCCGGCGCGGAAGATGTCGAAAGCTCAGAGGATGGCCACATCATCTGGTGTGCGGATACGGATCTGAACGACGTTTCGAACGCGTTGGAAGCTGCGCTGGGTGAATCGGAATCCACCAAATTGGTCTGGAAGCCGACCACCACGACCGAGCTGGGTCTGGAAGACATGCAAAAGCTGATGAAGCTGGTGGATGCGCTGGAAGACGATGACGACGTACAGCGTGTCACGACCAATTTCGAAGCCTCGGATGAGGTGATGGCACAGCTCTGAGCCGTTGCGGATCTTGACGGCGAAACCCGGCTCAACCGCCGGGTTTTTCCAGCCTATGCGTTTCGAAGAGTTGTTGGCTGAACCCTTCGAAACGCATAGGCTGGAAAAACCCGGAATTTTCGAGACAACGCCACCGAAAGATCCACGATGGATGCGACTGCTGAAAAGGCCAAGCGAAACGTGCCGGTTCTTGCTGGGCAGAGTATCGTGTCTCAGGTTGCGTGGACTCTGGGCAGCCCATCGGTGGTTTTGCCGTTTCTGGCCGTGTCATTCGAATTGCCGATGTTCGTGGCGGGCGCGCTGGTTTCGGTGCGAATGATTGGCAGCATGATTTCCGATTTCTTTCTGGCGCAATCCGTCGCGGCGAAATCGCAAAAGAAACGCGCAATCGCTCTGACCGAAGCGATCATCGGATCCTGTCTGGTCCTGGCAATGGTGGCCGCCGCGACCGGGGTCGTTCCGTTGATCGCAGTGGTTTTCGTGGCGGTCTTTTTCGTGATCGGTCTTGTGGACGAGGTGCAGAACCTGATGTTCACCGATCTGCTGGGCGATCATGTCCACTCGCGTTCGCGCATGGTCCTGCATTACCTGCAACTTGGGGGCGGAGGCTTGTGTGCCATCGGTCTTGCCATGTTGGTGCACCAGATCACCAAGGAAAACCCACCTTTTTCGCGCCACTCAACCATGATCGGTGTATCGGTTGCGTTTTTCATGCTGTCAGGGCTTTTGATGCTTGCCATGACAGAGAATGCCCGCTCGGCGGAGCCGGCAAACAAGACCGGACCCAGAGCAAAGCTGTCGTTCAAGGCCAATGCCCGGGGTATTCTGGGCATGTTCGAATACTCGTGGTTTCGTCGTTACATGGTCATGCGAATGTTGTTGGTGGCTGTTTCGCTCTCTGTCCCATTCTTTGCGCTGATCGCAGCCGAGGCGCATCACAGCTCGGCCAAGGGACTGACCGCGATGATTGTTTCATCTGCTTCGGGCTATCTTGTGTCCGGGCCTTTGTGGCAGGTTGTGAACATGAAGTCTCATCGTGCCGTCATGGTGGTCGGGACACTGATGGTGGCCGCAACCGGCGGTGTTCTTCTGGCATTTCACTACTTGGGTATCGATCACGATGTGCATCTGCACGCGATCGCGCTGTTTGTGGTCACCGTTGCGGTGACCGGGATCAGCAGCGCGCGCAAGCTTTATTTCCTGGACGTCGCGCCCAAGGAACAGCGCGTTCAGGGATCAGCCGCGATCAAGTCTTTTACCCGTTTGCTGGCGGTGCTGCTTTCGGCGGCCCTGGCCGCAGTCGCCCATATGCACGAGGTTGCATTGGCCGTCGGGTTCATAGTCGCGGCCAGCTTGGTGGCCTGCGTGACATGCTACCTGACAATGTCGCCGGACCGAAAGGACGCCTCTGGCACACAGGGCTGATGCGTCTCCGCTCAGAAAAAGGAAGAAATCTCGTCCAGGGGCTTTTTCAGCTTTGCAACGGAGGGCACGGTCGCGGTTTCCGAGGGGTGTCCAACTGCGATGATCATTGTTGGTTTCTCTGAAGCGGGCCGACCCAGCGCATCGGTCAGAAACCGCATCGGATTCGGGGTATGTGTCAACGTGCTGAGACCGGCGTGATGCAACGCCGCCAGCAGAAAGCCGGTGGCAATGTTCACGCTTTCCGGCACGTAGTAATTCTTGTACCGCGTCCCGTCTTCGAATTGCCCCCAGCGTTGGGCAAAGACCACGATCAACCACGGGGCGACGGTCAGGTGTTCCTTGACCGCGTTTGTCCCGATGGGTTCCAGAGCCTTGATCCATTCATCGCCAGCCCCTCCCGCGTAAAAGCGACGCTCTTCTTCTTCGGCTTCCTCGCGGATGCGTAGTTTCAGCTTGGGGTCCGAGACGGCAGCAAAATGCCAGGGTTGGTGGTTTGCACCTGACGGTGCCGTTCCCGCGGTGCGCAGGCAGGTTTCGATCACATCACGAGCCACCGGGCGCGTAGAGAAATCCCGAACGGTATGACGCCGCCGCATCTTTTCAAAGAAAGCCACAGCTGCGTCCTGCATGTTCGCATCACTGATCTCGCATCGGTCGGGCAGGGGAATGGGGTCATAACTGAGGGCGTCGCGCGAGAACATTGGTTCCTCCAATCGAATGAGTCTGACTATTTGCCTTGTGACGGTAGCAAAACCCGTTGCGCAGCATGCTGGACCGCTTGTGTAAGGGGTTTGAGCGCCGGGGCAAGAACCCGCCCGACCTGCCAGCTGAGCGCGATGTCCAGTGGCGCATCGGGCACGATCGGGCTCAGCAGCCCACGTGCTATGGCGTCTTGCACAAGGGCTGCGGGGTTCATGCCCCAGCCAATTCCGGCGACTGCGGCATCAACGAACCCTTGCGAAGATGGCAGGAAGTGGAAAGGCGGTGACAGATGTTTGCCGGTGTGATTTGCGATCCACGCTTTTTGCAGACCGTCCTTCCTGTTGAAGACAAGGCAAGGCGCTTTGCTGAGGGTTTCCTCGGTCACGCCGTTCTTGAACCAGGTGTTGACAAATTTCGGGCTGGCGGTGGGCAGATATCTCAACACGCCCAACTCAATCGCGTCGCAACCGCTCACTGTTTGTCCGCCGACGGTGACGGCGGCGCTGACCTCGCCGCGCCTCAGCCAGTCTGCAGAATGATCCTGATCGTCGATCACAAGATCGAACAGCATGTCGGGCACCTGCGCCATCGCGTCAATGAACCAGGTGGCCAGAATGTCGGCGGGTACCGCAACGCGAACCCGTGCGGACCCGGGTTCTTGTACCAGAGCCAATTCCCGAGCCAACTGCGCCTCCAGCAGACCGACATCTTCGGCGTAACGTGCGATGCGCTGCCCTGCTGGCGTTCCGGTGCAAGGGGTTCCCCGATGGATGAGCGAGGCGCCCACGCGATCCTCCAGCGCTTTTATCCGCTGGGATATCGCCGAAGGGGTTACAGCCAGTTCCGCCGCCGCCGCATCAAAGCTGCCATGGCGCAGAATGGCTGACAAAGCGGCCAATTGGTGAGGGTCCAGCAGCATTAGCAAAACTTAACTGAGGGCAACATCTTTAATTTGATAGATCGTATCGCGGCCATTAGTCAACGCAATGGCAACGCAGGAGGTACCATGCCTACATCCGTGATCGCCGGTTTCGCACTGGGTTTCAGCCTGATCCTCGCCATCGGGGCGCAGAACGCCTTTATTCTGAGGCAGGGCTTGCGCCGCGAGCATGTGTTTTTTCTGTGCCTGACCTGCGCGGTGTCTGATGCCATCCTGATCGGAGCAGGCGTGGCAGGTTTTGGCACTCTGGCACAGGCCGCACCTTGGTTCGAAACCGTGATGCGATACGGTGGGGCGGCATTCCTGACCTGGTATGGCCTGCGCAGTCTCCGGTCGTCCTGGCTGGGTGGTTCGGTGATGGAAATCTGCAATGGCAAGCGAACCAGCCTCAAGGCCGCGCTGCTGACGGTTTTTGCGTTCACCTGGCTGAACCCGCATGTATATCTGGATACGGTCGTGCTGATCGGTTCGATCTCGGCCCAATATGACGACCGGCTTGGTTTCGCCCTCGGCGCGATGACATCCAGCTTTGTATTCTTCTTTTCGCTTGGCTATGGGGCAAGCATCCTGTCGCCTGTTTTTGCGCGCCCCAGGGCGTGGCAGGTGCTGGACGCAGGGATTGGCGTGGTTATGTTGGGTATCGCGCTGAAACTTGTTACCATGTGAAGGGTTGTTCCCGGCCGGGTTTCGGTGTTCAACCTTGAACATGACTTCATCCACCGTATCGTCCCGCCCGCTTGCCGGCATGTTCTGGATGTTCGCCGCCGGCTTGTCCTTTGTTGTGATGACCGCGCTGGTGAAGTCGCTGGGCACATCGATGAATTCCATCCAGGCCGCCTTTCTGCGATATGTGCTGGGGTTGGTGTTTCTGTTGCCGGCCATGCGGTCGATCATGGCGACGCATCTGACCCCCCGCCTGCTGACGCTTTTCGGTCTGCGAGGCATCGTGCATGCGGTTGCGGTCATGCTCTGGTTCTTTGCGATGACACAGATCCCACTGGCCGAAGTTACAGCCATGAATTACATGACACCGGTTTACGTCACACTGGGGGCGGCCCTGTTTTTGGGCGAAAAGCTGGCCTTTCGCCGGATTGCTGCGATTCTGGTCGCTCTGATTGGCGTCCTGATCATCCTGCGGCCCGGGTTTCGCGAAGTGTCATCAGGCCATCTGGCCATGCTGGGAACGGCCCTGACCCTCGGGGGGTCGTATTTATTGGCCAAAATTCTGGTGCGTGACGTACCGCCCGCCGTCGTTGTGGCACATCTGTCGATCTGGGTGACCATTGCCTTGATACCCTTTGCGATCGCCGTTTGGACGCAGCCAAGCCTGCGGGATATCGGGGTTCTTTTTCTGGTGGCCAGTTTTGCGACCGCCGGGCACTATTTCATGACCCTGGCGCTTCAGGCGGCGCCGGTGGCCGTCACGCAGCCGGTGACGTTTCTTCAGTTGATATGGGCCACGATCCTGGGCGCCGCGGTTTTCCATGAAAGCGTTGACGTTTGGGTTGTCGCGGGCGGCACGCTGATCCTTGCCGCCGTGAGCTTTATCTCATGGCGCGAATTCGTGTTGAACCGCCGGGACTTGACGCCTCCGAGTATTGCGCCGAAGCTGTAACGACACCGCTCCCTGATTTTTCATTAATTGACGAGTCAATAAAAACCCCCTAGCGTGGTCCCGTGACGCCTGCTCAAGGGGAGAACGATGCCAAAAGTCGGAATGGAGCCAATCCGCCGGGATGCGATTGTACGCGCAACAATCGCTGAGCTGGGCTTGAAGAAATCCCTTGATGTAACAGTCAGTCAGATTGCCAAACGTGCCGGCATGTCCAGCGCGCTGGCGCACCACTATTTCGGCGGCAAGGATCAGATCTTTCTGGCCGCCATGCGCCGGATCCTGTCGGACTTCGGCGAAGAAGCAAGGGGCGAGTTGAAAGCGGCTGCGGCGGACGAAAGGGCGCAGGCGATCGTCAGGGCGTGTTTTGCGCCTTCTTGTTTCACACCCGATGTGATCGCGGCCTGGATGACCTTCTACGTGCTGGCTCAGACCAATGATGACGCCCTGCGCCTGTGGCAGATCTATCAGGCCCGCATCAAATCCAATTTGACCCACGCCCTGCGGCACAAGTTGGCTGACCCGCAAGAGGCGGCCGAGAACATGGTTGCCCTGATTGACGGTCTGTACATCCGCGCCGCACTCAGCGCCCCTGAAGAACCGCAACTGGCCGTGAACCACGCGATGCGTGTGCTCAACACTCTGCTCGAGGCTGAAAAATGACAAAACCGAACATTCTGATCCTGATGGTGGATCAGCTCAACGGGACTCTCTTTCCAGACGGTCCCGCTGATTGGCTTCACGCTCCGAACCTGAAGAAACTGGCGGAACGGTCAACCCGATTTGCCAACGCTTACACGGCGTCGCCCTTGTGCGCGCCCGGGCGGGCTAGCTTCATGTCCGGTCAGTTGCCGTCGCGCACCGGCGTCTATGACAACGCGGCCGAGTTTCGCAGCGATATCCCCACATACGCGCATCACCTGCGCCGCGCGGGCTATTATACCTGCCTGTCGGGCAAGATGCATTTCGTCGGTCCCGATCAGCTGCACGGGTTCGAAGACCGCCTGACCACCGACATATACCCGGCCGATTTCGGCTGGACCCCGGATTACCGCAAGCCGGGTGAACGCATCGACTGGTGGTATCACAACATGGGGTCCGTCACTGGCGCGGGCGTTGCCGAGATTTCCAACCAGATGGAATATGACGACGAGGTCGCCTATAACGCCAAGGCCAAGCTTTATGATCTGGCACGCGGCAAGGATGACCGCCCGTGGTGCGTGACCGTCAGCTTCACGCACCCTCATGACCCGTATGTTGCCCGCCGCAAATACTGGGACCTTTACGAAGATTGCGCACATCTGCTGCCCGAGGTCGCCGATCTGGGTTATGACAATCAGGACCCCCACGCCAAGCGCATCTTCGATGCCAATGACTGGCGCAGTTTCGACATTACCCAAGAAGATATCCGCAAGTCGCGTCGCGCCTATTTCGCCAATATCTCCTATCTGGACGACAAGATCGGCGAAATCCTCGAAGTGCTGGAAACCACCCGGCAAGAGGCGATCATCCTGTTCGTTTCGGATCACGGCGACATGCTGGGCGAACGCGGGTTGTGGTTCAAGATGAATTTCTACGAAGGCTCGGCGCGTGTGCCGCTTATGATCGCCTCGCCTGATCTGCCCGCCGGTCGGATAGATGCTCCGGTATCGACAATAGACGTAACGCCGACCCTGGGGGCGTTGGCCGTCGTAGACATGGCCGAGATCGCCCCCTGGACCGATGGCGAAAACCTCGTGCCGCTGGCACTGGGCGAAGAACGAACCACACCGGTAGCCATGGAATACGCGGCCGAGGCATCCTACGCGCCGCTGGTCTCGCTGCGATATGGCAAGTGGAAATACAACCGCTGTGCGCTGGACCCTGATCAGTTGTTTGATCTTGAGGCCGACCCGCACGAACTGAACAATCTGGCAGACAGCCCCGAACACGCAGGCACGTTGCAAACACTGCGTGCCAAATCCGAGGCCCGTTGGGATCTGGATCGTTTCGATGCCGAAGTCCGTGCCAGCCAGGCTCGGCGTTGGGTTGTGTACGAAGCGCTGCGGCAGGGCGGATACTACCCGTGGGATTATCAGCCGCTGCAAAAAGCGTCGGAACGCTACATGCGCAATCACATGGATCTGAACATCGTCGAGGAAAGCGCCCGGTTCCCGCGCGGCGAATAACCTCTTCATCTTTTCGAAAATACTCCCGCCGTAGGCATCCAACCTTCTCGGCGGGGCAGGAGTTGTGGAAATGGAAGCAGATTTTGTCATCGTCGGCGCAGGGTCCGCAGGCTGCGCAATGGCATATCGTCTGAGCGAGGCCGGGGCCTCGGTTCTGGTGATCGAACACGGCGGCACCGACATGGGGCCGTTCATTCAGATGCCGGCGGCGCTGAGCTATCCGATGAACATGTCGCGCTATGACTGGGGCTATCAGTCCGAGCCCGAGCCGCACCTGAACAACCGTCGCCTGGCCTGTCCGCGCGGCAAGGTGATCGGCGGGTCGTCCTCGATCAATGGCATGGTCTATGTTCGCGGCCACGCGCGCGATTTCGATACCTGGGCCGAGATGGGGGCTGACGGTTGGTCTTACGCGGATGTTTTGCCTTATTACAAACGGATGGAAACCTGGCACGACGGCGGCCATGGGGGAGATCCGGCATGGCGCGGCACTGACGGTCCGTTGCACGTGTCGCGCGGCCCGCGCGAGAACCCGTTGTTTCAGGCCTTTGTGGACGCCGGTCAGCAGGCCGGTTACGAAGTCACGGGTGACTACAACGGTGAAAAGCAGGAAGGCTTTGGCCCGATGGAACAGACCGTCTGGAAAGGGCGGCGCTGGTCTGCGGCGAATGCCTATCTGAAACCCGCGCTCAAGCGCGACAATTGCGATATCGTGCGCGGTCTTGCGTCTCGGGTTGTCATGGAAAACGGCCGCGCCACAGGGGTCGAACTGATCCGTGGCGGCAGGAAAGAGGTCATCAAGGCCCGGCGCGAAGTCGTTCTTGCTGCATCGTCGATCAATTCACCCAAACTGCTGATGTTGTCCGGTATCGGCCCGGCGGCGCATCTGGCCGAGCATGGGATCGACGTCGTGGCGGATCGCCCGGGGGTTGGTGCCAACCTACAGGACCATCTTGAACTTTACATCCAACAGGCGTCGCTGCAACCGATCACGCTCTACAAGCACTGGAACCTGTTCAGCAAGGGCCTGATCGGGGCGCAATGGCTGTTTACCAAAACGGGATTGGGCGCATCGAACCAGTTCGAAAGCGCGGCGTTCATCCGGTCGAAACCGGGCGTGGAATACCCCGACATTCAATACCACTTCCTGCCGATAGCGGTGCGCTATGATGGGCAGGCCGCTGCCGAGGGGCACGGGTTCCAGGCGCATGTCGGCCCGATGCGGTCGCCGTCACGCGGGGCGGTCACATTGCGCTCTGCCCAAGCCGCAGACGCGCCGGTGATCAAGTTCAACTACATGAGCCATGAAAAGGATTGGGAGGATTTCCGCACCTGTATCCGGCTGACCCGCGAAATCTTTGGGCAAGCCGCCTTCAAGCCCTTTGCGGGCAAGGAAATTCAACCCGGTTCCGCTGTCCAAACGGATGAAGATCTGAACGCCTTTATCGCGGAGCATGCGGAAAGCGCCTACCACCCCTGCGGTACGTGCCGGATGGGGCGCGCGGATGACAAGAATGCGGTAGTCGACCCCCAAGGCCGTGTCATCGGCGTGGACGGGTTGCGCGTTGCGGACAGTTCAATCTTTCCGCAGATCACCAACGGCAACCTGAATGCGCCGTCTATCATGGTGGGTGAAAAAGTGTCGGATTCGCTTTTGGGCAAAGGTCCGTTGCCGAAGGCCAATGATCGTCCGTGGATTCACCCAAACTGGGCAACCGCTCAACGTTAACCTTTCCAAACGGCCCCCGGTTGAATGCGCGTGAAATACCGCGCATATCGGGGGCATGTTAAGGATTTGTTTAGCCTTTGTTCTTCTGCTTCCAGGTCTGACCCATGCCGCAGAGCAACTTGCAGGTCGGGTCCACGTAATCGATGCGGACACCTGGAATGTCGGTGGTGTACGGGTGCGGCTGCACGGTATCGATGCGCCCGAACTGGATCAGACCTGTCAGGATTCCGACGGATCAAGCTGGCCATGCGGGGCGTGGGCCACTCATAAGGTTCAGAAGCAGTTTCAGGGACGGATGACCACTTGTGTCCCGTTGGATCGGGATCGCTACGGTCGCATCGTTGCTCGGTGCAGCGTGGAGCGCGAAGACGTCGCCGCCCGGATTGTAGAGCAGGGCTTGGCCTTTGCGTACCGCAAATATTCGGACACGTATGCAGGTGCCGAACAGGTCGCGAGGATTGAAAACAGGGGATTGCACAAGACACAGATACAGGCGCCTTGGGTCCACAGGGCACGCAAGAAACCGAAATCCTCTGAAACATGCCTAATCAAAGGAAATGTTTCGTCAAAGGGCGAAAAGATCTTTCAAGAACCGGGGCAGAGGTACTATGCCAAAACCCGGATCAGTGCAGCCAAGGGCGAGCGATGGTTCTGCTCTGCTGCCGAAGCACGTGCAGCGGGTTGGCGTGCTGCGCGACGCTGAATTCTGAATTTTTCCTGTATGAAATTGATCCGCGTCAAAGTGGGCGGCGCGTCACGCTTCTACCACTGATATGCAACGACATATGAAGGAGCGAACAGACATGTCCCACACCCCGCATGAACTGGCCGAAGAGTTTCCGGACAAGGTTGAGCTGATGAGCCAGCTCAAGCAAACGGACGCGCATTTTGCCCGTCTGGCTGATGAGTATCACGAGGTCAATCGCGTTGTGCATCGGGCCGAAACCAACGTCGAACCCATGGAAGACCTGGCCGAAGTTGATTTGCGCAAGAAACGGGCAGCGCTGAAAGACGAAATCTGGGCGATTTTGTCCAAGGCCTGAACACCAGTGCCGGGGCACTCGCTGTCCCGGCCCGGGTCGGGCTCCCCCGGTTAATTTCTGGCCATACGAAATCAGGTGACTTCGTAGGGCAGGGTGCCGCGCGTATGGGTGTCGATGCTGAGACGGCGTTCCAGCGGCGGGACTGAACGCTGATGGCAGTTTTGCCGCTCGCAGATGCGGCAGGAAATGCCGATGGGCTCGTAAGCGCTGGCGTTGTTTATGTCGAGGTTATCGGCATAGACAAGCGCCGGGGCGTGGCGCACCTCGCACCCCAGCGCAATTGCGTACCGCCTGACCGGTGCGCCGAATGAACCACCTGATTTCGACACATCCCGAGCCAGCGAGATGTAACGCACACCATCCGGCGTTTCTGCCAGTTGCCGAAGGAAGTGTCCCGGCGTTTCAAAGGCCCGATGTACGTTCCAAAGGGGGCAGGCGCCACCGAACCGTGCAAATTGCAGACGCGTGGCCGAGTGCCGTTTCGTGATCGTTCCGGCCTGATCCACGCGGACAAAAAAGAACGGGATACCTTTTGCACCCGGGCGTTGCAGCGTTGACAGTCTATGCGCAACCTGCTCGATCGATGCGCCGAACCGGTTGCTGAGCAGCTCCAGATCGTGGCGATCTTCCTGAGCGGCGGTCAGGAATGCGGAATAGGGCATCAAGGAAGCGCCGGCGAAATAATTGGCAAGGCCGATCTTGGCGATGGACCGCGCCTCTTCGCTTTGGAACTTGGCAAAATCCAGTGTCGCTTCCAGCAGTTTGTCCTGACTGATCAATGCGACCTGCAACAGCAGTTGAAACACTTGCGTTTGCGGGGTCGAGCGGGAGGAAAGGCGCAGGATTTTGCTTTCGGCGTCATAGGTGCGCAAAGGGGCGATGTCAGAGAACATCACTTGAATGCCACGCTCAGTCAGGCTGTTCAAAGCCGCCTGCCGGATACTGCCCGGGTTTTCAGCGCGATTGGCGAACAGCTCTGCCGCCCGGTCCACGGCGTCGATGTAGTTGTCGCAATAATGGAAGAAGTCCCGCACCTCTTCCCAGGGGCTGGCCTGCATTCGGGCGTCTTCTCGCCCCAAGGCTTCGTCCAGTGAGGCGAGGCGTTCATGCGTTTGCCGGTAGGTTTTGTGCAACTCGATAAATGCGCGGGCCAATGCCGGGGCGTTTGATGCCGTCAGGCGTAAATCGGCAAGTGGCGGCAGAATATCCGCAAAAACCGGGTCGGCCAAAGCTTCGCGCATATCCGATACCAGTCGCTCACTGTCGCCGGTGCTGAGCTCGGTGACATCCATGCCGAATTCTTGTGCCAGAGCCAACACAACCGTAGTCGAGATCGGCCGGTTGTTGTTCTCCATCTGGTTCAGATATGGGAGTGAAACACCCAGTTTCGCCGCGAATTCGCGTTGTGTCAGGGCCAGTCGCGTGCGCATTTCACGCAGCTTCGCGCCGGCATAGAGCTTTTGGGTGGCCATGAGGTGCCTTTGCAAGTTTTCTGTTTTGGAAGATTAACTTTGCAAAGTTTTCGGGGCAAGTCGTTACAGCCCCAATTGACGCTCTCGCCGAATGACGGATCCAATTGCGAAAATCGCCAGAACTGCAGAGGTTAGCATCAGCCAGAGCAAGGGCATGGCGCCGGTTTCCCGGGTCAGCAGGGTGCCTGCCAACGCGCTCAGGCCCGCGCCGCCGCCCAGCATGATTGCGCCGCTCAGCCCTGAGGCGGTTGCGGCCAGATGCGGACGAACGGACAATGCGCCGGAGGTGGCATTGGGAATGGCCATGCCGTTTCCGACGCCCACAAAGGTCATCAAGCTGAAAAAGCTGAGTGCGGTGCCCAGACCTGTGAGGAACAAGGATGCCGAAAGCGCAACGCCCAAGGCGTTCAGCAGGCTGCCCCGCAGCACCATCCGGTTGATGCCAATCTGTACGGAAAAGCGACCGCTCAGAAAGTTGCCAACAAAATAGCCCACTGCGGGGGCACCGAAATAAATGCCGACCTGTGCCGCGCTTAGTCCGAACAGCTCGGTTCCAATAAAGGGCGCACCACCGAGATAGGCAAAGAACGTGCCCGAAGACAACGCGCAGGACAGTGAATAGCCCCAGAACCGTGGCGAGGTCAGAAGTTCAGGGTATTCCTTGAACTGCTGAACAAGGGTCTTGCCGCTTTTGGCTGACGTTTCGCCAAAATCCGCGAAGGTCAAGGCAAGCGTCAAGGCGCCCAGGCCGAAAGGCAGCCAGAAATTCGCTTTCCAGCCAAAGCTTTCCTCCAGCAGGCCGCCGATCGCCGGGCCGATCATCGGGACCACGGCCATACCCATTGTCACGTAACCGATCATCGATGCCGCCTGATCCTGATCGTACATATCCCTGACCGCAGCCCGGCTGAGAACCATGCCGACAACCACGACCGCCTGGCACATTCTGAACGCCAGAAAGACTTCAACGTTGGGGGCATAGATGCATCCAAGCGTGGCCAGCAGGAACAAACCGATCCCCCACAGCAGAACTGGCCTGCGACCTGCCTTGTCCGCGAGCGGCCCGATCAGGATTTGCAGAACGGCGTTGACCAGAAGATACAGCGCGATCGATAGCTGCATGACCTTGTAATCGGCGCCAAAATACGCGGCCATGTTCGGCAGGCTCGGCAGAAACAGGTTCATGCTCAGCGCAGACAAGCCCGCAAGCAATACAAGTGTCGCCAATGTGGGTGGTGTGCGGCGAACCGCGCGAGAGCTGAACTGCATAGTTCACATGTATAATCATGGAATTTTGGATTGCCAGCCATCCAGTGGTCCCAATGTGAGACTTTGCAAGTTTACAGTTATCCAGATTGTTGTTGCTGAATATTTGCAAATTTGCCGAAAAGAGCTTTGGATGAGAGGCGCAAAAGGGTAGGGTCCCGGCAAATTTTACAGGGGATAATCGTCATGAAAGACATCCTTTCCGAGTTGGAAAACCGCCGCAACGACGCACGACTGGGCGGCGGGCAGAGGCGGATTGATGCCCAGCATGCGCGCGGAAAGCTGACGGCGCGAGAGCGGATCGAGTTGCTGCTGGATGAGGGCAGCTTTGAAGAATTCGACATGTTCGTCAGTCATCGATGCACCGAATTCGGAATGGAAAAACAAAAACCTGCGGGTGATGGCGTTGTCACCGGCTGGGGCACCATCAACGGCCGCATGATCTATGTGTTCAGCCAGGACTTTACGGTTTTTGGTGGGTCGCTGTCCGAGACGCATGCCCAGAAAATCTGCAAGATCATGGATATGGCGGTGCAAAACGGAGCACCGATTGTCGGTATCAACGACTCGGGCGGTGCGCGAATCCAGGAAGGCGTGGCTTCGCTGGCCGGGTATGCCGAAGTGTTTCAGCGCAACATCACGGCCTCGGGCGTGGTTCCGCAGATCAGCGTAATCATGGGCCCATGCGCCGGCGGAGCGGTTTACAGCCCCGCGATGACGGACTTCATTTTTATGGTCAAGGACACGTCTTACATGTTCGTGACGGGCCCCGACGTGGTCAAAACGGTCACCAACGAGGTTGTAACGGCCGAAGAACTGGGTGGCGCCTCGACCCACACCAAGAAATCCTCGGTCGCCGATGCGGCGTTCGAAAACGATGTGGAAGCATTGGCAGAAGTGCGCCGTCTGGTGGACTTCCTGCCGCTCAACAACCGCGAGAAACCTCCGGTGCGTCCGTTCTTTGATGACCCTCACCGGATCGAGGATTCGCTGGACACTCTGGTTCCGGACAATCCGAACACGCCCTACGACATGAAGGAACTCATCACCAAAATAGCCGATGAAGGCGATTTCTACGAAATTCAGGAAGATTTCGCCAAGAACATCATCACCGGCTTTATTCGGCTGGAAGGTCAGACCGTTGGTGTCGTGGCGAACCAACCGATGGTTTTGGCGGGATGTTTGGATATCGACAGTTCACGCAAGGCGGCGCGGTTCGTGCGGTTCTGCGACTGTTTCGAAATTCCGATCCTGACGCTTGTCGATGTTCCGGGCTTTCTGCCGGGCACACAGCAGGAATATAGCGGCGTGATCAAGCACGGCGCAAAGCTGCTTTATGCATATGGCGAGGCGACCGTGCCTAAGGTCACGGTGATCACGCGCAAGGCGTATGGCGGTGCCTATGTGGTTATGGCGTCCAAACATCTGCGCGGCGATTTCAACTATGCCTGGCCGACAGCCGAAATCGCGGTGATGGGTGCCAAGGGTGCAACCGAGATTATTCATCGGGCAGATCTGCATGATGCGGAAAAGACCGCACAGCATGTCGCCGATTACGAAGATCGGTTTGCGAACCCCTTTGTCGCCGCCGAACGCGGTTTCGTCGACGAGGTGATCATGCCGCATTCGACCCGCCGGCGCGTGTCCAGAGCCTTTGCCAGTTTGCGCGGCAAACAGCTGAAGAACCCTTGGAAAAAGCACGACAATATTCCGCTTTGACCCATTCGGGGCGGCGTTGTCCGCCCCGGTTGTTGGCACTGGCAGTCCGATTTTTAGCGAAAATGCTCAAAATTGCGGCGGAATTGACAAAAAGCGACAAATAGTTGAATGATCCGACCCGTCAGACATAGAACCGCGCAGGCCAAAAGCACTGCGCGCGCGATCCCGGAAGGAGGAGCCTGCCTTCGGTGGGTCCGGGATCGTGCCATATGTCTGGTGTTGTGTGCGCTCGGCGTTCCTGTTTTTGCCCAGACAGACAGTTCATTGCCGGTGCCGTCCGGTCAGCCGGTGCATCTGAGCGATGTCCTGCTGGACAACAACCCCGGTGAGCTTTGGGTGCGCTTTCGATTTGTCGCCCCGAAGATCGGCGCGTCAGTGGGACGGATCGGCTATGACGTGGCGTCCAAGGATATGGAGCATCTGTGCCAGGTTCTAGCCGTTCCTTATGTGGCTCTGCACGAATTGCAGCCATCCAGAGTTGTCATTTCCCTGTCTGATCGCCCGGTGGAATTTGGCGACACCGCTCCGGACGCGACCCAGTATTTTGAAGCCTACCGGCTTGAGCAGTCCCGGTGTATCTGGGAAGGGCTTTGACCATGAACTTACGCTGTCATGACGTCAAAGCTTCTCAGACCAACGGTGCGGCTTTGGAGGTGCGCAACATGATCCCATCCAAGTTCGGGTTCGAACTATTTTTGTCTGCAAAACAAAGCTGTGGAGTGTCGCCATGCTGAAACATCGCGGGTTTCCGGGGCGTCTTTCAGGCACCGATTTTCAGTTCACTATTCGCCGCGCCAATCCCAAAGGCGTCACACCGCTTACACGGCGGGAACGGTTCCGGGATCGCAAACCAGCGGACAAACGCGCCGATGTCGCCTTCATGGAGGCCCTTTGGGCGCATTTCGGCGATCAGCCGTTCGAGCGGGGCAATCTGGATGCCGGACGTCTCAGCTGGCTTTTCGGGCGCGAAGTCATCCCGGCGGAAGATCCTTTTGATCCGGCCAGCTATGACGCAATGCTGGTAATCGATGTGGACGCCGCCCGTGCGTCCTTTCCCGACGTAATCGACGGGACAGGCTAATCGTGATCCAAGCCGCCGCATATCAGCCCTTCAAGACCGGTTCCGGGATGACCCTGCCCGAAACCGGGCAGGATCCGTGTGCGGCATCAGAAGTTCAACTGAGCGGCCAGCTGAACGCGGTTTCCGTCAAAGGTTCTGCCGGTCGGCGCGTCGTTCCGTTCGCCATAGATGTACTCGGCGCTAAGTGTCAGATCCTCGGTTGCCTTGTAAAAAGCGTTGACGTGGATCGTTTCCAGTTCGGTAAACGACAGGGTTCCGGTCGAGGTCGGCAGGTCATAGTCTTCTTTGCCGTATGCAATGCCAACATTCCATTTCGGGCTCAGATCCTGCCGGAATTCGATGGTGTATCCATCCACGTCATTGGCCTGGCCGTTCACGATGGGATCACCAAGGCCGATCAGGTACGGGCCGAGTGCCTCGCCGTTCACATAGTTGACCTGGAACAGGCCGCCCTGCCATGGGCGAACCGAGCCGGATATCGTGAACCCGGTCTGATCAACTTCGACATTGCGGGATTCCGCCTTGCCATAAAGGCCGGACAAACGTGCGACATAAGTCCCGTCATTGTATTCGGCGGATGCGGTCAAAACCGGATCGTCCGAATTCGAACCGCCGACATTCTCTTCGATCGAAACGGCGAAGGACGTGTTCGTTCCGAAAGAGTTGGTATAGCGAACCTGCGGAACCCGTGCGAAAGGGATACCAACGGGGCCGTTGAATTCCACCGAGGTCGGGTAGGTGTCCAGCGGCATGAAGTTGGTCCAGGTCTGTCCGATCAGCCAGTTGTCACCGATGGTGATATTGGCGTGGCGTACACGCAATTCGGCTGTTCCGCCGGAACCGAACAGATCCAGTTCCAGTTGTCCGCCGATATCGCCGATACCGCTTGGGGTGGTGGTGCGCAGACCGATCCGCGATTGGCGGACGGTAGCACCAAATGTGCCATCGGTCGCGGCCGACGGTTCCCCGATGACATTCACGAACGCCGTGTCGCCCTGATCGAACTCGAAATCGTAGAAGAAGTCGGCCTTTACATATCAGTAAACGTCCAGAACGGTGTTGCCGATGCGGAAGTCACCGTTGGCAGGGCTGGCACTGGCGGACTCCAGCGCCTCGACCCGGGCGCGCAAGGCGTCAAGTTCGGCTTGAGTTTTGGCATCCTGGGCAAAGGCAAGCGTGCTGGTCACACTGAGCGCAGAGGCAGCAAGCAGGAGTGCCTTTTTTCTAGTCTTCGTCATGTGGGTGTTCCTTTGAGTGCGAGTGTGCACACGGACCGTTTCACGAGGTTCAAACCTTGGGAAATCACGAGAATGGGAAGTGAAGATGTTGATTTTTCAAGCAAATGTGTGTTCTTCACTGCGCTGAAACACGACGTCTTGAGCCGCCTGGATAACGCATTGGCGCAAGGCGGTTCTGTATGTCCAACGCTGACCGAGAGTCGTGATGCTGCAACCGCGAAACGCGCGGAAAGCGGCTTGATCTGTCACGAAACTGTGACGGCAAAGCGGCCTCAAACGCCCGAGCAGTATCGAACCGGTATCGGCGCGAAGTTGCGCGGCATTTCCGGGTGTGGGCAGATTCCAGCCGAAATCTCGATTGGAAACAATACTGTGTTTGCTGCCAATATTGTGCTGTGCAAACTGGATGAGCCGTGCGGCTCTACTTTGCCTGCGCCGCACATGCACCTACTATTCCGTACCCCTTCCTTGCGCGGGCAGGCTTGTGTTCCCCACATAGTCCTGTCCGCGTTTTTCTTTTTGCCTGTAGCGGACAGAAAGAGGCAAAATCCCGCACAAAAATCGCCGGCGCACCCGTTGATATTGAATAACAGGGCGTGTTTCGCGCATCTGACCCGAAAAGGATCAAGAAACCAAAAAGGGCAGATACTATGCGATTCTCACGCTTCATCCTTGTTGCGACGACCTGTGCGGGTCTGGCCGCCTGCGGAGACACCACGGGCGAACAGGCAATCCTCGGCGGCGGTGCCGGGGCAGTGGGGGCGGCCGTCCTCAACGCGGACCCGTTGTTTGGCGCAGCCGTCGGTGCGGCGGGCAACGTGCTGTACTGCAAGACACAGAACACCTGTAACTAACGCATATTTTGCGGGGCGCATGTCGTCCCGCCCGTCATCGCGCATCACGCCGTCGTGGGGATTGTTCCCTGCGGCGGCGTTTTGCGTTTCCAGAACACCAAGCCAAAGGACGTTCCATGTTCAATAAGATCCTGATCGCCAACCGGGGCGAGATCGCCTGCCGGGTTATCAAGACCGCCCGCAAGATGGGTATCGGCACCGTCGCCATTTTCTCGGACGCGGACAAGAACGCGCTGCATGTGTCGATGGCGGACGAAGCCATCCATATCGGCCCGCCACCTGCAAACCAGTCTTATATCGTGATCGACAGGGTGATGGACGCCATTCGCCAGAGTGGCGCGCAGGCGGTCCATCCCGGTTATGGTTTCCTGTCCGAAAACGCCAAGTTTGCCGAGGCGCTGGAAGCCGAAGGCGTGGTTTTCGTCGGCCCCCCGAAAGGCGCGATCGAGGCGATGGGCGACAAGATCACCTCGAAGAAAATCGCGCAGGACGCGAATGTGTCGACGGTTCCCGGATATATGGGGCTGATCGAAGACGCCGATGAGGCGGTCAAAATCTCGAACGAGATCGGCTATCCTGTCATGATCAAGGCCAGCGCCGGCGGCGGCGGCAAGGGCATGCGGATCGCGTGGAATGACGACGAGGCGCGCGAAGGCTTCCAATCGTCAAAGAACGAAGCCGCAAGTTCGTTCGGGGATGATCGGATCTTCATCGAGAAATTCGTGACCCAACCGCGTCACATCGAAATTCAGGTTCTTTGCGACAGTCACGGAAACGGCATCTACCTGGGCGAGCGCGAATGCTCGATCCAGCGCCGGAACCAGAAAGTTGTGGAAGAGGCGCCGTCGCCGTTTCTGGACGAAGCAACACGCAAAGCCATGGGGGAACAGGCCGTGGCCCTGGCCAAGGCCGTGGGCTATTCCAGCGCGGGAACGGTAGAGTTCATCGTCGACGGTGAAAAGAACTTCTATTTCCTGGAAATGAACACGCGTTTGCAGGTGGAACACCCTGTTACCGAACTGATCACCGGTGTTGATCTGGTCGAACAGATGATCCGCGTGGCAGCGGGTGAAAAGCTGTCGATCACGCAGGACGACGTGACACTGACCGGATGGGCGATCGAAAACCGCCTGTACGCCGAGGATCCGTATCGCGGCTTCCTGCCCTCGATTGGCCGTCTGACCCGGTATCGCCCGCCTCAGGAGACGGCAGCCGGACCGATGCTGGCCAACGGCAAATGGCAGGGGGATGCGCCCGAAGGCGATGTTGCTGTTCGAAATGACACCGGCGTCTATGAGGGCGGTGAGATCAGCATGTATTACGACCCGATGATTGCCAAATTGTGTACCTGGGCTCCGACCCGTGATCAGGCGATCGAGGCGATGCGCGTGGCGCTGGACAGTTTCGAGGTTGAAGGCATTGGCCACAACCTGCCGTTCCTGTCCGCCGTGATGGATCATCCGAAATTCATCAGCGGCGATATGACCACGGCCTTCATCGCCGAGGAATACCCCGACGGGTTCGAGGGCGTCGAACTGGCCGAGGCAGACCTGCGCCGGATTGCGGCGTCCTGCGCGGCCATGCATCGCGTCGCAGAAATTCGCCGGACCCGCGTGTCGGGTCGGATGGACAATCACGAACGCAAGGTCGGCACCGATTGGGTTGTCTCCTTCGGGCGCGAAATCCAGTGGCCTGTCAAGGTCAACGCGGATCAGGATGGGGCCACGATCAGGTTTGACGACGGTCAGGAAATGCGGGTGACGGGTGATTGGACCCCGGGCGATCAGCTTGCCGTCATGACGGTTGATGACGCGCCGCTGGTCATGAAGGTGGGCAAGATCTCGGGCGGGTTCCGCATTCGTAACCGCGGCGCGGATCTCAAGGTGCAGATACGTACCCCGCGTCAGGCGGAACTGGCGCGGCTGATGCCTGAAAAACTGCCGCCCGACACCTCGAAAATGCTGCTGTGCCCGATGCCCGGCCTGGTTGTGAAGATCGACGTCGAAGTTGGGCAAGAGGTGCAGGAAGGTCAGGCGCTGTGCACCATCGAGGCGATGAAGATGGAAAACATCCTGCGCGCCGAGAAGAAGGGCATCGTTGCCAAGATCAATGCAGGCCCCGGCGACAGTCTCGCCGTGGACGAAGTGATCATCGAGTTCGAGTGATCATGACCGCGCTTTTGCCATACCCGTCAAAGCCTCCGGCATTCTGTGCCGGGGTCTTTCGGGGTGGCGAAAGCGGTCAGCCGCCTTCGCGCCGATCGCGGATTTCGCGTTCGCGCAGGGGGGTCTTGTCGATGGACCGACCAATCTCGCGCACGCTCCACGGAGAAGGTTTGCGCAGTTTGACCACGCCGTCCTTGTCGACGAATACCATCTGGAACCCGCGCGGGCGCAGCTGTGACCGGATCGGAGACCGCGCCGATGGGTCGGTATCGGTCAGAACCACCACGTCACGCTCACGCATTGCGGCTTCGCCTTCGAGCAGCATGTCGATCTGTTGCTGGAACCGCGGGTCCGCCGGCGTGTCGGCAAAGACTACGATGGGTCGGTTGACCCAAAGAAACTCGCTGAGTTCGCTGTCACCCACCGGGCGGACAAAACTGTCATCCGTCGTCGCCGTGCCATCCGCCGCCCAGACAGACATCGGGATTAGTGCCAAGAAAACAAAGGCAAGCGTGCGTGTCATGTGGCCTCCTGTCCCTTCGAATATAGCCTCTGTGACACCGATTGCGACCGACGATTTGTACCAAACACTCAAAATGTCGCGCTTGCGGCTGAATGAAACGGCCAAGCGCAAGACCTCAATGCGGAAGCTTTCGACTGCCGCCATCCGAATTGACAAGAGGAAACCGAAATGACCGACACCAAGGATTGGAAAGCGCTGGCCGAGAAAGAGCTGCGCGGACGTCCGCTGGACGACCTGACCAAAGAGACGCTGGAAGGCATTGCGGTCAAACCGCTCTATACGCAGGAAGACACCGCCGGTTTGCCGCATATGGGTTCGCTGCCGGGCTTTGGTCCGTTTACACGCGGTGTGAAGGCCACGATGTATGCGGGCCGTCCGTGGACGATCCGTCAATATGCGGGCTTTTCGACCGCCGAAGAATCCAACGCCTTCTATCGCCGCAACCTGGCGGCGGGCCAGCAGGGCGTTTCGGTCGCTTTCGATCTGGCCACCCACCGCGGCTATGACAGCGACCACCCGCGTGTCGTCGGTGACGTGGGCAAGGCCGGTGTGGCCATCGACAGTGTCGAGGACATGAAAATCCTGTTCGACGGCATTCCGTTGGATCAGGTCTCGGTCTCGATGACCATGAACGGCGCGGTGATCCCGATTCTGGCGAACTTCATCGTGGCAGGAGAGGAACAGGGGCACGACAAATCGGTTCTGTCCGGCACCATTCAGAACGACATTCTGAAGGAATTCATGGTGCGAAATACCTATATCTACCCGCCCGAGCCCTCGATGCGGATCATCTCGGACATCATCGAGTATACCTCGAACGAGATGCCCAAGTTCAACTCGATCTCGATCTCGGGCTATCACATGCAAGAGGCCGGCGCGAACCTGGTGCAGGAACTGGCCTATACCCTGGCCGACGGGCGCGAATATGTCCGTGCAGCGACACAGGCCGGGATGGACGTGGACAAGTTCGCAGGCCGGCTGTCGTTCTTCTTTGCCATCGGCATGAACTTTTTCATGGAGATCGCCAAACTGCGCGCCGCGCGCACGCTGTGGCACCGGGTCATGACCGAGTTCGGCGCGAAATCCGAACGGTCAAAAATGCTGCGCACCCACTGCCAGACGTCAGGTGTTTCGTTGCAGGAACAGGACCCTTACAACAACGTGATCCGCACCGCCTATGAGGCGATGAGCGCGGTTCTGGGCGGGACCCAATCGTTGCACACAAATGCGCTGGACGAAGCGATCGCGCTGCCCACCGACTTTTCGGCGCGTATCGCCCGGAACACGCAGCTGGTGTTGCAGGAAGAGACCGGCGTGACCGATGTGGTCGACCCGCTGGCGGGGTCTTATTACATCGAAAGCCTGACCAATGAGCTGATCGAAAAAGCCTGGGCCCTGATGGAAGAGGTCGAGGAAATGGGCGGCATGACCAAGGCCGTGGCCAGCGGCATGCCCAAGCTGCGCATCGAGGAAAGCGCCGCGCGCCGCCAGGCCATGATCGACCGCGGCGAAGAGGTGATCGTCGGGGTCAACAAATATCGCAAGGAACAGGAAGATCCGATCGATATTCTGGACGTCGACAATGTGGCCGTGCGCGAAGCTCAGGTCGCGCGATTGGAACGTATCCGTGCAACCCGTGACGAGGCTGCTTGCCAACAGGCGCTGGACGCTTTGACCAAGGCTGCCCAAGAGGGCGGAAACCTGCTGGCTGCTGCGGTCGAGGCCGCCCGCGCCCGCGCATCCGTAGGAGAGATCAGCATGGCAATGGAAAAGGAATTCGGCCGCCACCGCGCCGAAGTGAAAACCCTCGCCGGCGTTTATGGCGCGGCCTATGAGGGCGACGAAGGCTTTGCCGCGATCCAGAAATCCATCGAGGAATTCGCCGAGGCCGAAGGCCGTCGCCCCCGTCTGCTGGTGGTCAAGATGGGGCAGGACGGTCATGACCGTGGGGCCAAGGTGATTGCCACCGCGTTCGCCGATATCGGGTTTGACGTAGACGTTGGCCCCTTGTTCCAGACCCCGGCCGAGGCCGCGCAGGACGCGGTGGACAATGACGTGCATGTGGTCGGTATTTCCTCGCAGGCGGCAGGGCACAAGACATTGGCTCCGCAACTGGTGGAAGAGCTGAAAAAAGCCGGGGCCGAGGACATCATTGTGATCTGCGGCGGGGTGATCCCGCAGCAGGATTACCAGTTCCTTTTTGATCATGGGGTCAAGGCCATCTTTGGCCCGGGCACCAACATTCCCGAGGCCGCTCAGGACATCCTGCGCCTGATCAGCGAAGCGCGCGGCTGACGAAGGTCGGGTTTTCGTCGAATTATCTTGTGATCGCGCCTCTTTGGCGGAAACATACGGCCAGATCCGCAAGGGTCTGGCCGTAAACTTGCAGGAGGTGGCACATGTTACTGGATCATCTGGCCGTCGCGGGTGAAACGTTGGAAGACGCATCTGCCCATATCGAACAAGCGCTTGGCGTTGCGCTGCAACCCGGCGGCAAGCACGAGACGTTCGGGACATACAACAAGTTGCTGGGCCTCAGGGGCGGGCTCTATCTGGAGGCGATTGCGATCGACCCGCAGGCGCAAAGACCTGGCAGAACGCGGTGGTTCGATCTGGACCGTTTCGAGGGCAGCCCGCGTCTGACCAACTGGATTTGCCGGGTCGAGGATATCGAAGCTTCGCTTGCGGTGTTTCCCGATGGTGTCGGGCAACCGATCGACCTGACCCGGGGCGCGCTGCGGTGGCGCATGGCGGTTCCACCAACCGGGCGCTTGCCGTTCGACAATTTGTTTCCCGCACTCATCGAATGGCAGGGCGACCTTCACCCGGCCGACATGCTGCAAAACAGCGGCCGTCGGCTGCAGCGTTTGGTTGTGTACCACCCGGATGCGTTGACGCTGGCCAGACATCTTGGTGCATTGGATCTGGTGGTGTTCGACACCGGCCCGGCTGCGCTCAGGGCGGAGTTCGAGACACCTCATGGGGTCCGGGTGCTGGAATGATCATTCGCCCGGCCATGGCGGCGGATGCGCCCGCAATCGCCAGGATCACCAATGCGATCATCCGCGAGTCCTTGATCACCTTCACGACCGATGAGCGCAGCACGACGCAAATCACCGAGGATATTACGGCGCGGGGCACCGGCTTCCTGGTCGCCGAACATGATGGGCAAGTTGTTGGTTTTGCCACCTATGCCCCGTTTCGTGCGGGCCCCGGATACGCGCAGACGCGCGAACACTCGATCCAGCTGTCACCGGATGCGCGCGGAAAAGGCGTTGGGCGTGCTTTGATGCAAGCGCTTGAGGCGGCCGCACGAACCGACGGTGTGCATGTTTTGGTTGCAGGCATTTCCTCGGCCAATCCGGGCGCCGTGGCGTTTCACGCGGCGCTGGGCTTTTCACAGGTTGGTCGCATGCCCGAAGTAGGGTTCAAATGGGGTCAATGGCTGGATCTTGTGCTGATGCAGAAAATTCTTTCACCTGAATGATCTGTCGCACCTGACAGTCCCGAATTGTGACGCTAGTGTACGCCCATGTCGATCTGGACCCGCATATCCGATGCGCTCAGCGCGCTGGCCCAAGGCGAAAGCCTGGCCGCAGTTTTTGAAAAGCTGCGAACACCGCCGGAACGATCGGTAGCGTTCACGATTGCGGTGATTGCCCTGGGCGCCAAAATGGCCAAGGCAGACGGTCAGGTGACACGAGATGAAGTCACTGCCTTCCGCGATGTGTTCCAGATCGCGCGCGAAGACGAAGAAGATGCCGCGCGGGTCTTCAACATGGCGCGCACGGATGTGGCGGGGTATCAGGATTATGCCCGCAAGATCGCCCGGATGTTCGCCGAAGACAGCACCACGCTTTGCGACCTGATGGAGGGGCTGTTTCACATCGCCATGGCCGATGGGTTCTACCATCCCAATGAGAACGCGTTCTTGGAGGAAGTGAGCAAGATCTTCGGGCAGTCCGACGCTCAATTCAAAGCATTGCGGGCGCGATTTGTGCCGGATGCGCCAAAAGATCCTTACACGGTTCTGGGTGTGCCGCAGGACATGCCCTTGCCCGATATCCGCAAAGTCTGGCGAAGGCTGGTCCGCGAAACGCATCCGGACGCCATGATGGCGCGCGGTGTCCCGGAAGAGGCGATCAGACTGGCCGAGAAAAAGATGATCGACATCAACCGCGCCTGGGATGAGATCAACGGCGCGCGGGCCTGACAGGATGCGGCTGGCGACCTACAATATCGAATGGTTTGCTAATCTTTTTGATCAAAACGACAATCTGATCGTCGATGACACCTGGTCCGGTCGGCATGATGTCACCAAGGCGCAGCAGGTCGAGGCGATTGCAAAAGTGCTGATCGCGATTGACGCGGATGCGGTATTGATTGTCGAGGCTCCGAACACCGGCAAACGCCAGAACACGGTGCGGGCCCTGCAAACCTTTGCCGAGGCGTTCGATCTGCGCATCTCTGACGCGGTGATGGGATTTGCCAACGACACCCATCAAGAGCTGGCGCTGCTCTACGACAGGACCATTCTCACCGTGCGCCATGATCCCAAGGGTGACATCGACGAACCCTTGGCCCCCCGGTTCGATGGTGCGTTCAGAATCGATCTGGATATTGATGCGACCGAGGATGTCGTGCGGTTTTCCAAACCACCGATGGAATTGGCGGTGACGACGCAGTCGGGACACGACGTCCGGCTGATCGGAGCTCATTTGAAATCCAAGGCTCCGCATGGGGCCGGGTCGCGGGATGAGGCGATCCGGATCTCGATTGCCAACCGCCGCAAGCAACTGGCGCAGGCGGTCTGGCTGGCCAGGCGGGTCGAGATGCACGTTGCCAGCCAGGAACCCGTCATTCTGCTGGGAGACCTGAACGACGGCCCCGGGCTGGATGAGTTCGAGCATCTGTTCGGCCGCTCTTCGGTCGAGATTTTGCTGGAGGCAGGTTTGTTCGACCCGCACGCGGTGACGGCTCATGGTTTTCGCCCCGGATCGATACCCTCCACGGCGCGCTTTGCCCGCCCGGAAGAAGGCAGGTTTCTCGAGGCTCTTCTGGATTACATAATGATAACCCAGGATCTGCGTGCATACCGCTCGGCCTGGCGCATTTGGCATCCGTTTCGCGACGCGGCCTGTTGGTCCGCACCGGACCTGCGACAGGCGCTGCTGACGGCGTCGGATCATTTCCCGGTCACACTGGACATCGACCTGTGACCTTTCACGCCTGCGGCTGGGGCGCTATATTCTAGGTATGAAACACGTTTTGCTGATCAGCATGATCACTGCCGGCATCGCCGCGCCCGCCCTTTCGCAGGAAGACAACAGCAAATCCCTGATGGAGCAGGGGGCCGAGCTGTTTTTCGAAGGTCTGCGCAAGGAAATGGAACCGGCACTGGATGATCTGCTGGGCCTTGCGGATGAGTTTGGCCCGGCAATGCAGTCGTTCTTGCGGGAAATGGGCCCCGCACTGGCCGAGCTGGGGGCCGAGATCAAGGATTGGAGCGCTTATGAAGCGCCCGAGATCTTGCCCAATGGCGATATCATCATCCGCAGGAAACAGGCCGAGGATCCGGCAGAGCCTGAAAATGAAGGTGAAGAATTGCCCGAAGGGGCAACTGATATCTGATCGGATCGAGGGTCAGCCCTTGATGATCACGCGCGTATCGGATTTCAGGGCGTTCGCCAGTGAATTAAGGCGCGCTTCGGCAACTTCGCTGAACAGGGGGGCTGCTGCTTCGGGCAGGTACAGCTCCAACTCCCGCTTTTTGGGATAGAATTTCAGACGCCCCATATTGGCGTCATTGTGCATCCACAGCATCGCGCCAAAGCGCATGGCCTTGCCCAGAATCTCGGCGTCTTTCTGGCCTTTTTCGTCCAGCAGATCATACAGGGGCGCAAAGCGGTTTCCCTCGCGTTTGTTGCGATACCGGTGCTGCAAGGCAAGCCCGATAAAGACACGTTCTGAATGCTTCAAGCCACCCAGATTGGCGCGGGTGACGTTGTCGAAACAGACTTCGGCCCGGTAATCGGGATGAGCACGCCAGCTGACATCGTGCAGTAGGCATGCAGCCTTGATCAGTCGAACGCTGCTGGGGGGCGCTGATTTGAACAGCGGCATCACGAAATCATAGAGGTTTCTGCCAAATCCGGGCAGGCGGGCATCCTTGGATTCGGAAAAAAGGCTGGCTTCGATCAACGGGTCCCGGTCGCGCAACTCCTGCGACATCTGTTCATACAGCAATCCCTCACGGATCCCATAGCTGGATATGGCGATGTCCTTCGGTTTGAACGTTCGGATCAGCCGGGCCAGAACATCCATCGCGTAGGGGATGAGCGACATCCGCGAGCTGGATACACCGGCCTGGCTGCGCAGCTTTTCATGATCGTTCTTTTCAATGAACTTGATCGTTTCACGAACCTGTTTTGTCGTCATCCGGTATTCATGCAGCACGTTCAGCGGATAGCCCCGCCGCAGCATGTCCAGCCGGGCAAAGGCCCGCCAGCTGCCGCCAACCAGAAACAGACGATCCCGCTGCGGACCCATTTGATCGCGCAGCTGTTCCATCGTGCTTTTGATATGGGCCTTGCGTGCGCGCCGTCCGCCCTTGATATCGCGCAGTTTCAGCGGCCCGAGGGCCGAAGTCAGGCGGCGGCCGACCTGACCGTCTCCGATCTCGGCCAGTTCCATCGACGACCCGCCGATGTCGCAGATCAGGCCATAGGCTCCGGGCCATCCCAGCAGCACTCCCTGAGCTGATAAACGGGCTTCTTCTTCCCCGTCGATGACTTCCACGTGCAGCCCGGTCTCTGCCTTGACCTGATCGCAGAAATCCGGCCCGTCCTTGGCCTCGCGCACAGCTGCCGTGGCCACGACATGCAGGCCCGGCAATTCCAGATCAACCGCCAGATTCTGAAACCGCCGCAGCGCCGCCAGTGCCCGTTCGCGCCCACGCGGGTTCAGTCGCCCGGTCTCGGACAGGCCCGCGCCCAATTCGCACATGACCTTTTCATTGTAGAAATAGGCCGGCGATCGGGCCGCACCGTCAAAGATGACCATCCGGACCGAGTTGGATCCGACATCGACAACTCCGACACGCGACAATGCCCGGGTTCCAGGCTCGTCGAACAGTGGCTTTCCGAAAGGTCCCCAGTCAGGGATGTCGGTTGCAGCGGTCTGATCCATGTGTCTTCCAGATAATGCTGTGTGAGGATGCGAAATTGGCGGGTGCGGGTCAATCACCCGTCTCGATCTCGTCCGGGCTCATGTTCAGAACCCGCACGGCCAGGGAACGGGTGATGTCGCGCTTTTCCATAAGGGCCAATTGATCCAGTTGCTCCACTACGTCGGCCGCAGTTTCAAATCGACGATCCATGTGTTTGACCAGATAGGCGATTACCTCGGGGCCGGGGTTCAGCTGCCGATCTACGAACAGTTTGGCCAGAACCGCACCCAGCAACGCATCGTCGGGCGGATCCAGCGCCACGTGATGAGCGCCTTCGACCCGGCTTTGCAGGTCGGCCAGTGGCAATTCCCAGAATTTCGGGGCCAGCCGACCAGTCATCAGCAGGGCGTTCCCCTCGGCCAGAACCAGATTATGCAGGTGAAACAGCGTTTTCTGCTGGTCGGGATCGTCGGCGATCATGGGCACGTCTTCTACGGCAATCGGCCTGAGTGCCAGATCCGGCACGTCGTCATACCGCAAATCCGCAGCCTGAATGATGCGCCCGCCGGTTTCCGCGGCCCAGACATGCGCCAGATGGGTTTTGCCCGCACCGGCCGGGCCGGTCAGAACAAGCTTGTTTCCCGGCCAGGATGTGGCCGAGATCATCGCCACGGCCAAGGCATTGGCAGGCGACACAAAAAAGTCCTCTCGCCCGAGCGCAGTTTTGGCGGGCAGATCAAAGCTGAGTTGTCGGGCCATTTACTCGGTTTCCTGATCCTGACGTTCAAGACCGGTATAAAGTCGGCTGTCCAGGTACAGCGATGTGGCAAATCGGGCCAGCACGCCCAATGCTGCGGCCACGGGCACGGCGATCAGCATGCCGACAAAGCCGAACAAGGCCCCAAAGACCGACAGTGCCAGCAGCAGCCAGACCGGGTGCAGCCCGACAGAGCTGCCTACTAGTTTGGGTGTCAGGAAATTCCCCTCGGTGACCTGCCCGATGGCAAAGATCCCCGCGATCAGTCCGACATGTGCCCAATCTCCCCAAAACTGAAACAGCGCCAGCCCGATGGCCAATGAGCCTCCGATCAGGGCGCCCAGATAGGGGATGAACGTGACCAGCCCCGCGATGAATCCCACGATCAGGCCGAATTGCAGACCGGCAAGCATCAGCGCGACGGCATAGTAGGTACCTAGGATCAGGCAGACCGTTCCCATCCCGCGCACGAAAGAGGCCAGCACGGCGTCAATCTCACCGGCCAGCCGCCTGATGGTGGGGGCGTGGTCACGCGGCAGGAGCTCTCCGATGCGAGCGACCATGCGATCCCAGTCCAGCAGCAGGTAAACAGCCACGACGGGCACGATTACCAGAAGGACAACAATGTTTATCGCGGACCCGAGTGAGGCAAGAACCGTTTGCAGAACATCCCCGGTCTTGGATTTCAGCATGTCGCCGAAGGACACCAGCATCTGATGAGTGTTTGATTCCCGGTCCAGCAGCGACGGGAATTGTTTTTCAATGAACCCGCGCAATTGCTTGAAAAGGTCAGGCAGAACGTCGATCAGATCCAGCAATTGAGTAATCAGGGCGGGCACGACCATCAGGATCGCCAATATAAACCCCAAAATCCCGATGACGGTGATGATGGCTGTGGCTGCGATGCGCGACAGGCCCAACCGCTCCAGCCGATCCGCAACGGGATCAAGGAAATACGCAATTGCTCCGCCTATGACGAAGGGCAGCAGGACATCCCCCAAAGCCCAGAGGATCAAAACAAAAACCGCAGCGGCGACGCCCCAGTATCTCAGCTGATCCTTTACCGGCAAAGCCATCGTGATCCCCTTGTTCAGGCCTTTGCAGGCGTTCTTGGCGCATCAAAGCCCATGATGCAAGCGCTTCATGGGCACGGGCTTTGCCCGTTTCAATCGTGCAACGTCCCCAGTTCAGGGGTGTCTTCTTCTGCGGCTTCATCGGGCCAGTTGGTGCGCCAGATTTCTGCCGACCAGTGCCCACAATGAACCGCCGGGCGGTCGAAACCGGGCAGGGCGGGCAACAACGGTTCAACAATGACGTCATGGCGGGGTACGGCGAAATAAGGGAAAGAATACCGTTCCTTGCCCGACCGGTTGACCACCCGATGTGGCGTGGATTTCAATCGCCCGCCTGACCAAAGTTCCAGCATGTCGCCGATATTCACCACGAAACCACCGAGTGGGCAGTCCGGTGAAATCCACTTGCCGCTGCGGGTCTGCACCTCGAGCCCGCCCACCGGATCGGGCGCGATGATGGTCAGTGCGTCCGTATCCTTGTGCGGATGGATGCCATAGCCCGCTTCTTCCGCGGCCTGCGGGGGATAGTGCAGCAATGTCATATTGGTCATCGGGTTGCGGAACGCGTCGCGCAAAATGCCAGAGGTCAAGTTCAGGCCGGATTCCAATGCGCCCAACAACACATCAGTGACCTGATCCAATTGACGCCAATAATCCAGGATGACCTCTTTGGCGCGGGGAACTTCGGCGGGCCACAGATTTGGGCCGTACAGGGCACATTCACTGCGCACGGGGTCGGTGGCGGCAACCTCGTGGTGCAGCTTGTAACCCTCGTATTTGTCGGCTTTGCCGGATCCGTCATTCGGTGTGAAAAAACCCATCGGGATATAACCGCGATAATTCTCGCGCGTGATGGCCTGATCCCATTTGCGGGCTTCATTGATGGCAAAGATCTCTCGTGTGGTCTGACGGACCTGATCCACCGTCTGCTGGGACACACCTGTCCCGGTGATGGACAGAAACCCGATTCCTGTGCAGGCCTCAATTATGCCTTGTACCGTTGCGGCAAAGGCTGCGCTGCCGGGATCGGACAGCGGCGAGATGTCTATTGTCGGAATCCTGTCCATCAGTGAATCCTGACCCCCTGACGCTCTAGTTCCGTGTGAACAGGTGCCAGGTTCAATTGGTCCAGGCCCTGATTGCTTTTCAGTGCCATGGCCGCCGCAATGCCCGCACCCTGGCCCATGACGGCGCAGCAGGCCATGTTGCGCGTGGCGGCATGGGCCACCCGGTCCGCACCATGCGACCGCCCAGCGACCAGCAGGCCCTTGACGCCCCTGGGCAGCATCGAGCGGTAGGGGACCTGCATGTACCGCCCCGTGGTCGGCAGGATCAGAATGCCATAGCCGTCGATGAATTCGGGATAGATGCCGATCGTGTCCTCGAACCGGCCCTGATGGCGGGCGTCGTTTTCGGTCATGTTGTAGACCGCATCGATCTTGCGGGTGTCGCGGATACCGATGGTCATCCCGAAATTCCGAAGCCGCGCGTTCTCGCATCCCGGCATGAACCGGCGCAGCGCCTCGATGGCCAGCATGGTCTGACGGCGGCCTTCGATCTCGCCACGTGTCAGGCTGTCGGGGTCGGTCCCATCAATCTCGGCCAGATGGATGAGGTTCATGTAGGTCAGCTCGCCCGTGTCATGCATTGCGCCCCAGGTGCCGGCAATGGTATTCAGATGCGGCGGGATCAGCCCCTGATCGATGGCCTGCTGGAAGGGCTTGTGCACGAAGGGCGAAAACATGTCGTCCTCTTTGCCGCTGGTTTCGATGTTCCACTCACCGCCGCCGCCCCAGTCCTTGTAGGTCTGCGGATCGGCTTTGACGCCTTCCATAAAGGCGCGCTTGTCCACTCCGGCCAGATGGAACATAACAGAGGCCGCCATCATGTCCTCCCGTGGTGTTTTTTGCGTCGGGGCCCCCGCGCGATGGGCCACATCGGCGTCGCCGGTGGCGTCGATTACGAACTTGGCCAGTATCGCCTCGCGCCCGGCCTTGGACTCGGTGATGATGCCAGTGATCCGGTCCCCTTCCATGATGGGGGCGACGAATTGCCGGTGCAGCATCGGATGAACACCCGCCTCTTCGACCAGCTTGTCCGCCACCAGCTTGAACCCTTCGCTGTCCAGTTCATAGCTGAGCGACTGGCTTTCGGGCACCGCCGCGCCCATCTCTTTGGCGCGGGTTTCGAACTCCGTCCCGATGCCGCCGGCCTCGACGGTTTGCTCGTGCCGGTACCAGGCGAATCCTTCGACGCCGACGGCAGTGATGTTGCCGCCCATACAGCCGAACCGGTCAACTAGCGACACGTCTGCGCCTGCGCGGGCCGCTGCCAGCGCTGCTGCCAACCCGGCCGGGCCAGAGCCCACGACCAGAATATCGGTCTGGTGGATGACAGGTATCTGCCGGGCGGGTTCCTGAATTGTCTGCAACAGCGCCTCCTGGTGTTTGTGTTCCCGCCACAATTGAAACTCCCAATTGGCGGGTCAATCAAAAACCCGACTGACCTTGGGTCGCAAACGCGCCATTGCCGGGCGTCGCGTTCACAGTCCGCCAGCGCAGAGAGCCGACGTGCCGGGCCGAAACGTGCTATACTGACGCCCTGCCTTGGGGGACGGAGCAATGCCCGACATCTATCAGAGCCTGGATCAACAGGGGGAAGACACGGTTCGCGTCGTTGCGGACCGTCTGGAGTTTCGCGGCGAAATGCCGGATTTCGTGAAAATGCGCGAACGCTATTTCGACCGGCTCGACTGGGCCTCGTGCCACCGCATCGTCGATCTGGGCTGTGGCACGGGCGTCGTGACGCGGGCGCTGGCCGACCGGGTCGGCCCGGAGTGCGAGATTGTCGGGTCGGATCTGGCGGCAGAGCTGATCAAGGTCGCAATGGAAAAGACGGACGATGCGGGGTTGGCGGGCCGCATCCGCTACGAGGTTGCGGATTCCCGGAACACCGGCGCCGGCGAAGGCCGTTTTGATATCGTCATCGCACATACGGTGATCAGCCATGTGGCGGACCCGACGGCGATGCTAGAGGAAGCCGCGCGGCTGACGCGGCCCGGCGGCACGATCGCCATTTTCGATGGCGACTATGCGTCGTTGACGATCGGTGCTGGCGACCCTGACGCCAACGCGATGGCGGTGGACGCAATCTTGCAGACGGTTGTCGGCAATCCGTTCGTTCTGCGGCATCTTCCGTTCCTGGCCCGGCAGGCGGGGCTGGAAGTTGCCGGTTTCATCCCGGAATTGCTGGCCGAGGCTGGCCAGACCTCGTTTTTCGGAAATATGATCGACGCCTATGTCGGCCCCTGCATTCAGGCAGGTGCAATCGACGTCGAGACCGCCTTGAAATGGGCCGAAGGTCAGAAAGCAGCCGCGCGGGAAGGCACGTTCTTTGGTTCGTGCAACTATTACACCTATTTGCTGCGCAAGCCTGAATGATGCGCCGCCTTGCCTAGCCTTTGTGGATCGCGTAGAGCATTCGGGCTTTCGCTAGACAAATAGGATCGTTCATGCGCCTCAGCCGTTACTTTCTGCCCGTTCTCAAGGAAAACCCGTCCGAGGCCCAGATCGTTAGCCACCGGCTGATGCTGCGTGCCGGGATGATCAAGCAGGCTTCTGCCGGGATATATTCCTGGCTGCCGCTGGGTTTCAAAGTGCTGCGCAAGCTGGAAAACATTGTCCATGAAGAACAGGCCCGGGCCGGTCACATCGCGATCCAGATGCCCATCATCCAATCGGCGGATTTGTGGCGCGAATCCGGCCGCTATGACGATTACGGGCAGGAAATGCTGCGCATGAAGGACCGGCATGACCGGGACATGTTGTTCACGCCCACGGCCGAAGAACTGGTGACCGATATTTTCCGCGGCCACGTGAACAGCTACAAAGACCTTCCGCTGACCCTCTATCAGATCCAGTGGAAATTCCGCGACGAAATCCGCCCGCGTTTCGGCGTGATGCGGGGCCGCGAGTTCTATATGAAGGACGGCTACAACTTCGACCTCACCAAGGAAGATGCGCTGCACGCCTATAATCGCCATCTTGTCAGCTATCTGCGTACCTACGAGCGTATGGGCCTTCAGGCGATCCCGATGCGCGCGGATTCGGGGCCCATCGGCGGCGATGACACCCATGAGTTCCTCGTGCTGGCTGACACTGGTGAATCCGAGGTCTTCTATGACAGCGCCGTCACCGATCTTACCTTTGGTGATCGTGAGATTGACTATGACAGCCGTGAACAGTGTAAGGCGATCTTGGAAGAGTTCACCTCGAAATACGCACGCACGGATGAAACGCATGACGAGGCGCTGTTCAATCAGATCCCCGAAGAACGCCGCCGCGTGGCGCGTGGTATCGAAGTTGGGCAGATCTTCTATTTTGGCACGAAATATTCCGAGCCGCTGGGCGCCACCGTGCAGGGCCCGGATGGAAAACCGGTTCCGGTGCATATGGGCAGCCACGGGATCGGCGTCAGCCGTCTGGTCGGCGCAATCATCGAGGCCAGCCATGACGACAAAGGCATTATCTGGCCCGAGGGCGTGACCCCGTTCCATTGCGGCATCGTGAACCTGAAACAGGGCGATGAAGAAGCGGATGCGGCCTGTGACAAAATCTACAATGCTCTGACAGCCTTGGGGCTGGAGCCGCTTTATGATGACCGTAATGAACGGGCAGGGGGCAAGTTTGCGACCATGGATCTGATTGGTCTGCCCTGGCGGATTACGGTCGGGCCGCGTGGCCTGAAGAATGGTGTCGTTGAACTGACTTGCCGCCGGACCGGCGAAAGCGAGGAACTGAGCCCCGAGGCGGCCGTTACCAAAGTTGCTGAAATCTACCAGCAGATTGCCTGAGCACCGTCACCGGTGACGGGTCTTGCTGTCACGCAACACAGATCCATTTCGCGAAGGTGGCCATGCGATTGCCTTGGCCACCAAATGTGATCTGACCAATTCGATCGGTTGAGACGTCAGTCTTGGTCTGCCGTCGGGCGCGTCGCAAGGATATCTCCGTTGGCGCCATCGCCGCGTGCGACCACGATCGGACGGCCCAGCCGGTTGACCAGGTCGCGAAACTCAAGACCTAGAAACCGCAATCCGCAAACCCGCGCGTCCGTAGTGCGATCCGTGATACACAGACGCCCTTGCCGGAAAACCAGACGGTACCCTTTGTCTTTCAGGATATCCGTCAAGTTGCCCCAGCTTGCCGCGCTGGCAAAGATCGGCCGAATGGCCGCACGCAGCAGCGCCGCTGTTTCACAATCCAGATCTTTTGATGCTTGGCGAGACGGAATAACCCCCGCACCGTTGGTTGAAATTTGAAAATTCATTGAGCGACCCCCGCTCCTTAAATGTGTTCCCCCACATACAGGGTGACAAAGTTTCTGAAAATAATCAAAAAGAGTAATAAAATTTCGCGCCCATTGTTGCTTTTTCGATTCAGGAGCTCACAAAGCGCGATGATTAACTTCATACATGAAACAATACCGGTTTGTCTGTGATGCGCTTCACAACTCATGGTGTAGCAGCAGACTTCCAAGTCATCCGTTTGGCCCAGTCGCCGTGCTGGGCAACCGGATTGATTCGGCTCGTTCAGGCTGAGGAACGGGTTCAAAGCGACAACCGGCTTGACCATCGGGTGAAATGCCGAAACTGTCCCCGCGAACATGAACACCCCGGAGCAGGCATGGCCAACACACCCCCGCCCTTTGCCCCTTTTGAATGGAAAATCGCATGGCGTTATCTGCGGGCCCGCAGGGCCGAGGGCGGCGTCAGTGTGATGACCTGGATTTCTCTGATCGGGATCACATTGGCAGTGTTTGCCCTGATCGCGACACTGGCGGTCCGGTCCGGCTTCCGTTCCGAATTCGTCGGCACCATCCTGGGCGCAAACGCGCATGTAACGGTCTATTCGTCAGGCGAGATTGACGCGCAGGGGCGGGTGGATCGCACAATCGCCGACTACGAAGAGCGCGCGGCCCGGATAGCACAAGTGCCCGGAGTTCAACGCGCGGCTCCTTTGGTGAAGGGGCAGGTGCTGATCACCAACCGCGACCGCAGCAGCGGGGTTGAAGTGTTTGGAATCCGACCCGACGATCTGCGTGATCTGCCCGGAATTGCCCAGGCAGAGCAGGCTGTGGGGGACTTGTCTGAATTCCAGACGGGTGAGGATGTCATTGCAATTGGTTCAGGCGTGGCGCGCAGCATCGGGGCAACGGTCGGGGATGTCGTCAAGTTGACGTCGCCCAACGGCGTCAAAACCGCCTTTGGTACGTCGCCCCGCGTGAATGCCTATCGCGTTGTCTATGTGTTCTCGGCCGGGCGCTATGACATCGACCGCACCCGCGTCTACATGCCGTTTTCGCAGGCGCAGGGCTTTTTCAATCGCGAAGGTGTGGCCGATGAAATCGAAGTGATGGTGGACAACCCCGAAGACCTGGGCCCGATCCTGATTTCGATTCTCGAGGCCTCGGGCGAGCGCAGCCAGATCTGGACCTGGCAGGATGCATCCGGTGGGTTCCTGCGGGCATTGGAAGTTGAAGACAACGTGATGTTCATCATCCTTTCGATCCTCGTTCTGATCGCCGCGATGAATATTGTTTCGGGCCTGATCATGCTGGTCAAGAACAAGGGGCGCGATATCGGCATCCTGCGCACCATTGGCCTGAGCGAAGGGTCGGTTCTGCGTGTGTTTTTCATCTGCGGCGCTTTTACCGGACTGATCGGTACGGCAATGGGGGTCATCCTGGGATGCCTTTTTGCGATCTATATCGATCCGATCTTTTCCTTCGTGAATTACGTGATGGGCGGTGGCGTCTGGGATCCGTCGATCCGGGGCATCTATGCCTTGCCCGCCGAGCTGCACCTGAGCGATGTGCTCAAGGCGATCGGCCTGTCGCTTGGCCTGTCCTTTGTCGTCACCTATTTCCCTGCCCGTCGAGCGGCGCGGCTGAACCCGGTCGAGGCGTTGCGCTATGAATGATGTCACATTGCGTCTGAAAGGTCTGACCAAGACCTATCTGAAAGGCAAACCGGGCGAGGTGCAGGTCTTGCGCGGAGTTGATCTGGATCTGCGCGCGGGTGAGGCCGTAGCGATGGTCGCGCCCTCTGGGGCAGGTAAATCAACGCTTCTGCATATCGCCGGTCTGCTGGACATGCCCGACGAAGGAACCGTCGAAATTGGCGGGCAGAACGTATCGGGCAAGGGCGACCGGACCAGAACCGCACTGCGTCGGCAGGATGTCGGGTTCGTGTATCAATTCCACCACTTGCTGCCGGAATTCACGGCATTGGAAAACATCACCCTGCCGCAACTGGCCAATGGTGTGCCGGACAAGGCCGCACAGGCCCGAGCGCTGGATCTGTTGGACCGTGTCGGTGTGGCCGCACGCGCCAGCCATCGCCCCGCCGCACTCTCAGGTGGGGAACAACAGCGGGTGGCGTTTTGCCGGGCCTTGGCGAATGCGCCCCGTGTTTTGTTGGCGGATGAGCCGACGGGTAATCTGGACCCCGAAACCTCGGATCAGGTCTTTGATACACTGATGAAGCTGGTGCGGGACGAAGGGTTGTCGGCGTTGATAGCAACGCACAATCTTGACCTTGCGGCGCGCATGGACCGGATGGTTCGGCTTGAGGGCGGGGTGCTCAGGCCAGTTGAGTGATCGCAACGCCAATGGCCATGACGGCGATCCCGCCCATCCGCATGAGTGTAAGCGGTTCGACCTGTGCGCCGAACAGGCCGAAATGGTCGATGGCCGCAGCGCTGATCAATTGCCCGAGCAGCACAAAGAACACGGCATTGCCCACTCCGAAATGTGGTGCGACATGGGTGATCGACAGGACATAGAACGCAATCAGGACACCTGCAAGCAACAGGTGTTTCGGCGCATTGGCAATCTTGGACAAGGCCGCAAATCCGGGAAACAGCGCCATGACCAAGGCCGAGGCGATGAAGGCGATCGCAAACAGCACAACGGCTGCCGCAGTTGGCGACCCGATGACTTTTCCCAGCGCCGCGTTGAGCGCGGCCAGGATCGGAATTCCAAATCCGGCGGCCAGCATGATGGCGGCGTATTGTGTCATTGCCCGAAACCTCTGTACCTTTTTCGTTGATCTGGATCATTGCGCCAAGAAGGTCATCGGGCAACCCTGCAAATGCCAATCCAGGCAGGAGGATACGATGTTCAAGGCAACAATCAGTGTAATGGTTCTTGGGGTTTCGGCTGCTGCCTCGCAGGCCGCCTGGGCTCAGGACGCGAAGACCGGAGAGGAACTCTATATGCACCATTGCGCGACCTGCCACGGAATCGATGCGATGGGTCAGGGTCCGATGGCAGCCGTGCTGGTGGTTCAACCGAGCGATCTGACCGCTTTGTCCAACGAAGAGGGCGTGTTCCCGACTGCCCGCGTTGTCTCCCGCATTGATGGTCGGGATCCGCTGGTCAGCCATGGTAGCCCAATGCCGGTTTATGGTCCTTATTTTGACGGGCAGGACACATCCATGAAAACGCCGCATGGTCAGCCAATTCTGACGAGCCAGCCCATCGTGGATCTGGTGGCCTATCTGGAGACCTTGCAGCAGAATTAGGTTCCGCTGCAAATCCCGTCGATCTCGGCCTCGCTCCAAGGAAGCAAGATTGCGCGCTCTCGCCCTTTTTGCGGAAGCGGGGACAGATCAAAATGCGCGCTCAGCATCCTGTGCAGCCGTTTGGTTCGGGTGGCCTGAGGGTCCAGCGCACGGCAGCAAACGTATTCCTCGACGATGGCGCCCTGCTGTTCAAACCCGTAGGACAGGAAGTCCGGCGAGGTTTCGAGGTCAAAAAGATACGGGTCGCTGCGCCCACCATGTTCCGCCGCTGCTCGCAACGGGTGGTAACCGGTGGTCCGGCGATTCTGCCACTGCCAGACATGCGTCAGTTCATGGGCCAGCAGCATCGCAGCCACCAGGTTCATCTGATCCGGAAAATCGGACATGTAGTCTTCCAGATACCAGTCGCGCGCAAAATAGACCTTGTTGAACAGGGCCACGGCCGCGGGCCTGCCGGTCACGGGCCCGGGCTCTACCGGAGGAAGGATGCGCTCGCGACAGGCCAGACGTGGCCGCTCTTCGCGGAAATACGTCACATTGGCAACCGGCGCACCTTGGACCAATCGCACGCTGTCAAGATTCAGGGTTTCGCCCTGAATGGCATCCGCAAAGTTGCGCTCTTGCTTTGTCAATGGACGGCCGCAAGAGGACAGCAATAAAAGAGCACATAGGAATACGCGCAGAACCATGAGGTGAATCCTAGTCCTCTGCTTGCGATCCGCAAACCGTTTTCACAGGCTCATGGCCAGAACCCGGCTGATTTCCGTCAAAGACCGCCCGGATTGATCCATCCAGGAATTGAAGGCCCGTTGCACCGCCGCCATGGCTTTTTTCGACGTGGCGGGTTTGTCGATCACACCTTCGGCGATCAGACGGGCGGTGACGTCCCGCGACAGAATGAAACTGTCGCGGCCCGCAAAACGCATCGCATATTGCGCCGAAGCCCCGCCAAGACGAGACCCGCGTTTGGCCAGCATGGCAAGAAGGCTGACATAGTCATCAGAGGGCCAGCCCCCCAGAACCTGGCCCGCGCCGCCTTCGTCGCGCAGTTCCAAAAGGAACGCCGCGTTGTCCCGCACTGCTGCGATCTTGGTTCCATTGCGGACAATGCGTGTGTCTTGCAGCAGGGAATCGAACTTTTCATCATCCATGAACGCACACCGGCCCACATCGAAACCGTCAAAGGCGGCCTCGAATCCATCCCATTTGTTTTCGATGACCTTCCAGTTGAAACCGGCCTGAAAGACGCATTTCGTGATGATCGATAGCCACCGGTCGTCGGGCATCGCCGCCAGTTCTTCGTGGCTTTTGGGCTTGGTCAGCTGTGCTTCAAAGGCTTCGACCCCACCGTGGCGAGAGGCGGCAATATCAAAGATCTCGTCAAATGAACGCATGAACCCAACCTCAAAGCTGTCATATCAACAGTGTTTTGTTTTACCTTCCTTTTGCAATGGGAATTTTCGGTGTTCGAAAGCCACCCGACAGGAATCGAAATTCAGCCCGAACAAGAAAAAACACTGAACTGTCAAAGAAATCCTCGACAAACGGGCTCAAAACGGTTTGTGATTGACTCGTCAGTCAACATTCCGTGCCCCGGGGCGGGGGATATTGACGGGTCGGGCAGGGGCCCTTGCGGCGCCTGCGGGGGAAAATCTACGCATCAGCGGCAAGAAAGCCGCGCTGTTACAAACTGATCACTTTCCTTTTCCGACCAAATTTGTGCATGTTGCGGCATGGTATTGTCATCAGACAAAGATACCGGCGGGAAACCCCTGCCGGGGTGGGCAAAACAAATAAGACAGGGAGAAAATCCATGAAAAAACTGAGTGTAAGCCTTATGGCCCTAACCGTTGCCGGTGCGACGCATGCGGCGGATATGGGGGCCGTGGACGAGCCGATCAAACTGGCGATCAACGAATGGACCGGTCAGCACGTAACCACGCATGTGGCGGGTGAAATGCTCAAGGCCGCTGGTTATAACGTAGAATATGTGACCGCCGGCATGATGAACCAGTTCCAGGCGCTGGCCGATGGAGACATCGACGCGACGCTTGAAATCTGGTCGTCCAATGTTTCGGATGAATATGCCAAGAAGATCGAGGAAGGCACTGTTGTCGAAATCGGCGATCTTGGCCTGGATGCCAAGGAAGGTATCGCATACCCGGCGCATGTCGCTGATCTGTGCCCTGGCTTGCCTGCGTGGGAAGCGCTGAAAGACTGCGCGCAGGTGTTCGCCACGGCGGAAACTCTGCCCGGTGGCCGTCTGGTCGACTATCCGGCCGACTGGGGCACACCTGGTGCGGATCGCATGGCCGGCCTTGAGCTGCCGTTCAAGGCTGTCCCCGCCGGTTCCGAAGGCGCCTTGATCGCTGAACTTCGCGCATCGACCGAGCGTAAATCGCCGCTGCTGATCACATTCTGGCAGCCGCACTGGGCGATGTCTGCCTATGACGTGCAGTTCGTTGAACTGCCCGCAGGTGAAGAGGCATGCTTTAACGATCCGGCGTGGGGTCCGAACCCGAACGCGGTAAACGATTGCGACTTTTCACCATCTCGCATCTTCAAAGCCGGCTGGAGCGGCCTGGAAGAAAAGTGGCCCGCCGCCTATGAAATCCTGTCCAACTATCAACTGGCGGTCGAAGACCAGCAGCCGATGATGGGCGCGATTGATGTCGACGGCGGCCAGGTCGAAGAAGTTGTCGCTGCATGGATGGCCGAGAACGAAGACAAATGGCGTCCTGTTGTCGACGCGGCGACCAAGTGAGCCACTTAGGTGACTGACACGACCATGCCAGCCATTGCCTGCCGGAATCTCTGGCAGGTCTTTGGCCCGGGCGCTGACAAAGCCCTGACCGACGCGCTGTCTCGGTCAGGGAATGACGCTGACAAGGCCGCCGCAGACCTGCGGGAAAACGGGTTCATTCCGGCGGTTCAAGATGCCAATTTCGAGGTCAGGGAAGGCGAATTGTTCGTCATCATGGGCCTGTCGGGCTCGGGTAAATCCACGCTGATCCGCTGTATCTCGCAACTGCTGCCCGGCACCGGTGGTGAAATTCGGGTGGATGGTGAGAATGTCATAGGCGCCTCGAAAAAGGCCCTGACCGAGCTGCGCCGAAAAAAACTGGGCATGGTGTTCCAGCATTTCGGCCTGTTCCCCCACATGACCGTAGCTGAAAACGTCGCATATCCTCTGCGCGTTCAGGGCGTTGGCAAAAAGGAACGGCTGGACCGCGCGCAGGAAGTGATTTCGCTGGTTGGTCTGGAAGGGCGCGAAGACAGCTTCCCGCGACAGCTTTCCGGCGGGCAGCGGCAGCGGGTGGGTATCGCCCGCAGTCTTGCCGTAAACCCTGACATCTGGTTTCTGGACGAACCGTTCTCGGCGCTTGATCCACTGATCCGTCGCCAGTTGCAGGATGAATTCCTGCGCATTCAAGCGACGTTGAAGAAATCCATCGTCTTCATCACGCACGATATTCAGGAAGCGCTGAAGCTGGCAGACCGCATCGCCATCATGCGGGATGGCAAGATCGTGCAGATCGGCACGCCCACGGATATCGTCCTGCGACCCGTCGATGACTATGTGCGCGAATTCTCGAAGGATGTCGCCAAGGGGCAGCATGCCAAAGTCGCCTCGGTCATGCGAAACGAGGCAGAGTGTGGCCCGGATGATCCCGGCCTGACTACGTCGATGACACTGGACGCAGCCCTGGCCCATTGCATGGAACTATATGAACCCGTGCCGGTGCGGGATGCCGATGGCAATGTCGTTGGCACGGTGCACCCGTCCGATCTGGCCGCCGCGCTTCAGGTGGACGAAACATGACCGCCGTAACTGAGGTTCCGACGCAGCACGGCGCGCGGCTGACGGCGGGCGCCAAGGCCGCCCTGATTACGGTTGTCGTCGGTGCGGTTTGCCTTGCACTCGAGGGCATCGCCCCATGGCTGGTCAAATGGCCCGCCGCGTGGGAACTGCCTGCAACCCAATGGGTGGGCGCGTTTCTGGATTGGTTTCTGAACCTGATCAAACCGGCGATGCGGTTGTTCTCGGATATGATGACCTATCCGATGAACTGGGCGAATTTCGTTCTTGGCAATACGCCATGGCCCATTCTGATCGGGATCGTGACCGCGCTGGGCTGGTACTTGGGCGGTTTGCCCATGGCGGCGCTGGGCTTTCTGGGCCTCAGCTTTGTCCTGGCGTCGGGTTACTGGGCTGAGAGCATGAACACTCTGGCCTTGGTCGCAGTATCCGTTCCGGTGGCGTTGATTTTGGGTGGTGGCATAGGCATCCTCGCCAACGAGGTGCCGCGGGTGAAATCCTTCGTCCAGGCGGTTCTGGACGTCATGCAGACCGTGCCGACCTTCGCATATCTGACACCGCTGTTGCTGCTTTTTGGCTTTGGCCCCGTCGTCGGTCTGATCGCCTCGGCCATCTATGCCGCGCCGCCCATGGCGCGCAACGTGATGCTGGGGCTGGAACGGGTCGAGCCCGAGATCAAAGAGGCCGCGATCATGTCCGGTGGCACGCGGTTTCAGCAATTGTTTCAGGTCGAAATTCCCGCCGCTACGACGCAGATCATGGTCGGTGTGAACCAGTGTCTGATGGCGGCCTTGTCGATGGTCATCATTGCCGCTGTCATCGGTGGGTTCAACGATATCGGCTGGGAGGTTCTGCTGACCATGCGCAAGGCGCAGTTCGGGGAGTCTCTGATGGCGGGTCTGGTCATCGTGGTCTTTGCCGTCGTCATAGATCGTATGAGCGGCACTTTGGCGACCGAGCGCAAACGTTATGACAGCCGGGTTGTCTGGGCGATGTTGGGTTTCGCCGTGGTCTTCACCGCTGCCTTCTGGGCGTGGTTGCCGAACCCATCCGAACTGACCCTGCTGGATCCGATGGCCGAGGCCGTGGACAGCGGCCTGACCGCGTTCACTCAGGCCAATGGCCCGTGGTTGGATGCGCTCAAGAACAACTCACTGTTCTATGTGCTGCTGCCTTTGCGGATCGGTCTGGATCAGGCGGTGCTGCCCTTCACCTGGGGCTTCCAGTGGACGGCGGGCATGAGCTTTGGCCTGTTTGCCGCAGGTGCCGGGATCGCGCTGTTGATGGCATGGCGTGGGCGGCTGACGGGTGGTCTGATCGTCATGATCCTGATTGGGATGCTGGAAACCGGCATTGCCAACCTGCCATGGCCTTTCGTTCTGACCGGCGCCGCTGCTCTGGGCTGGGTCGCGGGGGGCTGGCGTCTGGCGGCGCTGTGCGTGGGGCTGCTTTGCACCATCCTCGTTTCGGGCCTGTGGGAGAGAGCGCTCTTGTCGCTTTACCTGAGCGGTGCGGCGGTGTTTTCCTGTGCCGTGGTCGGCGGCCTGATCGGCCTTGCCAGCGCGATTTGGGAGCCGGTGTGGAAAGTGGTCCATCCGATCTGCGACATGTTGCAGACAATCCCTCTGTTCGTGTTCCTGATCCCGGTCCTCATGGTGTTCCAGATCGGCGAGTTCTCGGCCTTTCTGGCAATCTGTGCCTATGCGATCGTGCCCATGATCCGCTACACGCGGCACGGGCTGGTCAACACGCCGGACGAGATGATGGAGGCCGCGATCTCAAGCGGTGCGACCGAGTGGCAGATCATGCGCGACGTGCGTGCGCCCTATGCCGCGCCCACGATCCTGCTGGGGTTGAACCAGACCATCCTCTATGCCTTTGCGATGCTGGTGATCGCCGCATTGATCGGCACCACGGGTCTGGGACAGTCGATCTATCTGGCGCTGGGTCAGGCGGATGTGGGGCTTGGCATTTCCGCCGGGGCCGCGATGGCGATTCTGGCGCTGATTGCCGACCGCATCGTGCAGGGCTTTGCCGAAGAACGCCGCGCGGCGCTTGGGTTGTAAACAGGGCAGGGGCGATGCATCGCCCCTGCGCCGCACTTGATTTTGGACAAAGATACCCGTGCCGTCCTGATCTAGACCGATCCCAATAACGCGGAGATCACCATGACCGGTTGGGTCCTATTCCTTGCAGCGCTCGTCACATTCCTTCTCAGCCACGCGATTCCGGTGCGGCCCACCATACGCGGATGGCTGATCGATACACTCGGACGCCGGGGGTATTTCACGGCCTATTCGGTTCTGTCGCTGGCCGTCCTGGCGTGGTTGATCATCGCCGCTGCCAACGCTCCTTATGTCGAGGTCATCCCGCCATTTGCGGTTTTGCGCTGGGCGCCGGTTCTGATCATGCCGGTGGTCTGCTGGCTGGCTGTCGCGGGGCTGATCATTCAGAACCCGTTTTCGTTCGGAGGGCTTGGCAATCGGCCCTTTGACCCAGAACGGCCCGGTATCCTGCGCACCACCCGACACCCGATCCTTGCCGCGCTGATACTGTGGGCGGTGGCACATCTTCTTGCCAATGGCAGCCTGTCACATGTGATTCTGTTCGGCCTGTTTGCCGGTTTCGCAGCCATGGGCATGGCCCTTATCGACCGGCGCAGGTCGCGGGAAATGGGCATTGAATGGGTCCGCTTGTCCCGCAATACGGCGCGGTTCTCACTGCGCGCACCGCGTCCCTGGCCGCGTCCCGGGGTGTGGCTGGCCGCACTTGCCGCCTATGCGGTTCTGCTTCACCTGCACGCCCCTGTGATTGGCCTGTCCCCGCTTCCGTGAACGAGGGAGTGGCCGGGCGGTGCCTTGCGTGCTATTTGAAACGTCACAAACGAATTACAAGAGGTCCAAGATGCATCTGGCCTATGTCACCACCACCGATCGCGGCGCGACGGACCGCCTGCTGAGCGCCGTTGCGGACCGCCTGCTGGCGTCCGGAGCAAAACTGGCCGGTGTCGTGCAAACAAACACGGAATGTGCCGACAGCAGCAAATGCGATATGGACTTGCGCGTGCTGCCCGACGGTGAAACCATCCGCATTTCACAGTCGCTGGGCACCCAGTCGCGTGGCTGCCGTCTGGACCCGGCAGCGCTGGAACAGGCGGTGGGATATGTGACTGCCTCGCTGGAGGGCGCGCCCCAAATGCTGATCATCAACAAATTCGGCAAGCATGAATCCGATGGGCGTGGATTCCGCCCCGTGATCGGCGAAGCGCTGGCGATGGATATCCCGGTTCTGGTCGGCGTGAACGGTTTGAACGAAGAGAAATTCCAGACCTTCGCGGATGGTGCAGCGGAAGCCCTGCCGGCGGATCTGGATGCAATCGAGGCGTGGTTCAACAAGGTCTCGGAACTGCGCCCGGCGGCGGAATAGAAACTTCCAAACTCTTGGTTAAGAGACAAAAAGCGGCGCTGAAAAACAAATCAGCGCCGCTTTTTTAGTGTTGGGTGCAACTAGGTTGTCTTAAGCCTGCGGTACCCGAACAGGCCCAGAACGGCACCGATCAAAAGCAGCCCGCTTGCGGGCAGGGGGACCGGTGCGACGACTAGATTGTCTACCCACATTTCCCCGCAGTAGTCGATACACCATGCTGTGTTTGGGGTGGTGAAAAATTGATGCCTTAGTGGAGACGGGCTGTTGTATGTCACCATCAACGCGTCAATTGCCGTGAAAGCGCTTGAAAAGGTCAGTGTGGTCAAAGCCATCGGACCGAATGTCTGGCTGGCCACAACTGACCCATTCAGCAACCCGGAAAAGGTCAACGTCGGAAAGGTCGCTGGCCCTGCGGTTAACCATTGATTGTATGCAGCGGTGCCGAAAGCGGGGGCTGGACCGGAACCAGTTGTGAAAGCTCGGGACCAGCCTTGCAGATCAACGGTCTGAACTGTAAATTTGCCACCGATCACGGGCTTTATTGTGGTGGACAGTACGCCACTATCATCGTGGAAATTAATATAGTTTCCGAAGGTGTAGACGTCTGCATAATTGAACGTGAAACCTTGGCTTATTCCTTGCCTAGTGCCGGATGCTGTGATCGGATCATTCGGAAAGTTATTGTCAAATGTAATAGTCAGCGCATTGGCCGCACCAGCTATGCAAACGGCAAGAGCCGCAAAAATCAGTTTCATAACAAATCCCTCTCAATTAAGTGAAGAGACTAGCGAGCGATGCCCGGTTTCGCAACTTTTACGAGTCTTTGCGGCCGTTATTGCGCAAAAGCATGCACGTGAGCACGCGCGGGCAATGCGTTCTGGCCATCTTTGAATTCTACGGGAAAGATGGTGGGCGACCCTGGAATCGAACCAGGCGTGCGTCTCCGCGAGGGAGTTACAGTCCCCTGCCACACCTTGCGGCCTGTCGCCCACTGTCAGGCGTTGCACCTGACGTGGAGGCGTGATTACTAGCGCACCAAAGGAGCGTCAACAGGAAAATTTCGCTTTGGCGCAGGAAACCGAATTCCCGGCCCGGAGGCCTGAAAAATGAAGAAACCCAAATGGGTCGTTGAAAAGGAACAGGCACGCAAGGCCGCGACTGCTGAAACCGTTTGGCTGTTCGGTCTGCATGCGGTTCGCGACGCCTTGATGAACCCAAATCGGCAGAAACTGCGCCTGATCGTAACGCGCAATGCGCGGGACAAGCTGGCGGAAGCGATTGAATTCTCTGGGATCGAGCCCGAGATGGCTGATCCGCGCAAGTTTACGGCACCCATTGATGCAGGCTCGGTGCACCAGGGGGCTGCGCTGGAGGTAAAGCCGCTGGATTGGGGCGGTTTGGCCGAAAATTGCATCGGTCGTGAAAATCCACGCGTCATCCTTCTGGACCGCGTTACGGACCCGCACAATGTCGGGGCGATTCTGCGCTCGGCCGAAGTTCTGGGTGCCTGTGCCGTCATAGGCACCCGCCACCATTCCGCGCCCGAGACTGGGGCCCTGGCAAAAACCGCCAGCGGCGCGCTGGAGCGTCAACCCTATCTGCGGATGCGCAACCTTGCCGACACAATTGTAGAACTACAGAATATGGGATTTCTGGTCCTTGGGCTGGACGGTGAAGCAGAGGTAACGATCGAAAGCGCGCTGAGCGACGGTCGGGACCGCCCCGTCGCACTTGTTCTGGGGGCGGAAGGCCCGGGATTGCGCCAAAAGACGAAGGAAACCGTGGATCAATTGGTGAAAATTGACGCAGCCGGGGGATTCGGATCGCTGAACGTCTCAAATGCCGCGGCAATCGCCTTATATGCATCCCGGCCCTGACAAAAAGGAGAGCGTTATTTCCGGTCCATCCAAAATTGCGACCTGCTGCTACTGCGGGACCCGGGCTGCGCTGGTCCTGAGGGGCAAAGAACGGCACGAGCTGAGCTGTTCCAGTTGTGGCGCACCTTTGCATGATCTGAAGATGCTGCCCAAGCGGAAGGCTGCGCCTGCCAAAACAGTGCGATCTGCGGTTTCTCATGCCCCTCCACGGAAGACCAAGCGAAAAAAGAAGAAAAAGAGCATGTTCTCGCGCGTGTTCGATGAAGCCTGGGATGTGATCGAAGACATTTTCGATTGACCGTTTTTGGGTGAAGATCGTTCACATCCACGTCAACAGGGGTTCCGCATGCAGCAAAAAATTGCATCTTGATACCCCAGTGATTTCAGATTCTGACATGGCAATGCTGACCCGACGTTCCACACTTGGCGCGCTGTGCGCTTTTTTTCTGGCGCCTGCCACGTATGCGCAGGAAAGGCCCGTTTACTACACCACCGAAGGGGTGGCGTTGGCCGGGTATGATGCCGTGTCCTTTTTCGACGGTTCTACGCCGATCATGGGCATGCCCGAGAATTCCGTAGTATGGAAAGGGGCGAGGTGGCATTTCACCTCGCAGGAAAACCGCGAGCTGTTCGAAAGCAATCCCCGTGCTTTCGCGCCGCAGTTCGGCGGGTATTGTTCATATGCGATGGCGATGGGAGTTCTGAAGAGCTCGGACCCCAAGGCCTGGAAGGTCGTGGATGGTCGTCTGTACCTGACGCACTCGATCGAGATCGAGGAAATCTGGCAGCAGGATCAGACAGAATACATTGAGTTGGCTGAAGAAAACTGGCCGGTAATCCTCTATCAGGAATGAGCGGGAATCAGCTAATTGTGAAGAGTCATCACAAAAATGCGCTGCCCCTCTTTTTTTTACCAAATATATGCCTAAATGTCACAATGACCGCGGAATGGAACTGCCGCGGGTCATTTCACTGTCCCTCGTTCCAACAACTGGCGCCCAAGGCTTCTTGGGCGCTTTTTTCTTTTTGGAACCCTGCTAAGGATAGGGCATGCCAGACTATTCCGATCAGCACCTGAGAACCATTCTGCAACGCACCAAGTCCGTTGCCGTTGTCGGGGTGTCCATGAACCCGGTGCGGCCCAGCTATTACGTCGCCCGCTACCTGTCGTTGAAAGGGTTCAACGTGATCCCGGTCAATCCGGGCCATGCCGGGAAAGACCTGTTTGGCCAAAGGGTACGCGGCAGCCTTTCGGAGATATCCGAACCCGTGGACATGGTAGACATCTTCCGACGGTCCGAATCCGTGCCGCCCATTGTGGACGAAGCGTTGGAGGCGTTCCCGTCCCTCGGAACGATCTGGATGCAAATCGGGGTTGAACACCCTGAAGCGGCAGCCAAGGCCAAGGCCCGCGGTGTGGACGTCGTGATGAACCGCTGTCCGAAGATCGAGTATCAGCGCCTGTTTGGCGAGCTGCGCATGGGTGGGTTTTCCACCGGGATCATCTCGTCCAAGCTTTAGGGCGCTGCTGGCTGATAGGGTTTCAGGCGGGCAACCTGTTCCTGTCGTCGTTTTTCCAGCACCACGTCCCGAGGGACCCAGTCATATCGGGTATCCTTGACCAGAGGTGACCAGAACAACACCCCGCCATAGCGCCACGGGTCCAGCACGACGCCCTCATACAGCGATTCACCCTTGCGACTGATAATCGCCGTGCTGTGGTCGATCCTCAGCGGATTGTCGGCGTTGGCGATGGCGCGGTGCAATTCCAGCGTCTGGAAGTTTTCCTGTTTCAGACGACGCTCGATATCCTCGGCCCAATGCCAGCACAGACCACGCGGGCGCAATCCCTTGTTGACCTTCGCATTGTGGATCAGCGGTGGGTCGGTGATCTGGTATTCTTCCACCAGCTGCGCGGTATAGGAATAGGCGACTTGCGCCGCCCGGCGGGCTTCTTCCGGATCGATATCCGGGCCAAGACGCTGAATCTCGGCTGTCAGGCGTTGTACCTCATCCCCGGTCGAGGGGGGAGGCGCCGCACATGCCGCAACGATGGCAAGCGTTGCCACAAGCATCAAAATTCGGATCATGTCGCGCCCTCGGCCTGCCATTCTGACGCCCGAGTATAGCGGGCGTTGCGGCGGCGCGGAACCCGGCCGTTACCCTTTGGGGCGGGCGGCCTTTTCAGCTATGCCGCTGATGCCCTGTCGGCGCGCAAGTTCGGCCAGAACATCCTCCAGCGCCACGTCTCGGGCGGCCAGCATGACCAGCAGGTGATACAGCACGTCTGCGGCTTCGGCGGTCAGCTTGGCCTGATCGCCCTTCGTGGCTTCGATGATGGCTTCGATGGCTTCTTCACCAAATTTCTCGGCGCATTTCTCGGGACCCTTTGCAAGCAGCTTGGCTGTCCAGCTTGAATCGGGGTCAGCCCCTTTACGCGCCTCAATCGTGGCAGCAAGGTCGTGCAGAATGCTCATGTCAGCCTCATCGGAATGCCTGCGGCGGCCATGTGTTCCTTGGCTTCGCGGATCGTGTATTCTCCGAAATGGAAGATCGAGGCTGCAAGCACCGCACTTGCGCCACCTTGGGTGACGCCTTCGACCAGATGATCCAGATTGCCGACACCGCCGCTTGCGATTACGGGCACGTCCACTGCATCGGAAATCGCACGGGTCAGTGGCAGGTTGAAACCAGCCTTGGTGCCGTCGCGGTCCATCGAGGTCAGCAGGATTTCTCCGGCGCCTTTGGCGACAACGGTTTTTGCGAACGCGACCGCATCAATGCCTGTTGGCTTGCGGCCGCCATGCGTGAAAATCTCCCACTTTCCGGGGCTGACCGTCTTGGCGTCGATGGCACAGACGATGCACTGGCTGCCGAATTGATCTGCCGATTCCGCGATCACGTCGGGATTGGCAACGGCTGCCGAGTTGAAGCTGACCTTGTCTGCCCCCGCCAGCAACAGGGCGCGGACATCATCCTTGGTGCGAACCCCGCCGCCGACGGTCAGAGGTACAAAGCACTGCTCGGCCGTGCGCTGTACCACGTCGAACATGGTGCCGCGGTTTTCGTGGGTTGCGTGGATATCCAGAAAACAGATTTCGTCCGCGCCTGCGGCGTCATACGCCTTGGCCGATTCCACGGGATCGCCCGCATCGCGCAGACCGACGAAATTCACGCCTTTGACCACGCGGCCATCGGCAACATCAAGGCAGGGAATGATCCGGGTCTTCAGCATCTGATCGTCCTTCGTTGCCGGACCTTTACCGACAAAGCGCCGCCGATGCCACAGACGTTTTGCCGCCCATGGCCCTGGTAGCACGGGCCATGGGCGGAGCGGGGGGCTTAGTGATCCCGGTTCTTCAGCAGTTTCAGTGCCGAAAGCAGGTTTGCCTTGTCATCGGTCCATGGCAGCGCTCCGTCGGTTTCGACGATTTGCCAGTTTCCATTCTGAGCAAAACTATCAATTCGGGATTTGTCGGGGCTCAGGATCACAACGCTGCTGGTGGCGGCTCCGGTTTCAACCTGCTCTTCACCCACGGCCAGCCGCTGATGCGCAGCGGTCAGGTTCAGGCTGTCGGCAATTCGGGCCAAAGGCAGGACCAGATCGTAGAACCGGTTTGTGATGTGGAACACCAAAACCCCATCATCGGTCAGGCGGCTGGTATACATCTCTACCGCCTCGCGTGTGATCAGGTGAAGCGGAATCGCGTCCGAGCTGTACGCATCCAAAACCAGGATATCGAAGACAAAAGGCTTTTGCTTCAGAACGATCCGGGCATCACCCAGATGGGTCTTGGAATCGGGTGTGCATTCCGACAGATAGGTGAACAGCGAAGGGTCGCGTGCGATCTGGTCAACGGTCGCGTCGATCTCGAAGAAGTCCCAGTTTTGCGCAGGCTGCCGATAGCAGGCCAGTGCACCTGTTCCCAGACCGACAATTCCGATGCTGTCGGATTGCTTGCCGAAGTCCGACGTGATGACCTGCGCCATCGGTCCTTCGGGGTGATAATAGGACAGCGGAGTGGGTCGAGTGCCATATTCGGATTCGCGTTGCCAGCCATGCACCGTGGTGCCGTTCTTGTAGACGCGGTAGCCCTCGCTTGAATACACCGAATGCACGCCGAAAAAGCTGCGATCTTCGAACACCGGATTGTTCTTGACCGCAAATGCGGGCAGCAGAACGACGGTGAGAACCACAGGGATGCGCATGGCCTGTGCCCGGAACAGGTACAGCACCGCGAATATCAGCGCGAACAGGGCACCTGCACGCGGGATGTCCGCGCTCAGCGCCGCGACGCCGCGTGTCGCACCTGCGATGACGAGGATGAAAACACTTGCCGCGATGCCCATGATGACATGGCGAGGGGCAAATCCCGGCGCGCGGACAAGAAACAATCCTCCGGCCAGGATCATGGTGATTGGCGCCTCCAACTCACGTGTGAAGGCAATCGGCGCAAGGATCGAGTTGAACAGCCCGCCAATTGCTCCGCCCACGGAAAGGGCGATGTAGAACACGGTCAATTGCTCGGCGGATGGGCGCATTTCGTACAGCAGGCGGTGCGCAAAAAGGGCGATGATGAAAAGCACCGGGACATAGAGCAGAATAACCACCGGCGCGTCATGCTCGCTGACCACCTTGGACACTAGTACGACACCCGCCGCCAGCGCCGCCAGCATGGGCAGGTTCAAGGCGTCAAGCGTCAGGTGTTTCCATTTGGCAAAGGCGACGATGAAGGACAGGATATAGACCGCCAGCGGAACAACCCAGATCAACGGGAGAGCACCCAGATCCGTGCTGACCCGCGTTGTGAAGGACAGCATCAAGGACGAGGGGATGAAGGCGACGAACACCCAGACAGCGATCTGCCGCAGGGTCGGGAAACTGGCCTTGAGCGCCGTTTGGGCCGACGGCTTCGTGTGCCGTGATCCCCGCAAGGCGATCATGCCACTGCCAAGCAAAAGCGCGCCGAACAGCACGAAGCCGACCAGCCAGGCACGGCTGATCTCGGCCGCGCCAAAAAATGGATCCGCAACCAGGGGGAAGGCCAACAATGCCAGCAAGGATCCGACATTGCTGGCGCTGTAAAGGAAATACGGATCATCCGCCGAAGGCCCGCCCGACCTGGCGTACCAGGCCTGCAACAGGGGCGCATTTGCCGACAATACCGCAAAGGGTACACCCACACCTACGGCGAACAGGCCAAGCGTTTGCAGCGCGGTCGAGGTCGAGGCGTCATAGCTCCAGCTTTCGCTGGTGGACAGCGGCAGGAAAGTCAGCGCCGCCACCCAAAAGGCGAAATGGGTGATGATCTGCCAGCGCAAGGGTAGAAACTTGTTCAACAGGTGCGCGTAAACATACCCGAGTATCAGCACCACTTGGAAAAACAGCATTGCGGTCGTCCAGACCGCCGGGGCACCGCCGATCTTGGGAAGAACCAGTTTGGCAAAAAGCGGCTGGACAAAGAACAGCAGACTGGCGCTCGTGAAAATCGCCGCGCAGAAGATCGCAATGGTTGCTGATCCGAATCTGGACGTCTTGGGAACGTCTAGGTTGGAAATACTCACGTTTGCCACCCGGGTTGTTGTGTTTGACGAAGGAGTTAAGCGGGGATTCCGCCCGAATTATGGCTCAACACAGTAAAATGTTTGGCTTCTGGTCGGATTGTTCTCGAAAGCAAGGGTAAAATGGGCGCCTTCAATTCTGGCAAAGCTTTGCTGATGCCAGACTTGTGATTGTCAGATTTCCAAAACCTGTGAGAATTGGAGTGAATATTGCAGAAGGAATACCGACATGCGTAGCTTGATACTTGCTTCAATTTTTTCGCTCGGAGGGGCTTTGGCCGCCATGGCTGACGACATCATCAAAGTTCAAACGAACAAATCCGTAGCCGAGGCGCTGGATGCGCTGGAAGCGGCGGTTGGCAACGCAGGGGCCACTGTCTTCGCCCGTATCGACCACGCGGCCGGGGCGGAAAAGGTCGGTACGCCCATCCCGGCCAATCAAGTGCTAATTTTCGGCAATCCTGCGCTGGGCACGCCGGCCATGCAGATCGATCCGCGTGCAGGGTTGTTCCTGCCGCTCAAGGTGCAGGCGTATGAGGATGGGAACGGTCAGGTCTGGTTGGCCTATGAAGACCCCAAGGAAACGATGGACGAGCTGGATGACGTCGAAAAGTCACCAGTCATCGAGAAGATGCGCGGTGCGCTCGCCAAGTTGACCGCTGCGGCCGCGGGTTAAGACCTTTTGGGTCATGTGCTTGCGCTTTTCACACGCGCAAGCGCGTTTCGCGCGATCAGGATGTGAAATGGCAGGATCGCAGCCAGGTACAGGCGCCCGCCAAGGTTATGGCGTCGGACCCACGTGGCCAGCGAGATGCGGCCGTTTTCCGACAGGACGGAAACCCGGAAATCCAGGTGGCGATCGTTGAATCCTGCGATCACCTCGGTCCTGCCATCATGTTCGACCGGGAAGATCCCCAGCTTGTCGCCAGCATCCGGGCCTGTCGTGCTGAGGCCAAAGGGTGTCACCAGCAGGCCGCGCAGCCGAACCAGTGCCATCGCCCATCCGGGGAACGCGGTAATGATTTCCGCGGCCCGGCGCGGCGGAAGATTGGATTCAACACTGAAGCAGTCCAGAAAGTCGCCGGTTTTGAACCGTTCGTTCAGCAGGCTGTGCGCGGACAGTTCGGAACGCTTTACCGGCGAATGAAACATAAAGCTATCCTCTGAGCGTGGTCAGAGCCTCTTTCAGATCAATCGCTCCATCATAAAGCGCGCGGCCGGAAATGGCACCGTTCAAAGCTGCGCCACAATCGCGCAGCGCGATCAGATCGGCGATCGAGGACACGCCGCCAGACGCGATGACCGGAATATCGACCGATTTGGCAAGCTCTGCGGTGGCCTCGACATTGGGGCCCTGCATCGCGCCGTCCCGGTTGATGTCGGTGTATATGATCGCGGCGACGCCCGCGTCTTCGAAGCTGCGGGCCAGATCGGTTACCTGAACGTCGGTTTCTTCGGCCCAACCCTTGGTGGCAACCAGACCGTTGCGCGCGTCGATGCCCACGGCGACCTTGCCAGGAAAGGCTTTGGCCGCTTCGCGCACCAGATCGGGGTTCTCGACCGCGACCGTGCCCAGAATCACGCGGGCCAGACCTTTGTCGATCCAGGTCTCGATGGTGGCCATGTCGCGGATGCCGCCACCCAATTGCGCGGGCACGTCGCAGGCTTTCAGAATCGCCTCGACCGGGGCGGCGTTGACCGGCTCACCTGCAAAAGCGCCGTTCAGATCGACCAGATGCAGCCACTCGCACCCGGCCTCGACAAAGGCGCGGGCCTGCGCGGCGGGGTCTTCGTTGAACACGGTGGCCTTGTCCATTTCACCACGCAGCAGGCGCACGGCATTGCCGTCTTTGAGGTCGATGGCGGGGTAGAGGATCATGTCGGGCGGCCCTATATCTGTGTTGCACGCGCGGGATATCGCACAGGCGGGGCAGGGGATGCAACGCGACGCTGGGTCATTCTTGCCCGCAGCTGGCTGCCGGGTCAGACTGCCATCAAAACAGGGAGACCATCATGAAGAAATTTACGTTTGCAGCGGGTTTGATGTTTCTTGCGACCAGCGCGATGGCTGCGGATCCCGTCGACGGTCTGTGGAAGACTGCACCCGGTGATACCGGCGGCTATCTGCACGTGACGATTTCCGGATGCGGCAGTGCGATCTGCGGAACCATCGACAGCGCCTTTGATGCGGATGGCAACGAGCAGTTGGAATATGAAAACCTGGGCAAACAGATCATTTGGGACATGGTGCCCGATGGCGGCGGAAGCTATGACAGCGGCAAGATCTGGGCACCGGACCGGGACAAAACCTACAATTCGAAGATGTCACTGGACGGCCAGAACAAACTGACCGTCAAGGGATGCGTGGCGGGCGGTCTTATCTGTCGCGGTCAAACCTGGACGCGTGTTCAGTAAGCCTCAGGGTTTCCAGGTTAGGAAGTTTCCCAGCATGCGCAGGCCGACGTCCTGGCTTTTCTCGGGGTGAAACTGCATTCCAACCATCGTGTCACGGCCAATGACGGCCGTGACCTCCTGCCCGTAGTCCACATAAGCCAATCGCTGTGCCGGGTCGGACACCCGGAAGTGGTACGAGTGGACGAAATAGGTGTGATCGCCGGATTTCACCCCGTCGAACACCGGGTGATCGCTGTCCAGAACAAGATCGTTCCAGCCCATATGCGGCACTTTCAGCGATGTGTCTGACGGCTCGATCCTGACGACATCGCCGGCAATCCAGCCCAGACCATCCGTTTCGCTGTATTCATGGCCTTTGGTTGCCATCAATTGCATGCCCACACAAATGCCCAGAAACGGGCGGCCTTTCTGCTCGACCGCCTCGACCATCGCGTCATAGATGCCCTTGTGCCCACGCAATTCGGCAGCGCATGCCGGAAACGCACCGTCGCCGGGCAGAACCAAGCGATCCGCGCGTGCCACAACATCCGCGTCCGAGGTGACGACAACCTCACCGGCGCCGACCTCTTGCGCCATGCGCTGAAACGCTTTTTCCGCCGAGTGCAGGTTGCCGCTTTCGTAGTCGATAATGGCGGTCAGCATTTACAACGCGCCTTTGGTCGACGGAATCGCGTCTGCCTTGCGCGGATCGGTTTCAACGGCGTCGCGCAGCGCGCGCGCGACGGCCTTGAAGGCGGCCTCGGCGATGTGGTGGCTGTTGAAACCGTGCAACTGGTCGATATGCAGCGTGATGCCGCCATGGGTGCTGAGCGCCTGAAAGAACTCGCGCACAAGTTCTGTGTCGAACGCACCGATTTTCTGCGTCGGCAGGTCCACGTTCCAGATCAAATAGGGGCGGCCCGACAGGTCCAGCGCACAGCGTATCTGGGCGTCGTCCATCGGCAGGTGGCATTCTCCGTACCGCCGGATCCCTTTCTTGTCGCCCAGAGCCTGCGTCAAAGCCTGCCCCAGCGCGATGCCGGTATCTTCGACCGTGTGGTGATCATCAATGTGGTAATCGCCCTTGGCGCGGATCGTCATGTCGATCAGGGAATGGCGCGCCAGTTGATCCAGCATGTGATCAAAGAAGCCAACTCCGGTCTGGTTGTCATATGTACCGGCGCCATCCAGATTGATCTCTACCGAGATTTTCGTTTCGGCAGTCTGGCGGCTGATCTTTGCGCTGCGCATGGGCGAATTCCTTTTGCTACAGGCGCGCTTATAGACGGGGTAGGTCGGGGTTTTCCAGACCATGCGTTGCGATCGCTGCAAACTGTTGCAGGGGATTGCACCCGGCTTGGCCCCGTGTCAGCTTGCCAACAACACGAACCGATAGGGTCAAACCATGTCCACCTGCGTTTTCATCCAGATCCGCTGCAAGCCCGGCACCACCTACAAGGTCGCCGAGGAAATCGCCCTGCGCGAAATCCACTCTGAACTGTATTCCACCAGCGGTGAATATGATCTGCTGCTCAAGCTCTATATCCCCGAGACCGAGGATGTGGGCCATTTCATCAACGAACACCTGCTGGTGATTCCCAATATCGAACGCTCGCTGACCACAATGACGTTCAAGGCGTTTTAGCCCAGTTCGAATGAGGTGACGCCAAAGACACGGCTCAGATCGATATCCGGCGCGCGGCCGGAATACATCCGGGCCGTTTCAAACACCTTTTCCAACCCGAGCTTTGCGGCCAGCGCAAACGCGGCCGTGTTGGGCAAAGGCATGTCGATGAAAACGGCATCCTGTGAATGGTGGGCTGGCACGGTTTCCAGCAAACTGGCCAGCAGGGCTTCGGCGATGCTCTCGCGATCTGCAAAAAGCGGCCCGATCTTGTACCCTGTCCGGCAGGGGCGCAACGTTGCATACCCCTTGATCTGACCATCCTCGGAATACACGCGGGACATATGGCCAGGCGCGCTGATCCAGCCCTGCAAGAACGCGTCGCGGCGGGCCGGAAAAAGGTGCCGGTCGTAGGCGAACAAAGCCTCGGACGCCGCCGTCAGGGGCTCAACGCCGGTTGATGGGGTCAGAGCCTGCTGCAACTTCTCTACAGTCGCCGTGAAACGATAGTTGTTATAGGCGAAAGAAAATCCCGAACTGCGGTAGTTGTGTTGCTGGTCGACGACCCCATCCAGACCGATGTTGCCCGCATTGCAGTTTTCCAAGGCATGCCGCCAGATTTTCAGCCCGTGGCCCGATCCGCGAAACTCGGGCAGGACGATGTAGAAGCCAAGGAACGCAAATGCGTCATCATACTGAACGACCGAGATGGAAGCGATCATTTCGCCATCCAGGAATCCCCCGAGAAACCCGCGAGTATCCGTGCCGTGGAAGCAACGAGCATCGTGATGCCCCGGGTTCCACCCTTCGCGCCCGGCCCAATCAACGGCCTTTTGGACCTCGTCAACGGTAAGAGGGCGGATGACGTAATCAGACATGGGTGAATCCTGCGTTGGGCAATGCAACCAGAATGACGCAATGTCTTGTGAAGAGCCAGCATGTATGGAGAGTTTGGTATCTGGAGCGGGCGAGGCGATTCGAACGCCCGACCCTAACCTTGGCAAGGTTATGCTCTACCCCTGAGCTACGCCCGCATCAGATACATATGTGGTCCGAAGACCTCTCAATGGAGCGGGCGAGGCGATTCGAACGCCCGACCCTAACCTTGGCAAGGTTATGCTCTACCCCTGAGCTACGCCCGCGCCGTTGAGTGAGGAGGGATTTATAAATTCCCACGCGGGGCTGCAAGCGGAAAAACACAAAATAGAGGAAAAATATTTCGACGGAACCCGGCATCTGGCCCGTTCAATCTCAAACACGGATCAAAAAAGGACACAGGCAGAGGGGCTTTCATGATTTCTGTTGCAGACATGAAGATAATGGCGCTGGCCGCAATGATCTTGCTGGTCACCGCGATGCCGAAATCGGACGATCACGAACACGGTCAGATCACGCCCGTTTTGTCGAAAGCGCCCCATGTGATGATTACGGATCTGACGGGATAACACCCGCCAACCGAGCTACAGCGCCAGAATCAGGTTGGCGATGGCCGCAACCAGAATGGCTAGGAACGTCAGGCTCATGCCAGCCTGCCGCAGGATGACGATCTGGGGCGTGCGCCCGAATCCGTAAGCGTGCAGCAGACGCCCGGCCAGCAACATCAAACCCAGTATATGCACAAGCAACCCTCCGGCGCCCTGTAATTCCACCATGGCGATCAGCAAAAGGGCGATAGGGGCGTATTCGGCGCAATTGGAATGTGTCCGTATCGCCTTGATCATCAATTTGCTGCCCCCATCCCCGACCGAGATTTTGTCGCTGCGGCGCTGAAGGATCACTTTGACGCTGAGTGCCACGTAAAGAATAGCGATCAGGGCCGCATAGATCGGGGTGATAGCAAGCATGGTGGGTCTCCGTTCCAGCATAGAAAAAGGGCCGCGCGGTTTCCCGCGCGGCCCTTTGAACTGTAATCGGTTCGGCAGGTTATTCCAGCTCGACCAGAAGGTCCTTTGCGTCAATCTGGCCACCGGGCTGCACATGAACGGCCTTGACGGTCGCATCGCGCTCGGCGTGGATGCCGGTTTCCATCTTCATCGCCTCGATGGTCAGCAACATGTCGCCTTCCTTGACCTGCTGGCCCGCTGTTACGGCGACGGTGGCAACAACACCGGGCATCGGCGCACCGACATGATCCGGGTTGCCGACCTCGGCCTTGGGCCGCGCCTGCGTGGTCGAGGTGACCAGCCGGTTCGGAACCCGGATCACGCGCGGTTGGCCGTTGAGTTCAAAGAACACTTTGACCTCGCCCTTTTCATCCGTTTCGCCGATGGCCTGACACCGGATTTCCAGCGTCTTGCCGGGGTCGATTTCCGCGGTGATCTCTTCGCCCGGCTCCATGCCGTAGAAGAAGGTGCGCGTTGGCAGGGTACGAACCGGGCCGTAGATCCGGTGGCGACCCATGTAGTCCAGGAACACCTTGGGATACATCAGGTATCCGTTCAGATCCTCGTCATCGACCTCTTTGCCTTCCAGCTGCTTGGACAGCTCGGCGCGGGTGGCTTCAAGATCGACCGGGGGCACGTCCTTGCCGGGTCGCTGCGTGTTGGGAACCTCGTCTTTCAGCACCTTCTTGATGATGGTCTCGGGGAAACCGCCCGGAGGCTGACCCAGATTGCCGCGCATCATGTCCACGACCGAATCGGGGAAGGCCACGTCGGTATTCGGGTCCTCGACCTGTTCACGTGTCATGTTCTGGCTGACCATCATCAGCGCCATGTCTCCAACGACCTTGGAAGACGGCGTGACCTTCACGATGTCACCGAACATCTGGTTCACGTCAGCATACATCTGGGCCACTTCGTGCCAGCGTTCTTCCAGACCCAGGCTGCGTGCCTGCGCCTTGAGGTTGGTGAACTGACCGCCCGGCATCTCGTGCAGATAGACCTCGGACGCAGGGGCCTGAAGACTGGATTCGAAGGCCGCATACTGGCCACGCACAGCCTCGAAGTAATCGCTGATTTCACGAATGGCCTTGATGTCCAGCCCGGTGTCGCGGTCGGTATGGCGCAGCGCCTCGACCACGGTGCCCAGCGTCGCCTGGCTGGTATTGCCCGAGAAGCTGTCCATCGCGCAGTCAACTGCGTCCACGCCCGCCTCGGACGCGGCCAGAATGGTGGCGCTGGCAATACCGGCGGTGTCATGGGTGTGGAAGTGTATCGGCAGCCCGACCTCTTCTTTCAGCGCACGGATCAGGATCTTGGCCGCGGCCGGTTTCAGCAGGCCCGCCATGTCCTTAAGGCCCAGAATATGCGCGCCGGCGTCGCGCAGCTCTTTCGCCATGCCGACATAATATTTCAGGTCATACTTGGCGCGATCCGGGTCAAGAATATCGCCAGTGTAACAGACGGTACCTTCGCAAATCTTGCCGCTATCGACGACCGCATCCATTGCTACACGCATGTTTTCGACCCAGTTCAGCGAGTCGAAGACACGGAACACGTCAATTCCTGTCGCCGCCTGACGCACGAACTCCTGCACCACGTTGTCAGGATAGTTCGTATAGCCCACGCCGTTTGCGCCGCGCAGCAGCATCTGGGTCATCAGGTTCGGCATCGCCTCGCGCAGGTCCCGCAGGCGCTGCCACGGGCATTCCTGCAAGAACCGATACGCCACGTCGAAAGTCGCGCCGCCCCAGCATTCGACCGAGAACAGCTGCGGCAAGTTCGCCGCATAGGAGGGAGCCACCTTGATCATGTCGATCGAGCGCATCCGGGTCGCCAGCAGAGACTGGTGCCCGTCGCGCATGGTGGTGTCGGTGATCAGCAGTTGGCGCTGTGCCTTCATCCAGTCGGCCACCGCCTGCGGGCCCTTCTGCTCCAGCAGGTTGCGGGTGCCCATCTGCGGTTCGGCCTTCAGCGCCGGAGGCTTGGCCTCTTTCAGGTCGGCGCGCGGTCGCGGGCGGTCCTTGGTTTCGGGATGCCCGTTCACGGTGATGTCCGCGATATAGGTCAGAACCTTGGTGCCGCGGTCGCGCCGCTTCTTGAAGGTGAACAGTTCGGGCGTCGTGTCGATGAACTTGGTGGTGTATTCATTCGACAGGAAGGTCGGATGCTTCAGCAGGTTGATGACGAAGTCGATATTCGTCGAAACCCCGCGGATGCGGAACTCGCGCAGGGCGCGGTCCATCCGGGATATCGCCTTTTCGGGCGTGGGGGCCCAGGCCGTAACCTTGGTCAGCAGCGAGTCGTAATAGCGCGTAATCACCCCGCCCGCATAGGCCGTGCCGCCATCCAGACGGATGCCCATACCGGTGGCCGAGCGATAGGCGGTGATCCGGCCATAGTCGGGGATGAAGTTGTTCTGTGGGTCCTCGGTGGTGATCCGTGTCTGCAACGCGTGACCGTTGAGCTGGATATCCTTTTGGCTGGCCATGCCGGTCGCCTCGGCCAGCGTCTTGCCCTCGGCAATCAGGATCTGCGCCTGCACGATGTCGATACCGGTGACTTCTTCGGTCACGGTGTGTTCGACCTGTACGCGCGGATTGACTTCGATGAAATAGAACTTGCCGGTGTCCATATCCATCAGGAACTCGACCGTGCCGGCACATTCGTAATTGACATGCGCACAGATCCTGCGGCCAAGCTCGCAGATCTCGGCGCGCTGTTCGTCGCTCAGATACGGGGCAGGGGCGCGTTCCACGACTTTCTGGTTCCGGCGCTGGACCGAGCAGTCGCGTTCATACAGGTGATAGATTTCACCATGCTTGTCGCCCAGGATCTGCACCTCGACATGGCGCGCACGAATGATCATCTTTTCCAGATAACCCTCGCCATTGCCGAATGCGGCTTCGGCCTCGCGACGGCCTTCCAGCACTTTCTCTTCCAGCTCTTCTTCCGACTGGATCGGGCGCATGCCGCGCCCGCCGCCGCCCCAAGATGCCTTGAGCATCAGCGGATAGCCGATTTCGGCGGCCTCCTTGCGGATCGCGTCCATGTCATCGCCCAGAACTTCGGTGGCAGGAATGACCGGAACACCTGCTTCAATGGCTACGCGTCGCGCGCTTGCCTTGTCGCCAAGCGCGCGCATGGTTTCCGCCTTGGGGCCGATGAAGGTGATGCCGTTTTTGACGCAGGCATCGACGAAATCCGGGTTCTCGGACAACAGGCCATAGCCCGGATGAATCGCGTCGGCACCACTTTGCTTGGCAACACGGATGATCTCGTCGATCGAAAGATACGCGGCAACCGGCCCCATGCCTTCACCGATCTGATACGCCTCGTCCGCCTTGAACCGGTGCAGGCCCAGTTTGTCTTCTTCAGCGTAGACGGCGACGGTTCGTTTTCCCATCTCGTTTGCTGCGCGCATGACGCGGATGGCAATCTCGCCGCGGTTGGCGATCAGGATCTTGTTGAAGTCTGTCATGATAGGTCCCGGTCTTTTGTGTATGGGCGTCTTATTGGGCGGAGAATACGCGCAGGTATATCCGTTCTTCTGGGTAGAACCGGCATGTTATCGCTCGCAAACGCCCTATGATCGCAGCGCCCTTATACTTTTGCTGCGCCGCAGCATCAAATGTTTAACGTTAACTCTCAATCTGACACAGGCTTGCCAGGCCCATCTGGCCCATATTTGCATGCAGGTCCTGCCTGAGAATCTCGATGACATGTGCAGGCCCCCGCGCGCCAAGTGCCGCAAGACCATACAAAAAAGCCCGCCCGAGCATGACGAAGTCTGCGCCCAGCGACATGGCCCGCAAAATATCCAGACCGCCTTCGACACCACTGTCGAAGATCAGGGGCAGGCGGGTTGCATCCCGGACAGAGGGCAGAACCTCGATGCTGGCCGGGGCCGCGTCAAATTGCCGACCGCCATGATTCGACACCCACAAGGCATCGACACCGACCTGTTCCAGCCTGCTCGTATCCTCAGGTCGCAGGACACCCTTCAGGACAAGCGGACCGTCCCAATGGTCGCGCAGCCATTTGACATAGTCCAGATCCGGCGAGGTTCGAAGCAGATAACCGATATGAGCCGTGGGCGGCAGATTCCCGGGGTTTTCGATATATTTGTCCAGCGTTCGCATATGCGGCACACCGTTGCGCAGCATGCCCATCGCCCAGGCGGGTCTTTGGGTGATCTGCGCCAGAATGCGCGGGGTCAGCTTTGGCGGTTGCCGCAGGCCCGATCGTGTCTGCCTTTCCCTGCGCGATGCGAAGGGAACATCCGCGGTGAGTACCAGGGTTTTGAACCCGGCTTTGCGGACCCGGTTCAGCAGGTCTTTTCGAATATCCGGATCCCGGGGCGGGTAAAGCTGGAACCAGGCATTGTCCCCAAGATGCGGTGCCATGTCTTCGGGGCTTTGGCTGGCTACGGTCGACAGGGTATAGGGAATACCCGCCTCTGCGGCCGCGCTGGCAAGCAGTTGCTCGGCGCGGGGCCAGACCAGCCCGGACATTCCGATCGGCGCGATTCCGAACGGCAGCGGATACGAAGCGTCGAGAAACGACTTTGACGTATCAAAGTCCAGCTCGCCATGCAGGATCGAGGGGCAGAGGCGCACCTCATCCAGCGCCTGACGGTTCCGGCGCAGTGTCGTTTCAATCCCGGTTCCACTGTCGATATACTCCCACACGAAATGCGGCAGACGACAGCGCGCACGGTGTTTCAGATCCGGTATGCCGGGATAAGTGCTGTGCAAGTCCATGCAGATTGATCCGACCTGCCATGCGATTCGGCAAGTTGTTTTAAGCTGCATCCTTAGGTGGTTGCCGGTGTTCAGGCGGCGCATTTTTGGTCTGGTTCCTGGTGCCGCTTGCAACATGCACCTGGTTGCGCCCCTTGTCCTTGGCGACATAAAGCGCATCGTCAGCCGCGCGCATCAGATCCTGCGGCATGGTGCCGTGGGCCGGGTAGTGTGCGGCCCCGACCGATATCGTAATGCGCGGCAAGGCCTTCTCGCCATATCGTACGGTTACGGCTTCAACCGCCTGGCGCAGTTGCTCGGCGCGGGTCACGGCATCTTCGGGGCTGTTGTCAGGCAGGATCAGCATGAACTCTTCACCCCCTATGCGGCAGGCGACTTCGTCCCGGTCGCACCCTTGTTCCAGGGCGGCGCCGACGGCGCGCAATACCATGTCGCCCGCATCATGCCCATGAGTATCGTTGAACTTCTTGAAGTGATCCACGTCCACGGCGATCAGGCTTAGCGCGGCGCCCGTCTGATGACTGCGGCTGATGGACTTGCGCAGCGTCTCGGTCATATGGCGGCGATTGAACAGCCCGGTCAGGGGGTCTCGTACCGATTGGTCGTGAAGCTGATCCCGCATGCGGACGTTAGCGATCGCCATACTGATCTGTTCGGCGCACAATTGGGCCAGCTTGCGGCTCTTGTTGAAGCAGTCTTCACGCCCCTCCAGTGCCCGCAGATGCAAAAGACCAACGGTTTCGCCATGGGCCAGAATGGGAAAGCAGAAATAGGGCCGCCCGTCATGCGGTTCGGCGTGTTCGCATACAAAATCAATCTCGGATGCGCCGAACTCGTAAGTCCGGCCGCGCCGCAAGCCCCAGCAACCTTCGGGGTGAATGTGGGATTTATGAGTTCCACCGTTCCAGCTGGCGCAGCCATCCAGCACATCGCGTGAGTTTGAATAGACATACACGCTGCCTTCGGCCTCTGGCAGGATGTGGGTCATGAAGCGAGACACCATGTCGAACAGTTCATCCAGCGACCGGCTTGATTGCAGCCATTCGTTCAATTCACCCAGCAGGCGGACCTCTCGGGCCAGGCGCAGCTGCTCGTCCATCAGCTCCCTCTCTTTCTGGGCCCGTTTGCGAAGGTCGCGAACCTGACGACGGTTGGTGCGATGGACAATCAGGATGACAGTCGTCAGCGCCAGCAGGGCGACCCCGCTCAGCAGCGCCAGAGACAGGCGAACGCGCGTGATGAAAAGGTTCCGCAGGTCGGTTATGTCGGAATAGAACTCGATCGCGCCCATGAACGTCGCATCCTTGATGATCGGCGTATAAACCTCGGCCACATGGCGGCTGCTCAGTTCCGTATCCCGGGAATTGTCGACAACAAAGGAATCAACTTCGGTAACCGGCTTCTCTTCGTGTTTGTAAAAAAGCCCTCCGGCGGCGACGATCGACTGGAAATAGGGTTTCGTATTCACGAACCCGACGTCGCTGGCTCGGGTCGACCAGAACACCTGCCCCGAAGCATCAAACAGCTTGAAGCGGTAAATGTCTGTGGTTTCGGGCAGTAGCTCCAGAAACTCCCGGTCATGATCGGTCAATGCGTGAAAACGGAATGCCTGTTCAAGATCGTTCAGATGGCTTTCGACCTGGCGGCTCATCCGCATCGCGTTCTTTCGCAGGTCTGCTTCCAGCATGCGATCAACCACTGGCGCCGGGGCGGCGTAGATTCCCCAGCCCGCTGCTGCCGTCAGCGCGAGCAGCATCAGGGCCACGCCCATCATCTTAAGCCTCGAGGACTGACCCGTCAGTTCCGCCTGTTTCATTTGTCCGCTCCCACTACACTGTGCCAAACATCCCAGTCAGGATTTGACAGAGAGTTAACGGGGGTGCGGGGCGGTGGCGTGTTTGTTGAGAATTGAATGTAAAAAGAAGTGCGAAAAGTCTGTGAACAAGCCGTGAACAAACCCTTTCCCTTCGCGCTTATCCGGCGTAGTTTGGGGCTATGAGCAGTTTTGACGAAATGGACGCCTTCGAGGGCGCATCGCTGTCGGCGCGGGCCATGGCCGTGCGCCCTTCGCCCTATCTGGATGAGCTGAACCCGGCGCAACGGGACGCGGTCGAGCGTCTGGACGGACCGGTTCTGATGCTGGCAGGTGCCGGGACGGGCAAGACCAAGGCTCTGACCACCCGGATCGCGCATCTTCTCAACACTGCGCGCGCACGTCCGAATGAGATTCTGTCGGTAACCTTCACCAACAAGGCCGCGCGCGAGATGAAGGAACGGGTGGGCCGCCTGTTGGGGCAGCCTGCTGAGGGGATGCCATGGCTGGGTACCTTTCATTCGATCTGCGTCAAACTGCTGCGCCGCCATGCGGAACTGGTCGATTTGAAATCGAACTTCACCATTCTGGATACCGACGACCAGTTGCGCCTGCTCAAGCAGTTGGTGCAGGCCGCAAATATCGACGACAAACGCTGGCCTGCGCGGATGTTGCTGGGAATCATCGACGATTGGAAGAACCGTGCGCTGACGCCCGACAAGGTGCCAGCCGCCGATGCCGGGGCTTATGACAGCAAGGGCATTGAGTTGTATGCCCAATATCAGACCCGCCTGCGCGAATTGAATGCGGTGGATTTCGGCGATCTGCTTCTGCACATGGTTACGATCTTCCAGGGCCATCAGGATGTGCTGGAGCAATACCAGCGCTGGTTCCGCTATATCCTGGTGGACGAGTATCAGGACACCAACATCGCCCAATATCTGTGGCTGCGGCTGCTGGCGGGCGGGCACAAGAACATCTGCTGCGTCGGCGATGACGATCAGTCGATCTATGGCTGGCGCGGGGCCGAGGTGGGCAACATCCTGCGGTTCGAAAAGGACTTTCCCGGCGCGTATGTGGTGCGGCTGGAACAGAACTACCGCTCGACCCCGCATATTCTGGCGGCTGCGTCGAACGTCATTCGCGGCAATGAAAACCGCCTGGGCAAAGAGCTGTGGACCGAAGCCGAGGAAGGCCACAAGGTCAATCTGATCGGCCATTGGGATGGCGAGGAAGAGGCCCGCTGGATCGGCGAGGAAATCGACGCGATGCAGGGCGGTACGCGCGGTATTCGCCCGATGAACCTTGATGAGATCGCTATCCTCGTGCGCGCCAGCCACCAGATGCGCGCCTTCGAAGACAGGTTTCTGACCATCGGTCTGCCCTACAAGGTGATCGGCGGCCCGCGCTTTTATGAGCGGATGGAGATTCGCGATGCCATGGCCTATTTCCGGCTGGTGGTCAGCCCCGAGGATGATCTTGCGTTTGAGAGAATCGTAAACACGCCGAAACGCGGCCTGGGTGACAAGGCGCAGCAAACCATCCAGATGACCGCGCGCGAAAATGGGGTGTCACTGGTCGAAGGGGCTCGGATTGCGGTCGACAACGTGCTGATCAAGGGCAAGGGAGGCAAGGCGCTGCGCGAACTGATCGACGGTCTGGCGCGTTGGAATGCGATGACGCGTGGGCCACGGATCGAGGTGGACGACGATTCGGTGATCGATGACGGTTCGCTCATGCGGTTCGGCGCACCCGAGCATACGCATATCGAACTTGCGCAGATCATTCTCGACGAATCCGGCTATACCGCCCACTGGCAGAACGACAAGACACCCGAAGCGCCGGGGCGCCTTGAAAACCTCAAGGAACTGGTGAACCAGCTGGACAATTTCGAGAACCTGCAAGGGTTTCTGGAACATGTCAGTCTGGTCATGGACAACGAACAGGACAGCGACGGCGCCAAGGTTTCGATCATGACCCTGCACGCGGCCAAGGGGCTGGAGTTTCCCGCCGTCTTCCTGCCGGGCTGGGAAGACGGGCTGTTCCCCTCGCAGCGGTCAATGGACGAATCCGGGCTCAAGGGGCTCGAGGAAGAACGGCGCCTGGCCTATGTCGGCATCACCCGTGCCGAAGAAGTGTGTACCATTTCTTTTGCCGCCAACCGGCGGGTGTTCGGGCAGTGGCAGAACTCCATGCCGTCCCGGTTCATCGACGAATTGCCGGAAGATCACGTTGAGGTCCTTACGCCTCCGGGTCTCTATGGTGGCGGCCAGCCCGCTGCGGGCATTGAAACCCGTGCGGCCGAAGCGAATGTCTACAACTCGCCGGGCTGGAGGCGGATGCAGGCGCGGCAGGGGCAATACGGCATGTCGCAGCCGCGCGAATCCCGCAACACGGTGATCGACGCGACCGCAGTGGCCAGTTTCACGCTGGGGGAACGGGTGTTCCACCAGAAATTCGGCTATGGCGCGGTTGTCGGGATCGAGGGCGACAAGGTCGAAGTCGAGTTCGACAAGGCAGGCACAAAGAAAGTGGTCTCACGTTTTCTGACCAACAAGGATGACGTCCCGTTCTGAGGCGTCATATCCCTTCGACCAGAACCAGATTGGTCGAGGCGGTGGCTTGCCGGATCTTCGCCAGCTCGATGTAATCAGGGTCGTCTTTCCAGGCTTTCGCCGCGGCAAGGTCCGGAAACTCCATCAGCACGATGCCACCTTCCGGCCAATCGCCTTCGATCCGTTCTACCGGTTTCGATGAGACCGTGAGCAGGCGGCCTTTGTGACGGTCGAAGATCGGCATGAAACCTGCCAGATAATCCTGATACCCATCCGGGTCGTGGATGTCGATCTGCGCGATGAAATAGGCGGCCATTGTTTCCTCCGGATCAGAAATCAGAGGGCCATCTTACACCTATGTCAGAAAAACAAAAAAACGGCGGTTCCCAGGGAGGAGGAAGGGGAACCGCCGTCTTGTCAACATCAGAGCAGGGAGGAGGAGAGCCCCGATGTATTCGAACCCGGGTTTGAGCCCGGTATGGAGAAGACGCGGCGACGTCAGGGAGGAGGAAGGCGTCGCCGCGCGCTTTCAACATCAAGGCAGGGAGGAGGAGAGCCTCGATGTATCAGGATCCGGCGGGTTGAGGCCGGTATTTGGTGCGGCAACGTCAGGGAGGAGGAGAGACGTTGCCGCTGATAACAGACCCTAAGGGAGGAGGAAGGGCCTGATCTCGGTATTCGTGGCGCGCTTATTGCGCAATGTGATCATTGGCGGCCTGCATGGCCACTCGACGGATCATGGACCGATGCAGGCCCAGATCGGCCAGTTCACGGTCCGACAGTCCTGCCAGCTCATTGACGGTCTGGCGATACATACGATAGCGGGCAAAACGCGCCTTTGCGTTTTCGATCAAAGTTGCGATTCCGAACGCCGGTGCGCTCTTCGAGGCTGTATGTGTGCTTGCGACTGCCATGCTCATCATCCGTATTTATCTACTTTGCCGATTACGCTCGGCCCTTGCTTGAGGTTGAAAATAGGCAAATGCTGCGATTGCACAATAGGTCGCGTCGTCAATGCTGCTATGCAGCAAGCGCATAGATTGGTTCAGTTTTTTCCTTCAACTCGAAATGCGCCTTGAAACATTGGGCCTTCCCTTGGGTCACGGGTGACAGCGGAAACATGGCCTTCCCACGGCTTGCCCTCTAATTGAGCGGTGTTGGCTGAAATTTGTGCGCAATAAAACGATTTTAGACGTGCGTGTGACCGAAGCGCCAGGCAAAGCGCGGCGGTTCAACTATTCCCTGTTGCCCAGTTTACCGGTATCGCAGGTCGTAGGGCGTACTGCCTGAACGCCACGGGATTTCATGGGCCGATGTGGTTGTCGGGGGCGAAGTCCCGTCGGAATTGCGCGCGAAAAGCGAATGATTCTGCGAGATCGCTGCCCAAGGATGCTGGGTTTTTCCAATCAAAACGGCAATTCTTTACATTTTTTGGGAAATCGTGGGAAAAAAATTTCAGCCTCAAGTCATCTATATCTAGGGGGTGTTGTGTTGCTCTGGCCTATAGTTGGTGTTATTGCGTTCAAGTTTCATGGTAGTATTGTTCCTGAAGCGTGATTCATGGAACACGGTTCGCAAAATTCCTGTTGATTTCCATGAATTCCCATGGCATCCCTAATACATCCGATGAGGACGAGGCAGCAGGGGCACCAAACGACCCCGACCAAAAAAAATCAGGTTTCATACAGGCATCTCGCTTTCATCAATCAAGAGATCCGGCGCGCGGGCGAGCAGACATCCCCCCAGGTGGCGCGTGCAGCTGGACATCCCGCAAAGCGGGTCAATGCGGCGGGTTGATCAGTGGCAGCAGATCAACCCGCCGTTTTTCATCCGGGGGGAACGCGAATTTCAAGTGGGGCGCAAGCGAAAGGGACAGTCGTCTTGGCGCGCAGGTTTAGAGGTGAAAGCCACCATAAAGTGGATGCGAAAGGCAGGGTGTCGATCCCGGCCTCGTTTCGCCGCGTGCTTGAATCCTCCGATCCCAACTGGCAACCCGGCGACAATCCAGAGCTTGTGATCGTCTACGGGGATCATCGCCGCAAATACCTGGAATGCTATACCATGCAGGCCATCGACGAGGTCGATGCCAAGATCGACGCGCTGCCTCGCGGTTCGATGAAGCGCAAGATGTTGCAGCGCCTGTTCCACGGGCAGTCCTTCCCGACCAATGTCGACGAAACCGGGCGGCTGGTCCTGCCGGCAAAGCTGCGCAAGAAGATTGGCCTTGAGGGCGAGGCGTTTTTTATCGCCGCCGGGGATACTTTTCAGATCTGGAAGCCCGAGACCTACGAATCCGAAGAATTGGCGGCGACCGAGGAATGGCTGGACGGCCTTGGCGACGATGTTGATCCTTTGCAATTCCTCGATGAAGTCGAGGGCGGGTGACGGCATGGCGGCCGCGGATCACCCAAAACCGGACGCGCCTCACATCCCTGTCTTGCTGCGCCCGCTCTTGGCGGCGGTGGCGCCGGTCACGGGCGTCTGGCTGGACGGCACCTTCGGCGCAGGCGGGTATACCCGCGGATTGCTGGAGGCAGGCGCTGACAAGGTGATTGGCGTGGATCGCGACCCGCTGGCTTTTGAGATGGCGGCAGACTGGGCGGGTACCTACGGCAACCGGCTGGTGATGCAGCCCGGCGTGTTTTCTCGTATGGATGAATATGCGCAGAACCTGGACGGCGTTGTTCTAGACCTTGGCGTTTCCTCGATGCAACTGGACCAGGCCGACCGTGGATTTTCCTTCATGAAGGATGGCCCTTTGGACATGCGCATGAGCCAGGATGGCGAAAGCGCCGCCGATCTGGTCAATACCGCGACCGAGGCGCAACTGGCCGACATTCTGTTTCACTATGGTGAAGAGCGCGCCAGCCGCCGGATTGCCAGGGCGATCGTCAAAGCGCGCGCGGAAGAGCCGATCACCACGACCCTGCGTCTGGCCGAGATCATCGAATCCTGCCTGCCGCGTCCTAAACCGGGTCAATCCCACCCGGCCACGCGCAGCTTTCAAGGGCTGCGGATCGCCGTGAATGCAGAATATGAAGAGCTGTTTCAGGGGCTGATGGCCGCTGAACGTGCTTTGAAGCCCGGCGGGCAACTGGCCGTTGTCACTTTCCACTCCATTGAAGACCGAATGGTGAAACGGTTTTTCCAGTCCCGCGCGGGCAAGACGGGGCGCGCGAACCGCTATGCGCCCGAGATTGAACAGGAACAGCCGCAATTCACACTGAAGACCCGCAAGGCGGTGGGGCCTGACGAACAGGAATTGCAGGAAAACCCGCGCGCGCGCTCGGCCAAACTGCGCGTGGCGATCCGAACCGATGCTCCGGAAGGGGAAATTGAAGCGCGGGCCATCGGGATGCCGCAACTGGGGGGAAGGGCAAGATGAAGAGTGTTTTGTATGTGTTGACTGCTCTGTCCGTGTTCGGGTTGGCGTTGTGGGCCTATCAGGAAAACTACCGGACCCAGCAAGTGGTAAAGGAAACCCAGTCTTTGCAGCGCGAGATCGGAATGGCACAGGTGCGATTGGCCGTTCTGAACGCGGAATGGGCCTATCTGAACCGCCCGGACAGGCTGCGCGAACTGGCCGACCTGAACTTTGAACGCCTTGGTCTGCTGCCGTTGCGGGCCGAGCAGTTCGGACGCGCGGATCAGATCGCCTATGCCGAAGACCCGGACCTGCCCGTCGTTGATCCGATTGAATTGCAGGCCATCACTGACATTCAGGCTTTGGGCGAGGTGCAAATTCCATGACCCGCACCCCTCTGCGCCCTCTGGCCCGAATCCTTGATGCCCGCGCCAGGGGCGAAAACCCCAAGGCAATCGAGCGCGAGAACATCCGCAAGCGTCACGAGGATATGAAAGATCGCGCCCGCGCCCGCGCCGAAGGGCGTCTGCTGGTACTGGGCCTGTTCTTCTTCTGCGCTTTTTCCATTGTCGGCTTCCGCATGGGCATGTTGGCGACCTCGGAAGCACAAGAGCCTCTGGCCAGCGCGCCGGGAGCAGCGATTGCCATGCAGCGCGCCAACATCGTCGATCGCGAAGGGCGCATACTGGCCACCAATCTGGACACCTATTCCGTTTACGCGCAGCCCCCTTTGATGATCGATCCCGTTGCCGCTGCAGAGCAGTTGGTTGCGATTTTTCCTGATCTGGAAAAAGAGCGGCTGATCAAGGACTTCACCGGCAACCGCAAATTTTTGTGGATCAAGAAACGCATTTCGCCCGAGCAGAAGCAGGCCGTGCACGACATCGGTGATCCCGGCATCCTGTTCGGTCCGCGTGAAATGCGGCTTTACCCCAACGGGCGGCTGGCCGCTCATATCCTGGGCGGGTCCGGTTTTGGTCGTGAAGGCGTCAGCGCCGCCGAAGTGATCGGCGTGGCTGGTGTGGAAAAGCAGTTCGACGATTATCTGCGCGATCCGGCCAACGGTAACAAGCCGCTGCAACTGTCGCTGGACCTGACGATTCAAGCCGCAGTTGAACAGGTTCTTTACGGCGGTATGAAGATCATGAACGCCAAGGGGGCTTCGGCCGTTCTGATGAACGCGCATACGGGCGAGGTTATTTCCGCTGCTTCGCTGCCTTCTTTTGATCCGAATGACCGTCCGCGCCCGCCGACCTCGGGCTTTGACCCCTCGGACAGCCCGCTGTTCAACCGTTATGTGCAAGGCGTGTATGAACTGGGATCTGTTTTCAAGATTTTCACCGCTGCCCAGGCCGTTGAACTTGGGTTGGTGAATTCGAACACCATCATCGATACGTCCGGGCCGATGAAGATCGGCCGCTTTCCCATCGGCGAATTCAACGGCAAGAATTACGGCAAGATCAGCGTGGCGGATGTGATCGTCCACAGCTCGAACCGAGGCACGGGGCGTCTGGCCTTGCAAATCGGGGCCAAACGGCAGCAGGAGTTTCTGGACGCGCTTGGCATGTTCGATCCGACCCCATTCGAGATTGTCGAGGCCAAGGGCGGTGTGCCGCTGAAACCGAAGAAATGGGGCGAGCTCAGCACCGTGACAATTTCTTATGGCCATGGCCTGTCGACCAGCCCGATGCATCTGGCCGCGGGATACGCAGCGATTGCCAATGGCGGGCATTACGTCAGCCCGACCATTCTGCGCCAGAACGGCCCGCAATACGGGCCTCGTGTCATGTCGCAGAACACTGCACGGCAGGCGCAAAAGATGCTGCGCAAAGTGGTAACGGACGGCACCGCCAGTTTCGCCGAGGTCAAGGGCTATGACGTGGCGGGCAAGACCGGTACGGCCGACAAGCCCAAACCGCGCGGCGGGTACTATGATGACAAGGTCATTGCCACCTTCGCGACGATCTTCCCGGCCTACGATCCGCAATACGTTCTGATCGTGACGTTGGACGAACCTTCGATCGTGGCCTACGGTGAAAAACGCCGCACGGCCGGTTGGACCGCCGTGCCTGTTGCCGCCGAACTGATCGGACGCGTCGCACCGTTGTTGGGGTTGCGTCCCCGGCTTGAGCCTGAGGCGGGCGCTGCTATAACGCTGACCTCAAACTAGGCTGTCCGGCAAGAGGTGGGTCATGGGCACAAGGACGAAGAAACTCAGCCAGCTGGCCCTGACCGCAAGAGAGGGCGCAAACCCGGATATCACTGGTCTGGCCGTTGACAGCCGCGAGGTGAAAGAGGGCTTCCTGTTTGCCGCGCTGCCCGGGTCCCGCGTTCATGGGGCAGAGTTCATTCAGTTTGCCCTGCGCATGGGGGCCGCTGCAATCCTGACCGATGCCGAAGGGGCAGAGATCGCCGAGGCCGAACTGGCAGCTTCGGACGCAGCGCTGGCCGTGGTGGAAGACCCGCGTCAGGCGCTGGCCGGTGCCGCGGCGCTGTGGTTCGGCGCGCAGCCGCAAACCATCGTGGCCGTCACGGGAACGAACGGCAAAACATCTGTTTCCACCTTCGTCCGGCAGATCTGGTCCGCGCTTGGTCACGCCGCCGTCAACCTCGGCACCACCGGGGTTGAAGGTGCGTGGACAGCGCCACTGGCCCATACCACGCCCGAGCCGATCACCTTGCACCGCTGTCTGGCCGAGGCGGCCGAGAACGGCGTGACCCATGCCGCTATGGAGGCTTCGTCCCACGGCCTTGAACAGCGCCGCCTTGATGGCGTTCACCTGACTGCCGCCGGTTTCTCGAACTTCACGCAGGACCATCTGGATTACCACGAAACCTTCGAGGCCTATTTCAACGCAAAGGCCGGTCTGTTCGACCGGGTTTTGCCGCAGGATGGAACGGCCGTCGTCAACCTGAGCGATCCGAAAGGAGCCCAGGTCCGGCGGATCGCCGAGATGCGCGGCCAGTCGGTGCTGTCGGTGGGGCTGGGCGATGCCGACCTGTGTCTGATCAACCAACGGTTCGACGCCACGGGGCAAGACCTGCGCTTTGCGTGGCAGGGCCGAACGTTCCAGACCCGCCTGAACCTGATCGGCGGGTTCCAGGCCGAAAACATCCTGCTGGCCTGTGGGCTGGTGATTGCTGCCGGGGACAGCCCTGAAAGCGTGTTCGAAACTCTGCCCCATCTGACGACGGTTCGCGGGCGGATGCAACTGGCAGCCACGCGTGACAATGGAGCGGCGGTGTTTGTGGATTATGCCCACACGCCTGATGCTGTTGCCACGGCACTCAAGGCGCTGCGCCCGCATGTGATGGGCCGTCTGATTGCCGTTATCGGTGCGGGCGGGGATCGCGACGCCAGCAAACGCCCCTTGATGGGTAGGGCGGCAGCCAACCATGCAGACGTGGTCTTTGTCACCGATGACAACCCGCGCAGCGAAGATCCCGCAGTCATCCGCGCGGCCGTAATGGCAGGCGCGTCAGAGGCAGCAGGTGACGCCAGCGTGACCGAAGTCGGCGACCGCGCCGAGGCCATCCTGCGCGGCATCGATGCGCTGCAACCCGGTGATGCGCTGCTGATCGCCGGAAAGGGGCATGAAACCGGTCAGATCGTGGGGGATCAGGTTCTGCCCTTCGACGATGTGGAACAGGCCAGCATTTCCGTTGCAGCGCTGGACGGGAGGGTCGCATGACGCTCTGGACTGCATCCGAAGCGGCCGCGGCGACGGGCGGTCAGGCGACGACCGACTGGACCGCAAATGGCGTATCCATCGACACCCGCACCCTTCGGCCCGGCGATCTGTTCGTGGCGCTGAAAGCGGCGCGGGACGGGCATGATTTCGTCGCACAGGCGCTGGAAAAAGGAGCGGGCGCCGCACTGGTTTCCCGTGTTCCGGACGATGTACCGGACGCGGCTCCTCTGCTGATCGTCAAAGACGTGCAGGCGGGGCTAGAGGCCCTGGGGAAAGCAGCACGGGCCCGAACGGATGCGCGCGTGGTCGGCGTGACAGGCAGTGTGGGTAAAACATCGACCAAGGAAATGCTGGCGACAATTCTGGAAACCCAAGGGAAAACACACGCCAGCGTCGCCAGTTACAACAACCATTGGGGCGTGCCCCTGACCCTTGCGCGGATGCCTCGCGATACGGAATTTGCGGTGATCGAGATCGGCATGAATCATCCCTGTGAAATTGCCCCGCTCGCCGAACAGGCCCGCCCGCATGTGGCGCTGGTGACGACCGTGGCGGCGGTGCATCTGGAGGCTTTCGAGTCGGTGGCTGGTATTGCCCGGGAAAAAGCGGCGATCTTTGAGGGGCTTGAACCTGGCGGGGCTGCGATCGTCAATGCAGATATCGACCACGCGGACATCCTGCACCAGACAGCGCAGGCGCATGGGGCGGGGATTGTTGATTTTGGGCGCAGCGCGGCGGATTACCGGTTGACCGATGTTCAACCCGAGTCCAACGCAGTGAAGGCCAGGGCACTGGTCGGTGATCAGGTGATTCAATTCGAGGTGAACTCCGCCGGCACGCATTTCGCGATGAACGCGCTTGGCGCTTTGGCGGCCTGCGTCGAATTGGGGGTCGATCTGGATCAGGCCATCGCGGGCCTGCCAGCGTGGTCACCCGTCAAGGGGCGTGGGGTACGCGAAAGCTTGCCATTGTCAGGGGGTGGGCAGATCGAGCTTTTGGATGACAGCTACAACGCCAACCCGACCTCGATGGAGGCTGCGCTGGATGTCTTGGCCGCCTCCAAAGGCACCCGCCGCATTGCGTTTCTGGGTGACATGAAGGAACTGGGCGCCCAGGAAGAGGCCATGCATGCCGCCATGGCGGATATCGAGGCGATGGCGCGGGTGGATCAGGTTCATTGCATCGGGCCGTTGATGCAGGCGATGCACCACGCGCTGCCCGAGAAGAAACGTGGGCTCTGGTTCGCAACCAGTGCGCAAATGGCGGAACATCTGCCTGCCTTGATCCGGGATGGAGACACGGTGCTCGCCAAGGGCTCACTCAGCATGGCGTTGGCCGCGATTGTTGACGGTCTGCGCAAAATGGGGCAAGGGGGCGCGCTTGATGGGTGAACTTGCCCGCGCGCCTCGTGTGAGAAAGGTATTGTCATGCTGTACTGGTTGACCGCTCTGTCGGACGGAGGGGATTTCTGGAACCTCTTCCGGTATATCACCTTCCGCGCAGGCGGCGCCTTCATGACCGCGCTGATCTTTGGATTCATCTTCGGAAAACCCCTGATCAACGTGCTGCGCAAGAAACAGGGCAAAGGCCAGCCGATCCGTGACGACGGCCCCGAAGGGCATTTTTCCAAGGCAGGCACGCCGACGATGGGCGGGTTGCTGATTGTCGGAGCTTTGGTCACGTCAACCCTTGTCTGGGCGCGGCTGGACAACCCGTATGTCTGGATGGTTCTTTTTGTGACCTTGTCTTATGCGGCCATCGGATTTGCGGACGACTATGCCAAGGTTTCAAAACAGAATACGCAAGGGGTCTCGGGCCGGATGCGCCTGGCGTTGGGCGTGATCATCGCCGTGCTGGCATCGCTTTGGGCGACGTTGCACCATCCCGAAGCCTTGCAGAACCAACTGGCTGTACCCGTCTTCAAGGACACGCTGGTCAATCTGGGCATCTTCTATATCCCCTTTGCGATTGTCGTGATCGTGGGGGCCGCCAATGCGGTGAACCTGACCGACGGTCTGGACGGGCTGGCCATCATGCCAGCGATGATCGCAGCCTCGACCCTGGGCGTGATCGCCTATGCGGTGGGTCGGGTCGACTTTACCGAATATCTCGATGTGCATTACGTGCCAGGCACCGGTGAGATCTTCATCTTCACCTCCGCGTTGTTCGGGGCCGGCCTCGGGTTTCTCTGGTACAACGCTCCTCCGGCGGCAGTGTTCATGGGTGACACCGGATCGCTGGCCCTGGGCGGCGCGCTGGGTGCCATCGCCGTGGCCACCAAGCACGAGCTGGTTCTGGCCGTGGTCGGCGGCCTGTTCGTGGTCGAGGCGCTGAGCGTGATCATTCAGGTCCTCTACTTCAAGCGCACCGGCAAACGGATCTTCCTGATGGCCCCGATCCATCACCACTATGAGAAAAAAGGCTGGGCCGAGCCGACCATCGTGATCCGCTTCTGGATCATCTCGCTGATCCTGGCGATGATCGGTCTGGCGACGCTCAAAGTAAGGTAACGATGAAGAAATTGGTAGTGTTTGGGCAACGGTTATCAAACTGGGTTGTAGAAGCCACGTCCTTGGAAAACCAAGTTAAACCCATCTCTCTTGGATGGTTGGCGGTCGAGACATTTGCTTTCTGCGCTCTTTTGGCCGATTTGGCTCGGCGTCTTTATGAAGCAGCAAACAGCCCTAGTTTTTACTCCAAATACATTTTGGTTGTTACGGTATTAATCGTGCTTTTCCTTTTTTTGAAACAGGTTGTAGCCGTTTCTCGACTCTTTGTAGTCAGGCAGGTTCTGACTTCGAATGACGAAGAGAAGAAAGCAATAATTAGGAATGCCGTCTCAATAATCGATAGCAGAGCTGGTGTTAATGACCCACTACGATTGGGGGTTATCGTCGGCATGCTGATTTTAGCTGGGGTGGCACTTTGGTGTGGGGCGGTCGTTTTACCGGTTGTGCTGCGATGATCCCGGTCAAAGGCTTTTCAGGACAGAAAGTGGCCGTTCTGGGGCTGGGCCGGTCCGGTCTGGCCACTGCACGTGCGCTGCGTACGGGCGGGGCGGAAACGGTGTGCTGGGATGACAATCCGGCAGCCCGTGAAACCGCCGAAGAAGAAGGCTTCACCTGCGCCGACCTGCGCAAGCATGGGGCATTTGACGGCATTGCCTCGCTGATCGTTTCACCGGGCATTCCGCATCTCTATCCTGAACCGAACCCCGTGGTGGCGGCAGCCTTGGATGCAGGCGTGCCGGTGGACAATGACATCGGCCTGTTCTTCCGCTCCTTTGCCGGACCGGAATGGAACAACTACGACACGCCTCCGCGCGTGATTGCGGTGACAGGCTCGAACGGCAAATCGACGACTGCCGCTTTGATCCATCATATCCTGACCGAGGCCGGTCGCGAGGCGCAGTTGGCGGGCAATATCGGGCGCGGTGTTCTGGATATCGATCCGGGCGGTGATGGTTCGGTCGTGGTGCTGGAGCTTTCCAGCTATCAGACTGAGCTGGCCCGCGCTCTGACCCCCGATGTGGCGGTGTTCACCAATCTGTCGCCCGATCATCTGGACCGCCACGGCGGCATGGGGGGATATTTCGCGGCCAAGCGGCGCCTCTTTGCCGAAGGCGGTCCTGACCGTGCGATCATTGGCGTCGACGAAACCGAAGGTGCGTTTTTGGCCGGACAACTGGCCGAAGGGCCATCGGATGACCGGGTGATCCGTATCTCGGTGGCGCGGAAGCTGACCGGGCCGGGCTGGCAGGTCTTTGCGCGCAAAGGGTTCCTGTCGGAATACCGCAAGGGGCGGCAGGCGGGGTCTATCGACCTGCGCGCGATCAAAGGTTTGCCCGGTGCACACAACCACCAGAATGCCTGCGCGGCCTACGCGGCCTGCCGGTCGCTGGGCCTTGCGCCGCGCGTGATCGAAGATGCGCTGCATTCCTATCCGGGCCTGCCGCATCGCAGCCAGATCATCGCCGAGGCCGATGGGGTTACCTATGTCAACGACTCCAAGGCGACCAATGTCGACAGCGCCCTGAAAGCGCTTATGGCGTTCAAAAAGATCCGATGGATTTGCGGCGGTCTTGAGAAAGAGGGCGGCATATCAGCCCTGAACACGGCGACGGGCGAGGTCATCAAGGCATATGTCATCGGACGCGAAGCCGCGAGTTTTGCGATGCAGCTCGAGGCTGATACGCAGGTCTGTACGACGATGGAGGCCGCCGTGGCGCAGGCCATGGAAGATGCGGAGGCAGGCGACACTGTGCTGCTGGCCCCGGCTGCTGCCAGTTTCGACCAATATGACAATTTCGAACAGCGCGGCGATGACTTTGCAACGCAAGTCAGGCGCAGGCTGGCAGAATAGCCATTTGCAATACACCGCCGGCTGGGCCAAGCTTGGATGCTATCAGCTTGACGCGGCATCACTATTGGTTTTGCCTGCCTCCAGATTCAACACGAGGTTATGACTATGCCATTTCGTAGACTTTCTCTGATCCTGCCTGCCATTCTTGTTGCGGGGGCCTGTACCAACACGGGCGCCAACTATCAGCCCATCGTGGACGGCCCGGTCGGTCCGAACTACAACGTGGACCTACAGCAATGCCAACAACTGGCGGCATCGCAGAGCAGCGTTGATGGCTCTACCGCCGGGAATGCAGCAATTGGCGCAGCGGGTGCCGCGGCCGTTACCGGGATCGTTCAGGACAGCAGCGACAATCTTGGTCGCGCGGCCGTGGCAGGTGCCTTGGTTGGCGCTGGCGCAGACGTCATCAATAAAAACCAGAACAAAGAAGTGATCGTGCGCAACTGCATGCGCGGGCGCGGCTACAACGTCGTAGGCTAACGCCCGGCGGCAATTGCAACACCTGCGGCATGGCCTGACGACCATGCCCACTGGAAGTTGTAGCCGCCCAACCAGCCGGTGACATCCACCGCTTCACCAATTGCATAGAGGCCGGGGACATCCTTGGCCTCCATCGTTTTCGAGGACAAGTCATCCGTGTCGATCCCGCCCAAGGTGACTTCGGCGGTGCGATACCCTTCGGTCCCCGACGGCACCAGTTGCCACGCAGACAGGGCCGAGGTCAGCTCGGCCAGTTTCGCGTCCGACTGATCCGCCAGCTTCCCGGACATCGGAATGACCCGGCACAGATAATCGACCAGCCGGGCCGGCAGATGCCGCGCCAGTTCAGTGGTCAGCGCCTTGCGACCCGCGCTTTGCCGCTGTGCGCGCAACAGATCCAGCAGGGGAAGGTCGGGGATCAGGTTCACCCGGATTGCCTCACCTTCGCGCCAGTATGACGACAGCTGCAACACCGACGGCCCGCTGAGACCGCGATGGGTGAACAGCAGCGCCTCGTCGAAGCTGGCGCGATCATTCGACAGTCGCACGGGCAGTGAAACGCCGGACAGGTCCCTGAACCGCCCATCCGAAAAGGTGAACGGCACCAGCGCCGCCCGCGTCTCGGTCATCCGCAACCCAAATTGGCGCGCGATGTCATAGGCCAGCCCGGTTGCGCCCATCTTGGGAATCGATTTCCCGCCCGTTGCCAGCACCAGATTGGTGCAGGTCAGATGCTGCCTTTGCCCGTCACACTCCACCTCCAGTGCAAAGCCGCTTTCGGTCTTGCGCAGATCGCGCAACGAGGTTTGTATCCACAGCTCTGCTCCTGCACCGCTCATTTCATCCAGCATCATCCGGATGATCTGTTTCGAAGAGCCATCGCAGAACAACTGGCCCAGGGTTTTTTCATGCCAGGCGATGTTGTGACGTCCGACCAGATCGATGAAATCCCATTGCGTGTACCGTGCAAGGGCGGATTTGCAGAAATGCGGGTTTCGCGACAGGAAGTTGCCCGGCCCGGCATGGATGTTGGTGAAATTGCAGCGCCCCCCGCCCGAGATGCGGATTTTCTCGCCGGGTGCCTTGGCGTGGTCAATCACCAGCACGCGCCCCCCGCAATGGGCCGCACACATCATGCCGGCAGCCCCGGCCCCAAGGATGATCGTGTCGTAGGTCATGCGCGGGGGATGGCGTGGATTAAACAAGATGGCAAGAGCCCATGCCGAAGTCGCGCGGCGCGCGCTCGCCGCGTTCTCGCAAATCTCAGGTCGGCTGACAGGGCGATTGCCAGAGTTTCAGCGCACTGACATTCTGTGGCCATACCGCAAAGATGTTTTGACAAGACAAACTGGCAAAAGGAACTCTGAATGCAATTCCCCGAATTTATTTCGTCATTTCCAAAACTGGATGTGCCTTTTCCTGAAGATGTGGTGCAGACGGCCGTCATTCGATCAGATGCAGGGCTGGTCGCTTTCTTCACTTTTCTCAAAGACATGGAGCTTCCCCTGCATTCGCATGGTGCCCAATGGGGGACGGTGGTTGAGGGTGAAATTGAACTCACGATCGGTGGCCAGACCCGCATCTACCGCCCCGGCGACAGCTACTCGATCCCAAGTGGAGTCGCGCACGGAGGGACCATCAAGGCGGGGTCTCGTGTCATTGACGTGTTTGAGGAACCCGACCGATATGCGATCAAGGAATAACGCATAGCAACCCGCCTTGTGGATCAACGCGCGCCACTCCGCTGAGCGGCGTGTCCAAAGCTGCAATAACCACAGGCCGCCACGTGCAGCCGGGGGTGCTTTGGGCCTGGAAGGTCGATTTATGCCTTGTGGCTTCATCCTACTAGCCCAAACACAAAAATCCCTGTAGAGTCTCAACCAGACCCCGAAAACGGGGCGTTGACGAGGCAGAGAGTGGCGGTATCTCATGACTGAGATGGTGTATGGCGCGGTCCAGGACCAGCGCGGAGAACCGATTCTACCGAAATGGTGGCGCACAATCGATCGCTGGACGATGTCCTGCGTTCTGATCCTGTTTGCCATCGGTCTGTTGCTGGGGCTGGCGTCTTCGCCGCCGCTGGCCGGGCGAAACGGGTTCGATCCGTTCCATTATGTCGAACGTCAGGCCATCTTCGGCGGATTGGCGCTGATTGCGATGCTGCTGACCTCGATGATGTCGCCGACGCTGGTGCGCCGTTTGGCGGTGCTGGGTTTCCTGGGGGCCTTCGTGGCACTGGTTTTCCTGCCCGTGTTCGGGACCGATTTCGGCAAGGGCGCGGTGCGCTGGTATTCGCTGGGGTTCGCCTCGCTTCAGCCGTCCGAGTTTCTGAAGCCCGGCTTCATCGTCGTTGCTGCATGGCTGCTGGCGGCCTCACAAGAGATCAACGGCCCGCCCGGGCGGATCTGGTCATTTGCCCTGTGCATGGCGATTGTCGGCATGCTGGTGATGCAACCTGATTTCGGCCAGGCCTGCCTGATCCTGTTCGGCTGGGGGGTGATGTATTTTGTCGCCGGGGCGCCGATGCTGCTGCTGGTCGGAATGGCCGGGTTTGTTGTTCTGGGCGGTATGTTCGCCTATTCCAATTCTGAACACTTTGCCCGCCGTATCGATGGCTTTCTGAATCAAGAGGTCGATCCGACCACCCAGTTGGGCTATGCCACCAACGCCATCCGCGAAGGGGGGCTGTTCGGCGTCGGCGTGGGTGAGGGGCAGGTCAAGTGGTCGCTGCCGGACGCGCATACCGATTTCATCATCGCGGTCGCGGCCGAGGAATACGGCCTGATCCTGGTGCTGATCATCATCGCGCTTTATTCGTTGGTCGTGGTACGTTCGTTGCTGCGCCTGATGCGGGAACGCGACATGTTCATCCGTCTGGCGGGCACCGGTCTGGCCTGCATGTTCGGCGTGCAGGCGATGATCAACATGGGTGTTGCGGTTCGTCTGTTGCCCGCGAAGGGCATGACGCTGCCTTTTGTCAGCTATGGCGGCTCATCCCTGATTGCAGGGGGTATTGCGATCGGAATGCTGCTGGCCTTCACCCGAACCCGCCCACAGGGCGAGCTTGGCGAAATTCTGCGCGGACGAGGATAATGGGGACTCCATACCTGTTGATTGCTGCTGGCGGGACCGGGGGGCACATGTTCCCGGCTCAGGCGCTGGCCGAGGCGATGCTGAACAAGGGCTGGCGCGTGCGCCTGTCTACCGACCCGCGCGGCGCCCGCTATACCGGTGGTTTCCCGCACTCGACCGAGATTGTCGAGGCATCATCGGCTACATTCGCGCGTGGCGGTCTGGCGGCCAAGGCCATGGCCGGCCCCAAGATAGCCGGTGGCGTGGCTGCCATGGTGTTCCAGATGATGCGGGACAAGCCCGACGTCGTTGTGGGTTTCGGCGGGTATCCCTCGATCCCGGCGCTGAGCGCTGCGACCATGCTCAAAATCCCCCGCATGATCCACGAACAGAACGGGGTGCTGGGGCGTGTGAACCAGTTGTTCGCCACCCGCGTCGCGCAGGTGGCCTGCGGTGTGTGGCCCACGGACCTGCCCGAGGGCGCACATGGCATCCACACCGGCAACCCGGTCCGGTCCGCCGTTCTGGACCGCGCTGCGGCCGGTTACATTCCGCCGGGTGATTATCCGATGTCGGTCCTTGTCATGGGCGGGTCGCAAGGCGCGCGCATCCTCAGCGATGTGGTGCCCGGTGCCATCGCCGCACTGCCCGAAGAAATCCGCGCTCACATCCGCGTGGCACATCAGGCCCGGGACGAGGACGGCGAGCGCGTCACAGCCTTCTACAACGAACACGGCATCCGCGCGGACGTTCAGCCCTTTTTCGACGATGTGCCGCGTCGCATGTCGGATGCGCAACTGGTCATCTCACGCTCGGGTGCGTCAAGTGTTGCCGATATTTCGGTCATCGGCCGGCCGTCGATCCTGATCCCCTTTGCTGCCGCGGCAGGGGACCACCAGACCGCCAACGCACGCGGGCTTGTGCAAGCAGGCGGGGCAATCATGATCCCCGAAAATGCGCTTGACGTTGCCGCGCTGACAGAGCAAATGACGACGGTTCTGACCAACCCCGAAGCCGCACAGAAGATGGCCCATGCCGCCTTGTCGGTCGGGGCACCCGACGCAACCGAGCGTTTGGTCGTCCTGGTCGAGCAGCTGGCGCAGAAGGAGACCACATGAATCCAGCAACCAAACTGCCGCAGGACGTGGGGCCGATCCATTTCGTCGGGATCGGCGGGATCGGGATGTCGGGCATTGCCGAGGTGCTGTTGAACCTTGGATACCGGGTGCAGGGGTCGGACCTGAAAGCGTCGAAGATCACCGACCGGCTGGCATCGCTGGGGGCCGAGATTTTCGTGGGGCAAAAGGCCGAAAACCTCGAAGGGGCGGCGGTTGTGGTGGTTTCGACCGCGATCAAACCGGGCAACCCGGAACTGGATGAGGCGCGTGCGCAGGGCCTGCCGGTGGTTCGCCGGGCGGATATGCTGGCCGAACTGATGCGCCTGCGGTCAAACATCGCGATTGCCGGAACCCACGGCAAAACCACCACGACCACGATGATGGCCGAGCTGATGGTCGCCGGCGATTTCGACCCGACCGTGATCAATGGCGGCATTATCCACGCCTATGGCTCGAACGCGCGGATGGGGCAGGGCGAATGGATGGTTGTCGAGGCGGACGAGTCCGACGGTTCGTTCAACCGACTGCCTGCAACGATCGCCATCGTCACCAATATCGACCCCGAGCATATGGAGCATTGGGGCGATTTCGACACCCTGCGGGATGGGTTCCACGAATTCGTCTCGAACCTGCCCTTCTACGGGCTGGCCGTCTGCTGCACCGACCATGCCGAAGTGCAGGCCCTCGTGGGCCGTATCACCGACCGCCGCGTGCGCACCTATGGCTTCAACGCGCAGGCTGACGTGCGGGCCGAGAACCTGACCTACAAAGGCGGCGTCGCGCATTTCGACATTCACCTGCAATACGAAGACACGGTGATCGAAGGTTGCACGCTGCCGATGCCGGGCGACCACAATGTCTCCAATGCGCTCAGCGCCGTTGCTGTTGCCCGCCATTTGGGCATGAAAGCCGCGGAAATCCGTGAGGCGCTGGCCAATTTCGGTGGCGTCAATCGCAGGTTTACCAAGGTCGGAGAAGTCGACGGTGTCACCATCATCGACGACTATGGCCACCACCCCGTTGAAATCACCGCAGTCCTGAAGGCCGCGCGACAGGCGACCGAAGGCCGCGTGATCGCCGTGCACCAGCCGCACCGCTACTCGCGCCTGTCCAACCTGTTTGACGATTTCTGCACCTGCTTCAATGACGCCGACGTCGTGGCCATCGCCGATATCTTCGCTGCCGGAGAGGACCCGATCGAAGGCGCATCGCGCGACGATCTGGTGCAGGGCCTGATCCGTCACGGCCACCGCCACGCCCGCGCGCTGTTTGACGAAAACGATCTTGAGCGGCTTGTGCGCGAGCAGGCCCGCCCGGGCGATATCGTCGTCTGTCTCGGGGCCGGTACGATCAGCGCCTGGGCCAATGGTCTGCCCGAGAGATTGCAACGAAAACAAGCTGTTTGACTTCCCTTCTGTTTGGTGCACAACCTGAAAGTGAAAAAAGTTGCCCGCCGCCGCCGCATGTCCTCGGAGGGGACAGATGGACTATTCGATGATCCTTGCCGCCCTTTGGGTGATCTGCGCCACGATCGTGGCGTTCTTGCCGATGCGAATGCAGTTTCCACCGGGCGTGACCCTGCTGATCTGCGCTCCGGTTCTGATCGTCTGGCTGGGTTATGATCACGGTTGGTTCTGGTCGGTTTTCGCCTTCGGCGGATTCGTTTCGATGTTCCGCAACCCCATCCGGTATTACTGGCGAAAATGGGCGCGCGGGGAGGTCATGGAATGAACTGGTCCATCGCCCTTGCCGGTCTGTGGGGTGTTTCCGCGAATCTGCTGGCAATGATCCCGAGCAAAGACAACCACTGGACACGCGCCTATATCCTGATCGCCGTGGGCATTCCGATTCTGGGGTATGTCACCTATCAAAACGGCCCGTGGATCGGCTTGCTGGTGCTGGCCATGGGTATGTCCGTGCTGCGCTGGCCCGTGATTTATCTGACCCGTTGGACAAAGATGAAAATGCAGGGCATGAAGGCGGCTGACGAATAACCGGCCAGTTTCAGGAGGTCCGCCATGGCGTCCGTCGCCACATTTGCCTATCTGCCAATTCTTTCTTTCCTGCTAGGTGCCGCCGCCGGTTTCACGGCGGGCCGTTGGCTGGGCCTGCGCGGCTTGTTGTGGCTGATCGGTCTGGCCTCGGCCGTCGGGCTGGCGTTGATCGTGGTGCTGGCCGGTATTGGCACCGGCGAAGAAGAACAGGCGTTCGGCCCGCTGGTCTGGCTGACCGCCGGCGTTCTTCCCTTTCTGTTCGCTGCAATCATGGGCGGTGTGGGCGGACGCAGCCTGGCGGTGCGTGCAGACGCATGACAACGTTTCCCGTTCCGAAAGGTCGCCTGTCTCGGGCGCGGCCTCTCTCTGAGCTCACATGGCTTCGCGTCGGCGGCCCGGCCGATTACCTGTTCCAGCCTGCCGATATCGAAGACCTGCAAGCCTTCCTGCGGGAACTGCCCGCACAAACCCCGATCTTTCCGATGGGTGTTGGTTCGAACCTGATCGTTCGGGATGGGGGGCTGCGGGCCGTGGTGATCCGGCTGGGGCGCGGGTTCAACGCGATCTCGGTTGACGGCAACACGGTTACGGCAGGGGCTGCGGCGCTGGATGCGCATGTTGCGCGCAAGGCGGCAGATGCCGGTGTCGACCTGACCTTTCTGCGCACCATTCCGGGCTCGATCGGCGGCGCGGTGCGGATGAACGCGGGCTGTTACGGCAGCTATACGGCGGATGTTCTGCGCAAGGCCACGATTGTCACCCGGCAAGGCGCGCTTGTGGACCTGACGCCCGAAGACTTGAACTTTCGCTATCGCCAGACCGACCTGCCGGAAGGCGCAGTGCTGATTTCGGCTGTGTTCGAGGCCCCTGCAGGCAATCCCCAAGATCTCCATGCCCGTATGGCGGCGCAGTTGAAAAAGCGCGACGAAACCCAGCCGACCAAAGATCGCAGTGCGGGGTCGACCTTTCGCAATCCAGCCGGGTTTTCTTCGACCGGGCAGGCGGATGACGTGCATGACCTCAAGGCGTGGAAGGTGATCGACGACGCCGGAATGCGCGGCGCGACGCTTGGCGGTGCGCAGATGAGCCCGAAGCACTCGAATTTCCTGATCAATACCGGCGCGGCCACCGCTGCCGACCTTGAAGGTCTTGGCGAAGAGGTGCGAAAAAAGGTTTACGAAACAAGCGGCATCACGCTAGAGTGGGAAATCATGCGGGTCGGTGATCCGCTGACAGAATAAAGCCCCAACCGTCAGACCATAACAGGCAAATTCAGGCGACGGATCAAAGGCATAAACGCAGTACGGACCACCGCATAAGGTCCGGGGACATTGAGGCGCACATTGGGTATGTCGAGCAGGACAAACCCCAAAGTGGCGGTATTGATGGGTGGACCCTCGGCGGAACGCGAGGTGTCTCTCAGCTCTGGGCGCGAATGCGCGGCCGCCCTTGTGGGAGAAGGCTTTGAAGTGGTCGAACTGGACGCAGGTCCCGACCTCTGCGCGCGCCTTGTGGACATCAAACCGGATGTGGTTTTCAACGCCCTGCATGGCCGCTGGGGCGAAGATGGGTGTGTGCAGGGCCTGCTGGAATGGATGCGTATCCCTTACACCCATTCCGGTGTTCTGGCCTCGGCGCTGGCAATGGACAAGCAGCGCAGCAAAGAGATTTACCAAACCGAAGGGCTGCCCGTCGTACCGAGCGTGATCGTGCCCAAGGTCGAGGTGGTCGAAGTTCACGTGATGGAGCCGCCCTATGTGGCCAAGCCGAACAATGAAGGCTCCAGCGTTGGGATTTACATCGTCCACGAAAATGCCAACGGCCCGCCGCAGCTGGACGAGGCGATGCCCGATCTGGTGATGGTCGAGAAATACGTGGCAGGCCGCGAGTTGACCGTGACCGTGATGGGCGACCGCGCCCTGACCGTGACTGAAATCATGACAGATGGCGGCTGGTACGACTATGACGCCAAGTACAAGCCCGGCGGCTCGTGGCATGTCCTGCCCGCCGACATCCCGCAGGACATTTTCGACCGCTGCATGGACTACGCCGTGCGAGCGCATAACGTGCTGGGGTGCAAGGGTGTGTCCCGCACGGATTACCGCTGGGATGACAGCAAGGGTGCCGATGGGTTGTTCCTGCTGGAAACCAATACCCAGCCCGGCATGACGCCAACCTCTCTGGCCCCGGAACAGGCCGCTCATCTTGGAATGACATTCGGCCAGCTCTGCGCCTGGATGGTGGAGGACGCCTCATGCGACCGCTGACCGCCAGCCGTTCACTGGAAATCCACCGCAGCAAACCACTTGCGGGACCGGATGCCGATTTCGCCTCGGCCGACACGGACTCGCACGAGGCCGAACCGCTTTTGCGCCTGCGCGGTGCGCGTGTGTTTTCCCGCCCCGCAAGACGCAGTGACCCTGCGCCGTCCCGTCTCAGCTATCGGCTGCAACGTTGGATGCTGACGCCTGGCATTCGCCTTGGTGTCAAGGTTGGCCTTCCGATCTGCGCCATCGCTGCCGCGCTTGGCATCTTCTTTGCCTCGCAGGACCGTCGCGACGCACTTGCTGCTTATATCGCCGATGTGCGCACTTCGATTCAGGAGCGCCCCGAATTCATGGTCAACCTGATGGCCATCGACGGGGCCGGAACCGACCTGTCCGAAGACATCCGCGAAATCGTGCCGCTGGATTTCCCGATCAGTTCCTGGGATCTGGATGTGGAACAGATCCGCGACACGATCATCGGGCTGGACCCGGTGAAATCCGCAACCGTCAGAATCCGCCCCGGAGGCATCCTGCAGGTCGATGTCGTCGAGCGTCAGCCGGTGATCGTCTGGCGAACGCGCGAGGGGCTTGAACTGCTGGATGAGACAGGCGCGCATGTCAAGGAAGCCACCTCTCGCAAGGATCACGCCGATCTGCCGCTGATCGCGGGGACGGGCGCCGACGATCACGTCGGAGAAGCACTGGAGCTTCTGCTGACTTCGCGCAGCCTGGGCAATCGCGTGCGCGGCTTGGTGCGCGTGGGAGAGCGGCGCTGGGATCTGGTGCTGGACCGTGGTCAGCGCATCATGCTGCCGACCGAACGCCCGGTGCGTGCGCTGGAACGCGTGCTTGCCGTGAACGAGGTGCAGGACCTTCTGGAACGTGACGTGGCCGTGGTCGACATGCGCCTAGGGCAGCGTCCGACCATCCGAATGACCAAAGCCGCCAGCGAAGACTGGTGGAACACAAAAGTGACAGTGAGTAACGGGCAGTAACGACCATGATGACCGATCTTTATCAGTCCCAACGCGCCATGCGTCAGATGCGGCGACAGGCTTTGCAACGCGGTGTGATTGCGATTCTGGATGTGGGCAGCTCGAAAATCGCCTGTCTTGTGCTGCGCTTTGACGGAACAGGTCGGCTGAGCGAGGACAATACCATCGGTTCCATGGCGGGGCAGACGGGTTTTCGCGTCATCGGTGCCGCGACCACCCGGTCGCGGGGTGTCCAGTTCGGCGAAGTCACAGCCATGCAGGAAACCGAACGTGCCATCCGCACCGCGCTTCAGGCTGCACAGAAGATGGCCGACATCCGCGTCGACCATGTGATCGCCTGTTTCTCGGGCGCGAACCCGCGCTCTTACGGGCTGGATGCGCAAGTCGATCTGGACGGTCAGATCGTGACCGAGGCCGAAGTGGGCCGGGTTCTGAACGCTTGCGACGTGCCGGATTATGGTGACGGGCGCGAAGTGCTGCATGCTCAACCGGTGAATTTTGCGCTCGACAACCGGTCTGGCCTGATCGACCCGCGCGGGCAGATGGGCCAGAGCCTTGCGGTCGACATGCATATGCTGACCGTGGATTCGTCAGCGATCCAGAACATCGTGCGCTGTATCAAGCGCTGCGATCTTGAACTCGCGGGTATTGCCAACTCGGCCTATGTCTCGGGCATCTCGGCGCTGGTCGAAGACGAGCAGGAACTGGGCGCGGCCTGTATCGACATGGGCGGCGGCACCACAAGCGTGTCGATCTTCATGAAAAAGCACATGATCTATGCCGATTGCGTGCGCATGGGCGGCGATCACGTGACCGCCGATATCTCGATGGGCCTGGGTGTGCCTGCCGCCGTGGCGGAACGGATCAAGACATTCAATGGTGGCGTTCATGCCACCGGGGCCGACGACAGGGATATGATTGATATCGGTGGTGATACCGGCGACTGGGAACACGACCGCCGCACCGTCAGCCGCGCTGAACTGATCGGCATCATGCGCCCGCGTGTCGAGGAAATTCTTGAAGAGGTCCGCGTCCGGCTGGACGCCGCCGGGTTTGAACATATGCCAAGCCAGCAGATCGTGCTGACCGGCGGCGGCAGCCAGATCATGGGGCTGGACGGGTTGGCCACGCGCATCCTCGGTCAGCGCGTTCGCTTGGGCCGCCCCTTGCGCGTGCATGGCCTGCCGCAATCAGCCACCGGGCCCGGGTTCTCGTCCGCTGTCGGCCTCAGCCTGTTTGCGGCCCATCCTCAGGATGAATGGTGGGATTTTGAAATCCCGGTCGACACCTATGCCGCGCGCCCGTTCAAGCGCGCCGTACGGTGGTTCCGTGACAACTGGTAGAGTCCTGCGCGGGGGTGCTCTGTGCGCGGCGCTGCTGCCTGGCTGGGCCTCGGCCCAGACCATGATCACGCCCGAGGCGTTTCTGGACGCGGCGGTCGGCAAAACTTTGACATTCTACGAAATCCGCAGCGGTGGCCTGGTGGGAACCGAACAATTCCTGAACCGCCGCATGTCGGTCTGGTGCGAAGAGGGGCAGGGCTGTGTCTACGGGCAGATCACGACGCCAAACGGTCAGTTGTGTTTTCTGTACGACAATGACCCGGACGGCATTCCGGTCTGTTGGTGGCCGTTTTCGCATGAAGGTCGTTTGATGGTGCGGCTTGCCTCATTCGTCGATGGTGAAATACAGGAAGTGCGATCCATGACGGACCGCGGCCTGGACTGTCCAAATGCACCGCTCAGCTGAAGAAACCGGTTGCAGCGTTTCGATTTATCCCTCAAGATATCCACAAGGCCCGAAAGAGGCCTCGCGGCAGGACCTGAGCAGTTTTCCGCAGTGTATATGGCAGTCGATCAGAGCGCGATGAACGAATGTGTCCTCGCGTTCATGCCGGTTGTCTAGTGATGGTCGCCGTTGTTTCCGCTATATCTGGCATGGCCTGCGAAATGCCGCCGGTTTATGCCTTATTTCCTCCATATTTTGTGGGAAAACGCGATTTTTGACGTGACCTTTTGGCATCAGGCCGCTAGAATCGAACAAGGATAGGTAAGAAAAACACCGCTTTGGCGGGACATAAATACAGGCGGACAGAGCATGACATTGAATCTTTCGATGCCCGGGCACGACGAACTGAAGCCTCGGATTACAGTATTTGGCGTTGGCGGCGCAGGCGGGAACGCCGTCAACAACATGATTGAAAAACAGTTGGACGGCGTTGATTTCGTGGTCGCCAATACCGACGCACAGGCGCTGCAACAAAGCCAGTCCTCTGCGCGGGTGCAGCTGGGCGTGAAAGTCACCGAAGGTCTGGGGGCAGGGGCCCGCCCGACCGTAGGCGCGGCCGCCGCCGAGGAAAGTATCGAACAGATCGTGGACCACCTTGCCGGCGCTCATATGTGCTTCATCACTGCTGGTATGGGCGGCGGTACCGGAACGGGGGCTGCTCCGATCATCGCGCAAGCCGCGCGTGAGCTGGGTGTACTGACCGTCGGTGTCGTAACCAAGCCCTTCCAGTTCGAGGGTGCCAAGCGGATGCGCCAGGCCGAAGATGGGGTTGAGGCGCTGCAGCAGGTTGTCGACACGCTGATCATCATCCCCAACCAGAACCTGTTCCGCCTGGCCAATGAAAAGACCACCTTTACCGAGGCGTTCTCGATGGCTGACGACGTTCTGTATCAGGGCGTCAAAGGCGTGACCGACCTGATGGTGCGCCCCGGCCTGATTAACCTCGACTTTGCCGACGTTCGCGCCGTGATGGACGAGATGGGCAAGGCGATGATGGGCACCGGCGAGGCAACAGGCGAAGACCGCGCCATCCAGGCGGCGGAAAAGGCCATTGCGAACCCGCTGTTGGACGAAATCAGCCTCAAGGGCGCCAAAGGCGTGTTGATCAACATCACCGGGTCGCACGACCTGACCCTGTTCGAACTGGACGAAGCCGCAAACCGCATCCGCGAGGAAGTGGACCCCGAGGCCAATATCATCGTCGGCTCGACGCTGGATACCGCTATGGAAGGCGGAATGCGCGTGTCGGTTGTTGCGACCGGCATCGACGCCAGCGAAAAAACGACCGAAGTCCCGGTGGCGCGCCGTTCGATGTCCGAACCGCTGACCCGCACGGTTTCGGCTGAAGAGCATATTCAGGAAGAAGCCCGGGTGGTTGCCGACGCAGCAGAGCCCGTCCCGCAGCCGGAAGAAAACCGCGAACCTTCGCTGTTCGAAGCCGCTGAAGAGCCGGCGCAGCCGCAATTCCAGCCGCGCGACGAGCGTGACGAGGATGGCCTGCCGCCGCCCGCTTATCAGCCGCGTGTGGCCGAATTCGAGCCGCAGCCCGAGCATGTTGAGCCCGCGCCCGAGGCATTTGTGGCACCGCGCGGACATGCTGCTGGCACCCCGTCGCCCGAAGCATTGCAGCGTTTGCAGGCCGCTGTGCAGAAGGTTCCGTCGGCGCCACAGCGACCGGCAGCGCCCCGCCAGCCCGAAGCGGTTTCGCAACAGGAACCCGAGGAGCGGTCGCGTTTTGGCTTCAATCGTCTGATCGATCGGATGACCGGCCATGCCTCGGATACACCGGCCCAACCGCCGCGGCAGCAGCCCGTTTTGCGACAGTCCGAGGCGACCGCGCCGCTTCAGGAAGAGGCCGATCCGGATCAGGACCGCATCGAAATTCCGGCCTTCCTGCGCCGTCAAGCCAACTGATCGCGGTAACAAAATCCACTCAAAGGGCTGCCATTTGGCGGCCCTTAATTGTTTCTTAACAGTAACTTGCAACTATGTGAGCAGGGTTTTGCCGATCTGTTACATACATGTTTCAATCGGTTGCAAAGAGTGAGTTGAGCCTTGACGCGGGCTTCCTTAACTCAGTGTCCAACACGGCCCAAGCAGGCTGGACTCTACTCACCGAGGCCCATTTTGCAACATACGCTCAAATCTCCGGTCACGTTTAAAGGCGTCGGGCTGCACAGCGGCAAGCCGGCGACCATGGTCCTGAAACCGGCGGCGGCTGGTCATGGCATCTGGTTCAAGCGGACGGATATTCAATTGGGCGACGCGATGATCCCGGCGATCTACTATGCGGTTGAACGGACCCCGCTTTGTACGCGTCTGGTGAATGATGCCGGTGTATCGGTTTCTACCGTCGAACATATCATGGCTGCATTGGCCGGATGTGGTGTGCACAACGCACTTGTCGAGATCGACGGTCCCGAAGTTCCGATCATGGACGGCTCCTCGATTGACTTCGTGCGTGGCATTATGGCCCGGGGCGTGCGCCGTCAGGCCAGCCCGGTATTGGCCTATGAGGTTCTGAAAACCGTCACCGCATCCCGCGAAGGCGCGAGCGCCAGCCTTGCGCCCGCTGACGGGCTGATCATCGACTTCCATATCGATTTCGAAGACGGTGCCATTGGCAGCCAGAGCAAAACGCTGGACATGCGCAACGGTTCCTTCGCGCGTGAACTCAGCGATTGTCGCACGTTCTGCCGTCGCACGGATGTCGAGGCGATGCGCGAAAACGGGTTGGCTTTGGGCGGCACGCTTGAAAATGCCGTGGTCGTTCAGGGCGTCGAAGTTCTGACACCGGGCGGTTTCCGCCGGGTCGATGAGGCTGTGCGCCACAAGATGCTGGACGCCTTGGGTGATCTCTATCTGGCTGGTGGGCCGATTTTGGGTCACTTCACCGGAAACAAGTCGGGTCATTCGCTGACCAACACATTGCTGCGCAACCTGTTCGAAACGCCAGGCGCCGTGCGCCCGGTGCTGTGCACACCGGAACAGGCCGCGCGCCTGCCGGGGCAGGGGCTTGTTGTCAACGAAATCCCCGAAGTGGCCTGATCAGATCAACTCTGACGACATTTGCGCCAGAAGTCGCATAAGGCGTTTTGCACCGGAATTTTCTGTGCTAGACCATGGCTCAAATCGGGGCAAACCCCATTAAGCAAGACGACAAGGATGGGCGGTATGGTTGGCAGCAAAGCGGCAGTCAGATTCGCGGGTGCGATTCTTCTGGCAGCAGTTTTGACGGCATGCGGCAACGCCGGCGGCCTTTTTGGCAACAAGGGCGCGGACCGTGAACAGAACCTAGAAGGGTTCACGCCGGAACAGATCTATACCCGAGGTGAATACGAACTGTCGCAGAATCGCTCGGACGACGCGGCGTGGTATTTCTCGGAAGTAGAACGTTTGTATCCGTATTCGGACTGGGCCAAGCGCGCGCTGATCATGCAGGCGTTTTCGTTCCATTCGGACCAGAATTACGAAGAAAGCCGCGCGGCGGCGCAGCGCTATATCGACTTCTATCCGACGGATGAAGATGCTGCTTATGCGCAGTATCTGCTGGCGCTCAGCTATTATGATCAGATCGACGAAGTCGGTCGTGACCAGGGCCTGACCTTCCAGGCGCTGCAATCTCTGCGGACCGTGATCGAGGTCTATCCGGACAGCGAATACGCCACATCGGCGGTTCTGAAGTTCGATCTGGCCTTCGACCACCTGGCGGGCAAGGAAATGGAGATCGGGCGCTACTACTTGCGTCAGGATCACTATATTGCCGCTATCAACCGGTTCCGTGTTGTGGTCGAAGACTTTCAGACCACATCCCACACCGCCGAAGCACTGTATCGTCTGGTCGAGGCCTATCTGTCGCTTGGCCTGCTGGACGAAGCGCAGACCGCAGGTGCCATTCTTGGCTACAACTACCAGTCCTCGGAATGGTATGACGATGCGTACAAACTGTTGACCTCTCGCGGGCTTGATCTCAAGAGCCGCGGTAACAACTGGCTCAGCACGATTTATCGTCAGACCATCAAAGGTGAATGGTTGTAATCGCGATGGCCTTTGGTCCGGGACGCTGAAGACCACATGCTGCGCGCCCTTGATATCCGCGATATGCTGATCATCGACCGGCTGGAATTGAGCTTTCAGCCGGGCTTGAACGCACTGACCGGCGAGACCGGCGCGGGCAAATCGATTCTGCTGGATTCGCTTGGCTTCGTGTTGGGCTGGCGAGGGCGCGCGGAACTGGTGCGGCAGGGGGCCGCGCAGGGTGAGGTCGTCGCCGAATTCGAACTCTCTGCCGATCATCCCGCACATGCGATTCTGGCCGAAGCCGGTCTGCCGGGGGGCCAGGAACTGATCCTGCGCCGCGTCAACACGGCCGAGGGGCGCAAGACCGCCTGGGTCAATGACCGCCGCTGCTCGGGCGAAGTTCTGCGGGCGCTGTCCGAGACTCTGATCGAACTGCACGGACAGCATGATGACCGCGGTTTGCTGAATCCACGTGGTCATCGGGCGATGCTGGACGAATTCGCACAGGTTTCGGAGCAACTGACAAACGTGCGAACCGCCTGGGCCGCGATGTCCCGTACCCGCAAGGCGCTGGCCGAGACCGAGGCCGCTCTGGCTGCCGTCCGCAGCGAGGAAGAATTCCTGCGTCACGCGGTCGCCGAACTTGACCAGCTTGACCCGCAACCCGGTGAGGATGCCGAGCTGGATGCCCGCCGCCGCATGATGCAAGGGGCCGAGCGGATTCGCGACGATGTTGCGCGTGCCTTTGCCCTGTTGTCCGGGGACGGGGCGGAAGGGGCCATGTCCGATGCCATCCGCTGGCTGGAAGGCGTCTCGGACAATGCGGGCGGCCAGTTGGAAGAACCGATAGCAGCGCTCGGGCGCGCGATGATCGAGTTGGGCGAGGCGCAGGATGGCGTGAATGCCTGCCTTCAAGCGCTGGACTTCAACCCGGCAGAATTGGAACAGGCCGAGGAACGCCTGTTTGCCATCCGTGCGCAGGCCCGCAAACATGACGTGGCCCCGGATGATCTGGGTTCGTTTGCCGACACTCTGCGTGACCGGTTGAACCGGTTGGAGGCAGGGGATGCCGACCTGGCAGACAGGCGAGCTGCCGTAGAAGCGGCGCAACAGGCCTATGACGCCGCCGCAGCCGACCTCAGCGCCGCGCGCAAGGCCGCCGCTGGGCGGCTTGACGCGGCCGTCATGGCGGAACTGGCCCCGCTCAAGATGGAACGTGCCGTGTTCCAGACCGAGATCACCCCGGCTGAAGCCGGCCCCGAAGGCACCGACGCGGTGGCCTTCACCGTGGCCACCAACCCCGGTGCACCGGCGGGGCCGCTGAACAAGATTGCCTCGGGGGGTGAGCTCAGCCGCTTCCTGCTGGCCCTCAAGGTCTGTCTGTCTGGCGACGACAGTGCCCGGACGATGATCTTTGACGAAATCGATCGTGGTGTCGGTGGGGCAACAGCCGATGCCGTCGGGCGCAGGCTGGCGTCGCTGGCGCAGGGCGGGCAGGTTCTGGTTGTCACCCATTCCCCTCAAGTCGCCGCACGGGCGGCGCATCACTGGCGGGTGCAGAAACAGGTTACTGACGGACAAACCCTGTCCACCGTCATTCCTTTGGCCGAACCGGATCGGGTGGACGAGATCGCGCGCATGGTGGCCGGCGACACCATCACCGAAGAAGCCCGTGCCGCCGCCCGGGCTCTGTTGCAGGCCTGATGCGGCGATGGCGTGAATTGGTGCTCACACTGTCGCTATCTCACTTTTATATGGGCGCTCCGTGGCTTACTAAGGGTTAAGTGATGATCCCCGAGGGCCAATGACCCAATCGACCCGCACCGTTCTGCGCAACCAGTTCAATCAGGCTCTGGCCGCGATCAAGGATGCGTGGCGGGTCATGCTGCGCCGGGGGCCAAGCCAGATCCAGTTCTGGTTCATTGCGCTGGCCATCGGGATCGCGGCCGGTTTCATGGCGCTTGGCTTCCGCAAGGCCATCCGCGCGCTGCAAGCCTATCTTTACGATACCGATGACATCCTGCTGCTGCACAGCCACGCCGAGAAACTGCCATGGTTCATGGTTCTGATCATTCCCATCTTCGGTGGCCTGGTCGTCGGCATCATCCTGAACCGGTTCACCAATGACGGGCGCGTCCGGTCGGTTGCCGATGTGATCGAAGGTTCGGCCATCACCGACGGGCGGGTCGAGGTCAAGGCGGGCATCGCGTCGTTCTTCGCCTCGCTGATCACGCTCAGTTCGGGCGGGTCAACAGGCCGCGAGGGGCCGGTGGTGCATATGGCCGGAGTGATTTCCACATGGGTCAGCAACCGCATACACGCGGATGGGATCACGGGACGTGACCTGTTGGGATGTGCCGTTGCCGCGGCCGTGTCGGCCAGCTTCAACGCCCCCATTGCGGGGGCCTTGTTCGCGCTCGAGGTCGTGCTGCGCCATTTCGCTGTTCACGCCTTTGCCCCGATCGTCATCGCCTCGGTCGCGGGAACGGTGATCAACCGGCTGGAATATGGCGACGTTACCGAGTTCACGCTGGAGACGCCGGGATCGCTGCAATTCTATGTCGAGCTTCCGGCCTTCCTGATCCTGGGCCTGATCTGCGGACTTGTCGCGCTGCTGCTGATGCGGTCGATTTTCTTTGCCGAGGATATTGGCAGCCATATCCAGAACCGCCTGTCGATTCCGGCCTGGCTGCGCCCTGCGGTGTCCGGGGCGATGCTGGGGCTTATGGCGATCTGGTTTCCGCATATCATCGGCGTGGGGTACGAGACGACAATTCGCGCCCTGACCGGTGATCTGGTGCTGACCACGGCCATCCTGTTTGCGGTGATCAAAACGGTCGCGGTGGCGATTACCATGGGCGGGCGCATGGGGGGCGGGGTGTTCTCTCCGTCTCTGATGGTCGGCGCGTTGACCGGGCTGGCCTTCGGTCTGATCGCCACCGGGTTGCTGCCGGATGTGTCGGGCACGCATACGCTTTATGCCTTTGCCGGAATGGGCGCCGTGGCTGCGGCGGTGCTGGGCGCGCCCATCTCGACCACTTTGATCGTTTTTGAACTGACCGGCGATTGGCAGATCGGCCTTGCCGTGATGGTCAGCGTGTCCATGTCCACGGCCTTGGCCTCGAGACTTGTGGACCGGTCTTTCTTCCTGACCCAGCTGGAACGGCGTGATGTCCACCTGGCCGCGGGGCCGCAGGCTTATCTGCTGGCAATGCTTCGCGCCGGAGCCGTGATGCGCCCGCTTGGGGATCCGCGGTCGATCACGAAGGAAGAGGCACAGGGGCTGATCGACCAGGGCCTGTGCATTCAGGCCAGCGCCACGCTGGAAGCCGCCATGCCCTATTTTGATCGTGACGACATCCCCTGCATTCCGGTTGTCATTCTGGAAAACGACGGCTCTGAAACACCGGTTGGGGCGCTCTATCACGTCGATGCGCTCAAGGCATATAACAGGGCGCTTGCGGCCACGGCTGCCGAAGAGCATTCCTGAGTTTCACTCACCATACACGCTGGCTGCGTCGCCCAAATAATTGTCCCACGCAAACCAGTAGGAAACATGACCGGCGACTCGTGGCAAACGCGTTCCATCCGGCCCGATCAAAGCCTCTTCCGTGACGGCCCAACCGTTCCCCGCGCTATCCTGCAACCCGCCTTGCGTCGCCCGGAACGCATGCGTTTTTCGCTCATAGGCCCGCACGCTGCGCTCTTTGGGATCGCCAATCAGAACCAGAGGTGTCCGACCGATTGCATCGTTGATCACCGGTTTGCCCTTGAACGCATCCAGAGGCCAGGCGCGGGCTGCACCAAACTGGCGCACGGCAAAGACGTAATCCTTCTGCCGATGCCGGGACTGATCCACAACCGCCGGGAACATCAGCTCGCTCGAGGCGAAATAGTCGCGATAAACCACCCCTGATCCGTAATTGCGCCGATGCCCGGTGTTCAGCGACAGAACACGGGTTTTGGGATGCGAGGTCCTCCAGCTGTCCCATGTCGTGATCACCACAGGGCGCTGTTTCAACGTGATGCCGCTGTTCGCCAAAGGCCCCACAACAGGCCTGCCAGTATACTGGTTCCACAGCGAATGCGTCTCTCGGTCAAACATCAGCTTGTTCGAGCGATAGAGGAAACCTGACGACCCGAAAATGAACGGCTTTCGCCGCCCCGCCACCTGGGTTTCAAACAGGATGCCCGACCCGCAAAGCGTGCAATAGGCCAGCGCCACGGGCACGCCACCGATCACCTCGTTGAACATCTCGTGCCAGCCCATGATCCGCAGGGGATAGGCGCGTTCATCCCCGTTGATGGCCACGCCGAATACCAGATCATCGCCCTTCAGATACCCCGCATTCGAAGCAGAGATCAGGGTGGGATTGTCCAGAGACGGAATGCCATCCTTGTACACACCGCCCCAGGCGATCTCTTCCAGGCGGATCTTCATCTTGTCGCGTTGCAGATATTCGGGCCGCAGGAACAGATCGAAGTGCGGATCGATCCCCAGAAGAACCTCGCGCTTGAACGGGATCAGCGACGGATGAGGGACAATCTGCGGGTTTCGTTCTTGCCACAGCATCCACTCGAACCAGTCATTGCCATGGCGCTGCCCGGTCAGGGCCTCCATCACCTCGACAATCTCATCCCGGCGCCTGTCGGCATAACGCATCGCAGTCAGCAACCCGGCCACAACATCCGGCTGGCCGCGGTCCTTCAGATACGCCATCTGCGCCTCAAACGCGGTCCGACGCCCGCTCAGCGTGCTGCGCAACGCGTCCAGAACCGGATCCTGCTGCGCCCACAGCACACCGGGTGCCATTGCACCAGCCCCGATCATCCCAGCAAAACCGCGACGTGACATCGACATGGAAGCCTCCGGTGTTACCCCGGAGCAAGTGTGCCGCAAATGCCGTTCACGTGCATGCCACAGCTGCGTGAGGTGGGCGCGGGGGCTGGCGTTAGATCTGCTCCACCTTCACCGATTCAGCCGGGTAGAATGCCAGATGGTCCTTGATCTCGGCCACTGCCTGAATCGGATCCTCATAGCTCCAGACCGCGTTGTCGGTCACGGATGACTTGTTGACGATGGAAAAATGCGTCGCGTCGCCCTTGCCGGGGCAGTGGGTCACCTTGTCGGTCCGATCCAGAAACGCCATCGCAATATCGTTGCGCGGGAAATAGATCACCGGATCCTTGTCGCCTTCAAGCAGTTCCAGCGCGTTGTTCGTTTCGCCCAGGATCGCACCGCCCGAGCGGACAGTCCATTTGCCCGGCGCTTTCCGGATCGTGATCTCAGCCATTCCTCTTCCTTCCGTCGTCGTATCAGGGCCACCCCTCTGCCTGTTTTATGTAACAGACCCGTGTCAGATTGGGGCAGTTGCGGCATCCAACCACAGTTGTGCGTCATGTCCCAGCCTTGGGCGGATTTTTTCCGCAACGTCGCGGTGATAGGCATTCAGCCAGTCGCGTTCGCCGGTCGTCAACATATCGGCCATGATCAGTCTGCGGTCAATTGGTACATAGGTCAGCGTGCGCCAGTTCAGCATCGCGCGTTCGGCATCGCTATCGGGAAGCAGAGGAGCGTCTTCCACCACCACAAGGTTTTCGATGCGGATGCCAAAGGCGCCTTCCCGGTAATACCCGGGTTCGTTTGACAGGATCATGCCGGGTTGCAGCGGTACATGGCTGACTTTGGACAGCCGTTGCGGCCCTTCATGCACGCTCAGATAGGCGCCGACCCCATGTCCGACCCCATGGTTGAAATCCTGTCCCGCAGACCACAGCGGCACGCGGGCCACACATTCGATATCCCGCCCGGAAAGGCCCGCAGGCCAACGCAGCATCGACATGGCAATCATGCCCTTCAGCACCCGGGTGAAGCAGGTTTTTTCCTCGGTTCCGACGTCACCGATGGCGATGGTTCGGGTGATGTCGGTGGTGCCGTCCAGATACTGCCCGCCACTGTCCAGCACCAGAATATGGCCGTGTTCCAGGCGGCTGTCGGTCTCTTCCGTCACGCGGTAATGCATGATCGCGCCGTTCGGACCCGTGCCTGCAATGGTATCGAACGAGATGTCCTGAAGCGCATTGTCCTTGCGCCGGTTTTCTTCCAGCCGGGTGACAATCTGTGTTTCGGTCACGCTGCCCGGGGCTTGCTGGTCCAGCCAGCATAACGTTTCGATGACCGCCACCGCATCGCGCAAATGCGCCTCGGCGCTGCCTGCGATTTCAGCCGCATTCTTGCAGGCTTTGGGCAGGGCGCAGGGATCGCCGCCATCCGTCATCGCGTCACCCAGCGCATCGGCCACGATCTGAGGTACCGAAGCGGCATCCACCTGCACCGGACCGGCCAGAGCCGCAACCGCATCCAGAAAATCGCCCACAGCGCGCAAGGTCACCTGAGAGCCCAGATGATCCCGTACCCCGACCAGTTTTTCTGCCGCCATGAACAGATCGACCTGACCTCCTGCATGAAGAATGGCAAAGCCGTGGGCCACCGGGTTATAGGCGATATCCGACCCACGGATATTCAATAGCCACATGATGGAATCCGGCAGGGTGATCACCGCTGCCTTGTGCCCGGCCTGCCGAAGGTCTTCGGCCAGACGGGCGATCTTGCTGTCCGCACCTTCCCCGGCAAATTCGATCGGATGCGCCTTGACCGGGTTCATCGGCGGTGCGGGTTGATCGGCCCAGATCCGGTCCACAAGGTTTTCGCATCTCACCAGTTCGATGCCCGATCCATCCAGATCACTCAATGTGCCGGAAATCTGCCCTGCCGCATGCAGCCACGGGTCAAAACCGATCTTGCCGCCGTTGGGCAATTGCTGTTTCAGCCAGGCGCTCAGGCATACCTCGGGCCAGGGGACCGGGGTGAAATCTGCCGCAACTTGTGCCTTGACCTGGGTGCGATACCGCCCGTCGATGAAAACTCCGGCCACGTCGCGCAGGGCGGCGCAAAACCCGGCCGAGCCCGTGAACCCGGTCAGCCAAGCCAGACGTTCATCGCGCGCTGCGACATACTCTCCCTGATGCGCATCCGCCCGCGGGATCAGAAACCCGTCCAGCCCTTCTTGCACCATCTGTTCGCGCAAGGCGGCCAGCCGCGGTGGCCCCTGTTCCGGGCGGGCGGTCACTTCGAAGGATTGGAACATGGGCGGCCTCATTCACAGCATTTGAGCGTGACCCTGAGGCGCATTTCAAAAAATGTCCAGACGGGAACACCCCGCCTGAACAAGCCGATGATCAGCAACGAAAAACACGTCGCCCTCGGGGAAATGCGCCCGCCGGGCAGAAGATCAGCCTCAGCTGGCCTTTCTCATCCCCATGACCCGCGCCCGCGCCCGCGGGTCACTGTCAAACAGAGCCGCCAGTTGTTCGGTCATCGCGCCGGCCAGTTGCTCTACATCCGTAATCGTCACCGCCCGGTCGTAATACCGGGTCACGTCATGGCCGATCCCGATGGCCAAAAGTTCGACCATTTTGCGTTTTTCGACCATCGCGATCACGTCGCGCAGGTGTTTTTCCAGATAGTTGGCCGGGTTCACGCTCAGTGTCGAATCATCGACCGGCGCACCGTCCGAGATCACCATCAGGATCTTGCGTTGTTCGCGCCGCGCCAGCATCCGGCGATGTGCCCATTCCAGGGCTTCTCCATCGATGTTTTCTTTAAGCAGGCCCTCTTTCATCATCAGACCAAGATTGGGCCGCGCACGACGCCAAGGGGCGTCCGCGCCCTTGTAGATGATGTGGCGCAGGTCGTTCAAACGGCCCGGCTGTTGCGGGCGTCCATCATTCAGCCACGCCTCGCGCGCCTGACCGCCTTTCCACGCCCGCGTGGTAAAGCCCAGAATTTCGACCTTTACATTGCACCGCTCCAGCGTCCGCGCCAGAACATCCGCGCAAATGGCGGCGATCGAAATCGGACGTCCGCGCATCGACCCCGAATTGTCCAACAGCAGCGTCACCACTGTGTCGCGGAACTCGGTGTCTTTTTCGACCTTGAAGCTGAGCGGCGTGGTCGGATTCGCCACAACTCGTGCCAATCGGCCCGCGTCCAGAATGCCTTCCTCGCGGTCGAACTCCCAGCTGCGGTTCTGCTGCGCCTGCAAGCGACGTTGCAGCTTGTTGGCCAGACGCGACACCGCGCCTTTCAAGGGCTCCAGCTGCTGATCCAGATAGGCCCGCAGACGTTCCAGTTCGGCCGGTTCGGCCAGATCCTCGGCGACGATCTCTTCGTCATGGGTGTCCAGATAGACCTTGTAATCCGGGTCCGCTTCAGATGCCGGCGGTGGGGCAGGCGGTTCCAGAGGCGCCTCGCCATCCGGCATCTCAGCCTCGTCACCCATCTCGTCTTCGGCCATTTCGTCCATCGAGACCTGGGCCTGAGACTGATCCTGCTGCTCTTCCTGCGTCTGCTCAGGTGTCGCGTCGGCGTCCTGTTCGTCCTGATCATCCTGACCGGTGCTGTCCGGATCGGGCTGTTCTTCGGCGTCTTCCTCGGCCTGGTCTTCCTGCTCGTCGTCCAGCTCATCGGGGTCATCCCCAAGCTGGTCGCCATATCCCAGATCCTTGATCACCTGACGGGCGAATTTGGCAAACTCCGCCTGATCCGAGAGAATCTCGTCCAGATTCTCCAACGTCCCGCCCGCTTGCTCTTCGATGAATCCACGCCACAGGTTCATTATGTTTTCGGCAGCAGGCGGAAGATCACGCCCGGTGGCCAGATGCCGGATCAGGTAGCCTGCCGCAACCGAAAGAGGTGCATCGGCGGGTTGCTTGCACTGATCATACCCACGCCGGATTGCTTCATGCCCGATCTTGACGTCAATATTGCTGGCGGTGCCCGGCATGTCCCGCGCGCCCATCGCTTCGCAGCGGGCGGTCTCCATCGCTTCGTACAGATCCCGCGCCATATCGCCCGGAGGCGCATAGCGCGCATGGGTCGCGTCGTCATGATACTTGCGCTGCAACGCCAAGGCATCCGCCGTGCCACGCGCCAACAGCACTTCTTCGCGCGTCATCCGGCGCGAGACCTGTGGCAGCCGCATCGACTCGCCCGACATGCCCGAAGGGTCGACCGTATAAGTCACCGACAGCTCGGGATCATCGGCCATGACCTTGGTTGCTTCGGCCAGGGCCTTCTTGAACGGATCAGCAGGGTTGTCGTTCTTCTGTGCCATGTCCTTAAGCCCTCATCAAAATGACCTGCCCGGCGTTGAAAACTGTAACGGATCCGACTTCATCTGGCCAAAAATATCCCCGCCGGAGGCATTGCGCCCGGAACGGGCGCAATTCGGGTGCTTACCCCAAGCTTGCACTCGCGGCGCTTTCAGGCAACTCCTCATCGAAGCAGCGCTGATAGAACTCGGCCACGGTCTGGCGCTCCAGCTCATCGCATTTGTTCAGGAAGGACAGGCGGAACGCATAGCCCACGTTGCGGAAAATCTCGGCGTTCTGGGCCCAGTTGATGACGGTCCGAGGGCTCATGACGGTGGACAGATCGCCATTCATGAAGGCGGTCCGTGTCAGGTCGGCGACGGTGACCATCTGGCTGACGGTCTTGCGGCCCTCGGCGGTGTTGTAATGCGGCGCCTTCGACAGAACGATCATCGTCTCGGCGTCGTGGCTCAGATAGTTCAGGGTCGACACCAGCGACCAGCGGTCCATCTGCGCCTGGTTGATCTGCTGCGTGCCGTGATACAGACCCGTGGTGTCGCCCAGACCGACCGTGTTGGCGGTGGCAAACAGGCGGAAATTGGGGTTCGGGGTAATGATCTCGTTCTGATCCAGCAGGGTCAGCTTGCCGTCATGCTCCAACACACGTTGGATCACGAACATCACGTCTGCGCGGCCCGCATCGTATTCGTCGAACACGATGGCAACCGGGTTGCGCAACGCCCAGGGCAGGATGCCTTCGTGGAACTCGGTCACCTGCTTGCCGTCGCGCAGTTTGATCGCGTCCTTGCCGATCAGGTCGATCCGGCTGATATGGCTGTCCAGGTTCACACGCACGGCGGGCCAGTTCAGACGGGCAGCGACCTGTTCAATGTGGGTCGATTTGCCGGTGCCGTGATAGCCTTGGATCATCACACGACGGTTATGGGAAAAGCCCGCCAGAATCGCCAGCGTGGTTTCTGGATCGAACTTGTAGGTATGATCGATCACCGGCACTCGGTCGCTGCGCTCGGCGAAACCCTTGACCGCCATGTCGCTGTCAATGCCGAACACGTCACGGACCGAGATATCCTCGGTAGGTTTTGCGTTGATATCGATCGATCCGTCAGCCATGCGCCTAGTCCTTATCTTTTGGCCCGTTCACCGGGTATGAACCCGTGTGTGGTGCAACATATTGCGGGCAAGGGCAAGGGAAAGCGAAAGGCGCCCAGAGGTGCGCATGTTTTTCTTGCAAACTGGCCCTATCGTTGCGCGTGGGGTGTCATTCCAGATTGATGACCCACGCTACGATTTGGCACCTCGCGTTAACAAGCTTTGAGGCCGATTGCGCATAACCCAGAAGTCCTCGGTGAAAGGCTGGCAACAACCTTTGCGCCTCGTTCAAATGCAAACATTAACATACTATCATTGAAATGCTTCTTCGGCGCGTTAACATGACTTTTAGATGTGGTTTTTGGCGTTCTTTGCGAGTTTGTGAGGTCTGTAGTGTTCTGTTCAGTCAACACACGGAGGGAACTTGTTCGTTGCGAGTTCCCTTTTGGTCCAACCTGCTTAGCGGACACAACGTATGTCGTTTGATGTCTTACTTCATTCGGTCAACACAAGCGGGCAAGGCGACTTGATCGTCCAAAACAAGACCGATCCAGCCACTGTCTCGGGTCAAACGATTTCGATCAACGGTGGTCCGTTCGTACCCTACACGTACCTCGGACAAGGTAACTACAGAGGTACCGGCGAATCTGGTGAGTTTATTCAGGTTGGGACCGAAATCTACGCCTGGGACACCAACAACCCCACCGGGCCAATGACAACCGGAAACTGGCAAATCACAACCGGAGATCTTGATCCAAACAATCCGCCCTGTTTTGTTGCTGGAACCCTGATCGAGACCGAGGCCGGTCCACGCCCGGTCGAGAACCTGATGATCGGTGACAGAGTTTGCGTGTCAGGTGGGAAAACGCTGCCGATTTTGTGGATCGGGAAAAAAGTGCTGAGTGCACAAACACTGGCTTTGCAACCAAAATTTAGACCCGTTCGCATTCGGCGCGACGCGATTTGCAAGGGTCAACCCAACCAGGATGTTTTTGTGTCCCCGCAACATCGGATCATGCTGGAAGGCTGGCGCGCCGAGTTGTTGTTCGGACAAGATCGGGTCTTTGTTGCGGCAATCCACTTGGTGAATGACGGAACAATTCAGCAGGTGCACACAGGTGAAGACATCACATATTACCACATTGCCTGCTCTCGACACGCAGTACTGCACTCGCAGGGGTTACGCAGTGAAAGTCTTTTTCTGGGCGACACAGCGCTGAAGTCTTTCTATCGTGAAGACGTCGAAGAACTGCTCGCACTGTTCCCCGAATTGCGTGACGGCACAGCAGAGTCGCAGCAAACTCGCTTAAGTTGTTTGAAGCGCCGGGAAGCAATTGCATTGCGAAGCTCATACCCGGACTAAAGCGCGAATAGTTGTAATCCGAACCGCCCCTGGTTTGATCCCTGGCCTCAACAAACCCCTTCAAATGTGTTCTCTCGGATCGGTTGCCATAGGCAATTTCTCAGTGCAGCACCGTTGTGATGGCCTTACAGATCTGTGCCTTGGGTCAACCGTTGCTTGCCTATAGCGAAAACCAAAGCTCGTCTTTGCGAAAGCCACCTTTTACCAGACGGTCAGCTTTCAACACATCCGGAAACTCGTCTACCCAATCCCGAAACCGGTCATTTGTGACGATGCGTGCCTTGCTATCCCGCGCCGCCTGCAAGATCAGCGGGTCCGCAGGTGTCCCTTTGGGGGCCACCATGACCTGCTTGGATCGTAGGCCCAGGGCGCGGCTCAGCTTCCGGTCGTCCATATAGTTGCCTTCGACTTTGTACCCGACATTCGCATCGAACATGACGCCCGGTTTGAACCCTGCGTGCTTCAAAGTCTCAAGGACCTTCTTCAACGTACCCAGATCCGGCGTGCCATCTTTCCAGTGCATGACGTTCGAGCCGTCCACGATGATCCATGTATTGGCCCGGCGCCACCTGAACCAGGCCCGTATGAACAGGATTGTGCTGGCCATCACGCAAATCAGCGCCAAAAGGAACAACCAATCCGCGTCAGTCGGAATGAAACTGGCAGCGATGAGCCCGCTTAGCGAGACGAGCAACAGGCAAATGGATGTGCGCACGAAACTGATCCCTGGAAACTCCTGTCCCAAATCCTCCACCACTTTCGTGTGGAATGAAACAGGGTTCCATACGGAACTTGCGCAGTTTTTTCAGGTTGTGTCGTCTGCGGCACCCAACCATTCAGGCAGGGCGCGCCGCGAACGCAAAGCAGGCAAAGCCGTCCCCTTACTTGAAGTTCCGGCTGTCCTTGATCTGATCCCAGGCCCAGACAACTTCCTGCAACTGCTCTTCCTGCGAGCGGTCTCCGCCGTTCATGTCCGGATGCAGCACTTTGATCAGCTTCTTGTACGCTTTGCGAACCTCGGCCTTGGTCCAGCTGTCATTGGCCTCGAGAATCTCGATCGCACGGCGTTCGGTCGGCGGCAGGCGTCGTCCGCCGCCACCCGTCGTGCGGCCTTTGTTCTGCGTGCTGTTAGCACCAAGAACCTGATGCGGATCCTCGATCCCCAAACGGGCCCAGGCACGTGCTTCGGGGTCGCCCATCGGCTTGGTCTCGCGCTCCCAAACCTTGTCTTTCGAACGCTGTGCGTTCAGCTCGGCTTCGGTGGTGCCGTCAAAGAAATTCCACTTCTGATTATATTCCCGCACGTGTTGCTGGCAGAACCAGAAATAATCATCCAAGACATCCGGTGCTTTTGGCGCGCGGAACTTTCCCGGCTCTTCACATCCCTCGTGGTCACAGATCCGGACCGAGGTTTCAGAGGCACCCGACATGCCCCGGCGTCCCCGCGGATTCTTCTTTTTGGCGCTGGAAACGGACATATCGAATCCGAAGGGGTCTGATTTCGCCATGCTCTAATCCTCAAGAACGCGTCTTTTCGACTCGGAGGCAGCAGTTTAATCTAAGCAGCCGAAAGTAGAAGAGGGGTGCGGCAATATTTTTGCCGCTAAGCAAAAAAATGAGTGTGACCGACGAGATCCGAACCCGCCTGCAAGCCGCCTTTGATCCGCGCGAGCTTGAAGTGATCGACGACAGCGAAAGCCATAGGGGCCATGCAGGATATCAGGAAGGTGGTGAAAGCCACTTCAACGTTCGTATCCGCGCCAGCGCATTCGAAGGCAAATCCCGCGTCGCCCGCCACCGTGCGGTACACAAGGCGCTGGGCGACATCGTGCCGCGCATCCACGCGCTGGCCCTGGATATCGGCGTCTGAAGACCTTTACGTGTCAACCCGCCTCCATCTGCGCGGACGGCGTCGATGCCGAGATGGCGTATTCCTCTTGTGTCATGACCTCTTCGATTCCCTCGAACAGCGGGGTCGACAAGTATCGCTCGCCGGTGTCCGGCAACATGACCAGCATGACAGAGCCTGCCGGCGCGGATTCGGCCAGCTTCATGGCCACCGCAAAGGTCGATCCGCCCGAAATCCCGGTGAATATCCCTTCTTCGGCGGCAAGCCGGCGCGACCATGCGATTCCTTCGGGTCCGGGAATGGGGATCAGCTCATCATAGTATGAATTGTCGATGGCTTCCTGCAGAACCCAGGGGATGAAATCCGGTGTCCAGCCCTGAATCGGGTGGGGCTCGAAATCGGGGTGGCTTTCGGTCGGCTGATGGTCAGCGTTGCGCGTATTGACGTAACCTGATGATACGATTGCGGCATTTGCCGGTTCGGTCAGGATGATCGTGGTGTCGGGCCGCTCTTTCCGCAAGATACGCGAAACACCCGAAACGGTGCCACCGGTCCCATAGCCCGTCACCCAATAATCCAGCCGTCGTCCTTCGAAATCGGCAAGAATTTCGCGCGCCGTCGTGTTTTCGTGAATATCGGCGTTGGCAGAAGTTTCAAACTGGCTGGCAAGGAACCATCCGTTTTCCTCGGCCAATTCCTTGGCCTTGGTATACATGCCGAACCCTTTTTGCGCCTTGGGGGTCAGAACAACCTTGGCGCCCAGAAACCGCATCAGCTTTCGCCGTTCGACCGAGAAGCTCTCGGCCATTGTCACGACCAGAGGATATCCCTTGGCCGCACACACCATGGCCAGCCCGATCCCGGTGTTGCCGGATGTCGCTTCGACAACGGTTTGTCCGGGCTTCAACCGCCCGTCACGTTCCGCCGCCTCGATGATGTTCAGCGCCAGTCTGTCCTTGACCGAGCCTGCCGGGTTGAAGGCCTCGAATTTCACATAGACGGTCACATGCTCGGGCGCGATCCGATTGACTCGAATGCAGGGCGTGTCACCGACCGTGTCGAGAATGCTGTCATACAGGCGTGTCCGCCCTTGTGTCTGCCGAATAGCCATTTCGATGTCCCTCCAGAATATCCGGCTAACATGCCACAGATTTCCCGAGGGTGTAGCCCTTATTGCCTGCCAATATGATTGGGCCGTCCCGGATCGACTTGACGTATTTCAGAGCGAACACGGATGTCCTGCACAAGGCCACAGGGCATTTGCAATCGTTCTGGCGGTCGTACCAGCCCCCAAGCCTATGTTTTCGAAGGGCCGTTTTCATCAACGGCGTCATCAGACCGCTTCAACGACAAAGGCGGCTCGTCCGTCTCTGCGGCAATTGGTTTCGGGGCCTGTACCTCGTCGGGGCCCGGAATCGGCTGGGCCAGCGGGGTGTCATCCATCTCAGGTACTGCGCCGACCCACGAGGCATCGATTTCCTCTTCCACCACGCGGCGGAACACCAGCACATTGCGCCAGTTCGTGGTCGATCCGGTCAGACCCGAGCGTTCCTCGCTGGGCAACAGCTCGGCCCGCTGGTATTCCCAGCCATCCTGACCCATCTGATTCAGCAGTTGCTCGACCGAGACGGCAAAGCGGCCCTCGGCCGTTTTCACGCCTTTGGCTTTGACACCTTTTTGCGGGGCGGGGATGACCTTGTATTCGTAGCGCTTCATCTACTGTTCCTAAATGCGTTTCCGCGCCAACTTAACACGCTGCCCCCCGGGTGAAAGAGCCCTTGCCCATCCGGCGGAATTCACCTCTGACCATTCGTTTCGGACTGTGCCGCCTTGGCCACAACCGACAGGCACAGTTCCGTCGCCAGCGCCATGTCCTGCACCGAAATCCATTCCAACGGGCCGTGAACGCACTGCATCCCGGTGAAGATGTTGGGGCAGGGGGTGCCGAATTCGGTCAGGCGGGATCCGTCCGTGCCGCCCCTGATCGGTACCGACAGCGGCTCAACCCCCAGTTCGCGACACGCATCCCGCGCCAGCTCGACCGGAGTCATGTCGTTTTCCAGCCAATACCGCATGTTGCGGTACTGGTGGCTGATGTCGCAGGTGATGGTCGCGCGCGGCTCCGTGGCCTGCACGGCGGCGCAGACCTGCCGCACGATGTTTCGTTGCGCCTCCAGCCCGTCCATCTCGAAATCACGCAGGATCAGCTTGATCTCCATCTCGGATGATCCGCCGTTCATGTCAGTGACATGGATGAAGCCTTCGCGCCCGTCCGTGGTTTCCGGCGTCATGGTCGCCTGAGGCAATGTCTGTACGATCTTTGCCGCCAGATGCGTGGCATTCACCATCTTTTCCTTGGCCAGACCAGGGTGGATCGAAACACCCTCGATCCGGATTACGGCGCGGTCGGCCGAGAAGCTTTCATACTCGATCTCACCCACTTGCTGCCCATCCAGCGTATAGGCAAAATCCACGCCCAGATCCTTGGGAAGTTGTTCCGTGACGCCCCGGCCGATCTCTTCATCCGGAGTGAACGCGATACGAATAGGGCCATGTGGAATATCCTGATTTTCGATCAGGTGCCGTGCCATCGTCATCAGAATCGATACACCGGCCTTGTCGTCTGCGCCCAGCAGGGTTGTGCCCGACGCGGTGATCAGGTCGTGGCCGATCTTTTCGGCCAGATAGGGGTGGTCATCCGGAGAAAGAACCAGATCCGGGTTGTCCGGAAAGGTAATGTCGCCACCGTTGTATCCCTTGATCACCCGCGGCTTGACGCCGGTTGCGTTGAACTGAGGGGCCGTATCGACATGGGCCAGAAAGCCCACGGTCGGCCCCGGCGCCGTTCCGGGAATGGTCGCGACGACAACACTGTCGCCCGTCATCTCAACATCCTGCGCGCCGATCTGGATCAGCTCATCACGCAACAGGTTCAGCATGTCGAACTGGATCTGAGTGCTCGGGGTCGTCGGGGATGTCTCGTCACTTTGACTGTCGATGGCGGCATAGCGCACCAGCCGGTCTTCGAGTTCCTGATCAAATCTGCTTTGCATAATACCTCACCTCTCTGTGGCGGAGGAAAGGGCGCGAACAGCAGGAAGTCAAGCCGATGGCTTGACCCCAAGTTTTGAGATTTCGTGAGAAACCGGATTTTACAAACCCGCCAAAGATTGCCGGCAGGCTTTTACAAAAAGAAAGGTTTACGAGCCCAGCTTCTTGCTGACCAGTTCGTTGACGGCTTTCGGGTTCGCCTTGCCGCCGGTGGCTTTCATGACCTGACCCACGAACCAGCCCGCCAGTTTCGGGTTCACCTTCGCCTTCTCGACCTGCGCCGGGTTGGCGGCGATGATCTCGTCCAGCGCGGCCTCGATCGCGCCGGTGTCGGTCACCTGCTTCATGCCGCGTTCCTCGACGATCTGCGCCGGGTCGCCGCCTTCGGTATAGACGATCTCGAACAGCTCCTTGGCGATCTTGCCCGATATCGCGTCCGAGGCGATCAGGTCGATGATCCCGCCCAGCTGCGTGGGCGAAACCGGCGAGCCGGTGATGTCGCGGTCGTCTTTCTTCAGGCGGCCGAACAGCTCGTTGATGACCCAGTTCGCCGCCAGTTTTCCGTTGCGACCCTTGGCCACTTCCTCGAAATAGGTGGCGGACTCGACCTCGGCGGTCAGCACGGATGCGTCATAGTCGGTCAGGCCGAAGTCATTGATGAAACGCGCCTTTTTCTCGTCGGGCAGCTCGGGCAGCCTGGCGGCGATATCATCGACCCAGGCCTGCTCGATTTCCAGAGGCAGCAGGTCGGGGTCGGGGAAATAGCGGTAATCATGCGCTTCTTCCTTGGACCGCATCGAACGGGTTTCACCCTTGTCCGGGTCATAGAGGCGCGTTTCCTGCTCGACCTCGCCGCCGGCCTCGACGATGGCGATCTGACGACGGGCTTCGACCTCGATCGCTTGCTGGATGAAGCGCATCGAGTTCATGTTCTTGATCTCGCAGCGCGTGCCCAGATGCGAAAAATCCTGTGTTTCCTGATACTTCTCATAGGCGCCGGGCAAACAGATCGAGACGTTCACATCGGCCCGCAGGTTGCCGTTCTGCATGTTGCCGTCGCAGGTACCCAGATAACGCATGATCTGGCGCAGCTTGGCGATATAGGCCGCGGCCTCTTCCGGCCCGCGGATGTCGGGGCGGCTGACGATCTCCATTAGGCAGACACCGGTGCGGTTCAGGTCGACGAAGGACATATGCGGATCCATGTCGTGGATCGACTTACCCGCGTCCTGCTCCATGTGGATACGCTCGATCCGCACCTTTCGCGCGGTACCGTCGCCCAGTTCGACCAGCACTTCGCCTTCGCCCACGATGGGGTGGTAGAGCTGGGAAATCTGATACCCTTGCGGCAGGTCGGGGTAGAAATAATTCTTGCGGTCAAAGGCCGATTTCAGATTGATATCCGCCTTCAGGCCCAGTCCGGTGCGCACTGCCTGTTCCACGCAGTATTCATTGATCACCGGCAGCATCCCCGGCATCGCCGCGTCCACGAAGGCCACGTTTGAATTCGGCTCGGCCCCGAATTGGGTGGATGCACCCGAAAACAGCTTGGCATTGGATGAGACCTGAGCATGCACCTCCATCCCGATCACCAGTTCCCAATCGTGCTTGGCCCCGGCAATGGTTTTGGGTTTGGGCATTTCGTATGTCAGATCGAGCATGGCGCGCCTCATTTCCGCAGAAGTCTAAGCCTGCGTATTAGGCCCGGGAGGGCCTAGGGGCAAGGGGGAATCCTGTCGTGTTCAGTTCTGGGAAAACCGCAGGCCCGACGGTGTGAATGTCACATCCATACCGCTGCGCAGTTCTTCCCGGAACAGATCCGAGATGGCGCGCAAGGCATCGCGCTGACCGCGCGCTGCAAATCGTTCGGGCGAGTTTATGCGGACGGAATTGTTGAAACCGTTGGCCGCATGCGCCCAGATCAACGGGTGCAATTCTGTCAGGTGATCGCGGATAAGCCGGTTTGCCGTGTCGCGCATCTGCGAACGGACAAGGTCGGCCTGATCGTTCAGGCCAAATCCGTTCTGGACAGTGATCGCGCAGTAGGATGACAGCATGTTGATCATCTGCTGATCGGGCCGCAGGCGCAGGATATCGCGCAGACCTTCAAGGAAATACTCGATATCGACGCGGGCACAGGCCTCTTCGTCCAATGCAATAGCGTCGAACTGAACCCATGTGTATCCGCCCGCGCCCCAGATATCCTGTGTCCTGGCGGCTGTACGCAAGGCTTGCAGCTCCAGCTCTTCGTAGCTGCCGAACCACCGGGGCAGAAGGTGGCTGCCCATCGCGCGCATGTGGCGCTGATTACATGGATCCAGCGTGATCAGCCGTTCATATTCTTCGGCCACCCGCGCGTTGGATTTGCGCTGACCAGCCAGCAGCGCACATCCGGTCGCTGCAATCAGGGGGCTGTCGGGAGCATCCTTTCTGCATTTGGGCAGGATTGCTGCGGCCCGGTCGAAATGCGCGGCGCAGCGTGACCGATGCAAAGGTGGCAGCGTCGCGTCCGAGGCCGTTCCACGCCATGCCCACGCCAGATCGATATGGGCAAGAGCAACGACGGTGGCGATCATCGGGTCATCGGGGTTGTCCGCCATCTCACCTTCAAGTTCCGAGATGCCACCCAACAGGTCGTAATCCGAAATGGCCGCGCCATCCGAGAGCGCATGTTCAGCGGCCAGTACAACGTCCGATCTGGCACCGAAGGCCAGCAGATCGGCCACAGGCATACCATCAGCAACGGCGGCGCGATCCTGATCAGCCACGCGCATTTCCTGCGACAGCTCTGCCCAGCGGTCCTGCCGGGCGAGGTAGCGGCCATGTTCGATCGCGGAATGTCCGATCAGATCATCGCGATCGGATGTTGCAACGGGAATATTGAGCTGACCCTGCTCGGGCAAGGCGGCCGCAAGCGCGGATTTCGTCGCGCACAGGTCTGCTGAAGCAATTGTAGGAGTAGCTGTGGATGGGGCGAACAGTGCCCTTAGCGACCGAAACATGGCGATACTCAAAACTGTAAAAACGTATAACTGACACCGAAGTCTGGCGGGATATCGGGTTCAAATCAAGTAAATTGCCTATCAATTTCTTTCTTTTGTGTCCAATTCGCCCCTCACAGGTCCAGTGTTTCAGAAAACAGTGAAATGATGCCGTTCTACGCGAAATCCGGCTTGTTTCAGAAGGGTTTCCAAATCCAGATGCGCCGGAAGCGACTCATCCGGCAGACGGATTCGTTTGCCGGAATGCAAAACAATCGACACTCGAACCGAGAAATCCCAACGGGTGTCAAACCGGAAATGGTCGATGTCGCGCAGCGCGACCTCTGCCTGCCGGTTCCCCGTGAACCAGCTTAGCGCATTCTGATCCAGTTGCATGCCCGCGCTGGTGTTCTGAACCACGTCCCAAAGCGCGGGTAGGGTGGCCAAAGACAGCAGCCCCGCGATCCACCAGGCCGCGTCAAACAGGACAACCAGCGCCAGCAACGCCGCATAAACACCGGCCAGGATGGCCAGCGTTCGCAAATTCCGGTTGCTGCGGGCAAAGCTGTAAGGCGTCATGCGCCGAGGATGCGGGACACCATTTCGGTCGTGTCCCGCGACAGGTTCGGTGTTTCCGCGATGCGGGAAAGCTGCGCACGCATCAGGGCCTGACGATCCGGATCATACCGTTTCCAGCTCTGGAACGCCGAGCACATTCGGGCCGTGGTCTGTGGGTTCACCGGGTCCAGACGGATCAGCCAGTCGGCCAGCAGGGCGTATCCGGCGCCATCCGGCTGGTGGAACCCTGCGTGGTTCATCGCCAAGGCCCCCATGACGGCGCGGAACCTGTTCGGGTTTTTCCAGTTGAAATCGGAATGCTCGGTCAGGGTCGCGGCAATTGCGGGCGTCGCCTCTGGCGCTGCCATCGCGACTTGCAGGCCAAACCACTTGTCCATGACCAGACGGTCGTGCTGCCACTGTTCGTAGAAGGCATCCAGCTGCGCCTCACCCTTGCGGGCGCGTAAAAGGCAAGACAGCGCCGTCAGTTGCAATGTCATGTTGTCTGCCTTGTCGTACACCTCAGTCGCCATCGCCCCACCATCCAGACGAGAGGTCAGTGCCAGCGCAGCGCTGCCAAGTGCCCGTTTGCCGGACTGCTCGGCGTCCGGGCTGTAGGGGCCGTCCACAAAGGCCTCACTGTGCAGGCGGGGCAGCGAATCCTGTACGGTCTGGGCTGTTGCCTGCCGCAGCGTTTCCACCGCGGCCCAGATCGCCATGGGGTCGGGCGTGTGGCCACGGTCATGCAGGGCCGCTGCCAATTCCGATTGTGTCGGCAATCCCAGCATCAACGCACGATAGGCCGGGTCCAGTTCGTCATTGCGCAGCACAGTCAACAATCCGTCAAGGTAATCGGTATCCGGTGCCGCATCCTGAAGGATCATCCGCATCAGGGTGTCCTGCGCCAGATCCCGTCCTGCCTGCCAACGGTTGAACGGGTCCGTGTCATGCGCCAGAAGAAACGCGCGTTCCGCGTTCGACTGGTCATGTTCCAGAATGACAGGTGCCGAGAAATCGCGCAGGATCGATGCTGTGGGTTTCGCCGCGAGACCAGTGAACGCAAAGCTTTGTTCGGCCTGCGTCAGTTCCAGCACCTCGGTCGCGCGAACCTCATCGCCGTTGGGCCCAAGCAGGCCGACTGCAACCGGGATGACCTGAGGCAGTTTCGCCTCCTGTCCCGGCGTGGGATCGGTTCGCTGTTTCAGCGTAAGTGTATAGGTGCCGTCGGCCCAGTTTTCCTCAACCCTGATGCGCGGAGTGCCCGACTGGCTGTACCAACGTTTGAATCGTGTCAGATCGCGCCCAGTGGTGTCTTCGAAAACCTTCAGCCAGTCCTCGATCGTGCAGGCCTGACCGTCATGGCGTTCAAAATACAGATCAAGCGCCTTGGCATAGGCCGCATCCCCGACCAACCGTTTCAGCATGCCGATCACCTCGGCACCCTTCTCATAGACGGTGGCGGTGTAGAAGTTGTTGATCTCCTGAAAGCTTTCGGGGCGCACAGGATGCGACAACGGACCGTTGTCCTCGGGGAACTGCCGGGCACGCAGGTCTATCGCGTCGTGGATGCGTTTCACCGGGGCCGAGCGCATGTCCGAGGTGAATTGCGCATCCCGGAAAACTGTCAGACCTTCCTTGAGGCACAGCTGGAACCAGTCGCGGCATGTGATGCGGTTGCCGGTCCAGTTGTGAAAATACTCATGCGCGATGATCGCCTCGATCCGTTCGAAATTGGCGTCGGTCGAAGTTTCGGGACTGGCGAGAACGGCCGACGAGTTGAAGATGTTCAGCCCCTTGTTTTCCATCGCGCCCATGTTGAAGTCATCGACGGCGACGATGTTGAAGACGTCCAGATCGTATTCACGGCCATAGACATCCTCGTCCCATTTCATCGACTTCTTCAACGCCTCCATGCCGAAAGCGCATTTCCCCTCGTCTCCGGGACGGACCCAGAGATTCAGTTCGACGGTGCGACCTGACCTGGTGGTGAACTGACCGGGATGTGCGATCAGGTCTCCGGCGACCAGAGCGAACAGATAGGCGGGTTTGGGCCATGGATCGACCCATTCGGCCCAGCCTTCACCCTTGCCCGACGGGTTGCCGTTCGACAGCAGAACCGGCAGGTCGCCGTTGATCCGAACGGTGAAGGTGGACATCACGTCGGGACGGTCGGGATAGAAGGTGATCTTGCGGAACCCCTCGGCCTCGCACTGGGTGCAGTACATGCCGTTCGACATGTACAGACCTTCCAGCGCGGTGTTGTTTCCGGGGTCGATTTCGACCTCGGCTTCCCACAGGAACGGCGCGTCCGGGACATCTGCGGTTAGTCCTTTATCGGTCACGTCCGGCGTGATCTCGGCCCCGTCGATGGCGGCGCGGATCAGTTTCAGTTCTTCCCCATGCAGAAAGAATGTGCGGTCAGTGGCGTCAGGATTGGGCCGGAACGCAATGCGCGAGGTGACGCGCGTGGCGTGCGCGTCCAGATCAAAGGTCAGGTGCACGCTGTCCACCAGATAGCCAAACGGTGTGTAGTCTTTCAGGTAGATCGTGGTAGGGGCAGCGTCGCGCATCTTGGGCCTCGTATCTGTTCGGGACTGGCGCGACGTTAGGGGCTTCGTTCCGGCGCTGCAACCGGCCCTGCCATTGCCTTGAGGTTTTTGAAACAGCTTCAAGCCGAAGCGAATGCCCCAAATGACGGGATGAAAGTTGCCTATCGGAAACTTTCCGCCTAAGTCACAGTGCATACAATGGCGCACAATCGCAGGAGAGCAGGAATATGACGGACAGACAGACCCTGAGCGGACTGCAGATCGATCCGGTTTTGGCTGAGTTCATCGAGACGCAGGCGCTGCCGGGCACGGGCGTCTCTTCGCAGAAGTTTTGGGCCGGCATGGCGCGGATGGTGAACGAACTGGGGCCGAAAAACCGTGAGCTGCTGGCCAAACGGGCCGAGATCCAAAGCCGCATCGATGGGTGGCACATGTCCCGAAAGGGGCAGAACACCGATGCCGCTGAATATGAGGCTTTCCTGAAAGAGATCGGGTATCTGGTCGAAGAAGGCGACGAGTTCCAGATTGAAACGGCCAATGTCGACCCCGAGATCGCCCTGACCCCGGGCCCGCAACTGGTTGTTCCGATTACCAATGCACGCTTTGCCCTGAACGCGGCCAACGCGCGCTGGGGCAGCCTTTATGATGCGCTGTACGGAACGGATGCAATGGGGGATCTGCCGGCAAGCGGTGGCTATGATGCGGCGCGCGGCGCGCGGGTGATCGCATGGGCCAAGGCGTTTCTGGATGATGCCGTGCCTCTGGCATCGGGATCATGGGCGGATGTCACCGAATTGGGTATCACTGACGGTGCGTTGACCCCTGCGCTGGGCGATCCCGCCCAATTTGCCGGGTTTGGCGGTTCGGCGGACAGGCCCGACTTTGTACTGTTGAAAAACAACGGTCTGCACATCCAGATCATGATCGACCCCACAAGCAACATAGGCGCGACCGATCCCGCGGGCATCGCAGATGTCCGGTTGGAATCCGCGCTGTCCACTATCATGGATTGCGAAGACTCGGTTGCCTGCGTCGATGCTGCCGACAAGGTCGTGGCCTATGGCAACTGGTTGGGCCTCATGAAAGGCGACCTGACCGAAGAGGTCACCAAGGGCGGCACAACGTTCACTCGGAAACTGGCCGAGGACCTGAGCTTTATCACTCCGTCGGGTGATCAGGCCAAGCTGAAAGGCCGGTCACTGATGCTGGTGCGCAACGTGGGTCACCTGATGACCAACCCGGCCGTGCTTGACGCAGAAGGGCGCGAGATCGGCGAAGGCCTTATGGATGCTCTGTGCACCACCCTGATCGCCATGCACGACCTGAAGCAAGACGGGGGCAATTCTGTCGAGGGCTCTGTCTATGTGGTGAAGCCCAAGATGCACGGGCCCGAGGAAGTTGCGTTTTCGGTCGAGATATTCGACATGGTCGAAGACATTCTGGGCCTGCCGCGCAACACGGTGAAACTGGGCATCATGGATGAGGAACGCCGAACCTCGGTCAACCTCAAAGAGTGCATTCGTGCCGCAAAATCACGGGTCGCCTTTATCAACACGGGTTTCCTGGACAGGACAGGCGATGAAATTCATACCTCGATTGAGGCCGGTCCGATGCTGCCCAAGGGCGACATCAAGAATACGCCATGGATTGCGGCCTATGAAGATCGCAATGTCGATATTGGTCTGGCCTGTGGCCTGAAGCGCAAGGCGCAGATCGGCAAGGGCATGTGGGCCATGCCGGATCGCATGGGCGATATGCTTGAGGCCAAGATCGGCCACCCCATGGCCGGAGCGACATGTGCCTGGGTGCCGTCGCCCACGGCCGCGACCCTGCACGCAACGCATTACCACAAGGTCGATGTGCTGGCCCGTCAGGACGAGCTGGCCGCAGGCGGCGCACGTGGTACGTTGAAGGATCTGTTGACCATCCCCTTGCTGGCTGGGCGAAATCTGAGTGACGAGGAAATCACGCGTGAACTTGAAAACAATGCGCAGGGTATCCTTGGCTATGTCGTGCGTTGGGTCGATCAGGGCGTGGGTTGTTCCAAGGTGCCCGACATCAACGATGTCGGCCTGATGGAAGACCGCGCGACGTGCCGGATTTCGTCGCAGGCACTGGCCAATTGGCTGCATCACAGCATCGTGGATGAAGCTCAGGTCATGGCCGCACTGCAAAAGATGGCCGCCGTCGTGGATCGCCAGAATGTAGACGATCCGAATTACACACCGATGGCGCCGGGATTTGACGGTATCGCCTTTCAGGCGGCCTGCGATCTGGTGTTCAAGGGCCGGGTTCAGCCGTCGGGCTATACCGAGCCGGTCCTGCATGCGCGCCGTCTGGAATTGAAAGCCAGCCAAAGATAACACCGAAAAAAGCCCACAGACCGATCGTTTGTGGGCTTTGTCGAACTTCAATCTGACGAGAGGACCTTCAGATGTCAGTTTCCCTACGCAAGGCCCGCACCATCATCCGAAAAACCCTGGAAAAGGGCCGAGAGATGGAGTTGAAGCCGCTCTCCGTCGTGGTTCTGGACGCCGGTGGGCATGTCATTGCGTTCGAGCGCGAGGATGGTGCAGCACCGGGCCGGTTCGGGATTGCGCAGGGCAAGGCCTATGGGTCGGTCATGCTGGGAATGGCGGGCACCGCGCAGATGCAGCGCGCTGAAACACAGGCCTATTTCATGGCCTCGGTAAATGGCGTCTATGGTGGTCAGGTCGTGCCTGTTCCGGGTGGCGTGCTGTTGCGTGATCGCAAGGGGGCCGTGATCGGCGCCGTTGGCGTTACCGGAGACACATCAGACAATGATGCGCTGGCCGCAATGGCGGGAATTGAGGCAGCCGGCCTGATCGGTGAGATTTAACAAGAGCGTTGTATTTATACGTCTTTCCACCTGAGCGGGGAAATTATTCCCCCGCGTAGCTGTTTGTTGGAAAATTTTTCCAATTAGATTGGGCAGACCAGAACGTACAGTGCGTCTTCGAACACGTCCCTGCGCTTTCATGCAGGGCGTGTATTCTTGCACGTTAAAACCGCTGCCGCTAGCTTCCTTGACAGGCACAACAACAGCAGGGAAAGCGGAATGTCTCGGCCTGTCGTCGGTATCATCGGCAACTCGTACCTCATGAACGATCAATACCCCACACATGCTGGGGGAACGATGAATTCGGATGCCGTGGCCAACGTGTCAGGATGTCTTCCGTTGTTGATACCCGCAGATCCGCGTTACGTGTCGGTAGATGAGTTGCTGGAGGTCTGTGACGGCTTTCTGCTGACAGGCGGTCGCCCGAACGTGCACCCGGAAGAATACGGGGAACCTGCAACCGATGCACATGGCGAATTCGACCGGGCACGCGACGCCATAACTCTGCCGTTGGTTCGCGCCTGCGTTGAAAGGGGACAGCCGTTTTTGGGCATCTGCCGGGGGTTTCAGGAAGTTAACGTTGCCATGGGTGGAACGCTTTATCCCGAGATCCGCGATCTGCCGGGGCGGATGAACCACCGGATGCCGCCCGATGGAACCCTGGAGGAAAAGTTTGCTCTGCGTCATGTGGTGGCACTGGAAAACGGCGGCGTTTTCAACAAACTGTTCGGCGCAACCGAGGTCATGACCAACACCTTGCACGGTCAGGGCATCAAAACGATTGGGCAGCGCGTGGTCATTGATGGCCATGCGCCGGACGGGACGCCCGAGGCGATCTACATCAAGGATGCGCCCGGCTTTACCTTGTCGGTTCAGTGGCATCCGGAATGGGACGCGATCAATGACCCGGTCTCGCGCCCCCTGTTCGAAGCCTTCGGCGATGCGGTTAGAAACTGGAATTGTAGAAATCGTTCTGCAAGGCTAAGGCAATCTGCTTGACCGGCGCCAGTGGGCTGCCCTCGATTCCCCGTCTCTGAATCGCAACATTCGAATAATTGTTTGTGAGACGAGCCCAATACCCTTTTTTATCCGCCAGCAGGTCTGAATGCTTGCCCCCGATGCCACGAAACGGTGCGAGATTGAGATATGCAAGGATCAACCCAAAGGCGACTGTGTTCAGTTAGGTTTCTCGCAGTGACATTTTTAGCAACTTCCGGTTTCGCAGCTGAAGTGATGCGCAGCAGTGTGGTTCTTTAGGTGAGCTGCTCTACATCGGACGCACGCGTGATTCAGCATCCTCCGTTTGGTTGTCTGCGACTGAGCAAGGCGGTTTTCGTTTGGAAGCCGCGCAAGGCAACACAACGGTGGACACGTGGAACAAGTCTCGCAGAGGCGTTCATCTAAGTTTTTCACCCTTTGTCTCAAACGGAAATGGTGGAATGCACCGATTGTTCGAAATCGGTGGAGCACCAAATGGCAAGGATTGCCTGATCGATACGCAAAACCAACAGAGAAACTGGAGCTTGCCCGGTGGAGGTGGCGGCGGAGGCGGCTCCGGTGGCGGTTCAGGTGGCTCGGGCGGCGGCTTTGGCGGTTGAGGTGGCTCAGGTGGCTCCGGCGGCGGCTTTGGCAGTGGTGGCAGTTCAGGTGGCTCCGGTGGCGGTTCCGGTGGCTCTGGTGGTGGCTTTGCTGGAGGTGGAACTGCGGCCGCTATACCTCGTACTCGACCACAAAGTGCTGCTGACGGGGTATACGCTGTCGGTGTTGAGTGTGTTGACGTAGCGACGGGTAAACTTGACGCGGCATTATGTGATCCCTCTGTTACTGCTCCTATTGTGGGCCCTCCTTTGACCGAAGGCCGAGATCTCGCGCCGCCGTCCACATGGAATGTATGGACAGATTTCACCTACACCGAAATCGAAGACACGCGCGGTGTTAGAGAAGTCGACATAAATGACAACTATTTTGCGGCGGGGTTCGACAGGCTTGTCAGGCCAGACTTGGTCGTTGGATTTCAGTTTGAATATGAAAACCTTGATGTCGAAGGGTTTCAGGGTCAATTCAGACAAGACACTAAAGGGCTTGCTGCGGGCCCCTATGTTGCCTGGCGCATGTCCGAGAGATGGGTGCTGAATGGACTGGCGACCTTCGGCGAGTTTTCGACGGATGTGAACGTGCTGGGGTTAAGTGGCGATTTCGACCGGACCCGGTGGCGAGTCAATCTGGAGGCGATCGGTCAGTACGAGGCCGGGAATTTCCTGTTACGTCCGTCGATTGCCTATGACTATTACAACTACAGCGCAGGAGACTATGATCTGAGCGGCACTGTGGCAGGTGTTCCGGTCAACATAGTTGGCGAAGTTGCTTCAGCGAGTTACAGCGCCTTAACACCTGAGTTGGAAATCAGCAGGCCATTTGTCACTTCGCGATCAATCGTGTCTCCGTTTGCGACGCTGAGCGCGACCTACTGGTTCGACCGTGAAAATGTTGGATTAGACGCTGGATCGCAGACCGACTTGACTTGGGCCTCGCGCGTGGGGGTGTGCGCGCGAGTGAGGCCGTTTTTGTCGAGGCGACACTGAGATATCTGAGTTTGTTCGACGATGATCTGGATACGACCGAAGCGTCCATTTTTCTTTCTGTCAGCTTCTGATCCTAAAGGGGCGAAAAAGGAAAGCACCGCCTCAAGTCAATAGGCGGCACCAAGACGATCAGATCAATAGGTTGAACTGATTGATCAGCGGAAGGGAACGTGCGCGCTTGCCCGTCAGGTCGAATAGCGCATTGCCAAGTGCCGGCATCGAAGGCGGTGTTCCGGGCTCGCCCGCACCGCCCATATGCCGATTGGTTTCCAGCACGCGCACCTCGACCTGCGGGGCTGTGTGCATCCGCATCGCGTCATAGTCGGGGAAGTTGAACTGCTCGACTTCGCCTTCCGCAAAGGTGATCTCGCCGAAACATGCGGCAGACAGGCCGTACATCATGCCGCCGAACATCTGTGCCTTGACGTTTTCCGGGTCCAGCGCCAGCCCCATGTCGCAGGCAATCCAGGCCTTGCTGATGCGGATGGTGCCGTCTTCGTCGACCACTTCGATGACCTGGGCCACCGGGGTGCCGAAGCTGTATGTGAAGGCCACGCCCCGGCCGACGCCTTCGGTCGTTTGACCCGTCCAGCCTGACATGTCCTTCACGGCTTCCAAACATCCCGCCGACGGCGCGTGTTCGTTCTTCATCAGGTCCAGCCGGAACTCCAGCGGGTCACGGCTTGCGGCATGAGCCATCTCATCCATGAATGTCTCGTGAAAAAAGCCGTTATGGCTGTTGCCGACCGAGCGCCAAAACCCCACGGGAACAGCCAAATCAGCAATGTGGCCGCTCATGCGGTAATTCGGTACCGCGTAGGGCTGGTTGAAGAAACCTTCGACCAGCACCTTGTCAGGGCCGCCGCCGGGGAACCCGGTGTAGCGCTCGACCGCCTGTTGGGTCGGAGATTGGGCCGCGACCTTCCCGTCAATGAGCACGGCCTTGCCGTCCTGAACCGCGCCGCGCATCCGGGCGTTGGCGCCGGGGCGGAAATAGTCGTGACGCATGTCCTCTTCGCGGCTCCAGGTTGTCTGAACCGGTGTGCCGGGCATGGCCATGGCAACCTTGGTTGCGATTTCGCCGAAATCCAGTTCTCCCCTGCGACCAAACCCGCCACCCAGATAGGTGGTGTGGATTTGGACGGCTTCGGTATCCAGACCGGCAGTGTTGGCAACGCGGAACTGAATAAGTGTGGGGGCCTGGTTGCCGCACCAGAGTTCCAACGCATTTCCCGTGTAGAGCGCGGTGGCATTCATTGGCTCCATCGTTGCATGGGCCAGATAGGGCACGCGATACTCGGCGGTGATTTCAGTGGCGTTTTCCGGGCTCGCGCTGACATCGCCGTCGTCGCGCATGGTCGAGTTCGGTGCGTCATCAAACGCCTCGGCGATCCTGGCAAAGATGTCTTCGGTTTCCGGCGGATAGGGCGCGTCGCCCCAATCGACATCAATGGCCTCGACTGCCTGATTGGCCAACCATGTGTTGCTTGCGATCACGGCCACGCCTGTGCCCAGATCGACGACCTGCTCAACCCCGGGCATGGATCTTGCGGCGCTGTCGTCAAAGCCGTTCATCGCGCCGCCCAGTTTAGGATTCATTCGGACGCTGGCGAATTTCATGCCGGGCAGGCGGACATCGACGCCGAATTCAGCGGTGCCCGTCGCCTTTCCCACCATGTCGAGACGCGGTTGGCTTCGGCCCAGGTAGCGCCATTCAGACGGGTCTCGCAACGGTACCTCAACGGGTTCCAACCCGGCGGCATCCTCGGCAAGCATTGAATAGGCGATCTTGTCGCCGTTGGGGGCAATGACATGGCCTGACGCCGTTTTCAGATCCGAGGGGTCGACGCCCAACCGGTTTGCGGCCGCGCGTTTGAGTGTTTCACGGGCCGAAGCACCGGCTTGCCGCATCCGGTCGAACCCATCTTTCATCGAGGTCGAGCCACCCGTGACTTGCAGGCTGAGCGTCTTGCCCAGAACACCCAGTGCCTCGCCCAGATTGTGCTGGAAATTCGAGATATCGTACCCCTTGTTCGGCAATCCTTCGCCTACAAGGGCCGAGTTGTAATAGGCCGCCGCAGCAGGACCATGCAGAACGGTGATTTGATCCAGATCGACATCCAGTTCCTCGGCGATCAGCGCGGCCCATGTGGTTCGGACGCCCTGACCCATTTCCGCGCGGGGCGCGAACAAGGTGACGCCGTTCTGGTCAATCAGCACAAATGGGTTCAGTGCTGCCTCTCCTTCGCGGGGTTTCAAGGGGTTGGCCGCGGGGCGGGTAACGTAATAGGTGCCAAAGGCCACGCCGCCAACGATCGCGGCAGAGCCGATCAGGAACGTACGGCGGAGGATTTTTCCAACGGAAGCCATTGCTTACGCCTCCTTCAGCTTGGATGCCGCGTCATGGATTGCTGCGCGGATAAGGGGATAGGTGCCGCAGCGGCACAGGTTGCCCTGCATCGCCTCGTCGATGTCTGCGTCAGTGGGGTCCGGGTTTTCCGCCAGCAATGCCGCGGCCTGCATGATCTGGCCGGACTGGCAGTATCCGCACTGCGCGACCTGATGATCGATCCAGGCCTGTTGGATCGTGGCCAGCGCGTCCGGCGAGCCGAGCCCTTCGATCGTGGTCACGTCACCCCAGACATCCGACAGCGCCACCTGGCACGAGCGCACGGCCTCGCCGTCGATATGCACGGTGCAGGCCCCGCATGCGGCCACGCCGCAGCCGAACTTGGTGCCGGTCAGCCCGACCTCGTCCCGCAGAACCCAAAGAAGGGGGACGTCATCAGGCAGATCCACCTGATGTTGCTTGCCGTTGATCTTCAGGGTCGTCGCCATGGCGCACCTCGTGTTGCTGTGGCTGGTATCTGACATAATTGTAGAAAAGTGTCAGGGTGTCAATTGACAAATTGAACAAAAAATGTCAGGGCTTCGGATATGAAAGATAATGGTGACGGCTCACGGCAACAGGCGATCCTGAACTCGGCGTTTCAGGCGTTTTCCACTTATGGATACCGAAAGACCTCGATGGACGATATCGCGCGCGGCGCGGGGATGTCTCGGCCGGCGGTGTATCTGCATTACAAGAACAAAGAGGCGATCGTCAGCAAGCTGACCGAGCTGTACTATGCCGAAAAGAGCGTTGCGGTGGCCGAAGCGCTGGCGACGCAGGGGTCCGTGCCTGAGGTTCTGACCCGCGCAATTCAGGCGCAGACCGAGGGGATGGCAAAAATTCTGGCCTCGCCCCACGGGCTTGAAATGCTCGACAACACAAAATCCCTGTCTGGGGAAATCATCGCGGCGGGTGAGGCCAAGCTGGCCGCGCTCTATGCGGACTGGCTGACGCAACAGGAAAAGGCGGGCCGGGTTCGCCTGCTGGCTGACGCGGCAGAGACCGGTCGGACGATCACGGCCACGCTCAAGGGGCTGAAGCTGATTGGCGCCGGCGCCGCGGTCTATGAACAGCAGGTCGCACAGGTCGCGGCCCTTTTCGGCGCCGGACTCGAAGTCAGGTAACGCGCTGACGGATCCTGTATTCGGGCGTGTCCCACAGGCGGTTCTGCATGATATCGGCCATAATCCCGACGGCGCGTTCGATATCGCATTCGTCGATATACAAAGGTGTAAAGCCGAACCGCATTATGTCGGGTGCTCGAAAATCTCCGATCACGCCACGGGCGATCAGGGCCTGCATGGCGGCATACCCTTCCTTGAAACGGAACGAGATCTGGCTGCCGCGCTGCTGCGGATCACGGGGGCTGGCCAGTTGCAGATCCGGGCAGGTTGCCTCGACGCGTTCTATGAAAAGCTCGGTCAGTTCAATCGATTTGGCCCGGACGTCGGTCATGTCCGCCAGATCCCAGATGTCCATCGCAGCCGACAAGGCCGTCATCTGGATGATGGGCGGCGTTCCCACCCGCATCCGTTCAATGCCGCTGCCGGGGCGGTAGTCGAGATCGAAGGCAAACGGTGCTTCGTGCCCCAGCCATCCGGACAAGGCGGGGCGTGTGCGTTCCGCCAACCTCGGCGCGACATAGATGAAGGCTGGCGCGCCGGGGCCGCCGTTTAGGTATTTGTACGTACACCCGACCGCGAAATCGGCGTTGCACCCTGAAAGGTCGACGGGGATGGCCCCCGCGGAATGGGCCAGATCCCAGACCGTTACCACGCCGTTGGCATGCGCCAGTTCGGTCAGCGCCTTCATGTCGTGCATCCGACCCGAGCGATAATCCACCTCGGTCAACATAAGAACAGCGACCTCTTCGGTGATTGCGCCGGCCACAGCTTCGGGATCAACGACGCGCAACTCATACTCGTCCCCAAGCGAGCGCAGCAAGCCATCCGCCATATACAGGTCCGAAGGAAAGTTGCCGTTGTCGGACAGAACCACTTTGCGATCCGGATTCAGGTCAAGGGCCGAGGCCACGGCCTGATAGACCTTGATCGACAAGGTGTCTCCGGTCACCACACTGCCGGGCTCTGCTCCGATCAGGCGGCCAATCCGGTCACCAACCGCGGTGGGCAGGGCCATCCAACCAGCCTTGTTCCATCCGGTGATCAGCATCTGGCCCCATTCGTCCGTCAGCATCCGTTGCACTCGGGCACCGGCTGATTTCGGCAGGGGGCCCAGAGAGTTGCCATCCAGATAGATGACGCCCTCTGGCAGGTCGAACATGGCTTTGGTTGCCGCAAAATCAGTCATGAAGGCTCGCTAACTCGTGTGAACGTCGGTGATTGCTATTGAGGTAGTCGATCCGCGATAATGAGTCCATGCGATGCGACATACTGGTCTTTTGCCATTTTGGCTCAAAAGCGGTAGGACATCGCGCAGAAGCGACATGTGCTTGATCTTGTCGTCATTCAATGAGGGCTTTGCATGCGCTGGATGGACGTTCCGCCGGTTTGGTTGATTGCTTTTGCAGCTCTTGCCTGGTTGCAGGCCAGGTATCTGAAGCTGGGCCTGTCGCTTGAGGGTGGTTTGACGGATCTTCTGAGCGGGGTGTTGATCGGAGGTGGAATCCTGATGGCTGTTCTGGCGGTGGTCGAATTCCGCCGTCACAAGACAACCGTCATCCCGCATGAAACCCCGTCATCGATGGTGCAATCAGGTATCTACAAGCGCAGTCGCAATCCGATCTATGTGGGCGACGTTCTGATTCTTGCGGGTCTTATCCTTAGGTTTGATGCCGTCCTGTCCCTGGTTCTTGTGCCAGTCTTCGTCTGGGTGTTGGAGCGTCGGTTCATCCTACCGGAAGAAGACCGCCTGCGTCGTACCTTTCGCGCCGACTTCGCGCGTTACGAACGCAAGACACGGCGCTGGATTTAGGGTGGAGTCCGCAATGACATCACGTCAAAAATGCTGCGCTTGCGAAATAATGTTGCGCAGGATACATCTTTGCTTAACAAAGAATACCGATCACCCGCTCAGACCGAGTAAGAATTAGGGGGACTGCCAGTGAAGATAGGCACGCCAAAGGAAATACTGGACGGCGAGAACCGGGTCGCGATGACACCGGACTCGGCCGTGCAACTGCAAAAACTGGGCTATGAGTGCCTGATCGAAAAAGGCGCAGGTGCTGCCGCCGGTTTTTCGGACGCGGCGTATGAGGCTGTGGGCGTTGAGGTTGTCAAGACCGCGGCATCGCTGTGGAAGGCCGCAGATATCATCGCCAAGGTTCGTATCCCGACCGAGACGGAACTGAAGCGTCTGACCAAGGGCAAGACGCTGATTTCCTTCTTCAATCCTGCCGGAAACGAAGAAGGAATGGAACTTGCCAAGTCCAAGGGCGCAAACGTGATCGCCATGGAAATGGTGCCGCGTATTTCTCGCGCGCAGAAGATGGACGCATTGTCGTCGATGGCCAACATTGCCGGCTACCGCGCCGTGATCGAAGCCGGCAACAACTTTGGCCGTTTCTTCACCGGTCAGGTGACTGCGGCTGGCAAGGTGCCGCCTGCGAAGGTTCTGATCGTCGGGGCCGGTGTTGCCGGGCTTGCCGCGATTGGCACTTCAACCTCGCTGGGTGCAATCACCTACGCGTTCGATGTGCGCCCCGAGGTGGCCGAGCAGGTCGAATCGATGGGGGCCGAGTTCGTCTATCTGGACTTCGAAGAAGAACAGCAGGATGGTGCGTCCACCGGTGGGTATGCTTCCGTCCAGTCAGAAGAGTTCCGCAATGCGCAGCTGGCCAAGTTTCGAGAGCTGGCCCCGGAAGTGGACATCGTCATCACGACGGCCCTGATCCCCAACCGTCCGGCGCCCAAGCTGTGGCTGGAAGACATGGTCAAGGCAATGAAGCCGGGCTCGGTCATCGTTGACCTTGCGGCCGAGCGCGGCGGGAATGTCGAAGGCACCGTGCCGGACGAAAAGGTCGTGACGCCCAACGGCGTGACCATCATCGGCTATACCGACTTCCCCAGCCGGATGGCGGCGCAGTCTTCGTCTTTGTACGCGACAAACATCCGTCACATGATGACCGATCTGACGCCTGAAAAGGACGGTCAGATCAACCACGACATGGAAGATGACGTGATCCGCGGCGCGACCGTGACCTATGAGGGTGAGATCACCTTCCCGCCGCCGCCACCCAAGGTGCAGGCGATCGCGGCGCAGAAAAAGCCCGAGGTCAAGGAACTGACCCCGGAAGAAAAGAAGGCGCAGGAAATCGCGGCCTTCAAGGCGCAGACCAAGCAGCAGTTCACCCTGCTGGGTGTTGGTGGCGCGCTCATGCTGCTGGTGGGGCTGATCGCTCCGGCCAGTTTCATGCAGCACTTCATCGTCTTCGTGCTGGCCATCTTTGTGGGCTTCCAGGTGATCTGGAACGTCGCACACAGCCTGCACACTCCGCTGATGGCGATCACCAACGCGATCTCGTCGATCATTATCGTCGGGGCTTTGATGCAGATCGGGTCGGGGTCGTTCCTGGTCATTCTGCTGGCGGCACTGTCCGTTTTCATGGCCGGGATCAACATCTTCGGCGGCTTCCTCGTAACCCGGCGCATGCTCGCCATGTTCCAGAAATCTTAAGGAGGCCGGGCACATGGATTATGGCTTCACCACTGCCGCCTATGTTGTTGCGGCTGTCCTTTTCATCCTTTCGCTCGGCGGTCTGTCGAACCAGGAAAGCGCCAAGCGCGCGGTCTGGTATGGCATCGTGGGTATGGCGCTGGCGGTATTCGCCACGCTGGTTGGCCCGGGATCGGGTCTGTGGCTTCTGTCGCTGCTGTTGATCGCGGGCGGTGGTTTCATCGGCCAGTATGTTGCACAGCGCGTGCAGATGACCGAGATGCCGCAGCTTGTTGCGGCGATGCACTCGCTGGTCGGTCTTGCGGCCGTGTTCGTCGGTTTCAACGCGCATTTCGAGATCGGCAACGTGGCGCAGGTCATGGCCATTGCTGACAGCGCCAGCCAGGCGGACCTGTCCGACCTTGGGTCTTTTGCCAAGCTGATTGCCAAGAAAACCCCGGCTGAACTGGCAATCCTGCACGTGGAACTGTTCCTGGGCATCTTCATCGGTGCGATCACCTTTACCGGGTCGGTTGTCGCCTATGGCAAGCTGGCGGGCAAGGTGACCTCGGCAGCGACCAAGCTGCCCGGTGGCCATGCGTTGAACGCGGCGGCAGCGGGTCTCTCGCTGATCTGCCTGATCTGGTACACATCGACAGGTGGTCTGTTCCCGCTGATCCTGATGACGCTGGCGGCGTTATTCATCGGCTATCACCTGATCATGGGCATCGGCGGCGCTGACATGCCGGTGGTGGTGTCGATGCTGAACAGCTATTCGGGTTGGGCGGCTGCGGCGATCGGTTTCTCGCTGGGCAACGACCTGTTGATCGTGGTCGGTGCGCTGGTGGGCTCGTCGGGTGCGATCCTGTCCTACATCATGTGCAAGGCGATGAACCGCCATTTTGTCAGCGTGATCCTTGGCGGTTTTGGTGGCCCGCAGGGCGAACAGATGGCCGTTGAAGGCGAACAGATCGCTATCGAGGCTGATGGCGTTGCTGCGGCTTTGAACGACGCGGACAGCGTGATCATCATTCCAGGCTATGGGATGGCCGTGGCACAGGCGCAGCAATCGGTTTCCGAACTGGTGCGCAAGCTGCGGGCCAAGGGCAAGAACGTTCGTTTCGCAATCCACCCTGTGGCGGGCCGCTTGCCGGGCCACATGAATGTTCTGCTGGCCGAAGCGAAGGTGCCGTATGATATCGTTCTGGAAATGGACGAGATCAACGACGACTTTCCGGACACAGATGTGGCCATCGTCATCGGTTCGAACGACATCGTGAACCCGGCAGCGCAGGAAGATCCCAACAGCCCCATCGCCGGAATGCCGGTTCTGGAATGCTGGAAAGCCAAGCAGGTGTTTGTCTCGAAACGTGGTCAGGGCACCGGGTATTCCGGCATCGAAAACCCGCTGTTCTTCAAAGAGAACACCCGAATGTTCTACGGCGACGCCAAGGAGTCGCTGGACAAGCTGCTGCCGATGATCGATTGATCGTCGCGTTTGATCCGATTGCAAAGGGCGCCTTCGGGCGCCCTTTTCTTTTTGAGTGTGCATGGGGGCGTTGCCCCCAAACCCCCAGGATATTTCCAGCCAGATGAAGCAGGCGGAGTGTGGTAGTCTGGGGTGGCGGCACAGATGGCAGGAGGTCGAGGATGGAGAAAGTGAATGGTATTGGCGGAGTGTTCTTTCGCGCCCGCGACCCTAAAGCGCTGAGCGCCTGGTATGAGAAGCACCTGGGCGTCAATCATTATGACCCCGTGCCCTGGAAGCAGCGAGAAGGCTATACGGTCTTTGCGCCATTTGAGGAGGACACTGAATATTTCGGACGGACCGATCAACAGTGGATGATCAATTTTCGTGTTGATGACCTGGCCGCGCTGACGGCGCAGCTTGAGCAGGCTGGAATCACGGTGGAAACCAATCCTGACTGGGACAGCGAAGTTGGAAAATTTGCCCGCATCCATGATCCCGAAGGCAACCCCATCGAGCTGTGGCAGCCAAATCAATGAGATAGCAGGGTTGTATACCGTTGTATCCCTGTAAGTATATGAAATAAAAAGAGAATTGATGTATCAATTATGTACCGTATAGTGCGCGTGACGAGGCGGAGCCATACATGACACCGATAGACGACCATCCCCTTCGCTATGCGCTGGCAAATGAACTGCATGCGCGACCGTTCCCGGTCGCGTCAATGCCCTGTACGGTGGTCTTTCTTGCGATCAAAAAGCCCGAGGCCGCTGTGGCGCGCGATCGACGTGAGGATTTGGCTCATTTGATCGACCTGCTGGATCGCCACGGTGCGCAGCACCCTCGGCCGGACGCCACGCATTACGCGGGTCAGATTGGCCGCCATTGGTTGAAGTGGGAGCAGCATACCGAATTCGTGACCTACACGGCGATCGCGCAGAATGTGAGTGATCGCGCCTTTGATCCGGCTGACTTTGAGGTCTTTCCGCCCGATTGGTTGATGGCCAGTCCTGGCCAAAGGGTTACGTCAGTATTGATGCGCGTCGTTGAACGCGACAGTGACGACTTGGTAAAGTCGAAACTGCTGGATTGGTTCGAGCCGGAAAGCCTGGCCGTGTCCAGGGTGTTGGACGATGCAGCGGTTTGTGCCAGTGATTTTCGGATCGATCCGGCAGGTCACATGCGCTTTGCCTTGTTCGTGGCCGAGGGCACCGGACGGCGCCGGACGGGACGGATTATTCAGCGTCTTTGCGAAATTGAAACATACAAGGCGATGTCGATGCTGGGTTTCGCGCGCGTCAAGCAGCTGATGCCGCGTATCGGAGAGCTGGACGGGCAACTCACCCGATTGATGGGGCAGATGACCGGCAACTCGACGCAGCCTGACGCGCTGTTACAGGATTTGCTGGCAACGTCGATCGAGCTCGAGACATTGTCGGCCCGGTGTTCTTTCCGTTTCGGAGCTACGGGGGCGTATGAGGCCATCGTCAACCAGCGGATCGAAGTGTTGCGAGAAGAACGTTTCGAGGGTGGTCAGAATTTCGCTGACTTCATGATGCGCCGATATGACCCTGCAATTCGCACCGTGAAATCCACGGAACGCCGGCTTCAGGCCTTGTCGGATCGGGCGATCCGCGCGGGTGAGTTGCTGCGGACAAGAGTGGATGTGGAACGCAGCGCGCAAAACCAGGCGTTGCTGGAAAGCATGGACCGTCGCGCTGATCTGGCACTGCGCTTGCAACATACGGTCGAGGGGCTTTCCGTGGTTGCCATCAGCTATTACGCGGTTTCGCTGGTCAGCTATCTTTTGTATCCGCTGACGGCCTCTGGCATCAGCAAGGGCATGCTGACGGCAGCGGTTACGATCCCGGTTGTCGCCGGGGTGTGGTACTCGGTGCGACGCATTCGCAAACGGCTCGGTTGAGCAGCAATTGCCAGTGTTCGTCTGACCTGTAGAACAGGGGCATTGGGCAAGCAGAGCGAGGACTTGGGATGATAAGCATAGTTGCAGCATGGCGCGCTGTCGCCGCCATGTTCATTCTGAATGGTGCCCTGTTCGGAATCTGGGCGTCGCGCATTCCCGCCATACGTGACCGCTTGGAACTGTCCCATGAGGCGCTTGGATATGGCCTGTTGTTCATGGCTGCGGGGGCTGTCTGCTCGTTCCCGATAACCGGGCGACTTACGGATCGTTTCGGCGCTGTTGCAATCACCCGGATCATTGCGGTTCTGTACACCGGGTCGCTGATCCTGCTTGCCATGGCCGATGGGCTTTGGGGGCTGGCAGTGTTTCTGTTTGTCTTTGGCGCCTTTCACGGGTCGATGGATGTTGCGATGAATGCATGGGCCGCCGAGGTAGAGCAGGCATATGACAAACCCGTTATGTCCTCGTTCCACGCAATGTGGAGCCTTGGGGCCGGTCTTGGCGCGCTCAGCGGTTATGCCGCGGTTCAGATGGGGCTGACGGTTCTTGTGCACTTCCTGTTGGCGGGTGGCGTGGTTGTTGGCCTTGCGCTTGCGTCATCCTGGGTAAGCTGGACTTCGCGCCAATCCCAAGGGCCTCAGAGTACGGTTTTCGCCTTGCCTTCCGGTGCGTTGATACTGGTTGGCATAGCCGCCTTGTGCGGGGCATTGGGCGAAGGGGCCGTCGCGGACTGGAGCGCGATATATCTGCGTGACATCACAGGGGCGTCCGAAAGCGTCGCTGCCTTGGGCTATGCGGTATTTTCAGTGACCATGGTGGCGTTTCGACTTGCAGGCGCGCTTGTCATCACCCGGTTCGGTCCGGTCGTTTCCGCCCGGTTCGGCGGTATTTGCGCGGCTTTGGGCGTTTTCACGGTGGTTTCAACAGTAACGATCTTGCCCGTGCTGGCCGGCTTTGCATTGATGGGAATAGGTTATGCCGTGATCATGCCGCTGGCATTCAGCCGGGCGGCCAGCGATCCAAGTGTGCCGCCGGGGCAAGCCATCGCAAGTGTTGCGACATTGGGGTATGGGGGGCTGTTGATCGGTCCGCCGTTGATCGGCTTTTTGGCGGAAGTGTTCGGCCTGCGTCTGGCCTTCGCTGTGCTGTTGCCATTGGCCGTTCTGATCGTGCTGTCGGCCGGCGCGCTGAGGCGCGCCGACTGAACTTGTTTCAGCGTCCGCGAATGCGGGGATCCAGCGCATCGCGCAGACCGTCACCCAGATAGTTGACGCTCAGGACAGTCAGCGAGATTGCCAGACCAGGCCAGAATACACGCTCGGGGTATTGCTGTAGATAATCGACTCCGTCGAACAGCAGGCGGCCCCATGTCGGGAAGTCGGGCGGAAAGCCCAGACCCAGGAAGGAAAGCGCGCTTTCGGTAATGATCGCCGTCGCAATCCCCAGCGTCGCCGATACCATGATCGGAGACAACACGTTCGGCAGGATATGCCGCGTGATGATCTGAGTGTTGCTGGTGCCGATGGACCGGGCCGCCAGAACGAATTCACGCTCTTTGATGGCCAGCACGTCACCCCGTACGATCCGCGCCGTAGGCATCCACGAGGTGATACCGATGGCGCAGACGATCAGGATGAAGATCCCGCGCTCCAACCCGAACGCGGCCGACAGGGGTTCACGGAACAGCAGCATCATGACCAGCAGCAAGGGCAGCAGGGGCAGGGCCAGAAACAGGTCTGTCAGACGCATAAGCGGACCATCCAGCCGTTTGAAGAACCCGGCCAGAACACCGATGAAGGATCCCAGGAACAGTGCCAGCAGCATCGCGGTGATGCCCACCGATACCGAGGTTTGACCGCCCGACATCATGCGCGCCAGAATATCCCGGCCCAACTGGTCGGTGCCGAAGGGATGCGCCCAGCTTGGCCCCTGATTGCGGGCCCGGATATCGATCTGCGTTGGATCAATGCTCCAGAGATAGGGGCCCAGATAGACCCCCGCCACGATCAGGATGAACAGCACCGCACCCACCATGGCGCCCTTGTGCGTCTTGAACTGATCCCAGACGTCGCGCCATTGGCTGCGCGGCGGGGTCGTGAGTTCCTCCATCACATCAGCAGTTGGCAGCGCGGTGGATGCCGGGGCCAGACCTTCGTCGGGGATCAGCGTGTCTGACTTGTCGTGATCAGTCATAGCGAATCCTCGGGTCCAGAATGCCATACAGGACGTCGGCGATCAGGTTGAACAGCACGATCAGCACGGCAAAGATGAAGGTCAGGGTTTGTACCATCGGCAGGTCGTTGGCCTGAATGGCGCCAATCAGCAACTGGCCGATACCATTCACCTTGAAAACCTGCTCGGTGATGATGGCGCCGCCGAAGATGGCCGGAATGCCCAGTGCAATGACCGTGACCACGGGGATCATCGAGTTCCGCAGAACGTGGACCATGACCACGGTGTATTCGCTGAGCCCCTTGGCGCGCGCGGTGCGGACGTAATCCTGGTTGAGATTGTCCAGCATCGAGGCGCGCATGAAACGGCTGAGCTGTGCCGTGATCTGCAACGCCAGCACCATGACCGGCATGATCATCTGTTTCAGCTGCACGACGAAGCTGTCCCAGCTGTTGACCACATGCGTAGTGTCATAGATCGACGGGAACCAGCCCAATTGGACTGAAAAGATCACGATCACCAGAACGCCCGAGAAAAACGGAGGGACCGAGAAGCCGACCATCGACACGAAGGTGCCCATCTGGTCGAACCAGGAATACTGGCGATAGGCCGAATAGATGCCGATGGGCAGGGCGATCAGAATGGCGACCACATAGGCGGTGCCGACAACCCACAGGGTCTGCGGGATACGCTGAACGACGATGTCCATGACGGGCGAGCGGGTCTGCCAGGATATCACGCGCAGGTCGCCTGCGGAAAAACTGGTGCCGAAGATGTGGTCGATCAGAACCTGCGGTTCGATCCAGAAGAATTGCACGATCCATTTCCAGAACCGGATATGCATCGGCTGGCCAAGGCCGAGCGCCTCGCGCATCTTTTCCTTGACTTCGGGGGGAACGGTGAGCGGAACCTGCGCCATCGGATCGCCGGGTGCGAGTTCGAGGAGCAGGAAGATGACGAGGCTGATGAAGAGCAGCGTTGGAACGGCCAGCACCAGTCGTCTGATTGTGAAATTAAGCATTAAGAGGCGCCTTTATATGCGTCTTCTTGTTGGGGTGGGATGCAAATGACCGCGCCCCGATAACGATCGGGGCGCGGTTTTGCAAGGTCAGTGCTTAGGAACCGGTCTTGCGGTACCAGTCCGCAATGTTCCACAGCTCGCTGTCCCAAACGTTCAGGACAACGCCACCCAGGGTGTTTGCATGTGCCGACAGGCGACCACGGTGAACCAGCGGGATCATGCCACCATTCTGAACCATGATGTCATTCAGCTGCTTGGCGATTTCCGCACGCGCTTCCAGACCAGCGGTTTCGGCCAATTGAGCGTGCAGCTTGTCGAACTCTTCGTTGCAGAAGCGGCTGATGTTTTCGCCCTGCCACTGCGTCTCGGGACGCGGTGCCTTGTCGCACAGACCGTTGCCCAGATAGGACTGCGGGTCGGTGCCGTTGAAGGTGTTGGCGTACATTTCAACGTCGGCATAGAACTTCTGGAACGTGTCGGGCGAGCCCGGGTCACCACCGAAGAAGACCGATGCGTTGATGTTGCGCAATTCGGTTTCAATGCCGATCTGGCTCCACCATTCCTTGATCAGCGCCTGGAAGTCCTGACGGACAGCGTTGGTCGAGGTCTGATAGACGATCTTCAGCGGAACGCCGTCCTTCTCGCGGACGCCGTCGCCATCGGTGTCGACGATGCCGGCATCATCCAGCAGTTTCTTGGCGCCTTCGATATCCTGCGTGTCGCAGGTCATCGAGGTCGAGTTGAATGCGGCAGGGGCCGGAACCCAGTTGCAGGTCACTTTACCAGCCTGACCATAGCCGATTTCCACCAGCAGCGGACGGTCGATGGCCATCGACATGGCTTTGTAAACGGCCGGATCCTTCAGGAACGGGTGCGGATGCTTGGCCGTCGAACGCTCGCCTTCCGGCAGCTCGGGCGACGGGTTGGTCTGGTTCAGCATGATTCGCTCGACCAGCGGGCCGAAGCCTGCAACCGGCGTACCTTTGCCACCTTCCTGCATCTGTGCGATCACTTCCGGAGCCAGTTGCAGGTTCCAGGCATAGTCAAATTCACCGGTTTCCATGACGGCACGACCTGCAGCCGTCGCGTCACCGCCGCCTTTGAAGGTCACGGTCGCGAAGGCAGGTTTTGCCGGATCACGATAGTTGTCGTTGGCCTTGAAGGTAATCACGTCGTTCGGTTTGAACTCGGTGACGACAAAGGGGCCGGTGCCGATCGGGTTGAAGTTCTGTTCGGTGCATTCCGGGGCTTTGGCGCCCATGCAGTTTTCGAACTGGGCCTTTTGAAGGATCGGGCTTTCACCGCCGACGAACGGGCCATAGGGGAAGGGGGTCGGTGCGTCGAAAGTGACCTTGACGGTCAGGTCATCAACAGCTTCGACCGAGGTGACGCCTTCGAACTTGGTCACCTGCGCGCAGCCACCTTCCGGGTGCATACAGTAATCGGCGGTGAACTTCACGTCAGCAGCGGTGAACGGAGAGCCGTCAGACCATGTGATTCCCGGTGCAATTTTCCATGTGATCGACGTCAGGTCTTCGCTGACACCGCCATTTTCCACGGTCGGGATTTCAGACGCCAGATATGGCACCATGTTGCCGTCCTGGTCGTAGCGGGCAAGCGGCTCGATCACCAGCGAGGCTGATTCCACGTCTTTCGTGCCGCCGGACAGGAACGGGTTCAGGATCGACGGGGCCTGCCAATAGATGATGCTGACATTGCCGTCCGAACCGCGCTCGGCAAAGGCCATCGGGGCCATTGCCGTGCTTGCGATCGCACCTAGCAAAAGGGTTTTGATTTTCATAAGTCACTCCCGAATTGGACACGTTCGTGTCTCGATTATCTCCGCAAGGCCTGCGGGTTTGGCGTTGCCGCTTCGGGGTAAGTTTTTGATCAATAAAGATAATAGCGCTAACGACATAAATCGGCGCTGCCTCCCCAAGGCGGTTACGTTGGGTATCGAAACAGAACTTGAGAAAAATGCAAGTGGTGCCGTCGCGAAAATGTGTAATGGGTTTGACTTTTCCCGGCGGCCCGCCGTAGCGTTCGGCATTCAGAACAAGAATAACCTCGTCAAGGGAGCGCGCACGTGCTGGATCAGCCTATTGCTCAAATCAAAAAACTGCGGGTGGAGTTTCAGACAAAGGACGGTCCCGTTGTTGGTGTTGAGGACGTCTCGTTCGAGGTCAAACCAGGCGAAACCGTTTGTATCGTTGGCGAATCGGGCTCGGGGAAGTCGGTTTCATCTTTGTCCTTGATGCGTCTGGTCGAGTTCGGTGGCGGCGAAATCGCGGGCGGTGAATTGCTGTTTGATCGTCGTGATGGCGAAGAAATGGACCTGGCCAAGGCCGATCAGGATCTGATGAAGCAGATTCGCGGCAACGAGATCGGGATGATCTTTCAAGAGCCGATGACCGCGCTGAACCCCGTTTTCACCGTGGGCCGCCAGTTGACCGAAGGTCTGCGCATCCACAAGGACATGACGAAAGCGCAGGCCGAGGAACGGGCGCTGGAATTACTGCGTCAGGTTCGTATCCCAGAGCCCGAGCGCCGTCTGAAACAATATCCTCACGAGTTGTCGGGCGGGATGCGCCAACGTGTTGTCATTGCGATGGCGATGGCCTGTGAGCCGCGCCTGTTGATTGCCGACGAACCCACCACGGCGCTGGACGTGACAATTCAGGCCGAGATCCTGGCCTTGATGGACCGCCTCAAGCGGGAAACCGGAACTGCGGTGATGTTCATCACCCACGACATGGCCGTGGTTGCCCAGATGGCTGACCGCGTGGTGGTGATGTTCCGCGGCAACAAGGTCGAAGAAGGCACGGTCAAGGAAATCTTTGAAAACCCGCAGCACGACTATACCAAGGCGTTGCTGGCCGCCGTGCCGAAACTGGGCGAGATGCAGGGTAAATCTGCGCCAGAGCCGATGAAGCTGCTGGGGGTCGAAGGGCAGAATATTGCGCCAATTCCGGGTACGGAAGAGGTTCTGCTGACCGTCAAGAACCTGACGACACGGTTCCCGGTCAAAGGCGGGCTTTTGCGGCGCACGATTTCGAACGTTCATGCGGTCGAGGATGTCTCGTTCACTCTGAACAAAGGGCAAACGCTCAGTCTTGTAGGGGAATCCGGGTGCGGCAAGTCTTCGGCAGGGCGCTCGATCCTGCGGCTGGTTGAGCCGTTGGCGGGCGAGATTGATCTGGACGGTGTCGATATCATGAAGCTTGATCCGTCTGGTTTGCGCAAGGCGCGGCTGGACATGCAGATGATTTTCCAGGATCCGTTCGCCTCGCTGAACCCGCAGATGCAGCTGGTCGACCAAGTGGCCGAGCCGATGCGCAATTATGATGTGGCGTCGGGATCCGAACTTCAGGACCGCGTGGCACAATTGTTCGACAAGGTGCAATTGCCGCGCAGCTTCATGCGTCGCTTCCCGCATGAAATGTCCGGCGGTCAGCGTCAGCGGATTGCAATTGCCCGCGCTTTGGCCCTGAACCCCAAGCTGATCATTGCGGATGAGGCGGTCTCGGCCCTTGACGTGTCGGTTCAGGCGCAGGTTCTGAACCTGATGATGGAATTGCAGTCCGAGCTGGGCCTGTCATACCTGTTCATCAGCCACGACATGGCCGTTGTCGAACGGGTCAGCCACTATGTCGGGGTCATGTATCTGGGGCGCATTGTCGAACTTGGGCCCCGGGCGCGGGTGTTCGAGAACCCGCAGCATCCCTATACACAGGCGCTGATGAAGGCGGTTCCGATCGCGGACCCGAACAAGCGGAAATCGGAAAAGGATCTGAATTTCAAACCGATCCCTTCTCCTATTCACCCCACCAACTACACGCCGGAACCTTCGCAATATCAAGAGGTTGAGGCAGGGCACTTCATCCTGACCACCGACAGCGGGTATTGACCCCAATGGCGAAACGCCTGACCCCGCTTGAGATCATGACACAGCTGATCTCATTTCCGACCGTAAGCCGTGATACCAATCTGCCGCTGGTGGATTGGGTTCAGGACTACTTGCAGGGCCACGGAATCGAAAGCCACCGCTGGCCAGATCCGGACCAACCGCACAAGGCCGCGATCTTTGCGCATGTTGGTCCAATGGAAGAAGGCGCGGTGGTTCTGTCCGGTCACACGGATGTCGTGCCGGTGGACGGTCAGCCGTGGGACACTGATCCTTTCACGGTGACCGAGAAAGACGGCAAGTACTTCGGTCGCGGCACCTGCGACATGAAGGGGTTTGACGCCCTGGCCATCTGGGCCCTGGTCGAAGCACAATACGCCAATATCAGCCGGCCGCTTCAGCTGGCGCTCAGCTTTGATGAAGAGGTCGGATGCACCGGTGCGCCGCCCATGATTGAAGCAATGCAACAGGTTCTGCCCAAGGGATCGGCAGTGATAGTGGGTGAGCCGTCGATGATGCAGGCGGTGACGGGGCATAAGGGCGGGTTCGGCATCGATACACATATCGTCGGGTTCGAAGTGCACAGCTCGATCATGCATACTGGCGTGAACGCCATCATGGCGGCGGCGCCTTTGATCGATTGGGCAAATCACAGAAACGCCGAGAGCATGGCCGCTGAGCCGAGCGAAATCGCGGCTGTTTTTGACCCGCCGTGGACCACCTGTCATGTCGGCATGATTGAAGGCGGGACAGCCCACAACATCACTGCCAAAGACTGCAAGTTCATGATGGATTTCCGCACGGTGCCGGACGAAACGCAGGCTGAATGGCGCGAGGTCTATATCGAACAGGTTCGCCAGGTCGAAGCACGGATGCAGGCCGTTCACCCCGATGCCCGCATCGAACTGTCTGAACATTTCGCGATCCCGGGGCTGGTGCCTGAACAGGACGGAGAAGCCGAAGCTTTGGTGCGCGCCCTGACCGGGGACAACGCAAGCCACGTCGTCAGCTACGGGACCGAGGCGGGGCAGTTTCAGGAGGCCGGGTATTCAGCCGTGATCTGCGGTCCCGGCGATATCGCGCAGGCGCATCAGCCGAACGAGTTCATATCAATCGCGCAGTTCGATGCGGGGCACAAGTTTATGCAACGACTGGTTGAAAAGCTCGGCGCAGAGTAGCATTCAACACAGCATCAATTGTTCAGGGGAGGGTCTTGAGATGCCTGTCAAAAACAGACTTGCAGAGATGCATGGCGATATTACCAAGTGGCGCCGCCACCTGCACGCACATCCTGAATTGATGTATGACGTGCACGAAACCGCTGCTTTCGTTGTCGAGCGTCTCAGGGAATTTGGTGTGGATGAGATCACGCCGGGAATTGGCCGGACGGGTGTCGTGGCCGTGATCCGGGGGCGGCAGGATACGACCGGGCGCGTGATCGGGTTGCGTGCTGACATGGACGCATTGCCGATCGAAGAAGCGACGGGGTTGGATTATGCCTCGACCGTATCGGGAAAGATGCACGCCTGCGGGCATGACGGGCATACCTCGATGCTGCTTGGGGCCGCCCAGTACCTGGCTGAAACCCGAAACTTCGATGGCACCGTTGTTCTGATTTTTCAGCCCGCCGAAGAAGGTGGTGCAGGCGGTCTGGCCATGTGTCAGGACGGCCTGATGGATCGCTGGGGCATTGATGAGGTCTATGGCATGCACAATATGCCGGGGTTGCCGGTGGGCGAATTCGCGATCCGACCCGGCGCCTTGCTGGCCTCATCTGATGAATTCGAAATCACGATCACCGGCAAGGGCGGACACGCCGCCGCACCGCATGATGCGGTAGATACTACGCTGGTGGCCTCGCATATCGTCGTGTCGTTGCAATCCGTCGTAGCGCGCACCGTCGATCCGATCAAACGCGTGGTGCTGACCGTGGGTACGTTTGAAACGGACAGTGTCGCGTCGAACGTGATCGCTCATACCGTCCGCTTGCAGGGGACTGTCCGGACGCTCGACCCCGAATACCGCGCCATTGCGGAAGAGCGCGTGCGCAGGATCGCCGAGGATACGGCCTCGGCCTTTGGCGCAAAGGCGGATGTCGTCTGGACGCCCGGCTATCCTGTGACTGTGAATTCCGAGGCCGAAACGGCATACGCTGCCGTGGCGGCCGAGGCCGTGGCGGGCAAGGTCAATGACAGCACTGATCCGATCATGCCGTCGGAAGATTTCGCCTATATGCTTGAAGAACGGCCCGGAGCTTACATCTTTATCGGGAACGGGGACACGGCGATGTGCCATCACCCGGAATACAATTTTGACGACAATGCGATTCCCGCCGGTTGCAGTTGGTTTGCCGAGATCGTGGAACGACGATTGCCCGTGGCATAATTTGAGGGAGAGTGACATGCCGATCAAAAACCGCCTCGCAGAGATGCACGAAGAGATCACAGGCTGGCGGCGTGACATTCACCAACATCCGGAAATTCTGTACGACACGCACCGCACCAGCGCGCTGGTGGCGGAAAAGCTGAAGGAATTCGGCTGTGATGAGGTCGTTACAGGCATCGGTCGCACCGGCGTGGTCGGGGTCATTCGGGGAAAGAGCGACACGCAGGGTCGGGTGATTGGCCTGCGCGCCGACATGGATGCGCTGCCGATGCAGGAACAGACCGGGCTGGACTATGCCTCGAAGACGTCAGGCGCGATGCATGCCTGCGGGCATGACGGGCATACCGCCATGGTTTTGGGGGCGGCAAAGTACCTCTCTGAGACGCGCAATTTCGATGGCACTGCAATCGTGATCTTTCAGCCCGCCGAAGAGGGCGGGAATGGTGCCGAGGCCATGTGCAAGGACGGTCTGATGGACCGGTTCAGCATTCAGGAAGTCTATGCGATGCACAACGTACCGGGCCTGCCCACCGGGCAGTTCGCGATCCGTTCGGGCCCATTGCTGGCTGCGGCGGACGAATTTGACATCCATCTTGAAGGGCGCGGAGGTCACGCTGCGAAACCCCATGAGACGGTCGATACGACGGTGATGCTGTCGCAAATGATCGTGGCATTTCAGACGATCGTGTCGCGCAATGCGGATCCGATCCTGCAAGCCGTGCTGTCGGTGACGTCCGTTGAGACGTCTTCGACAGCGTTCAACGTGATCCCGCAATCGGCGCGGATACGCGGCACGGTCCGGACCCATTCCAACCAGATGCGTGATCTGATCGAACAGCGCCTCAAAGAGGTCGCCGAAGGGATTGCAGCAACATTCGGTGGTTCCGTGAACGTCAATTACACGCGTGGCGTTCCGGTGACGATCAACGCCGAAACTCAAACGGGATATGCGGCAGAAGCCGCGGTCTCGGTCGGGGGCAGCTGCATCGAGGCACCGATGGTCATGGGGGGCGAGGATTTCTCGTTCATGCTGGAGGAACGGCCCGGAGCCTTCATCGTTCTGGGCAACGGTGACAGCGCAGGGTTGCACCACCCTGAATACAACTTCAACGACGAGATCATCCCGATCGGATGCTCGTGGTTTGCAGAAATGGTCGAGCGCCGAATGCCGGCGGCTTGAACTGAATTAGGAGAGAGAAGACATGCCAGTCAAAAACCGCTTTGCCGAGTTGCAGGATGAGATCACCGCCTGGCGACGGGATCTGCACGAAAACCCGGAAATCCTGTTCGAAACGCACCGCACCAGCGCAATGGTGGCCGAGAAATTGCAGGAGTTCGGTTGCGATGAGGTCGTCACCGGCATCGGGCGCACCGGCGTTGTTGGCGTGATCAAGGGCAAATCGGACAGCAGCGGCAAGGTGATCGGTCTGCGGGCGGATATGGACGCGTTGCCAATTCATGAGGCGACGGGATTGGACTATGCCTCGAAAACACCGGGCGCGATGCATGCCTGCGGCCATGATGGCCACACGGCGATGCTTTTGGGTGCTGCGAAATACCTGTCGGAAACCCGAAACTTCGATGGCACGGTCGTTGTGATCTTCCAGCCTGCCGAAGAGGGCGGCGGTGGTGGTCGTGAAATGTGTGAAGATGGCATGATGGACCGCTGGAATATTCAGGAAGTCTACGGCATGCACAACTGGCCGGGACAACCTGTGGGCAAGTTCGCCATCCGTCCCGGTTCCTTCTTTGCCGCAACCGATCAGTTCGACATCACTTTTGAAGGGCGAGGTGGTCATGCGGCCAAGCCGCATGAAACAGTAGATACCACGGTACTGGCCGCGCAGGCGGTGTTGGCGCTTCAGACGATTTCCTCGCGCAATGCCGACCCTATCGATCAGGTCGTGGTGTCGGTGACGTCGTTCGAGACCTCGTCGAAAGCGTTCAACGTGATCCCGCAGACTGTTCAGATCAAGGGTACCGTGCGCACCATGAGCAAGGATATGCGGGATCTGGCCGAAAAGCGGATCAATGAGATCTGCAATGGTGTGGCGGCAACGTTCGGAGGCACCGCCGATGTGACCTATATCCGCGGGTATCCGGTGATGGTGAACAGTGAAGAGCAGACAGAGTTTGCAGCAGCTGTTGCCCGGTCGGTATCTGGTGATTGTGATGATGCGCCTTTGGTCATGGGCGGCGAGGATTTTGCCTTTATGCTGGAGGAGCGCCCAGGCGCCTATATTCTAGTGGGTAACGGCGATACGGCCATGGTTCACCACCCGGAATACAACTTCAACGATGAGGCGATTCCCGCCGGGTGCAGCTGGTGGGCAGAGATCGTCGAGCAGCGGATGCCGGCGGCCTGATGGGGCGGGTGGGGGCTCTGCCCCCACACCCCCGGGATATTTTTGGCCAGATGAAGAAGGATCCCGCCTACTTACGTCAGGTCGAGCGAACGGCACAGCGTTTCCACGACGGAATCCAGTGCGTTGCTTTGCGTCTTGACGCAGGATTGGGCGGCGCTGCGGGCCCGGGTCAGGGCTTGGTCGTCTGAAAGCCAATGGTCGACCGCCGCAGAGAGATCTGTTTCGGTTTGAACCTCGATGGCGCCACCGGTTTTGATCAACGGCGCGAATGTTTCAGCAAAATTGAAGTATCCGGGACCGGTTATCACGGCGGCTCCGGCCTGGGCGGGTTCGAAAGGGTTGTGGCCGCCGATATTTTTAAGGGAGCCGCCCAGGAACACGATGGGAGACAGAGCGTACCATGTGCCGGTCTCGCCCAATGTGTCGGCGACATATACTTGGGTTTCGGTTTTGATCAGGGAACTTTCTGATCGGAACGCGGCGTTGAGATCGGAGGCGTCCAGTAGTTTTGCGATATCGCCGCGGCGCTCTGGGTGGCGGGGGATCAGCAACAGCAGCAGATCGGGCCAGCGTTCCAGAAGTGATTTATGCGCGGCCAGAACGATTTCCTCTTCACCGGCATGGGTTGAACTGGCGATCCACACAGGTCTGCCAGAAATCTGAGAACCAATGTCGTCCAGCGTGCCGTGGTCTATGGGAAGAGGGTCTGACATGGCCTTGAGATTGGTGCCGGGCCGGACGCGGCCGACAGGGGCACCCATGGCTATCAGGTTGGCTGCGGTTTTGCCGTTTTGTGTCAGGAACAGGTTGAACTTGCTCAATACGAACCGCGCTGTTCTGGGGCGTTTTTTCCAACCGGCAACGGACTTGTCCGACAGTCGTGCATTCAGAAGGGCCAGCGGAACGCCGCGTCTGGCGCTTTCGACGATCAAACGCGGCCATATTTCACTTTCGACGAAAACTCCGCCCTCTGGTTGCCAATGGTTCAGAAAGCGCCGGACCGGGCCTGCCGTGTCCAGCGGCGGGAATTGATGCCGTGTGCGGGACGGCAGGCGTTTTTCGATCAGAGCCGCTGAGGTCGGGGTGCCCGAGGTGATCAGAAACTCGGCCTCAGGCAGGCGATCTGCCAGCCGTCTGATCAGGCTGAGAACCGAAAGGCTTTCGCCGACGCTGGCGGCGTGGAACCAGACCAAACGCCCATTCGGTCTGGGCAGGCTGGCATGGCCAAGGCGTTCTTGTTGACGCTTGTCGGGTACGTTTGCTTCCCGCAGCTTGTTCCGAACGACCCGCCATATCAGGGGCGCGGCCAGAGACGTGAGGGCGCGGTACACATGGTACAACGCCGTGGGGCGGCCGTCGTGATCCGGCATATCAGCCGCCTGTATGGCTCATGTGACGGCTCATCCGGCCATCGACGGCTTGGCGGGAATAGTCGAAGTCATGCCCTTTGGGCTTGAGATTGATCGCAGATCGGATCGCGTCTTCAAGTGGCTGTTCGGTGTCGGTATGATCGCGCAGGGCGCCGCGCAGGTCGGCCATGTCTTCCTGACCCAGGCACATGTAAAGTTCGCCCGTGCAGGTTAGGCGGACCCTGTTGCAGCTTTCACAGAAATTGTGCGACAGTGGCGTTATGAAACCGATTTTCTGGCCGGTTTCCTCGAGCCGCACGTAACGGGCCGGGCCACCGCTGCGTTCGGCCAGATCGGTGACCGAATAGCGGTTTTCGTATTCTTTCCGCACGTCCTTGAGCGACCAGTACTGATCCAGGCGGTCTTCGTTTCCTATATCGCCCATGGGCATGACTTCGATCCAGGTCAGATCCATATCCCGCTGGGCGCACCATTCCGTGATTTTGGGAAGTTCGGGCTCGTTGAACCCTTTCAGGGCAACGGCATTTATCTTGATCCGCAGGCCAGCTTTTTGCGCGGCGTCGATTCCGTTCAAAACCTGTTTCAGGCGACCCCAGCGCGTCACCTTGGCAAACTTGTCATCATCCAGAGTGTCCAGCGAGACATTCACCCGACGCACACCGGCCGCATAAAGGTCTTCGGAAAATCGGTGCAGTTGCGAACCGTTGGTTGTCAGCGTCAACTCCTTCAATGCACCGCTGTCCAGATGACGTGTCATCGAATTGAAGAACGTCATGATGTTGCGACGCACCAAAGGCTCACCACCCGTAATGCGCAGCTTTTCGACCCCCATTCTGACGAAGGTCGAACACATCCGGTCCAGTTCCTCCAATGTCAGCAGGTCTTTCTTGGGCAGAAAGGTCATGTTCTCGGACATGCAATACACGCAGCGGAAGTCGCAGCGATCCGTGACGGAGACGCGGAGATACGTGATGGCGCGGGCAAACGGGTCGATTAGCGGAGCTGTCATGCCATATAGGTAAAGCTGGAACATGGCCGCGACAAGGGCGAACTGCGCTTTGCGCTGGAACAGGTGGGCGCAGGGTTGTAGGTTTCCGGCATGAAGAAAATACTTGTTTTGACATGTGTAATGACGGCCGGATGCGACGCCGTGCAGTCAACGACTGACCGAGTGTTCGGCGGGGGCGACGCGCCCGCCCAGACGGTGCCTGACACGGAAACGGGCACAGCAGTTGCCGAAGAGGTGTTGCAACCTGAACCGGTTTCCGCGCGCCCGAACTGGGTTGGCGCGAAAACCACCATCGCCGGGCTTGGGGATCCGACCACTCCGGGGCGCTGGATGCAGACACCGCTGGTAGACAGCGAAGTTACGGCGCGTGTCGTCGTGCCACGGACCGGGGCGCAGGCCTATATCACGTTGGTCCCGGTTTCCGGTCCGGACAGCAGCGGCAGCCGCTTGTCGCTGGACGCCATGAGGGCCCTGCTGGTGCCCTTCGACGAACTTGTCGAGCTTGAGGTCTATGTGAACTGATTTTTCAGGTATTTGCCTGCTTCGCGGCGGGCAAACGGCTTCATGGCATCACCGTGCTGTTTCAGAAAGGCGATCACGCGTTCCGGGTCATGTTTGGACAGTTCGCGCAGCCACCAGGCGATGGATTTCTGGATGAACCAGTCGCGGTCCGAAACATATCCCGCAGCCCAGCCAAGGATGCGATCACGGCGGTGCAGATCGTCAGGCTTGGGGTGGTTCTGTTTGGTCCAGGGCAGGGTTGCGACCAAGGCGGCGCGCCGGGTCCACATGTGATCGGACCGGGTCCACAGCTCGACCTCGTCCAACCGTTCGGGATCTGCTGAAAGCCGTTTTTGCATCGCCATGCACGCGTGGTCCGCAACGGCCCAGGCATCGAAATCCGGCAGCCAGCTTTGAAGCAAATTCCAAACCGCCGCATCCGGTCGGATGCGTGCCTGAGTCAAAAGTTTGGATGCGGCAAGTCGCCCTTCGTGGATGTTGCTTTGCCACAGCCCGTCCGCCAATGCGACCCGCGCCGGTACGTCCAGTTCTTTCCGCCACGCCTTGGTCAGGTCGTTGAGAACCGGGTTCGCGACGCCCAGATAGATGCGATCCGCCTTGTGGTAACTGGCCATCTGGGTTGCCCGCTCGGGGTCGCCATGCGCTTTGATCTGATCGAGATATCCACTCAGCATCGGGCTCACGTCGGTACGCCGGTTGGCTTTCCATCAATCGTATGGCTGTTCCTTTCCACCCAATACGAGCGGATGTCCTCGTCTGATTTTCCATCCACCCATTTCTGCATCGTATCGCGGTCGGATTGGAATTCCATGAATGGTACGGCATAGCCGCAAGAGGTCTGTACCATGTCTATCGACTGGTCATAGATCTGCCGTGCGCTTCGGTGATTTGGGAATAGGCCGGCAAGGTCGTCCCATCCATCATCCCCGACATGCAGGCAACGTGCCGTGCCATAGGTGCGCAGGATCATCGGACGTGTGGTGAAAGAACACCACATCAGCGTCATCCTGTTGACCTGCAAAAGATGCCCCGCCGTTTCATTGCCACTGCCGGTCAGGTTCATCCAGACGATGCGGTTCGGCCCCAGTACCCGCAGCGAGTCCATTCCCTTGGGGGAAATATTGACACGACCTTCGGCGCCAGCGGTGCCGACGAAGAACATGTGCTGATCTTCGATGAATTTTTGATGCGCTTCCTCAAGCTGTGGGAACTGCTTGGCCATAATTCACTCCACCGTGACCGACTTTGCCAGATTGCGCGGCTGATCCACATCGGTGCCCTTGGCAACCGCCGTGTGATAGGCCAGCAATTGCGCGGGAACCGAATACAGGATCGGTGCAAGACTGGTGTGAACATGCGGCATGCGGATGGTGCTCCAGACGCCGTCGCCGGCCTCGTCAATGCCGTCATCATCAGAGACCAGGATCACCTTGCCCTTGCGCGCCATCACTTCCTGCATATTCGATACGGTCTTGTCGAACACGGTGTCACGGGGTGCCATGACAACCACGGGCATATGCTTGTCGATCAGGGCGATGGGGCCGTGTTTCAACTCTCCTGACGCATAACCTTCGGCGTGGATATAGCTGATTTCCTTCAGCTTCAGCGCGCCTTCCATTGCCAGCGGATACATCAGGCCACGGCCCAGAAACAGGACGTCGCGTGCCTCGGACAGGCGTTGGGCGGCTTTGCGGATTGCCCGGTTCTGATCGAGTGCGGCGTTCAATACGGTCGGCAACCCGCGCAGCGCGGCGGCATGATCGGCGATGTCCTCATCCGTCATCGTGCCCCGGTCTGCTGCGGCCTTGAGCGCCAGCATCAGCAGCACGCTCAACTGGCAGGTGAAGGCTTTTGTCGACGCCACTCCGATTTCGACACCGGCATGGATCGGCAAGGCGATATCGCTTTCGCGTGCAATCGAGCTTTCGGGCACGTTGACGACCGAAACGATCTTGTCTGCCTTGCCCTCACAATACCGCAACGCGGCCAGCGTGTCGGCGGTTTCGCCCGACTGGCTGACGAAAAGCGCCAGTGTTCGATCCGTGATCGGAGGTTCGCGATAGCGGAACTCGCTGGCGATATCGACCTCGACCGGCATCTTGGCCAGTTGCTCGAACCAGTATTTCGCGGTCAGGCAGGCGTAAAACGCGGTGCCGCAGGCCACCATGGTCAGACGGTCTAGCTTGCTAAAATCCAGATCGGCATCGGGCAGTGCCACGCGGTCACCACCCGTGGGCAGGTAGGACCGGATCGCCTCTGCTACAACGATGGGCTGTTCAGCGATTTCCTTGGCCATGAAATGCTTGTGCTCGCCCTTGTCCGCACGCGTATGATCCAGCTTGATCTTGCGCTTTTCCCGGTTGGCCAGCTCACCGGCTTCGTTGCGGATTTCAAGCGACGTTCGCGTCAGAACCGCGCGGTCGCCTTCTTCCAGATATGTGATCTGGTTGGTCAGAGGCGCCAGGGCGATGGCGTCAGAGCCCACATACATCTCGCCATCCCCATGGCCGATGGCCAGTGGTGATCCCTTGCGGGCCGCCACGATCAGGTCGTCCTCTCCGTCGAACAGAAAGGCCAGCGCAAAGGCGCCTTCCAACTGGTCGATCGTCTTGAACGCGGCCTCAACCGGGGACAGGCCCGAGTTCAGGTGGTGTTCCGTCATGAGGGCAACCGTTTCCGTGTCGGTTTCGGTTTGGAAATCAACGCCATGTTCGGCCAGTTCGGCCCTCAGGTCGCGATAGTTTTCGACGATGCCGTTGTGAACGACGGCCACAGGGCCCGCCTTGTGCGGATGTGCATTGTTGACCGACGGGGCGCCATGCGTGGCCCAGCGGGTATGGCCTATGCCGGATTTTCCGGGAAGAGGATCATGCACCAGAAGGTCGCTGAGGTTGACCAGCTTGCCAACCGCGCGCCGCCGGCCCAATGCGCCGTCGTTGACGGTTGCAATCCCGGCGCTGTCATAGCCGCGATATTCCAGCCGTTTCAGGGCTTCTACCAGAATAGGGGCGGCCTCGTGCTGCCCCAAAACACCTACTATTCCACACATATCTCAGGCCTTTTTATCGCGGCGAGCCTTTTTCGCCTTCAACATATCAAACAATTTGCGCGCATATCCGGGCTTGTTTTCCTGCTTGGCCCGCGCAACAGCCAGCGCATCAGGGTCCACATCCCTGGTCACGACAGTGCCCGTCGCGGTCATCGCGCCGTCGCCCACTGTGACCGGCGCCACCAGCATGGTGTTCGAGCCGACAAAGACATTCTCACCAATCGTGGTCTTGTGCTTCATCACGCCGTCATAGTTGCAGGTGATCGTGCCCGCGCCGATGTTGGTCGCAGCGCCAACCGAAGCGTCCCCGATATAGCTGAGGTGATTGACCTTCGCGCCTTCGGCGATTTCGGCATTCTTGATCTCGACAAAATTGCCGACCCGCGTGTTTTCGGCCAGTTCGGCTCCGGGGCGCAGGCGCGCGTAGGGGCCGACGACAGCGCCCCGGCTGACATGGCAGCCCTCAAGATGTGAAAAGGCGCGGATCGTTGCGCCGCTTTCGACCGTGACGCCCGGGCCGAACACCACATTCGGTTCGATCACCGTATCGCGCCCGACCACCGTATCTGCGGCCAGATACACCGTGTCAGGCGCCATCAAGGTGACGCCCAGGTCAAGCAGCTCGGCACGGGCGCGCGCCTGAAATACGGCATCGGCGGCCGCCAGATCAACGCGAGAGTTCACGCCCAGCGTCTGCGCCTCGTCGCACGCGACTGCGGTCACGTTAAGCCCCCGACGGCGCGCAATTTCAACCACGTCGGTCAGATAGTATTCGCCCGAAGCGTTGTCGTTTCCGACCTCATCGATCAGCGAAAACAGCAGCTGCGCATTGCAGGCCAAAAGCCCTGAATTGCAGAATGTTATGGATCGTTCTTCATCCGACGCATCCTTGAATTCGACAATGCGTTCCAGCACGTCGCCATTCATAACCAGCCGGCCATAACGGGCGGGATCGGCTGCTTCAAAGCCAAGAATAACAAGGTCATTCCCTGACCGTGCCTCGATCATCCTTTCCAGCGTGTCGGGCTGCAAGAACGGGGTGTCGCCGTAAAGAACGACCACATCACCTTCGAACCCGCTCAATGCGCTTCGGGCCTGGGCGACCGCATGGGCCGTACCCAACTGGTCTTCCTGCACAGTGATCTGCGCCCCTTCATCCTCGGCCCGTGCAACCTTTGCCACAGCTTCGGACCCGTGGCCGGTGACGATCACGGTGTGTTCGGGCGACAGGACAGATCCGGCGCGCATCGCATGGATCAGCATCGGAACCTGAGCGATGGGATGCAGAACTTTGGGAAGGTCCGAATTCATCCTGGTGCCTTTTCCGGCGGCAAGGATGACAAGGGCAGTGGTCATGAATTCGTTTTCTCTTTGTGTTTTGTTGCCTTCCGTTTTATCCGCTGAGGTCAAAGGCGCAAGCCGTTCGGCCATCAAACAAGATTGCCGATTGAAACAGGATACGGCGAAAACCTGCCGAGCAAGGGGGCGAAATGCGCACCGTCATCTTCGATCTGGACGGCACTTTGGCGGACACATCCGGCGATTTGCTGGCGGCCGCGAACCATTGTTTCCGCATGATGGGGCACGGGGATGTACTGGTCCACGGGCCAGATTCCGGTGTGGCGCTGCGAGGTGGACGCATGATGCTGACCCACGGGCTAAAACGAGTCGGGGCCTATGACGAGGATACGGTGCAGGCCTATTACCCGGTACTTCTTGAGGCCTACGCGCAGGACATCGACACCCACACCAGTTTCTACCCGGGTGCACTACAGGCGGTCGAGGTGCTGAGTGACGCGGGTTACGGTGTGGGCATTTGCACGAACAAACCGGAACATCTGGCCGAATTGTTGCTGACGCGCATGGGGGTGCGGGACCGTTTTGCATCTTTGGTCGGGGCCGATACGCTGCCGGTACGCAAACCGGACCCGGCGCCTTTGCGTGAAGCCGCGCGCCGTGCCGGGGGCGATCCGAACTTGTGCGTGCTGGTCGGAGACTCGGATACCGACCGCAATACCGCCAGGGCGGCGGGCGTTCCTTCGGTGCTGGTTACCTTCGGGCCATCGGGGGATGACATGGCGGCGCTGGAACCCGAAGCCCTTCTGCATCATTTTGACGACTTGCCCGGCCTTGTGCCTGATCTGATCGGTGCGGCAGCCTGAAACCTTGACCGGACCCTTTCGGAGCCTCAGAACAAGACCATGACCGACGTATTCTCTGGCAGCTTTACGCAGCAGGAACCCCTTTCGGAAGATGCAATCGAGGCGGCACTGGCCGTTCTGCGCCATGGGCGTCTGCATCGATACAATGTCGTCCCCGGAGAGTTGGGGGAAACGGCCCTGCTGGAGCAGGAATTTGCCGCGCAGATGGGGGCCAAATACTGTCTTGCGGTTTCGTCTGGCGGTTACGCTCTGGCCACGGCCCTGCGTGCGGTAGGCGTGCAGCCGGGCGATCCGGTTTTGACCAATGCGTTCACGCTGGCCCCGGTGCCGGGGTCGATTGCCTCGGTCGGAGGGCGGGCAATTTTTGTCGGAGTGACGGAAGACCTGACCATTGATCTGGATGATCTTGAGGGCAAGCTGGATCAAGCCCGTGTTCTGATGCTCAGCCATATGCGCGGGCATCTGTGTGATATGGACCGGCTGATGCAGATGTGTGACGCGGCCGGGGTGATCGTGATCGAGGATTGCGCACACACGATGGGGGCAGCCTGGCGCGGTCAGTTGTCAGGACGGCAGGGCGCGATCGGGTGTTATTCCTGTCAGACCTACAAGCACGTCAATTCGGGCGAAGGGGGCTTGCTGGTCACCGATGACGAGGAACTGGCGGCCAAGGCCACCATGTTGTCGGGGTCCTACATGTTGTACGAACGCCATCTGGCGGCGCCGGGGCCTGAGGTGTTCGAGCGGATCAAATACACCACGCCCAACGTTTCTGGCCGGATGGACAATTTGCGCGCGGCGATCCTGCGCCCGCAATTGCGGGATCTGGACCGGCAGGTGGCCCGGTGGAACGAACGTTATCGCGAGATCGAAACCGGGTTGCGGGGTACGCCGGGTCTGACGATCGTCGAACGGCCCGAAGAGGAAACCTATGTCGGTTCTTCGATTCAGTTCCTGCTGCTGGATTGGGCGCCTGAACGGATAGCCGAAGTGATCAGCCGTTGCGCGGCGCGTGGGGTTGAGTTGAAGTGGTTCGGCGGTGCCGAACCGACAGGATTCACGTCGCGCTATGACAGTTGGCGATATTTCGATAGCGAGCGGATGCCGGAAAGTGACCGCGTTCTGGCCGGCGTTATGGATATGCGCGTGCCTTTGACGTTTTCCCTGGAGGATTGTCGATTGATCGCCCGGATCATCCGGGCCGAAGTGAGCGCGGTTTATCAGTCTTGACCAAGCGGAGTGCGCCTGCGGCGCACGCTCGATCTTTTGAAACGCCGCCCTTTTCGGGGCGGTGTTTTCCGTTTTGGACGCGCTGTCACAAAGATTGACCGGCAAAAGATTCACTGCTAGAGATTTATTGAACACTTGTTCATTAAAGCGGAGGGAAGACGCAGATGTTCATGGCCACGATGAAGTTCGATCTGGGTGAGGATGTGAATGCCCTGCGCGAGATGGTGCATCGCTGGGCGCAGGAGCGTGTCAAGCCGATGGCGGCCGAGATCGATTCAAAAAATGCCTTTCCGAACGAGCTGTGGAAAGAGATGGGAGAGCTTGGTCTGCTGGGTGTTACCGTGCCGGAAGAGTACGGCGGTGCAGGCATGTCTTATCTGGCGCATACGATCGCCGTCGAAGAGGTCGCGCGCGCTTCAGCTTCGGTTTCTTTGTCATACGGGGCGCATTCGAACCTGTGTGTAAACCAGATCAAGCTGAACGGCAATGAAGAACAGAAGCAGAAATACCTGCCGCGGCTGATCTCGGGCGAGCATGTGGGGGCGCTGGCCATGTCGGAGCCTTCGGCCGGGTCGGATGTGGTGTCGATGAAGCTGCGCGCGGAAAAGCGGAACGACCATTATCGTCTGAACGGCAACAAATACTGGATCACCAACGGGCCGGATGCGGATACTCTGGTGGTTTATGCCAAGACCGACCCCGATGCCGGATCGAAGGGTATTACCGCATTTCTGATCGAAAAAGAGATGAAGGGTTTTTCAACCTCGCCCCATTTCGACAAGCTGGGTATGCGCGGGTCGAACACGGCTGAACTGATCTTTGAAGATGTAGAGGTGCCGTTCGAGAACGTGTTGGGCGAAGAGGGCAAGGGTGTTGCCGTGCTCATGTCGGGGCTGGATTATGAACGGGTCGTGCTGGCAGGCATCGGGACCGGCATCATGGCCGCCTGTCTGGACGAAGTGATGCCTTATCTGGCGGAACGCAAGCAGTTCGGCAAACCCATCGGCAGCTTTCAGTTGATGCAGGGCAAGATTGCCGACATGTACACCGCGATGAACTCGGCGCGGGCATATGTCTATGAGGTCGCCAAGGCGTGTGACCGCGGTGACGTGACCCGGCAGGATGCGGCAGCGTGCTGCCTTTACGCGTCGGAACAGGCGATGGTTCAGGCCCATCAGGCGGTTCAGGCGCTGGGCGGGGCGGGCTTCCTGTCGGATGCGCCAGTCAGCCGGATTTTCCGGGATGCCAAGCTGATGGAAATCGGCGCAGGCACCAGCGAGATTCGCCGGATGCTGATCGGCCGCGAAATGATGAATGAAATGCTCTGAAAGAAAGAACGCCCTGCGGGCGAGGTAACCGCAGGGCGCTTTGGAAACGGGATCAGAACCGATGGACGTAGGAAACACCGACCAGCCAGGGATCGATTTCCGCGGTGCCGATGGGCGCGCCGTTGAGCGAGACGTCCGAGTCAATATCGAACCAGCGCACGTTCAGGCGGATCGCCCCGTTGTCGGTGACCATGTAATCCAGACCGGCCTGCAACGAGACGCCGAAGGAGTCATCGACCTTGATGTTACCCAGGGGCGATTGCTCGTCGAAGAAGATCGTATAGTTGAGACCGGCGCCGACATAGGGTTTCCAGGCGCTGTTGGTCGGGAAGTGATAGTTCAGCGACAAGGTGGGCGGCAGGTGCTTGACCGTGGCCGCGTCCGTACCGCCAAGGGCCACGGTGTGTTTGAACGGGGTCGCAGCCAGAAGCTCAATGCCCAGGTTGTCGCGAATAAAGTATTCGGCGGTGAAAATCGGGCGGGTGTCCGCGTCGATCGTCGCTGCCGCACCGGCCAGCGTGCCGTTGTCGGATTTCGGGTCCAGATAGCCAACACCGATACCCAGCGTCCAGTCCCCTTGCGACTGGGCCAAAGCCGGAGCCGCCAGGGCGGCCAACGCGGTAGACAGTGTCAAAGCGGCGAGTTTCTTTGTCATATTCTTGCCTTTGGTTATGTTGATGCTCTTGGTTTCGCAAAGGCGGTGTCCGGCCACTCTGATCTGCATCAAGTTTGCGTGATGTGTCCGCCCAAGGTCAGGTCGCGAAGCATCAGGAAAACAAGGGGAATTCGCGTTGTTGCACGCTGAGCGCATACCGGGTTTGCGCTCAGGAGGAGGCTGGGACATACCGGACCGGCTGAACATGGCGCAGCAATGTCTGAACCATCCGGCTGATCAGGTGGCGCTTATCGATCTGACCGGATCAGGGCAGCGGCTGATAACCTATGGGCAGCTGTCGCAAATGGCTGACGGAATCGCCCGCGCCCTGCTGGCCCGCGTCCGGCCCGGTGATCGGGTCGGAGTGCTGCTGAGCCAGTCACCCTGGTGTGCGGCAGCTCATCTGGCGATCTGGAAGATCGGCGCGATTTCGGTGCCCTTGTTCAAGTTGTTCAAGCAAGATGCGCTGCGGTCGCGGGCGGGCGATGCAGGCGTTCAGATCGTGCTGAGCGATGCCGAAGGGGCGGATTTGCTGGGCGATCTGGCTGAACCTCTGATCGCATCCGAAATTGGCGTGACCGGTCCAGCGCTGCCCTATGCCGCGACAGGGCCCGAGGATCCTGCCGTATTGATCTACACCTCTGGTACAACCGGCAGCCCGAAAGGCGCGCTGCACGGGCATCGGGTTCTGACCGGGCATGTGCCGGGTGTCTCGATCAGCCACAATCACCTGCGTGAAGGAGACTGCCTGTGGACCCCGGCGGATTGGGCGTGGATCGGCGGGTTGTTCGATGTGCTGATGCCGGGCCTTGCGCTGGGTATCCCGGTTGTCGCGGCACGGCTTGAGAAGTTCACCCCCGAAGCCTGCGCCGAGATCATTGCGCGGGGCGGGGTGCGGAATGTGTTCTTTCCGCCAACCGCCCTGCGGATGCTCAAGGCGGCGGATCAGGCGATCCCCGGTTTGCGCTCGGTTGCGTCCGGGGGTGAGCCGCTGGGGGCCGAGATGCTGGCCTGGGGCCAAGGTGCGTTTGGTCTGACGATCAACGAATTCTACGGCCAGACCGAGTGCAACATGGTCGTATCCTCCTGCGCCGAGGATTTCCCTGTTCAACCCGGCTGTATCGGCAAGCCGGTGCCCGGGCATGAAGTCGCGGTGATCGACGATGTCGGCAACCCGACCAGCGAGGAAGGCGATGTCGCCATCCGGCGGGGTTCGGCGTCGATGCTGCTGGAATACTGGAACAATCCGCAAGCGACGGCCGAGAAGTTCCGGGGTGATTGGCTGATCACCGGAGACCGCGGCGTGTGGGAATGCGACTATCTGCGCTTTGTGGGCCGCGATGATGATGTGATTACATCCGCCGGTTACCGCATTGGCCCGGCCGAGATCGAGGATTGCCTGCTGACCCATCCGGCGGTGGCCACCGTGGGCGTGGTCGGCAAGCCCGACCCGCTGCGGACCGAGATCGTCAAGGCGTATGTGGTGTTGAAACCGGGGGCCGAGGCCACGGGTGCCGAATTGCAGGATTGGGTCAAGGATCGTCTGGCGCATTATTCATATCCGCGTGAGGTGACGTTTCTGGAGGAACTGCCGATGACCGTGACCGGGAAGGTGATCCGGAAAGAATTGAAGGCCCGGGCGGCGGGGGAGGTACAAGCATGACTTGGGTCACCTTTGGCGAGGGCACGCGACGCTTGAAATCGCAAGAAGCGCTGGATGATGCATCTAGCGCAATTTACAAATGGGCTTACGGCCCAATTCAGCCGGGTGGCGAGTCCAGAGTGATGTACATTTCAGCGGTAACTCTGCTGCGAGTTGTTGGTCACGTATTACATAAAGTAGATTGCAATAAATTTCCCGAAATTGGGGCCGAAGTCGAAAGACGATTTCAAAGGTGGAAGAAGGGCGAAGGTCGAGATCTCATTTTTGCCGAGTTCATCGAGAAACAGAGAAACCTAATTCTGAAAGAGTACGCGCCTAATTGGTCTCCAGATAACGAAGTGGAACTCAAGTGGAGAACTTTGCCAGCCGGGCCGTACGCATCAGAAGAATCAAAGCAGTTTTCGGCTGCGCTATTCAAAGGTTTGGAAGGTAGTACAATGAAAGCGATACTAATGCCGACGGGACCGTTTGCGGGTTGGTCTTTTGATGAACTTTTGTCCGAAGCTGCAAGTTGGTGGATGCAGCAACTTTTTGAAATTGAATTACTTTTGGAGGATGCATGAAACTCACATCCAAAGCCATGCCCGCATCTGAGGGCTTCAAGACAAACCGCGCCGCTCATCTTGAAGCGCTGGCGCAGATCTCTGCCGCCGCCGAGGCAGCCCGCATGGGGGGCGGCGAGAAATCACGCGCGCGGCATGAATCCCGTGGCAAGATGTTGCCCCGGCGGCGGGTGGCGAACCTGCTGGATCCGGGGTCACCGTTCCTCGAAATCGGGGCGACGGCGGCGCATGGGATGTATGACGATGCCGCGCCCTGCGCCGGCGTCATCGCGGGCATTGGACTTGTGCAGGGGCAGCAGGTCATGGTGGTCTGCAACGACGCCACCGTGAAGGGCGGCACCTATTACCCGATGACGGTCAAGAAACACCTGCGGGCGCAGGAGATTGCCGAGGAAAACCATCTGCCCTGCATCTATCTGGTCGACAGCGGTGGCGCGAACCTGCCCAATCAGGATGAGGTCTTTCCCGACCGCGATCACTTTGGCCGCATCTTCTACAACCAAGCGCGGATGAGCGCGAAGGGGATCGCTCAGATCGCCGTGGTCATGGGGTCATGCACGGCCGGTGGCGCCTATGTGCCGGCGATGTCGGATGTGACGATCATCGTCAAAGAACAGGGCACGATTTTTCTGGCCGGCCCGCCTCTGGTCAAGGCCGCGACGGGCGAGGTTGTCAGCGCCGAAGATCTGGGCGGCGGCGATGTACACACGCGCCTGTCCGGCGTCGCCGACTATCTGGCCGAGGATGATGCGCACGCGCTGGCCTTGGCCCGTCGGGCGGTTGGGTCACTCAATCGCCGCAAGCCGCAGACGGTGGACTGGGCCAGCCCCGAAGATCCGGCCTATGACCCCGAGGAAATCCTGGGCGTTGTCCCTGCTGATCTGCGCACGCCCTATGACATCCGTGAAGTGATTGCGCGTCTGGTCGATGGGTCTCGGTTCGACGAATTCAAACCGCGCTTCGGCGAAACGCTGGTCACGGGGTTTGCCCATGTCAAAGGCTGCCCGGTGGGGATCATCGCCAACAACGGCGTGCTGTTTTCCGAGGCGGCGCAGAAGGGTGCCCATTTCGTCGAGCTGTGTTCGCAACGCAAAATCCCGCTTTTGTTCCTGCAAAACATCACCGGGTTCATGGTCGGTCGCAAATACGAAAACGAAGGCATCGCGCGGCATGGGGCCAAGATGGTTACGGCGGTGGCCACGACGTCGGTGCCCAAGATCACGATGCTGGTCGGCGGCTCGTTCGGGGCCGGGAACTATGGCATGGCCGGTCGTGCCTATCAGCCCCGGTTCCTGTGGACCTGGCCGAATTCGCGCATTTCGGTGATGGGCGGCGAGCAGGCCGCTGGCGTTCTGGCCACCGTCAAACGCGACGGGATAGAACGGCAGGGTGGCACGTGGTCCGCCGAAGAAGAGGCCGAGTTCAAACGCCCGACGCTGGATATGTTCGAGGAACAGTCGCATCCGCTCTATGCCTCGGCGCGGCTGTGGGATGACGGCATCATTGACCCGCGCAAAAGCCGCGATGTGCTGGCCCTGTCGCTCAGCGCCGCGCTGAATGCCCCGATCGAGGAGACACGTTTCGGCGTGTTCCGGATGTGAGATGAGCGAGAGTTTGAAAGACATAATCGCCCGCTATCCCGGTGCACAAACCTTCAAATTCGGCGACAACCCCGTGCTGAGTTCAGAGCTTCTGGCCTTGGTCCGTTCTGGCCGTAAAACAGCGACCTGCGACGCGCTCAGAAACTATCCTGATGACAGCGTTGAGATGCCCAAGTCCGGTCGCCGCGATATTGCGCTGAACTGGGATGACACTCCGGCGTTGGTCATTGAAACCGTTGATGTTTCGATCCAGCGTTACTGCGATGTGACCGAGGAATTCGCCTTGGCGGAAGGTGAAAATGAAACGCTTGAAGGATGGCGGGAAGATCATCGTCGATATTTCCAGCGAAACGGCGGCTTTGATCCTGAGATGAAACTCGTGTGCGAACGGTTCCGTCTCGTCGAAGATCTGGCAGTGGAAGGGTGAAAGACATGTTCAACAAAATCCTGATTGCCAACCGGGGCGAGATCGCCTGCCGCGTCATGGAAACGGCCCAGTCCATGGGCGTGTCCTGCGTTGCTGTCTATTCCGATGCGGACGCGGCGGCCAAACACGTTCAGATGGCGGACGAGGCGGTTCATATTGGCGGCCCCGCCCCGGCGGACAGCTATTTGAAGGGCGACGTCATCATTCAGGCCGCGCTGGATACCGGTGCACAGGCGATCCATCCGGGGTATGGCTTTCTGTCCGAGAACCCCGGTTTCGTGGATGCCGTGCAGGCGGCGGGGCTGACGTTTATCGGCCCTTCGGCGGATGCGATCCGCAAGATGGGCCTCAAGGACGCGGCCAAGGTTCTGATGGAGAAGGCCGGCGTTCCGGTCGTACCCGGCTATCACGGCGACAATCAGGACCCCGAGCATCTGGCCGGTGCGGCGGATGCGATCGGCTATCCGGTTCTGATCAAGGCCGTTGCGGGCGGCGGCGGCAAGGGGATGCGCCTTGTTGAACGCCCTGAGGATTTCGCGACCGCGCTTGACAGCGCGCGGGGCGAGGCCCGGACCGCCTTCGGTAATGATGCCGTGCTGGTCGAAAAATTCGTGGCAAAACCCCGCCATATCGAAGTGCAGGTGTTCGGCGATGGTACTCATGCCGTGCATCTGTTCGAAAGGGACTGCTCGTTGCAGCGCCGCCATCAGAAGGTGATCGAAGAAGCCCCTGCCCCGGGCATGACGTCTGAGATGCGCGAGGCTATGGGTCAGGCGGGTGTGCGCGCCGCTGAGGCGATCGGCTATGAAGGCGCGGGCACGGTCGAATTCATCGTCGATGCCTCTGATGGGCTGCGCCCCGACAGGTTCTGGTTCATGGAAATGAACACGCGCCTTCAGGTGGAGCACCCGGTGACAGAGGCCATCACGGGGATCGATCTGGTCGAGTGGCAGCTTCGCGTGGCCGCAGGCGAGAGCCTTCCCAAGAAACAGGATGATCTTGCGATCTCTGGCCATGCCTTCGAGGCTCGTCTGTATGCCGAGGATGTGCCGAAAGGGTTCCTGCCCGCGACGGGAACGCTGACTCATCTAGTTTTCCCCGGCAACTGTCGCGCCGATAGCGGCGTTCGCGCCGGGGACACGATCAGCCCGTGGTATGACCCGATGATCGCCAAGGTGGTGGTGCATGGATCGACGCGTGCCATTGCACTTGAGACGTTGAACCGGGTGCTGCAACAGACCGAAGTTGCAGGTACTGTTACCAATCTGGCCTTTCTGGGCGCGTTGACGCGTCACGAAGGATTTGCCTCGGGCGATGTCGATACGGGGCTGATCGGGCGAGACCTTGAAACGTTGGTGCAGGAACCCGAGCCGTCGGATGTTACCGCGGTCGCGGCTGCGATGACGGCATTGGATCTGGTGGATGTCGATCCGGAAACCGGGTTTTCGCTGTGGGCGCCGCTGCATCGCGCCGTACAATTGTCCCGTCGCGACGACGTGCTGGATCTGGACGTGCAGGTCGATGGGCCGGATCGCCAGATTTGGCAGATTGGCGAAAACCGTGTCGTTGCGGAACGCACTGCCGGGCGCTGGGTGTTGAACGGCACGCCGATGCCTCGCGTTGCCGCACATAACGGGACCCTGACGGTTTTCACCGATTACGGTCAGAGCTTAGACGTCATCAATCCGCTGGACCGGGATACCAGCCCGACCGGTGACACCAATGTGATCGAGGCGCCTATGCCCGGTCTGGTCAAAGCCGTCTTCGCTACGGCGGGACAAACCGTACAGAAAGGCGATCGTCTGGCCATTTTGGAAGCGATGAAGATGGAGCATTCGCTGCTTGCGGCGCGGGACGGGATCGTTGCCGAAGTGCTGGTCGAGGATGGTTCGCAGGTCGAAGCCGGGGCTGCCCTGGTGAGGTTGGAGGACGAAGCTTGATCTGTACCCGCGCAACGCGGCGTGCCAAGGTCAGACGATAATTGCTTGAAACGACAACAATCCAGAAGGGGGGCGGACATGGGTGAGCTGGTCGAAATCTATGAGGTCGGGCCGCGCGACGGGCTGCAAAACGAAAAGCGCGAAATACCGGTCGCGGACAAGATCGCCTTGATCGACTGTCTCAGCCGTGCGGGGTTTCGCCGGATCGAAGTTGCAAGCTTCGTGTCCCCGAAATGGGTGCCGCAGATGGCGGGTTCCGCTCAGGTGCTGGGGGGGATCACGCGTGCGAATGGGGTGCGCTATGCCGCGCTGACGCCGAACATGCATGGCTATGGCGACGCGCTGGCGGCCAAGGCGGACGAGATCGCCGTGTTCGCCTCGGCCTCCGAAGGGTTCTCGAAGGCCAATATCAATGCCTCCATCGCCGAGTCGATCGAGCGGTTCACGCCGATTCTGGAGGCGGCGCGCCATATCGACCTGCCGGTTCGTGGCTATGTCTCATGCGTGACGGATTGCCCATATGACGGTCCGACGCCGCCCGAAAAAGTAGCTGAGATTGCTGATCGGCTTTTCGCGCTGGGCTGTTACGAGGTTTCGCTGGGCGACACGATTGGGCAGGGAACTCCGGACAAGGTTGCACATATGCTTCTGGCTGTGCGCGAGAGGGTTCCGGTGACGCGGCTGGCGGGGCATTTTCATGACACCAACGGGCGCGCGATCGACAACATCGATGCGGCATTGGCGCTGGGCGTGCGGGTGTTCGATGCAGCCGTGGGCGGGTTGGGCGGTTGCCCCTACGCCCCGGGTGCCGCCGGTAACGTGGCCACCGAGGATGTTGCGGCGCATTTGCAGCGGCTGGGGTATGAAACTGGCCTGGATATCGACGTCATTGAAGAGGCCGCGCAGATGGCCAGGGCTTTGAGGGGCTGACATGTTTGAAACGATCACGATCTCGACGGATATGCGCGGTGTCGCGACGCTTACCCTGAACCGGCCTGAAAAACACAATGCCATGTCGGGGCAGATGATCACGGAATTGACCGACGCCGCATCGCAACTTGGTCAGGATGACGCGGTCCGGGCGGTCGTTCTGGCCGCGGCGGGCAAGACGTTTTGTGCCGGCGGTGATCTGGGGTGGATGCAGGACCAGATAGCGGCTGACAAAAAGACGCGTTTTGTCGAGGCGCGCAAGCTGGCCGAGATGTTGCAGGCTCTGAACACGATGCCAAAGCCTCTGATCGGGGCGTTGCAGGGCAATGCCTTTGGGGGCGGGGTGGGCATGGCGGCCGTGTGCGATGTCGCGATCGGGGTCGACAGTCTGAAGATGGGGTTGACCGAAACGCGCCTGGGGCTGATCCCCGCAACAATTGGCCCCTATGTCATCGCCCGCATGGGCGAAGCCCGCGCGCGCCGGGTGTTCATGTCTGCCCGTTTGTTCGATGCGTCCGAGGCCGTTGATCTGGGCCTGCTGGCGAAAACTGTTTCGGCAGATCGGCTTTCGGACGCGGTTGAGGACGAAATTCGCCCCTATTTGTCTTGCGCGCCCGGGGCGGTTGCCTCTGCCAAGGCGCTGGTTCGCGCTCTGGGTCCGCGCATCGACGATGCCGTGATCGATCAGACCATAGGCGAGTTGGTCGAGCGCTGGGAAACACAAGAGGCACGCGAAGGGATCGCGGCGTTTTTTGAAAAACGAAAACCTGCATGGAATAAGTAGGTTTTACCAGGCTCCACCAAGCCAAAGTCAAACGCCGGTGCTGCGATTCTATGCCGCGCTGTCAAACGCAGGTTTGATCGCGAAGGGGGCTGTGTTCGGTTGACCCTCTGACCCCGCAGAGATAGAGAATGTCCAGTCAACACGCCAATTGACGGCGCACCCGACAAGACATGTGCGCAGGAAAGGAGCTATTCGTGGAAGACCTGCTGCGGGAGTACCTCCCGATTCTGGTGTTTCTGGCCGTTGCCGTGGGCCTTGGGATCGTCTTGATTCTGGCCGCCGTCGTACTGGCCGTCCGCAATCCCGACCCCGAAAAGGTCAGCGCATATGAGTGTGGTTTCAATGCCTTCGACGATGCGCGGATGAAATTCGACGTCCGATTCTATCTGGTTTCGATTCTGTTCATCATCTTCGATCTAGAGATCGCTTTCCTGTTTCCCTGGGCCGTGGGCTTCAGAGACATCAGCGATGTCGGGTTCTGGTCCATGATGGTGTTCCTGGGTGTTCTGACCATCGGCTTTGCCTATGAATGGAAGAAAGGGGCGCTGGAATGGGAGTGATGACAGGTGCCAACACTGCCGGTGTCGACAAGGAAGTCGCCACTCAGGCCCTGAACGCCGAGTTGCAGGACAAGGGTTTCCTGCTGACCTCGACCGAAGACATCATCAACTGGGCCCGCACCGGCTCGTTGCACTGGATGACCTTTGGACTGGCCTGCTGCGCGGTTGAGATGATGCATACCTCGATGCCACGTTATGATGCGGAACGGTTCGGCATCGCGCCCCGGGCGTCTCCGCGCCAGTCGGACGTGATGATCGTGGCGGGAACGCTGACCAACAAGATGGCGCCCGCGCTGCGCAAGGTCTATGACCAGATGCCCGAGCCGCGCTATGTGATCTCGATGGGCTCCTGCGCGAATGGCGGTGGGTATTACCACTATTCCTATTCCGTCGTACGTGGCTGTGACCGGGTTGTTCCGGTGGACATCTACGTGCCCGGATGCCCTCCGACTGCTGAGGCACTGCTTTACGGTCTGATGCAGTTGCAACGCAAAATCCGCCGCACGGGAACGATTGTGCGATGAGTGATCCGTTTGTCAGGCGCTGGGAGGCTGTGGTTGCCCGAGACGATGTTGCCGAGTGGGTCGGTACTTTTCGGACACGTGCGCTCCCCGGCATGCGCGCCGTGGATGGGTTTGAAAGCGTGTCCTTCCTCGTCCGGCGCGATCAGGATCCCTGCCAAGTCATGGTACTGACCAAATGGCGTGACATGGCCGCTGTTGCGAATTATGCGGGCGAGAACGTCGCAAAGACGATTATGCCCGACTTTATGGCGAAGTTTTTCAAATCTTACGACGCAGAAGCTACGTTCTATGACGAAGTTTTGCAGGAGGGCCGCAATGAGTGAAGCACTCAAAGAACTCGGCGCACAGCTGGAGCTGAAACGGTCTGATTGTGTTCTGTCGTGGGATGTGACCCATGGCGAACTGAACGTGGACGTGGCACCGTCGAATCTCGTGGAATTCATTGAGTTCCTGAAATCTGATCGCAGCTGCCAGTTTTCGACCCTTGTGGACATCACTGGCGTGGATTACCCCGAGCGCGCCAAACGGTTCGACGTGGTGTACCATTTCCTGTCGATGTACCAGAACCAGCGTATCCGGCTGCGGGTCTCGATCCGTGAAGACGACATGGTGCCGTCGATCGTTGACGTGCACCCCTCGGCCAATTGGTTCGAGCGTGAGGTGTTCGACATGTTCGGCATCCTGTTCTCGGGCCATCCGGACCTGCGGCGCATCCTGACCGACTATGGGTTCCGTGGTTACCCACTGCGCAAGGATTTCCCGACCACCGGCTATACCGAAGTGCGCTATGACGAGGCGCAAAAGCGCGTGGTCTACGAGCCGGTCAGCCTGGTGCAGGAATACCGTCAGTTTGATTTCATGTCCCCGTGGGAGGGTGCGAACTACATTCTGCCGGGGGATGAAAAACAGGAGACTGAATAATGGGTGGCATCTGGTGGCTGATCCTGTCCGCGCTGACCATCATTCCGATGGTGAAGATATTGCCGTTCTTCGGGATCAACAAATACTGGTGCCTGCTGTGTCTGGTTCCCTTTGGCACGATCGCCTTGCTGTGGTGGGTCGGGCTGAAACTGCAAGAGTTGGAGCGCCGCTGAGATGATGGGTGAGTTGATCATTCTGGGCGCGTTGGGGGTTCTTCTGGCCGGGGCCGCAGCCAAAGCGGCCGAGGCGGAAAAGGTTCGGGTTCGGGCCGATGCGAAAAAGAAACGAGGGCGTTGATGGACGGCTCAAGATACGATGACGGCAGCACGGACGCGCTGAGCGGAGAACAGAAGATCCGCAATTTCAACATTAACTTCGGCCCGCAACACCCTGCGGCGCACGGGGTTCTGCGCCTTGTGCTGGAACTCGACGGTGAGATCGTCGAACGGTGCGACCCGCATATCGGCCTGCTGCACCGCGGCACCGAAAAGCTGATGGAAAGCCGGACCTATCTGCAAAACCTGCCGTATTTCGATCGTCTGGATTACGTGGCGCCGATGAACCAGGAACATGCCTGGTGTCTGGCCATCGAAAAGCTGACCGGGGTTGAAGTGCCGCGTCGGGGTTCGCTGATCCGGGTTCTGTATTCCGAGATCGGCCGCATCCTGAACCACCTGCTGAACGTGACCACGCAGGCTATGGATGTGGGCGCGCTGACCCCGCCGCTCTGGGGTTTTGAAGAGCGTGAAAAGCTGATGGTGTTCTACGAGCGTGCCTGCGGCGCCCGTCTGCACGCGGCCTATTTCCGTCCCGGTGGTGTGCATCAGGACCTGCCGCCGGAACTGCTGGACGATATCGAGGCTTGGAGCCACGAATTCCCCGCCGTTCTGGACGACATTGACGGTCTGCTGACCGAAAACCGCATCTTCAAACAGCGCAACGCCGATATTGGTGTCGTGACCGAAGATGACATTCAGAAATACGGTTTCTCGGGCGTGATGGTGCGTGGGTCGGGCCTTGCATGGGACCTGCGCCGCGCTCAGCCCTATGAATGCTATGACGAGTTTGAATTCCAGATCCCCGTCGGCAAAAACGGCGACTGCTATGACCGTTATCTTGTCCGCATGGAAGAGATGCGCCAGTCGCTGTCGATCATCCAGCAGGCCATCGTCAAAATCCGCGACTGCCCCGGTGACGTTCTGGCGCGCGGCAAGATCACCCCGCCGAAACGCTCGGACATGAAGACCTCGATGGAAAGCCTGATCCATCACTTCAAGCTGTATACCGAAGGCTTCCACGTCCCTGCAGGCGAGGTCTATGCCGCGGTCGAAGCCCCCAAGGGCGAGTTCGGCGTCTATCTGGTCGCCGACGGCACCAACAAGCCCTACCGCGCCAAGCTGCGCGCTCCCGGTTTCCTGCACCTGCAAGCCATGGACCACGTCGCCAAGGGCCACCAACTGGCCGACGTCGCCGCCATCATTGGCACCATGGATGTCGTATTTGGAGAGATTGACCGCTAATGCTCCGCCGTCTTCATCCCGAACAACCCGAAAGCTTTGCCTTCACCGCTGCCAACCAGCAATGGGCCGAAGCGCAGATCACCAAATACCCCGAAGGCCGCCAGGCCAGCGCGGTCATTCCGCTGCTGTGGCGCGCGCAAGAGCAGGAGGGCTGGCTGAGCCGCCCGGCGATTGAGTCCATCGCCGACATGCTGGGCATGGCCTATATCCGCGTGCTCGAGGTTGCGTCCTTCTACTTCATGTTCCAGCTGCAACCAGTTGGATCTGTGGCGCATATTCAGGTCTGCGGCACGACGTCCTGCATGATCTGCGGGGCCGAAGATCTGATCGCGGTCTGCAAGGAAAAGATCGCCGCGAAACCGCATGAACTTTCTGCCGATGGCCAGCTGAGCTGGGAAGAGGTCGAATGCCTCGGTTCCTGCACCAACGCGCCGATGGCGCAGATTGGCAAGGATTACTACGAGGATCTGACCGCCGAGAGTTTCGGCAAGATCCTCGACGATCTGGTGGCGGGCAAGGTGCCGACGCCCGGCCCTCAGAACGGGCGTTACGCGGCCGAGCCGTTGAAAGGGCTTTCCAGCCTGTCCGAATATGAAGCCGGCAAGCCGAAATACAACGCAAGTGTTGAACTGGCGACAGAGCTTGGAGACACGGTCAAGCGTATCGACGGAACCGAAGTTCCGATCCTGACACCTTGGCTTGGCAAGGATGGCAAAGCCGAAGCTTCCGGTTCCGCTCCTCAACCGCCGAAAAAGCTGGAGCCCGGCAAGACGGCGACACAACAGAGTGGAACCAAAAAATCGACCCATACCGAACCGGCATCTCCCGAGGGCGCTGCGGCAAAGACGGATGGCCCTGACGTTCAGGAGACCCAGCCTAACACTCTAACCGCGGCACGTGACGGCAAGGCGGATGACCTGAAACTGTTGAAAGGCGTCGGCCCCAAGCTGGAAGAAACGCTGAACGAGTTGGGTTTCTATCACTACGACCAGATAGCGGCCTGGACGCCCGAACATGTGGCCTGGGTCGATGCGCGATTGAAATTCAAAGGCCGGATCGAACGCGATGGCTGGATCGAGCAGGCGGCCAAGCTTGCTGCGGGTGAGGAAACCGAATTCGCCAAACGTGCCAAATCCGAGGGCACATACGAAGACTAGACGGATGCCCGTTCCGGGCTTCGGGGGAAGATGGACAAGGACAAGGAACAGGCCATAGCCCGCAAGGGCCGACATATCGGGGTGGTCATCGCCGTGACCATGCTGATCTGGCTTGCGATGAACCTGTTCATTGGCCCCGCGCTGGGTTTGACAACCCGGCATGCGCTGCTGTTTGATTTCGCCGCTCTGGCGGGTTTCATCTATGCGGGCGTCAACATTTTTCAACTCTGGCGCATGCGTCAGGACAGCTGAAGGTAACACGCGATGCTGAAGGATCAGGACCGGATCTTTACCAACATCTACGGGATGCATGAACGCACGCTGAAAGGTGCGCAGGCTCGCGGGCATTGGGACGGCACTGCTGGCCTGATTGAAAAAGGGCGCGACTGGATCATCCAGACGATGAAGGATTCCGGGCTGCGCGGACGCGGCGGTGCGGGTTTCCCGACTGGTCTCAAATGGTCGTTCATGCCCAAGGAAAGCGACGGGCGCCCGTCCTATCTGGTGGTCAACGCGGACGAATCCGAACCCGGCACCTGCAAAGACCGCGAGATCATGCGCCATGATCCGCATACGCTGATCGAGGGCTGCCTGATCGCGTCTTTCGCCATGAACGCTCACACCTGCTACATCTATCTGCGTGGTGAGTACATCCGCGAACGCGAGGCGTTGCAGGCCGCGATCGACGAGGCCTATGACGCGGGTCTTCTGGGCAAGAACGCCGCCGGCTCGGGCTGGGATTTCGACCTGTTTCTACACCATGGGGCAGGCGCCTATATCTGTGGCGAGGAAACCGCGCTGATTGAAAGCCTCGAAGGTAAAAAGGGCATGCCGCGGATGAAGCCGCCGTTCCCCGCAGGTGCGGGCTTGTATGGCTGCCCGACGACCGTGAACAACGTCGAATCCATCGCTGTCGTGCCTACGATTCTGCGTCGTGGGGCGGATTGGTTCGCAGGTTTCGGCCGCCAGAACAACGCGGGCACCAAGCTGTTTGCAATCTCGGGTCACGTCAACAACCCCTGCGTGGTCGAAGAGGCGATGTCGATTTCCTTCGAGGAGCTGATCGAGACCCATTGCGGCGGCGTTCGCGGCGGCTGGGACAATCTGCTGGCCGTGATCCCCGGTGGATCCTCCGTTCCGTGTGTGCGCGGTGAGAACATGCGCGACGCGATCATGGATTTCGATTATCTGCGCAACGATCTGGGCTCGGGGCTTGGAACGGCGGCGGTGATCGTGATGGACAAGTCCACCGACATCATTAAGGCGATCTGGCGCTTGTCGAAATTCTACAAACACGAAAGCTGCGGCCAGTGCACGCCCTGCCGCGAAGGCACCGGCTGGATGATGCGGGTCATGGACCGCTTGGTGCGCGGCGAGGCCGAGCTGGAAGAGATCGACATGCTGTTTGATGTGACCAAACAGGTGGAAGGTCACACGATCTGCGCCCTTGGCGATGCGGCCGCCTGGCCGATCCAGGGCCTGATCCGGAATTTCCGCGAAGAAATCGAAGATCGCATCAAGGCTCAGAAATCGGGCCGTATGGGTGCGATGGCGGCGGAGTGATCGGGATGGACATGTTTGCAGAATACAGCCACGCGATTTCATCGGTTGTGCTTTTCACGCTGGTGGTTCTGTTCCTGGCCCCGTTTTCAGCACTGGCCAAGCAGGGCAAGGGCCTCGCGCCGGGGGCAACCCCTGAGCAGGACTATTCCGACCAGGCCTATCGACTGAACCGGGCCTATCTGAACGGAACGGAAACGCTTCCGGCGTTTGTGGCTGTTGTGACCGCGGCGGTATTGCTGGGCGCCAGCCCGTTCTGGGTCAATCTGCTGGCGTCTGTCGCTTTGGTTGCGCGGTTGGTGATGCTGGTGGTGCACATCAAAGGCATAGGCAAGCCGAACAGTGGCCTTCGGTCCGTGCTGTATGTGTTGGGCTGGGCCTGCATGTTTGTGATTGGGCTTATGGCATTGGTGGCGGCGTTCTGATGGCGTCCCGGCAGATGAGAACACGAAGAGGGATAGTATGAAGGCCCCAAGAACCCTTGTAGTCCTGCTGGCACTGGCAAGCGTGTCCGCCTGCGGCATCATCAAGCCGTCGGAAGATCGTATTCTGTTCGATGGAAAGGCGTTCAAGGCAAAGGCGAAGGCGGTCGACAAGAAAGCATCGCCAACGGACTTTACCGTTGTGGTGAAGGGTGCGTCCGCATCGCTGGACGGCGCACGTGAGGCCGGCCGTCATGAAGGAACCAAGTTTTGTGTGCAGAATTTCGGGTCTTCGCGGATCGATTGGAAAGTGGGGCCGGATACTGAACCGCAAAACCTGCGCATCAGTGATGATCAATTGACCTTTGCGGGAAAATGCCAACGGCCATGACGCGCGGTTTTGCATATCACGACACGGATTGCCGGCCGCTATTGCCTAGCAAGACCGGACCGGTTCGTTTTGGTGCGTCCAAAACGAAGGGAATATCCATGTCTTTTGCCAAAACACTCACCCTGGCTGCCTTGGTGACATTGCCTGCCGTAGCAAATGCGAAGCCGCCCTTGAGGGATGTCAAAGAGATCGACGACGAACTCTACTACATCGCCATCGCAAATGAAATTTCGGAATATTGCCCCTCGATCAGCGGGCGTCGATTGAAAGCGATCAGTGTGATGTGGGGGCTGCGCTCCAAGGCGAACAAACTGGGGTATTCGGACACCGAAATCCGCTCTTACATCGAATCGGATGCTGAAAAGGACCGGATGCGCGCCAAGGGCGAGGCGTATCTGGCTTCGAATGGCGTGACCTATGACAACCCCAACACATTCTGCACTCTGGGGCAGAAGGAAATCCAAAGAAACAGCGCCATTGGCGTTTATTTGAGGGCGAATTGAAAGCCATGTCTGACCTCCGCAAGATCAATATCGACGGACAGGAAATCGAAGTCGATGGCGCGATGACCCTGATCCAGGCTTGTGAACAAGCCGGGGTCGAAGTGCCGCGCTTTTGTTATCACGAGCGTCTGTCGATCGCTGGCAATTGCCGGATGTGCCTGGTCGAGGTCGTCGGCGGGCCGCCGAAACCTGCGGCCTCCTGCGCGATGCAGGTGCGTGACCTGCGCCCGGGGCCTGAAGGCCAGCCCCCGGTGGTCAAGACGAACTCGCCCATGGTCAAAAAGGCCCGCGAAGGCGTGATGGAGTTCCTGCTGATCAACCATCCGCTGGATTGCCCGATCTGCGATCAGGGTGGCGAATGCGACCTTCAGGATCAGGCGATGGCCTATGGCATGTCGGGATCCCGCTTCAAGGAAGCAAAGCGGGCGGTCGATGACCTGGATCTTGGCCCGCTGGTTGGCACTGCAATGACCCGCTGCATCAGCTGCACGCGCTGCGTGCGCTTCACCACCGAAGTTGCCGGGATAACTCAGATGGGTCAGACCGGGCGCGGTGAGGATGCCGAGATCACCTCGTATCTGAACCAGACGCTGGATTCGAATTTGCAGGGCAACATCATCGATCTGTGCCCTGTCGGGGCGCTGACCTCCAAGCCCTACGCCTTTACTGCGCGTCCGTGGGAATTGACCAAAACCGAAAGCATCGATGTGATGGATGCGTTGGGATCGAACATACGCGTCGATACCAAAGGTCGTGAAGTCATGCGTTTCCTACCGCGCAATCATGACGGCGTGAACGAGGAGTGGATCAGCGACAAGACACGTTTCGTCTGGGATGGCCTGCGCCGTCAGCGTTTGGACAAGCCCTATGTCCGAGAAAACGGAAAGCTGCGCCCGGCCTCTTGGTCCGAGGCGCTGACCAAGGCAGCAGAGGCGCTGAAGGGCGCCGAGAAACCTGCCGGTATCGTGGGCGATCTGGCTCCGGTCGAGGCGGCGTTTGCGCTGAAACAGATGATCGAAGGGCAGGGTGGTGTTGTCGAATGCCGTACCGATGGCGCAAAGCTTCCGGCGGGCAATCGTGGCGCTTACGCTGGTACCGCCGCGATTGAAGACATCGACACCACGGAACGCATCCTGCTGATCGGTACCAACCCACGTGACGAAGCGCCTGTCCTGAACGCGCGTATCCGCAAGGCGTGGGCGCATGGGGCCGAAGTCGCTTTGGTCGGTCCTGCGGTCGATCTGACATATGAGTATCACCATGTTGGCGATGATCGAACAGCGCTGCAAAAAGTTGTCGACATGGGCGGAGATGATGAGATCAAGGGCAAACGTTCGTTGGTCATCATCGGGCAGGGCGCTTTGCAGGAAGCGGACGGCGCCGCCGTGCTGGCTGCTGCGCAAGCCATCGCGGCCAATACGGAAAGTGGTCTGATCGTTTTGCACACTGCGGCGTCGCGCGTCGGTGCGATGGATGTAGGCGCCACGAACGAAGGCGGAATGGACGCGATCAGCGCCGCCGACGTGATCTACAACCTTGGTGCGGATGAGGTCGAGATCGGCGAAGGCGCCTTTGTGATCTATCAGGGCAGCCATGGTGACCGGGGCGCACACCGCGCCGATGTGATCCTGCCAGGCGCGGCCTATACCGAGGAAAACGGCGTGTTCGTAAACACCGAAGGTCGCCCTCAACTGGCGATGCGGGCCGGTTTTGCGCCGGGTGAGGCGAAGGAGAACTGGGCCATCCTGCGCGCCTTGTCGGCCGAACTGGGCGCAACACTGCCCTACGACTCTCTGGCGCAGTTGCGCACGGCCTTGATCGAAGCGGTTCCGCATCTGGCCCGCATCGACGAAGTGATCGAGAACGAAGTGAAAGCTCTCGACACCGGTACTCTGGGCAACGCAACTTTCCGCTATGCGATCAAGGACTTCTACCTGACCAACCCGATTGCACGGGCTTCACAGCTGATGGCCGAGCTGTCGGCACAGGCGCAGGCCCGCAAATCCGAGAAGATCGCGGCGGAATGACCCAGACCTGTTTCATATCGCAGGCAAAAGCAGCTGCCGGGTGGCAGTTCGCCGCGCCAGATTTGCGTGTGAAACCGAATATTAAGGGTGGCGCAATGGCGGCAGATGCTGTTTACACCAACGCGCCGACCCAGCCGCAATTTGCGCAGGCTTCTGGCCTTTGCATCGCGCGCGGAAAACGGAATACCCACGGTGTGAGGACCAATGGCTGAATTCTTTAACACCCCAGGCGGAATAGCCATCATCATTTTGGCGCAAGTGCTTGCCGTTGTTGCCTTTGTGATGATTTCACTGTTGTTCCTTGTTTACGGCGACCGCAAGATCTGGGCTGCTGTCCAGATGCGCCGCGGCCCCAACGTGGTGGGCGTCTATGGCCTGCTGCAATCGGTGGCGGATGCCCTGAAATATGTGGTGAAAGAGGTCGTCATTCCTGCGGGCGCCGACCGGACGGTCTTTATCCTCGCACCGCTGACATCCTTCGTTCTGGCCATGATCGCCTGGGCGGTGATCCCGTTCAACGATGGCTGGGTTCTGTCGGATATCAACGTGGCCATCCTCTATGTATTCGCCGTGTCCTCGCTCGAGGTTTATGGCGTGATCATGGGCGGTTGGGCGTCGAACTCAAAGTACCCGTTCCTGGGCTCGCTGCGCTCGGCCGCGCAGATGATTTCCTACGAGGTTTCGATCGGCCTGATCATCATCGGTGTGATCATCTCGACCGGCTCGATGAATTTTGGTGACATCGTGCGTGCTCAGGACGGCTCGTTCGGGTTCTTCAGCTGGTACTGGCTGCCGCATTTCCCGATGGTGTTCCTGTTCTTCATCTCGGCCCTGGCCGAAACCAACCGCCCGCCCTTCGACCTGCCCGAGGCGGAATCGGAACTGGTCGCCGGTTATCAGGTCGAATACTCGGCCACGCCTTTCCTGCTGTTCATGGCAGGCGAATACATCGCGATCTTCCTGATGTGCGCGCTGACCTCTCTGCTGTTCTTCGGCGGCTGGCTGTCGCCGATCCCGGGCCTGCCCGATGGCGTGCTGTGGATGGTCGCCAAGATGGCGTTCTTCTTCTTCATCTTCGCGATGGTCAAGGCGATCACGCCCCGCTACCGCTATGACCAGCTGATGCGGCTGGGTTGGAAAGTGTTCCTGCCATTCTCGCTGGCTTGGGTGGTTTTCGTGGCCTTCGCGGCGAAATTCGACTGGTTCTGGGGCGCATTTGCCCGTTGGAGCGTAGGAGGCTGATATGACTCAAATTGACTATACCCGCGCTGCCAAATACTTCCTTCTGCAAGACTTCTGGGTCGGCATGAAACTGGGGCTGAAGTATTTCTTCGCCCCCAAGGCCACGGTGAACTATCCGCACGAAAAGGGGCCTCTGTCCCCACGTTTCCGCGGCGAACACGCTCTGCGCCGCTATCCCAATGGCGAGGAACGCTGTATCGCCTGCAAACTCTGCGAGGCGATCTGCCCTGCGCAAGCCATCACCATCGACGCCGAGCCGCGCGAAGACGGCAGCCGCCGCACCACGCGCTATGACATCGACATGACCAAGTGCATCTATTGCGGCTTCTGCCAAGAGGCCTGCCCGGTCGATGCCATCGTCGAAGGCCCGAATTTCGAATTCGCAACGGAAACCCGCGAAGAGCTGTTCTATGACAAGCAAAAACTGCTGGACAACGGCGAACGCTGGGAAGCCGAGATCGCCCGCAATCTGGAACTGGACGCGCCTTACCGATGACTGACAGCCCGACAAATCCGTTCGAGCTGATGATGAAGCAGGCTCAGGACATGGCCAAGGCGATGAACCCGGCGATGGAAAGCTTCTCGCCCAAGGGGTTCGAGGCGCTGTGGCCGACCATGCCGAAAGAGGTCATGGAGATGATGTTCGGCAACACCGTCAACAAAGACGGGCTGGATGCCAAGACCCGCCTGCTGCTGACGCTGGCCGGGCTGACCTGCCAGGGCGCGCAGGCGGATTCGGCGGTGCGTCAGACCGTGCGCCACGCTCTGGAAGCTGGTGCCAAGAAACAAGAGATCGTGGAAACGATCGGTCAGATGTCGGTCTTTGCCGGCATCCCGGCCATGACCCGCGCGCTGGATCTGGCGCAAGAGGTCATGGGCGACAACGAGGATGAGGATCAATGACCGTCTTTGCCTTCTATCTGTTTGCCATCAGCGCCATCACCGGCGGGCTGTTCACGGTGATCAGCCGCCAGCCGGTGCACTCGGTGCTGTGGCTGATCCTGGCGTTTCTATCCTCGGCGGGGCTGTTCGTGCTGCTGGGGGCCGAGTTCGTGGCGATGCTGCTGATCATCGTTTACGTGGGCGCGGTCGCGGTTCTGTTCCTGTTTGTGGTGATGATGCTGGACGTGGACTTTGCCGAGCTTAAAGCCGAAATGGCACGCTATATGCCGCTGGCCTTGCTGATCGGTCTGGTCATCCTGATGCAGTTCGTCATGGCCTTCGGGGCCTGGGACAGCGCGCAAGGTGCGGCGGCCAATCTGGCGCAGCCGGTCCCGGCGGACCGTCACAACACCGAGGCGCTTGGCGTCATTCTTTACGATCAATACTTCCTTCTGTTCCAGCTGGCGGGCCTGATCCTGCTGGTGGCCATGATCGGTGCCATCGTGCTGACGCTGCGCCACCGTCAGGACATCAAGCGTCAGGACATCGTCGGCCAGATGATGCGCGACCCGGCCAAGGCGATGGAATTGAAGGACGTGAAACCGGGGCAGGGACTTTGAGACCATGATCGGACTTGAACACTATCTTACGGTCGCGGCGACGCTGTTCGTCATCGGCATCTTCGGTCTCTTCCTGAACCGCAAGAACGTCATCATCCTGCTGATGAGCATCGAACTGATGCTGCTGGCGGTGAATATCAACCTCGTGGCGTTTTCCAGTTTCCTCGGCGATCTGGTCGGGCAGGTCTTCACGCTGTTCGTGCTGACCGTTGCGGCGGCCGAGGCGGCGATCGGGCTGGCCATTCTGGTCTGCTTCTTCCGCAACCGCGGCACCATCGCGGTTGAAGACGTCAATATGATGAAGGGGTAAGGGATCATGGAAACCACAATCCTCTTTGCCCCGCTGGTGGGTGCGCTGATCTGCGGCTTTGGCTGGAAGTTCATAGGCGAGAAAGCGGCCATGTGGACGGCCACGGGCCTGCTGTTTCTGGCCTGTCTGCTGTCATGGCTCGTGTTCTTCTCGTTCGATGGGCAGACACAACAGATCGAGGTCATGCGCTGGATCGAAAGCGGATCGCTCTCGACCTCGTGGGCCATTCGTCTGGACCGGCTGACCGCCATCATGCTGATCGTGGTCACCACGGTTTCGGCGCTCGTGCATCTCTACAGCTTTGGCTACATGGATCACGACCCGCAATGGCGCGAAGGCGAAAGCTATAAGCCGCGTTTCTTCGCCTATCTGTCCTTCTTTACCTTCGCCATGCTGATGCTGGTGACGGCGGACAACCTTGTGCAGATGTTCTTTGGCTGGGAAGGCGTGGGTGTCGCATCCTACCTCCTGATCGGCTTCTACTATCGCAAGCCTTCGGCCAATGCGGCGGCGATGAAAGCGTTCATCGTCAACCGTGTGGGCGACTTCGGCTTTGCTCTGGGCATCTTCGCGCTGTTCTTCCTGACCGACAGCATCAACTTTTCGGACATTTTCGCATCGGCACCCGCGCTTGCTGAAGAAAAGCTGCATTTCCTGTGGGGCGAATGGACCGCGGTCGAGGTGATCTGTGTTCTTCTGTTCATCGGTGCGATGGGTAAATCCGCGCAGCTGATCCTGCACACCTGGTTGCCCGACGCGATGGAAGGCCCGACGCCGGTGTCGGCCTTGATCCACGCGGCCACCATGGTGACAGCGGGCGTGTTCCTGGTCTGCCGCATGTCGCCGCTGATGGAGTTCGCGCCGGGCGCGACCGGGTTCATCACCTTCCTTGGGGCCTCGACAGCGTTCTTCGCGGCGACCGTGGGTCTGGTACAGACCGACATCAAGCGCGTCATTGCGTATTCGACCTGTTCCCAGCTGGGATACATGTTCGTGGCCGCGGGCGTCGGCATGTACTCGGCGGCCATGTTCCACCTGTTCACGCACGCTTTCTTCAAGGCGCTGCTGTTCCTGGGCGCCGGTTCCGTGATCCACGCCATGCATCACGAGCAGGAGATGACGGAATACGGTGGTCTGCGCAAAAAGATCCCTTACACCTTCTGGGCAATGATGATCGGAACGCTGGCCATCACAGGTGTCGGCATTCCGCTCACCACAATCGGTTTTGCCGGGTTCCTGTCCAAGGACGCGATCATCGAAAGCGCCTATGCGGGTGGAACCGGGTACGCCTTCTGGATGCTGGTGATCGCGGCGATGTTCACATCGTTCTATAGCTGGCGTCTGATCTTCCTGACCTTCTATGGTAAACCGCGTGGCGACAAGCATACGCATGACCATGCACATGAAAGCCCGATGACCATGCTGGTGCCGCTGGGCGTTCTGTCGTTGGGTGCGGTGTTTGCCGGGATGATCTGGTATGGCAATTTCTTTGGCCATGCGGACAAGGTCGGCAAGTTCTACGGTATTCCGGTTGCCGAAGCGTCAGAACATGCCGAGGCCGGTGATCATGCGGCGGCGGATGCTTCGCACGGTGAAGACAGCCATGCGGATGAAAGCCACGCAGCTGACGGCCATGCCGATGAAGGTCATGGTGAGAAGGATGCCAAGGGTGGCGATCATCACTATGTCTTTGCGGGCCAGCCCGGCGAGGGCGCGCTTTACATGGCGCCGGACAACCATGTTCTGGACGATGCGCATGCGGCTCCGAAATGGGTCAAGGTTTCACCCTTCGTCGCCATGTTGCTGGGCTTTGTCGTGGCCTACTGGTTCTACATCGTGAACACGTCGCTGCCGGCACGTCTGGCTGCAAATCAGCGTCCGCTGTACCTGTTCCTTCTGAACAAGTGGTATTTCGACGAAATCTACGATGCGGCCTTCGTAAAACCCACCGTGGCGCTTGGCCGCTTCCTGTGGAAACGCGGTGACGGCAATACAATCGATGGCTTCCTGAACGGAGTAGCAATGGGCGTTGTTCCCTTCTTCACCCGCCTCGCCGGCAAGGCGCAGACCGGGTACATCTTTACCTATGCCTTCTGGATGGTGCTGGGCATCGCGGCCCTTGTGACCTGGATGTCGATCGGCGGAGGGGCCCAGTAATGGACTATATCCTTTCGATCGTCACGTTTATCCCCGCCATCGCCGCAGGCATTCTGGCGTTGTTCCTGCAGGGTGACGATGCGGCGGCACAGCGGAACGCCAAGTGGATTGCTCTGCTGGCCACCACTGTGACCTTCCTGGTTTCCATCGGCATCTATACAGGCTTTGACCCGTCGAACCCCGGCTTCCAGATGGTGGAAGAGGGTGAGTGGCTGATGGGCCTAAAATACAAGATGGGTGTTGATGGCATCAGTGTCCTGTTCGTTCTGCTGACGACCTTCATCATGCCGCTGACCATTCTGGCCAGCTGGAATGTCACGAACCGCGTCAAGGAATACATGGTTGCCTTCCTGCTGCTGGAAACGCTGATGCTGGGCGTCTTCATGGCGCTTGATCTTGTACTGTTCTACCTGTTCTTCGAGGCAGGTCTTATTCCGATGTTCCTGATCATCGGGATATGGGGCGGCAAGGATCGGATCTACGCCAGCTTCAAGTTCTTCCTCTATACCTTCCTCGGCTCGGTCTTGATGCTGGTCGCCATGGTTGCGATGTATGCGGATGCGGGCACCACGGATATTGCCGCGCTGATGACGCACCAGTTCTCGTCCGAGGGCTTCAGCGTGCTGGGCATTTATGTTGTCGGTGGCATGCAGACCCTGATGTTCCTGGCCTTCTTTGCTTCGTTCGCGGTGAAAATGCCGATGTGGCCGGTGCACACCTGGTTGCCGGACGCCCACGTTCAGGCGCCCACGGCGGGCTCGGTCGTACTGGCGGCGATCCTTCTGAAGATGGGCGGCTATGGCTTCCTGCGGTTCAGCCTGCCGATGTTCCCGGTGGGTTCGGCCGTGATGACCGATCTGGTGCTGTGGATGTCTGCCATCGCGGTTGTCTATACCTCGCTGGTGGCGCTGGTGCAGGAGGACATGAAGAAGCTGATCGCCTATTCCTCGGTCGCGCATATGGGCTTTGTGACCATGGGTATTTTCGCGGCAAACCAGCAGGGCATCGATGGCGCGATCTTCCAGATGCTCAGCCACGGGTTCATCTCGGCAGCGCTCTTCTTGTGTGTCGGCGTGATCTATGACCGGATGCATACCCGCGATATCGAGGCCTATGGCGGTCTGGTGATCCGGATGCCCGCATACGCGCTGGTCTTCATGCTGTTTACCATGGCCAATGTCGGCCTGCCGGGCACATCGGGCTTCATCGGCGAATTCCTGACCCTGATGGGCGCGTTCCAAGTCAACACCTGGGTAACGGCGGTGGCTGCGACCGGTGTGATCTTCTCGGCGGCTTATGCGCTGTGGCTCTACCGTCGGGTCGTGTTTGGCGATCTGATCAAGGAAAGCCTCAAGGCGATGACCGACATGAGCTCGCGCGAGCGGTTGATCTTCGCCCCTCTGATCGTGATGACCATCCTGCTGGGTGTCTACCCGTCGCTGGTAACCGATGTGATCGGGCAATCCACAGCGGCTCTGATTTCGAACTATGACACGGCTCTGGCCGCGGCTGAGGCTGCGACCCAGACAGCCGCTTCGCATTAAGGGAGCTTTGGGGACATGATCCAGGCTGATCTGACAATCATCCTGCCGGAAATCGTTCTGGCGCTTTATGCGATGGCGGCGCTGCTGGGTGCTGTCTACACGACAAAGGACGGGCTGGCGCCTCTGCTGGTCTGGACCACGGCAGGTCTTATGGCCCTTCTGGCAATCTGGATCGCAACTCAGGGCGGGGGTACAAACGTGGCCTTCAACGGCATGTTCGTCGATGACGGCTTTGCCCGCTTTGCCAAGGTTGCCATCCTGCTGTCGGCGGGTGCCGTTCTGGTCATGAGCCAGGAATACATGGCGCGCCGTGATCTGCTGCGTTTTGAATACCCGTTGCTGGTGGCACTGGCCGCCGTGGGGATGATGATGATGGTCAGCGCAGGCGATCTGATGTCGCTTTACATGGGGCTCGAGCTGCAATCGCTGTCGCTTTATGTCGTGGCTGCTCTGCGTCGTGACAGCGCGAAATCGACCGAGGCAGGTCTGAAGTATTTCGTGCTGGGTGCGCTAAGCTCGGGACTGCTGCTTTATGGCGCGTCGCTGGTCTATGGCTTCACCGGCACCACGTTGTTCTCGGGCATCATCCAGACAGTTCACCATGGCGATGTTTCGTTGGGGCTGCTGTTTGGCCTGATCTTCCTGATCTCGGGTCTGGCCTTCAAGGTCTCGGCCGTACCGTTCCATATGTGGACGCCGGACGTTTACGAGGGGTCTCCCACGCCGATCACGGCCTTCTTTGCCACGGCCCCCAAAGTTGCGGCGATGGCGTTGTTCGCGCGCCTGTTGCATGACGCGTTCGGTGGCGTTGTCGAAGACTGGCAGCAAGTGATTGTCCTGCTGTCCGTACTGTCGATGTTGCTGGGGGCCGTGGCCGCGATCGGGCAGCGCGACATCAAGCGTCTGATGGCGTTTTCGTCGATTGCCCATATGGGCTATGCGCTGATTGGCCTTGCCGCCGGTACCGAGCTGGGTATCAAGGCGATGCTGATGTATCTGGCCATCTACGTGACCATGAATATCGGCACCTTCGCCTTCATTCTGATGATGGAGCGTGACGGCAAACCCATCACCGACATTGACGCTCTGCGGCAATACTCCAAGCGTGATCCGGGCAAGGCGCTGGCGGTGCTGATCCTGATGTTCAGCCTTGCGGGCGTGCCTCCGATGCTTGGTTTCTTTGCGAAATTCGGCGTCTGGCAGGCGGGCGTCAGTGCGGGTCTGACCGGTCTGGTCGTCGTCTCGGCCATCGCTTCGGTCATCGGTGCCTTCTATTACCTGCGGATCGTGTTCTACATGTATTTCGGGGCCGAGAACGAAGAGCCGATCGAAACCCGGTCGACCCCTGTTCTGTGGGTGGCATTGATGGGGTCTGCGGCCCTGATGCTGGTCGGTATCTTCTATCAGTTCGGCGTCGAGGGCGCGGCAGCAGCCGCGGCGGCCACGCTTGTCAACTGATCGTTTTGCACAACCGGAAAGAGGGGCTCGGTCGCGCGACCGAGCCTTTTTGATATGACAAAATGGCCCCAAGGCTATGGCCTGCACGAGGTGCAGGAAGTCGACAGCACGCTGAATGAAGCGGCGCGGATTGCTCCGAATGCGCGTGGTCCCGTCTGGATCATGGCGCATCACCAGACGGCGGCGCGCGGGCGGCGCGGACGAAGCTGGGCCAACCCGATGGGCAACCTGGCGGCGACCTTGCTGATGCGTCCTCAGGGCGCGCCGGAACAGGCGGCTTTGCGCAGTTTCGTGGCGGCGCTGGCCCTTTTTGACGCATGTGTCGCCGTTACCGGGCGGGCTGCCGGACTGTCGCTGAAATGGCCCAATGACGTGCTGCTGAACGGCGGCAAGCTTGCCGGTATCCTGCTGGAAAGCACGGGGCAGGGGCATGGCGTGGGGCATCTGTCCATCGGCATCGGAGTGAATCTGGCCAATGCCCCGGATGCCGACGCGGTAGAGCCCGGTGCGGTTCGTCCCGTCTCACTTCTTTCGGAAACCGGGGCACATGTCTCGCCCGAGGATTTTCTGACCGAACTGGCCGCGGCCTACGCCGCGTATGAAACCCAGTTCGTCACCTATGGGTTCGAACCGATCCGCACCGCCTGGCTGTCCCGCGCGGCCCGGTTGGGCGAGGTCATCACCGCGCGGACCGGTACGTCAGAAACGGTTGGAACCTTCGAAACGGTGGACGCAAGCGGTAACCTTGTCTTAAACACCGCCAAAGGCCGCGTGAGCATTCCTGCGGCGGATGTCTATTTCTGAGAGGGGCGCGGATGCTTCTGGCCATCGATTGCGGCAATACCAATACCGTCTTTTCGATCTGGGACGGTGAGGAGTTTTTGTGTACCCTGCGCACCTCGACCCACCATGCGCGCACGGCAGACGCTTATTTCACCTGGTATTCGACGCTGGTGAAGCATTACGGGATCGAGGCGGACATCACCGATGTGATCATCGCCTCGACCGTTCCGCGCGTCGTGTTCAACCTGCGTATCTTCGCCGATCGTTTTTTTGGTTGCAGACCATTGGTTGTGGGCAAGCCCGATTGCCTGTTGCCTGTCCCGCCGCGTGTGGATGAAGGCACGGTGCCTGGCCCGGATCGACTGGCCAATGCCGTGGGCGCTTTTGACCGCCATGGTGGCAATGTGGTTGTCGTGGATTTCGGAACCGCAACGAATTTCGACGTTGTCGCCGCCGACGGCGCATATGTGGGGGGCATTATCGCCCCCGGTGTGAACCTGAGCCTTGAGGCCCTGCATCAGGGCGCCGCGGCGCTGCCGCATATCGATGTCTCCCGACCTGACAAGGTGATCGGTACGAATACGGTTGGTTGTATTCAATCGGGCGTGTATTGGGGATATTCCGGTTTGATCGAGGGGCTGATCGCCCGGATCAAGGCTGAATATGGAATGCCGATGAAAGTCGTTGGAACCGGAGGGCTGGCCCCCTTGTTCGATCAGGCCGACGTGGGGTTCGACGCAATCGAGGATGATCTGACGATGCACGGCCTGACCGTGATCCATCGCTACAACAAGGATAATGGCTCCGTATGAGCAGTGAAAGATTGATCTACCTGCCGCTGGGTGGCGCGGGCGAAATTGGCATGAACGCCTATGTGTACGGCTACGGTGAACCGGGAAAGGAACGCCTGATCCTTGTGGATCTGGGCGTCACTTTTCCCGATATGGACACAACGCCGGGCGTTGACCTTATCTTTGCCGATATCTCATGGCTGAAAGAGCGTGCCGACCGACTGGATGGTGTTTTCATCACGCACGCCCATGAAGACCATGTCGGTGCCGTGGCCCATTGTTATGAAGCTTTGGGCGCGCCGGTCTATGCGCGCGCCTTCACGGCCAATATCGCGCGCCGCAAGATGGAAGAACACGCACACCCGACCGAGGCGGTCACGACCGTTTCCGCCTGGCCTGAACAGGTGTCCGTCGGGCCGTTCACGGTTGGCTTCCTTCCTGTTTCGCACTCGATTCCCGAAAGTGCCGCATTGGTCATCGACACCCCCGCAGGGCGTGTCGTGCATTCGGGCGACTTCAAGCTGGATGCTGCTCCGGTCGTTGGAGAGGCTTTTGACCCTGACCTGTGGGCCGAGGTCGCCAAGCCCGGCATCAAGGCGCTGGTCTGTGACAGTACGAATGTGTTTTCGACCCATCCGGGGCGTTCGGAATCCGAAGTTGGCCCCGAGATTGTCAAGCTGGTCGAAGGCGCGGAAGGTATGGTCGTGGCGACCACTTTTGCGTCAAACGTCGCGCGGGTCAAAACGCTGGCCGAGGCGGGTGCGCGGGCCGGGCGTTCCGTCGTCCTGCTGGGGCGCGCGATGCGTCGGATGATCGAAGCCGCGACCGAAACCGGTATTCTTGCGGATTTTCCCAAGGTGATCAGCGCCGAAGAGGCTCTGGACCTTCCGCGCCAGAACCTGATGCTGATCGTGACCGGCAGCCAGGGGGAACGACGGGCCGCAAGCGCCCAACTGGCCCGTGGCAAGTACCGTGGTCTGGAGCTGGCCGAGGGCGATCTGTTCCTGTTTTCCTCGAAAACCATTCCCGGGAACGAGCGGGGCGTGATCTTTATCATGAACCAGCTCAGCGAAAAGGGCGTGGATGTCGTCGATGACAGTTCGGGCCATTATCATGTCTCGGGCCATGCGAACCGGCCGGACCTCGAGAAAGTGCACGCACTGACCGATCCGCAATTCGTGATCCCGATGCATGGCGAACACCGGCACCTGCGCGAGCATGTCAAACTGGCAGAGCAGGGCGGCAGAACCGGAGTGCTGGCAGTGAACGGCACCATGCTGGATCTCAGCGGCAATGCGCCTGTTGTCGTTGATTATGTTGAAACCGGTCGCACATATCTGGACGGCACCGTTAAGATCGGCGCCCTTGACGGCGTGGTGCGGGATCGTATCCGCATGGCTTTGAACGGCCATGTTACGGTGACGGTGGTTCTGGACGAAGAAGACGAACCGCTGGGCGAGCCGTGGTGCGATACCATGGGGCTGCCCGAAACCGGCACGTCCCGTGCCGCGTTGGTCGAAGTTCTGGAAGAGGACCTGAACCAGTTCCTGATGCGGGCCGCCGCCAAGACCCTGCGCGATGACGACAAGCTGGAAGAAGAAATGCGCCGCATCGTGCGGCAGACAGCCAAAGCCGAAATTGGCAAAAAGCCCGAAGTGACGGTGGTGGTCAGCCGGATGCGGTGAAACCGATCCGTCAGTCGTGGGTTGGCATCGGATAGCCCCTGAGACGCAGGAACAGGTTGGCTTCTTCGTTGTTTTTGTAGAATGGAACCGACGATGGCGGCTCGGGGGACGTAACCCGGGCCGCTATTTCCGCCAGAACGACCTCGGTGATAAACGGCAGATCCAGATCCCGTGCCCGATCCAGTGGCACCCATTGCAGGTGCGACAGCTCATCCGAGGCGTGACTGAAATCATCCACATCACCTTGCAGAGCGTCGGCGTCGACCAGAAAGAACCGCGCATCAAACCGGCGGGGCCGGCCAGGCGGAGTTACCGCGCGAAAGACGAACTGAAGCGCAGCGGCAGTTGGCAGGTAACCCAACGCGGCAAAGCTCTGCCAATCGTCAGATACATGACCGGGCCATGTGCCCGGCTGGCCAAGAACAAGACCGGTTTCTTCCCAAAGCTCGCGTATGGCGGCCGCGGCGAGGGCGCGTTGAGTCCCCGGCTCGGCCTGTTCGCCCAAACGTTCAAAGCACAGATCCGGCAAATCCGTTGCCAATGGAACATCCGCGTCAGCCGGATCAACCGCGCCACCGGGAAAGACGAACTTGTTCGGCATGAAGGCCGCTTTGGACCCGCGCTGCCCCATAAGGATCGAGGGGTTTGTCCATCTGTCCCGCAGCACGATAACCGTCGCTGCGTCCCGGATGGCTGTTTTGTCGGGTGTCATGTCCAAACTGGTCAACTGGGTCGGGTCACGCGGTTTTTCCAAAGCCATGCATGCGGCGTGCCCACTGATACGCCACCACCGCACCTTTCAGGCGTGGCAACAGGTACAGGGACAGGGCAACGCAGGCGACGGAAAAGCCGATGGCCATGGTCCACGGATCGGGCCGCCAATGCACATAGGACACGTGCAGAGCTGGCGCCAGCAGGTGGCCGACCAGTAGGATTGTCAGGTAGGCGGGCCCATCATCTGCGCGATGGTGAAACAACTCCTGCCCGCAGTTCGAGCAGGAGTCATTGACCTTGAGATAGCTGTGCAACAGCTTGCCTTCCCCGCAGTTGGGGCATTTGCAGCGAAACCCCTTGACCAGGGCGGGCCATGTCTCACGCTCATCTTCAGAGGTCGTTTCGATCGTCTGATCCGTCATAATGTAACTCGCGCAGTAATCTTTTGCGGATAATGGGCCTGATCGTGAAAATTTAAAAGGGGGGTGCGTCGCTTTGCAACGTCTGCCCGACACGTCGGCATGGGGCGACCCCGAACCTTTCAAAAATAAATTCGATTTCAGCGACGGATATCCTGGCGCCGCCCGTTTGAATGGGTATGAGCGGCGGCACTCGGGCCGCGTCAACAAAAGGAAACGGAAATGAAAAACGTTACATTCATCTCGGCCATTGTTATGTCGGCTGTTGCGATTACCGGTACTTCTGTTCTGGCCGCTGGCCCGGGTGGCCGCGAGCCGGTGTCCTTTCAGGAACTGGACGCCGATGGCGATGGTCAGGTGACGCAACAAGAGATGGAGGCGCATCGCACCGCTCGTTTCACCGAGGCGGACACCAATGGGGATGGAATGCTGAGCCAGGAAGAAATGCAGGCTGCCGCCCAGAAGAAAGCCAGCGATCGGGTTGCCAGGATGTTCGAAAACAACGACGCGAACAAAGATGGCTTCCTCAGCCAGGATGAGTTGCCGAAACCGCGCCGGGCTGACAAGATGTTTGATCGGATGGATGCGGACAACAGTGGCGGAATCTCGGAACAGGAATTTGCCGATGCCAAAGATCGGATGGGACGGCACCATAAGAAAAAGCATCAAAAATCGAATGCAAGCGATAACTGATGCAGGATGGAGGATCTGACCTCCCACCCACAAGATGTTCGCGGTGCGGATTGCGCCGCGAACACACTCAGCGACGATGCGTTGCTGAGGCAATTCGCCGACGGCGAGGCGGGGGCAGCACGGATCCTGACCGATCGTTTGGGGCCACGCTGTTACTCGGTTGCTTTGCGCATGTTGGGCAATCGGGCCGAGGCGGAAGACGTGACGCAGGATGCGATGATGCGGTTGTGGCAGATGGCGCCGAATTGGGTTTCGGGTCAGGCCAAGGTATCGACCTGGCTGTATCGGGTGACGCTGAACCTGTGCGTGGACATCAGGCGCAAGAAGACACCCGACAGGTTGTCGGACGTTCCCGAGCCCGAAGATGGCAAGGCCAGCGTTGTTGACCGCATGCAGGACGAGGCGCGCAAGGAGGCCTTGCAGTCGGCTTTGGCAGAGCTGCCCGAGCGGCAGCGACAAGCGGTCGTGCTGCGCCATATTGAAGAGCTGCCCAACCCCGAGATTGCCGGGATAATGGGCATTTCGGTAGAAGCAGTTGAAAGCCTGACCGCAAGAGGCAAGCGCAGCCTGACCGCGATCTTGGCCGGACGACGCGAAGAACTGGGGTATGACAATGGCGGATGAAGACCTGGAACTGGATCACTTGTTTGCACAAGCACAGCGGCAGCGACCAGCACTGCCGGACGATCTTGCCGTGCGCATCCAGACGGATGCTGAAACTGTTCGCCTCGGTCGCCTTGCGCCCGCACCGCAGCCGATGCCTTCGATATGGAACAGGTTGATAAGCAATGTAGGAGGATGGCAGGGCCTTGGCGGGCTTGTCGCCGCAAGCGCTGCCGGGGTCTGGATCGGGTTTTCCGCACCGGCCTTTCTGCCGGACCCGGCCAACCTGTTGACGTCAGAGGAGACACCCTTCCTCGTCGCGGACCTTGGATTTGACTCGAGTTTTCTGGAGAGCACGGAATGAACGCTGATCCCAAGCCCAAACGCAGGTGGGTTCCTGTCGTCCTGGCCCTGTCACTGGCGCTGAACCTGCTGGTTGTCGGTGTCGCTGTGGGCACCGTATTGCGCCTCAAAGGTGGGGATCATGCCAAATCACCACCCGGCTTCGGCCCCGCGTTGTACCGGGCCCTGCCCAAGGATGATCGAAAGGCGATGCGGGGCGAGCTGACGGTCCTGCACAAAAAGGGATCCAAGGGTCGTGCTCAGGATTTTGAAGCGCTCAGTCAGGCGTTGCGTGCAACGCCCTTTGACCCGGTGGCCGTTCAGGTTCTGTTGCAACAACAAGCACAGGCCACCGCCGATTTGCAGCAGGCCTTGCAAACGCAATGGCTGGCACGTGTGACCGCCATGAGTGATGAGGAACGGCAGGCCTATGCAGACCGATTGCAGGAGGTCGTCAAACGCGGGCCGCATGGGCACAAGAAAAGAGACTGAACAGATCAGGCGGCACTTTGCCTGATACTCACCTGATTGCGCCCTGCCTTCTTCGCAGCATACAGCGCTTTGTCCGCGGATTTGATAAGGTTTTCCACGCTTTCAGCCGCACAGTCTTGCTGGGCGAAACCGACCTGAGACAACTTCAACCCGATACTGACCGTCACATCAACTTGTGCCCCATGGTCCGGTAACAGGAACGGGGACTGGCAGATGCTGTCACAAACGGTTTCGGCCAGGTTCAACGCCTGTTTGGGCGATACATCGGGCACGCCGATCATGAACTCTTCCCCCCCGATGCGGGCGACAAAGCCACGGGATCCCAAGGCATTTTGCATACGTTCCGCCGCTTGCGTCAAAACGTAATCGCCGCTTGCATGACCATGGCCATCATTGATTGCCTTGAAGTGATCCAGATCGGCCAGCATGATCGCAAAACTGCGCCCTGATCTGGCGGATTGGCGCGCGATTTGATCCAGCGCGCGCATGGCGTAGCGGCGATTGTGCAGCCCGGTCAACGGGTCGATCCAGGATTCCGCGATGCCTCTTTTGAGAGAGACCCGCATCTGATCCAGTCGCGCTTTGCGGGCAATCTGGTTTTCAAGCCGCAGCAGGATCTCCTGCGCGCAGAACCCGCCCAGACAGACAGCATCGGCCCCTCGGTCCAGAGCTTCCGAAGCCTGTCCGGCGTCTTCGTCTTTCAGCACCCCGATCAAAACCGTGTGCCGAGTCACGCCGCGTGATCTCAGGTCGGCAAGGATATTCAGACCTGCCGGGTTCGAGCCCAGTTCAACCACGATCGCATCAGGAACAGAGCCGGACAAAACACCTCGCAGGTTTGACTGAAGATGCCAGTTCAAATCAAATTGACGTTGATCTTCCAGGGCCTTTTGCCAAAGCGTGCCGTTTCGGGCCGTGTGGGTCAGAATATCAACCCGCGCCGCTTTGGACGGTCTGATTACCGGTTGGGCCGGCTCTGCGAAGCCAATCGGTTGCGATCCGTTGCTGACCTGCAAATCCTGAGTGGCCGCACGGGCACGCAGAAGGCTGCGAATCCGCGCCAACAACAAAGTGTCTTTGAACGGGTGCGTCAGAACATCATCCAGCCCGTCCTTCAACGCCCGCAACCGGGCGTCCCGGTCATTTTGCGCGGCAATCACCACGACCGGAACGTCGTCAAGGCCGGGTTCCTTCGCGATCGCCTTCTTCACATCCGCAGCCGTTCCGTCCGGCAACGTCTGGGCCGTCAGAACCAGATCCGGTTGCGTACGCCGCACGAGTGCGGGCAACCCTTCAAGCTTTTCGCCCTGCACCACGTGATACCAGGCCGCCGTCAGCTGTACCTTCAGCATGATGCGATTGGTCGATACCCCGTCGAGGACAAGGATGGTTCCCTGCACAGACATAGTTGTTCACCGTTGATTGCATGCGTGAACAAAGTGTTTATGACTCTGGTTAACAAACCCTTTCCAAGACCGGATCTGACCCAAGTTTATGCCGATATCCTCTGATTCCGCCGAAACTCTTGCGCTGACGGCCCTGGCCTGGCTGGTCAGAAATGACGAGCTTTTGCCTGTTTTTCTGGGCTCTACGGGCGCATCGATCGAGGATGTGCGCGATCGGGCAAGCGATACCGAGTTTCTGGCATCGGTTCTTGATTTTCTGGTGCTTGACGATTCGTGGGTCATGGCGTTTTGTGACGCCAATTCACTCGCCTATGATCTTCCCGCCCAGGCAAGGGCGGTATTGTCCGGCGGCGCTGAGATACACTGGACATAACCATATTTTCCGCAGGAGCACCGGATGCCGATAGATGCGATCATCTTTGACAAAGATGGCACGCTGTTTGACTTTGCCAATACGTGGGGAGGGTTCGGACGCTCGATGCTGTTGCGCCTGTCCAACTGGGACGAAGATCGCGCCACCGAGCTTGGCCGTGTCATCGGATATGATTTCGAGCAAGGGAAATATACCGAAGACAGCATTGTAATCGCCGCCACGGTCGAGGAAATCGCAGAAGTTCTGATTGCCCATGTCGATGGCGTGACCTTGCAGGAGATCATTGATTTGATGAACTCCGAGGCCGCCTCGGCCCCGCAGGTGCCCGCCGTGCCATTGGTTCCTTTCCTGGAAGGTCTGCAAAATTCCGGAATCAAGCTGGGCGTTGCGACGAATGACAGTGAACATCCCGCTTTGCAGCATCTCGAATCTGTCGGAATAAGGGGGCATTTCGATTTCGTCGCCGGGTATGACAGTGGTCACGGGTTCAAGCCGGGACCGGGCCAGTTGCTGGCCTTTGCCGCCCATATCGGGGTCGAGCCATCTCGTATAGCGATGGTGGGTGACAGTCTTCATGACTTGCAGGCCGGGCGTGCGGCGGGGATGACCACGATCGGTGTTTTGACCGGTTTGGCCGAGGCGGATGCATTGGCTCCGATGGCGGATGTGATTTTGCGGGATATCGGACATATTCCCGAATGGTTGGCCAAAATCTGATTTTCAAATCCGAGATTCGACAAAACGGGATGAAAAACCGACATATTCTGTCGCAGACGGAGCGGCCATAGGCGTCTCTTCAGGGCTTGCTTTACGAAAGCAAGAACAGGAGGCACCGATGGCCGAGACCAAGACACGCAAGCGCCGCGGAGGAGGGCGCGCAGGGGCAGCTGCGCGCAGGGGCAGTGCAGCGATTGACCAGATGCCCTGGGATCCGCCGGTCAATATCGATCGCCCCACAGAACCTTTGGATCAGGCCGGTATCGAAGCGATCCATGAAGGGGCGATGCGCATCCTCGAAGAGATCGGGATCGAGTTCTACAACGAAGAGGCAATAGGCATCCTGCGCGAGGCGGGTTGCACCATCGACGGCGACAATGTCCGCATGGGGCGGGACTTTGTCATGGAGATGATCGCCAAGGCTCCCAGCCGTTTTTCGATCACCCCTCGCAATCCGGATCACAAGATCGAAATCGGCGGGAAGAACATCCTGTTCGGCAACGTCTCTTCCCCGCCGAATTACTGGGACATGGAGATCGGGAAAAAAGTACCGGGCAATCGCGAGATGTGCCGGAACCTTCTGAAGCTGACGCAATACTTCAACTGCATCCATTTCGCCGGCGGATACCCGGTCGAGCCGGTCGATATCCACGCCAGCGTGCGCCATCTGGACGTGCTGTACGACAAGCTGACCCTGACCGACAAGGCGATGCACGCCTATTCGCTGGGCAAGGAACGCGTCGAAGATGTCATGGAGATGGTGCGCATCGCAGGCGGTTTGAGTCACGAGGAGTTCGAAGCCGCGCCGCGGATGTATACCAATATCAACTCGACCTCGCCGCTGAAACACGATCACCCGATGATCGACGGGTGTCTGCGCCTGGCGCGGCGTGGTCAGGCGATTGTTGTCACGCCCTTTACGCTGGCGGGTGCGATGGCCCCCGTTACCATGGCGGGTGCCGTGGCGCAGTCCTTGGCCGAGGCGCTGTGTGCCATTGCGCTGTTCCAATACGTGCGCCCCGGTATTCCCTGTGTGATCGGTACATTCACGTCGAATGTGGATATGAAATCCGGCGCGCCGGCCTTTGGAACACCGGAATATATGCGTTCGACCCAGATGACCGGCCAGATGGCGCGGTTCTATGGTTTGCCCATGCGGTCTTCGGGTGTTTGTGCGGCAAATGTGCCGGACGGGCAGTCGGTGTGGGAGACTTCGAACTCGCTTTGGGCCGCCGTGCAATCGGGCACCAATATGGTCTACCACGCAGCCGGTTGGCTTGAGGGCGGTCTGATCGCCAGCCCGGAAAAGTTCATCATGGATTGCGAAATCCTACAGCAAATTCAACGCTATATGAACCCCGAGTTGACCGCCACAGGGCCGGACGAGATTGCACTGGATGCGATCCGGGCAGTCGGCAATGACGGTCATTTCTTTGGCATTCAGCATACGCAGGATCGCTATACCACGGCCTTCTATCAACCCTTCCTGAGTGATTGGAAAAACTATGAAGGATGGGAGGTCGCCGGCGGTATCTGGACGGCAGAACGCGCGCATCACATGTTCAAGGAGATCATCTCGAGCTTTGAAGCCCCCCCGATCGATGAAGGCATTCGCGAGGAGCTGGCCGCTTTTGTCGAACGCCGCAAAGCGGAAGGCGGCGCGCCCACGGATTTCTGACCGGACAGGTGGTATCGCGCTGATACTCGGTTGAATTCGCTACAACTCAGGGTGGATTTTGGCTATTTGTTAAGGTTTTTCCGGCCACAGTGCACAGGACACCAAACTGGGGCAACTGATGCATGGTCTGATCAATCGGGCGATACAGTCCTTTGTCTGTGCGACCTACGGGCGATCCTGCTGGTTGCGCGTGACCGAAGCCGCGCGGCTGGGGTTTGTCGAGTTCGAGGCCATGCTCGTCTATGACGATGACATGACGTCCAAGGTAATGGAGGCGCTGAGCGCAGACCTCGATCGGCCGCAAGCCGAAGTGTTTGAGGACCTGGGAACGTATCTCGTGTCTCATCCGAATATGGAAGGGCTGCGCCGACTTCTCAGGTTCGGCGGCGTCAGTTACGTGGAATTTCTTCATTCGCTCGACGATCTGGCGGACCGCGTGCGGCTGGCCGTGTCTGATTTGACCCTGCCGGCCTTGGAACTGAGAGAGCTGTCAGCCACGGAATTTCAGCTGAGTTGCTCTCCGGGCCTGCCAGGGTATTCCAATGTCATGGTTGGGGTCCTGCGCGCAATGGCGGATGACTATGGTGCGCTGGTGATGCTGTCACACGAGGGGCAGCAGCAAGGCAGTGACGTCATTTCCATCATGTTGGTTGAAAGCGCTTTTGCTGAGGGGCGGCATTTTGATCTGGGGGCTCGGAACGGATGACAGATATCCAAGAACTGGCAGGTCTGCTGGAAACGCTTTGCCCGATGTTCCTGTTGGTGGACCAAAACGGGCATATTCAGCAAGCAGGTCCGACCCTGCAAAAGTTGCGACCTGAACTGCCGCTGGTGGGGCAGGGATTTCTGGATGTGTTTGAACTGATCCGCCCCAGAACGATCACCACCATTCCCGCCCTGATGTCAATGGCGGGGGCGAAGCTGCATCTGAGGTTTCATGATGAACCGCGCACAACCCTCAAAGGCTTGGTCGCTCCTTTGCCGCGTTCCGGTGGCGCGGTCATCAATCTGTCATTTGGTATCTCGATTTTGGATGCGGTACGGGACTATGCGCTGACAAGTGCTGATTTCTCGGGCACGGATCTGGCGATTGAGCTGTTGTATCTGGTCGAAGCCAAATCCGCCGCGATGGAGGCATCCCGCTCTCTCAACCTTCGGCTACAGGGTGCGATGCTTGCAGCCGAAGAGCAGGCCTTTACCGACACATTGACCGGGCTGAAGAACCGCAGGGCAATGGATCACTTGCTCGAGCATTTGATTTCGGGAAATTCCACCTTCGCGCTCATGCATCTGGATCTGGACTTCTTCAAATCTGTAAATGACAAGCTGGGCCATGCGGCGGGTGATTTTGTCTTGCAGCAGGCCGCCCGCATCATGCAGCAGGAAACACGAAGCAACGACACCGTGGCCCGGGTCGGGGGGGATGAATTCGTCATTATTTTCAAAGATCTGACTCGGGAAGATACTCTGGCCTGCATTGCTGGTCGTCTGGTATCAAGGTTGAATGAACCGATGACCTTTCAGAATCAGAGTTGTTCGATCTCGGCCAGTATTGGCACTGCCTTGTCCACGCAGTTCGACTGCCCCAACGCCGCCGACATTCTTCACGCAGCAGATTTGGCCCTTTATCAGGCCAAGCGCGACGGCCGGTCTTGCCATCGCATGTATTCAGCGTTGAGCAAGGCGCAAACCTGAATGCGTTCAGAAAACACGATGGGCACGTATCGGGGCTTCAGGCTGAATCGAATGCCGCATTTATCTTTTTGGCTATCTGTTGCCGGATCGGAGGCAACTCTCCCACCACCGGCAGGACCACGCCTGAAAACCCCGCGCGATCCAGCTCTTGCGGGACGTCTTCCTGCACATGCCCTCCGGCACAGGCAAAGAACGGAAGGCACAGCGCCTGATCTTCGGTACCGTTTGCAGCGTCAGATATGGAAGGAGGCTCTTCAACGAAACCGACGCGAACGGATTTGAACGCCATCAGTTCTGCAAGCTGTTTCGCAAACTGCAACGCCACGGTCGACGGGTTGCGGCTGCGCCCGGAACCATGCGCGGCAATGACCAGATCGGTGGACCGAGCGGCCCAGTGTTTGTCGGACAATTCCGATCGCAGGGCCTCTGCGGTCAGGGCCGGCAGGTCCGGGTCAATTCCAAGCGGGTCCAAAATCCGTGCCGGATGGTGCCCAAGCCGTTTGGGTAGAGCGCTGGTGACAAACCACCCTTTTGCCATGAAAAGTGGATAGATGACCGAGTTTTCGTGCGCGCGGTTCAGCATCGACTCCAACGCACCCGGCGCCGCCAGGGTCGCCGAATCCACCGCTACATGCCCGGTAAGCGCGTTGACCTTGGCGGCGAATGCCGCAAGTGCAGCTTCGGCCGGTTCCGGGTCTGACGGTTGGCCATGAGCGACAATTATGGCATGTGACATTCGGATCTCCTGCTGCGTTTCGCGATAGGTGTTTCACATCAACCTGAAGTCAACACCTCAGTTAGCCCAGAAGTGTCAGCCATAGCCAGACGGTCAGAATGGACGAGGCCGTTCCGATAAGTACGGCCGACGCTGCGACCCGTTTTGCGCGACCATACATGTTGGCGAAGATATAGGCGTTGAAACCCGGAGCCATGGCCGCATTCAAAACCCCAGACCGAAACAGATCCTGCGGCAGGCCCGTGGATTTGCCGAACACCCACACCAGGCTGGGATGCAGCATCAAAGAGATACAGCAAACATATGCAATGGTGCGCAGGTCGCCCTCGGGCTTGTATTTGACCAGCACACCGCCCAAGGCAAACAACGCCCCGGGCAGGGCAGCACGGGTGATCAACCCCAGCGCTTCGTCGACCACGGCAGGGACCGCCAGGCTGGACAGGTTGACCAGAAACCCAAGGGCGATACCAAGGATCAGCGCGTTCTTGAACATTGCGGACAAAACAGACCTTGCCATGCGCACGCCACCATGACCGCGATTTCGCACGACCTCCATCACCGTGATCCCGACGCCGTAACAAAACGGAGAATGGAAGGCGATGATCGCGTAGTTGCCGGTCAGGTTCTCGGGCCCATATGCGCGTTCGGTTATCGGCAAACCCAACAGGACAGAGTTTGAGAACAGGCAACAAAACCCGATGGCAACGCAATCTTCCCAATCGCGCCCGAAAATGATGCGTGCGCCGAACAGGCCTGCTGTGAAACACAGGGCGGCAGCGGAATAGAAACTGGCCAAAAGCCGGGGGTCGAAACTGGCGCTGAGGTCCAGATGCGCGATGGCCAGAAACAAAAGGCAGGGAATCGCAAAGCCTTGGGTGAACTTCATCAGCCCATCGACATGCGCTTCTTTGAAGTACCCCGTGCGGGTTGCCGTATACCCGGCCCCGATCACAAGGAAAACCGGAAGAATGACGTCGATCAGGCTTTGCAGCATGTGGCCCCCGTGCGACGGGCCTGCTGCGATATCATGCGGGCGACGGGCAGCGGCCTACTGCGACTGATGGATCACCATCCCGTCGAAGGCGGGGGTGATGTGGTCGGGGGTTTCCGCATCGACGGTGGCATAGTCGAGATCGATATGCATGTTGGTCAGAACCGCGCGCTTCGGTTGGAGTTCTTCGATCCACCCAAGCGTCTTTTCCAGATGCGCATGCGTTGGATGAGGCGAGCGGCGCAGGGCGTCGATGACAAGGCAGTCCAGCCCTTTCATTTCGGGCCAGGCATCGTCGTAGATCTCGGCGACATCCGGAAGATAGGCGAGTTGCCCTATGCGGAATCCAAGGGAATCGATCGAACCGTGATTCACTTTGAAAGGACGAAACGGAATCGGGCCGCCGGGGCCGTCGATTTCAAATGGACCGTTGATGGACTTGAGCTCGAGTATCGGAGGATAAGGAGAGCCTTCCGGCTGAATGAACGCGTATCCAAACCGCCCCAACAAGGCGTTCTGGGTGTCTCCATCCGCCCAAACGGGAACGCGGGTTTTCATGTTGAACACGATCATGCGCAAATCATCGATTCCATGCACATGGTCTGCGTGGGAGTGCGTATAGACGACCCCGTCCAACCGCCCTGTACCCGTGTCCAGCAACTGGCTGCGCATATCCGGCGTGGTGTCGATCAGAACCGAGGTTGTCCCATCTGGCCCGTCGCGTTCGACCAGCATCGAACAGCGGCGCCGGATGTTCTTGGGGTTCGCAGGGTCACAATGGCCCCACTGACCGCCCAGCCGCGGCACGCCGCCAGAGGACCCGCAGCCCAGAATTGTAAATCGGAAGCCGGTCATGCGGCGGCCTTGTATGATGCCGCTTTGGTAAACAGCCGGTCGAAGTTCGTCTGTGTCTGATCAGCAAAGGCGGCATAGTCCATGCCAAAGATTTCGGCCCCCTTTTGGGCCGTGTGCACAGTATAGGCCGGCTCGTTTCGTTTGCCGCGATAGGGTGGCGGGGCCAGATAGGGCGCGTCAGTTTCCACCAGAATCCTGTCCACCGGGGCGTTTGCGAAGATATCGCGCAACTCCTGGCTTTTCGGAAAGGCTGCGATGCCGGACATGGACAGATAAAACCCCAGCTCCAGCGCGGCCTTGGCCAATTGAGCAGACGATGAGAAGCAGTGCATGACGCAGGAATAGGGTGCGTTGCGATATTCTTCGGCCAGAATGCGGGCCATATCTTCATCAGCTGCGCGGGCGTGAATGATCAGGGGCAACCCGGTGCGCTGGGCCGCTTCGATATGAATGCGCAGTGACTGTTTCTGCACTTCGGCACTGTCGGCGGTATAGTGGTAGTCCAAGCCGGTTTCACCGATACCGACGAATTTAGGATGCCGTGTCAGGGCGACCAGATCATCGACCGAGGCCAATGGCTCGTCCGCGGCGCTCATCGGGTGTGTGCCGGCGGCATAGAAGACCGGCGCGTGGGCTTCGGCAATCGCACGGACGGCGGGTTCGTTGCGCAGTTTGGTGCAGATCGTCACCATCCGGGTCACGCCAGCCTGGGCAGCACGCGTGATGATGTCGTCCAACTGGCCTTCGAAATCCGGGAAGTCCAGATGGCAATGGCTGTCGGTAATCTGGGGGGTGTCGCTCATCTGTTCTGACCGGCAGTTTCCTGTATCTTGAACACCGTATCTAGGACCAGAGCGGCAGGGTCAAGGTTGACTGCCTGACCATGTCGCGCTCGGGTTGTGATCGTTGCGGCGACCTCGGCCCAGCGACGGGCTTGATTTGGCGATGCTGACAGACGCGCCAGTGTTTCACCCTCGTTGGAGGCGGCTTCCGGAAGCGGGGGCGTGCCCGTTGCCCCGGTCAGGGCCAGCCGTGACAGAGCGATGTCGATCAGGGTAAGCAAAAGTTCGAACCGGTCCGCCGCGCCGCGCTGTGCTGCCGCTTCGGCCAGGGCCAGCGCGCGCTGGCGATCCATGCGGGGCAAGGTGCCCAGAATGGCGATCAGTTCGGCATAGATGTCCAGACCACCCAGATTGATCAAACGCACGGCGTCTCCGACTGAACCTGCGGCAAGCGCGGCAAGGTGTTCTGTCTGCGCGGGAATTTCGGTTTCCGTTTGTGACAGGGCGGCTTGCATGTCTTGCGCGTTCAGCGGGCCTAAGCGCAGCGTGCGACAGCGTGAACGGATGGTTGGCAACAGGCGTGAGGGTTGATGCGATACCAGCAAAAGGGTGGTACGGGCAGGCGGCTCTTCCAGCATTTTCAGCAACGCGTTGGCAGCACTGACGTTCATTTCGTCTGCTGAATCCACGATCACGACGCGGCGGCCGCCGTCCGCAGAGGACAGGCCAAAAAACTTTCCAAGCTTGCGGATGTCATCCACGACGATCTCACCGCGCAGCCGTCCCTGATCGTTCAGCGACCGGGTTATCGCCGCCAAACCCGGTTCTGCCCCGGCCTGAATACGATGGGCCACCGGGTGATCGGGATCGATATCGAGCGTCTCGGGCGGAGGCGGCGCGCCGAACAAGCCGCCATCCTCGGCCGGCGGCGTGGCTAGCAGAAACCTTGCAATTCGCCAGGCAAGGGTCGCCTTGCCGACACCGCGTGGCCCTGTCAGCAGCCAACCGTGATGCAAACGGTCCGACGTGTAGGCGGTCAGGAATGCCTGTTCAGCCGCATCCTGGCCAAAAAGCCGAACGGTTTCGCGCGGATGTGGTGCGCCCGGCACCTGATCCGGAGAAGGGATATCGTCGCTCATCGTCTACCGCAGTGCTGCCTGGACGATTTCTGTCACATCCTGCGCAACGCTGTCCATGTCCCTGTTGCCATCCACGATGTGAAACCTGTCGGGGAACTCATCGGCCAGCGCCAGAAAGCCGGCGCGCATCTTCTTCTGCAATTCCGGGCCAAAATCCTCGAACCGTTCTTCGGTGCCTTGTCGCCCCTTGGCGCGTGCCAGGCCCGTTTCAGGGTCCATATCGATCAGCAGCGTCATGTCCGGTTCGCGCCCGATCATCAGGCTGTGCAACTGATCCACCAGATTTCGCAGGTCACCCCGGGACAAGCCCTGATACATACGTGTGCTGTCAGCAAAGCGGTCGCTGATCACCACCTTCCCTGCCGCCAGCGCGGGCTCGATTGTACGCTCCAGATGGTCGCGGCGGGCTGCTGTGAACAGCAGGATCTCGGTCTCGGCCGACCAGCGATCCGGGTCGCCCTCCAAAACCAGGCTGCGAATTTCCTCGGCCCCCGCAGAACCGCCGGGTTCGCGCGTCAGTACCACCTCGTGACCCTGCGCGCGCAGATGTTCCGCCAGCATCCGCGCCTGTGTTGACTTGCCTGAACCGTCAATGCCTTCGAAGGTCAGAAATAACCCCGCTTTCGTCACATCGACTCCAGCGGGTTGTTGATCACGTCTTTCAACACGATACCGCCGACGGTCAGCATGCGCACCACAAACCCGCCAATCGCAACATCTTCGGCTGCCACCAGCGGGCGCCGGATTTCCGGCAACCCTTCGGGCTTGATCACCAGTTCGGCCAGTTGCTGACCTTTTTTGACGGGCGCGTTGATCGGGCCGTCATAGACCACTTCGGCCTCGACATTCTGAGTGCCCAGAACCGGGAACAGCACATTCAGATCACCTTCGGGAACAAGTCCCACGGTCTTTTTCTCGCCCATCCACAGTTTGGCTTCGGCTATCGGCGTTTCCGCGGTGGCAACTGTCCTCTCGACAAAATTTCGAAACGACCAGTTAACCACGGCCTCAGCCTCCTCTGCCCGTTGGCCGGTGCTGTCGAGACCCGTCAGCACAAAGATCACACGCCTGTCGCCTTGTTTGGCGGACCCGACAAGGCCATAGCCCGCTTCTTGTGTATGGCCGGTTTTCAGGCCATCTGCGCCGATATCCAGCCGCAGCAGCGGGTTGCGGTTGCGGGCGTTCGACGGCGCGCGGCCATCGAATTCGAAAACTTCTTCGGCGAAAAGGGGGTAGTATTCCGGAAAGTCGGTGATCAGCCGGTCCGCAAGAACGGCCAGATCATGAGCCGACATCATATGCCCGGCGGCGGGCCAGCCGTTCGAATTTGCGAAGTTCGAATTGTTCATACCCATCTGCTTGGCCCGCTGGGTCATGTATCGCGCAAATCCCGCTTCGGTTCCATCCGGGCTGAGCGCCTCGGCAATGACGACGCAGGCGTCATTGCCCGACAAAACGATAATGCCGCGCAGCAGATCTTCGACACGAACGCGATCCTGCGTATTCAGGAACATCGTCGAGCCGCCATAGCTCATCGCGTGTTCCGAAACAGGCAGAGTTTCGTCCAGCGTCAAGCGTCCGTCCCGCAATGCTTCGAACGCAACATAAAGCGTCATGAGCTTGGACATCGACGCAGGCGGCAACGGTTGGTCGGCTTCTTTCGACAGCAGAACGGTACCGGTGGTTTGGTCGATCACGTAAGCCGCGCGGGCGGATGTATCAAAAGCCTGGGCTGGTATCGCCAGAACGGCAAGCCCAAGCGCCAGAACAGATGTTCGTATTGAGGACAGCATGTTACGCCTCCCTGAATTAGTCGGTTACCGTGAACGCATCTTTGAAGCCAAGGTCTTTCACGTCCTTTTGAAAGGCTTTGCGCTCGGCCCGGGTTGTGGCGGGGCCGACCAGCACGCGCCAGACTGTACTATTCGCTGTTTTCAGTTCCCGAACAACTGTGGGCAATCCGTTGCGACGCACCTTTTGGGCTGCTGACTTGGCGTTTGCCTCAACGCTGAAGGTTCCAATCTGAACATACGGTTTGCTCAAAGATGTCGCCGACGTTGTGGCAGCTGCGACAGGCGTGGCGTCTGACGCATCAATAGCTGCTGCGGCCCCCTCTACCGGGTCCAGCGGTGTTTCGGTGATCGCGGCGGGGTCTTTCTTTTGCCACCATTTCCGCTTGGCAGGTTGCTCGGCAGGGGGCGCGACCGGTGCATCCGACAAAGAGGGCGACGCCACGGCCGCAGCGGCTTCGGCGGCTACGTCTGCGCTTTCGGTTGCTGTGTCTGCCGCGGCCACGGCCGTTCCCGCAGCCGCAGCGGCGGGGGCTTTCTTCTGCCACCATTTCCGCTTGGCAGGTTTTTCCGCAGGTGCTTCGACCTGATCGTCCGCTGATGTGGCAGTCTCGGCATCTTCGCTTGCGGGCTCGACGTCTTCAGCCGTTTCATCGGATGAACTGGCCGCACCGGCTGCAACCGCAGTCGTACCAGTCGCGGCGGCGGCTGGTTCCTTTTTCTGCCACCACTTCCGTTTGACCGGTTTTTCCGGCTCTGCGGACGCTTGCGTGTCGGAAGCTCCATCAGCAACCGCAGCCGTGGTTTCGGCGGCTGATTCTTCTGCTTCTGGCGCATCCTCCGACGACGGTTCTTCCAGCTTCTCCCGGCGCAGTGCGACGACACTGACTTTTGTCGGCGCACCCGCGAGCATTCCCAGCTCTTTCGCGGCAGCGGACGAGACCTGAAGCGCAGGCCCGGGCAAATTGCGCTCGCGCCGGAACAGGGCGCCGGTCACCGATTTGTTGTTGGACGTGTTTTTGATTACGACACGTTCAGGTTGGGACGCATCCGGGTGCGCAACCCATATCCCGCCAAGAGAAGGCCGGCCATCCCAAAGCCCCGCTTCGGTTGTCTGAAAAACCTCAGGGGCCTCGACATCACGCTGCGAGCCGGAAGTCACCTCGGGCAGGAGTTCTGTTTTTCCCGAATTGTCTTCCGGTTTTTCACTCGATTCAGAAGTTGACAAAACTTCTTCGCATCCGGCCAGTATCGTCAAAGTCAACGCCAGATACGCCAGCCGTTTAGGCCCCGGGCGTGTCTCGATCGCTCGCTTCATCTGCTTTTCCCTTGCCTGAAGGGGTTTCGTTTTCCGAACCCCACTGCCGATCTGCTGGTTCTGTGTGCCAGCCTGTTGCGGTCTTTCGTACGGATCATAACGTGGCTGAAGTGTCATGGAAAGACCGCTGCATGGGCTTCGGCAAGATTTCCCGATTTCGACTTGCCTCTGCGCGAACTTCGCCTTAGACCCTGCTTTCGACGGGGAGGTGGCAGAGTGGTCGAATGCGGCGGTCTTGAAAACCGTTGGGCGTGAGAGCGTCCCCAGGGTTCGAATCCCTGTCTCCCCGCCACTCATACCTGTCTCACTTCAGTTGTATTTTCTGATCCGGAATTGTTACGCAATTCCCGCGCGTTGGCGCATGCGCTTTCAATCAGAGACGAAGCAAACCGTACATTCAGAGGACAATTCAGGCGCGAGTCTCAGTGTCGCATTTTAGCGGGGTCGCTTTGGGCTGGATTTCCCTGATAACCTGCAATTTACAGGGAATATTCGCAAACCGGGACTGACTTCCGTCATTTCTTCTATCAGAACTGTATGTTTCTCAGAGGTTTATGTTGCAAATTCCCTAAATGGTGGAACAGGGAATTTCCTCGTGCGAACAGGGAATTGTTCCGCCGGATCAGGGAGGGCGAAGTCTGTATCAGGGACGCAGGAGCTGGAGATGTCAGAAGCCGAACAGGCGTTCCTGTTCGGACCATTCAAGTGGGTGGGTCACGCTGACCAGACGCTTGAGTGTGAGTTCGGGCGGCTGGCTCCCGTCGAGAATCGCCGTTTGAATCTTTGGTGAGAGAAAGGCGAGCTGAGCACGGGTGCGGATGAAGGCGTCAGGGACGCTTTCGCGGCGGGCAATCTCCATCAGTTGAACTCCGGCCTTCAGATCACGGGCCCAGCCATGTGCGCGGATCAGCATGGACCGGAGGTGGGGATCAGGTTGGGGTGCCATGTCTCCGGCGATGACCTTGGCCTCGACGCCGCGGCGGCGCAGATCGAAAGATGCGGTGACGTGGGTGAGATCCGGGTGCAGATGATCGGCCGCGATGCCAAGTACGCTTGCCAGAGTTTTGGGGTTAAATTCGAGGTCGATCTGTCCTCGTGCAAGTTTGCCTTTGGCCAGAAGAGCAGCGCCGATCTGACAGCCATGGCCTAGAAGCCGGGTTACTAAATCCGCAACTGAAGTCTGAACTGCCTCGGCTGACCCGGCCTCCGGCTGCGCCAGTATTTGGTGCGCCGCGGCGGCGTCTTGCAAATGTCTGACGATGACATCAATGACCGCGTTTTCCAGCGCAGGGCCGGGCAGTCGCCAGCCAGAGATATCCTTGCCGCCTGAGATCAGTCGATTGGAGATATAGTAGCGCAACCGTCGGCCTTTGCGCGTGGTGTGGGTCGGCGTCAACCGATCACCAGTTTCGTCATACAGCAGACCGGTGAGCCAGGCCCCGGGGTCAGTGGAGTGTTGGCGCGCATCGGAGTCGCCGCGTGCCCGCGAGCGGTTGGAGGCCTGTCGCATTTTTTCCTGCACCCGGTCCCAGATGTCCTGATCGATGATCGCCGGATGTTGTCCGTCCCAGATCTTATCCTTGTGGCGGATTTTTCCGAGATAGACCGGATTGCGCAGCAGGTAATAGATTTGACCCCGTGACAGCGGACAATCCCCCTTCACACTGCCATCTGTCCGAACAACCCGTTTTGACCGCAGGTCTTCTGCCTTTGCCCGTTCTTCTACTTTGCGCAGGCAACCAAGCTCGTCATAAAGCCCAAAGAGATGCCGGACCGTTCTGGCCTCCTCTTCATTCACCACCAGCGTTCTTGCCTTCGGATCGGGGTGGCGATCATAGCCCAGAGGCAGGTTGCCACCCATCCAAAGCCCCTTCTTCTTCGACGCTGCAATCTTGTCGCGAATACGTTCGGCGGTGACTTCCCGTTCAAACTGAGCAAAGGACAACAGCACATTCAGGGTCAACCGACCCATGGATGAGGAGGTATTGAATGCTTGTGTGACGGACACAAAAGAACAGTTCGCCTTTTCCAGCCGTTCGACCAGCTGCGAGAAGTCGGCAAGCGACCGGGTCAGCCGGTCAATCTTGTAGACCACCACCATGTCAATACGCCCGGCATCGATCTCTTCAAGAAGGCGCTGAAGGGCGGGGCGCTCTAGGGTGCCGCCCGACAGGCCACCGTCATCGTAGCGTCCGGACAGCAGGGTCCAGCCTTCATGTCGCTGGCTTGCGACATAGGCCGCGCAGGCCTCATATTGCGCATCCAGCGAATTGAAGTCCTGATCCAGCCCATCTTCTGAGGACTTGCGCGTGTAGATGGCGCATCGGATTTTACGGCGCGGGCTCATTTGGCCGCCTTGCCGGTGAGCCCAAAGAAACGCGGCCCTGACCAATGCGCGCCGGTAATCTCTCTGGCGATGGCGGAGAGCGAGCGATAGGACCGACCGTTCCAAGTAAAACCGTCCTCTGTGGCGTCGACTACATGTGTCACGCCATTCCACTCACGTAGCAGGCGCCCACCGGGTTTTAGGGCAGGGCATGTAGGCCGGGGTTTCTTCCCAGAGCCCTTTTCCAGCGTGGCTTTGACTTGACGGGGCAGCCTGCCATGACGGCGGGACTGCATCTCAAAGGCGATAAAGCGGCGCAGGAAGGGTTGGCTGAGCATGGCGGGGGCGGGTTGATCAAACAGTTGCTGCCAAAGCGTGACCAGATCCGATCGTCGCATGACGGCCAGATCGGCAGCATCGCCAGTCTTGGTCATGACTCTTCTCCTGTTCCCACCGTCAGGTGATAGGTGGAAGAAATATCTGGTTTGTCGGGTGCCCGCCTTTCAATTGTGACGCCTTTTTTCCGCAGGCCGCTTAGAGCCGCTCGGACCGAATGAGGCTGCCACCCCGTTGCTTTGCAGAGCGCCTCAAGGCTGGCGCCGCTCGGGCGGCGCAACAAAGCTTGAACCTTGTCAATTTTGGTTTGCTTCCGTTTGGACATTAACTGTCTCCTCTGATCTTGGGTCAGCGAGATGCCGAACCCCGGTACCGAGGAGCGCCCGAATGGCTCGGGCGTGGGTTCAGTGATGCGTGGTTGACGGCAACAGTCCAGCTCTTTCTGAAACGATTACTGGAGGCGTGTGCTTTGAAGTGCGACGCTGCCGTACCCCCGATTATTCGTCAACAATCTTAATTGGTTACTTTTAGTTTGGGGGGTTGCGTCTCGTATTGATGGCACCTACATTCGACCTAATCGCCCGGACTATCAGGGCGGGAAACTGCTCCCGCAGGCAGCACTCATTGGAAACACAGGTTTCCGCAGAGAGCATTCAAAGGAGCAACGTCTCGGATCGATTGGTCCGGGGAGTTGCGATTTGTGCTCTCTCCGATTTTCCAACGCGATCCCTCCATATCGACGTCCGCGCGGCGTCACGCAAAAGGAGGCGGTTATGCCTGCCAACAAAACACAAAGTGACGCTCTGGCGTCCAATACGCCGATCTGGATGGCGGAGAAAGTCATCCAATCCCAGATCAGCCAGATCAAGCCCTACGCCAACAACAACCGCGTGCACGCGGCCAAGAATGTCGACAAACTGAAGGCATCGGTGGCCCAGTTTGGCTTTGTCACTCCGATCCTGTTGGATGGTTCGGGCACAATCATCGCGGGTCATGGCCGCTATGAGGCCGCTAAAGCCCTGGGGTTGATGTCCGTGCCGACTGTTGTCGTGGATCACTTGTCAGAAGCGGAAGTGCGCGCTCTGCGCATTGCGGACAATAAGCTGGCGGAATTGTCGGACTGGAACGAAGCGGCGTTGCAGATCGAATTTGCCGAGCTGATGGACCTCAGCCTTGATGGCGAGTTGAACTTTGATCTGGACATCACAGGGTTCGAAACACCGGAGATCGACATCATTGTCGACAGCGTCGGTGAGGTGACGGAATCTGTAGCGGAAACTGTTGAGACGCCGGACCCTGCGGCACCCGTAGTCACGGAGCCGGGCGACCTCTGGGTTCTCGGAGATCATCGCATTTTCTGCGGGGACGCCCTTCAAGCCCAGAGCTACGACACCTTGCTGGAAGGCGAGACCCCGCAGATAGTCTTCACCGATCCGCCTTACAACGTGCCTGTCAATGGGCATGTGCGGTCCGGCAATAGCGCCGAACACCGCGAGTTTGCCATGGCGTCGGGAGAAATGACGGATAGCGAGTTCCGCGGCTTTCTTTCAGGCGCGATCACGCAGTTGTTTGACTGCCTGCCGAACGGAGGCATCGCGATGATCTGCATGGACTGGCGTCATATCGAAGAACTGATTACGGCGGGCAAAGCAGCTGGATTGGACCTCATCAATCTCTGCGTCTGGAACAAGACGAACGGAGGCATGGGCAGCCTTTATCGCTCAAAGCATGAGCTGATTTGCATTTTCAAGAAGCCTGGTGCGCCGCACATCAACAACGTCGAGCTGGGCAAACACGGGCGCAACCGGACCAACGTCTGGGATTACGCCGGTGTGAACAGCTTTGGGGCAGGGCGCGAGGCGGATCTCGCGGATCATCCCACGGTGAAGCCGACAGCTCTGGTTGCAGATGCCATCATGGATGTGAGCCACCGCGGCGATGTCGTGCTGGACGCCTTTGGCGGGTCCGGCGCGACTCTGCTGGCAGCTGAGAAAACCGGGCGCCAAGCGCGGCTTATTGAGCTCGACCCGGCTTATGTCGATGTGGCCATCCGCCGTTGGCAGGAGATGACCGGTGATAGCGCCGTGCACGCGGTAACAGGCCAGACGTTCGATGCGCGTTTTGCGGCCAACGATACCACTTCAGAACAGGAGGTGGGTCATGTCTGACGATACGAAAGAGTATGAGGTCGGCTACGGCAAACCGCCCAAGGCGACCCAATTCAAAAAAGGCCGATCCGGCAATCCGAAAGGGCGGCCGAAAGGTGCCAAGGGGGTGAATGCCAGCTTGAAACGTGAATTGGAAACCAAGATTACGGTTCGCGAAGGCAGCCACGAAATCCGGATTTCCAAGGCTGAGGCAATTGCCAAGCGGTTCACGGCAGGCGCGTTGAAGGGCGACACGAAATTGTTGATGGCGCTGCTTAAGCTGGACACAGATCTGTTCAACGCAAGTGAATTGGACGCGCAAGAAAGCGTCCGTACGGTTGAGCCCGACGCTGTCGACTACGACATCCTCCGGGATTTCTTTTCCAGCCAACTGGACGGTGACGGTGATCTGGAAAACGAGGAGGCGGAAGATGACGACTCCTGATCCAAAAATCGTCGTGCAAGCCGCTCGCGAGGTTTGCCGGGACAATTTCTTTCCCTTCGTTTGGCGTGTGTTTGGCACGCTGCACCAGGGAACTGACCGCAGCTTTGATCCGGCCTGGCATGTGCGGGCCATGTGCCATGAGTTGGACAATGTCCGTCGAGGCGAAAACAAGCGACTGATCATCAACATCCCGCCACGTTGCCTGAAATCGGTCACCGTGGCCGTCGCATATGTCGCTTATCTTCTCGGTCATAACCCCAGCGCCAAGATCATCGTTGCCAGCTATGGGTTGGATCTGGCGCGCAAACATTCCGAAGATTGTCGTCGGATCATGTCTGCGCGCTGGTACCGGGAAATGTTCCCTGAAACGGTCTTGGCTAAAAAGGGCAACACCTCAGAAGAAATCCGCACCACAAAGGGAGGCAGCCGTAAGGCTGTCTCCATTGGAAGTTCTGTCACCGGTCATGGCGCCGATTACATCATCATCGATGACCTGCTGAAAGCCGGAGATGCCGGCTCCGAAGCCGAGCTGGTCAAGGCGCAGGAGTTCATTGAGGGGACCTTGTTGTCGCGCTTCGACAATCCGGCCGAAGGGCGTGTGGTTATGGTTGCGCAACGGTTGCACGAGATGGATCCGCCGGGTTATCTGCTCGAACGCGGGACCTACCGGCATCTGAATCTGCCTGCCATCGCAGAAGGCCATGAGGTGGTTCCTCTTGGGCGTGGAAGGGTCATGCGCCGCAAACCGGGTGATCTCCTGTGCCCGTCCCGTTTGGATCAGCAAACGCTGGATACCAAGCGTCGCGAAATGGGCGCGGCCGTGTTCAATTGCCAGTATCAGCAGAACCCAATTGCTCCCGACGGGTCGCCCTTGCGCTGGGAGTGGTTTGGCACCTACGAGACCATCGAAGATCGCCGCTGGTTCCAACTGGTGGTTCAGAGCTGGGATACGGGCATGTCGGCAGACCCCCGGTCTGATTTCTCTGTCTGTACAACCTGGGGGTTCCGCGAAAATGCGTGGCATCTTATCGACGTCTGGCGCGGGCAGGTAGACTACCCAGACCTGAAAGCCAAGGCACTGCAACTTGTCGGCCGTTGGGATCCCGATCGTGTCCTGATCGAAGATGCGGCCTCCGGCAAACCTCTTTTGGACGAATTGTTTCGTGATGACCGTCGGCGCTACGAACGCATTAAACCCGACAAGGACAAGGAAACCCGGTTCCAGTCCGCTTGCGGTCCTGTCGAAGAGGGCAAGGTTTATCTGCCTGCAGATGCACCCTGGCTGCCGGTATTCAAACGGGAGCTTCAGTCCTTTCCACGCGGACGCAACGACGATCAGGTCGACAGCTTTGCCCACTTTCTGAACTGGTCCAAGGGACCGGGCTTCTACCGGGCATTGGGCCGCGACCACCGGATCAACATCGAACGTCGGGAGCGTAATCGAGAGAGGGTCAGGCGACGGTAGGATCTCGGAGTTGAGCTTGAAAACTCGTTGAATAGTACTGGGAGGGCCGATGTCGGACCAATCCTGAGAGCGGCCCCAATGACCGCTCGCAACCACAAACCGGTCTAATCGCTAATGCCGTCGGATGACGGCTTTGAGCCCTTCCCGACCGATGCAGCTTTTGTCACGAACGGGCAGAATGCCGACCTTACGGACCTTCGCTGCGGGCACGAGAAGTCAGAGTTCGCAGAAACCAAGGCGGTCAAGATGGGCGGCAAGCGGGAGTTCGCTGCGGATAGCATGGAGGTCTCCTTTCCCATCGATTGCTCCCCGCGAAGGGCTCGCCGGTTCATGCATCTCTTCGGCATTACCATTGGCGACCGAGGTTCCAAGAGATTGCGGTAGTCGAGAAGTCGCAGCGGGGTCAGGCTAATCTGCAGGCGCTCCGGCAATTTGGGCCTCTTGTGCCTCCTTATTGCGCCAATCTTTCGGGGATATGCCGAAGTTCCGCGTGAAGGCTCGGGTGAGTGCCGATGTTTCGGACAAGCCGACCAATTGGGCGATCTCCTTGATCGAATGATCAGATGTGGTGAGCAGTTCGGAGGCCTTTTCCATCCGCAGCCGGTTGATCACCTTGGACGCCGTTGTTCCGTAGGAGGACAAGCGCTTGTTCAGCACCTTGGTGGTGATGCTGCACATCCGGGCGGCCTCGCTCACCGTCAGCGCCGGATCGGACAGCCTTGATCGCACCAGAATTTCGAAGCCTTCGAGGTAGTCCAGGGGCACATCGACCTGAACCGGTTCTTCGATATCATTGTCGTGGTTCACGAGGAGTTCGGGGTTGATTGGAAGCGACAGCCAGGCCGCCGGAAAGCGGATGGAGAATCCCCTGTTGTTGCACTTGATGCCCCGCACGCCATGAAACTGCTCCGGCAGCAGGGTCGGATCGCAGAGGCGCAGAACAACCTGGGTTGGATCCCATCGGAAATCGAGAACACGGTGCAGCAGGGAGATCCAGATCCCGACGAGAAAGGCGTCCGAATGGCCCGGCGACACCTCGGGTTCGAAATTGCGACTGGTGGTGAAGTAGGCGTGTTCCTCCTCGATCAGGAGCCGGAAGGACACCGCGTTGCTTTCCTTCGAGACGATCTGGGTGAACCGGGTGAAGAAATCGCCAAGGGTCACCGACTGGCCGAGGAGCGCCCCACGCGGCAGGAACTTCAACAGGTCTGTCTGTTGTCCCGCCAAGGCGCAGATATCCGGCCGGGTGATGTCGGCGATGGAGGCCAGCGCCGCATAGACCGTGTCATGCGGGATGAACTCGGCCGGGTTCAGGACCTGTTCCTCGCTCAATCCATGCAGCCCGAGCGCAAAGGCCGGATCCGCATCGAGCCGCCGCATCATCGCTACGACGGGGCCGAGGACCGTAGCACGTACGAGGGACAAACCGTCCTTTTGTTCTCCTTGCGGCATCCACATCACCCTTTCGCTCTCCGACACGCTACGGGCGCGGGCGCCTGACGGCCAAGCAGAAATTGGCTGAAATTGACCGGATCGGGTCAGAAAAATGCACCACGGGATCAGCGGGTCAAAAGAATCTCGGGGCACATGTGCATAGTGGGAGGATCGGTCCGCAGGAAGACCGACCCCTGGGAGGACACCGAATGACAACACTCAACCTGAAGGCGTTGCTGCCGGCCATGTCAATGGCAATTGCGCTCACGACGCCTGCCATTGCGCAGGATATCCCCAACATTCCCTCGGAGGTCACGCTGTTCAAGAACGTGATGGTCTTCGACGGGGTGAATGACGGCTTGAAAGATGTCGACGTGCTCGTCGTCAAGAACAAGATTCACAAGATTGCAGAGGACATTCCCGAATCCGGCACGTGGGAAGTCGAAGTTCGAACGGGCGGGAGCAAGCGCCTGCCCGATCCTGTTGGCGGTATCGACGGCTATTCTTTCACCATCCAGACCGAACGCGGTATCGAGACCAAAGAGGTCGAGGTCAATGTGATCGACGGCGGCGGACGCACCTTGATGCCGGGACTTATCGACAGCCATGTGCATGTGAATATGTACAAGGATGGCACGATCCCGGGCCTTCAGGACACGACATGGGAGGAGATCGGCGCACGTTCTGCGGCCTTTGCGCAGGAAATGCTGGCGATGGGCTTCACAACCGTGCGCGACATGTGCGGTGCACATGGTGGACTTCGTGCGGTAATCGACGAGGGTTCGCTTCCGGGCCCGCGGATATACTCGTCCGGCGCCTGCCTCAGCCAGACCGGTGGTCATGGCGACTGGGGGATCGCCGGGCAACGCAAGAACGAAAGCAATCTTGAACGGCTGGAGATCACGCGGCTTGTCGACGGCCCTGCCGAAGTGCTCCACGGCGCGCGGCGGAACTTTGCGCTTGGGGCCAACTACCTCAAGATCATGGTCAGTGGTGGTGTGACCTCCATCAAGGACCCGATCTACCAGTCCGCCTTTACAGACGAAGAAATCGCCGCTGCCGTCGAGGTGGCCGGGGACATGGATTCCTATGTCGCCATGCATGTCTTCATGGATAGCGACCTGTCGCGCGCGCTCGATCTCGGGGTCAAAGTGGTGGATCACGGCCTGACCATAACGGAACCGACGATGCAGAAGCTGGTAGAGAAGGAAGCGTTCTTCTCGCCCAACCTGACCGCGTTGGCGCCCGAGGCGCTTGAGCATCCGATGCACCAGGACCCGACCTTCCCGCCGACGGCGAAGTTCCTCTGGTTGCGGAAAAACAGCGAGCAGTTGTTTGATCTGGTGCGGAAGTACAAGCCGAAGATGGTGTTCGATTCCGACTACGTGCTGCTGACCGGTGTGCCGTACCGGCAGTCGATGGACTTCACCAAGGCTTTCATGGCGCGTGAGTTCGGCAACCTCTGGGCCTTGCAGATGATGACCTCGAATGGCGGCGAACTGGCCGCACTGACGGGACGCGGAAACCCCTATCCCGAAGGCAAGCTCGGCGTGATCGAGGAAGGTGCCTATGCCGATATCCTCATCGTTGACGGAAACCCGCTCGAAGACATCACTGCCATCGGCGCTGTCGATACATGGTTCGATGCCGAGCCACGCGGGCAGGACGTGCCGAGCATTCGCGTCATCATGAAGGACGGCAAGTTCTACAAGAACACGTTGAACTGAACTTTCGGCGGGGCGCTGGCTCCGCCGTCAACATTGCGGAAGGGCAAACTTATGAAGCATCTTTTCAAGTCCACATTACTGGCGGGCGTGGTGTCGCTCGCTGCCGGCATGTCCTCTGCGCAGGACGAAGCGCTGCCGCAGACCCTGTTCACCAATGTCCATGTTTTTGACGGCGTGAACGAGGCGCGGATCGAAAACGCCAGCGTTCTGGTCGAAGGCAACCTGATCAAGGAAATTTCGACGGACGGGATCGAAGCGCCCAACGCAACCATGATTGACGGCGGCGGGCGCACGCTCATGCCGGGGATGCATGACCAGCACGTGCATTTGCTGGTGTTCAACCCGCTCAGTGACGGGTTGCGCCAGAACATCACGCCCTTCCATCTTGGTGGCGTTGCAACGATCCGGTCCGAGCGCATCCTGATGAACGGGTTCACGACGGTTCGTGACCTCGGCGGACCGGCAAAGTCCATCGCGCGGATCATCGATACCGGTATGTTCCCCGGCCCGAGGATCTATTCCTCGGAGGCCTTCATCACGCAGACATCGGGCCATGCCGATTTCCGCAAGCTGAACGACCGGCATCCAACCCTGTCGGGGCAAGGCCCATCGCATTGGGTCGACACGGACATGAGCTTCATCGCGGATGGCCCGGAGCAGATCCGCATGGCGGTGCGCGAGAACCTGCGGCGCGGGGCAACCCAGATCAAGGTCATGGTCAGCGGTGGGGTCACGTCCGAGTTCGACCCGCTGCATTCGCTTCAGTACCAGGCGGACGAGATCCAGATGGCGGTCAAGACCGCCGAGCAATGGGGCACCTACGTCACCTGCCACGTGTTCACCGAGCAGGCGATCCGCAACTGTATCGACAACGGTGCAAAGACCGTTGAGCACATCCCGTTCCTGACCAAGGAGGCCGCCGAGATCATGGTCGAAAAGCAGATCATGTTCGCGACGGCGGTAGCCCCGGTCTACTCGGTGACGACCGAACAGGCGGAAGCCTTCTACACGCCAGCCTCGTTCGCCAAATGGAAGAGTGTCCGTGACGCCGCCGCCAACATGATCGAGGTGATCCAGACGACACCGGGCATGATCGACCTCTACACTCTGGGCACCGATCTCATCAACAACTGGGACCAGACGCTTGAGCAGGACAAGAAGATGAACGACGAGTTCAAATACCTGCACGAGGCCAAGTTCAAACCCTTCGACATTCTGCGCATGGCCACATCGAACGGCGCCCGCATGAACCGGCTTACGGGCTTGAACAATCCGTATCAAGACGGCCCGCTCGGCGTGGTCGAGGAAGGCGCTTACGCGGATCTCCTGCTGGTCGATGGCAACCCGCTCGAAGACATCCTTCTTCTGGCCGATCCTGATCCCAACCTGAAGGTCATCATGAAGGACGGCGTGATCTACAAGAACACGCTGGACTGAGGAGAGCGCGGGGCGGTCTCCCTCGTCCGCCCCGCGTTTTTTTGCCCGACGCAATCATCCCGGAAGGACTGACCGTGAAACACCTCACTCTTGCCACTCTCATGGCCCTCTGCAGTTCGATGGCGGTTGCTCAGGAGTGCGACGTCGCGCTTCTCAACGGCCGCGTCATGGACCCGGAAACCAATCTTGATGCCGTGCGCAATGTCTGCGTGACCGGCGACAGGATCACCGCGATCACCGAAGATGCCTTGACGGGCAAGCGCGAGATCGACGTTTCCGGGCATGTAGTCGCGCCGGGATTCATCAACACCCATTCGCATTCCTTTGGCGGCTTCGATCAGAAGATGATGGCCCATGATGGCACGACGACGATCCTCGATACCGAGAGCGGCGTGGCGGATGCCGACCTGTTCTACGACAAATACGAGGGCAATTCCTTTCTCAACTTCGGTTCCGGGATGGGGCACGAGGAGATCCGGCGTGTCGTGATGGATGGGGTTTCAGTCGAGCTGGCATCCGATCCGACCTACATCCTCAAGTCACGCGGTGCAGCCGAGGAAGAAGACGGACATGCCAGCTGGGCGCTGGATATTCCGACTGCGGATCAGCTCGTCGAAGTCATGACCATGTATGAAAAGGGTCTTCGCGCCGGGGCGATCACCGTCAACACGACGGTGGGATACATGGGATACAACACCTATCCGAAGGAGATTTTCGCGCTTCAGAAAATGGCGAAGAAGTATGACCGCTTCTTTGGCGCCCATACCCGTTTCGGTCCGACCGAGAGCCTGCCGCTCTACTATTCCCTGGGCGCAAACGAGGTGATCGCAAACGCCGTTGCGCTCGACGGGGCCCTGATCCTTTCCCACATCCAGAACCAGGGGTGGGAAGAAATCTACGAGCTTGCGCGCCGCCTGCAAATGCGCGGAATGACCATCTTCGCGGAATACTACCCGGCCATCACCGGCAATCCGAACATCGCGACACCGCAACTGCTGCCGGACAAGATCGAGGCGAACAATATCGTTCCGACCCGCGATATCTTCGATACCAGCACCGGCGAACTCTACGAGTCCGACGAGGAGTTCTTCCGGCAGCAGAAGGAGGATCCGAGCAAGCCGATTTTCATCACAGTCCGCCCCGAAGCAGACCTGGAGCGCTGGATCCACATGAAGGATATTGCGATCGCCAACGACATCGTCGGCTTCACCGTCGATGGCGAACCGCTGCCGATCGAGGCCGATTTCACGGAGTACGGGGGGCACCCGCGCAATGCCGGCACCTATGGCATCGTGTTCCGCGAGGCCCGTGAACAGGGCATCGCGCTGATGGAGATGGTGAACAACGCCTCCTACATTCCCGCGAAGTACTTTTCCAAGGTGGGCCTGAAGGCGATGCAGGAACGCGGCCGGATGCAGGAAGGCATGATCGCGGATATCACGATCTTCGACCCCGACACGATCACCGAAACATCATCGATGAAGAAGGGCATGAACGGCTCCTTCACCAAGGGAATCCCCTACGTTCTGGTGAGCGGGCAGGTCATTATCGACGACGGTGTCGCTAATATCGACCTGCGGCCCGGGCAGCCGATCCGTTACCCGGTCATCGAAGGGGGCGAGATCGATCTGGACCTCGGGGACAAGGAATTCACCTGGCACGCCGACATCGAAACGCCAGAGGATGAGCATTCCGAGTTCCCGCTCCGCCCTGCCGAGCTGGAACACTCCATTCCCGGAGCTCCGGGGCATTGAACCCACAAGAACGGTCAGGGCAGCCATGCTGTACTGACCACAACATCGAAGCAATTCCGGGTGGCAAGATGAACAGGATCCTTCTTTCGACAGCCCTTTGCGTCTCTGCGACAGTTGCAGCGGCGCAGGACACAAAAGACATGCGCACCTTCCTGTTTATCGGCGCATCCAACAGCGCCGCCTGGGAGATGCAGATCGCCAATCCCGGGGACCGCGCGGCCTCGGTGAAGGGTGGGATCGAGGCGCTCGGCGGCGAGCTTTTGAGCTACTATTGGGGGCTTGGGAACGGGAAGAACTACATCACCGTCGCCCTGCCGGACGACCCCACCTTCATCCAGGCCTTCTATGTCAGCCGTCTCGGTGACGGGTTGCTGGAGGATTACCAGATGATCGAGTTGATGAGCAGCGCCGACATGGCCGAAGCCCTCGCCCGTGTGCCGGAGATCAAGGCGCAGGACGATCTCAAGTAACCGGACTGCACACTCGGGACGATCCAGAAGGGAACATCAAATGAACTTCAGCCCTGTGTGTGTCGGCGGAGTCGTATTATGCAAATAGTTGCCATTGGCCTGCTGTCCGCCTTCTTTCTCTTCGCCAGTTCGATCAAGATCCTTGGCTGGCAGAAGCTCATCTTCGAAACGCAACTGGCGATGTTCGTCAAATACGGGCTGAACCGTCAGATCATGGCGCTTGTCGGTGGTGTCGAGCTTTTCGGGGCGGTGGCGATCTGGTTTCAAGGCAGCTTGCTCGGGCCGCTCGGGGCCGCTGCCCTTCTGGGCACGTCGCTTGGCGCAATCGGTTGTCATCTGATCTGGGACACTTGGAAAGACGGTGTGCCTGCCATGATCACGGCTACGCTTTCGGCCTTCGTCCTCTGGACGGGCCGGGATGTCGTACTGGCGATACTTGCATGAGCGGGCCGAAGAAGAATCAAGAGCAACAAGAGAGACCTCATATGGGACAGGCAAGGCTTCTCGGTACGGTCATCGTCGCTGGCTTCTGGTTATCAACCGGAGCCTTGGCGCAGGAAAGCCGGCCAACGTCCGCCCTGGAGGCCGCCGCAGCGGTCTCGCTCGGTGGCCCGGCATCCACGCAGGCCCAACTGGAACAAGACCGAGTGCGGCGGTTGCAGGACTCTCGCTGGCCGGGGCTGGATGCGGCATTGGACCCCTTGGAGGCATCGCGGCAACGCTTTGCCGAACGCACCGGCCTGAACCTCTCCTTCGACTACCAGGCCTATTACCAGTCCGCGACCGAGAGCCTGACCGATATCGACGAGGCCGCCTTGGGCCAGGCGCGCATTCTGGGCCAGTGGACGCTGCTCAATCGCGGCGGCGAAAATCCCGGGCAATTGGTCTTCACATTGGAGAACCGCCATCTGCTCGGCACGGACATCGCGCCAAGCGGGCTTGCCGGGGAAATCGGCTATGCGGGCGTCACCGCAACGACATTCAGTGACACCGACACGACCCTCTCCGTCGCCTACTGGTCCCAGACGCTCGCTGGCGGGAAGGCCGGTTTCGTGGCCGGCCGGATCGATCCGGGAGACTACTCGGACATCCTCGGCTACGTGAACCCACGCACGACTTTCTCCAATTTCTCGATCCTGTTCAGCCCGGTCCTGCCGATCCCCGATCCCGGCTTCGGCATTGCGGGGGGCGGTTTCCTGACCGACCAGATCTATGCCCTCGGTGTCCTGTCGGATGCAAACGGCTCGCTGACCGATGTCGAGTGGTTTCCCGGTGGCCCCGAGTTCTACAAATACGCCGAGATCGGATGGACGCCCGAACGCTCGAAGCGCTTTCTAACCAACGTTCACCTCGGGGTATTTCACGTCGATGAACGCACCGAGGCAGGCGTGCCGGAGAGCTACGGGGCGATCCTGTCTGCCAACCACACGATCAACGAGGAATTCATGATCTACGGACGCCTCGGCTGGTCGGAGGGTGAGGCGCCGATCGCCCGACGCGCAGCCAACGCTGGACTTCTATGGCGGCCGGGCCTCTATGACGACCTCTTTGGGTTTGGCGCGACCGTTGCGGACCCGGTAGATGAAACGCTCGACACCCAGACCACAATGGAGGCCTTCTATCGGTTGGACCTGTCGGACAATGTCGCCCTGACGGCGGACGTCCAGCACATGATCAACCCGGGCTTCAACGATCAGGACACGACCGTTTTCGGCTTGAGGCTGCGGATCAATCTTTGACCTGAGTAGCGGCGGATAGAATGCCGTCTGGTTGGGAGTGTCGTGCCTGCGCCGGAACGGCCCATGCAGCCATCGCGGCCAAGGAGGCGACCCCTTGGATGATTGGCATTGCGTCAGGCGAAAGTCTTGACGGCAGAACAACCGTCGAATTTGGCTTGTTGCTCTGCAATGTCAGCCATTCCAATGAAGCTGTCGGATGCTCTCAAGCGGGGGCATGGCGGTTCGCTTAGATCTTTCCACAGAAGGCGGCCACGGAGGTCGCCACCGTCAGAAAGGTTGGAACCGATGACAAACACCCTCAAGAACACCGTATTCGCCGCCCTTGCCGCCTCACTCGCCCTCGCTGCCCCGATGGCCGCCAATGCCGGTGACATCGGTGAGAAAGCCCTCAAGGGCGCTGTGGCCGGCGCCGTGCTGACCGAAATCACCGGCGGCGACGCCAAGGACGGCCTGGCCCTCGGCGCAGCCGCCGGTGCGCTCGGTGGCAAGATCGCCGAAGACCGGGATCGTCAAGATCGCAAGGACGATCGCAAGAAGGGTGGCAACAAGCACAAGCGCTGATCCCGCAACGAGACAACCGGAACGGTTTACCCCTTCCAACCGACGCTGGAGAGATCCGGCATCTGCTTCAAACCCGTTAGGCCTCATGCCTGCCGGGTTTGTTGCGTCAGGGTGGTTCAGGAAGACGGAGAAACGTGAAAGTGCGGGCCTATGATCCGAGCAGTCCGGCCTCTACTCAGATCGTTCGCCCTATGCCAGGGGCGCTTCTGTTGCTGGCTGCTCCCTGAAGTCGCTGGGGGGCTGTCCGTACCATCTTCGGAATGCCGTGCTGAAGGTACTGGCGTCGCTATATCCGAGAAGATAGGCGATCTCGGTGAGCGGAAGCGTGCTGTTGAGCAGATAGTCCCGGGCCAGAGCCTTTCGCAGATTGGCGACGACCGCTGCGAAGCTCGTGCCCTCGTCGGTCAGTCGGCGGGCCAGCGTTCGGGCGCTCATCCCAAGTTCCGCCGCAATTGCGTCCTGCTGGGCCGTGCCGGCTGCAAGACGCGCCGTGATCTGCCTCTCAACAACCCGGGCCACACTGTTGGGTGTCTGCGGCATCCGAGCCAGCGTGTTCTCGCAAACGACCGAAAGCGTCCGCTGCAAGTTGTCGTCGGCCGTCAACAGCGGCACATCCATATCAGCCGCCTTGAAGGCAATGCTGTTCTCCGCGGCACCAAACAGGACATTGCAGCCAAAGAACCTGTCGAGGGCCTCGGTGCCGGTCAGCCGCTGATGCGCGAACCGAACATGCGTCGGACGGATTTGCCGATTGGAGTAGTCCCGCAGGGCGAAGACCGTGCCAACGGCTCCAAACTCGGCATATTGCCCGGTCGGAATGCTTGCTGGCACATCGTAGTGCCAGGTCAGCCGGGTGGTTTCCGGGCCTTCTTCCATGGCCGTCTTGCTCGCGTCACCGATCACGCGCTGAAAACGGGTGATGTTTCGAAGGTAACCGCCAACGGTAGGTGCCGAAACGCCGACATAGGCGAGCAACCCGGCCTTCCTGACCAGGTCCGGCGACTGTGCCAGGCGGTATCCGACAAGGTCGTCCCTGGTCAAAGCGCTCGCCTTTTCAAACAACCAGGCAGTCTTGTCGAAGGACCAGCGAGCATCCGGGTCTTCGAGTTGAGATCTGGTTATCCCGAACTCCTTTCGGATATCCCGCTCGGAAAGGCCTGTTTTCTTCAACTCACCGACAATGATCTGTCCCCAGATTGCGCTGTGTTTTGGAATCTCGGATTTCATTTCTGGTCCGTAGTCTCGGTGTCTGACGTGTTGCGCCACGTTAAGGCCCGTCTGACCTTCTTGCCAGTTGCCAAAGCCAACGTTCGAACAACGCAACGCCCGTTTCGTTCAATACCCGCAGTGCCTTTCACACACTCGCCACCAAGGTAGGCGCGACGTCGGTCGCGAGTAACTCGAGATCCGTGCGGTGTGACACACCGAGTAGCGGCGCACATCGTCCGGGTTGGGCAGCTTGCTTGTTCGCTGTGGCTTTCGAAGCCGCCATTCTCGGCGCGCTACTTAAAAGTCCGCTCTGGGCCGTTCACGAGGGTCTGAGATCGTGCTGCGCTTGCGAAGTGCGGTGCTCGACCAACGACCGCAATGCGCAGATAGCGGCCGTATAGGGGCGCAAGGCGAACGGCGGGAAAGTCCGCAATGCAGTCATTGAGCGTAGGTGAGCGAACGTCTGCCTCGAGCCCAAAGCGGACTGAAATGTGCTCGCCAAAATGAATTGCGGCGATAGACATTCTCTTGAGCGGTCTAACCCATCACTAAATGCATTCACCGCCATCGATAACCAGGGCTTGCCCCGTCATAAAAGCGGATTCATCTGAAGCTAAATAGACAATCCCATGGCCAATCTCTTCAACTGTCGCCCATCGACTCATGGGGATCGCCTGCTCGATGTAGCTTTCCAGTTTGGCACGGCCTCCCATCTGCTTTTCGAAGCCTGCATTGAAAGGGGTGTCTACAAATCCTGGACATAGGGCATTGAAACGGATTGCATGGACAGCGTAGTCGGCTGCCATCTGCCGGACCATCGCAACAGCAGCGTGCTTTGTAGTCGCATAGGCGATCATACCCCGGTCATATTGAACCCCAGAATTGGAGGCCGTGACGATCACGCTGCCTCCACCTTGTGATTTCATATGGGCGACGGCTGCACGCGCGGCAATGAAGTGAGCGCGGACATTCAATGCCCAAGAAGCATCCATTCCATCTGGTTCCACTTCTTCCAGCGTTCCTTCGATCTGCAACCCAGCGTGAGAGTGCAACACGTCAAGCCGACCGAAGTTTTTAACTGCTTCGTCTATGGTTCTGGTAAGGGCATCGTCATCGGTCACATCAAGCTGTATGGCAGATGCTTGATTTCCCTGCGCTACGATCGCGGCCACAGTGGCTTCAGCAAGGGTTGCATCGCGATCGGTTACCACAACATGCGCACCCTCTTGTGCCATTGCCATTGAACCCGCCCGACCAATTCCTGATCCCGCGCCCGTCACGAGCGCGACCTTACCTGCAAGCCGCATGTCACTTGGCTCCTTTATTTAATTATTCGATTTTGAGGCGCCTCGGCGCAATAGCAGCTGCGCTGCTACGAGCAACAAGAGCGACGCGCCCATAACCATAGTGCCGATGGCATTGATCTCGGGTGTTACGCCGCGCCGGATGGATGAGAATATGTAGATTGGCAGGGTTGTTTCTGAGCCAGCTACGAAGAACGCGATGATGAAATCATCAAATGAGAAAGTGAAGCTGAGCAGGAAGCCTGCCAAAATTGCCGGTGCTATCAACGGCAGGGTCACCTGTCGAAAGGTGCCCCAGGGCGTCGCAAAGAGGTCAGCCGAAGCTTCCATGAGCGCGCGGTCCATACCCGATAGCCTTGCACGTACGATGATTATGACCAGCGCCATTGTGAACATGGTGTGTGCGGCGACAAGCGTGGGCATCCCCATGGAAAGTTGCGGGGGATTTGCTCCATCGGGCCATAGGCTTGCAAGAAGCGGGTTTAGCCAGCCGAATACGGTGACCAGGGCAATGAGTGTCGCGATGCCGATGACGATACCGGGTATCATTATTGCAATATAAATCATCGCATCAAACAAAGTTCGGAGCCATCCCTTAACCCCTTGTAAAGCGATGGCCGCCATGGTTCCGAGAGTGGATGCGAGGCAAGCAGTTATGAATGCCGCAAGCAGACTGGTCTCGAGCGCGTCCATTACAAATGGGTTGTTCAGCGCTTTACCATACCATTGGGTCGAGAACCCCATGAACTGGCTTGCGTGTCGTCCGGCATTAAAGCTGAAAAACGCGATGATGCCGATTGGAATATAGAGAAAAAGGTAGACGCAAATCGCGTATAAGCGCATCGGACCCTCACATCAGCGAGACATCTTCGCGCTGGCCACCCAGGCGCGAGATGAATTTCATGTAAATTGAGACAGTGACAAGCATTACGACAACCAGAGTCATTGCGACCGCCGATCCGTACGCCCAGTTCCGAGACTGCAGGAACAGGTCCACCAGCGCATTTCCGACGAAAAAGACCTTTCCGCCGCCCAAGATCGCTGGGATCAGAAACTCGCCCATCAGCAAGATGAAGACCAGCATGCAGCCAGTTGCGATACCAGGTACCGACAAAGGAAGTGTCACCTGACGGAACGTACGCCATGGGGTAGAGCCGAGATCAGCCGATGCTTCCAGAAGGCGTTTATCCAGTTTGTCTAAGCTTACAAAAATCGGGAAAACCATCAGAGGTAGATACCCATAGACAATCCCGACAAGCACAGCGAACGGCGTATTTATCAGGCGGATATCATCGATGCCGATCGACTCCAGTAAAGCGGGCAAGCCACGCCCCCCAAGGATGAAAATCCAAGCGTATGACCGGATCAGGATCGATGTCCAGAACGGCACGATCACTAGGATCAACAGCGAAGTTCTCCACTTTGGTGAACAACGCACCGCAAGAAAGTAGGCGAGCGGGTAGGCAATTACCAACGCAGCGATAGTCCCCAGAGGTGCAAGGATCAAAGTGTTCTTAAACGCCGTCCATCGCGCAGGAAGGTTGGCATATTGTTCCAACGTGAACGCTGGAACGTAGCCTCCGGCGGCACCCCGTTCGCCAAAGGAAAAGACGAAGACGACCAGCAGAGGAAGGGCTAGCATTACCAAAAGCCATATTCCTGCTGGAGCCAGCAACAGTGCTTTTCTGCCTCGTTCGGTCATTTTGTCCTCGTCTTTTCCGATATTGGCGGCCTTGCCGCTTAGGCCGACTTGAAGCGGGCGAGCAACTCGGCACGGTTTGGATCGGTTAGTGTAGCCGCCGCGCCGAACTCGAGTGCATTCAGAAGGTCAGCTGCCGGATAAAGGATCGGATCTTCCAGTAGTTCCTTCGGCAGCAACGCATTGGTGCGAGCATCAGCCGATGGATAGCCGTGAGCGAGGACTTCTTTCGCATTAACTTCCGGGTTCAGCAGGAAGTCGATCAAGGCATAAGCGGCATCCATATGGGGTGCGCCCTTAGGAATAGCGTAGTAGTCGGACCAGAGCTCACCGCCCTCAGTTCCCAGAACGTAGGCGATTTCAGGCATGTCGACATTCATCTGCTTGCCGTCACCTGTCCAGCACATCGTCATCCAGGCGTCACCGTTACGCATCGGTGGCTGATAATCCGACGAGATTGCAAACAGATGCGGTTTGGCATCCAGCAACAATTTCTCGGCATCCGCCAGTTCCTTCTCATCGACCGAGTTGAAGGAGTAGCCGAAGTATTTCAGGGCATTACCGATGGTGGTGAGTTGGTAATCATGCACCATTGTCCGGCCTGAGTAACCTTCCATAGTAAGGTCCCAGAACTCTTTCCATGTGGTTGGAGTCGGAGCGCCGTCAAGCTTGCTGGTGTTCACTGCAAAGCCAGTCGTGCCCCAGTTTTTTGGCACCGCGTAAAGCTGGCCATCGACAGAACCGGCATCGGAAAAGCGCTGTTCGAATGAACCTGCGTCGTAGTTTGGCAGTTTGGACGTATCGAGCGGGATGATCAGATCTTCACCCACATACGTAGTGATCGTGTAGTTGGTTGGAACGAAAACGTCCCAGCCAGACCCTCCAGCCTGTAGTTTTGCCAACATCTCTTCATTCGAGCCAAAAACATTGACCTGAACATGGGCGCCAGTGGCTTTCGTGAAGGCTTCGAAGTTCATCTCGTCATGGTAGTTCGGCCATGTGGCGAGGATCACTCGGTCGCCAATGTCCCCGGCAGCAAATGCCGGGCGTGGACGCAACCCAGGAATGGCCGTGCCCAGAACGGCCGTTGCCATCCCAAGACCTGTCACGCCTAAGAAATGTCGCCGTGTAACCGAACCCTTTTGGTACCGGCGAAGCTCTTCCATGAACTTTTGCTTGGAAATAGTCCCATTATCCTTGGTCATTGTGAACCTCTCTGTTGTTGGATTGCGGGATTTGTTATTTTTCCAGGATCAGCAGTGCGCCTTCGCCCCATGAAACAAAGGCCTGCTCTCCTGCATTGAACGTCCCCTCGTTCAATTCCGCTTGCCTTGGCACAAGTACATGGAAATCACCCAGTGCTTCGTTGCGCGCAAGGTATTCTGTGTGCTCCCCAAGGAAGATCCGATTTTGAATGGTAACTGGCAGAGCGATTTCAGCTGTGGGTAGCGCGCGGGTCAGCGTGATCTGTTCAGGACGGATACTAACGCACACTTCCTGCCCTGCATCTATTGGAACCTCCGGAGTTCCGTGCACCTTTTGGCCACTCGCTAAACGCACAGTGATTTGGTCGGTTGCTGAGTCAGTCACAGTTGCATCAAAGAAATTTGAGGTGCCTACAAATCCAGCCACGTAGCGGCTGCGGGGCATGTCATAGAGTTCGCGTGGGCTGCCAACCTGCACAATACTGCCGCCTTCCATCACACAAATTCGGTCGGACATTGAAAGCGCTTCTTCTTGGTCGTGCGTGACGAGGACAAAAGTTATCCCTAGTTGTCGTTGCAGGTTCTGCAGTTCAAACTGCATTTCTTTTCGAAGCTTTCGATCCAGAGCAGCCATTGGTTCATCAAGCAGCAAAAGCTTGGGCTCGTTTACGATCGCACGCGCCAAAGCGACGCGTTGCTGCTGACCACCAGACATCTCCCAGATGCGACGTGGGCCAAACCCACCAAGACGGACAGTTTCCAGCGCTTGCTCAACCTTTGTCGCGATTGTTTGTTTGTCTACGCGTGGTCGTTGTTGGCGCAGGCCGTACGCGATGTTGTCGAACACGCTTAGGTGAGGAAAAAGAGCATAGTGCTGAAACACCATGTTGACTGGGCGATGGTGCGCATCCAAGTCGTTGACGACTTCTCCATCGAGCAACACCCGACCTTCGGTTGGCTTCTCGAAACCTGCCAACATTCTAAGCGCAGTGGTTTTGCCGCAACCAGATGGGCCTAAGAACGACAGGAACTCTCCTTTCCCAATGGAAAGATTCAGGTCTTTGGCGGCGACCACATTCCCGAAGGTCTTGGTCACTCCTCGGAGTTCCGCAATCGTCTGCATGGTGACGCTCATGTCAAAGCTCATATACTGCCGTTTTCCTTTTGCTTGATTTTTTGGCATTTGTTGGCATACCACTCAAACAAGGAAAAAGTAACAATAACTCGGAATAACTGTATATACCACAATTGGGGTATAGAGGTGCTTTTCGAAAATCTGGAGCGGCGTGTGTACGATTGGATGGAAGAGGCCGGCAGGGTCGTGGAGAAGATCGGAACCCCAGAATTTCCATGTGCTTTGGCAGATGGCTTACGGCAGGTCGCACCATTTGATTTTACGGTGGTGTTTGGCCATGTTGGAACCGAAGCACCAATAGACCTTCACGACGATTTCCCCAAAAGCAAACGGCGTATTTTTGTTGAGGATTACCAAGCCGGGCCCTACGTACTTGATCCATTTTTTTTGGCCGCGACAAAACCAATAACACCGGGTCTGTACCGCATGCGCGATATCGCACCGGACAGGTTCTATCAGGGCGAATACTATCGCAGCTATTACAAAAGGACTGGGTTAGCAGAGGAGATTGGCTACTTTATCGATATCCCAGGCGCTGGGATGGTTGTGGTCTCGCTCATGCGAGCAGAGAAGCCTTTTTCCGCCAAGGAAATTCGTCATTTGCACGCTCTATGGCCGCTCGTTCGGGCAGCCTGTTGCAAACATTGGAGTGACTTTCCAACGATGGCCCGCGGCGCCGCAGCGAATGGCGTTAGTCGTCGCGTTGATCTAGCATTCCAGGCATTTGGCGATGGCGTTCTGACGCCACGAGAACGAGAAGTCGTTGAGTTCACATTGAAGGGCCATTCGGCAGAAGCTGTTGGCACAATTCTCGGCATCTCTCCAGGCACAGTCCGCATCCACAGACGCAACATTTACGCGAAACTTAGGATCAACTCGCAGGGTGAGCTTTTTTCAAAGTTCATTGAAAAGGCGCTTTAAAAGGTTCCTTGAACACCCACTTTATCCGTTTTGCCGACCTTGCTACCTTGTGGGTCTTGTCAGAAGAACTTGTCTTGAGGCAGGCAGGACGGTTGCGTAGCTTTTGCCCATGACCAAACCTGCCTCTTTCAAGTACTTCAAAACCAGTCCCGAGGTCATCCGCCTTGCGGTGATGCTGTACATCCGTTTCCCGCTCTCGCTTCGAAATGTCGAAGATCTGTTGCACGAGCGAGGCATCGACGTGAGCCACGAAACCGTCCGATATTGGTGGAACAGGTTTGGTCCAATGTTTGCAGCTGAGATCCGACGGAAGCGTGTGCAGCAGCTGCGCGCGTTCTCGAAATGGAAGTGGCACGTGGACGAGGTTTTCGTAAAGGTGAATGGCAAGCGACATTATCTGTGGCGTGCAGTAGATCACGAAGGTGAAGTGCTGGAAGCAGTTGTCACCAAGCGCCGAAACAAGGCTGCAGCACTAAAATTCCCCAGGAAATTGATGAAACGGCACGGTTGCGCCAAGGAGGTCGTCACAGATCGCTTCGCTTCCTACAAGGCTGCGCTCAGAGAAATAGGCGCGTTCGAAAAACAACAGACGGGCAGGTGGCTCAACAACCGCGCCGAGAATTCACACCTGCCGTTTCGACGACGCGAACGCGCGATGCAGCGTTTCAGGCGCATGCGAAGTCTACAGAAATTCGCCTCCGTCCATTCCTCCGTCTACAATCACTTCAACCAGGAAAGATCGCTAGCCAGTCGAGACACCTTCAAGCTGACCCGCGCCGCCGCTCTTAGCGAGTGGCGTCAGCTTTGTTCCGGATAGGTTCGCGGTTTCCGCGGCAAACTGAGACTGGTTCGAATTCGTCTGACAGCACCTTGTAAAATTCGATCACTCGATCCCCCAAAATCCAAGAGCACCTTTGCTTGAAGGTGCGGGTGCATTGTTGTGACTGCACCCTAACACTCAATCCAATCTGAATATAAATCTACCTTTTCTCCGGCCTAAGCGACTACGTTTGTGACGCTCGGCTTCAGGAGTAAACAGATGAGTGCAACACATACAGTGGGAATTGAGAGTGGCCGCTGAAGTCCAATCCTGGAGCAGCGTAGCTGCATTAAATAGTCGAGAGGGACTTGTCAGAAGAACTTGGCTTGAGGCGGGCAGGGCGGTTGCGTAGCTTTTGTCCATGACCAGACCTGCCTCCTTCAAATACTTTAAAACCAGTCCCGAGATTATCCGCCTTGCAGTGATGCTGTACATCCGTTTCCCGCTCTCGCTTCGGAATGTCGAAGATCTGTTGCACGAGCGAGGCATCGACGTGAGCCACGAAACTGTCCGTTATTGGTGGAATAGGTTCGGGCCGGTGTTTGCAGCTGAGATAAGGCGGAAGCGTGTTCAGCAACTCCGAGCCTTTTCAAAATGGAAGTGGCACGTAGACGAAGTATTCGTGAAAGTGAACGGCAAACGCCACTACCTCTGGCGTGCCGTCGATCACGAAGGTGAAGTGCTTGAGGCCGTCGGCACGAAGCGTCGAAACAAAGCTGCAGCACTGAAATTCCTCAAGAAATTGATGAAGCGGCACGGTTGCGCCGAAGAGATCGTCACAGATCGCTTCGCTTCCTACAAGGCTGCGCTCAGAGAAATGGGCGCGCTCGAAAAACAACAGACGGGCAGGTGGCTCAACAACCGGGTTGAGAATTCGCACCTGCCGTTTCGACGACGCGAACGCGCCATGCAACGTTTCAGGCGCATGCGAAGTTTACAGAAATTCGCCTCCGTCCATTCCTCTGTCTACAATCACTTCAACCAGGAACGATCGCTCACCAACCGAGACATCTTCAAGCTGACCCGCGCCGCCGCTCTTAGCGAGTGGCGTCAACTTTGTTCCGGATAGGTTCACGGTTTCCGCGGCAAACTGAGACTGGTTCGAATTCGTCTGACAGCACCCCCGGGCTCATTGTCGCGTTTTGGCAGGGTCGCTTTGGGTGGGACTTGTTGACAGCCTGATCATTCCGTCCGGTGCAAGCCATGGGTGTGTTTGCCTTACTGCCGGAGAGTTGATCGATTGTTTCACGCCCAGGCGGGACAACTTTCTGTAGGGCGTATGCCACACGCTCCTGCACCTTTGGCGGGGAACGTCCTGACGGCTTGTGGCAGGAGGGTATTCTGTTTTCGGTGCAACGGGCAGGGCGGGGGCCATTTCATTGCGCCAGAAGTTGGATCAACCAATGGTGACGTCGCAGCTCAGGTCAGGAATTGCGTATCTCGCGGGCCGAACCGATGCCAAGGATCAGGTCGGCGCATCGTTCACCCAGCATCATGGCAGGTGCGTTTGTGTTGCCGGCGTTGATGTCCGGCACGGCGGACATGTCGCACACCCGCAAGCTCTCGATCCCGCGCACGCGCATTCTGGCGTCCAGCACGGCCATTCCGTCGCCGTCCCGGCCCATTTTCGCGGTGCCCGCCGGGTGATAGTTGGTTTTCACGAACCGCTTGCAATGTGCTCGCAGCGTCTGATCGTCATCCGCTGTTGGAATGACGATTTCGCGGATCCTTCGCGCAAGCGGGCCGGACGTGAATGCCCGGCGAAAGAACCGCTGCCCCCGGATCATCTCCTGCATGTCGTCTTCATGCTTCAGAAGGTTGGGCGAGACCACCGGCAGGGCGTGAGGATCGGCCGAGCGAAGCCGAACCTCTCCGCGTGATTTCGGTTTGACCACCACGGTCGTAACGGTCAGGCCAAAGTCATCCTGCACCTCGTCCAGCGCGTCGCGATCTAGATAGACGATGGGCACGCAAAAGGCCTGAATGGTCGGTTCTCCGTCGGGGTTCGACGGATTGACAAAAGCGCCGGCTTCGACCCCGGCGGAAGTCACCGGGCCGCTGCCGAACAGTTTGAACTGGATGCCGTTGCGCAGCATCCGCCAGCCCTCACCTTGTTTGAAATATCCGTAAGGACCATTGGCAAAGGCGGTGATGGGAACTTCGGGGTGGTCGATTAGGTTCTGTCCGACCCCGGGCAATGGGCAGATGACGGGAATACCGTGTTCTGCAAGTTGTGCATCCGGTCCGATACCTGACAGCATTAGGATTTTCGGCGTGACCAGAGCGCCCGCAGCAAGGACAACCTCGCCATCGCACCGGACGGTGTTTGCTCCGCGTTTGTCTCGGTACTGCACCCCGACGGCCCTGTCGTTCTCAATGATGACTTTGCTGACCGTTGCGCCAAGTCGGATGGTCAAGTTCGGGTTCATCTCTAGAGGGGCGAGGAAAGCATAGGCCGACGAGCTGCGCTTTCCAGCGCGATTGGTGAACTGATAGAACCCGACACCACGCTGCGTTGCGCCGTTGAAGTCCGTGTTGAATGGTTCGCCAAGGGCCTGAACCGACTGGACGAACCAACGGGACATGTCATCGATATGCCCTGGATCCGAAACCTGCACCGGACCATCGCTGCCATGCAGGTCATTGTGAAGCCTGTTATTGTCTTCCATCCTGCGGAAATAGGGCAGCACATCGTCCCATCCCCAGCCGACCCCGTCGTTGGTCTGTCGTAGCAGGTCGTCCCACGCGTCATAATCAGAAGGGCGACCACGCATATAGACCTGCGCATTAACGGAAGACCCGCCGCCCAACACATTGGCCTGCGGAATGTCATGCACACGACCGTCCAGATGGTCTTGCGGTTCAGTTTTGTGATAGGTCATGAACTTTGACCCGTTGATCATCTTGAAGATGCCCGGCGGCATGTCCAGCAACGGATGGCGATGCGAATGACCGGCCTCTAACACCAGAACCCTGCACTTGCCCTGGTTGACCAGTCGCGCTGCGGCTGCGGCGCCGGCAGAGCCGCCGCCGATGACGATGTGATCGAAGGTTTCCGTCATGATTTCGCCTTCAGGTCCGGCGTTTGGGTTCGCTGATCGAGTCGCGCTCGACCAGTTCGCATTCAAGCTTCACGAGAGGGTGCCGCTGACCATCGGTTGGTCCGTGGAACAGTTGTTCGACGACCCAGCGTCCCATCGCCCGAGTAGGAAGGATCATCGAGGTCAGGGGCGGCGACAGGTGTCGCGCGGTTTCGTCATCGTCAAATCCGATGACCGAGATGTCCTCGGGGATGGACAGGCCAAGTTCCTTGAGCGCTTCATAGCAGCCGATCGCCATGCGGTCATTTTGGCAGAAAATGGCGCTTGGCGGAGAGTGCAGGTCCATCAATTCCCGCGTGGCAGCATAGCCTGCGCTGGGCAGCCAGTTGCCTTCGATGACCAAGTCTTCGTCAAATGGAATGTCGGCGGAAGCCAAGGCGTTTCTATACCCGGTCGTTCGTCCTGCGGCGCATTCCATGAACGGCTCGCCGGTGATGGTGGCGATTCGCTTGTGCCCAGCCTTGATCAGGGCGTTGGTCGCCGTATGTCCAGCAGCGACTTCGCCGGGGATCACCGCAGGAAAAGAGAGGTCGTCACAAAAACAGTTCAGCAGCAGAACCGGGGTAGCGGTCTGCCTGAGGATTTCCGGAACAACCACCCGCCGGGTGAAAACAGTTGCGTAAATGATGCCCGCAACCTGTTGGTCGAGGAAATATCTAAGCGTTCTGGGCTCGACCTCGGGGTCGTTTTGGGTTTCTGCCAGCAATACAAGATTTCCGGTGTCCCGAACGGCCTGTTTCACGCCATTGAACGCGTTTACCATTTCGGGGCTCGACGCCAGATCATCCACGACAAAAGCGATGGTTCCGTCCAACGCCGCGGGCCGGCGCGCGCTGTCCTGGGGTTTCCTGAGTTGAGAGGGCATGGCGTATCCAAGCGTGTTGGCGGCATCCAGGACTCGTTGCTTGGTGTCCTCGGAGATTTTGACGGAATCGTTTTTGTTGAGGACCAGCGATACTGTCGTCTGCGAGCATCCGGCGACGCGTGCAATGTCGTGCATCGTTACGCGCTGCCGGCCCGCGACTCGTCCCACACCCCTGTGCTGCCCGGCTTTGTTCGCTTGATTGTTCATCGCTCAACCTTTTTGTTCGCATCCTTTTTATCGACTATGCAGAAGGTGCGCAACTAATATTAGTGACTAATAATTAATATTAGTGTTGACGAAATAATATTATTAGTGTTTTGATCGACGGTGCGGTCGCCACTGTGGTTTGGCCGAGCAAGCGCGGGAGGCGAAATTGCGATCTGTAGTGGGGGAGTTGGGTCAAGTCATTCGCCATTCGATGTTTGTCGATGGCCGCTTTGCCGACTTTGGCGCGGGCACGGTTGATGTCGAGAACCCTGCAAATGAAGAGATCGTTGCGCAAGTTCCAGATGGCACTGCCGCTCATGCGGATGCAGCGGTCGAGGCGGCTCGCCGCGCTTTTGGCGCGTGGTCTTCGCGCCCGGCGATCGAGCGGGCGCGATTGGTTCTGAAGCTCGCCGAGGCTATCCGGGCGGACGCCGGTCGTCTGGCAGCTCTGATCACGGCCGAGCAGGGCAAGCCGATCTCGCAAGCCCGAGGTGAAGTAGATGCCGCCGTCACTTTTCTTTGCCATGCAGCTGAAGAGGCCCGGAGGATTTCGGGTGACATAGTGGCATCGGACAACAAGTCCGAGGAAATCCAGATCCGGCGTCATCCTTATGGCGTTGTTGTTGCTTTGACGGCCTGGAACTACCCCTTGGCATTGGCCGCCAGGAAGGTCGGACCCGCGCTGGTCGCGGGCAACACCGTTGTTCTGTTGGGGCATGAAATCACGCCGTTGTCCGGTCTTGCGGTCGCCGAGCTTGCCGACAAGGTCGGGTTTCCGCCCGGTGTTCTGAATGTTCTGACGGGGAAGGGGCCGGTGGTGGGGCAGCGGCTGGTCGAACACCCCGATACATCACTGATCACGATGACCGGCAGCACACGCGCCGGGAAAGAGATATTTCGCGCCGCGGCCGACCGAATCAAGGTCGTCCGGCTCGAGCTTGGCGGTAAGGCTCCGTTCATAGTGATGGAGGATGCGGATATTGATGCCGCAGTCTCGGCCGCCATTGGCGCCCGGTTTGCCAATTGCGGCCAGATTTGTACCTGCAACGAGCGGATGTATCTGCATCACGACATTGCGGATCAGTTCCTTGAAAAATTCGTGTCCGCAGCCCGCGCTTTGTCGATCGGGGATCCCATGGAAGACTGCGATCTGGGTCCCAAAGTCAGTAAAGTCGAGGTGACCAAGGTCGCTAATATCATCCAACGCAGCATCGCCGAAGGTGCCACGGTCCATCTCGAAGGTGGGCCCTTGACGGACGGCGCGCATCGCAAGGGGCACTGGATGTCCCCGACCGTTCTCGAGGTCTCCGACAACGGCAATGTCGCGATGCAAGAGGAGGTCTTTGGTCCCGTCGCGACAGCCATGCGAGTCGAGGATTTTGATCAGGCGATAAGTTTTGCGAATGACACTTCATTCGGGCTGTCTGCCTATCTCTTTACGGCATCGCACCGCCGATTGATGGAGGCCCCGAGCCGTTTGAAGTTCGGCGAATTGTACCTGAACCGCTCGAATGGCGAAGCCGTGCAGGGATTTCACACCGGTTGGGGGCTGTCCGGTGTTGGGGGTGAAGACGGCGCTTATGGCTTCGATGGCTATCTGAGGAAACAGACGACTTACATGAATTGGGCATGACCTGAAAACTTGCGGTCAAAACGGAGGCGACCGCACCAATGGAGGAGGAATAACCATGAAACGCAGAACTCTTTTGATCTCGACTGTTGTCGCGGGTGCGCTCTTGGGCACTACGGCGATGGCACAGGATCTACCACCGCTTGAGCAGAAGGATCGCTACAAGGTCGGCTTTGCGCAGATGGAGTCGAACAATCCGTGGCGCATTGCCGAGACGAAATCGTTCCATGACACGGCCGAGGCCTGTGGCTGGGATCTGATCGCGACGGATGCGGCTGGATCTGCTGCCAAGCAGGTTGCGGATGTGGACAGCATGATCGCGCAAGGTATCGACGTTCTGTTCCTGCCCCCGCGGGAAGAAAAGCCGCTGATCCCTGCCGTTATGAAGGCCCGTGCTGCGGGAATCCCAACCTTTCTGGTGGACCGCTCGGTTGATCCGGCCGTTGCCAAGCCGGGCGAGCATTTCGTGGCATTCCTTGGGTCCGACTTCATTGATCAGGGCAGCCGGGCCGCACAATGGCTGATGGAGAATTTCGACGGCGACAAAGGCATCATTGTACAGTTGGAAGGCACGACAGGGTCTTCACCTGCAAATGACCGCAAAAAGGGTTTCGACGACGCGATTGCAGCGGATGACCGCTTTGAGATCGTGGCCTCTCAGACCGGTGATTTTGCACGCGACCTGGGTCGACAAGTGATGGAAACCCTGCTTCAGGCGCATCCCGACGTGAACGTGGTTTACGCCCATAATGACGAGATGGCGATCGGCGCGATTCAGGCTTTGGAACTGGCTGGCCGCAAGCCCGGCGAGGACGTGACCATCGTTTCGATCGACGGGACACGCGACGCGCTTCAGGCCATTATCGATGGCAAGATGGGGGTAACGGTGGAAAGCTCGCCCTTCTTTGGCCCATTGGCCTGTGAAGTCATGAAGAAATACGCGGCTGGCGAGACGATCCCGGAATGGGTGAAGGTCGAAGATCGCATCTTTACCAAGGACAACGCGGCCGATCACATCGACGAAGCCTATTGATTCTCCCTGGTGGGTGGTGCTGGCCTGTGGTCGGCGCCGCCTGCAAGCAATCGGAGGAAGACATCTCATGAATGCGCTCGTCTCGATGTCGGGAATTGAAAAGTCCTTTGCCGGTGTACCGGCACTCAGCCAGGCCAGCCTTGAGATCGCACCTGGCGAGGTTCATGCGCTGATCGGCCAGAACGGTGCGGGTAAGTCGACGATGATCAAGGTTCTGACCGGAGTGTACGACCGGGATGTCGGTGACGTCCATCTGGCCGGTTTGCCAAGCCGCATTTCCACCCCGCGCGAAGCGCAGGAATCCGGAATTGCTACGATCTATCAAGAGCTCAACCTTGTGCCTCTGCGGTCAGTGACCGAGAACATCATCATGGGGTACGAGCCCAAACGTCTCGGCTTTCTGGTCGACTGGCGCGAGGGCAACAGGCGCGCACGCGAGGTTCTTGCGCGCTTTGGCATAGATATCGACGTGACCGAGCCGCTGGGAAATTTCTCGACAGCGATCCAGCAGTTGGTTGCGATTGCGCGGGCTGTGTCATTGGACGCAAAGCTGGTCATCATGGACGAACCCACCTCGTCACTGGATGCCAGCGAGGTCGAGGTTTTGTTCGGTGTGGTGCGCGAGTTAAAGAAACAGGGCGTTTCCGTTCTCTATGTGTCGCATTTTCTCGATGAGTTGTTCCAGATCTGCGACCGGGTCACAACGATGCGAGACGGGCGTACCGTCAGCACGCGCAACGTGCAGGACACGACCAAACTGGAAATGATCGCGGACATGCTGGGCCGCAACAAGGACGAGATCGCGGCAGACGGACTCACGGACTTTGCCGGCGCCAAGGCCAAGAAAGGCGATATCGTTTTGCGGGCCGACTCTGTTTCGACAGGCCCGCGACTGACGCATTTCGACCTCACGCTCCACCGCGGAGAGATCGTTGGGCTGGGCGGGCTTCTGGGCTCTGGCCGGACCGAGGCCGCGCGCGCATTGTTCGGAGTGGATAGTGCACGCGGCGGCGCAATCGAGCTGCACGGTGCGGTCGGGCAACCGTCCGGACCGGGTGACGCGATCGCAAACGGGGTTGGCTTTCTGACCGAAGATCGCAAGGCCGAAGGGATCATTCCTGCCATGTCCGTGCGCGAGAATATGACGCTGGCCCTGCTGCCGAAACTGGCCAGCCGTGGTCAGATCGACTTTGCCCGCGAGCGCGAGATCGTTCAGGCCTTCATCGACGATCTGGGTATCAAGGCGGCGCATATGGACCAACCCATTCGCGAGTTGTCCGGCGGCAACCAGCAGAAGGTACTGCTCGCCCGTTGGCTGGCGACGCAGCCAGACATCCTGATACTGGACGAACCGACCCGAGGCGTAGATGTCGGCGCCAAGCGAGAGATCCAATCGTTCATTCGGTCTTATGTCGAGAAAGGATTTGGCGTCGTCCTCATCAGTTCGGAATTCGAAGAACTGGTGGAAGGCGCCGACCGCATCGTGGTCATGCACGAAGGGCGCTCGGTCAAGGAACTGACCAACCCCGGGATTACCGAGAACATATTGGTGCGTGCGCTTGCGCATCATGAAGAAGGAACTGGTTCATGGACCGCGCAATGAAGTTGCCGCAACGGGTTGCATCGATGCCCTTCCGCTTTCATGGCGGCATCGCCGCGTTGGTCGCCCTGCTGGTGTTCAACGCGTTTTTCACCCCCAATTTCCTGCAGCTGCAGACCCTGTTCGTGAATATCAGCCAGGTTGCCACGATCGCCATCGTGGCCATGGGTATGACGCTGGTCATCGCCACGGGTGGAATTGATCTGTCGGTTGGCGCTGTCATGGCTCTGGCGGGGGCGTTGGCCCCACTGATCTTTCTGTCGGATCTGGGTGCCGCCAATCCGATGCTTGGCGTCATTTTGGCCATTGTCCTGCCACTGTTCGTCGCGGGTTTATGCGGGGTATTCAACGGCGTGATGGTTGCCGTGTTGAACGTGCAGCCCATTATTGCGACGCTCATTCTATTTATCTCGGGTCGCGGTATTGCCCAGGTTTTGACGAATGGCAACCTGCAGACATTTTCAAACCCTTCATTCAGTTATCTTGGAACCGGCAAGGTGCTTGGCTTGCCGTTCCAGGGTTGGCTGGCGCTGGCCATTGCCTGTGTGCTGTTCTGGGTGATCACCAGAACCACTTGGGGCCGCTACCTGCTGGCGATCGGCGGCAATGAACGCGCGGCCTATCTGGCGGGTGGTCCCGTCCGGCGGGTCAAGATCGGGGCCTATGTCATCTGCGCGGTGCTTGCGGGCTTGGCTGGTCTGATCGTGGTTGCGATCAACTCGGCCTCGGACGCCGCGCGCAACGGCAATCTGATGGAGCTTGACGCCATCGCGGCCGCTGTCGTTGGCGGGGCTCTTTTACAAGGCGGACGGGCGCCGATCTTTGGTGCCATACTGGGCGCCGTGATCATCCAGCTGGTCAAATATACATTGCTGGCCAACGGGGTAGAGGACGAAGTTGCACTGATCGCCAAAGCGGTCATTATTATCCTGGCCGTCTGGGTCCAGCAGTTCCGGAGGGCTTGATCGATGTTGGATGAAACGGCTTTTGACCTGCGAAAGTACCTTCGGCGCAATTCGGCTTCGGTGACGGTGTGGATCGCACTGCTGGCTTTGATCCTGTTTGGGCTGATGCGCTATGACAACTTTGGCAGCGCCTACAATTTCTCGTCTTTCCTGAACTACAACGCGATGTTCATCGCGATTGCGCTGGGTATGTGTTTTGTGATCATGACCGGCGGGATTGATCTGTCGGTTGGATCCGTTGCGGCCTTTACGTCGGTTGTTGCGGCCTATCTCAGCCCATACGGGATTCAGGTTGCGCTGCCGGGGGCCGTGCTTGCCGGGGTGGGCTTCGGAGCGATCAACGCCTTTTGCATCATCATCCTTCGGATTCCGCCCTTCATCGCCACACTGGCGACCATGCTTGCCGCAAAAGGCGGCGCATTGGTGATTTCGGGCGCCCAGACAATTTCGGTTGATTGGGGGTCGAACTTTACCAAGCTTGGCATGGGGCAGGCGTTTGGTCTGTTTCCATGGGCAATCGTCATCGTGGCCGGACTGACGCTGGTACTGTGGCTGGTGCTGGAAAGAACAACCATCGGGCGGACCGTCTTGGCGATCGGTGGCAGCGAGGATGCCTCGAACCTCATGGGTCTGAAGGTGAATCGTGCCAAGGCTTTCGTCTACCTGCTTTCGGGCGGCTGCGCAGGGTTGGCTGGCGTCTTTCTGGCCTCGGGCTTTGGAGCCGGACAACCCCTTGAGGGCATCGGATGGGAATTGTCGGCCATCGCATCCGTCGTTGTGGGCGGCACTCTGTTGACGGGTGGAATGGGGTCGATCCCCGCTACGGTGGCCGGCGCGCTGCTGCTGGGGCTGGTCTTCAACGTTCTGAACTTTGAAAACGGTCAGGGGACCATCAGTTTCAGCGCCTATTGGCAGATGGTCATACGTGGAGGCTTTCTTTTTGCGGTCATCCTTTTACAGTCTCGGGTTATTGCCAGGCAGCAGAAGGTCTTGGGTTCGTGAATCGCATAGAAAGTGTTTCAGCGCGGCTGTTCAACGTCCCGCTCGCCGAAGTCCTGGTTGACGCCAAACACGGGGATCACACGTTCTTTCAATTGATCACCGTTACCATTCAAACGTCGGATGGGGTTGATGGGGTTGGGTACACCTATACGGGCGGCAAAGGCGGTCATGCCATTCTGGCGATGATCCAGCATGACCTTGCGCCATTCCTGGTTGGACAAGACGCCGAACAGATCGAAAGCCTGTACGATGCCATGCAGTGGCATGTGCACTACGTTGCACGGGGCGGGATCGCCTCGTTCGCTATTTCGGCCGTGGATATTGCCCTTTGGGACATTCGCGGCAGAACGCAGAATGCACCGCTGTGGCAAATGGCCGGCGGAGCGTCCAAACAGTGCAAGGCCTATGCTGGCGGGATCGACCTGAATTTCTCGTTAGAGAAACTGCTGCGCCAGACCGAAGGCTACCTTGCGCGTGGGTTCAACGCGGTCAAGATCAAGGTCGGTCAACCGGATCTGGCCGATGATCTGGCGCGCGCCCGGGCAGTGCGCGAGATGCTGGGACCGGACCGGTTCTTCATGGTCGATGCGAATTACTCCATGAGCGTCGAACAGGCCATCGAGGCCGCCCGAGGGTTCGCCGACTGCGATATCCTGTGGTTCGAGGAACCGACTATTCCAGATGATTACAAAGGCTATGGCCGAATTGCCGAAGCCACGGGCGTTCCCCTTGCCATGGGTGAAAACCTGCACACCATTCACGAATTCGAGTACGCCTTTGATGACGCGAAGCTGAGTTTCATCCAGCCCGATGCCTCAAATTGCGGCGGGATCACCGGCTGGTTGCGCGTGGCCGCGCTGAGCGCTCAGCATGGCATTCCGGTTTGCAGCCATGGCATGCAGGAATTGCACGTCAGCCTCGTTTCGGCGCAACCCAACGCGGGGTGGCTGGAAGTACACTCATTCCCGATAGACCAGTACACGACCCGTCCGCTGGTTGTGGAAAACTGCCTGGCCGTGGCCCCGGATACGCCGGGAACCGGAGTGGAGTTCGACTGGGACAAACTGAATGAGGAACACAAGGAGATGCATACATGACGACCCAGACGATCTCTGCGGCGTATTACCGGGGCAATAAGAGCTTTGCCGTAGAACAGGCCGCGGCGACAGCTCCGGGCCCCGGCGAGGTCGCCATTCGCGTTGCCTATTGCGGGATTTGCGGGACGGATATGCACGTCTACCACGGTAACATGGATGCCCGTGTCGGTCTGAACCGGGTAATCGGGCACGAGATGTCCGGTGTCGTCGAAGCGGTGGGCGAGGGCGTCGATACGATAACGCCCGGTCAGAAGGTCGTTGTCCGACCGCTTGATCACTGCGGAGAATGCCCAGCCTGCAAACGGGGGCATCAGCATATTTGTCAGAATCTCAAGTTCCTGGGCCTCGACACTGACGGCGCCATGCAAGAGATCTGGACCGTTCCGGCCCATACGTTGCACGTTCTGCCGGATGACTTGCGCATGGATCACGCGGCGCTGATCGAGCCGGTCGCCGTTGCCTGCCACGATGTGCGGCTATCCGGCCTGCAACCTGGCGAGGACGTTGTCGTCATCGGCGGCGGCCCGATCGGCATACTGGTTGCCATGGTCGCGCGGGACGCGGGTGGCAATGTCTTGATCTCCGAAGTGAATCCGAACCGTCTGGCGATTGCTGAAAAGCTTGGTTTTGACACGATCAACCCAATCGAAACCGATCTGGTGACGACGATCAACGCGCGCACGGGCGACAAAGGGGCGGATGTGGTTTTCGAGGTATCGGGAACGCAGCCCGGTGTTGATGCGATGACCGCCGTTGCCGCGACGCGGGCCCGGATCGTGATGGTCGCGATCCATGCCCAAAAGCCCCAGATCGACCTGTTCCAATTCTTCTGGCGAGAGCTGCAACTGATCGGTGCTCGGGTCTATGAGCCGGAGGATTACGAGAAAGCCATCGCAGTTGTCGCCTCGGGCGGAGTGGACGCGGATGTTGTGATTACCGACGTCAGTCCTCTGTCAGACATTCAGGCTGCGTTCGAAGCACTGGATCGCAGCCCAACCGCAATGAAAAGCCTGATCGAAGTAGGACCGCGTTCATGAGTGTTTTGCAAAGTTTCGACCTGACGGGAAAGACTGCGCTTGTGACCGGATGCAAACGCGGCATCGGGCGCGGCATGGCCGAGGCATTGGCATCGGCTGGAGCAGACATCATCGGAGTGTCCGCCTCGCTCGAGCTGTCCGGCTCGGAGGTCGAAAAAGCCGTCACCGCGATGGGGCGCAATTTCCGGGCTTACCAATGCGACTTCTCGGACCGCTCTGCACTGCATGGGTTTATTGATCAGTTAAGAGCCGATGGACAAACCCCTGATATCCTTGTCAATAATGCCGGTACGATCAAACGCAAGCCTGCCGCCGAACACCCGGACGACTGGTGGGACGAAGTGATTGAGGTCAACTTGTCCTCGCAGTTCGTTCTGTCCCGAGAGATCGGCAAGGACATGCTGGCGCGCGGCTCAGGCAAGATCATCTTCACCGCCTCGCTGCTGACGTTTCAGGGCGGCATCACCGTGCCCGGATATGCGGCGTCGAAAGGCGGGATTGGACAGCTGACCAAGGCCTTGGCCAATGAATGGGCCGGGCAGGGTGTGAACGTGAATGCGATCGCCCCCGGCTACATCGCGACCGACAATACTCAAGCCCTGCAGGACGATCCGGTCCGATCAAAGTCGATTCTGGAACGAACACCCCAAGGCCGTTGGGGTACGCCTGGTGATTTCGCCGGACCTGTAGTCTTTTTGGCTTCTGCAGCGTCGGACTACGTCAACGGTGAAATCCTTGTTGTCGACGGGGGCTGGATGGGGCGGTAGCACCGTCAACCCTCCATGGGACCCAAGGCATCAATCCCCGATGTAGTGCACCTTCAATCGGCGGGTTTTAGGTGCCTCGCGATGTTCGAACAGGTACAGGCTTTGCACGCGGCCCAGCGGAAGCTGCCCCTGTTCGACCGGGATCGATACCTGAGTTTGTGTCAACAGCGCCCGCAGATGCGACGGGGCGTTGTCGTCTTCGGTCGGGCGGTGGTGATACTTGCCTGGTGACTTGGGTACGAGTTTCTCGAAGAACGTCTCGATATCCTTGACCACTTCGGGATCGGCATTGGCTTGCACCAACAGCGCGGCACCTGTGTGGACGCACCAAAGGGTCAGCAGGCCCGAGACAAGCTCATGTTCGGACACCGCACGCTGAACAATTCCGCTGATGTCGGTGAGGGATTTGCCGGGCGTTTCAATGGACAGGTCAAAAAACTCTTGTTTCATCCGGCAAGCCCTTCCTTTGATCCCGCGCGAACGCGCCCAGTCTCACACACCCCATTTCGCGTTCAGCTGCGGGGTTCAAAATTCTGATTTGTAACGCATATTGACTGTGAGTCATGCAAACAGGCTTTTGAACCTGCCCACACACAGGCGAAAACCATCTTCGAAATTTCCGTTGCCGGGGTGATAAACACTCTCGAAGGAAATGACGCCATCATAGCCGTCGGACCTGAGCGCGCCCGCGATGGGTTGGAACAGAGGCGCAAGCTGACCTTCCCCCATGCGGCGCACTTCCAGCGTTGCCCGCGGTGTGTCGACCTTTACGTCCTTGATGTGAATGTGACCCAGATAACCACCGCGCAACTCTTCATAACCGTCCGGATATGCCAGTTCATGGCACCAGCAGTTGTTTCCGGGGTCCCACAGCACCTTCAAAGCATCTTTTGCGTCCAACTCGTCAATCAGCTTGCGGGCTGTATAGTTGGAGTTGACTAGGGTGCCGTTTCCGGTTTCTACGACTAACGTCACGCCCTCGGCCCTTGCCAGTTCAACCGCTGGCGCGATTAACGGAGGCATCGAGTCCCATACCCCATGTGCTACGTTCCACTTTTCGGCGCCGTTTTTTCCCCAGAGTATCTGCTCTTTTCGTTGGGTCATGATCCGAACCAGCGGAGACCCAACAACATGCGCCATGTCGATTACGCGTTTCAAGGCGTCCATGTGCCCGGTGTGCAGGTCGTCACCGGGCCTGTTTGCAGCTGTCATCCCGGCAAAGATATGGCGCGACAGACAGGACACAGGCTTGCCCCGGTCACGCAAGAGCGCGTCGATCTCGGCAATTTGCTGCGGGGAATGGTCCCCAACCTCCGTATCACCAACGAACTGAAGCTCTGCATAGTCCAGACCGAATTCGTCCATCACGTCAACGGCATGCCGCAAATCGCGGGAAATGCCGTCGCAAATCACACCTAGTTTCATGTTCAGCCCCCTCAGCGATGCAATTCTGCGCCAACGATCTCTTCGATGACGCGGGTACACACCCAATTGTCGCCGTTCGGGTATTTGGTTTTTCCGGCGTGAAAGATCTGCATTGCGGACGAGGCTGTATGCATCGGAACGCCCAACGTACCGGCCAGTGCCAGAGAGATCGTCAGGTCCTTGTGCATGGTTGCGATGTGGCTGCCGGTAGCTTCGAACTTGCGATCAATGATGTTTTCAAGGGCGGTATTCACCACACCGCACCCCGCGCTGGAGGATGAGAACACGTCAAGCAATGCTTGACCGCTGACACCGGCTTTGGCCGCCAGGGCCGCAGCCTCGAACGTCGCGGAAAAGATCGATCCGATAAGGGATTGCAGGCAGGCTTTCACGGTTTGGCCGTCGCCGGCGTTTTCTCCGACCCGATGAATGGTTGCTGACACTGCCTGCATGACTTCGGCGTTTCGGTCCAGCACATCCGCTGCGGCGGCAGCCATCATCGTCAATGTGCCGTTTTGCGCGCCGGGAAACCCACCCGAGACCGGCGTGTCGATCAGATGAATGCCCGAGCCCTCCATGTCTTGCCCGATAGCGCGGGCTTCGGCCGCGGTAATGGTCGCCGACAGGATGACCGTTCCGCCTTTGGCCATATTCGCAACCAGCCCGTCTTCACCCAGAATGACATCGCGTGCCTGATCTCCGTTCATAACCATGACAAATACGCTGTCGGCGTGACGACCAACCTGTCCCACGCTGTCCTTGGCCACGCCACCTATGTCGGTAAATGCCGTCATGCGCGTCTCGCTCAGGTCGAAACCTGATGTTTCAAAGCCATTCTTGATCAGGTTCTTGGCAAGGCCGCTGCCCATGTCGCCAAGACCGATTACGCCTGCAGTTTTCATTTGGAGTTCTCCCGTTTTTTCGCCATTTCCGTATGGCAGACGTTTCGAAAAATGATGCCCAATCGCATCGGTTTTCGCGGGAGTTTCACGCGTCTTGAACAGACGTCGGGCGAGTCCGGAAGACACCCCGCTGCCCGTTTACGTGCCGTAAGTAAACGAAGAACGCGGCGTTCAGGCAAGCAAAGAAGTGTTCCGGCGGGAATAAACCGCCTGACCGGACGCGTTATGAGAACGCCGCCATAATGCCGCGCAGTTCCGCCAGCCCGCGCATGCGCCCGATCAGCGGATAGCCCGGAGTGCTGTGTCCGCCCAGATCGCTCAGCAGTTCTTGTCCGTGGTCAGGCCGCATCGGAATTTGCCAGTCGCTACGTCCTTGAGATTTGCGGCGGCGTTGTTCGTTCATCAGCTCGCGAATGGTGCCGACCATGTCGGTGTCGCCTTCCAGATGCGGGGCCTCGTAGAAATCCGGTTTCTGGCTGTCTGATCCGGCGATGCGTCGGGTATTTCGCAAGTGAACAAAGTGAATCCGGCCGCCATGCCTGCGCACGAAATCCGGCCCATCGAATTCCGGGGAAACACCCAGAGACCCGGTACACAACGTTGCGCCATTCGACGGTATATCAACGGCATCCAAAACGGCGCCGTAGTCATCGGAGCTGGACATGATCCGCGGCAGGCCAAGCAACGAGAATGGCGGGTCATCAGGATGGCAGCACAAGCGCAGCCCCAGTTCTTGGGCCACCGGAGCGACCTCGGACAGGAAATCGACAAGGTTTGCGCGCAGCCGGTCATGGTCTATGCGGGCATATGTCTGCAACAAGGCGCGCACGTCCTGTAAGCTCCACTGATCGTTGGCGCCGGGCAATCCCGCAGTGACATTGTGCTGCAAATGGGCTTTGGATTCATCCGACATGTGCAAGAAGCGATCCTTGGCCGTTTGCTGGACGGCGCTGGAATAGTCTTCGGACGCGCCCGGACGTTCGAGAATATGTATGTCAAATACAGCAAAGTCGGTCAGGTCGAACAGCATGGCCGTTCCGCCATGCGGCTGCGGGGCGCGAAGGGCGGTGCGCGTCCAATCCAGGATCGGCATGAAGTTGTAGCAAACGGCTTTGACGCCACGGGCGGACAGGGCCCGGAGGCTGGATTTGTACGCCTTCAGATGCTCGGCCATGTCCGCCGACTGCGTCTTGATCGCCTCGGAGACGGGTAGGCTTTCGACAACGTCCCAACTGTACCCGGCAGCGGCCAGAACGGCTTGCCGGTCGGCTATGCTTGGTTCGTCCCAGGGCTGTCCCGGAGGGATGTGATGCAGCGCGGTGACGATGCCCTGAACCCCGACCTGATGGAGATCGGCCAGGGCGATCGGATCATCGGGTCCGAACCAACGCCAACATTGTTTCATGGCAGCCATCCTTCATACAGAGGGTGATCGGGCTTGATGGGAAGGGTAACGCGCTGCCCGGTGCGCGCCGCGTGATAAATCGCCGTCACAAGGCCGATGGACGCAGCGCCATCCTTCAGCGTAACGGCCGAATTTGCCTCGGACCGCAGCGCCTTGCCGACTTCGGTAAAAAATCCTTCGAACCCCGTTGGCTCGGCAGCGGCAGCGGCAAGAGCCGCGTCGATAGCGGCTTGATCCGCCGGATCCCGTGCGACGAATGACCAGGGCGTTTGACCCGGGGCATAGGGTTCGGTGCCAGAAGTGGCGGTCAGTTTTTCAAAGACGAACCGCAGGCGGGTTTCGTCCGTGGCGGCGCCTAGGGTGATATTGCTTGTGCACAAAGCGCCGGAATTCATGCCAAAGCAGATTGCGGCGCAGTCTTCGGTCTCGATCGGGTTGACCCGGGTTGCTGTCATTGCAGACACCCAGGCGATATCGCCCGCGATATGAGTCAGCAGATCATGGTTGTGGATGGCGTGGCCCAGCACTGCGCCGCCGCGTTCACCCGCCCATGTTCCGCGCCACGGCACCGCGTAATAGTCTGCCCCTCGGGACCAATGGGTTTCAAGCGCAGCAGTTTGGACCGCTCCGGTCAGGCCTGCGCGTTTTAGGTGGCGCAGTTGGGCCAGTGACGGGCCCCACCGGTATTGAAAAATCGGAAACACATGCTTGCCCGCGCTGCGTGCGGCTGCCGTGATCCGATCCACATCCCGCATCGAGGTCGCAAGAGGCTTTTCGCAGACAACGTGTTTTCCTGCGGCCAGCGCTGCAAGGGTAGTCGGTACATGCAGGTGGGGCGGTAGGCAGATGTCGATGACATCAATCGCCGGATCATCCAGCGCGTCCTGAATGTTGGTCAGTGCTCGAAAATCTGAGTTCTGCCGGATCTGATTGATCCGGTCCGTATTCTGGTCGACCACGGCGGTTACCCGGAAGGTGCAGTCAAGCCGTTCCAGTGCGCTCAGATGTTGCGCACCGATACCTGCGCCAAGAATCGCAACGTTGATCATCTGCGTTCCGCCATTTCCTGCGCGTACAGTGCCAGTTCCATGACCGTAAAGCAGTGCGTCTGCGTCATCGCGGTTTCGGTCCGGTTGCGGATGTCATCGGCCAGTCGCGCGAAGTAGGGAAGGCCGGCGTCGGAGGCGTCAATCTTTTGGCAGGTTTCGCCGTTGACGAGGATCAGATGGTCTGTCCCTACGGCTCCGCCCACATCGACGTATTTCCGCAACTCGATATATCCTTCGGTGCCCAGGATCGTCAGACGACCATCCCCCCAGTTCGGCAAGGCATCCGGCGTGAACCAGTCAACTCGGATGTACCCGGTGCCATTCTCGCTTCGTAGATTGAGCTCTCCGAAATCCTGCAATCCGGGATCTTTGGGGTTTGCGTAGTTTGCCACATAAGCGTTCGTGATTTCTGCGGTTTTCGAACCCGTGTAGTGCAGGAACTGATCAATCTGATGAGAGGCGATGTCGGTCAGAATGCCGCCATAGCGGTCACGCTGAAAAAACCATTCTGGCCGGGTCGCTCGGTTCAATCGGTGTGGGCCAAGCCCGACCGTCTGGATCACGCGCCCGATGGCACCGGCCTCGACCAGCTCGGTCGCACGGGTGCTGACGGGCGTTTCGAACCGTTCGGAGAAGTTCACCGACCAGATGCGACCGGTGTCCGCGACCGATTGCTTGATTTGGTCGAGTTGTTCGAACGTCGTACAGCCCGGCTTGTCGCTCATGACATCCATGCCGTTCTGCATCGCGCGGACCGCCAACGCGGCCCTATCTGCCGGTATCGCTGAAATCAGCGCCAGATCCGCCCCGCTGGTCAGGGCGTCTTCCAGTCGGGCCAGCCGCGGAATATCGGGAAACCTTTTGACGTAGCCCACCAGCGTTTCCGGATCGCCTTGTGTCCAATAGCCAACGCAGTCCACGCCGATTTTGCGCATGTTTTCTGTCATGCCATAGATATGGCGGTGGTCCAGGCCAAGGGCGACGCAGGTCAGGCTCATGCGATGACTCGTGTTTTCTGGCCGGTTCGATTGGCGATCTGCATCGCGTCTATGACGGCGTGTGTCAAAAGGGCACTGTGTCCGGTGGCCATGGGCAGCGTTCCACTGGAAACGGCCTTGGCGAAGTCCTCGATGACCGCCTGGTGCCAGGCATGTGTGAACGCCATGGGATCGGCTCCTCCGCCTGTGGCGGCGGTTTCGCCGACCGTGGATTTCCGGCCATCGAGAGTGGTCACGGTCAGGACACCTGACTCCAGATGCGCTTTGGCGCGCGTGCCCTGGATGGTGATTGATTCAGCGGCCCCGGGGAATTCGGCGGTGGTTGCCATCAACGTGCCCACCGCGCCGTTACCCATTTCAAAGACTGCACCTGCCCAATCCTCGGCCTCGAGATCGTGTAGTGGAGTTTTCCTCATCACGGCCTGAATGTCCGAGATCGGCCCAAGCATCCACATCGCTAAGTCAAGCGTGTGGATTGCCTGCGAGATCATGACGCCGCCACCGTCGCGTGCATAAGTGCCGCGACCAGGCTCGTCATAGTAGCTTTGATCGCGCCACCAGGGGACACGGATCTCGACCGTGGCGATCGCGCCCAACTCGTCCTGTTCGATGGCTGATTTCAGCGCCTGCGAGGCGGCGCGGGCGCGGTGCTGAAAGACGATGCCCAGCGGCACGCCAGACATCTCGCACTGCTCGACAATGGCTGTCGCGGCGTCCAGCGTTCTTTCGATGGGTTTTTCCATCAGGATCGGTTTCGAAGCGGTCGAAAGAACCCGCACCAACTCTGTGCGCTGATCGGGTGGGGTTGCGATGATCGCAAAGTCAACGTTTGGGTCGTTTGCAATTTCCTCGACCGAGCCGAATGCGCGGGTATCGTTTCGCCGCGCGAACTCAGCTGTTTTTTCAGGATTGCGCCCGAGGACGCCGGCAAGACTGAGGCCTTGTTCCGATGCCCGAATGGCGGCGACATGCGTGCCAGAAACCATCCCCAAACCAATCAACGCGATATTCATTAAATCCCCCGGATCACTCGGTCAGTCTGCGGGTTCGAACGGGAAAGATGCAACCATTAAAAACTGTGTTAACAATTGCGGGCGGCAGTATCGGAGGCAGAATTGACTGGCAATTTGAATGGGATGGCAGAAGACCTGTATCTGTGCATCAAGGACCTGCCGATCGTGTCTCCGCATGGTCACTGCGATCCGGGGTGGTTTGCAACCGATGCGCCGTTTCCCAACCCGGCAGAGCTGTTGGTGGTTCCCGACCACTACGTCTTCCGTATGCTCTATTCGCAGGGCGTTCCCTTGTCCGAACTTGGCGTTGGGGAAGAGGGGCGAAAGAAGGATCCTCGCACCGTTTTCCGCACTTTTGCCGAGCACTGGCATCTGTTTTTGGGAACGCCATCCCGGATCTGGATGAACTACGTGCTGCATGAAACGCTGGGCGTGTCTGACGAGTTGTCTCCGCGCACAGCAGACCTGATTTATGATAGGATCTCAGAACAGCTGGCGCTACCCGAATTTCGTCCGAGGGCTTTGTTCGACAGGTTTGGGATCGAGGTTCTGGCCACCACGGATTCCGCTCTCGACGGCCTCGTGGAGCATCAGGAGATCCGTGCAAGCGGTTGGGGCGGGCGGGTTGTTCCGACGTTCCGCCCAGACGGGGTTTTGGATGGGGCGGATCCGGAGTTCGTACAGAACCTGAACAAGTTGGCCGAACTGACAGGTTGCGATCTGGGCAGCTATGATGGCTATCTCGATGCGCTGCGGATGCGGCGGGCTTATTTCATCCAGCTGGGCTGTACAGCCACCGACCACGGTATCGAACGCGTGCAGACCAAGTGGCTGGAAGATCCGGATGCGCTGTACCAGCGGCTGAGACGGAGGGAAGGGACCGAACAGGACGCGCACCGGTTCTATGGGCATATGCTGATCGAAATGGCGCAGATGTCTGTCGATGATGGACTGACCATGCAGATACATGCTGGGAGCAAGCGCAACACGAACCACGCGGTAATGCGGGACTTCGGACGGGACAAGGGGGCCGACATTCCAATCGCGATGGATTGGGTCACGGGCCTTGAGGCGCTGTTGAACCGGGTCGGAAACTCAGCGGAACTGCGCATCATTCTGTTCACACTGGACGAAAGCACCTATGCCCGTGAACTGGCCCCCATGGCGGGACATTGGCCGTGCCTTCGGATAGGGCCGCCTTGGTGGTTCCATGACAGCCCAGCCGGGATTGCGCGGTATTTTGATCAGGTCGTTGAAACGGCCGGATATTACAACCTGGCCGGATTCAATGACGACACGCGAGCCTTTCTGTCCATTCCTGCACGACATGACCTCTGGCGGCGGGGCGTGGCGATTCATTTGGCCGAGCAGGTTGCGCGCGGTTACTTCGGTCGGGACAGTGCCGAGCATTTGGCGCGGCTGCTGTCGGTCGATCTGGCGAAACAGGTTTATGGATTGCAGAGTTAGATGGGTACAATTCTTCATTTCGGCCTCGGAAATTTTGCCCGGGCGCATTTGCTGGACTACACCGATCAAGCGGGCGGATGGGACGTTGTCGGCGTCAGCCTGCGTTCATCCTCGGTTCGGGATGGATTGACCCGTCAGGGTTTCGAGTACGACCTGTGCGTACAGGGGCAGGGCGTCCGGCGCATCAAGGCCCTGCGGGATGTTCTGGTCGCGCCCAAGGATCGTGCAGCGGTTTTTGACGCGATGGCGGATGCCGAAATTATCTCGGCGACCGTGACCGAGAAAGGTTATCATTTGGATGCCGCGGGCAAGCTGAACCTTCAAGATTCGGCGATTGCCGCCGATCTGGCGGGGCAAGGGCCTGCGACGCTGATCGGGTTTCTGGCTTTTGGCCTTGCGGAACGGCGCAAGCCAGTGACGGTGCTGAGTTGCGACAACCGCATGGAAAACGGAAAAACGCTCGAGATGGCCGTTTCCGATTTTGCGAATGCAGCCGGTCTGGACGTCAATTGGGATGCCGTTCGCTTTCCCAACGCGATGGTCGACCGGATCACCCCGGCCACTACGGACGCCGTTCGCGCAATCTGCGGCGATCCTATGGCCGTACCGACCGAAGCGTTCTCGGAGTGGGTGATAGAAGACAATTTCGCCGGTCCGCACCCGGAATGGCCTGGCGTGCAACTGGTCGATGATGTGGCACCGCACGAGATGCGAAAGCTGCGCATGTTGAACGGTGCCCATTCCCTGTTGGCTTATGCAGGTTTGGAGCGGGGCCTGACCTACGTTCACGAAGCGGTTCGAGACCCGGTCTTGCGCCCGCTGGTTTCCGGGTTGATGAAGGATGCGGGTGCAACGCTGCCCGCTGCGCTGCAAGCGCAGGTCATGGACTATGCCGAGGCTCTGTTGCGCCGGTTTGAAAACCCCGAGCTGGCGCACCGTTTGGACCAAATAGCGATGGATGGCAGCCAAAAGCTGCCCTATCGGTTTATTCCCACACTCCGTGAAACCGGGTCTCAGGCGGCGATCACGGGGGTGCGGGCCTGGATTTCCTATTGCACGTCTGAGACCGCCAAAGGCAGGGCGCTGAACGATCCTTGCGCGTCGGAAATCGCTTTGGCTGCCAAGCAGCCAGATCCGCTAGTACCGCTTTTGCGTCTTGTCGGGGCCGAAGACCTCGCGCCACTTATCCGGGAATGATCGCGCCGCGGAACTGAACAACGGTGGATGCCAGATTGTGTCCAGCCATCAGGGCCACGGCCTGTGATTTCCCGGTCAGCAAGGCCGCGAGGTACCCACCGTTGAAACTGTCGCCCGCCGCTGTGGTATCCAGTACGCTCTCGGCAGGCTCATAGGTTTGTTCAATGTTCTGACCGATGGACAGAGGGCCATTCTCACCGCGTTTCAACGCACCGATGCCGTGATGGACGGCAAAGCGTGCTGCCACCTGATCCGCGCTTTCCCCGAACAGTGCCATCTCGTCGTCGATGGATGGCAGGGCAATGTCAGCACGCCGCCAAAGCCGCTGGTTGATCTGCCGGGCGTGTTCAACGCTGTCCCAAAGACGCGGACGAAAGTTGCTGTCATAGACCAACCGGACGGAAGAGCCTTCGAGCCAGTCCAGAAGTGCAAGCCGAACCGCATGCGGAAGAATGGCCACGGAAATACCTGACAAGTAGAGCACGTCGTAACCATTTAGCGGGCTGAAATTGTGATCGGCAAAAAGCTGACGGGCGGCCGCCTCACTGCGCCAATAGGTAAAGCTGCGTTCACCGTCCGCGGATGTAGTGATTGCGTATAATCCAGGAGAGGCGTTCGGAATGATGCGGATGCCGGATGTCCCGATGCGATGGCTGTCGATGAAGTCCGCGATGCGCCCCGAAAACGGGTCGTCACCCAGACATGTCACATATTCCACCTGCAGGTCAGGCGCTGCGCGGCGCATGTAGATGGCTGTGTTCAGCGTATCCCCCGCTACGCCTACCTGTGCGCCGGTTTCCAGCATGGACAATTCGATCATTGCTTCGCCGATGCAGGCAATTCGCGTCATTTCTTTTCTCTTTTCCAGATGATGAGCCCGGCGACCATGATCAGCGCAGCTCCTGCCAACGTGAATGCATCCGGTACCGTGTTAAAGAACAGATAGCCCCAAATCGCAACATAGACTAGGAACGAATAGGTGAATGGCATCAACTGGTTGGCCGTTCCGAACCGATGCGCGTTCGTCAGCAGTTGATGCCCGCCCCAGCCAAAGACGCCAAGGCCGATCAGGACAATCAGGCTCCAGGTGTTTTCCGGTTGGACCCAGAACCAGAGGGCGAAGGGCAACAGAACCACAGTCCCGGTAAGCCCGAGGTAGAATTGCATGGTGTCCACCGCAACAACCCCGGACAGCCTGCGCGTCATGATCGAGTACAAGGCCAACGCGGTGGCGTTGTAGACGATCAGCAGCATAGTTGGATGAAAGGCCGAACCAAACGGCCGCACGACAACCAACACTCCCAGAAAGCCCAGGATGATGGCCGCCCAACGCCATGGGCCCACGCTTTCTTTCAATACAAAGACGGACAGAAAACACACGATGACAGGGCTGGAAAACATGATTGCCGATACGACGGTCAGAGGCAAAAACCGCAGGGCATAGAAATTAAAAACGGTCGCCGAGATCAGCAACAAGGCCCGGCTTATGACTTGCCATGGATGGTCCGTTTTGAACCGGCCGGCCTCAATCCCACCTTTGGCGATCACGCCCACCGAGATCACGAAGTGCCCCGCATAGCGCATGAACGCCAACTGAAATGCCGGCACGCCGGCCAACGCCAACCACTTGGCCCCAAGGTCCACCAGCGAAAAGATCAGCCACGCCATCAGCATCAGCACGATGCCAAGGCGCGGCAAGTCCGCAGTGGGGTTGGCGGTGACGCCCATCGATTAGGTGTTGAAACGCTTGACGTAGTAGTCAACCATCTGGCTGACCATGTCATCCGCCTGACCGTGGTCGCGCGCGTCCTTCAGCGCCGAAAGCGCACCCTGCGACATCACGCTTGAAACGCCTGCCTCGCGCGCCATTCGATCATAGTACCCAAGGTCTTTTGCAGCGTTCTTGATGGCAAAGGCCAGCTGGTTTGGATCATTCTCGACACCGTAGGCCTTCACGAAATCCATCATTCCGGAATGCAGCGGCCCTGCGGCCATCACGTCGTACAGCTGCTTGCGGTCAACACCGGTGATGTCGGCAATGGCAAAGGCTTCGGCCATCGCGTTCGCAACGGTCATTCCGAAGAAGTTGTTGATCAGTTTGATGGTGTGTCCCGATCCGACCGGGCCAAGGTAAAAGACGTTCTCGCCCAGATCCTTCAGTGTCGGCTCGGCCTTGTCAAAGGCCGCCTTGTCGCCGGAAGTCATGATGTTGAGATTGCCTTCCAGCGCGTGCGAGGGCGTCCGGCCAAGCGGCGCATCAAGATAGCTTCCGCCGGCTGCGGCAACCTCCTTGGCCAGGGCGCGCGTGCTGCCCGGAAGCGAGGTGCCAAAGTCGATGACGATCGCCCCGGGTTTCAGTCCCGCGATCACTCCATCAGCACCACGCATACGGCCCTCGACCTGTTCAGAGGTTCCCATGCACAGCATCACGATGTCGCAGACCTGAGCCAGTTCCCGGGCGTTTTGCGCCTCGCGGGCGCCCCGGTCAATGGCGGCGTCCAGATGTGTGCGGTCTCGGTTTCCCAACACGGTGACCGAGTATCCCTGGTCCAACAGCCGGCTCACCATGGCTCCGCCCATGAGACCCAGGCCGATAAACCCGATTGATGGTTTGCTCATTGGTTTCCCTTTCCGTGAATGTGTGTGGTTTTCATTCTTGTGTCTGGCGTGTGCGGTTTCGCGGTTTGGATGCTAATTCGCCCGGAGGACAATCGCTGGTTCTTGAGTGGCAGGTATATTGCCGGACCGTATGTACATCAGGCCGGCGCCCGCACTCGAGCTGATCGCGCCTTAAGCCCCATTTCGATCCTTGATGTGACTTCGAGCGTCCGGGCCGCATCCTCGACGTCGATCAGTGGAGACGCGCCGTCGATCACGTCAAGAAAGTGATCCAGTTGCGCCTCCAGCGGTGCGCGTTGCTGTTCCGGTCGTGTAAGTTGGTTTTTTTGGGCCGCAGTGCTCCAATCATTTCCGCGCCACAGGGTCATGGAGGGAAAACTGACAGCGCCGCTGGTTCCCGTGATCCACATCATGTCCTGGTGGGTCGTGCCGATGTTCGGATTTTCGCCGGTTCCGGCTTCAAACCCCCAGGGACTGGGCGCGGTGTCAGCAAAGCTGATGGCGCCCGTCGCGCCGTTTTCGAACGCAATCGCGACCGCGCCGCTTTCTATCCGATCCGATCCGCGGATCGACGCGCCGGGGAGTGCGACGACATCCGAGATTTCTCCGATCACAAAGCGCAGGACATCGATATCATGCACCAGGTTGATCAGGACCGGGCTGCCATCCGAAGTCCGCCAGTTCTGTTCAAAATAGCTTTCGGGCTTGCGCATGGCCCACAACAACGAGACGTTGATGACTTGTCCGATCGCACCTTTCTCGATCACTTTTTTCAGGTGCTGCAAGGTGCTGTGATACCGCCGGTGGTGCCCCACCAGGCTGCGGACTTCGGCTTGACGAACGGCCGTCTTCAGGCGCAGGGCATCATCGACCGACGCGGCAACCGGCTTTTCGATCAGCATGTGCCAACCGCGGGATGCGGCCAGAATGCCATGTTCGGCATGCAGGCGGGTCGGCGTTGCAATGATGACGCCATCCACCGGGTCCTGCACCTCGTCCATGCTGGCAAAACGCGGCGCGTCGATCTGGATCGAGCCGTCTGGATCGGCCAACCCGACCAACATGCAGCCGGGATGCTCGATCACGGCGCACACGTGACGGATACCTATCAATCCGCCGCCGGCTACAAGGATCCGTTTCACATCACCGCTCCGATCTGCCAGGGAACGAATTCGTAATCACCCAAGCCCTGCGCCTCGGACTTGGTTTGCTCACCCGAGGCGACTTGGAGCAGTCGTCGGTATATTTCCTGTCCTTTTTCTTCGACGCTGACGCCTTTGGTCAGGATGTCGCCCGCATCAACGTCCATGTCTTCAGGCATGCGCGCTGCCAATTCCGAATTGGTGGCGATTTTGAGCGTGGGCGCCGGTTTCGATCCAAATGCAGAGCCGCGCCCCGTGGTGAAGCACACAAGGTTGCACCCGGCCGCGATCTGCCCTGTCACCGAGGCTGGGTCATATCCGGGGCTGTCCATAAAGGTGAAGCCCTTGGCGGTGATGGGTTCGGCGTACTTGAACACACCGGTCAAAGGGCTGGTTCCGCCCTTCGCCGCCGCCCCCAGCGATTTCTCAAGGATGGTCGTCAGCCCCCCTTGTTTGTTGCCGGGGCTTGGGTTGTTGTCCATCGAACCGTGATTGCGGGCGGTGTAGTCCTGCCACCAATCGATCAGTCCGATCAGCCTTTCCCCGGTTGCGCGATCAAGGGCACGGCGGGTCAAAAGGTGTTCGGCTCCGTAAATCTCGGGCGTCTCCGCCAAGACACCCGTGCCGCCTTGGGCGACCAACAGATCGCAGGCGCGTCCGAGCGCCGGGTTCGCGGTCACTCCGGACCAGGCGTCCGATCCACCGCATTGTAGCGCAACCATCAATTCGGACGCAGGGGCTTCGCTGCGCCGCGCCTCATTGGCAATGGGAAGCATCTGATTAATCTTGGTGATGCCCATTTCCACGGTCCGGCGCAGTCCGGCGATGTTCTGGATGTTCATCGTCTGGAAAGTGGGGTTCTGCTTCAGCCCATACGCGTCCAGCAGCCAGTCGATCTGGTTCATCTCACAGCCCAGACCGACCATCAGAACGGCAGCGTGGTTGGGATGTTTCGCAAACCCCCACATGACCCGTTGAAGAGCTTCGAAACCGTCGCCTGAATCGGCCATTCCGCAGCCTGTTCCGTGGACAAAAGCCACCACGCCGTCGACATTTGGATACTCGGCCAGCTTGTCCGGCGTGAAGTGATTGGCGATCATGCGAGCCGCCGTCGCCGAACAGTTCACGGTGGTCAGAACCGCGATGTAATTCCGCGTACCGACCCGACCACTGTCCCGGTGGTAGCCCATGAACGTATCGACCGAAGCGGCGGGTCTCATAGGCCTGTGATCCGTCGCAAACTCATAGTCCACGCTGGTGTTGCGGAACTCGATATTGTGGGTATGCACATGATCGCCGGGGTGGATCATTTGGGTCGCGTAACCGATGATCTGGGCATATTTTCTCACCGGATCGCCCGGTACAATCATCTGCGTGGCGACCTTGTGGCCCGACGGGATGCGCGCATTGGTCGTGACATCCTCGACCAAACTGCCGACCTCCAGGGGCCGAGTTGCAACCACCACGCTATCCATTCGATCTAAACGTACAAAAGTCATAATCAGCTTTCCTGGCAGCCGAATCTAAGCGCAAAAGGGCGAGTCCGATGTCCACCGGTGAATATCTATGTGCGGTTGCCCGGACAGCCTTGCCCGCGCCGCCTCCCAATTTGACTTGCAGACACGCCAATCCCGCAGCTCGGTTTCGGGGCGCGATCTGGACCTCGCGATGAAGCTTGGGAAATGGTCTCGACCGGTGGGTTGGCCTGCTGCACTGAAGCGGATGTCGAACGACCAGCGGAACCGGTCCGTTTCATTGACCAGCGACGCATGTGGTGTCAGAGGGTGAAACAGGATGATCCCGCCCGCCTTGACAGGCAGGGGCAGGGCGCGGTCTTCGTCAATGAACCCGTCGGCAATGCCTGTCTGAGTCCGCGCGCAATGCGGCAGGATGGATTGGTCCTTTGCCTTAGGCAGCACTTGCAGGCAGCCGTTTTCGACCGTTGCATCGTTGACGGCAATCCAGACCGTGACCATGTCGGTCTGGTCCGCATCCTCCAACGCAACTGCCCGGTCCTGATGCCAGTCCGTTGCGGTGATATGCGCCCGCACCTCGTCCTTGGACAGCTTGAGGGCAGGGGGCTTCAGCCGAACGTGCTGGATCGGATTGCTGACCAACTCTGGCCCGATCAACTGCTCAACGATGTCCAGCATGGGTTGGGCCGTCAGCAAGTCGAACACGGCGGGCCCAATATGGAAAGGTGTGTCCGCCATGATCCGGTCGCCGGGCAATGAGATGTCCAATGGCTGAAAATAGTCGCAACCGGCCTGATAGGCGGACAGGAGTTTGTCCCAGAAGGACATCCCGGACGGTTCGTCCTTGACCAGCCCTTTATCGTACCAACCGTCATATAGCCGGTTCAGGACATCCGAGTATTCGGACTGCACCCGATCCAGGACATTGCCGGGAATTACATCCTCGACCACGAGGTATCCATCGGTCTGGAACTTGCCAATCTGATCTTGTGTCAGCATGTGTGCAACCTCACAAAAGCAGCGCGATGATGCCCGGCCAGATCAGAAGAACGGAAAGTGCCAGCAACTGGATCCCGATGAATGGCAGGAAGCCGCGGAAGATATCCGTCAAGCTGATATGCGGCGGGGCTACCGACTTCAGGTAGAACGCAGCCGGGCCGAACGGGGGGGACAGGAAGCTGACCTGCATGTTCATACAGAACACGACACCAAACCAGATCGCGACATGACTCGGTTGCAACTCGCCAATGAGACCGATTTCCTCGATAGGAAGGCGCAGGACGATCGGCAGAAAGACTGGAATAATTAGCAGCACGATGCCGACCCAATCCATGAACGCGCCCATGAACAGCAGGATCAGCATCATAACCAGAATGACCAGCATGGTCGGCAGGTCTTGCCCGACGATCAGGTCGGCCACGTATTGAGGTCCGCCGGCAATGGTGTAGGCACCCGCCAACGCGGCGGCCCCGATGGTGACCCAGATGATGGTGCCTGTTGATTTCAGCGTCCGCATCAAGCTGTCCCAAACCAGCTCGAATGATCCTTCGCCCCGCAGAATGGCGATGATCAGAACAGCGAAGGCGCCCATGCCTGCAGCCTCGGTGATGCCGGTGATCCCGCCATAGATCGAGCCGAGTACGACGCCGATGACGACCAGCGGCGCGACGAGGCCTTTGCCCATTTCCCAGCCGATTTTTGCGCGCTGTCTCCCAAAGACAAAGAAGATCAGCAGTAGGGCGACGATGGTGATGCCGGCAAACCAAGGCAGGTAGTCAGCCGTACCCAGCCGTGCGGGCTCGCCCTGGCTGGCAGCGTTCGAGCCGGAAAGCTCAAAAAACGCAGCCCGGATAAAAAGAACAGTAGAGAACCCAGCGACGACGATGCTCATGAAGGCCGCAAACAGTTTGCGCTTTTCAGCCGGTTCGGGGTCGCTCGGGTCCGGTTCCGGCAGCGGCGCGTGGTGAGGATTCAGCCGCGTGCGAATGATGATGTACAGGATGATCATCGAGGCCAGCATGAAGCCGGGAATGAAAGATGCGGTGAACAGCGACTTGATCGAGGTTTCGGTGATCAGCCCATAGATGATCAGAACGATCGAGGGCGGGATCATGGTACCCAGCGACCCCGAGGCGCAGATGACGCCGATTGCGAGGTTCTGATCATAGCCGAGGCGCAGCATCTGGGGCAGGGCGATCAGGCCCAGCAGGACAACCTCACCGCCGATGATGCCGGACATGGCCGCCATGATCACTGCCATAATCGAGGTCACGATCGCGATACCGCCACGCGTTCTGGACAGCCAGACATTCAGCGACGAATACATGTCGCGCGCGATCCCGGACCGCTCTAGCAGCGACGCCATGAAGATGAACAAAGGCACGGAAATAAGCACGTAGTCCGTTAAGAGCCCGTATATCTTTTGCGCCAGAATATAGAGTGGCCCAGTGCCTGGCCGCCCGGTGAGAATCCCGTCGCCGAATGAAAACGGGTTCAAAAGAAGTGTCGGTTCGAACTTCAGGACAAGAACCAGAACCGCAAGCGAAGCCGAGGCCAGACCCAGGGGCATCCCGATCGCCAGGAGAATGATCAGGGCGACCATCAGGATGAGTGAGATTGTTCCAATATCCATCAGTCTTGTCCCACCGCCCGTTTGATCATTTCAATTTCGTCTTCGTCCGGTTCATCTGTGTGGATTTCCGGTTCTTTGTTCCAATCCGCAACCAAGTTCAAAATTGCCTGCATTGCGACGAGCGTAATCACGATCAGTACCATCGGCTGCAACGTCGCCGGGATCGGAGGATTGAAGGCGGAGCCGTAAAGCTCCCATTTATAGAGCTTGTTGACGAACACCTGTTTGTAACTGCCGTAGACCAGAAAGAAGGCAAACAGGACGATCAGTATTGTTGAAACCGTGTCAAAAACGCGCTGAAGCCAACGTGGAACTGCGTCGTAAAGCAGGAATATTCGTATGTGACTGCGTTGCTGCATGGCATAGTAGCCAGACATCAAAAACACAAAGCTGGCGAACCACAGTGTCATTTCGTTGGCCCACTCGGTCGGCTTTTCAAGGATATAGCGCATGAAGACTTCGTAGAGCATGACGACAGTCATGATTGCTATCATCATCATCGTAACTCGGCCGATGAACAGGGCGAAACGATCCATAACCGTCGAGCCTTCGAACTCCATCGTCGCCGGGCGCACGGTCTTTGTACCAATCACTGCAAGAAATGGCAGAAGGACGAGCGCAGCCACGTCGATGATGTCGACAAACCCCCCGAACACACCCGGCAATTCTGGCGTGACGTCGCTGCGTAGATATATTTCCGTTACCTGATTTTTGAGGGATTCAGAGGTGTAAGGCAGCCAATCCAACAGGAATGCTGGAAGATGCCAAACAAGCCAACTGGCAGTCGCGACGAAGGCCAACGGTATGAGCCATTCAATTGGTCCGCCTGAATTCTTGTGCATCGCGTAACCCTCGTCCCTATCCTTCGATCCTGTAGTGATCGATAAAGTCTCGATCCGGCTCGACACCCAGTCCGGGGCCAGTCGGGATCATGACACGACCATTATTGGCCTTGACCTGATTTTGAATTTCCAGCGGTACGGTCAGCAGATCGTCCCGAAACTTGTTGTCCGTTGTGTCGAACTCCAGCATCGGCTCCCATGGATGCAAACCGCCCGGAATTGATGGCATGGCCGCCAGTAGGTGCAGATTGGTTGCGACGGCGATGGCGCTGCCCCAGACGTGATTTACGACCGGAGTGAAATGTGCGTGGCATAGAGCCAGTACCCTGAGATACTCTGAAACACCGCCCAAAGCGCATACTTCTGGCTGCGCTATATCAATGCCGCGATTTTCAAGAAGATTGCGCCAGGCCCAGCGATTGAAAACCGCCTCTCCGCCCGAGATGTTGACTTTAAGCGAACTGCGCAGTTCGCGGTACCCGTCAATGTCTTCTGGCGCGACCGGTTCTTCGAACCAATATGCGTCCAGCTCTTCCAGCGCCCGACCGACAAAAAACGCGTCCGAAGTCGTATAGGCATGGTTCGCATCGACCATAAAAGGAAAGTCGTCACCAACTCCGCGTCGAACTGCTTCGCACAGCTTCACATCAGGCTTCGGGCCAAAGCCCGTTTTCATTTTGGTGGCGGTAAATCCCATTGCCTTGATCTTTGCGGCTTCATCCTCAAAACGGCTGGCCAGATGAGAAATCGGTTCATCCCGGAGCATCATGCCGTAGCCGTAGCAAGGAACGCTTTTGCGATGCGCGCCCCCGACAAGTTTATGGAGGGGGAGGCCAGAGATTTTTCCGGTGATGTCCCAAAGTGCGATGTCCACCCCGGACAAAGCCTGTATTGGCATTCCGCCTTGGCCATGGTCTCGCAAAAGGTTGTACACCTTGTGCCAGATCACGTCTTTGTCCAAAGGGTCCAAGCCGAGGACCATTGGTTGGATGACCTTTTCGACGATGGACTTGTTGGCTATGGCTACGTTTCCGGGACCAAAGCACTCGCCCCAACCGGTTACCCCTTCATCTGTCTGAATCTCGACCAGATGGGTTGTGCGCCTGTCATAATACTGTTGCGAATAGCCCAGAACTTCCGGCATGTCGTACTGCAGTACATGACTTATAATTCTGGTGATTTTCATGAAGTTCTGAATCCTGGCGCAGATGCGGAGAGGCCGCTGGTGCGGCCTTTCCGAGTGTCCTAATTCGGTCGAAGCCTGATTACTGCATTGCGCCCAGGTCACGCAGGAAGTTGATGTGGCTTTCCAAAAGCGCCTGTGCCTCAGGAGTCGTTGCGAATTCAGTCCAACCAACCTGAACGGCCGCGCGATACGCTGCCAGGTCTTCAGGCGACCATTCGTACAACTGAACACCTTTTGCCTTCAGGTCTTTTGCAGTCTGAGCGTTCTGCACTTCATTGATTGTGGCATTGTGCAATGCCAAGCTATCCATTGCGACTTCCATGATCTTCTTGTGGTGCGCAGGCATCGCTTCCCAGACGTCTTTGCGACAGGCTAGGTGATCTGCGGGCATCGAGTGGAAACCGGGATAGTTTGTATGACCTGCGATCTCGTACAGACCGAGGCCCACGTTGTTAGTCAGGTTCGCAGCATCCGCACCATCAATGATGCCGGTTTCCAAGGCCGTAAAGATTTCGTTGAAGTCCATCACGATCGGAGAAGCACCAAGTTCCGCGAACACTTTGGTTGCAAGGCCTGGAGGCGAGCGGAATTTCCAATCCTTGAAGTCTTCAACTTTTGCAATCGGCTTGGTCGAAGAAAGCGACTCCGGCCCGGGAATCCACCATCCGATGAACTCCATGTCGTAGCCGTTGTATAGATCGTTTACAGCTTCTCTTCCGCCGCCATGAAGAAGCCAAGCCATTTGCTGGTATGGGTTCTGATATCCGCCGAGCAGGTCACCCGCAAACTGGAAGGCCGGGTTTTTCCCGGTCTGATAGCCGCCGCCCGTCATGTCGCAATCCAGAATTCCCGTAGCTGCGGCATCGAAGGTTTCAACCGATTTGACCACCGAAGAGGAATAGAACATTTCAACTTCGATTTCGCCGTTCGACATTTCCTGAATGTCTTCAACGAATTTTGCAGCCATCTGGCCAGACAGAGTTTCGGGCGAAAAATGGGTTTGAATTCTAAGCTTCGTTGTTTCAGCCATTGCGAAACCGGCTGCCATTGTCGTGGCTACGGCCGCCACGGCCGCTGTCTTGACTATTTTCATATTGTCCTCCCAGACGTTGTGCGTTGCGCGGTGTGGAAGATCTTGCCGCCTCCTTTGCTGTCACGCAGGTAAACGTTAAGCCGACGAATCGAATGCAACAAGAAAAAATTGAAATTTCTAAAAATTTCGAGATTCTTGCGATAATTCGAAAATAAGGTTAGGACGCTACTTGGACAAAACTTTAAGGTGCATGCCGGTATGAACGAAGAAATAGATATTTATCAAGACCTTAAGATGCGCCTGATCTCTAATGGATTCGAGCATGGAGCCAAGGTGCGGGCCGAAGAACTACGTAAAGTGTATGGCTGTTCGGCAAGTGCCGTTCGTGAAGTCCTTTTTCGTTTGGCCGCTGTTGGTTTGGTGGACTTTCAGGAACAAAAAGGTTTTCGCGTACCAAAGCGTTCACCGCAGAAGCTTATCGAATTGACGCATGTCCGTGTTCTGTTGGAGGCCGAAGGCACCGCAATGTCGATCCGAAATGGCGGGGTGGATTGGGAAGCAAGATTGACGGCTGCACATCACAAACTCAGCCATATCGAAAAACGCATTCACGCCACGGACGACCCAAGCGACCTTGTCGAGATCTGGTTTGCCTCGGAAAAGGAGTTTCACCAGACGCTTATTTCTGCCTGTGGTTCGGAAACCTTAAAACAATTGCATAGCCGGATTTACGCGCAATTCAGACAACAGTTGATGGTGGCAGACCGGAACTTTGAGTTCATTTCTCAGAACATAAGGCATCATGCAGATATACTTGAAGCGGCATTGTCGGGGGATGAGCAGTTAACACGGGAGAAAATCCACAATCATCTGAAACGCCATCTAACCGGAAAGACGATGGGCGACTAAGGCCGAAAATCGTCTTCCAAATACACCTGAATGATATCATCAAAACTTGATTCCGCCTCAAACCCCAGCTTCAGAGCGCGATCTGTTTGAAAGTCGCGCGGCCAATTCTTGACTATTCCTTCAATTGTCTTGTCTGGTTTTCGCCTGATTAGGCCAACCGCGCCTTGACCGGCGACATTGCGCAGAGCTTCGATTTGTTCGGCGACGGTGCAACTGACACCTGGCATGTTCAAGGCGCGTCGGTCATTCAAAAGCTGCGTGTCCAATGTTGCTGCGTGGGTCAAAAAAGTCGCAGCGGCGCGGGGGCTAGCGTGCCAGTGTCGAACAGTTTCGGCAACTGGCAAGACAGCCTCATCCCCATTCAATGGCTCTCGGATTATACCTGAAAAGAAGGACGAAGCGGCAGCGTTGGCTTTGCCCGGGCGCACACACAAAGTGGGCAAGCGCAAGGAAACACCGTCGATATATCCTTTCCTGCTGAAATCCGTGATCATCAATTCAGCCGCCGCTTTCTGCGCTCCGTAACTTGTCAAAGGTGCCGAGAGGAATTCATCGCTTATCTTTTCAGGGAATGGTGACCCGAAAACTGCTATGGACGAGGCAAAAACCAGGCGAGGTGTGTACTCCCTTCCTGATGCCTCGTGTTCATCCTTAAGTGCGTTCAGCAGTGCCCACGTTGCCATAAGGTTTACATCCCAACCCAACGCAAAGTCTGTTTCAGCTTGGCCTGAAACGATAGCTGCAAGATGAAAAATGACGTCTGGCCGCTGCGTAGCAAAAGACTTAGCTATGCCTGACGCAGTCAAGTTCCCCACAATTTGATTACCTGCCGCACTGTCGGGCGGGAACGAGAGATCGAACAGTGAAACTTGGGCATCGGCTCCAAAGGTTTCTTGGGTCGACACGCGATGGGCCAGTTTCTGGCCCAGCATTCCTCCGCCGCCTATAATCAGGATCCGCGTCACAGCATTCCGTTCCGTTTTTTGAGTTCTAGATACAAAGCCGAATGATCCAGTTCGGCCCCATCCATTTCGTCAATCAGATATTCGAAACGGTCGCGCACAGATTGGGTGCTAGGTAGCTCAACGCCAAGGCTTCGCGCTTCCTCCAGCGTGTTGTCCAAATCCTTTAACTGAAACTTGGACAAACCTCCGGGTACAAAATTTCCGTCAGACATGCGTTCGCCATGTTGTTGCAAGATAATGCTATCAGCAAATCCCCCCTTCAGTGCGGCCCTCAACGCGGCAGGGTGAGCCCCGCCTCGCTGAGCCAGTAAAGTCGCTTCGGCGACAGCCGATATAGTCACAGCGACAATCGTCTGATTGGCCAATTTGCACAATTGGCCAGAACCACTTGGGCCTACATGCACAGGGCGGCCCATTGCTGACAGAACTGGTCGGACGCTCTCCATAACGTCCTGATCACCACCGACCATGATCGCAAGCGTGGCAGCTTCGGCACCTTTGGTGCCGCCGGAAACCGGGGCATCGAGATGCTGCAACCCCATCGAAGACAATTGCGCGGATTGTTCACGGGCGTGTTCGGGTTTGGCGCTGGACATATCAATCCAGATCATTCCGGGTTTGAGTTGTTTGCGGAAAGCCTCGTCAGAAAGTAGCGCGCCGGTCGCGTATCCGTCCGACAGCATCGTTACAATTACGTCTGCACCCGAAACCGCCAGCGGGGCAGTTTCCGCCAATGTCGCGCCTTCCGCCGTCAACGGTTTTGCCTTATCCAAGCTGCGGTTCCATACAGTTAACGGAAATTCGGCGCGCAAAATATTCCTCGCCATAGGAGCGCCCATCAGGCCGGTTCCCAATAGAGCTACTTTGAACTGCTTGCTCATAATCCTCTGTCCTTCCGAAGGTGCGCCACGCATGGTTATGGCCAAACCAAAATCTCTGTCATACGCTAACGGCTCTGGGCCCACATGCCAGAAGTCGTTGCAAATCCACCAAGGTTTCTTTGCTTCTCGGTTGATCTGTGGGACGAAGCAACACTTGTCCAGTCGCCACTTTTAGGGTCGGAAAATATATATGTCAGAGAGACTTAAGGGAAAAAACGTCCTGGTTACAGCCGCCGCACAAGGGATCGGACTTGCAAGCGCAATTGCGATGGCAAGAGAGGGTGCGAAAGTCTATGCGACGGATATTGACCCTGAAAAACTAAAATTGATTCGCGATCGGAATCTCGAAAATCTCGAAATTTTCGAGATGGATGTGACAAATAATGACAGTATTCATCATGGGGTCGCGCGAGCGCGGCCGGATGCTTTGTTCAACTGCGCCGGGTTCGTGCATCATGGAACTATTCTGGATGCAACCGATGAAGAATGGGACTTCGCCATGGACCTGAATGTGCGTTCAATGGTGCGCACAACAAAGGCTGTATTGCCGGGGATGCTAGAGCGCGGAGGAGGCTCGATTATCAACATGTCTTCCGCATTGGGTTCCATAATCGGTGCGCCAAATCGTTTTGTATATGGAACAACTAAGGCTGCTGTTGTTGGGCTGACGAAATCGGTAGCCGTGGACTTCATAACACAAGGAATTCGGTGCAATTGCATTTGTCCGGGAACAGTCGACAGTCCCAGTTGGCGTGACCGCGTAGATGCGTTGGGCGAGCAACTGGGCAGCAGAGAAGAAGCCCTTGCACAATTTGTGGCGCGTCAGCCCATGGGGCGTGTAGCGAAGGCAGAAGAGATTGCTGCATTGGTCGTCTATTTAGCGAGCGATGAAAGTGCATTCACCACGGGACACACGCACATAATTGATGGGGGATGGTCAGGCCAATGACTAAAATATCAAAAAATGATCTGCGATCTCGCAAGTGGTTCATGAATTCTGAGAACCTTGAGATGACGGCATTGTATCTTGAGAGATACCTGAATTACGGATTGACCCGCGCTGAACTGCAATCCGGCAAGCCGATCATTGGGATTGCTCAGACCGGGAGTGATTTGAGCCCCTGCAACCGGCATCATATCGAGTTGTCCAAACGCGTTCGCGACGGAATCATCGCCGCCGGGGGAACGTGCATCGAAATACCGGTCCACCCGATACAAGAGACCGGTAAACGGCCAACGGCCTCTCTCGACCGCAATCTGGCTTATCTGTCCCTGGTTGAGAGTCTATTCGGGTATCCGATTGATGGCGTTGTTCTGAACATTGGTTGCGACAAGACCACGCCCGCACTTCTTATGGCCGCTGCGACCGTCAACATCCCAGCGATTGCCCTGTCGGTCGGCCCAATGCTCAACGGCTGGTGGAAAGGTGAGCGCGCAGGATCAGGAACGGTTATTTGGAAAGCGCGCGAAGACCTTGCGGCTGATGAAATCGACACCGATGAGTTCATGGAGATCGCAGCCGCCGCGGCACCTTCGGTGGGGTATTGCAATACGATGGGAACAGCAACGACCATGAATTCGCTTGCTGAAGCCTTGGGTATGCAATTGCCAGGATCAGCAGCCATACCAGCCCCGTACAGAGAGCGCGGTCAAATCAGTTATGAAACGGGTAAACGCATTGTGGACATGGTCTGGGAGGATTTACGCCCCAGTGATGTGATGACACGTCAGGCTTTTGAGAATGCGATTGTCATAAACTCGGCGATCGGCGGATCGACAAATGCGCCGATCCACCTGAATGCAATCGCCCGGCATCTTGGTGTTCCATTGAACAACGATGATTGGCAGAAGCTTGGCCACGACGTTCCTCTGTTGGTTAACATGCAGCCTGCGGGAAAATATCTGGGCGAAGATTACCAACAGGCCGGGGGCATTCCCGCAGTTGTCGGAGAGCTTCTTGATACAGGATTGCTGCCGCATCCCGATGCGATAACGGTGAACGGTAAGACGATAGGCAAAAATTGCTCGACGCGCCGGTCTCAGAATAGCGACGTAATCAAGCCTGTCAGTAGCCCGGTTAAGCCACAGGCGGGGTTCATCAATCTCTCGGGCAACTTGTTCGAGAGTGCGATTATGAAGACATCTGTGATTTCGCAGGCATTTCGAGAGACCTACTTGTCGAACCCGGATGATCCTAATGCATTTGAGGGCAGGGCGGTTGTGTTTGATGGGCCCGAGGATTTTCACCATCGGATCGATGATCCCGCCGAAAAAATCGATGCAAACTGTATTCTGATTATGCGCGGAGCAGGACCAAAAGGGTACCCGGGTGCCGCAGAGGTCGTGAACATGCGTCCGCCTGCATATTTGTTGAAACAAGGCATCGAAGCCCTTCCTTGCATCGGTGATGGTCGACAATCCGGCACATCAGGTAGCCCGTCTATCCTGAATGCTTCACCAGAAGCTGCAGAGGGCGGTGGGTTGGCCTTGGTGCGAACTGGCGACCGACTGCGCATCGATCTAAGCAAAGGCACTGCAGATATGCTGGTTTCGCTTGAAGAGCTGCATGAACGCGCCCGCGATCTGGAGGCAAAGGGTGGGTATACAATGCCGCCCAATCAATCCCCATGGCAGGAAATATTCCGCGAAAAAGTAGATCGGTTGGATCGCGGTATGACGCTCAAGGGTGCCGAAAACTACCGCGATATCGCGCGAGGCTTCATGCCACGCGACAATCACTAAAAGGAACAGAAATGAAACTTGTTCGTTACGGAGCCGAGGGCTCGGAAAAGCCTGCTTTGGTCGATTCCCAGGGTCAATTGCGGGATTTGTCCGCCCACATCAATGATGTTACGGGCGATGTTCTGGATGACGGAACGCTTGATAATCTGCGCTCATTGGATCCGAATAACCTGCCAATTGTCGAGGGGGATCCTCGTATCGCACCGTGTGTCGGTGGCATCGGAAAATTTCTTTGCATCGGTTTGAATTACTCGGACCATGCCGCAGAAACCGGCGCAGATATTCCAGAGCATCCGATACTTTTTTTCAAGGCAAACTCAGCCGTCATTGGTGCCTATGACGATGTCGTCATGCCGCGCGGATCTACTCACACCGACTGGGAATGCGAACTGGGCGTCGTCATCGGCAAAACGGCCAAATACGTGTCCAAGGCCGACGCGCTCGAATACGTTGCCGGCTATTGCATCGTAAACGACGTGTCAGAACGGCATTTTCAAACTCAACTGACCGGTCAATGGACCAAAGGCAAGTCTTGCGACACATTTGGCCCCACAGGTCCTTGGTTGGTGACCCGGGATGAGGTGCCGGATCCTCAAAGCCTTGGTATGTCACTGGATGTAAACGGTCAGCGCATGCAAACCGGGAATACTTCTACGATGATCTTTTCCGTTGCCGAGATCATTGAACATCTAAGCCAACTTTTCACACTGCACCCCGGTGACGTCATTTCAACTGGAACACCGCCCGGCGTCGGAATGGGGATCAAACCGGAACCAGTTTACCTGAAAAAAGGCGACGTCATGGAGCTTCGCATCGATGGGCTTGGTGTTCAGCGGCAAACGGTCGGCCAAGATGACTGACTTATTGCAAATCGGCGGGATCACTGAACGGATGCGAGAACGCCTGTCCGCAGCGTTCGACATTCATCAATTGGACGATTTCAACGCGGATAGTATTACGCATATCGTAACGAACGGGCACGATGGTGTTCCGCATGACCTGATGACATCACTCAGTAATCTTAAGATGATCAGTGTCTATGGGGTCGGTTACGACGCCGTCGACGCCAGTGCTGCGGCTAAGCGCGGAATTGTTGTGACACACACACCTGATGTTTTGAACAAAGAAGTCGCAACCACCGCCGTTCTGCTATTGCTGTCATGTTACCGAGAGCTTTTACGTGACGACAATTACGTTCGGTCCGAACGGTGGGAGGTTGAAGGCAATGCCCCTTTGACCCGATCAGCAGACAATCAAAAGATAGGCATTCTTGGTCTTGGTCGCATTGGTCAGGCGATCGTTGATAAGTTAGAGCCGTGGGCCCCCGAAATCTCTTATCATACCCGCAATCAAAAGGATGTCCCGTACCGCTATTTTGACAATTTGGTTGAAATGGCAGAACATGTTGACGTCCTCATATGCATCACGCCCGGCGGTCCGTCGACCAATAGGCTGGTCAACGCTGAGGTGCTTCGCGCGTTGGGGGCGGGCGGCACTCTGATAAACGTTAGTCGAGGTTCGGTCGTCGACGAAACTGCCCTTATCAACGCATTGCAAAACGGCGAGCTTGGGTGGGCGGGGCTTGATGTTTTCGAGGACGAACCGCGTGTTCCAAAAGCGTTGCGCGAGATGTCCAATGTCGTTCTGCTCCCTCACGCTGGTAGCGCGACTATTGAGACGCGTGTAGCTATGGGTGACCTAACCGTCGACAATCTTCTGCAACACCTTAAGGACGGATCGGTGATCACAGCTGTGCCAGAATGCAGAGATCTGTAAAAGGCCAATCTGAAGAGTGTTTGAGTTTGCTGTCGCGGTTTTCTTTCTGCTGATTACGCCGGGCCCAGGTGTTCTAACAACTGCGGGTATTGGATCAGCATTTGGTTTTCGAGCTGGTCTCGCCTTCGTGGCTGGTTTGATGCTGGGCGGGTTCATCAACATGATGTTGGTTGTCTCTGGAGTCGCTGCGGTAGCTTTGGCTATACCGGCGCTCAGAACTTTGCTGCTATTCGCCTCAGTCGGGTATTTGGTATTTCTGGCCTGGCGAATTGCCAGCGCTGGCTCAAAGGTCGGGTTTTCTCCAGCGGTTTCGCCACTTGGTTTTGCGAATGGGCTGACACTTCAGTTCATTAATCCCAAGGCTTACGTGGTCAGCACAGCATTGTTTTCAGGGTTTGCCTTTTTGCCCGATGCGCCCGTTTGGGAGGTCGTCATAAAAATCCTTGTTTTCAATATGATATGGGTGCCAGTTCACATGATCTGGCTGGGTGCTGGCGCAAAACTGGGCAGACTTGATATAAGCCAAAGATCGCATCGAAGGATCAACTTTGCGATGGCGGCTTCCTTGATTGTTGTTGTGGTGATTGCTTTGGCGTCGGCGCTGTAAACGATATCTACGGTCAGTCGCATTCAGCATAGGATTGAAAGCCACAGATCAAAGTGACGCCGTTATTCCACCATCGACATAGAGAGTATGTCCATTGACGAAACTGGATGCAGGGGACGCAAGGAATATGGCGGCACCGACAAGTTCTTCTACATTTCCCCAGCGACCGGCTGGAGTACGTTTCTCGAGCCATGCACTAAACGCTGGGTCAGCAACCAATGCGGCGTTCAAAGGTGTATCGAAATATCCAGGCGCAATGGCATTGCAGTTCAGACCATACTTGGCCCAATCAGTCGCCATTCCTTTTGTAAGGTTGGTCACGGCACCTTTTGTCGCCGTGTAAGGCGCAATACCCGGTCTTGCCAATGCGGATTGAACCGACGCAATGTTAATGATCTTACCCGACTTTCTTTCAATCATGTGCCGTGCCACTGCCTGACCGACGTGAAAGACGGACGCCACATTTGTCTGTAGTAGGCGCTCGAAGGCATCAGCGGGGAAATCCTGTAACTCCGTCCTGTGTTGCATTCCGGCGTTGTTTATCAGGATGTCTATCGGGCCGACCTTTTCTTCAAAGTCGTCCACAGCAGATCGGACGCCTTCATGATCGGTCGCATCGAACGCAAGTTCCCGTACCGAGGCGCCTGTTTCACTTAGTTCGGAGGCTGCTGCCGCCAGTTTTGTGGTGTCGCGCCCGTTCAAAACGACCTGCGCACCGGCAGCAGCCAAACCTCGCGCCAGTGCAAATCCAATTCCCTGACTGGAGCCTGTTATCAGCGCCCGAGTTCCACTTAGGCTGAACATTTCAAGCGTCATGCAAAAATCCCTTGGTTGTCGGCACCGACTATCCGTATCTTTTGGCGATGTGTATAGGGAGTCTGAGCAATGTCTTCGGCCAGTGTTGCTGTTGTTATCCATGCTGCGAAAGATCTGAGGTTGGAAAACCGGGATGTACGCGACCTGGGACAAGACGAAGTTTTAATTGCATTGCGCGTGGGGGGGATTTGCGGCTCTGACCTGCATTATTACAACCACGGTGGCTTCGGCGCGATCAAGTTGCTTCAACCGATGGTGCTTGGACACGAAGTCGCCGGCGAAATCGTAGAATTCGGGTCAAGTGTGCAGGGGCTGAACCTAGGTCAATTGGTTGCAGTTTCTCCATCCCGCCCCTGCCAAGCCTGCTACTATTGTCTGAACGGGCAGCAAAACCACTGTCTTGATATGAAGTTCTATGGCAGCGCAATGCCGTTCCCGCATATCCAAGGCGCTTTTCGGAGCAAACTCGTGGCGAAAGCCAGTCAATGTGTTCCGGCAGACGGGTTGAGCCCTGCACAGGCCGCTATGGCAGAACCGCTGGCGGTTTGTTTGCACGCGGTTAAACAAGCTGGAAGCCTGGTTGGTAAAACGGTGCTTATCACCGGATGCGGCCCGATCGGCTGCCTTACGACCTTGGTGGCACGTCGTTCTGGGGCGGCCAGAATAGTCGCGACAGATATCTCGGACCAGACCCTAGCCATAGCGCGTGAATGCGGGGCAGACGATGTCATCAACACCTACACTGATCCGCAAATGTTGGAACGGTTTGAAAAGGACAAGGGCCAGATTGACGTCCAACTGGAATGTTCCGGGGCTCAATCGGCCCTGGCTTCTGGCGTCGAATGTTTGCGCCCGCGTGGAACTTTGGTTCAGCTTGGCCTGGGCGGAGACATGACAGTGCCGATGCAGGCGTTGACTGCAAAAGAGATTGAACTTCGCGGATCTTTCCGTTTCCATTCCGAGTTCGCGGTCGCTGTCGAAATGATGCGAAGCGGACTACTAAACGTCGACCATCTGGTGACGCATTCCTTCGAAGTTGGGGAGGCTGTCACTGCTTTCGAGGTTGCGTCTGATCGAAGCCGATCAATGAAGGTGCAGTTAACATTTCCGGATAATGACAATGGTTAAACGAATGCCTGATATAGCGACGACTTATGAAAGAGATGGTTTCGTGGCTCCGCTGGATATCCTGACAGTTTCCGAGGTTCAAACGCTGCGCGATGATTTTGAGAAAGCAGAGCGCACCCTCAGAGATGACCCAGAGAAACTCAAGCTTCTATACTCGTATCCGGACAGGCTGATACCATCATTCGATGCACTTCTCCGCCATTCGAAGCTGATTGAGGCTGCTTCAACGGTGTTGGGGCCGGACCTCATGGTTTGGAGCGGTGCACTTTTCGTAAAAGAGGCGCGATCATCGAAAATCGTCTCGTGGCACCAGGACTTGACCTATTGGGGATTGGATGATGCAGAAGAGGTTACTTGTTGGGTTGCGATTTCAGAAGCGTCTGAGCAAAGCGGGTGTATGAAGTTTGTTCCCGGCAGTCATAAAAACCGTATCGTGCCTCACGTAGACACCTTCAGCAAAAACAATCTGTTATCACGCGGGCAGGAAATCGCAGTCGATGTGAACGAACAAGATGCAGTGGCTGCGGAATTGCGTGCGGGGCAGGCATCCATGCATCACGGGCATCTCTTTCACGCATCGGGACCCAATAACACTGACGACAGACGCATTGGCGCGGCGTTGCGTTTCATAAAACCCTCAATGAAACAGAAAAACGGCGTGAAAACTTTGGTTGCGCTAGTCGCAGGGCGAGATGATTTTGGGCATTTCTTAGTTGCGCCTTCCCCTCGGGGCTTTTTGCATGAGTGCGATTTCGATTTGTGTCAAAGGGATGCAGACCGCAAGAAACAAATACTTTTCGCCGGAGTGCAATGATTTCCTTCGCAAGCTCTGAACCATTATTACACCAACCCTAAAGCAGACCTGAATTGCGAGAACAGGTGGACATCTAAAAGGGTCTTGTCAGAAGAACTCGGGTTGAAACGGGTAGGGGCTTTCGAAGCCTCCACCTATGACCAACTCAAGCCCATTCAAGGAATTCAAGACCAATCCCAGGATCATTCGTCGGGCCGTGATACTGTACCTTCTGTTTCCTGTGCCTTTTACAATGTCGAAGACCTGATGAATGAGCGTAGGATAGATGTGAGCCAGGAGGCAGTTCGATACTGGTGGACCCGGTTCGGCCCAATGTTCGCCTCGGAAATCCTTAGAAAACGGGTCCAGCAGCAGCGGGCGTACTCAAAATGGAAGTGGCATGTGGATGAGGTTTTTTTTAAGATCAACGGCCAGCCTGATAATCTGTGGCGGCAATCAGAGATTTGGGTGCTACAGAAAACCAGCAAGCTGGCAGATGCCTAAAAACCGTGTCGAGAATTCGCACCTGCCGTTTCAACGACGCGAACGCGCCATGCTACGTTTCAGGCGCATGCGAAGTTTGCAGAAGTTCGCTGTAGTCCACTCCTCCGTCCACAACCACTTCAACCATAAAAGATCGTTAGCCAGCAGAGATACCTTCAAGCGAACACGCACCTTCGCTCTTGCCGGGCCGCGCGAACTTGGTGCGGCAAAAAGGGCAGCTGTACTGGCTTAGCAGAGACTGCTTCCAATTTGTCGTACAGCACCGCCATTTGTATCCGTTTCGCATCATTTCCATTCGACGATCTGGATTCATGCTGCAATTTTCGCGAGTTGCATTGCGTGATTCCGAGCACAGGTTGGTCTGATCACGTCCGATGAATGCCAAAAGAATTCCGGAGACGTTTAAGTGTCTGATCAATTGGGCCACTTATTCCTGCGGGCATTTTCCTTTTTGGCCAGCAAAGAGGGTGCCGCCATCCAGCACTTCTACGTAAACCCCCATATCCATATGGCCCAGATGGGTTCGAAGTAAGAACGGAATGTTCAAGTCTCGTAGGGCCGTCTCAGGATTCACCTCGGTAGCGGCGCATCTTTTCGTCCGCGAGAGTATCCGCAGCCTGACATCGCCAAACACAAAGGTGGAACCGACAGAGCTCAGCTCGGAAAACGGTGGCAATCCGTCAATTTCGATATTCGCCCGAAATCTGTCCGGGTGAATGTCTGTGCGCAACTTTCTGCTTAACGCATCAACAGAGCTTAAGTTGAGAACCGATATCGCATTCATCATCTTCGGTGAAACGACTGAAACATCCGTGAAACGATGCGGGTGCGAAGACACGAATCTAGGCGGTTCAGGATCCTGTAGTTCCAGCGTATCGTAGAGGAGTCTGGCGGCATCCGTTTTTCCTTGGGGCTCACTCATGCGGAAGCAGTGGGTGCGGCCGTCCACATCAATTTCCAACTGCTGAGTTGTTGCGTCGAAACGTGTCCTGAGACCCGCAAGCCCAGCTTCTTTCAGCAAAACAACAAAGCGGTCTTTAGGAAGTGGCTTTGGGTCAGTCGGGTCAAAGCCGGAATTGTAGCGAGCAAAGCCGAAAAGGCGATCACCAGGTACACCCTCACCCGCGCTCAGGTTGACTGTGTTCAGCGGCTCCGGACTCAGACCCTTGATAGGGTAACGCTTCATTCTGACAATGGTGAGTTTGCTCATGCGTTGGTTTCCGATCCGTCGTGAACAGCCGAATTTGGCTCGTCTTGCGTCTTCTGGTCCATCGATTTCCGCGCTTTCAGGCGGGGGGCGGAAAGCCGAAAATCCAGCAATGCAGGGCCTGTGAGAACTGGCTATCCAAAGCTGCCAGCAGGTCAGTTTCAAGGAACTGTTTTGAGACTAGCGGTTTTTCCAATGGATTGTTGCATAGTATGCAGGAGGAGATGACACGCCGTAAATTTTGTAAAAACAAAGGAGTAGGGGATTAATTTAAAGTCACATGGGGAATTTTGAGGTACGAACCTCAAAATTATCTAGACTTGAGGTGCGTACCTCAAATAGCCTTAGAAGTATGCCGCGATTCGCACATCCTCGATTGACGGCGCTAAAAAGGGAGGAATGGATGACTTACTCAAAACTGGCGTCTGCCAGCGCAATAGTCCTTGCCGCTACTACTCTTTCTACCAAGGCAAATGCTGAAGACCTGACACTGTGTTGGGCGGCATGGGACCCGGCCAACGCGCTGGTTGAGCTATCCAAGGAATTCGAGGCCGAGTCTGGCCACACAATGAACTTCGAGTTTGTGCCTTGGCCGAACTTTGCGGACCGCATGCTGAACGAGCTGAATTCCGGAGGGAAGCTTTGTGACCTGCTGATCGGGGACAGCCAATGGATTGGCGGCGGAGCTGAGAACGGTCACTATGTAAAGCTGAATGACTTCTTTGATGCTGAAGGCATCAGTATGGATGATTTCGCGCCGGCAACTGTGTACGCTTATTCGACTTGGCCAAAGGGCACGCCAAATTACTATGCGCTGCCTGCAATGGGTGATGCGAACGGTTGGTTCTATCGCAAGGACTGGTTCGAAGATCCCGATATCCAAGCCGCCTACAAAGAAGCAACCGGTCAAGATTTGCGTGAACCGGAATCCCAGAAAGAGCTGTTGCAGATTGCGCAATTTTTCCAAGGTCGCGAGATCGACGGAAAAACCGTTTACGGCGCTGCGATCTTTACCGAGCGCGGTTCGGAAGGGATAACAATGGGTGTGACGAGTGCGCTTTACCCTTGGGGGTTCAAGTATGAAAATACGCCGGGCTCGTATGACATGGAAGGCGCCGTGAATTCACCCGAAGCCGTCGAAGCGCTGGAATTCTACAAAGAGTTCTACAAAACAGCGACACCTCCGGGGTACACAAACTCTTACATGGGTGAAAGCTTGGACGCCTTTAAGTCAGGTCAGGTCGCCATGGCCATGAATTGGTTTGCATTCTTCCCGGGCCTCTATGCCGATCCCAATACCGGTGGCGACAAGATCGACTTCTTCGTGAACCCGCCGCAAAATCAGGCAGGTTCAACGTTGGGCGGGCAAGGGATTTCTGTCGTCAGCTATTCTGACAAACAGGATGCCGCGCTTGAGTACATCAAGTGGTTCGCGCAACCCGAAGTTCAGGCCAAATGGTGGGAACTGGGCGGTTATTCAGCACATAATTCCGTGCTGGAAGACCCCGGCTTCGTGGACAGCCAACCCTTTGCCGGTGACTTTCTGGAAGCCATGGCAGGTGTGCAGGACTTCTGGCAGGAGCCTGCCTATGCGGAATTGCTGTTGGCCATGCAGAAACGTATCCATGACTACGTTGTCGCCGATCAAGGCACCGCCCAGGAAGCGCTTGATCTTTTGATCGAGGATTGGACCGAAGTCTTCGAAGACGAAGGCAAGCTTTAATCCGGAAGCAGGGCAGGAGCGGGTTCAAGCCCGCTCCACCATGACCCGTGTGTCCCGAACCGACAAGAACTGGCAAAGAAATGTCTGACCGGACCATAGATCGCGTTGCGCAGGCAACGCCCACGCGAGTTGCGCGCAAAATCAGAGGGTTATCCGATCGAGCAATTGCTTGGATATTCATTTCCCCGACGATCTTCCTGCTGCTTGCAATCAACATTTTTCCGTTGATTTGGACAATCCAGCTTAGCTTTACCAACTACAAAGCCAATCGGATAGGGCGCGAGGTCAAGGATGTCGGGTTCAGGAATTACGAGCGTATCCTGACGGATTCCGACACCTGGTTGAATATGCAGGCGACGGCGCATTTTTTGTTCTGGACGATCTTTTTTCAGGTTCTGATCGGGTTCACTTTGGCGTGGCTAATCAACAAGAAGTTTAAGGGAAATGACCTGTGGACCACGATTATTGTCTTGCCAATGATGCTGTCCCCTGCTGTCGTCGGGAACTTTTGGAAGTTTCTCTATCAGCCTCAGATCGGACTGTTCAACTATATCGTTTCGTGGTTCACCGGCAAAGACCCGTCAAGTTTTGAGATGCTGGGTTCGGTGACGTTGGCGCCCTGGGCCATCGTCATCGTCGACACATGGATGTGGACGCCGTTTGTGATGCTGATCTGCCTGGCCGGGCTGCGCAGTATTCCCGATTACATCTACGAGGCGGCCGAGATCGACAGGGCCAGCAAGCTGCGGCAGTTCTTTACGATTACGATCCCGATGGTGCTGCCTTTCCTGATGCTGGCGGTGCTGTTTCGAGGGATCGAGAACTTCAAAATGTTTGATCTGGTGGTGCAATTGACTGGCGGTGGGCCGGGGTCCGTTACGGAACTCACTTCGATCAATCTCAAGCGAGAGGCGTTTGAGAAGTGGCGTACAGGGTATGCATCGGCTTATGCAATCATCCTGTTCGTCACTGTGTTCGGCCTTGCGTCGATTTACGTCAAAGCCCTGAACAAGGTGAAGCAGAGATGAGCGGCTTTTCCGTCACTGAACCTTCGAACCGGTCCAAATGGATCGCAGGAATCCTGGTCATCACTTATGCGCTGATCACGATGATCCCGCTGGTGTGGATTTTGCTGACCGGGTTCAAATCCCCTGCCGACGCGATCAGCTACCCGCCCAAAGTGGTCTTTGACCCAACGCTCGAAGGTTACGTCAATCTTTTCACCACGCGCACCAGGCAGACGCAGGAGTTTCTGGAAGCCAACCCGCCGCAGAACTGGGCCGATGAGATCGTCCGCCAATATGACATGGTTATCGTTGGGCCCTCCAAGTTCGGCGAGCGTTTCATGAATTCGGTCATCATCGGATTTGGCTCCACGTTCTTGAGTATCTTCCTCGGCACGCTGGCCGCCTATGCGTTCAGCAGGTTCAAGGTACCGCTCAAAGACGACCTTCTGTTCTTCATTCTTAGTACAAGGATGATGCCTCCGGTCGCTGTCGCCATCCCGATCTTCCTGATGTTCAGAAACCTTGGGCTGAGCGACACGCATCTGGGAATGATCCTCCTGTATACGGGCGTGAATATCTCTCTGGCGGTCTGGTTGCTGAAAGGGTTCATCGACGAAATTCCAAGAGAGTACGAGGAAGCCGCCCTCATAGATGGCTACACGAGGTTTCAGGCCTTCTACAAAGTGGTGCTGCCGCAAGCCGCCACAGGCATTGCGTCAACTGCGATCTTCTGCCTGATCTTCGCATGGAATGAATATGCTTTCGCCGTGCTGCTGACTTCGGCCAACGCGCAGACAGCGCCCCCGTTCATCCCCACCATCATCGGTATTGGCGGTCTGGATTGGCCTGCGGTTGCGGCCGGTGCGACGATCTTCCTGATCCCCGTTATGATTTTCACCATCCTGATGCGCAAACACCTGCTGCGCGGGATCACATTCGGAGCCGTACGCAAATGAGCGAGTTTCTTACCGGATTGATGCGGCTCCGCCGCGGCCCGTGGGAGATGGTCGCCACCATCCTGATCGCACTGGGTGTCTTCATGCTGATGCAGCCCTTTGTCCTTTGGGCGTTCACCTATTCCTTCATCGTCACGCTGATCGGAACCGTCATGTTCATCATCGTCAGCCATTTTCCGGAGTAGAAATGGCCCAAATCATAGTCAAAAACGTAAAGAAGATGTTCGGCGATTTCACTGCTGTGCGCGAAAGCTCTTTTACAATTGAGGACGGTGAGTTTTTCATGCTGCTTGGGCCGTCGGGATGTGGAAAGACGACAACGCTCAGGATGATTGCGGGGCTGGAACTTCCGACTTCCGGCGAAATCTATCTGGATGGTGAAGAAATCAGCCAAAAGCCGCCTTCAGAACGTGACATAGCGTTCGTTTTCCAGATGTTCGCGCTGTATCCGCACATGAATGTTCGCAAGAACATCAGCTATCCACTGATTTCGCAAGGCATGTCACGTGCAGCCGTCAAAGCCAAAGTCGAAGAAGTTGCCGGAATTCTGGGGATAACTGACATTCTGGAAAGCCCGGTGGGGGGGCTTTCGGGTGGCGACAGGCAGCGCGTTGCACTTGGGCGGGCGATCGTTCGCGAGCCCAAGGCGTTCATGATGGACGAACCTCTCGGCGCTTTGGACGCCGAATTTCGCGAGCACATGGCTGAAGAGTTGCGCGCGCTTCACGATCGCATGGGAGCGACAACGGTTTACGTCACACACGATCAGCTAGAGGCCATGCAGATGGGCGACAAGATTGTTGTCATGAATAACGCAGTGATCGAACAATTCGGAACGCCGCAAGAAATCTACGACAAACCTGCGACCATGTTTGTGGCGGATTTCATAGGATCTCCGTCAATGAACTTCTTGCCGTTTCATGGAAAAGTGGCACCCGGCTCTGAAAGGGTCAGGCTGAACGGCCATGAAGAAGCGGTCCCGAAGCTGATGGAGGGGGCGGAAGGGGAACTGATCTTCGGTGTCCGGCCGGAACATGTATTTTTGTCCGACGACAGCGACTATAGAGCCCAAGTTCTGGCAGCTGAATACCTGGGGACAACCCAGATCGTGACATTGCAAAGCCCGAACGGTGAGTTGAAGGCCCGCATCGGCGCAGGTGAAAAGGTTGCGCCGGGTGAAACCGTGGGATTGGATTTCCGTTCGACAACGGTGACTCTTTTTGAGCGCTCCACGGGCCGGGCGCTGAAATCCGCCCTGAACGAAGAGGTGCTGAGCAATGGCTGAAGTCATTTTGCAGAACATCTCGAAGTCATTCGGAACTGTTCAAGCCGTCGACGGTATCTCGATGACAATTCCCGATGGTGCCTTCGTCGTGCTTTTGGGTCCGACAGGTGCGGGAAAAACGACAACGCTTCGATTGATTTCCGGACTCGAGAAGATGGATTCGGGATCGGTACGCATCGCCGGCCGAGATGTTGGCCTGGAAACGCCTGCCCAACGCGATGTGGCGATGGTTTTTCAGCAATATTCGCTGTACCCGCATATGACGGTACGCGAGAATCTGTCGTTTCCACTGCGTTCGCCGATCCTGAAAACTCCTGAGGATCAGATCAAGAAAAAGGTGAACGAAGTCGCGGAAATCCTGCAAATCCCGCACAAGCTGGACAACAAGGCCACGGAATTGTCCGGCGGAGAGATGCAGCGTGTTTCGATTGGCCGCGCATTGGTGCGGGATCCCCAAATTTTCTTGATGGACGAGCCGCTCAGTTCACTGGATGCCAAGCTGAGAGCGGATCTGCGCGTCGAGCTCAAGAGAATTCAGGCCGACCTTGGGTCTACGCTTTTGTATGTGACTCATGATCAGGTTGAGGCCATGACAATGGCAACACATATCGGAGTTCTGGAAGAGGGCAGGCTGGTTCAGTACGGCACGCCAAGGGACATCTATGAAAACCCGTGCAGTGTTTATGTTGCCAGTCGATTGGGTCTGCCGCGGATAAATATCCTTCCGTCGGAGTTGTTCGGAGGAGATCACAAGGGCCCGCAGATTGGTCTTCGCCCGGAAAACATCATTGAAGGCGAAGGCAGTGACGCGCGCGTGATACGTGCCGAACACCTGGGTGACCAAACCCGACTTCATCTGGACTTGAATGGCCATCCGGTCGTGACGCTGATCGATGTCCATCAAGATTACCCCGCAGGTAAGACTATCAAAATTAGCCCACGAAACCCGTTGTATTTTGACGCGTCCGGCGCGCGCGTGAATTAAGGAGCAAAAGCATGGCCCAGTTCCTCAACACAAAAGAAACCCTCGTGACCGAGGCGATAGATGGTCTTCTTGCATCCTCAGGTGGGGCACTGACCAGATTGGATGGGTACCCTCATATCAAGGTTGTCTACAGATCGGATTGGGACAAATCGAAAGTCGCCCTGGTTTCGGGCGGAGGTTCCGGCCACGAACCTGCCCATGCCGGGTTTGTGGGCGCGGGAATGTTAACTGCGGCCGTATGCGGAGAGGTTTTCGCTTCCCCATCGGTAGAAGCTGTCCTGGCGGGCATTCTGGCCGTGACCGGTGAGGCGGGGTGTTTGCTGATCGTCAAGAATTATACTGGCGACCGGCTGAATTTTGGACTGGCGGCCGAGCGCGCCCGCGCATTGGGGCGCAAGGTGGAAATGGTGGTGGTCGATGATGACATCGCCCTTCCTGACCTGCCGCAACCGCGTGGCGTGGCAGGGACCTTGTTCGTGCACAAGATTGCCGGAGCATTGGCAGAACGTGGGGCTGATCTGGAAACCGTAACCAAGGCCGCTAAGAACGTAGTCGAGAAAGTAGTCAGTATCGGGATGAGTTTGGACACCTGCACCGTTCCGGGTTCCCCGAAAGAAGACAGGATTGCCCCTGGCAAAGCAGAGCTCGGGCTGGGTATTCACGGCGAGCCGGGTGTTGAGCAGGTGGAGTTCGCAAATGCCGTGACCGCAATGTCCACCGTCGTGGAAAAGTTGCAGCAGCGAGTGGGGGCGGGTGACTGCGTGGCGCTGGTAAACAACTTGGGGTCTACAACACCGCTTGAGATGTCTGTTTTGACGCACGCCTTGTCCGAAACCGGTATCGCGGGACATATTATCGGTCCGGCACCGCTGATGACTTCGCTGGACATGCATGGATTTTCTGTTTCGATTCTGCCGGTTGATCCGAGTGACTTGTTGGCGCTGGAAGAACCGGTCGAGTTGGTGGCATGGCCAGGGGTCAAAACGATAAAGCCGGTTCGAATTGCCCCTTTGCCTGATGGTTTAACCCCGATTGACCCCATCCCGTCGAACAATCCGGCGACCAAGGAAACAATAAATCGCTTGGCAGAACTGCTGATCCAAGCCGAGAAAGACCTGAACGAATTGGACGCGAAATCCGGAGATGGAGATACAGGCAGTACCTTGGCGACAGCAGCCAGATCTTTGCAGGGAAGCCTGGATCGAATGCCTCTTGCGGATCTGACGCAATTGTTTCCCGCGCTGGGCAATGAGCTGAGCCAGACCATGGGGGGATCTTCCGGTGTGATCCTGGCGATCTTTTTCAATGCCGCCGGAGACGCCTGTGCCAGTGGCGCTTCCATATCAAAGTCTTTGGTCGAAGGTCTGAACCGGGTCAGCCAAGTAGGTGGGGCCAAAGTTGGCGACAGGACAATGATTGATGCTCTGGCACCTGCGCTTGAGGCGCTGCCTTCAGGGCTGGTGCAAGCCGCGAAAGCCGCGCGCGAAGGTGCTGACAAAACCGCAAATATTCATCGTGCCAAAGCAGGCCGTGCAGCCTATGTTCCCGAAGAAAACCTGATCGGACATAACGACCCGGGTGCAGAAGCTGTTGCATTGTTGTTCGAAAGCTTGGCACGGGAGATTGAGGGCTGAAAGACACGTGGAAGACCAAAAGCAAAAACTAGAATTGGTGAAAAAGCCAACCGTAAACGACATCGCGCGCGTTGCGGGTGTCAGTCTGGCGACTGTTGACCGGGTCTTGAACAGGCGTCCCGGTGTGCGGGCGGTGACCGTGCAGAAAGTACAAAAGGCGATTGATGAGCTTGGGTATGTGCGCGACACCGCTGCTGCCAACCTCGCGCGGAACCGTGTCTACAATTTCGTCTTTATTCTGCCGGATGCCGGCAATGAATTTGTCGAGGCGATATGCGATCAGATAGCTGAACAATCGCGCGATCAGTTCATCGAAAGAACACGGGTCACGATAAAAAAGGTCGCTCCGTTCGAGCCTCAGGACATAGTTAACATTCTGGATGGGGTCGACCGCCTGAATGTCGACGGAGTGGCCGTATTCGGGCCGGAAACGCCTTCGGTCCGCGACGCTGTGAAGAGGGTCAGGGATAAAGGCATTCCAGTGGTTGCATTGGTGTCGGACTTGCCAAGCTCGGACAGAGATCATTTTGTCGGGATCGATAACGTTTCGGCCGGGCGAACCGCAGCTCAGTTGATGGGGCGCTTTGTGCATCGTCCGGGTAAGGTTTTGGTTCTGACGGGCTCACGTTTGGCACGTGATCATCTGGAGCGGCGCCAGGGATTTGATCTTGTTGTCGCTGAAGAGTTCCCTCATCTGGAAGTCGTGGCGTCTGTCGAGGGCAGAGATGACCCGGATCTGATCTACAAGATGATGCCTGGGATATTTGAGACCTACCCTGACCTGGTCGGAATATACTCTTCCGCCGCGGGCAATGCGGGTTTGGTTCAATTTCTGTCAGAGAGCAGGATCAGCAAGGATCTGGTCATTATCGCGCATGAACTCACGCCGCTTAGTCGTGATGCGCTTCGCCGTGGCACCTTTGACGCGCTGATCTCGCAGGACTCCGGGCATCTGGTGCGGTCCGCCGTGCGTCTGTTGCGTGCAACATCGGACAAAGTCCCTTTCAACAAATCACAGGAACGCATCCGCATCGACATCTATCTGAAGGAAAACTTGCCGCCATAGAGGCATTGGTTTCGGGGAGGAAACTGAATGAAGACGATCAAAGGGCCTGCATTATTTCTTGCACAATTTGCCGGTGACGAAGCGCCGTTCAATTCATGGGACGCCATAACCAAATGGGCGGCGGATTGCGGATACAGGGGCGTTCAAGTGCCCAGTTGGGACGGGCGGTTGTTCGACCTTGAAACGGCCGCGACAAGCAAAGACTATTGCGATGACTTCAAGGGCAAAGCCCAAGAGAACGGCGTTGAAGTCACGGAATTATCGACGCACCTGCAAGGCCAACTTGTCGCTGTTCACCCGGCCTATGATACGGCGTTTGATGGTTTTGCGGCCGAAAGCGTCAGGGGAGATCCCAAAGCCCGGCAGGAATGGGCCGTTGATCAGGTCAAGAAAGCGCTTTCAGCCTCTCTGAATTTGGGAATCTCGGCTCATGCAACATTCTCTGGCGCGCTGGCCTGGCCTTACGTGTATCCCTGGCCCCAACGTCCTGCTGGTCTGATTGAAACCGCATTTGATGAGCTTGCCCGTCGTTGGGTGCCGATTTTGGACCACGCCGAAGACTGTGGCGTTGATGTTTGCTATGAAATCCACCCCGGCGAGGATCTTCATGACGGGGTTACATACGAAATGTTCCTTGAACGAACAGGCAACCATACGCGGGCGTGCATGCTGTACGACCCGTCGCATTATGTCCTGCAATGCCTCGATTACCTTGACAATATCGACATATATAAAGACCGCATCCGGATGTTTCACGTAAAGGATGCCGAGTTCAATCCGACCGGAAGGCAAGGTGTCTATTCCGGCTATCAAAGCTGGGTCGATCGCGCAGGGCGGTTCAGGTCACTTGGTGATGGACAGGTGGATTTCGGGGCTGTCTTTTCCAAGATGGCGGCAAACGACTTTGATGGCTGGGCCGTGGTCGAATGGGAATGCTGCCTGAAACATCCCGAGGATGGTGCGCGTGAAGGTGCTCAGTTCGTTTCCGATCACATTATTCGCGTGACCGAGAAGGCCTTTGACGACTTTGCCGACGGCGGCACCGACGAAGCGGCCAATCGGAAAATGCTGGGGATAGGCTGATGGTAACAGGACGCAACGAAGAAAGAACGGGGCGCATTCGCCTTGGTATGGTCGGCGGTGGAAACGATGCTTTTATCGGCGGTGTCCACCGCATAGCTGCGCGACTGGATGACAAGTTCGAGCTGGTTGCAGGCGCGTTGTCCTCGACGCCCGAAAAATCTCGGGAAAGCGGCGAGGCGCTGGGCCTCGAGCGGGTTTACGATGACTTCAAGCAGATGGCGATGCGAGAAGCGCGTTTGAAATCCGGGATCGAAGCGGTTTCGATCGTCACGCCAAATCACGTTCACTATGCTGCCGCGCGTGAGTTTCTGAAACGCGGCATTCACGTGATTTGCGATAAGCCGCTTACGTCGACCCTTGGTGATGCGAAGAAACTGGTCAGAACCGCTGAAAACTCAAACGCGCTGTTCATCCTTACCCACAACTACACGGGCTATCCAATGGTTCGGCAAGCGCGTGAGATGGTTGCCAACGGGGATATCGGCAAAATCCGCGTGGTTCAGGTTGAGTATCCGCAAGACTGGCTGACAGAGCCGCAGGATTTCAAGCAGGCCGAATGGAGGACTGATCCGGAACGCTCCGGTGCCGGAGGATCAACCGGTGATATTGGAACTCATGCCTATAATATTGCCTGCTTTGTAACCGGATTGAGGGCAGAAAGCCTTGCGGCGGATTTGCAGGCTTTTGTGCCGGGTCGTCAGGTCGACGATAACGCGCATGTGTTGCTTAGGTTCCAAGGCGGAGCCCGTGGCATGCTGTGGTCTTCGCAGGTTGCGCCCGGTAACGAAAACGCTCTGCGATTGCGTGTGTACGGCGAAAGGGGCGGCATCGAGTGGGCTCAGGAAGACCCGAACTATCTTTGGTTTACTCCTTACGGAGAGTCAAAGCGTCTGATCACCCGAAATGGGGTCGGGGCAGGGGATGCGGCCAATCGGCTCAGCAGAGTGCCCCCGGGACACCCCGAAGGTTACTTGGAAGGGTTCGCCAATATCTATGGCGAAGCAGCCGAAGCCATTCTGGCGTTCAGAAACGGAAGTTTACCTGACGCATCCGTCGTCTATCCAACGGTCCAGGATGGGCTTGAAGGCGTCAGGTTTGTGGCCGCATGCGTGCAAAGCTCTGCCAGAAATTCGGCCTGGGTCAAGCTGGAGTGAGGCTTTCTGCTTTGCGGGTTGAATTGCCGGCCTCGTATGAAAAACCGGGTTGAGGCGGGCAGGCGCCTCAACAATCGACGCGGCCACTCTGTATGAGCAAGCATAGGCCGTGTCACAAACAACGTGCTGTTAGCGTTTCCACGGCGTAATCAAATGTTTGGGCGCTATTCTCGGCCCGCGCCGTCAGATGAGCGCCTTCCAGCAAGGCCAAAGCCGCGCGTGCTTCTGCTTTCGGATCTTCAACGCCCGTGATCGAATGATCGGTTTTGCCAAGCGCAAAGACATTCTCGATCCACCGGGTCATCATGCGCCGGAACTCGCGGATTTTGTCGGTGACCTCATTCGACAAGCTCTCCCGGCTGATGATCAGCGACACACATAAACACAGGGTTTTTCCGTCGTTCAAAGCCGCGCGATACAGCGCGATCAGTGCGCGCATGCGCGCACCCGCCGTGTCACAAGTTTCCTCGATCTCGGCGCAGCGCCCGGTAAGCTCGGTATGGTAGCGGTCCATCAAAGCTGCTGACAGCGCGGCTTTGGTTGGGAAGTGATAGTGGATCGATGCCTTGCGGATGCCCACATCATTGGCGAGGTCGGCATAGCTGAAGCCGTCGAAGCCTTTGCTGCGTACGGCAAATTCGGCAGAATTCAGCAAAGCGGTTTTTGTATCTATTTCCATACCACGTTCATCCTATTTGCGCTCAACAATGCCGCGGTGTTTTCTGCTGCTTCCAATGCACCTTCCAGATATCCCCCAAATTGCGCGACTGTTTCGGTGCCACTGAAAATGATCCGGTCTTCCCAGATCCGTGTCATGGCCTTCGGCATGCCGTACTGCGGATGGGCATATACGGGCTGAAGGTCCAGGTCGGTCGCTGTGAAGCGATCAAACGCCCAGTCTTTTAGCAAAAGCGCGCCGGGGCTGGTCGCCTTGCGCCCGAACAATCGCCCCAGCTGAGCCAGAACCTGCTGCCGCAAATCCCCTTCATCCCGGCGAGCTTGCGCGGGGATGCCGATGAAACCGAACAGCGCGAAGGGACCACCGCTGGCAGGCGACGCGTCGTGGATTTCCACCATGGGACCGTGCCGGCTCATAGCATCCCCTGACAGTCCGTCTTCGCGCCAGAACGGAGTGTCATAGACCGCAACCGCTTTGGCCTGCCCGGCCATCCAGGTCGCGATGTGCCGCATGGCTGACAACGTGCCATCGGGCAGGGCGGGCTCATAGATCAACTCGGCCGCGATGCGTGGGGGCACGGCAAGTACCACACGGTTTGCCAAAATATGCTGCCCAGATTGCGTGGTGACCCGAACCCCACCTTCGGTGCAGGCCAAGACGGTGATCTGCGTGGACAGGTGAATTGCCCCATCCGGCAACCGTGCCGACAGCGCATCTGTCAAAGCAGCGAGCCCCCCGACCAGACGATATGACCCTTCCATGGATGAAAACCCGCGGCCCCGCTCAACACGGCCCTGTTCATCTTCGAAACTCAGCGCGCCGGAACTGAATTGGTCAAACCGGTGCAGGCCCAGCCGGTCTGTCAGCGCTGCGATACGTGGCTGGCCGGGCCAGAACCAAGCCGGACCCATGTCCAGATGGGCGTTCCCCTGAACCTCGGTCAGAATGCGTCCGCCCAGACGGCTGCGCGCCTCAACAACCAGAACTTCCTGACCCTGATCCACAAGCTGTGTCGCCAGGCTGAGCCCTGAAAGCCCACCGCCGATGATGAGCGTATCGGTGCGCATGGATCAGAACCCCTCAGTTGAAGGACGCAGGTCCAGCTCTTGGGTCCAAGTCGACCTGGGTTGTTGCGCCAGTTGCCAATATACCTCGGCAATATCTTCGGGCTTCATCATTTTGGCTGGGTCCAGACTGTGCCGGTCGCGTGACCGGGCCGTGTCGATTATGCCGTCCAGAGTGACATGCGTGATATGCACGCCTACCGGTTGAAACTCTCGTGCAAGCGATTGTGTCAGCCCGCGCAGGGCGAACTTGGCCGAAGCAAATGCTGAAAACTGTGCACCACCGCGCAGAGAGGCGGTTGCACCCGACACGATCAAGGTTCCGCCACCGCCACGGACCATCGGCTGCATCACCGATTGCGCCAGCACGATCAGCGTTTGCACCATCGACGTCCAGCTGCGCTGGTAATCGTTCAGCGTTGTTTTCAGGAAGGGTGAGATCACCAGTTCTGCGGTGTTGTGCACCACGATCTTGGGCGGCCCGTAAGTGGCAATCAAATCGGCTATGACCGGTGCCGTTTCGCCGGGGTCGGACAGATCGACCTGATGAAAGGAACCGATTGGGTTGTCGGGTTGGGTTCGGCCCAGACCCACGGTCACCATGCCTTCGGTTTGGAAACGTGACACCAATGCCTGGCCAAGCCCAGCCCCCGCTCCGGCGACAAGCGCCAAGGGTTTTGGTTCAGCCATCGGTTACACCCCCGGCGGTTGGGCGTAAGGCAGGTGGCCTGTCTTCATCCAGATCTTGGCCCCGTCCGCCCCAGCAACGGCCGTCAGGCTATGGCCTTCAGGCAGGCGCAGCCAATCGTTTTTGACCAGTTCGTCCCAGCCTTCGGTGACCGACCCGTCGATGATCAGAACCTCGATCCCGCCAGGGGCGTCCGAGCGCAGCGTCGCGCCCGCGTCCAGATGGGAGTAGGTCACTATCTCGCGCGCATCCTCATGCAGGACTGCGGTGGCGATGCCGTTCGCGGGCGCGCGCAGCTCATCCACCATGTTTTTGCGAAACTGGGTTCGGTCGTTCATGTCGAACTGCCAGAGCTTGACGAAGATCGTGCATCCCGGTTCCGACCCCGGTGTGTGTTGCGAGGTTGGCGGATTGCGCACATAGGTCCCCGCCGGATAGTCGCCGTGTTCATCCTGAAATACACCGTCAAGGACAATGAATTCCTCGCCGCCGGTATGGGTGTGGGCAGAGAAATGACTGCCCGGCGCATAACGCACGATAGTGGTGGCCCGTGCGACCTCGCCTCCGATCCGGTCCAACATCCTGCGATCCACACCCTTCATAGGAGAGGCCTGCCATTCCAGCTGGTCTGAGTGAACGACAACGCGGTCAGAGAAGTCCGAATTGATTTCCATGGGGTCAGGTCTCTTCCTTGGTTACGACGCATGATATTATCTACTAGTAGGTAGATAAGCGCCAGCTGCAAAACTAGAATACTCGACACGTTTCACAGAGTGTTGAACGGTTTCTTGTCAGGGGGGCTTGGTCGTACGGTTAGGTGGCGCAACCGCCACGGAGAGGTTTCACGCCTCGTTTTGAGGGCGGAGCGTGCGCGACACGCTATATCAGGTGCAGCAATATATGCTTGATATCAATTGCTTCCTGCAAAAGGAAAGCTTCAAAAGCCGTTTTGAAACTGGCTGTGGTTTTCGCACGAGGCAATTCAGTGCTCATGAAAACAGCGGGTATCTTCGGTTTCGGGGGTTTCGGAAGTACCGCATTGAATTGCAAGAAGCCGAAACAAACTTATGATAATATCGCATTCATGAGGTAGAAAGACGTAACCCTTGATGGGCAACGCATCCGCATGCTTCACTTTCGGGGCTATGTCAGCATTTGATTTTGCTGGCCCCAAAAAACCGAAAGGCACTACCTTTCCACACCAAAAACCTGAGCGCACCGCTGCCCGAGAGGGTGAGAAAAACAAGCGCGGAAGCTACCCAACACGGAGATATCAGATGAAAAAAATTGCAACGCTACTTGGAAGCGCGTCTTTCGCGATTGCCGGGCCGGCCATGGCCGCGGATATCGTGATCGGTGTGCCCAACTGGGCCTCGGTGAACGCCACGGCACATATTCTTGAGGTCGTGATCGAAGAAAACCTCGGCCTGGACGTGGAATTGCAAAATGGCACCAACCCGATTGTCTTCGAGGCGATGGACAGCGGTTCGATGCATGTCCATCCGGAAGTGTGGATGCCCAATCAGCAGAACCTGCACGATACCTATGTCAAGGAAAACGGCACCGTCGTCATGAACCAAAACCCGGTTCAGGCCGAACAGGGCATGTGCGTGCCGACCTATATCGCGGAACAATATGACATCAAATCGATCGATGACCTGAGCGACCCCGACAAGGTTGCGATCTTTGATACTGATGGCAACGGAACACCCGAGGTATGGATCGGTGCGCCGGGTTGGGCGTCGACCGTTGTCGAGAAGATCCGGGCCAAGTCCTATGGCTATGACCAGATCTTCGAGCTGACGGAATACGAAGAAACCATTGCCTATGCCAATCTGGCAAATGCGACCAAAGCGGGCGACCCGTGGATAGGGTTCTGCTACAGCCCCCACTATATCTTCGTGACACAGGATCTGACGGTTCTGGAAGAACCGCCTCATGATCCGGCCACCTGGACAATCGTTCAGCCCACGGATGATCCGGATTGGTTGTCCAAGTCCGAGGCGTCCTCGGCCTGGAACGGAGCAACGCTTCACTTGCACTACGCCAAGGAACTGGAAGAGAGCTATCCCGAAGTGGCCGCCCTGTTCAGCAACTACCAGATGACAGGCGACGATCTTAGCGCGATGGGCAAGGCACTGGCCGTCGACAACATCGAAGCTGCGGATTTCGCCAAGGAATGGGTGGCTGCGAATGAAGACACCGTCATCGGCTGGCTGACCAACTAAATCACCACTCTTCGGGCCGTCGCGCAAAACCGCGGCGGCCTTTTTCTGTCGGGCAGGGCATCGCCCTGTGGGGGATAAATGGACGAACCTGTCGTAAAATTAGAAAACGTTTGGAAGATCTTCGGCTCGCGTGCGGAAGAGGCAATGGAAGCGGTCAGAAACGAAGGCATAGGCAAGCCGGAGGTTCTGGAGCGGTTCAACTGTGTTGTAGGCGTTCAGGGCGCCACGTTCGAAGTGCCGAGGGGTGAGATTTTCTGTATCATGGGGCTGTCCGGCTCGGGCAAGTCCACATTGGTGCGACATGTGAATCGATTGATCGAACCCACGGCGGGTCGGATCGAGATTCTGGGTCACGACGTTTCGAAACTGTCGGAATCCGAGTTGCGCCGCATTCGCGCCCAGCAAATCGGGATGGTCTTTCAGCACATGGCGCTGATGCCGCATCGTTCCGTGCGCGATAATGTGGCCTATCCGTTGGAGATCCGAAAGGTGTCCAAGTCAAAGCGCTGGGCCGTCTCGGATCACGCGCTGAGCCTGGTGAACCTGACAGGTTACGAGGACCGCCTGCCCAAAGAGCTTTCGGGCGGGATGCAGCAACGCGTGGGGATCGCGCGGGCGCTGGCCTCGGACCCGGAAATCCTGTTGATGGATGAACCGTTCTCTGCCCTTGATCCGCTGATCCGCCTGCAATTGCAGGACCAGTTCAAAGCACTTGTGGCGCAGCTCAAAAAGACCACGCTGTTCATCACCCACGATCTGGACGAAGCCATTCGGATCGGCCACCGGATTGCGATCATGAAAGATGGCGTCATCGTACAGATCGGAACCCCCGAAGACATCGTCATGAACCCGTCCGACGATTACGTGCGCGAATTCGTTCAGGGCATCTCAAAGCTCAAACTGGTCAAGGCGCATTCCATCATGGAGCCGGTGGGCAGTTACTCAGGGCCACTTGACGGTGCGCCCCGAGCCGACGAGGGCGCGGATCTGGATCAATTGATCGACCTGGCCGTGAATTCTGATCTGCCGGTCGTCATCACGGATGCGGGTATCGATGTGGGTGTCGTGACCAAGCCGCGCCTGTTGCGCGGTATCCAGGGGGGCAAAAATGACTGATGCTGCAACAGAGATGAAAGTAACGGCCGCCTCTGATATCGAGGTCGATCGCGAGGCCCTGGACCTTTCCATCAAAGAGTTCGCGGGTCCGAACGGTGACTACTATGTCAATGCGTTCCACAAGATTCATGATGCGACCAGCGCGATTCCCAACACGTTCAACAAGTGGGCCGCGGTGCTGGGGCCATTCTGGTCTGCGTCACGCGCCATTTGGGGCATGTTCTGGACCTTTCTGATCCTTGAGATCATCGCGTGGGTCCAGATCGGCAGGGGCGCGTGGGGCAATCCCGGCGCGGATTTCGCCGAGCGCGCTGCGCGTCAGCAGGAACGTGCGGCCGAACTGTTGGCGCGCGCAGCGGATGCCACGGAACAGGCCGATATCGACCGTTTCACCAAACTGGCCGAGAACATACAAAAAGCAGCGGCCACAAGTCTGGAAAGGGCTGCCGCCGCCCAGTCCGAGGCGGCAGGAATCCTGATTACCGGGTTGTTGATGTTGCTGGTGTTCAAGTTGGTTCAAGGGTTCTACGCCGACCGCGTCTACGAGAAACAGTATTCGAACTGGCGTATCGATCCGGAAAGCACTGAAAGTGGGCGTTCGACCCGTAACATCGTCATGGGCGCGATCCTTGTTGCGGCAATCGGACCATTGATTGTGTACAAGTTCACAGTGAACGCATCCCTTCCATTGCTTGACGCGTTCCCGGAACAGCAAGTGTCTGCGATGTTTCTTGGCGAAGGCAACGGCACGCTGTTCTCGAGCCTGGCAAACTGGATGGAGGCCAGGATTGATGCGGCTGCAGCGGCGGGCGGCGACATCTTTGACGGGATCGTGGCGGGCGTGCGATCGGTGCTTGATGCGCTGACGATTGCACTGATTGGGTCGCCCTGGCCGGTGGTCATGCTGGTCATCTGTGTGACGGCCTGGCGTGCGGCGGGACCAAGGGTTGCCATCTTCACCGCGTCTTCCCTGGCCTATATCGCGTTGCTGGGGTATTGGGACGTGGCGATGGAAACGGTTGCTCTGGTCGGTGCGGCGGTGTTGCTGTGCGTGGTTTTCGGCATTCCGCTGGGTATCTGGTTCGGCAAATCGCAGCGCGCCTATCGCGCGGCGGAACCGGTTCTGGACCTGATGCAGACGCTTCCTGCCTTCGTCTACCTTATCCCGATCATCGCCTTTTTCGGCACCGGCAACCCGCCGGGAATTCTGGCCACCATCATCTTTGGCATGCCGCCGGTGATCCGCCTGACGGCGCTGGGCATGCAAGGGGTTCCGGAAAGCATCAAGGAGGCTGCGGTCGCCTTTGGTGCGTCGAAATGGCAATTGTTGAAGGATGTGGAAATCCCTCTGGCGCTGCCATCGATCATGACGGGTGTAAACCAGACAATCCTGATGTGCCTGTCCATGGTCGTGATCATCTCGCTGATCGGCGGGGGCGGCCTGGGCAAGGAAATCCTTGAGGCGCTGCAATACGCCGCCAAGGGGCCGGGTCTGCTGGGTGGCTTTGCGATCCTGTTCCTTGCCATGGTCATGGACCGGATCGTGCAGGGCGCGTTCCGGCGAGAAGACGAAAAACTCTGAACGCAAACGCCCCCGGTTCCGATCGGGGGCGCTTTTCTTTGATCCGGGGAAGCCATGACAGATCCGTATGAACAATCGATGATGGACAACCTGTATTGGTGGGGCGTGCCTACATTGTTCCGGTGTCCCAATGTCGGGCCCGAAGGGCAGGATATCGCGCTGGCGGGCGTGCCGCATTCGACGGGCAACGGCACGACCGAACGGGACCAGCACTTGGGACCACGCGCGTTGCGGCATGTCTCGGCCGTACAACGCAGGGTGCATTCGGTCTTTGAAATTGATCCTTGGCAGAGTGCGCGGATCGCCGATGTTGGTGATGTGCCTTTTCCAAAGGCCAACGACAACGAAGACTGCATCGAACGCATCACTGAATTCTACAAGACCATAGACGCGGCCGGAGCGCGCCCCGTTTCCGTCGGAGGCGACCATTCCATCACCGGTGGCATTGTTCAGGCCCTGGGTGGCGGCAAGCTTGCAGGCGGGCAGCCGGTCAGCTTTCTGCATCTGGACGCGCATACGGATGTCTTCACCAAGGTTGATCACTTTCTTGGTGCCAAGAAATCAGCGGCTCACTGGGGGGCCTATCTGGCCGATCAGGGGCAGGTGGATCCAACCCGGTCGATGCAGATCGGTCTGCGGGGCCATCCACGCAGCCTGGACTGGCTGCAACCGTCTTATGACTACGGGTACAATATCGTCACAATGCGAGAGTTCCGACAGCGCGGGTTGGCCGATGTGGTCGCGCAGACCAAAGAGGTTTTGGGTGACCGCCCGGTTTACATCACCTTCGATCTGGACTGTCTGGACCCAACCGTCGCGCCGGCCGTGTCCAATCTGGAACCGGGTGAGAAGGGGTTTGACATAGATGAGGCGGTCGGCATCCTGCGCGCGGCGCGCGGATTGAACATCATCGGCGGCGATGTGGTATGCATGATGCCCACCAAAGACAGCCCCAACAACATCACCGCGCTGACGGCGGCGGCCGTGATGTTCGAGATGATTTCGATGATCGCCGAGAATGTCGCGCGGGCCTAGCGCCGCGCGTCGATCGCCTGTGCCAGAACACACAGCAACTCGAACATCAGCGAGATGCCAAGCCACGCCGTTCCACCTTGGGGGTCGAATGGCGGTGACACTTCGACAAGATCGGCGCCAACAAGGTTCAGACCGGACATCCTGCGAATGACCTGCTGGGCCTGAAAGCTGTTGGGCCCGCCGATTTCAGGTGTTCCTGTGCCGGGGGCGTAAGTTGGATCGACAAAGTCGATGTCATAGGTGCAATAGGTCGGCTGCATGCCAACGATATCGCGTACCTCGTTCATAACGTCGACCATGCCCCTGTCGAACAGTTCTTCGATACGGATGATGCGGATGCCCTGCGCCTCGCCCCATTCGATATCTTCAGTGTTGTAGGCCGTGCCGCGAGTCCCGACTTGTACAAAACGCTTCGGGTCCACCAACCCTTCCTCGACCGCTCGGCGGAACGGGGTGCCGTGGGTGAATTTGTGACCTCCGAAATAAGTGTCGAACAAGTCCGTGTGACTGTCGAACTGGATCAGGCCAACCGGACCCGAAGCGGCCAGGGCTCGCAGGACGGGCAGGGTGGTCAGGTGATCTCCTCCGGCGGTCAATGGTGTGATGTTGCGGCTTCGAAGATCAGTGTAGAAACGCGTGACCCGATCCAGCGTGTCTTCTATGTCGACGGGGTTGGGGGCGACGTCTCCTAGATCTGCGCAGTTCACCATTGAAAACGGTGCCACACCCGTAACCGGGTTCATCGCCCTGATCATCGTGGAATAATCTCTTAATTGCCGCGGACCATGCCGGGCGCCGGGGCGATTGGTGGTTCCGCCATCCCAAGGTATACCGACGATGCCCAGTTCGACTTCCGAGATCCGTTCGTGCGCCAGATCCAGCATGGGCAGGCGCATGAATGCGGGAATGCCGGCAAATCGGGCCAGTTCCATGGCGGACACCGGTTGAAAAAATGAATCGGCCATGATGCCCCATCCTCTGCAAGTTTCCTCAGTGACCCTAACGGTTCAGGACCGGGCTGGAAATGCCCGCCGCTCTTCAAGACAGGATATGAAAACGCCGGCGGATTTCGGCGTCTTGTTCCGGGGTGAGATATTCGGGGTAATGCGTGCGCAACACCTCTTGAGCGACGCGCCGTGCGGATGACCACGCATCCATCGCGCCATCGGTTTGCCAGGTGCGGGGCTCCTGACGATCGGCGAGTTTCGGATAGAAATAGTCTCGTTCCATGGCTTCATAGGTTTGCTCGCTGCCCAGAAAATGCCCATCGCCCAGAACCGAATGGCATATGGCGTCAAAGCCAAGATTCGCTTCGGTGACCTCGATCCCGCGCAAGACGCGATAGGTGTGCGAGTGCATTTCGTTGTCCAGAACGAAAGCCTCGAAGCTGACCCCGAGCAGAGATGCCGTCATCCCCGAGCTTTCATAGATCAGATTGCCTCCTGCCAGCGCCGCCGCCAGCGATGTAATGCCTTTTTCTGCCCCATGCTGGGCGTCGATGGCCTTGGCATCGGCCATCGAGGCGGCCACACCCGACGGCAAACCCAGCCAGTTCGTGATTTGCGCCGACGCCGCATTCAGGATTGCGGTCTCACCGCTGCCCCCTGCGAAAGAGCCGGTCCTGAGATCCACGATGAAGGGCCAGTTGGAAAAGACCATCGGAAAGCCGGGTTTGATCGCATTGACCATCACGAGACTGGCCAGCGTTTCGGCCAGTGATTGCGCCAGAAATCCGGCCAGAGTTGCCGGGGCGGTTGCGCCCGCCTGCGCGGCCGTGATGCAGGACATCGGAATGTTATGGGCGATGCATTCATAAACCACGTCCACGGCATCCTCGCCGTATCGCATTGGTGAAATGATCGGACTTATATGCGCTTTCAGGAAGGGGCGTTTGGCGAATTCCCCGACCCCTCCGGCGACGATGTCCAGCATCTCGACAATCGGGCCGACATGTTCCGCCAACGTGAAAGACGTTGCAATTGGTTTGGTTGTATTCCGTACCAAAGCATAAACCGTGTTGACGTCCAGATCGAACACATCGGGGACGTCGGTCGCCACGCAGCACCGGGTGAACCAACTGACATTGGCCAGCGTATCCTGTAGCCGGGTGAAATCATGCAGATCCGCCAGGGTAGACGGGCGATAAAGCCCACTGTTGATATCAAGTGTCTGAACCGCAGCACCGCCGGTGCCAAAATACACGCGGTCGCCACCCACCTCGATGGACCGGTTTTCATCCCGGCCATGAAAGGTGAAGCTCTTCGCGGCCGAGGCGATGGCCTGTTCGACCATTGAACGGGGAAAAACCAGCCGGTTCTGTTCCCGGTCCTGAGCCCCCGCTGCCCTGAGGTCGATGGCCAGCCTGTCCGGCACGTCTCCCATCCCCAGTTCTTCCAGCAGACGCAGCGCGGTGTCGTAAATTTTCTCGATTTCCGAAATGCTTAAGGGCCTGAATGTCCCGCCTTTCTGACCGGGCGGGCAAGGGTCAAAAACGGGCTTGGCCGCACGCTGTGCGTGCCGTGCCTTTCGACCGCTTCTTTTGACGCTCTCCGATGGCATTCGTTTACGTTACCTTGCGTTTTCCTGCACCCTAGGACCCAACTTGTCCCGGTATCAAAGAAGAAGTGCCGTTTTCAGAATTCGAAATCGCGGTTTCGATTTTCCGGCACCCGCATCTGCCCTGTTGTATGCCCATCCCGTTATTCAGCAAGACTGGTGCCGAAGTTGAAGGAGCAATGCCATGAAGTCGCGTACCAGAGCCGTTGTGATAGGGGGCGGGATCGCCGGATGTTCGACGCTCTACCACCTGACCCGGGAAGGGTGGACCGATGTGGTTTTGGTCGAACGGAATGAACTGACCTCGGGCACGACATGGCATTCGGCGGCGCAGGTCACCAATTTCGGCATGAACCAGACGATGGTCGGCCTGAAATCTCATTCGATCCGTCTGTACAAGGAACTGGCCGACGATCCGGATTACCCTATCAACTATCACCACGCAGACGGTGGGATCCGTCTGGCCAACACCGAAGGGCAGATGCAGGGCTATCGTCACTTTGCGTCCATGGCGCGGGGGATGGACGTGCATTTCGAGGTGATAGACGCGGATGAATGTGCTCGGAGACACCCGTTGATTTCGACCGATAATCTCATCGGTGGGCTTTGGGATCCGCTGGACGGCGACATCGATCCGGCGCAATTGTGCCAGGCCCTTGCGCGCCGGGCACGCAAGGCGGGCGCCGAGGTGTATCGAAATACGCCGGTGACCGCGCTGACACAGCACAACGATGACACCTGGACCGTGCATACCGAGCACGGGGATATCGACTGTGATGTCGTCGTCAACGCCTGTGGTTACAGGGTCAACGAAGTCGGCGCCATGATGGGTGTTCATCATCCCGTGTCGTCCATGGAACATCAGTATTTCCTGACCGAAGAAATCGAGGCTATCCGGGATGCCGGGCATCGGATGCCGCTGCTGCGCTGCCCGATCAGCGACTATTATTGCCGACAGGAAAAGAACGGGCTGCTACTCGGGTTCTACGAGCAGGGATGTAAGACCTGGGGTATGGACGGGATCGATCCGAACTTCGTGAACGCTTTGTGCCCGGATGATCTGGACCGTGTGACCGATGTGCTGGAAGGGGCCTTCGCGCGCATGCCTGCCTTGATGGAGGTTGGTATTCACACCGTGGTCAACGGGCCAATCACCTACACAATTGACGGGGCGCCTCTGGTCGGTCCGATCCCGGGAAAACGCAACGCGTTTTGTATCATTGGCCTGCGGGCCGGGCTGGGTGAAGGTGGCGGTCACGGATGGTTGCTGGCACAGCAGATCGTGCATGGCGAGGCATGCTATGACACGTGGTGCCTCGATCCCCGAAGGTTCGCCGGACATGCAAATGTGGAACTCACGGCACTAAAGGCGATTGAAGATTACCAGAACGAATTCAGGTTCCACTTTCCGCATGAACATCGCCCTGCGGGCCGACCCGCCAAGACGACCCCTCTGACGCCTGTTCTGGCATCCGAAGGGGCCGAGTTCACTGTGGTCAACGGGTGGGAGAGGGTGGACTATATCAAACCCGATCCCGGATTTTCGCCGACGCTTGGTTTCGATTTTGACGAAACCTTCGACTTGGTAGCTGCCGAAGTCGAAAGCATTCGAACCGGCGTCGGGCTTGCAGAGGTCAACGGGTTCAACCGCATCGAGATCACAGGATCCGACAGGCACGCATTGCTGGACCGGTTGTTTTGTGGATTGGTCTCTCGGCGTGACGGGCGTGTCGGGTTGGGATACCTGTTGAACGACCACGGTATGATCAAGGCAGAAGCGACGATTGCCAATCTGCCCGCCTGCGACAGGGGGCCGGCCCGCGTTTGGTATGGTTCCGCCGCGGCGAGCGAGTTTCACGACATGGATTGGTTGCGCTTGCATCTGCGCATCGATGAGGACGTTCAGTTGCGCAGCCTGACAAATGATCAGACCATTCTGGTTCTGGCTGGCCCGAAGTCGCGTTCTGTCTTGTCAGCCTGCGCCAGAGGAGATTGGTCGGCAGATGCGTTCCCGTGGCTCAGCGTGCGCGAGTGCTTTGTCGGTATTGCTCCGGCGACGGTTATGAACCTCAGTTTCTCGGGCGAGTTGGCCTATGAAATCCATGTTCCCAACGCCTCGCTCTATGCGGCCTATCTTGCCTTGCGCGAGGCCGGCGAAACGCATGGGCTGAAACTGTTCGGTGCCAGGGCCGTTGAATCCATGCGCATGGAGAAGAGCTTTTTGCACTGGAAAGCCGATCTGATCACCGAATTTGATCCTTTTGAAACCGGCTTGGATCGGTTCGTCCGACTGGAAAAGGGCGCCTTCGTGGGGCGTGATGCCTTGTTGAAACGGAAATCGGATGGACCACGACGCAAGCTGGTCCCCTTGCGCATCGATTCATCCCTTGGCCCCGCGCATCCCGGCGCATCACTGATGCAGGATGATACTGTCGTTGGCACCATCACGTCGGGCGAATGGGGGTATCGCACGGAGCTAAATCTGGCGCACGCTTTCATTCATCCGTCCCTGGCGAAGCTTGGCCGCGAAATGGAGCTGGACAGCTGCGGGAAACGGATTGGTGCGACGGTTATCAGCCCAAGCCCGTACGACCCTGATTTTGTGCGGATGAAAGCCTAGAATCGACCCTTTCGATCAACATCTTCATTGCCGCATGGGCAAAACTCTGCTTCGCTAGTTTCGAACAAATCGAAACAATGGTCGGTTGCCGTGTCCAAATCTCTGAGTCTTCGATGGCTGGAAGTGTTTCAGCTGATCGCCAAATCCGGATCGATTCAGCAAGTCGCATCAGAAACAGACTTGTCGATCAGCACGGTTTCGAACCACCTGCGCAGCCTCGAACGCGCGTTGGGTATTGAATTGGTCGACCATGGGCGCCGCCCGATGGGCCTGACGCCGGCGGGCGAGGTGTTTGCCCGCTATGTGCGTGAGGGTCTGACTGTGCTGAAACGCGGTGAGGCCGAGATACGAACGGGAAACTGGCAGCATGCGACGGATCTGCGGCTGGCTTTGATCGATGATTTCGACAACCAGATCGCGCCCGACCTTGTTCGTTTTCTGGCGCAGGCTCTGCCGCGGTGCAATTTCCGCCATTTCACGCGCCCAAGCCACGAAATTCTTGCCAAACTTCAGGAACACAAGCTTGACGTGGGCGTCGCCACACGACCGCTGGGTCGTACCGAGGGGCTGATCGAATACCCGTTGATGAGAGACCCCTTCATCGTCGTGGTTCCCAACAAGTTTGAAGGGTCCCCGGACGAGCTGTTCAACCCGGATGCCGACCTGCCATTGTTGAGGTATTCGCGTGACTATGTGATCGGCAAGCAGATTGAAACTCAACTGGCCCGAAGCAAGTTCAGCCTGCCCAACCGGTTTGAACTGGAGTGCAACCAATCCATCATCGGCCTGGTCGCGCAGGGCAGTGGCTGGGCAATCACGACGGCGGCGTGCTTTCACCGAACGCAGAGGTTTCACAACAGCGTAAAGGCCATGCCTTTTCCCGGCAGCAACTTCGTTCGCACAGTATCGCTGTTTACAACCGAAGTATACCCGGCAACAACGTCGGTGCTGATCCAGAAGGCCATGAGCAAATTGATACGTCAGCATTTCACAAGACCGATGTGTGCCCGGCACAATTGGCTGAAGAATGAGTTCCGCACCATGGAGATAGAGGGCGTCTAGCCCAATCTGACCGGGGTGCCGAACGGCTGATGGTTTAGGGCGGATGCTCGCAGGGCTTAAACTGGACTTGCCGTGTTTGTGTTTCGGGAAACCGGGCCGATGATCGAATTGCGGTCTGTGCTGGTCCGGGTTCTTTCTGACGGGGTGTCGAATTCGTCTCGCCTCGGGCTCAAAGCGCTTCTAGTCTTTGAAGGACAGGCAATCACGTCAACAGGAAGCCAAATGAGCTGGATCAGAACCATCCCATTCGAGCAGGCCACAGGCAGGCTGAAGAAACTCTATGACCGCGTCACGGGCCCGGGCAACAATGTGGACAATATCATGATGGCGCATTCGTTGCGGCCGCATTCGATGGAAGGGCACATGGCGATCTACAAGGCAGTGCTGCATCACTCGGGCAACAAGATACCGAAGTGGTTCCTCGAGGTGCTGGGTGTGTGGGTCAGTTCTCTGAACCGATGCGGATATTGCGTCGAACATCATTTCGCAGGGTTGCAGCGGTTGCTGGACAACGAAGAACGGGGAAACGCGATCCGGGCCGCGATCGAAGCCCGCGATCCGGCCGCCGCGCCATTGGATGCAGCGCAGGTGGCGGCCATGACCTATGCGCGCAAACTGACCGAGGATCCGGGCGATCTGGTCGAAGCGGATGTGACGGCGCTGCGCACGGCAGGGTGGGATGATGGAGAAATCCTCGAGATCAATCAGGTCTGTTCCTACTTCTCTTATGCGAACCGCACGGTTCTGGGGCTGGGATGTTCGACGGAAGGCGACGAATTGGGTCTGTCGCCCAACAACTCTGACAACCCTTACGATTGGGGGCATAGATGAAGCCTGAAACAAGGGGATCAGCGACCCGGTGCGCCAAACGGGCGCCAGCCTCGGCCATGTTGGCCGAGGTCGATTAGACGATCCTATTGAGGATTCAGGCAAGGGCCGCTCGGGCACAGCTTGAAAAACGGCGTTTGTATCGGAACCTTGTATCCAGTGCGGAATATATGGGTTTTTGAGGCATCAATTTGACCCCAATCAAAGCGCATCCGTGGCCTTTCTGCTAGCTCCTTTCCGGGACAACAGAAAAGGAAAGATTTCATGGAAGCCATTGCTCGGGTCGAAACAAATTCAACTCAGGTCAAGACCAGGCCGACGCCGGTTGCAGAGGTCGCAGAGCCCAGCCCTGAAAAGATCCGGCAGGCGTTTGAAAGCGGCAAGTACCCCTATGGCCGCAAGATGGCGCGGTCGGTGTACGAAGAACAGAAGGCCAAGCTTCAGGCAGAGTTGCTGAAGGTTCAGTTGTGGGCGCAGGAAACCGGGCAGCGTTTCGTTCTGCTGTTCGAAGGGCGCGATGCTGCCGGCAAGGGCGGTACGATAAAGCGGTTTATGGAGCACCTCAATCCGCGTCAGGCCCGGGTCGTGGCCTTGAATAAACCCACTTGGGAAGAAAAGGGGCAGTGGTATTACCAGCGCTATATTCAGGAACTGCCAACAGTTGGCGAAATGGTGTTCTACGACCGGTCCTGGTACAACCGCGCCGGTGTCGAGCGGGTGATGGGCTTCTGCTCTCCCAATGAATATCTGGAATTCATGCGGCAGACGCCAGAGTTGGAGCGGATGCTGGTACGTTCGGGCATCCAGCTTTACAAATACTGGTTCTCGGTCACGCAGGAAGAACAGCAGCGTCGTTTCAAAAGTCGCGAGACGGATCCTCTGAAACAGTGGAAATTGTCACCGATTGACAAGGCCAGCCTCAGCAAGTGGGACGATTATACCGAAGCAAAAGAGGCCATGTTCTTTTACACCGATACCGCGGACGCGCCGTGGACGATCATCAAGTCGAATGACAAGAAACGCGCGCGGCTGAATTGTATGCGCCATTTCCTGTCGACGCTGGACTATCCGGGCAAGGATCACGACATTGTGGGTGAGCCCGATCCGTTGATCGTGGGGCAGGCGCATCACGTGATTCACCGCTCCGAGCATATTCTGGGTACAGCACTGCATCCGGACGCTCGTTAATCACGCCGGTGCCCGCCTGGACTGCGCAAGCGGGCACCGAAGTATCATGTTGACATTTTAGCGATCATCTCTTGTCTCGCGCCAAGCCCGCGCATATGGCTGGTGCGATGACAAAAGTGATGACATATCCGGCCCACTTTCGGGCAATTGCCGTGCTTGGCCTGCCGTTGATCGGTGGCCATCTGGCGCAGTTTGCCATCGGCCTGACCGACACCGTCATGCTGGGCTGGTACGGGGTCGAGGCGCTGGCGGCGGTTACCCTGGCCAGCAGCTATTATTTCGTTCTGTTTTTGTTTGGTGCGGGGTTTGGCTGGGCCGTCATGCCGATGGTTGCCACCGCCGCGGCAGAAGGGGACGAAACCAGCATTCGCCGCTCGACGCGCATGGGGCTGTGGTTGTCACTGCTATACGCTGCGGTGGTCATGCCGTTGTTGTGGTGGTCCAATCCGATCCTGATCGCCATGAAACAAGAGCCGCATATCGCTGAAACCGCGTCGGAATATTTGCGTGTTGCCGGTTGGGGGTTGTTTCCGGCGCTCATCGTGATGGTGTTGAAGTCCTACCTTGCGGCTCTGGAGCGAACTCAGATCGTGCTGTGGATCACGGTTACGGCGGCGGTTGTGAACGGGTTTACCAACTATGCGCTGATCTTTGGCAACTGGGGCGCGCCGGAACTGGGCGTGATGGGCGCTGCGATCGCTTCGATCGCGACGCAGGTCGTTTCACTGGTCGCTGTTGTCGTCTATGTGGTCCGGACCTTGCCGGAACACAGCCTGTTCCAGCGCTTCTGGCGTCCGGATTGGGAAATGTTCATCAGCGTGTGGAAACTGGGCGTGCCCATTGGCCTGACCACCCTGGCCGAGGTGTCGCTGTTCGCAACATCCGCCGTGATGATGGGCTGGCTGGGTCAGGTCCCGCTGGCCGCGCACGGGATCGCCCTGAATCTGGCGTCGGCCACATTCATGGTGCACCTGGGGCTGTCAAATGCGGCCACCATCCGGGCCGGCAACGCGTTGGGCCGCCGGGACAAGGCGCATCTGGAGAAAGGTGCGATTGCCGTGACTGGCATGTCGCTGGTCATGTCCGTCGTGACCGTCATCCTGTTCCTGACATATGCCGAGCCGCTGATTTCCCTGTTCATGGAGGCCGATGATCCGCAGCGCGGACAAATTCTGGCAATCGGGACAGGATTGCTGGCCATGGCTGCCCTGTTCCAACTGGTCGACGGGGCGCAGGTGATTGCGCTGGGACTGCTGCGTGGTTTGCAGGATGCCAAGATACCGATGGTTATGGCGGCGCTCAGCTATTGGGTGGTGGGAATTCCGGCGTCCTACTATTTCGGCTTCGTCCGTCAGATGGATGGCATCGGTGTCTGGCTGGGACTGGTGCTTGGCCTGGCCTTCGCGGCGGTGCTGCTGATGGCCCGGTTCTGGATGCATTCGGTGCGGCAGATGCAGGCGCCAGCGGAACCTGCCTAGTCTTTGCTCAACCGGTCGGCCTTTTTCCGAACCAGAACCGTGCGCAGATCGTGCATCGCCATCAGCAACCTGTCGGTTACATCCTCAAGCTGTTCGTCGCTTGCCTTGGACTGCGCCCATTGCGTTGTCAGATTCAGATAGTCGACAGCGCGGTGAATGTCGTCGATGTCGCGCTGGGCCAGTACGGCCCGGCGCTCGTCCATCCATTGGGCGATCTCTGCCTGATCCCGTTCGGACAAAACCCGTTGGCCGTGCGGCTTGACCTCACCGTTGCGGATGTTGATGACGGCGATCTGGTCCATCTCGATCCGGCGCTGGCGGTTTTCCGTATCGATCCGAAACACCGCGGCCCCGTTTTCACGGATACGAAAATAATATTCGGGCAGGTCGGCAGACATGTTTACCTCAGAGATGCACAAAAGCGCTGTATACGAGCGCAAGCTTCGGTCAGGGCTGCATCGGACGTCGCATAGCTGACCCGGAAGTTGGGTGACAGGCCGAAGGCCGCGCCAAACACGACGGCGACATCCGCCTCTTCCAGCAGGGCCGTGGCAAAGGCTTCATCGTTTTCGATGACGGTTCCCGCGGGTGTCGTTTTGCCAATCAGCCCGGCGATCGAGGGGTAGACATAAAACGCGCCCTCGGGTGTCGGGCAGGTTATGCCGTCAATCTCGTCCAACATGCGCACCACCAGATCACGGCGGCGTTTGAACGTTTCATTGTTCGGCGTCAGAAAATCCTGTGTTCCGTTCAGCGCTTCCACCGCCGCCCACTGGCTGATCGAGCAGGGGTTCGAGGTGGATTGCGACTGGATCTTGCGCATCGCCGAGATGAGTTCGACCGGACCGGCCGCATAACCGATGCGCCAGCCGGTCATGGCGTAGGCTTTCGAAACACCGTTGCAGGTGAGCGTCCTGTCATACAGGCCGGGCTCCACCTCGGCAGGCGTGCAGAATTCAAACCCGTCATAGGCCAGGTGTTCATACATGTCGTCCGACATGATCCAAACATGCGGATGGCGCATCAGAACATCGGTGAGGGCCTTGAGCTCATCCCGGCTGTACCCTGCGCCTGTCGGGTTCGAGGGCGAGTTGAAGATGAACCACTTTGTCCTTGGGGTGATGGCGGCTTCCAGTTGTTCTGCCGTCAGCTTGAAGCTGTTGGCCAGCGTCGTTTCAACAACAACCGGCGTTCCACCTGCCAGCAAAACCATGTCGGGGTAGCTTACCCAATATGGCGCGGGGATGATCACCTCGTCACCGTCATTCATTGTTGCCATCAAGGCGTTGTACAGCGTCTGCTTTCCGCCCGTTCCAACCGAGATCTGCGCGGGCGTGTAGTCAAGCCCGTGATCGCGCTTCATCTTGGCGCAAACCGCCTGCTTCAGTTCCGGAATGCCGTCCGGTGCGGTGTACTTGGTTTTTCCGGCTGCAATCGCTGCAACGGCGGCGTCCTTGATGTTTTGCGGGGTGTCGAAATCCGGCTCACCCGCGCTCAGGCCGATCACGTCGCGCCCGGCGGCTTTCAACTCGGCGGCCTTGGCTGTCATGGCTATCGTGGGCGATGGTTTAACGCGTGACAGTGTCGCAGACAGGAAACTCATGGATGGCCTCGGTTTGTATGTTCAACCCGACTGTCATAGGGTGCGCCGGAATGACGATCAAGCCGAATGGACAATGTGAATTGGAGACCCCGATGAATGATGAAAAAGACTGGTATGGACCTGAGTCAGCGACATTCGGGGACCGTCTGGCAGGCGCGCGCGAAGCGGCCGGAATGACCCAGGCAGAGCTGGCGCGCCGCCTTGGCGTCAAGAAGACGACGATTGTCGATTGGGAAAACGATCTGTCCGAGCCGCGTGCGAACCGGTTGTCGATGATGGCGGGGCTGGTCAATGTCTCGATCATGTGGCTGCTGACCGGTGAGGGCGATGGCATGGATGCCCCGGTGGAAGAGGGCGAAGGTGGAATGGAACTGTCGACCGCGGTGGCCGAACTGCGCGCCATCCGAGGAGAGATGCGGGTTTGCGCTGAACGTGCGGCGCGTCTGGAAAAGAAAATGCGTCTGATGCTGGAGCAGAAGAATTGAGTGAACCCCGGGACGTACGCATCAAGCGAATGAAAATGCGATCCATGCGGCGCGGGATCAAAGAGATGGACATCATCCTGTCCGCTTATGCCGATCGCAACCTGGCAGATATGGATGCCGCCGGGCTGGATGTCTTTGACGCGCTGCTGCACGAAAACGATCAGGACCTTTATCAATGGGTCACAGGTCAGGTGCAGCCGCCGGCGCAGTTTGCCAGTCTGATTTCAAACATCGCGCAGACCTTTCAGAAATAAGAAAATACCGGCTTAACCGATTTTTCGGACTTTCAGGTCATCGTGTCTCAAACAGCACGACTGAATCGGAGGGTCGGATGAGTATGGAAATGCAGGTCTCCGGGCTTGAAGCCAAGGGGTTCATGACCAGCTATCTTGAGGCGCTGGCCCTGGTGGAGCGGCTGCATCGGTTGCTGCTGGATGTCATCAAGGATGAATTCGAGCGCGTCGGCGTGCTGGAAATCAACGCGGTTCAGGCGCTGCTGCTGTTCAATATCGGCGATCACGAAGTGACGGCGGGCGAGCTGAAAAGCCGCGGCTACTATCAGGGCAGCAATGTCAGCTACAACCTCAAGAAGCTGGTTGAGATGGGGTATATGCACCACCAGAGATGCGAGATTGACCGCCGCTCTGTCCGCGTACGTCTGACACCACGAGGCAGGGAAATCCGCAATATCGTGTCCGACCTGTTTGCGCGTCACGCCGAAGGATTGCAAAGCAGGGGCGTGTTGGAGTTGGAAGGTATCGAAGACATCACCACGTCACTGCGCCGGGTGGAGCGATATTGGACCGACCAGATCCGATACATCTACTGACCGGGGTTGTGTGTCGCGCAGAACCAAAACCGTCCTGCACTGATGCACAGGCCTGGCGGCCTTGTTCAAATGCCGGTCCAGAGAACAGGCCCGCAAAAGCAGCACTCAGGCGCGGATTTATTGCGGGTCTTCATCAAGCGCACCAATCTGCAAACCGCTCAATTCCCGTTTCAGCTTTTTCCGCATGGCCCGTTCGAAATCTTCGAACCCCTGAGCGACCTCCAAAAAGGCACCGGGACCATGCAGGACGTTGTTTTCAAAAAACGGGATCAGAAAAAGTTCGCCTTCAAAATCAGCCGCGTTGATCACGAGGCCATTGACCACCACATTCTGGAAAGCGAAGTGACGATAGGCTATCTGCGGCCCATAGCCATCGTTGTTTGAACCATCTCCGGACAGGTCAATCGTTTGAAACAAGCAGTCGGGTGCTTTGTTCATCAAGGTTGACCCGAAAGCCAGGGCATAGCCCATGGCGGTCGCTGATCCGGTATCTGATCGCACGGAACCACCTATCTGACCGGAGGCGAACAGCAGGTCAGCAACATCTTCTATCAGCAACCAATTCAAAATGACGTGCTGGGTGGAACGACCGCTCCATTCGTAAACAGCCAAAGCAACCGGCATAGGAGAGGAGAAAAAGGCCTCCTGCACTTCGGGTGCGATCAGCGCAGCCGCCAAACCCTGCCGTTGCAGCAAGTCCTCGGCCTCATCGACCGACACTGAAATGTCCATGGCCAATGCAAGGGCCAGACGACACGTCTCGGCCTTGATCGGGCTGGCCAGCACGGCCAACCCAAGCGTTATGACCCACCGGATCACCAGTGGCCAACGCTTTCCATGCTGGCCCAGGGTTCCTTCGGCTCCAAAGCATCGCCGTTTTGCAAAAGCTCGATCGAGATATTGTCGGGTGAGCGTACAAAGGCCATGCGACCGTCACGCGGAGGGCGATTGATCGTGACACCATTGTCCTGAAGGTGCTGGCAAACCTCGTAGATGTTGTCGACGCCGTATGCAAGGTGACCGAAATGGCGGCTGTCGCTGGGAAGGCCGTCATCACCGTCCCAGTTGTAGGTCAGCTCGATCGGCGCATCCTCCTGCCCCGGAGGGGCCATGAAAATCAGTGAAAATCGCCCGGCTTCGCTGTCATAGCGGCGTGTTTCCTTCAGGCCCAGAAGCTTGTAAAACGCCATGGATTTTTCCAAATCCTTCACGCGGACCATGGTGTGAAGATATGTCAGCGCCATTTTGCTCATCCTTTTCGACTCAGTTTGCAAAGAGCTTAGCGCGCCGACCTAGTGTGTCGAGACCGCTGGGTCTGGCGAACTGAATTTTGCGTGGGTTGCGGCATATATCGCGGTTTCGATGTTGCGGTTGGCGAGATATAGTAGGGGGCGACTCATTGCCAGAAAGGAAAACTTGATGCCGCTGTCCGCTGACCAACAGGCCGAGATCGAAGCGCAACGTGCCCAATCGCATCCCACTCGTCGCGTCGTTTCAGCGGGAATGGAAGATCACCTGTACACCGCGCATCAGGTTTTGGATCACGGCTTTGTCCGCGTGATTGATTATATGGGCGATGATGCGGCCATCTGTCAGGCCGCGCGCGTGTCTTACGGCAAAGGAACCAAATCGGTTCAGAATGACGAAGGTCTGATCCGGTATCTGATGCGGCACTGGCATTCGACCCCTTTCGAAATGTGCGAGGTCAAACTGCATGTGAAGCTGCCGGTCTTCGTGGCGCGGCAGTGGATTCGGCACCGTACGGCCAATGTAAATGAGTATTCGGCGCGATATTCAATTCTGGATCGTGAGTTCTATATTCCCGCACCCGAACATGTGGCCGCCCAATCAGAGGTGAACAATCAGGGCCGTGGCTCTGCTCTGGAAGGTGAAGAGGCCGCGCGTGTTCTGGACATCCTCAAGGCCGACAGCGCCCGGTGCTATGACAATTACGAGTCGATGATCAGCCAGGACGGGCAGCAGGGTCTGGCTCGAGAATTGGCGCGGATGAACCTGCCTGCAAACATCTATACGCAGTGGTATTGGAAGGTCGACCTGCACAACCTGTTCCATTTTTTGCGACTGCGCGCTGACCCTCATGCTCAATATGAGATCCGCGTCTACGCTGATACGATGTGCAAGATTGTCGCCGACTGGGTGCCCTTTGCCTATAAAGCATTCGAGGACTACCGTCTTGGGGCCGTCAACCTGTCGGCTCAGATGGTTGAAAGCCTGCGCCGCATGCTGGCGGGTGAGGACGTCACGCAGGAAAGCTCGGGCATGACGGCTCGGGAGTGGCGCGAATTCGAAGAGATCATTCGCAAATAGAATTCGAATTGCCGGGCGCCAATTTTTTCGGATTGTCATGCCAAGCGATCCATCGCCTAAGCAGAGTGTGGGCTTTTGCGACGCATGCACGATGACCTGAAACCGGAACGAAGGGCGTCGCAACGTGCCAGCGTCGCCCCGAGCACACAATGAAAGCCTGGGAAATCCGATCTGGGGGCGGGGCTGGGATCAGGTCGCAGGAACCCGGGGTATCCGACACCACAGCAACGGATATACACCATCGACGCCGCGCAAATGAACAATCCGCGCGCGGGTAATGGAACAGGCCCGGTAGGGGGTGGTTGACGGCCGGAAATTGGCCGCCATCCTTAATGGATCCATCCCGCGATCAGCGGGGATGTCGTTACAACGGCTTCAATTCCGCAGCCATTTGTCGGCCGTCGCGTCCGTCCTGCAACTCGTACGAGACTTTCTGATTGTCTGCGAGTCCGGTGAGGCCGGACCGTTCTACGGCCGAGATATGTACAAACACATCTTTGCCCCCTTCATCAGGGGCAATAAAACCATAACCTTTAGTGGTATTGAACCATTTCACGGTGCCGGTTGGCATGTCCCGTGTCTCCTTCTACTTGCGCATTGTCCCACAAATTGGTGGGGGCTGTGGTCAGCGTCACCACAAAAAAGACTGTTTGGCACTTTCTGAACAGTCCGTTTCGTGTGTTTCGCCTTTTTCAACATTGCACGGTGAAGTAAAAAATCAAGAATAACCGCCTGAAACTGGCAAGTTTGCCTAAAATGCAATCAAATGCAGGAGCAGTAAAAACATGCGCCTTTATGGATTGAAAACCTGTGACACCTGTCGCAAAGCATTGAAAACGTTGCCAGACGCAGAGTTCGTGGATGTCCGCAGCGACGGCGTGCCGGATGCTGTGCTGTCGCAGGCTCTTGCTGACTTCGGCGACGCTTTGCTCAACACCAGGTCAGCGACATGGCGCGGATTGGATGACAACCAGCGCGCGAAAGCACCTTTGGAGCTTTTGAAACAGCATCCCACCCTGATGAAGCGCCCGTTGATCGAGAAAGGCGGAGAGCTGTTTCTCGGCTGGACTGCGGAAACACGCACGCAGCTTGGTATTTCTTAAGGAATGCTTATGTGCCTGCAAGCAACAGTGAGGACGTTAAATGCGTAATGCCGCCATGATCTTGGGCGTTATTGCCGGGCTGATCGGGATGATCGTCGGGTTTTTCGGGTATGCGAAGGTGGTCGTCATCGATCACGTCGGCGAGATAGACGGCGTTCTGAGGCAGGTGGACAACCCTGACCTGATTCAGGCTGTGTCGATCATTGCGCCTTTGTTGGCCATTGCCGGGGGGGCGATGGCGCCCGCGCGCGCCCTCGTTGCAGGGATCCTGCTGCTGATTTCAGCGGCGGCGATGTACTACGCCTTCGGATTTGGTGTGTTCACCATGTTCCCGATCGCGTTTGCCGGGGTTGCCGGGGTGCTTGGGCTGGCAGCAGGTAAGCCAGACCAGCCCAAAGCGCATTTCTAGGTCATTTCAGACGCAGGATCCGATCAAGTGAGATGGGGCCTGCACCGTTGATCACGATCACCAGCATCATGAATGTCCACATCGTGCGCTGATCCATAATGGATGGCGCCGCGTCGAACAGGCTGCCCAGTTTCACGCCATGGCCGGTGACGTCGACCAGAGTCTGCACCCAGATGAAACCGATCATACCCAAGGCCGCCAGACGGGTGAACAGACCGACCAGCAGCAGCGCGGGAAGGACGAATTCTGCAACCGTGCCAAAAAAAATGACGACCCGTTGAAAGAACGTCATTTGGGATACGTCGTAAAGGACGGCTTCGGCGGCTTTGGGGAAAATCTGACCGAAGGCACCGGCTGAAGGTGAAAAGATCGAGCCGTCGATCTTCAGCATAGCCGAGTTCCAGTAATAGACCAGAAGAACCGCGACAAAGACCAGTCGCGCCAGAGTGGGTGTAAGCCAGTTGGACGCCAGGTCCACCTTTCCCAGAACATTGTTGTGAAGTGAGATCAGGGCAGTCATGTCTCCAGCCTTTCGATAGTCACAGAAGTTATTGCACCGCCCTGCAAAAGCAGTGCCAGAGTGGTTCCAAGGTCAAATTCCGGCTGCGCCGCAGCGGTTTTTTCAAATGCTTCGCCGATCATGTCGCCGCCTTGCATATGGGCGATCCAATCGGCGCCGCCGGCGGGCAACAACTGGGCAACCGGGTCGAATTCCGGGCGCGTGATCAAAACATCCTCGGCGCGCGCATCGGGTTTCGGCGCGTCGGTTTCGGTGTTGAAACGCCAGATCGCGTGAATGGGCCAGTCCGAGCGTACCACCCGCATGGCCGGGGCAAAACGCAGCCGGGTTCGCATGACCTGTTCGGGGTCTGCGGCCAGCGCGTCTGCCGGGGCGGGTTGGCTGTCGGCGGCGTGGTACGACTTGCGCAACGCAAGTTCCAGCCGAGCCACATCCGGCAGGTAACCAAGATGGGAAAGCTGCTGCATTCCGGCCAGAAATTCGGGAAAGGCTTCACCGTAGAACATCATCAGCGGTGATGATGGCGGGTGCTGGCGCAGAAATATCCCGGCCAGCCCGTCCATGTTCTGTGGCCCCAGCAACTTGGTGATGACTGGAAACGCCTGATGCATCGCCTCGGTCAAGGACACGGCGACATTGTTGCGATAGACGCTGAACCGACGACCGGCTGGCTGCGCCTGGGCGTCAAGCAAACCTTCGGGGACAGGGGCTGACGCATCCATCATGGCCGCGCGAAATTCGGATTGCGAAACGCTCATGCCGGGATCCGTTCAAGGGCGGTCTGCGCGCGAACGGCCTCTTCCCGCAAAATGGACCAGTCCGGTACGTCGGTGTCCCACTCGATCAGGACGGGTTTCGGCCCCGTGCGTTCCAGCACGTAATCCAACAGCGCCCAAACCGGGTCGACCACTTCACGCCCGTGGCTGTCGATCAGCAGCGGATGGCCGTGATCGTCTTCATCCTCGTCATGGCCGCCAAGGTGAATTTCCCCCACTTTTTCAAGTGGGTAGGCATCGATGTAACCCTGAGGAGAAAAGTCCAGATTGGTGGCAGAGACAAAGACGTTATTGACATCCAGCAACAAGCCACAACCGGTGCGACGCGCAATTTCGCGCAGGAAGTCGGGCTCGGACCAGGTGCTTTCTTCAAAAGCCAAATAGCTTGAGGGGTTTTCCAACAGCATCTGCCGTCCGACGGTGTCCTGAACCTGATCGATATGATCGCAAACGCGCGTCAGTGTTGCGTCGGTATAGGGCAGGGGCAGCAGGTCGTTGTAGAAATGGGTGTCATGTGTGGACCAAGCCAGGTGTTCGGAAAAGCTGGCGGGATTCAGCCAACCCACCAGATGTTTCAGCCGGGCCAGGTGATCAGGGTCCAGCGCGCCTTCGCCGCCGATGGACAGGCCGACGCCATGGACCGAGATCGGGAATTGTTCGGAAAGGTGGCGCAGCTGCGCCAGAGGCCGCCCGCCGTCGCCCATGTAGTTCTCGGCATGGATTTCCAACCATGCGACGGGCTGTGCGTGTTCAAGTATCTGAGCGAAGTGTTGCGGCTTGTAACCAACGCCCGGCGCTGCGGGCAGACGGTTCGACCGTTGGGCATCATCCAGCATGGGTCAGTTCCTTGATCACGAAAGGGAAGGGGCGGGCGATGGTGCCCGCCCCTGAATTCGTCAGGCCGTTCTTATGCCGGCAGGTCGCGATCCTGAGCTTCCAGTGAGCCTTTGCGCGGGGTGCCGTCTGCCTGTGCGGGCAGTTCGATATCCGCGCAGGTGCCTGCATCAACCAGGGTCCATGCGTTGCCCTGATAATCAACGGTCGAGGTGCCCGCGCAGGTGGTGCCGGGGCCCGCGGCGCAGTCGTTCTGACCGGCCAGCGATACGCCATAGCATTTTTCCTTTGCCTGAGCGGATGCAGTGGTTGCGGCGCCCGATACGGCGGCTGCGACTGCGGTTGCGATAACCAGGGACTTGGCTGTGTTCGACATCTCGGTAATCCTCTTGATGACTGGGTATGTCTGCTTGTGACAATGACAAAGGTAGTAGCTTGGTAGACAGAGTTGAATTCACGAGCCCGTGTCTCACAAGCACGTCAAGGGGCGGCGTGCCCTCTTGCAGCGTAATGCATTGTTTTTGATGAAGAAAGAGTGAATTGTTTCAATCTGGCCCCAATTCGGGGGCCAGATTCCCAGCAATATGCTGCCGATTGTTACAGCAAATCCGGCGGGGTGGCTGCCTGCGACAGCTCGTTTGTTACAACGTCAAGCGGTTGGACCTGCGTCTGTTTTTCGCCCAGACGCCGGACACTGACGGTGCGGTCTTCAACTTCGCGATGGCCGACGGCCAGAATGACCGGAACTTTGCCGACCGAGTGTTCACGAACCTTGTAGTTGATCTTTTCGTTGCGAATGTCGGCTTCGGCCCGCACACCGGCGCCGCGCAGCGTTTCGACCACTTCGGCGACATAGCCATCCGCATCGGAGGTGATGGACGCAACCACGACCTGACGCGGCGCAAGCCAGAAGGGCAGCTTGCCGGCGTGTTCTTCGATCAGGATACCGATGAAACGCTCGAACGAGCCCAGCGTCGCGCGATGCAGCATGACGGGGCGGTGCTTGCCACCGTCAGCGCCGACATAGGTGGCTTCAAGGCGTTCGGGCAGAACGAAATCAACCTGGTGCGTGCCGCATTGCCAATCGCGACCGATCGCATCAGTCAGAACAAATTCCAGCTTGGGACCATAAAAGGCGCCTTCACCGGGGTTGAGCTCCGGCTCGATCCCGGCAGCACGTGTCGCGCTGAGCAACGCGGCTTCGGCCTTGTCCCAGACTTCATCCGACCCCGACCGTTTCTCGGGGCGATCCGAGAATTTGACCGAGAAGTTCTCGAATCCCAGATCCTTGTAGATCCGGGACAGGAACCGGATGAACTCTGCGGTTTCTGACTCGATCTGGTCTTCGGTGCAGAAGATGTGCCCATCGTCCTGGGTAAAGCCGCGCACACGCATGATACCGTGCAGCGCACCTGACGGCTCATAGCGGTTGCAAGACCCGAACTCGGCCATGCGCAGCGGCAGGTCACGATAGGATTTCAGGCCCTGATTGAAAATCTGCACATGGCAGGGGCAGTTCATCGGCTTGAGCGCGTTGATCGCCTTTTCGCGGGCATGTTCCTCGTCCACTTCGACGATGAACATGTTTTCCTGATACTTGTCCCAATGGCCCGATGCTTCCCACAGTTTGCGGTCTACAACCTGCGGCGTGTTGACCTCGACATAGCCGCCGTTGCGCTGCTGACGGCGCATGTAGTCCTGCAACTGGGTGTAGATCGTCCAGCCATTGGGGTGCCAGAAAATCTGGCCGGGGGCCTCTTCCTGCATGTGGAACAGGTCCATCTCGCGGCCCAGCTTGCGGTGGTCGCGCTTGGCGGCCTCTTCCAGCATATGCAGGTGCGCTTTCAGCTTTTCCTTTCCGGTGAAGGCCACACCATAGATACGCTGCAACATCGCACGGTCGCTGTCGCCACGCCAATAGGCGCCGGCGATGGACATCAGCTTGAACGCATCCCCCGGAACCTGCCCGGTATGTTGCAGGTGCGGACCTCGGCACAGATCCTGCCAGTGCCCGTGCCAGTACATGCGCAGCGGCTCGTTGCCGGGAATAGCCTCGATCAGCTCGACCTTGTAGGGCTCGTTGTTGGCCTTGTAGAACTCGATCGCCCGCTCGCGGTCCCAGACCTCGGTGGTGACGGGATCACGCTTGTTGATGATCTCTTTCATCTTTTTCTCGATGAGGCCGAGATCTTCCGGCGTGAACGGCTCTTCGCGGTCGAAGTCATAATACCAGCCGTTTTCGATGACAGGGCCGATGGTGACCTTGGTGGCGGGCCAGATCTCCTGAACCGCGCGCGCCATGATATGGGCCAGATCGTGGCGGATCAGCTCATTGGCCTGGGCCTCATCCTTTATGGTGTGGATGGCGATCTGCGCGTCGGATTCGATGGGCCATTGCAGGTCCCAGTGCTGGCCGTCAACGGTGGCCGAGATGGCCTTTTTGGCCAGCGAGGTTGAGATGTCGGCAGCCACCTGCGCGGGCGTGACGCCTGCGGCGTAGGTGCGTGCATTGCCATCGGGAAAGGTGAGAGAGACGGATTGAGAATCCAAGGCCATATCGGCTCTCCTCGTCGGTTTGGCGCCCACTGAACGCCCGGTTGCGGGTTATGTGTGTTCGGCCCATGTGGCAGGTGCAACAATTACTGTCAAGTGTCGCAAGGTGCGTAGCTGACGCAACGGGAAATCGAATTCCGGAATTGCGACCATCGTGCTGCCGTGCATGATGTTGCCTAAAGAGAAAGAGGATTTCATGGCAGCGACGGATTTTCTGGAGACGCCGCAGGGGCGGCGACTGGCTTATCACAAGACCGAAGGGGCAGGACCGACCATCGTTTTTCTGGGCGGGCTCAAATCGGACATGGAAGGCACCAAGGCCGTGCATCTGGAAGCCTGGGCACAGGCGCGGGGGCAATCGTTCTTGCGGTTCGATTATTCCGGCCACGGCGAAAGCTCGGGCGCGTTCACCGAGGGCTGTATCGGTGACTGGCATCAGGACACATTGGCTGCGGTAAAGGCATTGACGGACGGACCTTTGATCGTGGTTGGCTCATCAATGGGGGGATGGCAGGCATTGCTGCTGGCCAAAGTCATGCCCGAGCGAATTGCAGGCATGGTGACAATCGCCGCCGCGCCGGATTTCACCGAGGACGGGTATTGGGCTTCGTTCAGCGACGAACAAAAAGCTGCGCTGGACACTGTCGGCCATGTCGAGCTGCCGTCCGACTATATGGAACCCTATATCATCACCAAGCGCATGATCGAAGACGGACGCCAGAATTTGGTTCTGCGGGGCGCACTGGATCTGCCGTTCCCGGTTCGTTTCCTGCAAGGCACCGCAGACACGGCAGTTTCGACCGAAACAGCCGTGCGGCTGCTGGAACATGCTGCGGGCCCTGACATGCGGCTGCTGTTGGTCAAGGGGGCCGATCATCGCTTCTCGGACGAGAAGTGCCTGCGTCTGATCAAGACCGCGGTTCTTGACGTGTTGGGAGAAGCCTGATGCGGCGCTTTGGTTGGTTTCTGGGGCGCGCTCTTCTGGCGCTGGTTGTTCTTGGCGGCCTGGTCTTCTGGTTCGGCCCGCGCGAGGAAGTGAACCTGCACCCGACCTTTGACTCTCGAAAATTTGGTGAAGGTGTTCAGGTTTATTTTGAAAGCACCGAGTCTGCCTATGATGACATCGTTCCGGGTGTCGAAAAACGCGTGATCTGGCAGGACGGGTTCAAGGAACAGCGCACGCCGTATTCTGTTCTGTACATCCACGGTTTTTCAGCAAGTTCCGAGGAAATCCGCCCTGTTCCTGATCTGGTGGCTGACGCTTTGGGCGCCAATCTGGTCTACACGCGGTTGCAAGGTCACGGTCGGGATGGGCCGGCGATGGCCGAGGGTACGGCCTCGGGCTGGATGCAGGATACCGCAGAAGGGCTGGCAGCGGCGCGCGCGGTCGGGGAAAAGGTGATCGTCATTTCCACCTCGACCGGAGGAACGCTGGCGGCGGCCGCTGCGTTGGATGCAGACCTCAGCCAGGATGTGGTCGGCATGGTTTTTGTCTCGCCGAACTTTGGTGTGAATACCGTCGCGGCGTGGGTGCCTTCATTGCCATGGGCAAGAAGCTGGTTGCCTGTTTTGATGGGGCAAGAACGCGATGTGTCAGGGCCGGACCCAGAGAAGAACAGGTACTGGACGTCGGTCTACCCGTGGGAAGCCGTCGTGCCGATGTCCGTGCTGGTGGATACGGTCTATGCACTGGATTTCTCTGAGGCCCTGATACCCGCCTTGTTCTGGTTTTCGGATGATGATCAGGTTGTGCGGCCGGACCGGACGCACAAGGTTGCCGAGGCCTGGGGCGCTCCGGCAACGGTCAGGCTGGTGACGATGGGGCCGGGTGACGATCCGTCTTCACATGTTATCGCGGGGCGGTTGATGTCGCCGGGTCAAACCGATGCCGCCGTTGCTGGTACTCTGGAGTGGCTGAAGGGCTTGGGGGTGGAATAAACCCTGATTGATTGGATAAAAAGGACGCAAGATGCGTAAGCCGGGCAGCATGTGGAGCCTTGAGACCCTGGGTCGTGTCCGCTTGTCCCGGCATTTCTTCATGCGCGATTTTCTGTATTCGGAAATCGGCAACTTCCACCAAAAGCAGAATATTCCGGACAACCCGGATCTGGCGATCGAAACAGGCCGCGCGTTTTGCGAAACCCTTCTTGACCCATTGGAAGAGACATTTGGCCGGGTCGCGGTCAGGTCGGGTTATCGTTCATCGTCCTTGAACCGGTTTGGCAATGAAAACAAGCTGAACTGCGCCCGAAACGATCACCCGCTGGAATGCCATATCTGGGATCGCGGGGAAGGGGATGCGCGGATTGCCGGGGCATCTATCGTTATCCCGTGGTTCGCGGATCAATATGCGCAGGGCAGGGACTGGCGAGATCTGGCGTGGTGGATGCACGATCATCTGGAGTATTCCGAAATCTGGTTCTTCCCCAAGCTCTGTGCGTTCAACCTTGTCTGGCGGCCCAGGCCGCATCGCCGGATCGACAGCTATATTGCTCCGCGTGGGTGTCTGTTGAAGCCCGGCGCTGAACCCGGTGAAGACCTTGCGACGCGGCAAGCCCGTTACGCCGATTTTCCGGCATTTCGCGCCATCGCCTACCCGTGAAGTTTTCCTTGCCCGGCTGCGGCAAAACTCTCATCCTGACAACAACTGGAAGGACTCGGAAAACCGAGCAGATGGAGCCCCCGCGTGAACGAACCGCTGGTGTTGTTGCCTGGGTTGATGTGTGATGCCCGGCTGTTTCGACCTCAGATCGAGGTGTTGTCACGGTCGCGGCCCGTCACTGTTGCACCTGTTTCCGGAGGCGAGCGAATTGAAGAGATCGCCTCGGGGCTGTTGGATCAGCTTCCACATCGGTTTGCATTGGCCGGGCAGAGCATGGGTGGTGTGGTGGGGCTGGAACTGATCCGGCGGGCACCGGAACGGGTGACGCGCTTGTGCCTGATGTCGACGGACGCACAGGCGGACACACCTCAGATCGCGGCCAGCCGCGAGGATCTGATCATCGGGGCCCTGGGTGGGCGGCTGGAAGAGGTCATGCGCCAACTGGTCGGCACAGATACTTTGGCGCCGGGGCCCAGGCGAATCCCCATTCTGAATGATCTTTTGGCAATGGCGAATGATCTGGGCGCCGAAACTTTTGTGCGCCAAATGCGTGCCTTGCAGCGCCGACCCGACCAACAGGGATCGTTGCGCCGGATCAAAGTCCCCACTTTGATCATGTGCGGTGCCCATGACACGCTTACCCCGGTCAAACGGCATTCTTTCATGTCTGACCTGATACCAGAGGCCGCGTTTGAGATCGTCGAAAATGCCGGGCATCTGCTGCCGCTGGAAGCGCCCGATGCCGTCAACAAAGCCTTGGAAACCTGGCTGAATACTCCGCAAAAGTTTGTCTAGGGGTTTTGTCTAGGGGTAAAGCGCCGCCCGCTCGTCTTTCGAAATGACATTCGGTAGGACCGCAGGATCGCCGGTCTCGGGGTCGAAAAACGGCGTATTCTTCCACCGTCCTGACAGGCGCGATAGCAGGGCGCGGCGCAAAAGGCCAAACGCCGCAAACCTGACCTTTTCGTGTTTTTGTTTTCCATCGGGCCGAGGGACAAACCCACGGGTCGTGACCGGCCCCAATGCGGAAACGTCACCGGTCATCCTTCCGACGATAAACCCTGCAAAGGGCAAACGTGCAGTCCGTGGCGTCGTCGCCAGCGGGGCGTTGCAGCAGCTGGCATACCATCGCAGCATACCATTTGGGCTGAGTTTCATGGCGGAAAGGAATTGGCCTCCGGCGGTGATTTCGATTTCATCCGGTGCCATCTGGAAGATGTCGACCGGGCCGGGCGCCGGGTCGGGCTGCCCGAAATACAGCTGCGCCGCGCGGCAGTCATGACAGAAACACTCGACATGGGTTCCAAGCCGAACACCCCGGTCCGAGATTTGACCCTTCAACTGGCCGCAACTGCAGGAAAAGGCAAGGCCACCATGTGCCGGCCCGCCCATGTTCATCAGGCGACCTTGTTGGTGTTCGCTGCGCGGCGACGTTTCTTGCGGCTGTTTTCGTTCATGAAATCAATCACAAGCGGGCGAATGTTGTCGCGCCAGCTGCGGCCCGCGAAAATGCCGTAATGACCCGCGCCGGGTTCTACGTGACTGGCCTTTTTGCTGTCTGGCAAACCGGTGCACAGGTCCAGTGCAGCAATACATTGCCCGGGCGCCGAGATATCGTCATTCGCACCTTCGACCGATTTCACGGCAACATCGGTGATTTTGCCGATATCCACCTTGTGGCCGGCGACAACAAATTCGTTGCGTGCGATCTCGCGGTTTTTGAAGACGCGTTCGACCGTCGACAGATAGAACTCGGCCGTCATGTCCATCACCGCAAGATATTCGTCATAGAAACGGTTATGGGCATCCAGGTCCGAGGCTTCGTTGCGGATAACACGCTGAATCTGATCGGAAAACGCCTTGGAGTGGCGATCGGCGTTCATCGACATGAACGAGGCCAGTTGCAGCAGGCCGGGATAGACCATACGCCCGACACCTTTGTACTTGAATCCGACCCGTTGAATCATGGTTTCTTCCAGCTGACCCATCGTCACACGGCGTCCAAAGTCGGTGACGTCGGTCGGGGTCGCGTCCGGGTCCACCGGCCCGCCAATCAGTGTCAGAGTGCTGGGTTGAGCCTTGGGTTCGACCTCGGCCAGATAGGCGGTGGCCGCCAGTGTCAGCGGGGCGGGCTGACAAACCGCGACGACATGCGTGTCCGGCCCCAGTTCCTTCATGAAATCTACAAGGTAGAGCGTGTAGTCTTCGACATCGAACTTGCCGGCAGACACAGGAATATCGCGCGCATTATGCCAATCGGTGATGTAAACTTCGCAATTGACCAGCAGGCTTTTGACGGTCGAGCGCAGCAGCGTGGCGTAGTGGCCGGACATGGGCGCAACCAGCAGGACCTTGCGCGGTTGTTCTTCCCGGCCGTTGACACGGAAGTGAACCAGATCGCCAAAGGGGCGTTCCAGAACTGTCGTGATCTCGACCAGATGGTCCTTTCCATCCTCGCAGGTGAAAGTACGAATGCCCCAGTCAGGTTTGACGATCATTCGCTGGAAGGTTCGTTCGGTAACTTCGCCCCAGGCAGCCATCCAGCTGAACGCCGGGTTGGGTGTCATGGAAAACAGCGGGTAGGACGCCATCGCGCTTGCGGTTGCACCAAGCCACTGGTTGGTGTTACGCATGGACTCCATAAGGTCGTAGGTCATCATATAGCGCATAAATGGGGCCTCCTGAGTGTCATCCTGAGAGTTCGGACCATTCGTCGCTTTGCCCCCCAGCACCCACGACGTTATTCTGCATGGCAGCGAGGTTAGGGTGGAATTGTTAAAATGACAACAAGTGAAGACCAAATGCCGGACGTGTCCGAAGAACATATTGAACGAATTAAAGAAAATATGGAAAAGGTCGAGCAGCTCTCGAAGCGCCTGATTGAAATTATGGCGTCAAAAAAGTCGCACACCCCATCGCTGGACGGCCCGAATCAAGAGCTTTTCGCACGAGCAGCAACGGCGTATTGGGCCGATGCATGGCAAAATCCCGCCAAACTGTTGGAGCAACAGATAGAATTCTGGGGCAAGTCGGTTCTCAACTTTGCCGAAGCGCAGAAAGCGCTGACTACGGGTGAGGTGGAAACCAAGGAAACCAAGCCCGGTGACAAACGGTTCTCCAATCCCCTTTGGGAGACAAACCCTTATTTCCGACTGATCCGGCAGCAATACCTGACGAACGCGGAAGCGATTGCGCAGGCTGTCTCGTCGGTCGATGATCTGGATGCCAAGGACAAACGACGCCTACAGTATTTTTCGCAGCAGATCATCGACATGATGGCGCCCACGAATTTTCTGGCGACTAACCCGGATGCTCTGGAAAAGGCGGTCGAGACCGAAGGTCAGTCGCTGATAAAAGGGTTGGAGAACCTTGTTTCAGACCTCGAAGCCAATGATGGCGAGTTGGTCGTCAAACTGGCGGATGAAAGCGCGTTCGAGGTTGGTGGAAACCTGGCGACAACGCCGGGCGAGGTCATATATCGCAACCGGATGATGGAGCTGATCCAATACAAGCCGGTGACTGAAACGGTTTATGAGACGCCCATCGTTCTTTTCCCGCCCTGGATCAACAAGTTCTATATTCTGGATCTGAAAGCCCAGAACAGCATGATCAAATGGATCACCGAACAGGGCTATACCCTGTTTGTCGTAAGCTGGGTGAACCCGGATGAAAGCTATGCCGAAACCGGCATGGAAGACTATATTCAGGACGGTTTCCTGACCGCAATCGAAACGGCCAAGAAGATCTGCAAGGTCAAACAGGTCAACGCTGTGGGTTATTGCATCGCGGGCACGACGCTGAGCCTGACCTTGTCTTTGCTGAAACAGCGTGGCGACAAGTCGGTCAAATCCGCAACGCTGTTCACGGCACTGACGGATTTTTCCGATCAGGGTGAGTTTACGCCATTCCTGCAAAACGACTTCATCGACGGAATCGAAGAGGAAGTAAAAAAGGAGGGCGTTCTGCGGTCGTGGATCATGGCGCGCACCATGTCGTTCCTGCGATCACGCGACCTGATTTATGGTCCGGCCATTCGCAGCTACATGATGGGGGAAGTGCCTCCTGCCTTTGATCTGCTTTACTGGAACGGCGATGGTGCAAACCTGCCAGCAAAAATGGCCGTGGAATATCTGCGAGGCCTCTGCCAGCGCAACGAGTTCGCGACCGATGGTTTCGAGTTGATGGGGCACAAGCTGAAACTCGAAGACGTGGATGTGCCGCTGATGGCCATAACCTGCGAAACCGACCACATCGCGGCATGGAAAGACTGTTACCGCGGCGTGCAGAAAATGGGCTCGCGGTCCAAAACCTTCGTGGTTTCAGAATCGGGTCATATTGCGGGTATCGTGAACCCGCCCAGCAAGAAGAAATATGGCCACTACACCAACCCGGATATGAAGTCGGACGCCAGCACCTGGCTGAAAGAAGCTGATTTTCACGAGGGGTCCTGGTGGCCAATGTGGGACGCGTGGTTGAAGAAGCGGTCCGGCAAGCAGGTTCCGGCCCGTGAGCCGGGTGATTCGAAGCACCCGAGCCTTGCATCCGCACCCGGGACTTATGTTGTGGCGAAACCAAACGCCTGATTTCATTTTGAAACTTAAAAATTCTGCGTCGCAGCAAGAAAAAACTTGCAATGCTGCGGTGCAGCAATCATATTGTCCTCAAGCTGATGAAACCCGGGGTGGGCCCGGACCGGCTAAAAGGATTAGGACAATGGCAAAGACCCAAGACTTTACCGCGATCATGAAAGACATGATGGGTGCATTTCCGGTGGACACCACCGCAATGGAAGGCGCATTCAAATCGACCGCTTCGCTGAACGAGAAGCTGTCGGGCGTTGCCCTGGACGCTGCTGAGAAATCGGCCGAGATCTCGAACAAATGGACCAAGGACACCCTGGCCAAGCTGAGCGAGATGTCGAAAGCCAAGGCAGAGCCTGCTGACTACGCAAAAGCCGCAACCGACTTCGCAAGCGCGTCGGCTGAAGTTGCAGCTGAAAATCTGGCCGCTTTCGCTGAAATCGCGAAAAAAGTTCAAACCGAAACCGTCGAGCTGCTGATGGCTGCCGGCAAAGACGCCGCGGAAGAAGCAACCGCTGCCGTCAAAAAGGCGACCAACGAGGTCACCACCGCAGCTAAGAAAGCTGCAGCTGCAAAGTAAGAAACGTCCGCGAAGCGCACCCAACCCTCCCATTAGGTGCAATCGCGTTGGGCAGGTCCATTGACCTGCCCTTTCTTTTTGTGCTGCACTCGCATAACCTGTGCTGCAACGCATCATCCTTGGGGAGGGAACCCGGTGTCGGACCAAGAAAAACCGCTGCTTATCAAGCGCTATGCCAGCCGTCGGCTGTATAATACCGAGACCAGCGATTACGTGACGCTCGAAGATATCGCGGGGTTCATCCGCGACGGGCGCGAAGTGCAGATCATTGATCTGAAAACAGGCGATGACCTGACACGTCAGTATCTTCTGCAAATCATTGCCGAACATGAAAGCCGGGGTGAAAACGTGCTGCCGGTGAATGTACTGAATGATCTGGTGCGCAGTTACATGCTGCCGGGCGGGGGAATGATGCCCCAGTTTCTGCAAAGCTCGTTCGAGATGCTGCGCGAAAGCCAAAACAAGATGATGGAAAACATGAGCGCGATGAATCCGATGTCTCAGATGCCGGGTTTTGACGCGTTGCAGGCGCAGCAACAGGCTTTCCTGAAGGCGATGACCAGTGGGCTGTCCAGCGGATGGTCCAGCCCGGAAAAGGAAGAGGACAAGTCCGAACCGAAAGAGGATCTGGACGACATCAAGAAACAGCTGGCCGAGTTGCAGCAAAAACTGTCCAAGCTGAATTGATCCGTTCCGAACAAAGAAACAGGCCCGCATCGTGCGGGCCTTTCTTGTTCAAAGTGCCTTCGTCTTACGTCCCGTAAACCGGCATCGGGCCGGTCACTTCGCCAACCGATGCCAGCAGGATGTCTGCAATCACGTCCAGCTCTTCGCGGGTCAGTCGGACGGGCAGGCGCACGTCACAGGCCTTCATCAGCATGTCGCGCGTCTTGGGCAGGTCGAAAGATTCCGGAAGGAATTGCCAGTTCCAGAAGGCGCGGGCGTTGTCTTCGCTCAGACCAAAAACCTGAACCTTGACGCCGCGCGCCTCGGACGCTGCGGCAAAGGCGCGGATCTCATGTTCCTGCATTCCGACAAGATTGAACTGGATCGAATCCGGCGCACGCTGCTCGGGGGGGAGCGGGGCGGGAACCTCGATATGAGGCGAGGTGTTCAGGCGGCCGGCCACGTAATCGTGGTTCGCCAGGCCATCGCGGACGCGGCGCGCCAGTTCCGGAAGCTGCGGACGGATCACGGCGGCGCTGAGGTTGCTCAGGCGAAGGTTGTACAGCGGCAGCTTGTTCTGCCAGCGGGCAAAGGCCTCTTGCAGTTCGGGTGAGTTGTCGCCCTGCGGACCTTTGTGCTTCTTCCAATTGTGTTCATACGCGCCCGACATGATGACGGCCCGCGCGACAAGATCTGCATCGTTCGTGATCAGGATGCCACCTTCGCCGGCATTGATCATCTTGTAGGATTGGAATGAGAAACATCCGGCCTTTCCGATCGTACCGATATTGCGGCCATGCCATGTGGTGCCCAGCGAATGCGCGGCATCCTCGATCACCGGAATGTTTCGTGCGTCGCACAAGGCCATGATCGCATCCATGTCGGATGTATGCCCGCGCATGTGGCTGATGATGACAGCCTGAATGTTGTCCAGCTTGGCTTCGAAATCGGCCATGTCGATGCGATAGTTTTCACCCACTTCGCACAGAACCGGAATGCAGTCGGCGTGGACGACCGACGACGGTACGGCAGCGAAGGTGAAGCCCGGGATAAGAACACGCGCGTCACGGGGCAGGCCCAGAGCTTTGAGCGACAGAAACAGCGCGGCCGAGCAGGACGACACCGCCAAGGCGTACTTCGTGCCCAACAATTCCGCGAACTCTGCCTCAAGCAAGGCCACAGGGGCATCCTGCGGTGCTGTATATCGGAACAGATCACCTGACTGCATCAGGGCCTCGATCGCGTCCTTGGCGGCGGCAGGGATGGGCTCGGCGTCGTGAACGTTGGGGGGCAGCGTCATATTTGGAATTCCCGAATTCTATCTTTGGGAAAGATAAAGATATTCGGAAGGCAATCCAAGTCCCAATCGCCGGGCAGGCGAAAATTCACCAATCTGTCGCAATTTACGTGGATCAGATTCCAAGCCGGTCGCGCAGTGCGAACCACGTCATGGCCAGCACAAGCAACGGATTGCGCAGGGCGGGGCCGCCGGGGAAAGACAGCGCGGGCACGCGTGCCATCGTGTCAAACCCTTCGGCCTGACCCTGAATCGCCATCGCCATGAGTTGTCCGGCATGGGTCGCAGTGCCGACACCGTGACCGGAATATCCCGAAGCCGAAAGGATATTGGGTGCAACACGGGCCAGATACGGCATCCGCCGCATGGTAATGGCCAGCGTTCCGCCCCAGGCATAGTCGATCTTCACATCCCGCAAATGCGGGAAAATTTCCGTCATGGGTTTGCGGACCTTGGCGGCGACATCCGATGGAAAGCGATAGCCATAGCTTTCGCCGCCTCCGAACAAGAGGCGGCCATCGGCGCTTAGGCGAAAGTAGTTCACCACGAATTTCGTATCCGCAACCGCCACATCCCGGGTCAAAACCCGCGCGGCATCCTTTCCTAGGGGCTCGGTGGCCGCGATGAAATTGTTGATGGGCATGACCCTGGCGGCGACGGAACGATTGAGATCGCCCAGATACCCGTTGCAGGCCAGAATGACGTGCTTGGCCCGAACGTTGCCGTGTGCAGTTCGGATCACTGCCGTCTGGCCCTCGTCGATCCCGGTCACTTCGGTGCTTTCATGGATGCGAACGCCCGCTTTGGCCGCGGCTTGCGCCAATCCCAACGCAAAGTTCAAAGGGTGCAGATGCGCCGCACCCGTATCCAGATACCCCCCGTGATAGGCTGGTGACGGGCACAGCGAATGACCCGCGTTTTCGTCCAGCAGCTCGATCTGGTCGTATCCATACCGCTCGGAAAGATGGCCGGCGTGGTCATGCAGCTCTTTCTGCTCGGATTTGCTCAGGCCCAGAACGGCGACACCGGGTTTCAGGTCACACGCGATCCGGTGTTTTGCAATCAGGGATTTGACCAGATCCTTGGCGTCTTCGGCCAGTTCCCACAGCCTGGCGGCGTCGGCATCGCCTACAAGACGCTCGAGGTCTTCCTGGTCCATCCGCTGCGCGCTGCCCAACTGGCCGCCGTTTCGGCCCGACGCGCCAAAGCCGACGCGGTGCGCTTCAAGCAGCACGACGTCGAACCCGGCTTCGGCCAGATGAAGGGCCGCGGACAGCCCCGTATAACCGCCACCGACAACGCATACATCCGCCTTGGTGTCTTCTGACAACGCGGGAAAGCGATCCATCGGATGTGCCGTCGCGGCATACCAACTGTCAGGGTACTGGCCCCTGCGGTCATTGGAATAAAGCAGGTTCACGGAAGGTCTCAGACGTTGATCAGCAGATGTTCACGTTCCCACGGAGAGATGACCTGTAGGAACTCCTCGTACTCGGCCCGTTTGACGATGCCGTAAACGCGGGCGAATTCGGGGCCCAGAACTTCGTGCAGGGCAGTGGCCTCGTCGAACAGGTCCAGCGCTTCGCCCATGACCTGCGGGATATCGCCCTCGCCTTCATAAGCGTCGCCATAGAACTGACGACGTGGGCGTTCCTGCTCGACCAGGCCAAGATAGCCGCAGGCCAGCGACAGCGCGATGCCCAGATACGGGTTGCAGTCCATCCCGGCGATGCGGTTCTCGACGCGTCGCGATTCCGGGCCGGACAGGGGCACGCGAATACCGGTGGTGCGGTTGTCACGGGCCCATTCCAGGTTGATCGGTGCCGCGTGATCTTTCACATAGCGCCGGTAGGAATTCACATAGGGCGCCATGACTGCCAGACCGGCGGGCAGGTGGTTCTGCAAACCGGCGATGAAGTGATAAAACGCGTCCGTCTCACCCCCTTGAGGACCAGAGAAGATGTTCTGACCGGTTTCCATGTCGATGATCGAGTGATGGATATGCATGGCCGAACCCGGCTCTTCCTCGATCGGTTTGGCCATGAAGGTGGCAAAACAATTGTGGCGCAGCGCGGCCTCGCGGATCAGGCGTTTGAAATAGAAGACTTCATCGGCCAGTTTCACCGGATTGCCGTGACGCAGGTTGATTTCCAACTGCCCGGCGCCGCCTTCCTGCGTGATGCCGTCGATCTCAAACCCCTGATGCTCGGCGAAATCATAGATGTCGTCGATCACCGGGCCAAACTCGTCCACGGCCGTCATGGAATAGGCCTGCCGCGCCGCGGCCGGGCGGCCGGAACGCCCCATCATGGGTTTGATGCCCTGCGCCGGGTCCACGTTGGGGGCAACCAGAAAGAACTCCATCTCTGGTGCAACAACCGGCTTCCATCCCTTATCATGATAAAGCTGCACAACACGCTTGAGCACGTTACGCGGGCTGTAGGGGATCGGATTGTCATCCCGGTCGTAGGCGTCGTGGATCACTTGCAATGTCCAATCCCCCGTCCACGGCGCAGCGGAAGTGGTCGAGAAATCGGGCTTCAGGATCATATCCTTTTCGATGAACCCGTCATCGCCGGCCGCTTCGCCCCAGCCCCCCGTGATGGTCTGGTAAAAAATGCTGTCGGGCAGGTGGAAATAGGATTGCTTTGCGAATTTTGATGCAGGCACCGCCTTGCCGCGCGCAATGCCCGGCAGGTCCGAAATGATGCATTCAACTTCGTCCAGTCGTTGCCCGTGGAAATATGCCTTTGCGGCTTCCGGCAATTTATCGGTCCAATCAGCCATCAGGCTCTCTCTTTCTTTAGAAACTCAGCCATGTGGCGCGCGATTTTGGCGTTGTCGTCCGGGGCCGTCTCGCGATTTGCGGCTTCGCGCATCAGGTCTTCGGGCACCACGCCCTTGCCCCGTGTCCGCATCAGGCCTGCGACGAATCCGTTGGTGAATTCCGGGTGGGCCTGAACCGTCCAGATTGTATCCCCATAAGCCAGCATCGCGTTTTCGCAGAAGGCATTCCGGCCCAGAACCCGCGCTTCTTTCGGCAATTCGACAACCTGATCCTGATGCCAGGCATTCAGCCATAATCTGTTGCCGTCATATTCGTATTCCGTACGACCTACGGCCCATCCTTTCGAGAATTTCTCGACCTTGCCACCCAGTGCCTGAGCAATGATCTGGTGGCCAAAGCAAACGCCGATCAGGGGTTTTCCACTTTCCCGGATCTCGCGCACCAACGCTTCCAGCGGGGCGATCCAGGGAAGGTCCTCGTAAACCCCGTGGCGCGATCCGGTAATGATCCATCCATCCGCATCATCCGCGCCATCGGGGAAAGTGCCGTCCACGACGGCGAAGGTCACGAACTCGAACCCGTTGTCACGCAGCAACGCGGGGAAAAGTTCGTCATAATCCCCGAATTCTTCCTGTAGCACTTCGGGGGTGTGGCCGGTTTGTAGAATACCGATTTTCATGTGTCACCAAATTTGATCAAATTAACCCTAACCGAGACTGGTTGACGCGGCAAGGGGGTCAAACCGTCTCGAGATAGCACAGCCAGTGATCCTCGGGCGGGATGTTCGCAAATCGGGTGATCTCTTGTCGCTTGGTCATGGTCAGATAGCGGATCAGGTCAGCGGGGAACAGCCGGGCCACCAGGGGATCCGTGGCGAACGTGTCAATCGCGCTCGACCAATCCGGCATCAGTTGAGGCAGGTCCACGATGTCATAGGCGTTCCCCGTGATCGGGGCAGGTGGGGTCAAGCTGTCCTCGATGCCGACAAGTGCCGCGCCCAGAACCGCGGTCAGCATCAGATACGGGTTTATGTCCCCGCCGGCGACGCGGTGTTCGATGCGCCGTGCGGCGGGCGCCCCCCCCGGGATGCGAATGGCGGCCGTTCGGTTTTCATAGGCCCAGCAGGCGCCCGTGGGCGCATGTGCACCCGGTATGAGCCGTGTGTAGGAGTTGCCGTGAGGTGCAAATATCAGCGTACTGCCCGGCATGGCCGCGACACAGCCCGCTACGGCAGACCGCAATATCTCGGTGCCTTCCGGCCCGTTGTTGTCGAACACATTGTGTCCGTTCTGGTCCAACACCGAGAAATGCACATGCATTCCGTTGCCCGCGTCATCGGCATAAGGCTTGGACATGAAGGTGGCCGCAAATCCGTGCCTGCGTGCTAATCCACGCGTCAATGCCTTGAAAAGCCACGTATCATCAGCGCAGCGCATGGCGTCCTGATGGTTCAGGTTGATTTCGAACTGACCGATGCCGCTTTCGGAAATGGCCGTCTGCGCGGGGATGCCCATTGCGGCGCAGCCATCGTACAGGTCGGTAAAGAACGCCTCGAACGCGTCCATTTCGGCAACCGACAGAACGGCCTCATCCGCAAGGCGCCGCCCTGTGATCGGATTCACCGGTGGTTGCGGCTGCGCGGCAGAAGCGTCAACGAGTGTGAACTCCAACTCCGTCGCGGCAACAACGGACCAGCCGCGTTGCGCATAGCGGTCGAGTGTGGCGGACAGGGCATGCCGCGGGTCGCCCGGGAAGGGTACGCCGTCATCATCATACAGACACATCGGCACCAGCGCTGTTTCCGTATCCAGCCAGGGCACGGGGACCGGGCCGCGTTCGGTCGGGCGCAGCACCCCATCAGCGTCGCCGGTTTCAAAGACCAGCGGGCTTCCTTCGATATCAGCGCCCCACAGGTCTACGTTCAGTGCCGAAAACGGCATTCGCACGGCGCCTTTTCCCAGTTTGTCGGCATAGCCGGGGGGCACGCGTTTGCCCCGCATCTGACCGTTCAGGTCACATGCGGCAACGCGAAAATTGTGCAGGGCTCTCAGATCCATTGGGGGCTCCGTCGGTGAAACTCCCCAGTGATTTACTTCAATGGATGTGCTTTGTCACCAAATTTGATCAAATTCTGACTTGGGTATTCAAGGAACGCCCGCGCCGGTATTGACCGGCGCGGAGAGCTGTTTTCAGGCAAAGCTTACGCCATGTTCTTCCATGGGCAATTGCGCCACATGCAAACCTGACAGGGCCTTGATCGCATTGGCCAAAGCCGGTGCCGACGGTGGCGTGCCGGGTTCTCCGACGCCGGTCGGCGCTTCGGCCGATGGCACGATGTGCACGTCGATTGCAGCAATATCCCCGATGCGCAGCGGTTCGTAATCCGGGAAGTTGTATTGATCAACGGCCCCGCTTGTCAGGGTGATCTGGTCACGCATCACATGGCCAATGCCATAGCCGATGCCGCCTTCCATCTGGGCCCGCACGATATCGGGGTTCACGGCGATACCGCAATCCACGGCACAGGTGACCTTTTCAATCCTGATGCCACTTTCCGGATCGCCCGAGATTTCGACCACTTCAGCCGCGTAAGACCCAAAGGACTTGTGAACGGCAATCCCCTGCGACCGGCCTTCTGGCGCATTGCCCCAGTTCGCCTTTTCGGCCGCCAGCTTCAAAACAGCTGCCTTGCGCTGCTGGTCCGGGTTGCTGCTGTCGGGCAGATGGGCCAGACGGAACTCCACCGGATCACGACCGGCGACCTCGGCCACCAGATCCATCATGGTTTCCATCGTATAGGCGGTGTGGGTGTGCCCGACCGAGCGCCACCACAGAACCGTCGTCGCCTTTGGCGTGTCGGTCAGACCCACCGCCATGCCGGGGATGTTGTAGGGGCTGTCCGAAACGCCTTCGACCGAGCTGTGGTCGATGCCGTCATGAACCAGAACAGCCTCGAACGGGGTGCCCTTGATCACGGATTGGCCGGCAATCTGGTGCTGCCACCCGACGATGTTGCCTTCGGCGTCCAGACCCACACGAACCTTGTGGCCAAAGGCCGGTCGGTAATACCCGCTGCGAATGTCGTCTTCGCGCGTCCAGACCAGTTTCACCGGGCGCGAGCGGTCAGTGATGACAAAGGCCAGGGCGGCCTCGACCTGATAATCCGCATCCGGGGTGGCGCGGCGCCCGAACGACCCGCCTGCTAGCATGGTTTTGATGTGGATCTTCTCGGCGGGCAGGCCAAAGATCTGCTGGTAGGCCATATGAGGTCCCGTCGGCATTTGTGCCCCGTCATGCAGAACGATGTCTCCGTCTGCGGTCTGCTCGATGGTGCAGTTCAACGGTTCCATCGGGGCATGGGCCAGCAGTGGGAAGTAGAACGTATTTTCGACGACCTTGTCCGCGCCGTCGATGGCGGCTACCACAGCGGCAAAATCCGCCTTGTTGACGTTATACGTGGGCTCAGCCTCCAGCGCGGCCATGATCTCGGCCTTGATCTGGTCCGAGTTGCGGGTTTCCGCGCCGGACATGTCCCACTCGACCTCAAGCGCATCGCGTGCCTGAATCGCGGCCCAGGTGTTCTCGGCGTACACCGCGACGCCCGCCTGATTGGGCAGAACCGCGGCGCTGATATAGCCTTTGACCTCTTTCGATGCGCTGTCATCAAAGCCCAGCGCGATGCCGCCCTTCGCTTCGGGGCGTTTGATCATGGCGATCATCTGGTTGGGTAGGTGAACGTCCATGGCAAACATCGCCTGGCCGTTGCTTTTGATTGCCGTATCCTTGCGGCGCACCGTTTCATTTCCGATCAGACGGAATTCGGACGGGTCCTTCAGGCGTGGCTCTGCCGGAGCGTCCAGTTGCGACGCAGCGGACACGAATTCAGCGATCGGAGCCGACTTGTCGCCTGCCTTCACGATGCCGTCTTCGATGGTGATGCCGGATGCATCCACGCCCCAGCTTTGCGCGGCGGCGTTGATCAGCATTTCGCGCGCGGCAGCACCGGCCTGACGGTATTGCAGCCACGAATTCGCCATCGCGGTCGAACCGCCGGTGCCCTGGAATGGGCCGAACAGCAGGTTGTTGTAGACATTCGGATCCGAGGGGGCGAACTCGTATTCGATCTGGTCCATGGTCAGGCCGATTTCTTCGGCAATCAGCGTCGGCAGTCCGGTCGCCGGGCCCTGACCTTTCTCAAAATGTTTGACGATGGCGGTCACGGTGCCATCGGCATCGATCTTCACAAATGGATTGAACTGCGCGGTCTCGGACGAGGCCGCGGCCAGCGCACCGTCCGGACGGGTGCCGACCAGAAGGACGGCACCGGCAGCGGCGGCGCTTTTCAGAAACCCACGGCGAGAAGTGTTGATGGTCATGGATCAGGCCTCCAGAATTTCAGACGCGCGCTGGATGCCGGCGCGAATGCGTTGATAGGTGGCGCAGCGGCAGGCGTTGCCGGACATGTACTCGTCAATCTCCTGGACTGACGGTTTCGGGTTCTCGGACAGCAGCCCGACAGCCGACATCACCTGACCCGACTGGCAATAGCCGCACTGGACAACATCCAGTTCGACCCAGGCCTGTTGTACGGCAGCACCGATCTTGTCGTCACCGACAGCTTCGATGGTCGTGACTTCGGCGTCTTCGACGTCTTCAATGAATGTCTGACAGGAACGGACGGGCTCACCATTCACGTGCACGGTGCAGGCCCCGCAGGATGCCACGCCGCAGCCGAATTTTGTGCCGGTCAGTTTCAGTTCGTCTCGGATCACCCAGAGAAGAGGCGTTCCGGGTTCGGCATCAACCTCGTGGGTCGTGCCGTTCAGGTTCAATTTAAGAGCCATGATGAGGGGGTCTCCTGTTGGTGCTGGTTTCCGCAATTGGTAAACTCGCGGGTTTACTCATGGCATATAATTTCGCCCTTGTAAACTCCTGCGTTTACCTAGTATTTGACCGGGGCACGTCAATAGGTCTATAGCTCTGACATGAACGAATGCAGCGCACAGAATGCGTCCAAGCGCGCACAGATCATCGAAGCTGCCGTGGCCGAGTTCCAGGAAAAGGGCTTTGCCGCGGCCAGTATGGATCGCATTTCAGCAAGGGCCGAAGTGTCCAAGCGTACGTTGTACAAGTACTTTGAAAGTAAAGAAAACCTGTTCCGCTCCATCGTGGTCGAATTGTCAAGTCGCTTTGCTGAAGTGCTGGAAATTCGGTATGAAAAAGGTCGCGATATTCGTACGCAACTGACTGAACTGGCCTGGGCCGAAGGGCGCATTCTGATGCGGCCCGATGTTATCGCGATGGCCCGGATGGTGATCAGCGAAACCTTGCGCAACCCGACGCTTGCGGCGGAAGCGCAGGGCAAGCTGGACAAGACGGCGACGTTCATTGCCATGCTCAAAGATGCGGCAGAGGATGGGCAGCTTCGGATCGATGATCCGGAACGGGCCGGGCGCGAATTCATTGGCCTGATCAAGGCGCGCGCCTTCTGGCCGCTGCTGTTTACGGGTGGGGTGCTCAGCGAAGCCGAGATGACTGAAACGATCGAAAGCAGTGTCCAGATGGTAATGAGCCGATATGGTGTCTGATCGGAAGCAACTCACTGATAATGGTCGCCGTCGGGACGTCGTCAGAGGAATTTGTTAGGGCTTTTCGACTTGATTCGGATGGGCAAGGCCGCTGACAGTCCATCGGATTTCGAAGCATAGCAGGACGGAGGCGTTGCTGTGACAGGCAAGGCAACACAAGCTGCGCGTTTAAGCGTGGCACCCATGATGGATTTGTGCGGCTGAGCGTAGCGTATTGTTTTATATGTGTTTATTGGGGGTGAATTTGGCGCGTAGCACATATGTAGCGACAGGCCCTACCTGATGTTGAAGCCGTGCTTCACTCGCTTGATGATGCAGCATTCTCGGTTTTTCGGCAAGCGAACGTAGAGGAGAACGCCGGGCCTCTTCTTTGGTGGGAACTCTGAGAATGAAGTACCTTGTTGAAACGCTCTGGCTGCACAGCCGAGGGCCGGCGTCTTTCGCCTCACTGCGGGGGCGAGTGTTTCTTCGGGGTTCATGAAGAAGTCCAGGAGAAAAAACCTGATACAGCAAGTCGCGCCTGATTTCACTTCTTCAACGTTCAATCGGAATTCGAGAAGAGAACAAGGGTTTTCCAGCGTCCTCGTGACTACATCTGACTTCGGTCTCTCATGGCACGGGGATAGGTCAGGGGAATTCCGGCCCAGAGCCGACATCCAACCCGCTATCTTGATGCTGCAGTTGCACCCGCTTTGCGGACATTCAAACCGCACATGATAAACCTACCCAAAACCGCGCTTTCGCCGCATTGTTCATGGACGCGCAAGACGCGGGCAAACCCAACCTTGGGCAAATATTTGCTCTCAAATGAGTTGTTGCTTTCTTAACCTTTGCCCTGTAGGAGAAGCGCAACGCCGCGTGTGGATGACCAAATCAGCGGCAAAGTATTCTCGCCCGTGATCCCCAGATCGTTGTCTTGAATAGCTCCTTGAGAGCAACGAAACGACGGCGGCTATTTCATACGAGCTTCCCAGTAGATTAGAGAGACCAAGTGCCGATAGCGGTGAACCGCGTTTATGGCACGAGACCAAACGCTTTTGACGACATTTGACACCCTCGGCCTTGCCGAGCCCATCCTGAAGGCCATCAAGGCTCAAGGATATTCGACCCCTACGCCCATTCAGGCCAAGGTCATTCCGCTGCTGCAATCTGAGCGCGACGTGATCGGCATTGCCCAGACCGGCACAGGAAAAACCGCCTCATTTGTATTGCCCCTGTTGCATCGGATTGAGCGTGAGAGATCAAAACCCGCTCCGAAACAGTGCACGACATTGATCCTGACGCCGACGCGCGAGCTTGCGGCGCAGATCGTGGACAACATCCGCGCTTACAGCAAGTTCAGCCAGATCACGGCGACACTTGTCGTCGGTGGCGTACGCCCCGGCGGGCAGATCAAGGCTCTCAGCGGCGGTGTGGACATTGTGGTGGCAACACCCGGACGCCTGCTCGACCACCTTGGCACTGGCGTTATCAACCTGTCCGCAACCAAAGCCATTGTGGTGGATGAGGCTGATCAGATGCTGGATCTGGGCTTTCTGCCCAGCATTCGCAAGATCATAGCAAAACTGCCCGAGGCTCGCCTGACGGCACTGCTTTCGGCAACAATGCCGGGGCAGATCAGAAAACTCGCTGATGACTTCCTGAACGATCCGGCAGAGGTTCAGGTGGCTGCTGTTTCAACGCCGATTGAACGGATCGCGCAGAGCGTCCGGCATGTGGCCAAGCAGGACAAACGCCGTGTTCTGGCAGATATTCTGTCGGACAAGGACGTGCATCGCGCCGTTGTCTTCACGCGCACCAAACGCGGAGCGGATAACGTCTGCAAGCACCTGATTGCTGCCGGGATCAACTCCGCCGCTATTCACGGGAACAAAAGCCAGCCACAGCGCGAACGCGCCATGGCAGGATTCCGGTCAGGGGCAACCACTGTCCTTGTGGCCACCGATATTGCGGCACGGGGGATCGACATCGATGATGTATCCCATGTGGTGAATTACGAGCTTCCGAATGTGCCGGAATCCTATGTGCATCGCATCGGCAGGACCGCCCGCGCAGGCAGAACCGGCACCGCAATTTCACTGTGTGATCGCGAAGAGATGTCCCTCCTGCGGGATATCGAAAAGCTGATCGGCAACAGGCTGCCAAGCGGCTCAGAAGCGCAAGACGTGCCTGTGAAACGCGGTCGGGTTGCACAACTGCAAAAGCCCTGTGCTGCCAAAATTGCGCCGCCGCCAAAACCGCGAACGGTTGGTCACGCAACGCGTCAGCGGAACGGACACCAACAACACAAGATCGACCCCGCCCAAGCGCAGGACGGTCTTATGCGAATGCTCTCCAATATTGGTGAGTTCACTCAACCTGCTGCCTAACGCAGCAAGCAGCCCGGCCAATCCCGGCGGGCGCACATGTCATTGAAAGGATAACCTCATGACGACCGGAACAGTTAAATGGTTCAACGAAACTAAAGGCTACGGCTTCATCGAACTGGACAACGGCAGCGGCGACGCATTCGTGCACATCAGTGCCGTTCAGCGCTCTGGCCTCGATAGCCTGAAAGAAGGCGCAAAGGTCGGCTTCGATCTGAAAGAAGACCGGATGCGCGGCAAGACCTCCGCCGAGAACCTGCAATTGCAGTAGGCAATTCACAAACGATGCCAGATAGCGGTTGCTATTGCCGCTGTCTGGAAGCACAGCCAAAGACTGGTTGATCGGTTCGGATTGGGATTGAGACACAATATGTAAGCGGTCACCTATTGGTGGCGTATTAATAGCTTCGAGCTTCTGCCAGCCCTTAGCAGAGCTCGGTCCCTGTTAGTTCGTCAACGGCCACGTTTCAAAGGTGATGTCACGCTGAATTTTGTCTCTCAATTATTCTCTAAGCCACCTGGTCAAACACCGGTCTCAAAAATGAGATATCTCCGTAGCACAGGCTTCGTGACGACGGTGTGGCCTTGACTCTATGCTGGCTAAGAACCACAAGAGTGTATTGGTAAAAATTACTCGATGCCGCGATGCTGCCGGCTTCGCAAATCCAATGGCCTTCAGACTAACTGTAGCATGTGCCCCAGCATAGGAACGGGTTTCGCTGGGGTCTTCGCTATGAGCTCGTTCCTCGCAAGCATTTGCAACTGTCACCGGACATGCACCTGTCATCGCGTGACCAAGGAAAGAAGGCGCCGCATGAACAGCACTTGGCACATGAATTGCGTGTTTGATGCCCGATAGATCAGGTCTCTGGCTCCGTTTGGATCAGTCACTCATTGGGTTTACGCGCTGCATACTTTGTTTGATCTCGACACTTTTGGTGTCGCTCTCAGGAACGCAGCTTGCTGCCCAAGTCGCAGGCAATGCCAGTGCAACGGTTTGTGACGAAGGTTTCGAAAACAGAAACGGATCCTGCCAAAGTCCAGACGTACCCCAAAACGCATATTTAACGGGTAGCTCCTATGGCCGCGGGTGGGAATGCAATCACGGTTTTCAGAATGTCGGAGAACTCTGTGAGAAAATAAGAGTTCCTGAAAATGCCTACCTGGCATCAACCGGAGATCAGTGGGCGTGCAATCGGCTGTTCCAGCGTGCCGGAGAAGAGTGTGAAGAAGTGATTTCGCCCCAAAATGGGTACGTCGAAACTCGGTTTGGCGTGCAGGAAATACACTGCAACTGGGGATTTCGTAAGGAGAACCAGGATTGTGTTGCAATAGAGGTCCCAGAAAACGGTCGTCTGAGCGACAGAGGAAGCTCGGATGGTTGGGTATGCCTCAGAGGTTACAGGGCAGCGGAGAGCGGCTGTGAGCCTGTGGCTGTTCCACAGCATGCATATCTTGCACCTGAAACTTATTCCGGATGGAAGTGCGAACGTGGTTTTCGCGCAAACCGAGACAGGTGCGTTGCGATCCTTGTCCCTTCAAACGCGCATTTGAATCGAAGAGGTGATGGTTGGGAATGTAATCGGCCGTTCACGAGACAGAACGACAAGTGCACCGAAAATGTGGCGCGACAATAAGTTGGTGGAAACCAAAGCCGCCTGACAAATCCGGAAGGACTACGCCGTGAACCATAACTCGATTGACGAAAACCTGGGTAAAAGTCTCAAAGCCGAAAAGGCGCGTCGCCGGTCCAATGGGATTAAGATATCTATTGCGTCAGCAGTGTGCGTTGCAGCGATAATTGTAGTGGTGTTTCTCTGATGCGTAAAAATGCCCCTCAAGTAACCCTTCCCGGTTCAAAGATGTCAGCTCATGGTTTGGAACAAAGAGCGTTTCAGGACCGCAGTGTTCGTAAGTCGCGGAACGCTGACGTATCAGGAGTGATTGAGGAAGAATTTGGAAAGTACTTGATTAAGGCTGGCGTTCTGAGCGGCAATAGTGTTGCACGGGCATTTCCCAAGCCGCCGGCTAAAACGCAGGCAATGATTGCCGATGCAGTTGGAGAAACACCAGTATTGGCCATTGAAGCCTTAAAAGAAATTCTCGAAGAACGAGACAGGAAGCGTAGCGGTCAACGCCGTTTGGAAGGAAACTCCGGCACCCTAGTTCCCAGTGAAAGAGAATATGCCGAGGCATTGCGCCAGATCAGGCTCGCCCCCGCGCAGGTCACATTGCTCAAAGCACTCACAATCGCAGGCAAGGAAGGTCTGACTATTGGTCACTTGTCTCAGGCAGCTGGTTACAAATCGCGCGAGGCCTCCATCAAGGTTTTCAAGAAAATCGGACTATTGATCGCAGAATATCTGGAACTGGACCTACCCGAAGCCGGATCGGTACAGAATGATGGCGCCGCTCAGGTCCTGGCATTTTCTCACATCGAAAGTGACGATGAGCCAGCAACTTGGATTATGCATCAGGAACTGCGCGACGCTGTTCGTTCGGTTCTATGACGTACGTTCCAGCCCCCGCTTTTGAAGCGAGCTCTGAACCGGAACAAATGCACGAAAGGTTGCTCACGTAGCTAATGTTGGAGAAAAGACCATATCCGCTCGACCTGATCTATGTTCCTGTGAAACGGGCGAAAACGCTTGATCAACAAAAAGTTCTGACGCTGGCCGAAGATATCCTGAAGAACGGCCAGAAGACCCCGATCCAGATACGCTCGGACAACAAGAGGTTCGTGCTGATTGAAGGCCTTCACCGCCTAGAGGCCATTCGCGCCCTCGGAGGAGATACTGTCGAAGCCTACTTGGTGCGCGCCAGATTACACTAAATTCTTGTTGGGATTGGCGTTCGACAAAGCCTCGGAAAATGTTAGCAGACGTTGACTTCTTTCATCCCAAAGATGCAATCGTGCACAATGAAAGCTCTCATATAGAGTAATACGCTGGCAATTTTCCAACTCCGAATGGTCGCGCAAAACCTCGTTTAGCCGATAGAACGGTATGCGACTGGCAAGGTGGTGAACATGGTGCACACCAATATTGGCAGAGAACCAGCGCAGGATGCCGGGCAGGGCATAGTGAGAACTTCCATAGAATGCGGCGTTCTGAAGATTCCACCCTTCTTCCCGCTCCCAGGATGTATGTTCAAACTGGTGCTGAATGTAGAAAAGCCAAATACCAATCGACGCGGCGACGATCATGGTTGGCAGGAATACATAAACCAATACATCCAGGCCCCCGGTCCAAAAAATCAGAGCCAGGACCACCGCAATCGCGGCGTTTGTTCCCATAGCACTTGCCCAATACAGCCAGCCTGACCGCATGAACCCAAAAGGCAAACGGTTTTGAAGAAAGAACGTGTAGACCGGTACGATACAGAACAGGAAGAAGGGGTTCCGGATTAACCTGTAAGCGGCACGCCCGACCCACTTTCGCTTCAGATATTCCTCTACAGTCAACGTAGGGATATCGCCCATCCCGCGCCGATCAAGGTTGCCGGTTGAGGCGTGGTGAATCGCGTGGCTTTGCCGCCAGATGTCAAAAGGTGTGAGGGCGAGAACACCCAAGACCCGGCCTGTCCAATTGCAAACGGTACGGTTTTTAAAAAATGATCCGTGACCACAATCATGCATGATGATGAAGAGACGCACCAGAAATGCAGCGTTAAGGGTTGCCAGTGGAATAGCGACCCAGACACCAAGGGAAAGCGCAAACCACGCTGCGCCCCATAGCGCGAAAAAAGGGATAACAGTAATTGTCAGTTCAAAAACACTACGCTTCGTATCGGGTACGCGGTATTGAACGAGCGCCCGGGTCAATTCCTGCTGTTGCAACTGACTTGTTCTCCAACGGCTCTTGGGAACCCTCTGAGCAACCGGGCACCCCAAAAGGATGCCCGTAGCAGGCTATGCGAGTGCCAGGTTGGAAGCGCTGTCGCGTCCGTCACGACCAGCTTCGACGTCAAAAGTAACCTTTTGGCCGTCCTTCAATTCGCTGATGCCGGAACGTTCAAGAGCGGATACATGCACGAACACATCGCGCTTGCCGTCTTCAGGCTCGATAAAGCCAAAACCTTTGGTCGAGTTGAACCATTTTACTGTGCCATTTGCCATGGTGGAAGTCTCCAATTGCGTGTCGCCCGCATCAATGCGGCGACCCGGCGTGGTCGGTCTAAATCGAAAGACTGAACGCCGAATTGAGGAGACAGCAGGTCGAAAAAGAAAAACGTAAGCTTTATGTATATGGACTTCGAGTACCCACAATACAAGCATTGATGCGGTGGAGGACAACAGAGAGATCCTGCCTGCCTAGCAAAACTTAGGTAAGGTGTCGCTGTTCGCTGTCTTTCGAATACGTGACTGGAGCGGGACGAAGCGCCAATACGCTGCACTTGTGCCTAAGTCCGTTTTCGAAGAATGGACGCGGCGCAAAACGGTGGTAATTGTCTGTGACAGGAAAGTATGAGTTTTGTCGTCAGGCACCACCTGACTCTACGCAGAGGCTTGCTGCTTTATCATCTCTAAGAAAACCAAGTAGGAGTCCTTAGCCGCGTCTGGGCCAGCTTTCTGCAAGGTGTGACCCTGAGTACGCCCACCATAGTCAAAGGTGACGTCGCCGCCTTCGACGATGCGGTTCATCATGTTAAAAAGCCCGGTTACCTCAATTGCTTCGAACAGCGCTTCCTCAACCCACCCCTGTTCAAGAACGGCATCGACATCGGCCTGAACGAGTTTGTTTGGCAAGGTGTTGAGCTTCTCGACATAACGCAGCATCGGTTTCATCTTCTCTGAAACATCCGAAGCCTCGATGTCTTCCAAAAGCTGTTTAATAAGACCGGGATCAATGCCTAACGTTTCAGCATGGATCACGTGCGAACCATAACAAAATCGGCAGGAATTGAGCCCTGATACAAACGCTGCAATGAGCTCCCGTTCTCCGATGGTCAGTTCTCCGTTAGACCGAAGGACTGAGTTGACAAAAGTCATCAAGGGTTCAATACTCTTGGGAAAACGTGCCAAAAGGTCTCGAAGGTGAGCGCCTTCTGGCAGAGAAGGCAATCGCGGCATTCTTCGAACTCAATTGTTTGGGTTTTTGAACATACCACGGATCGCGTGCGAGTCATCTTTCGGCCAGACGCGAAACAAAGTGAGCTTTGGCTTAAATCACACGAAAGTCCGTTTCGATGCCTTCCGCACTGCACAAAATGTTGGAACAAAATAATCACTACGAACCCATCTCACTTGCCAAAAACGGCTCGGGGCTGCCCGTTTCTTCCAGACCTTTATCTGTGACAAGCCAAAACCGATTGCCAACATTTCGCAAAAAGCTGCGGTCGTGACTAACAAGCAAACATGAAGCGCCGTGTGTGATCAATTCACCCTCGAGAGCCTCTTGTCCTTCAATGTCGAGATGGTTCGTCGGCTCATCAAGCAAATAGAAATTCGGATTTTTGAGCCGCAGTATCAGCATCGCCAAGCGCGCCTTTTGCCCCCCAGACAGTGCACCGATTTTGGCGCCTTGCATCTGTATGTTCACACCGGCGCCCGCCAAAACGCCACGTGCGCGTTGATCACCAATGTCAAACTGCCCCGTAACAGCGACCATCGGTGTGTCGCTGTCCGAAAGCTGGCTCAGATGCTGGTCTGAATAGGCTGGCACTACCGAAGGGGCACATTTGACCACCCCACTATTCCCTGAAAGTGCACTTTGCACCATCTTTATCAATCGGGTTTTGCCGGTGCCATTGGCCCCCAGAAGCACGATGCGATCTCCTGGCAAAATCCATTTCCGCCCGGTCTTGTACAACAAGCGACCGTCAGGCGTCTCAACCCGTGCGTCATCCAATGTGATCAGAGCTCTGGCATGAGTTCCGCTGTTGACCAGTCTGATATCACCAGCGCTGCGTTCGTAGTGGGCAGGTTTGGCAGATGCTTCAATCTGCGCCGCGCGATCATTTAGCTGTTTGGTCTTGTTCACCAGAAGATCAGACCCAGAATTGATGCCGATGTTCTTCAGCTTCGCCGCCTGCTTGCGTAGCTGCTGCGCTTTGTTCAATTCATTGGCAAACCGCCGTTGGTCAGCAGCATCCGCTTCATCAAGCGCCGCCCGTGCTGCCGAAAATGGAAGTGAAAAAACACGTGACCTTTTCGCGCGCAAAAACAGCGTTTTGTTGGTGGTCGCATCAAGAAATGCTCGATCATGAGAGGTCACTACAATGGGCACTTCACGTGGCAAGGCAGACAACCAGTTCTGGAGCAAGCCTATACGATGCAAATCCAAATGATTGGTTGGTTCATCCAGCAATAGGATATCTGGCTCCTGAATCCACGCGGCAGCCAACAATGCAGTCCGCTGCCACCCACCGCTCAATTCGTTGAGCAGGCGATGCTGCAACTCGAGCGGAACACTCAGATCACCAAGCACGACATCCACACGCCAGCTTTCGTATTCTGCCTGCTCGGCAGGAAGGGCACCCAGCACCCACTCATAAAGCGTTTTGGCATAGGCGCGTTCCGGCACGTATTGGGTTACATATCCCGCTCGCAAACCGCGCGCCCGGACGATACTCCCGTTGGTCGGTTCAGATTGGCCGGCCATGCATTCCAAAAGTGTTGTCTTGCCGCGCCCATTTGCGGCAACCAATCCAATACGATCACCCTTGGAAATTGTCAGGTTCAGTTCATCGAAAAGGAGGTCGCCACGGATTACGCTTAAAGCGTTGATGTTCATCACAGTCATCAGAGTCTCTGCTCATAGAAAGGGGTGCCGCAGTGCGGCTTTGGGCAGACCGATAGAAAGGTTGTTTCTCGGGCCCGCCCTGCAAACGCATTTACAGGGCGAAACGGGGACCATGCTGAAGTCGGCGGGTGATACGCATGTTCAGCTTGTGCCCTCCCGGTGTAGATTGTGACTATGTGCTCAGACCTTAAAAAACAATTCCCGTCTCATCAAGCGGCTCGACAAGAAAAGCAGACCTTTGCCGGATTGCAAAAAAACCGGTTTGGGCTCTTGATCCAACATCGGATACGGCGCGGCATGTTGTGATAGGATACTCTGGTCAACGTCAGGTTGTCGTTTTGGGAGGGCATGGCGGATCGGAGGATCAGCCATGGAAACACCAAACTTACCTGCCATTCGTGCGCTTCGGCCAGCCTGGAACAAAGGACGCATCGTCGGTCAGAAGCGACCATTGAAACCAAAGCATGTCTGGGCAATCCGGGTACGACTTGAACTGGCCGAGAACCACCATGATCTCGCGCTATTCAATATGGCCATTGACAGCAAATTGCGGGGCTGTGACCTCGTGAAGATGAAAGTCGTCGACGTCATGGCGTCCGGTCAGATCAAAGAAAGGGCGTCGGTCTTACAAAGCAAAACGCAGAAGCCGGTGCGCTTCGTAATTTCTGAAGGCACACGCGCCTCGGTTGAGAAATGGATGGAAGATGAACTCATGGTCGGCTCAGAGTACCTGTGGCCGGGTCGGTTCCATGAGCGCCTGCACATCTCAACCCGGCAGTATGCAAGGATTGTCCGCGACTGGGTTACGTCGATCGGTCTCGAGGCGAGTGCTTACGGTACCCATTCGATGCGCAGAACCAAAGTCACCCAGATATACAAGAAGACTGGCATCCGTCGTGCTTTTGTTGATAGTGGTCATGGAATTCGTCCCATCTTGCTTTCGATGATAGGGAATTCGGCTCGGTCACACGAAAAAGATTCCGGGGTTTGATAGCCGAATTCCGAGGGAAGAAGGGAAGATGGAACCGGTGGTGCCCGGGCCAGGAAACAGCTGCATTTGGGCCGCTGTTTGTAGGCTTTGGATGTGCTACACCGTAGCACGCTCGAATCGAGAACCTGCGAAAATCCCCGGAAATACGGTGAAATCAGGGGAAATCGTGCTACGCGAAGTTTGGAGCTGAGTGGAGTTAACGCTTTGAAAAATAAAGCACAAAAAGCAGCGCGTTTAAGCGTGGCACCCATGATGGACTGGACAGACCGACACTGCCGCTATTTCCATCGGCTGCTCAGCGCGGAAACATTGCTGTATACCGAGATGGTGACGGCGCCGGCGCTCGTGCGGGGCGGGGCGTTGCATCTGTTGGACTACTCTCCCGAGGAACACCCGGTTGCTTTGCAACTCGGCGGCTCTGACCCGGAAGAATTGGCGCAGGCCGCGAGACTGGGGGCTGAGGCCGGGTATGATGAGATCAATCTGAACTGCGGCTGCCCGTCGGATCGGGTGCAATCCGGCACTTTCGGCGCGGTCTTGATGAAAGACCCGGCCCGCGTTGCCGACTGCGTGACTGCCATGCGCGAAGCGGTGAATGTGGATGTCACCGTTAAATGCCGCATCGGAGTCGATGACCAGGAGCCCGAAGATGTATTGCCCGCGTTTCTTGAGCACATCAGCGCGGCAGGTTGTCAAAGGGTGACAATCCATGCCCGCAAGGCATGGCTGCAAGGGCTGAGCCCTAAGGAAAACCGGGATATCCCACCTTTGAACTATGACCTTGTGCATCGGATGAAGGATGAGTTTTCGGATCTTCACATATCGATCAATGGCGGCATCAACACGCTGGACGAGGCAACCGCACATCTGGAAGCCGGTCTGGATGGGGTGATGATCGGCCGGGCTGCGTACCATCAGCCGGGCGATGTCCTGTCGGATGCTGACCGACGCATCTTTGGTACCGGAACGACGCGTGATCCGTTCGCGATCGTTCAACATATGGTGCCTTATGTGGAACGGCACCTTGCCAATGGCGGGCGTTTGCACCAGATCACGCGTCACATGCTGGGCCTTTTCGCAGGTCGTCCCGGAGCCCGCGCATGGCGGCGCGCCTTGTCGGAAGGGGCTGTGCGGGATGGGGCCGGACCCGAAGTGATGCTGCGGGCGCTGGATCATGTGGCGCCCATGGCAGAAGTTTAAGCGGCAGGGGGAACGATGCCCGAGACGATGTTGCTGGCCCAGATGCTGGGCCTTTTGCTTGCGATCGGAGCGCTGGCCGGCGTGCTTGCCGGATTGCTGGGGGTCGGCGGTGGAATCGTCTTGGTGCCCGCCTTTTTCTATGCGTTTCAAACTCTTGGCTACGGTGGCCCGCAGTTGATGCAACTGTGTCTGGCCACGTCGCTGGCCACGATCATCGTGACATCGGTCCGATCCGTTCTTGCGCACAATAAAAAGGGTGCGGTGGATTGGGATATCCTGCGCGGCTGGGGACCGGGGATCGTCGTCGGTGCGATCATCGGAGTTCTGGTTGCATCGGCCCTGCGGACCGAAGCCTTGCAGGCGCTGTTCGGCATATTGGGAATGGTGATCGGGGCCTATCTGGGGCTGGGTCGTTCGGAATGGCGGCTGGGTGATGTCATGCCCGGTGGGGTAAAGCGGGCCATCCTGTCTCCTGCGGTCGGGTTTCTTTCGGTTCTGATGGGAATAGGCGGCGGCAGTTTTGGTGTGCCGCTGATGAGCCTCTACAACACGCCGATCCACCGCGCCGTTGCAACCGCCGCCGGGTTTGGTGTGATCATCGCCGTCCCCTCGGTCATCGGGTTTTTGTTTCTGGATATCGCACCGGAACACCGGCCTCCGCTGACCATTGGGGCGGTCAATCTGGTGGCCTTCGGTATCGTCGTGGCAATGACGATGATCACCGCGCCCTGGGGGGTGAAGCTGGCCCATGCGATGGATCCGAAACCCTTGAAGCGCGTGTTCGCCGTGTTCCTTACGCTGGTGGCGCTCAATATGCTGCGCAAGGCGGTGGGTTTGTGAAGGATTTTGACGTCAGGGGGTGGGTGAAATTCCCCTATGATCCAGTGCTTGCGGCCTGGGTGGGCCATGCGCTGTCTGCCGCACGGGCCTCGGTAACGGACCCGGCCCATGCTGACTGGCTGGATTGTGACGGGACGTGGTTCATCGGTGTTGACGCGTTGCCCAATGACGCGCAGGGCAGGGTTGGCCGTTCGGGGCCTTTGGCAGGAACCGCCATGTCATTCATTGCTGGGCGTTATGGGCAGTTGCCGCTTCACAAAGGCCAAGTCTCGGTCATGCATCCGGGATATCCACGCCCGCGTCGGGGGGAAAACGAAGCCGCCGCGCGGTATCGCAGAAATCAGGACGCGGCCCATGTGGATGGCTTGCGCCCAATGGGGCCGGATCGCCGCCGCCGGGTCGATGAACCGCATGCCTGGATTTTGGGCATACCGCTGACCGAGGCCAGCCCGGATGCCTCGCCCATGGTGTTGTGGGAGGGCAGCCATCATATCCTGGGCGCGGCGTTCAGGCGCGCCCTTGCGGGGACGCCACAAGAGCGTCTGCATGAAGTCGATGTTACGGATATCTACCAATCCGCCCGTCGCGAGGTTTTCGAAACCTGCCCGCGAATCGAACTGCCGGCCAAGCCAGGCGAGGCTTACGTGCTGCACCGCCACTGCCTGCACGGGGTTGCCCCCTGGACGGAAACGGCAAGCGCAGGGCCGGATGGACGGATGATCGCCTATTTCCGTCCGGAATGCGCCGGGGGTGTGGCGGAATGGATCGAATCCACTTAACCTCCTGTCATTGTTTGGCTTTGGAGGTTTTGACCGATGATTACGGTCCATACGAATTCTGATGGTGCGTTGATTGAAGTCGAGTTGTCGGGGCAGGTCACCAGCGCCGACTACGCGGACATCTTGGTTCCTGCGATCGAAGCAGCGCTGACCGAACACGATTCCGTTCGGCTGCTGGCTATCGTGCAGCCGGAGTTCAAGGGGTATGATTTGGGTGCGGCCTGGTCCGACACCAAGCTGGGGCTCAGCCACTGGCGGGGGTTCGACCGGATCGCGGTTGTTGCCGATCAGGGCTGGGTGCAAACCAGCATCCGACTGGCGGCCCCGATCCTGCCGTGCCCGGTTCAAGTCTTTGAATTGGCCGAGCTTGAGGCCGCGCGCCGCTGGATGCGCGAGTCGCTGGGGTCCATTCACGTGACCGATCTTGAGGGCCCATGCGTGCAGATCAGCCTTTTGGGAAAACTCGACCCCGAGGAGTACAAGCAGGCCGAGCGCGACCTGGACGCTTTGTTGCATGACCGATCCGGGTTTCGGTTGCTGATCGACCTGCGGGAATTTGATGGCTGGCAGGGGTTGTCCGCTCTTGCAGCACATTTTCGTCTGGCCAGCCGCCATATCGGGCAACTGGATCGCGCGGCCATCGTCGGGGACAAAAGCTGGCAGCACATGGCACAACGTGTCGCCAGTCATGTCTTGGGCACGCGGACTCAGTTCTTTCCGTCCGAGGAAATCGAAAACGCCAAAACCTGGCTGGCTGCCGGGTAAGGCCCTGCTCTGCGCCTCAACCTACATCCTGTGATCTTGCTGCCAACAGGCGGCTTGCGTGTTTTGTTCTCTGGTCAGAACAATGCACCCTTGAGCGCGAATTGACCAAATCTGATTGGCTTTTTTCGCGGAACGACACGCGCCACATGTCTTGAAACCGGTCTTGATCCCGTGCCGGTCAAGAATTGTGACGTAAGGGAACTGGTGGGTTTTTCCGTGGAATTTCTGACCTTAAGGACAACACGGACCAAAAACCCTGTGTTTTCCCCCTAAATTTGACCGGAAATGTCCTTACCTACGCCGTGTCGCTGCGGGCCTCCACTCACGTTGAACAGATGCGTTCATGAGCTGGCCCCTTTTAGGAGCTCGAACTCGGCCCGCGGCGGCACAGTTATTGGAAGCGGGAAGTTTGCGATGACACTTAGGTTATTGATGGAAAGATTTGCGGCACGCAAGACGCCAGTATTCAAGGCGGACAAGACCAGCACGAAGCATGTCCAACGTGCAGCGAAAAAATACGGGACTGCAAAAACAAGCAGATCCGAAATCGCAGCACTGTTCGAGTCAGAGCTGCGCGGGCAAGACACAAACAGGTCGGCCCGCGACGAATCCAATGACCACAGGGATACGTCCCCAAAGCAGGCTGGCTGACTTCAGGAACCGTTTATGCGCGCTGCACGCCCGCCACGGCGTTTGCTGAGGCGCGGCTTTCTGGTTGGTAGATCTTCCATGATTTCGGCGCGTTCGCTGCTGTCCATCTTGGACCAGCGGGTGATTTCGTCAATCGTGCGATAGCAGCCGGTACAGATGCGTTCAGTCGGGTGAACGACACAGATCTGGACACAAGGGCTTTCGACCTCATTCCTTTTCCAAACCATATTCGTCATCACTGGTCTCCGACTCGTTACAAAAAGCGCAGCCTGTCCAGCGCCCCTTGCAAGATATAGCTGGCCGCAACGTGATCAATAACCTGTCCGCGACGTTTTCGTGTCGTATCCGCCTCAAGTAGTGCTTTTTCTGCCGCAACCGTGCTGAGCCGCTCGTCCCAAAATCCGATGGGCAAATCGGTCAGGCGGGACAAATTGCGCGCAAATGCCCGCGTTGACTGGCATCTTGGCCCTTCGCTGCCATCCATGTTCTTGGGCAGGCCCAGCAAGATGCCCCCGATCTTGCGATCGGTTACAATTTCGATCAGGCGCGCGGAATCGAGCGTGAATTTCTTGCGCCGAACTGTTTCCAGCGGGCTGGCGACACCGCGCATCCGGTCGGACACGGCGACGCCGATTGTCTTTTCCCCAAGGTCCAGCCCCATCAGGGCACTCATAGGTTGCAAGGCTGCTGCGAACTCTTCGATAGCGTCATGGATCATTGAGCGATCCCGGCTTGAAGGGCCGCCGCATCGATGATCTGCAACGCCTCTGAATTGCCGGCAAAGACTTCCATGGCCTCATCGCGGATATCGATGGCACGCTGGCCCTGGCCAAGAACGCCCAAGGCGGCGATCAGGCGGGCCCATTCCTCGGGGGATCCGCCTTCTGTCGCCAGCCGATCAGACAGCTGGTCCACCATACCCTGAATCATCTGCTGCCGTTCTTCGGGGCTCAGCTCTGCGGCGGCGGCCATGTCTTCCTGGCTGGGGCCGGGTGCTGTGCTCAGATCCGGTGCATTGAAAACGCCGGCCCGAAAGGCGAGTTCGTCGATCTGAGCCCGAATTGCTTCGGCCCAGGGCGCACCCGCGGGGGAATCCTGCAACGTTTCGACCCACATGCGATAGGCAAGGTCCGGCCGCCCGATCTGTGCCAGCATCTGCCCCCAATAATAGCGCGCCGGGCCGTGACGGGGGTCACGGTTCAGCGCTTCGATCAGCGCCTGTTCCGCTTCGGGTGAGACATACCCCCCTGCTGCCAGAATCATCATTTCAGCCAGGTCCGCATAGGTATCAGCCGTGGCGCTGTCGCCGGACAGCTCGATCACCTTTTGCTGCGCGGTGTACCCATCCTTGAAGTTGCCCGCATTCGTCTCGTGCTGCGCCAGCAACATCTGACCCTGCAAATCATCCGGCCGGCTTGCAACGGTTTCGCGCAACTGCTTCAGCAGGTTGGCATAGCTTTCTTCCAGCTGTCCAGGTTGAGGTGGGGTCGCCAGTTCTTCCGCGGCGCTTTGGGATGGCCGGTTGGCGCGCACTTCCTTGGCCAGTTCAAGCCGTGCGGTCAGCGGCATGTCAGGCAAACCCACGGCCCCGGTGCGATGATACATTGCCAACGCTCCACCGATCAGAAGCAACGAGATTGCCAGGATTGACAACACCGAAACCGCACGAGATGGCCCGGCGCCGGCGCCCTCTTTCTTCATTTGGTCATCTGCGGCCAGTATGCGACGGGAAATTTCCGTGCGCACCCGTTCGGCGTCGGCCTCGCCAATGACCCCGCGCGCCAGATCCCGGTCCACACCGGCCAACTGTTCGCGATAAACCCGCAGGTCGTATGCCGCCGCGGGTTCATCCCCACGGCGTTTGCGCAGCAGGGTAAAGCAGAGAAAAGCTGCGATCAGCAGCGCGACAAGAAAAATCAGAACCCAGAACGTCATGGTCCCTCCGAGGATGCTGCCCTGACTTAGACCTGTGAGGCGTCCGACAAAAGGGACAAATGGCCGCGAATGAGCGACATGTCGCAATAGTGCGATATTGCGGCGTTGCACGGCAGGGTTAAAATGCCGTCACACGGCATATCTGCGCCCAATCACCGAACCGGATGGATTCGCACATGAAACACTATTCAGCCTTTGCTGTGGCGCGGGAAGCTCTGCGCTATCACACCGGATGGGAGCGCGCCTGGCGCTCACCCGAACCCAAGAAGCGCTATGACGTCATCATCGTTGGTGCTGGCGGTCATGGTCTGGCGACCGCGTATTACCTTGGCAAGAACTATGGCATCCAGAATGTCGCGGTTATCGAAAAAGGCTGGCTGGGCGGCGGCAATACTGGTCGCAACACGACGATCATCCGTTCGAACTATCTGCAAGACCCGTCTGCGGCGATCTATGAGAAAGCGCGCAGCCTTTACGAGGACCTGAGCCAGGAACTGAACTACAACATCATGTTCAGCCCGCGCGGTGTCATCATGCTGGCGCAGACCCAGCACGAGATCCGCGGCTACCAGCGCACGGCCCATGCCAACGCGCTGCAAGGTGTCAAGACGGAATGGATCGGCCCCGAGCGCGTGAAGCAACTGGTGCCAATCATCAATCTGGACGGCCCTCGGTATCCGGTTCTGGGCGGCCTTTGGCAGGAACGCGGGGGCACTGCGCGCCATGATGCGGTGGCGTGGGGCTATGCGCGTGCCTGTTCGGCGATGGGGATGGATATCATCCAGCAATGCGAAGTCACCGGTGTGCGCTCGGACAACGGTCGCGTTGTCGGGGTCGATACCACCAAGGGTGCCATCGATTGTGACAAGCTGGGCATCGTCGTCGCGGGCCATTCGGGTCAGTTGGCCGAGATGGCGGGCTTCCGCCTGCCGCTGGAAGCCGTTGCTTTGCAGGCGCTGGTGTCCGAGCCCATCAAACCCTGCATGGATGTTGTCGTGATGGCCAACACCGTGCACGGCTACATGTCGCAATCCGACAAGGGCGAAATGGTGATCGGCGGTGGCACCGACGGGTTCAACAACTTCACGCAGCGCGGGTCTTTCCATCATATCGAGGAAACAGTGCGGGCGCTGGTCGAAACCTTCCCGATGATTTCGCGCCTGAAGATGCTGCGCCAGTGGGGCGGGATCGTGGACATGACCGGTGACCGCTCGCCCATCCTGTCGAAAACACCGTTGCAGGGCTGCTTTATCAACGGCGGCTGGGGCACCGGTGGCTTCAAGGCGATTCCGGGTTCCGGCTGGGGGATGGCGCAGCTGATGGCGACAGGCCATTCACCGCTGACCGAAGCCTTCTCGATGGACCGCTTCAAAGAAGGCCGCTTCATCGACGAAAGCGTCGCCGCCGGGGTGGCGCACTAGGGGGATTCCCGAAGGTGCCAGAAAACAGAATTCAGGTCGGCCCCCGCGCCGACTGACCGCCAAAAGGATGACAACATGCTAATCCTGAATTGCCCCTATTGCGGCGTAGACGCCGAAGAAACCGAACTGGCCGCCGGCGGCGAAGCGCATCTGAAGCGTTTCGGTCCGGGCTCGTCCGATGACGAATTCCACGACTATCTGTTCATGCGTGAAAACCCGAAAGGTGTTCATTTCGAGCGCTGGCGGCACGCCAATGGCTGCGGCAAGTGGTTCCACGCCGCGCGCTGCACGCAGACACTCGAAGTGTTCGGCACCTATTCCGCGCAGGTCACCGAGCCGCCGCAAGACATCAAGGATGCCATCACTGCCAAACGGCCCGGCTGGACGTGGAGAGAGTTCTCCTGATGCTTCATCTTTTCAAAAATACTCCCGCCGGAGGCTTTGACGCCTCCACATGCGAAAGGCCCGCACAATGAGCACCCGTCTCGCAAAACAAGGCCGGCTGATTGACCGGTCGAAAAAGGTCACATTCACCTTCAACGGAACCTCGATGCAGGGCTATGAGGGGGATACGCTTGCCTCGGCCCTGTTGGCCAATGACCAGATGATGGTTGGCCGGTCGTTCAAATACCACCGTCCCCGCGGCGTTGTCGCCAGCGGCGCGGAAGAGCCGAACGCGCTTGTCGGCCTGGGGCAGGGCAACCGGTTCGAGCCGAACCAGCGCGCCACGACGACCGAGGTGTTCAACGGCTTGACCGCGATTTCACAGAACCATTGGCCAAGCCTTGAATATGATATCGGTGCGGTGAACACGACCTTTGCCCGGTTTCTGCCGGCCGGCTTCTACTACAAGACGTTCATCCACCCCAAACCTTTCTGGAAACACGTCTACGAACCGTTCATCCGGCAGTCGGCGGGATTGGGCAAGGCGCCTGACAAAGACAACCGGGATGCCGACACCTATGAACATTTCTACGCCTTTACCGATGTTCTGGTGATCGGCGGCGGTGTGGCTGGTTTGCAGGCGGCCAAGGCGGCGGCACAATCCGGTGCCAAGGTCCTGCTGATCGAGCAGACCGCGCATTGGGGCGGTCGCGCTCCGGTTGACGGCGGCACTGTGGATGGTGAGCCTGTGGATAAGTTCGTGGAACAATTGGTTTCCGAACTCGAAACAATGGACAACGTCATCATGCGCACGCGTTGCATGGGAGCGGGTGTTTACGACCATGGTTATGTGTTGGGATACGAACGCCTGACGGACCACACGCCGGGCGTGCAGGGCCCGCGCCACCGCTTGTGGCGTATTCGCGCCAAGCAAATTGTAACTGCAACGGGTGCAATTGAAAGACCATTGTCCTTTGCTGGCAACGATGTTCCGGGTGTGATGCTGGCTTCGGCCATGCGCGATTATGTCGTGAACTGGGGGGTTACTCCGGGCGATCGGGTCATCGTCGCCACCAACAATGATGACGCTTACCGCACCGCGATTATCCTGAAACAGGCAGGTGTGGATGTTTTGCGCATTGTTGACGCACGCGCAACGGCCGGACCTTTGGCAGAGGAAGCTCGCCAGTTGGGTATCCGCGTTGATCCGGGCAAGGCCATTGCCAAGGTCAAGGGCGGCAAGCGCGTCAAGAAAGTCGCCATCTGCAACCAGGAAGGCGTTGGTGGCGCGCGTGAAGAGGTTGAGGCGGATGCAGTCGCCATGTCCGGCGGCTGGTCTCCGGTCGTGCACATGTGGTCCCATTGCGGGGGCAAGCTGATCTGGGATGAGGCGAACGCGCATTTCCGGCCGGATCCTCAGCGTCCGCCGCTGGGGGCCGACGGCAAAGGGTTCGTTGTTGCTGCTGGCGCGTCCAACGGTCCTCTGGCGTTGCAAGATGTTCTGACAGACGCCCATGCGGCCGGTAAGGCGGCCGCCAAGGCGGCTGGCTTCAAGCCCAAGAACACCAAGGCGCCCGCAGGGGAAACAACCGCCGAAGCGCCGATGGAAGCAGTCTGGCTGATGCCGGCAAATGCAGAAGTCCAATTGCGCATGAAATCCTGGCTGGATTTCCAGAACGACGTCAAGGTTTCTGACGTCCAACTGGCCGCGCGCGAAGGGTATGAAAGCGTCGAACACACCAAGCGCTATACAACGCTGGGCATGGCGACAGATCAGGGTAAATTGAGCAACATCAACGGATTGGCGATCCTTGCTGATGCGCTGGAATCCGAAATTCCCAAGGTTGGCACAACCACCTTCCGCCCGCCCTATACGCCTATCTCGATGGGTGCGATCGGCGGTGAGGCCCGCGGTGAGGTCTTTCAGCCGATCCGTCGGACACCGATGCACAACTGGCACGACAGGAACGGCGCCGACTGGGAGCCGGTCGGTCACTGGCGCCGGGCCTATGCCTATGTCCGCCCCGGCGAATCCGTGCATGACGCGGTCAATCGCGAGGTCAAGAACACCCGCGAGAACCTTGGCCTGCTGGATGCCTCGACGCTGGGCAAGCTGATCGTCAAAGGCCCGGATGCCGGCAAGTTCCTGGACATGATGTACACCAACATGATGTCCACGCTGAAGGTCGGCAAATGCCGCTATGGCCTGATGTGTTCGGAAAACGGCTTCCTGATCGACGACGGCGTTGTCGCCCGCATCGACGAGGACACGTGGCTGTGCCACACCACCACCGGCGGGGCCGAGCGTATCCATGGTCAAATGGAAGAATGGCTTCAGACCGAATGGTGGGACTGGAAAGTCTATGTCGCCAACGTGACCGAGCAATACGCGCAGGTCGCCGTGGTGGGCCCCAACGCCCGCAAAGTGCTGGAGAAGCTGGGCGGCATGGATGTCAGCAAAGAGGCGCTGCCCTTCATGGAATGGCGCGATGGCAAGATCGGAGGCTTCGATTGCCGGGCCTACCGCATTTCGTTCTCAGGCGAGCTGTCTTATGAAATCGCCGTTCCGGCCAGCCAGGGTCAGGCGTTCTGGGATGCCTTGATGGAGGCAGGCAAAGAGTTCGGCGTCATGCCTTACGGAACCGAATGTCTGCACATCCTGCGGGCCGAGAAGGGCTTTATCATGATCGGGGACGAGACCGACGGCACCGTGATCCCGCAGGATCTGGGGCTGCACTGGGCGCTGTCCAAGAAGAAAGAGGATTATCTGGGCAAACGCGCTCATTCCCGCAGCCACATGGCGGGTCCTGAGCGTTGGAAACTGGTCGGTCTCGAGACTGTGGACGGATCGGTTCTGCCTGATGGTGCTTACGCGGTGGGCGAGGGCGTCAACGCCAACGGTCAGCGCAACATGATCGGCCGTGTGACGTCGACATATTACTCGGCCAATCTGGGCAAAGGCATCGCCATGGGGCTGATCAAACACGGCCCCGACCGCATGGGCGAGATCGTCGAGTTCCCGGGCACGGACGGCAAAACCTACAAAGCCAAGATCGTGGACCCGATCTTTTATGACAAGGACGGGGAGAAGCAGAATGTCTGAACCCATCAGCGCATTGAACCACGCCAGCTATGACGGCATCGCCAAGGTCCAGGAATGCGGCCTGCAAGGCATGATAACCCTGCGCGGCGACCTGTCCGACAAGGTGCTGGCCAAGGCCGTCAAGGATGCAACCGGTCAGAAACTGCCGGGTCAGCGCCAGGTGCTTGTGACTGGCGATACCGGCGTGGCTTGGATGTCGACAGACGAGTTGCTGGTTCTGGTGCCTTATGCCGAGGTCGAAGCCAAACTGGCCAACATGGTCGGTGCCCTGAGTGGCACCCATGCTTTGGCGGTCAACGTCTCGGATGCCCGCGCCGTCTTCAGCGTCTCTGGTGCCAGCGCAAGAGAGGTGCTGGGCAAGGTCGCACCTGTCGATCTGTCGGCGGATGCATTCCAGCCTGGCCAGATCCGTCGCACGCGTCTGGCGCAGGTGGCTGGTGCTTTCTGGATGGATGATGAACAGACCTTCCGCGTGGTCTGCTTCCGTTCCGCTGCGGATTACGTGTTCAAACTGCTCAAGGTGGCAGCACAGCCCGGCAGTGAAGTCGGGGTCTACTGAACAAAAAAGCCCCGGTTCATCCGGGGCTTTTTCTTACTTGACTGTCGAACAGGTCCCGACTCCGAAAGGTTTGTTCGCGAAATTTCCCTGAACGAATGCCATGCGGACGGCGACCGTATTGTCGGTTGTTTTCAGGTTCGCCTGATATCGAACGCGGACATTGCCGCCGGCAACCATTTTTTGATCGAGATTCCAGATAATACGATATCCCTTGGCGCCGCGGTCTTTGAATTTTGCCTTGGCCCAATCCTGATACGACGTTGCGGCCATCGCCGAAGCTGCGGCGGGGTCGATCCGGAACGCATACTCTGGCGCAATCCAGCCATGGGCGTCCTGTTTGGTCATCTTGCAATGATAGGTAACCGTTTCTGCCGCAGCGGTTTGTGCAAGCAATGCGGCGACTGCAATCGGTAAAAGTCTTTTCATTTTATCCACTTGGGTATGATTCTTTGTAAGTGCACTCAAACTGATACACCTCAATGCCGCAAGCGGGACCTCGCGTGAACGAAGAAAAAAACGCCAGACGTTCTACCCATGCAAGAGAACGGTGTGAAAACGGTTCAGGCCGTCTTCGGTCAGCAAGTCCGAAGTCTTTACAGGCTGCGCCTTGTCATCCGACAGCTTTGCGTAATAACCCAGTTCATCCATCAGCGCACTGACACGTTCGTGCCTTTGGTCTTCCGGAAGCAGAGGTGCGTGAAGAGACAGAAGAAGGGCGGGGCGGCGTTCCTTCAGCCACGCGGACAAAGTGGGGGCAACAATGAATTCCGCACCCTCGATGTCCATTTTGACCAGCGAAACCCGTGACAGGTCGTTTGTTTTTTCGAATTGGTCCCAGGCGATCGTCAGCGTGTCAGACCCATGCGCCCCGTCGTGCAGAAGCGAACTGGTGGAATCCCCGGGTTCACCGCGCACAGAGGCCATGCGTGCCACGCCAAATCGATCTGACAGGGCGACCCCGAATGCCGAAACGTTCTGAATGCCGTTCAGATCAAGATTCCATGCCAGATGCCGAAACGCGGTCGGGTCAGGCTCAAAACACCAGACATGCCGTGCCCTTCGCGCACCGTACAGCACCGTCGGGCCAATCCACGCGCCGATGTCCAGATAGTCGCTTTGCGGAGACAGGAACCGGTCAAGAACTGCAAATGTTTCAGGTTCCCAAGCGCCCGCAGCGGCTTTGCGCCAGAATTTCGAATGGTACGGGTCCAGACGAAACGGCTCGCCGTTCAGATTGCCCGCATAATATCCGCGGGCGCGATAGAACATCTTGCGCGCCTGTGTCAGCATCGCCTGCCTCCGGGTTTTCTTGTCACGCCCCTTGACCTGCGGCGGCTGCCAAAGCATTTAACCTTGGGAACCGCAACTTACATTTAAACAGGGGGCCGACATGGCTTTTGAACTTCCTGATCTTCCTTATGCACATGACGCGCTGGCAGCCAAGGGTATGTCCGCGGAAACGTTGGAATATCACCACGACCTGCACCACAAGGCCTATGTCGACAACGGCAACAAGCTGATCGCCGGCACCGAATGGGACGGCAAGTCGCTGGAAGAGATCATCGTTGGTACTTACGACGCAAACGCCGTGGCACAAAACGGTATCTTCAACAACATCAGCCAGTTGTGGAACCACAACCAGTTCTGGGAAATGATGGGGCCGGGCGAGTCCAAGTTGCCGGGCGAGCTGGAAAAGGCGCTGACCGAAAGCTTCGGTTCGGTAGATGAATTCAAGTCGCAATTCAGTGCCGCCGGTGCGGGTCAGTTCGGTTCGGGCTGGGCGTGGCTGGTCAAGAACGCCGATGGCTCGCTGGCCGTCACCAAGACCGAGAATGGCGTGAACCCACTGTGCTTTGGTCAAACCGCGCTGCTGGGTTGCGACGTTTGGGAGCACTCCTACTACATCGATTTCCGCAACAAGCGCCCGGCCTACCTGTCGAACTTCCTCGACAATCTGGTGAACTGGGAAAACGTCGCATCGCGGATGTAACGTATTGAACCGACGTCGGTTTATAAAGGGCCTGCTTGCGGTGACGCTGGCAGGCCTTGTCACGGCCGCCTACGGGTTCATCATTGAACCCGCGGTTCGGTTGCGCGTGCGCAAATGGCGCATTCAGCGGGACGACTGGACAGCGCCGCCGCTCAGAATCGCCGTACTGTCCGATATGCATGTGGGCGAGCCCTATGTCGGCCTGAACCGCGTAAAGCAGGTGGTCCGCAGAACCAATGCGCTGGCTCCGGACGTGATCCTGCTGTTGGGTGATTTCTTTGCAAGCCACAAAGGTGTCTCGGACACGGTCAAGATGCAGGACCTGGCCCCTGTGCTTGCTGGGCTTGAGGCGAAGAATGGTGTCTTTGCCGTTCTGGGCAATCACGACTGGTGGGATGACAGGTCGGCTCAGCGGCGCGGGTCCGGGCCCAATCGCTATGCCGAAATTCTGGAACAGAACGGCATTTCGGTGTTGTCCAATGCCGCGATCAAACTCGAAGCTCAGGGCATCTGGCTGGCCGGGCTCGAGGATCAGCTGGCGATCTGGCGCAACGGCAAGCCGCAAGGATTGGACGATCTGGAAGGTACTCTGGCGCAGATCACCGATGACGCTCCGGTTGTGATGATGGCGCATGAGCCCGATGTGTTTCCCACAGTGCCCGGGCGGGTGGCCTTGACGCTTTCAGGGCACACACATGGTGGCCAGGTGCGCCTGTTCGGCTGGTCGCCTGTGGTGCCATCGAAATTCGGCAATCGCTATGCCTATGGCCATGTACGCGAAAATGGGCGCGATCTGGTCGTTTCGGGCGGTATCGGCTGTTCGATCCTGCCGGTTCGTCTGGGCGTGACGCCCGAAATCACGGTTGTCGAGATGTCCGCCTAAAGGGTTGATGACCAGCCGGTGAAAACCCGCCGATACGCGCCCTTTCCGCATGACGGTATCTTGTTTGCTGTTTTCCAGTACACATCTCTGTAGGGCGGAGGGAGAAACTGCATATCAATTCAAACCATGATCGGGCTGCGCACTGTTCGTGCGTCAACAACCCCGCATGTCCGGCAGGTCGAGGGATACCCAGAACACAACCTAATCAGGAGATCGCAATGGTCGCACTTACACAGGGAACTTGGGTTATTGTTGCAGATGGAGAGAAAGCGCTGGTGATGGAGAATATCACCGACGCCGACGATCCCAACCTTGTCGTCGTCGCTGTCGAAGAACAAGACGGCCCGACCGGAAAACCGACGGACCGCGCAGGTCGTCGCAACGACGGCGGACCAAAACAGAAATCGGCAATTGAAGAACCCACGTGGAAGGCGCACGCAAAATCTCTGTTCGTGCAGGATCTGGCGAACCTGTTGAATCGCAAGGGGCTGAAAGGCGCTTATGACAGGCTGGTTCTGGTGGCCAGCCCTCATGTTCTGGGCCTGTTGCGGCGTCGGTTGCACAGCGAGGTGCTGGGAAAGGTCGTGGCCGAGGTCAACAAGACCCTGACCAATCATCCTTTGCACAAGGTCGAACAGGTGGTGCGCCACAGTCTGCAACCCAAAGCCAGACTGGCCTGATCAATACGGCGGGCGGTTCAACCGCCCGCACGGTTTCCCATCCTCAGGTCAGCGTGTCACGCAGGGCGATCATGGCAGTATCGGCGTCTTCGACCCAGGTGATGAAATCCGCCAAAGACGTGTCGGCAAAGCCTTGCCCGATCACCTGATCCAACAATGTGTGCAACGCGTCCCAATAGCCGTTCACATTGACCACGACGATTGGCTTGTCATGCAGGCCAAGCTGGCGCCATGTCAGCGCTTCGAACAGCTCGTCCAGCGACCCCGGACCGCCTGGCAGAACCACGACGGCGTCGGCGTTCATGATCATGACCTTCTTGCGCTCGTGCATTGTCTCGGTGATCACGAAATGGGTCAGATCCGTTTTTCCGACCTCGCGCTTGACCAGATGCACCGGAATGACGCCGAAAGTTTCACCACCGGCATTCTGCGCGGCGCGGGCCACTTCACCCATCAAACCGACATCTCCGGCTCCGTAGACCAGCCGCCAGCCTTCCTGCGCCAGCAGGCTGCCGAACTGCCGTGCAGTTTCAGAATAAGCCTTCTCGGCTCCATTGCGTGACCCGCAGTACACACAGACTGATTTCTGAGACATCAAAGAGGGGCTCCGGGGTTGTGTCAGGGGTTTTGACCCGTGATAGCGGGATTGATAGATTGGCTCAACTGTCCGTCGGAAAGCTTTTCAACGCAAAGCTTTTGCCCGTCGGAGTGAAAGGAAAATAATGGACGCCAAATCGGGAAACGGAAGCTCGGGCAATTTCATCTGGGGGGTGATTGCGGGTCTTGTTGCGATATTGGGCGCGGGTGGATTGTATCTGTCCGGCGTCTTCACCAAAACGCCCGAGCCGAGCACTCCGCAGGAAACCGCCTCTGCCGTAGCCCCGGAACCTGTAGGGCAGGATGCGCAGGTTTCGAAACCGGAAGTGGCTGAACAGGCGGCTCCTGCGGATGAAGGGCCCTCGACCGAGCCTGCCGAGGACACAAGTGAAACGGCCGACGCCTCTGACGCAGATACTGCCGTTGCCAAGACGGATGATACCGCGCCCCAGCCAGCGGCCCCTCCGGCGCTGGATCAGATATTTGTTGAGCCAGATGGCACGGCGCTGTTGTCCGGCGATGCCGAGCCCGGCAGCCGGATCGAGGTGCTGCTGAACGGCGAACCCCTGCACAGCTTTACCGTGGACGGCAGCGGCCAGTTTGCCGAATTCGTTTCGATCCCGTTCAGCGATGCGGCTCAGGGGTTGGTCCTGCAAAGCAAGGATGGCGAACGGATCACACAGTCCGACGACTATCTAATTGCGGCATTGCCAAAGCCGGTCGAAGAAGCGCCTGTACCTGAAGAATCGCCGGCATCCGATCCGGACACGCCGGCCGATGCCGAAGACGCCACGATCGCGACGGCCGATGCAGATGTCGAGCCCGAAACGACGACCGAAGTTCCAGCGCCAAAAGCTGACGTGACCGGAACCGAAAGCACAGTGCCGGAAGCCGAGGAAACGCAAACCGCCGACTTGCCGACACAGACACCCGAACCGGATCAGCAGATTGCGGTGCTGCGGTCCGGCGAAGAAGGGGTTGAACTGGTGCAGCCGCCTGTGGTGCGGGATACGCCCCCCGATCAGATCGCACTGGATACCATCGGATATTCTGATACCGGCAATGTTCAGTTTACAGGACGTGTGCAGGACGGTGCAGCCGTTCGACTGTACCTGAACAATCGTCTGGTTGCCGATCTCGACCCGAAAGAGGATGGATCCTGGCGCAGCGATCTGGAGGGGATTGATCCGGGTGTCTACACGCTGCGCGTGGACGCGGTGAATACGGACGGGACGGTGCTGAGCCGGGTCGAAACGCCGTTCAAGCGAGAGCCGGTTGAAGTGCTGGATGCCGCCGTGGCGGCCAGCCAAGCCAACGCGCAGGGCGAAGCAGCTGCAATCCGTTCGGTTACGGTTCAACGGGGCGACACGCTGTGGGCCATCTCGCGCGATCGGTTTGGCGATGGGGTCCTGTATGTACGGCTGTTCGAGGCCAATCGCGACCTGATCCGCGATCCGGATCTGATCTATCCGGGGCAGGTCTTCACCATACCTGAATAAGCATCGCCTTTGGCCCAAGCGGGCCGGGGTCAATCTCTGACCGCAGTTAAGGTACGTGATGAGACGAACACCTACTATGACCCCGGACGATACGGCGCCGCGCGACGAACGAAGCTCGGGCTGGCGCACGATCCGCAAAGTGGCACCCTATCTTTGGCCACAGGATGAGCCATGGGTAAAGCGCCGCGTGGTGATTGCCATGGTCATGCTGGTTCTGGCCAAGCTGATCGCGGTCTATACGCCGATCCTTTACAAAGGTGCCGTTGACGCCCTGGCAGGTGAAGGCGTGCCGCCGGTGGCGCTGGGCGCGGTCGGGCTGACGGTTGCCTATGGCGTGGCGCGGATGCTGACCGTGGGTTTCCAACAACTGCGGGATGCGGCCTTTGCGCCCGTAGGGCAAAGGGCCCTGCGGGCGTTGGCGCTTGAGACCTTTCGGCATATTCACAACCTCTCGATGCGTTACCACGTGTCCCGCCGTACCGGAGGGCTGAGCCGCATCATCGAGCGGGGTGTCAAGGGCGTCGAGTTCCTGTTGCGCTTTCTGCTGTTCTCGATCGGGCCGCTGATCCTGGAACTGCTGCTGGTGGCGATCATCCTGATGTGGCTGTTCGATGTCTGGTATCTGGTGGTCGTCGCCGTCACAATCGGCCTGTATATCTGGTTTACATTTGCCGTGACCGAATGGCGGGTGAAGCTTCGGCGCGAGATGAACGATCAGGACACCGAAGCCAATCAGCGCGCCATCGACAGCCTGCTGAATTTCGAAACCGTCAAGTATTTCAATGCCGAAGCCCGCGAAGTTGAACGATATGATGTGTCGATGAAAGCCTATGCCGGGGCGGCGTTGAAAACGGCTTATTCGCTGGCATTTCTGAATTTTGGCCAGTCATTCCTGATCACCTGTGGTTTGATCGGTGTGATGGTTTTGGCTGCAATCGGGGTTCAGAGCGGGAACCTGACAGTGGGCGACTTTGTCATGGTCAACGCCTACATGATCCAGATCACTGTACCCCTGAATTTTCTGGGGACGGTCTATCGGGAAATCCGGCAATCGTTGGTCGATATGGGCCAGATGTTCGATCTGCTTGAACAGCCCGCCGAGGTCACCGACAAACCCTGTGCGCCCAACCTCAAGGTGAATGGCGGCGAAGTCACGCTGGACGACGTGCATTTCGGCTATGACCCTGAAAGAGAGATCCTCAAAGGTGTTTCGTTGACCGTTCCTGCCGGGCAGACCGTGGCCATCGTCGGGGCAACCGGTTCTGGCAAATCAACCATCGGGCGGCTGCTGTTCCGGTTCTACGATGTGACCAAAGGAGCCTTGAAGATCGACGGGCAGGATGTGCGGGATGTGACGCAGTCCAGCCTGCACGCGGCCATCGGCGTTGTGCCGCAGGACACAGTACTGTTCAACGACAGCATCCGGTACAACATTGCCTATGGCCGTGACGACGCCACCCCGGAGGAGGTCGAGGCCGCCGCCCGAGCTGCGCAAATTCACGATTTCATAACCTCGCTGCCCGAAGGCTACGACACTATGGTCGGTGAACGGGGGCTCAAACTGTCAGGTGGTGAAAAACAAAGAGTCGGCATCGCGCGGACTTTGCTCAAGAACCCGCCGATCCTGTTGCTGGACGAGGCGACCTCGGCCCTGGACACGGATACCGAGCAGGACATCAAGGATGCGCTGGCGCGCGCGGGAGAGGGTCGTACGGTTATCACCATTGCCCATCGCCTCAGCACCATTGCCGAAGCGGACCGGATCGTGGTTCTGGAAGCGGGCGAGGTCATCGAACAGGGCACGCATGACGAGTTGCTGGCGCGGTCGGGGCGGTATGCCCAATTGTGGAACCGGCAGCAATCGGACGGGGAGGCGGCCTGAAGATCCAAACTTGGAGCGAAACAGGGTAAAATACACTAAACCAGGAGGGTGCCTGTCATGATGAAGCGGCTGAAATCACGACTATCGTCTATTGTGATCGCGATTTGTTTGCCCGTTATTGTGGTGGCAGATCCCATCGTGGGTGTCTGGAAGACTGAACCTGACCGCAAGAACCTGATTTCGCACATCAAAATCACGGCGTGTGGGGACAAGTTCTGCGGTCGGATCCTTTCGGCCTATGACGCTTCAGGCAAAGAAGTCCAAACCCCGAATATCGGCAAGAAACTGTTCTGGGACGTGGCCGGTGAAGGCGGTGGAAAATACGGCGGCGGCGAATTCTGGGTCCCGTTGATCAACGTGGATGCGGTGCCACAGATGACGTTGCAGGGGGACAAGCTGCTGGTTAAAGGATGTGAACACGCGATTTGCGCGCATCAGACGTGGTCCCGGTTGTGATGATGGCCAAATGAAAAAGGACCGGGAATACCGGTCCTCTTCCTTTATTCAGCAGCTTTCAGCGGCGGGCCAGAGGGGCGACCAGACTGATCTGATCGACTGTCCTGTTCTGATCCTTCAAAACGCGAGTCGTCCTCCCACACAATTTCAGTGGCCTGCATCTGCCGGGCAGAGCGCCCTATCGCCATGTCCTGCGCGATCTGGCTGGACCGGCCTGCCGTTACACGGGCCAGAACTCGGCTGAGCCAAATCGCATAGGTTGTCACCCAGACCCGCAAGGCCAGAAGCGATGGCGTCACGATCAGCGTCAGGACAGTTGCAATGCCCAGGCCAAAGACCACCGCCGTGGCCAGCTGTTTCCACCACAGTGCGGTGGGGCTGTCGATGGAATAGCCGCCATTGATGAAGTCCAGCGATAGGCCGAACATCATCGGCGTCAGACCGGCCATCGTTGTCAGCGTGGTCAGCAGCACAGGGCGGATACGGGACTCCGCAGTGCGGATGATCGCCTCGATCCTCGGCATATAGCTGCTGTATTCCTGATAGGTGTCGATCAGAACGATATTGTTGTTCACCACGATACCGGCCAGGGCCACGATGCCGGTCCCGGTCATGATGATCGAGAAGGGCTGTTCCATCACGATCATGCCGATCAGAACCCCGGTGGTGGACAGAACCACTGCCAGCAGCACGAGCACCGAATTGTAGAACGAGTTGAACTGCGCCAGCAGGATCACGAACATCAGCCCCAGGGCGCCCATGAACGCGTTCACCAGGAAGGCGCCGGATTCTTCCTGTTCTTCCTGATCACCGGTCCATTCCCAGCTGATCGCGTTGGCAAACGGGTCGGTTTCCAGCCACTCCGTCAGCACCGCAATACGCTCGTTCGGGTTGATCAGCGCAAACTGAGCGTCCCCGTCTTCGATTGCGCTGCGCAGCTGGTCGACACTTTCTGCGCCGGTCAGTTGCACCAGTTCATATGACTTTCCACCCGTACCATTCAGAACGGTGCCGGTCGGTGTGTAGCCTTCCGTCACTTCACGCATGACGGCCAGCCGCACCTGTTTTCCATCGGGGCCTTCGGTCACGACCTTGCTCAGCCCCGGTTCGACATCCGCTTTGACGTCGTAGTATCGCTGCTGGTCGACGCGGTTGATTTCGGCCAGCTTGGCCACGGGTTTGCGCGTTACGAAGTTCGACAACGGCACCAAACCGTCCGGGGTACGAACCTTGAGTGTATCCAGTGTCGACAAAACGCGGTCTTCTTCGGGCAGGCGAACGCGAATCTCGATCTCTTCATCATTGCTGTCCGGGCGCATCTCGCCCAGCAATATGCCGCGCGTGACCAACTGGACCATGGCGCCGACGGTTGCCACGTCGGCTCCGAACCGACCGGCCTTGGCGACATCCACGTCAATCTGCCAGTCGATGCCGGGCAGGGGCAGGGTGTCTTCGGTCTTGATCAGGCCCGGCGTGGTGTCGAAAACCTCGCGGGCGGTGATCGCTGCCGAGGTCAGGTCTTCCCACCCGTCACCCTTGATGCGCAGATGCACAGGCTTGGCTGAAGCAGGGCCTTGCTCCAAGGGCAGAATCTCGACGATGATACCGGGGATCGTTGCAAGTTGGGCATTCAGTTCATCAATCACGAAGTCGCCGTCATATTCGGGCGCCACGAAGTGCCGCTCGAACAGGCCCCACAGAGCGGATTCCGAGATGTTGGGACGATCTTCCCACGGGATGATTTCGAACTGAACCCGGCCCACTGTATCGGCGGGCGCCTGAGCGCCACCGTTATTCTGGTTCAGGCCACCTTCGCCGGCAAAGGCAAAGACATTGATGACCGCGGGATGAGATCCGATGATCTCTTCGGCGGCAAGAACCATCGCGTCTTTTTCAGCCAGGGAAAGGTTTCCGCGAGCACGCACATATGCGGTGGCCTGTTCAGGTTCGCTTTCCACGAAGAATTCAACGCCACGGGATTCCTGGGGGAACCAGACGAATGTCACGAAATACACCGCAGAGAAAACGACCAACAGAGAGACAATAGGCATGATCGGGTTGCCGACCAGGAACCGGATCACATGGCCAAACGGAGTGTGTTCGTCCGCTGTATGAACGTGGTCCTCTTCGGCGCGTTCAATTTTGGCCGCGCTCAGGGTTACGGACCCGGCAAACGCCCCGAACAGGAACAGCAGGGCGCCGGCGATCGAGCCCCCGGGCAGCAGGTAGTTGGGGTTCAGAACCTGCATCGCGCCCAGAAAGATCATGTACAGCGACGGCGGCACCATCAACACCCGTACCCACCATGGCGTGCGGGCCCGCAACCAGGTCGAGGACCGGTCGAAGATGCGGCTTAGCCGACCGGAAACACCGCCCATGACAGGCAGATAGATCAGCGCCACGATCAGTGAAGCCGACAGAACGAAGATCAGCGTGACCGGCAGCATTCCCATGAACTCACCAGGAATACCGGGCCAGAACAACATGGGCAGGAACGCACAGAGCGTCGTCGCGGTCGAGGACACGATGGGCCAGAACATGCGCTGGGCGGCCTCGACATAAGCATGCATCGGGCCGACGCCTTCCTTGATACGTTTGTCGGCGTATTCCACAACCACGATGGCGCCATCCACCAGCATCCCCACAGCGAGGATGAGGCCGAACATCACGATGTTGGAAATGCTGATGCCCATGACGGCAAGAAACGCAAAACACAGCAGGAACGAGGTCGGGATCGCAAATCCGACCAGCAGGGCGGCCCGCGTGCCCAGCGAGGCAAGAACCACGATCATCACCAGCGCGATTGCAGTCAGAACCGAGCCTTCAAGCTGGCTGACCATCGAGCCGACGATGCGGCTCTGGTCGTTCGATGTACCCAGGTCAACCGCCGCCTGAAGCTCGGGCGGCCATTTGGTCTTTGCATGGGCGATGGTCTCCTTCACCTGAGCGACAGTGTCGATCAGGTTATATCCCTTGCGTTTGACCACCTGCAGCGCAACGGTCGATTCACCGTTGAAACGGGCCGTGCCTTCACGGTCTTCAAAAGTGTAATTGATCTGCGCCAGTTCCCCCAAGGTTACGACCCGATCCCCGTTGACCTTGATGGGCAGGCCGTAAACATCCTGTGCGGTTTTAAACGACGACGGTATCTTGACCGAGAAGGTGCCTTGCGCGGTTTCAACTTCACCGGCCGCAATCAACTGGTTGTTGTTTCGCACCACGTTGATCAGCTCGTCCGCCGTCACGTTGTACGCCTCGAGCCGAAGCGGGTCGATCACGACCTCGAGCATCTCGTCGCGATTGCCTGCGATGCCGGCTTCGAGAACGGAATCCAGAGCCTCAAGATCGTCCTGCAGATCCTTGGCGACACGGGCCATCGTACGTTCGGGAACGGAACCGGTCAGGTTCACGATGACGATTGGGAATTCGGAAAAGTTGATCTCGGTCAGGGAATACTGTTCTGCGCCTTCGGGGAAGTCCGCCTGAGCTGTGTTCATCGCGTCACGCACATCCGCCATGATCGCGGTTTTATCCCAACCGAAGTCAAATTCGAGCGCGACCCCTGCATAGTTTTCGGCAGCGGTCGAGGTCATTTCCTTGAGCCCGTCGAGATCCGCCAGTTCGGTCTCCATCGGCTTGATCAGCAGGTTTTCAGAATCCTCCGCGGAAATCCCGGGAAACTGCACTGATACAAACAGGGCGGGGATTTCGATATCTGGCTCGCCTTCTTTTGGAAGCGAGACATAGGCAAACCCGCCTATAACGAGCGAGATGGCGATAAATGCCAATACCATTCGGGCCCGATCAGCAGCCCATGCGACAACGCCGGTCATTGGGATGCTTCCCGATAGGTCGGCGCAACAGTTACACCGCGTGTCACGAATTCCTGACCGACAACAATAATATCCGTCGTTTCGGGAAGGCCGTCGATCCACACGCCCTCTGTCGTGTCACGCAGAATGCGGACGGGCATGAAATCGACGACATTGCCGGTACCGACCGTACGGACACCCAATTGACCTTCGTTGCTCAGGGTCAGTGCGGATTGAGGCAGCAGGTGCGCCTTGGTGCCCTCTGCCGCGATGCGAATGGTCGCGGTCTGACCGTCGCGAATGGTCAGATCCGGGTTCGGAACCGTGATTTCAACTTCGAAGGTGCGTGTTGTCTCATCCGCCGAGCGGCTAAGAAAGGTGACACGGCCGCCAAGCTGCCGACCGGTGACCAGTGTTGCCGACGCCTCGGACCCCACCTGAACACGGTTGACCTCGGTTTCCGGAACATACCCGACCAGTTTGATCGGATCGAGCTGAATTACAGTCGCGCACAGGGACCCGGGCTGCATCAGGCTGCCCAATTCGGCGGTGTCGCTTTCCAGCAGACCCTTGAATGGGGCTTTGATGGTCAGGCGGCCAACCTCTCGCTGCGCGGCTTCGACAGCCGCTGCGGCGGCTTCGATTCCGGCCCGGGTCGCCTCCAGCTCGGCTTCGGCGGATTTTACACCTGCTTTGGCGGCGCTCATCGCAGCCTCGCTGGAAATCCGGCGGGTTTCCGAAGCAAACCCGGTTTCCGCCAGTTTGCGCGAAGCCGTCAGATTGATTTCGGCCTCGGCCACACGGGCATGCGCCTCTTGCAAGCGGGCTTCAGCCTCGGGAATGCGGCTTTCGGCTTCGAGTTTTCCGGCCAGCGCCTCGGCCAGTTGCGCTGGGCGCGTGCCGGGGTCGAGTTCACACAGAACATCCCCGGCCTCGACAAAGGCACCTTTGCGCTTGGGTTCCGAGATGACCGTGGACGTGGTTTCAGACAGAACCTCGACCTGCCGGTTCGCCTTGGTTTGTCCTCGCAGCAGAACCGCACTGTCAATTTCGCGCGCCTGCGAACGCAGGGCGACCACGCCAACGGCATCAATATCGGTTTCGTCGGATTCGGCGGCTTCGGTCTGCGCCGCTTCTTCCGCTTCGCCACGCCCGGCGAAAGCAAACAAAGAGTCGCGCTCAAAAACAAGAAAATACAACGCAATAATAACCAGAAGGGCGTTGATGAAAGAAATCAAACGCATTCAGTGTTTCTCCTAGAATTCGGTGCCAACGAAAGCGGGCCGTCTTGGTATGAAATGGGGCGTCGGCTGTGTAATTTCTACACTAAACTGAATAGTTCGGTTTAGTTTTTTTCGCAAGAGAGAAGCCAAGCGGTGAAAATGCGCAAAATCGAACCCTTGGCTTGGCGTTGGTGGCGGGGTATGACATGGCGCACTTATGCAAGACACACAGCCCAGGGGGCAGGAATGAGCGACACCGACAGTTTCATTGATGAGGTCACGGAAGAGGTACGCCGTGACCGGATGTATCTGCTGCTGCGCCGTTGGGGCTGGGTTGGTGTGGCGGCGGTCGCGCTGATTGTTGGCGGGGCGGCATTCAATGAATACCGCAAATCCCGCGATACGGCCCAGGCGCAGGATCTGGGTGACTCGATTCTTGCGGCCCTGTCGGAAAACGATTCTGATGCACGGGCAGCCGGTTTGCGGGAAATCGAGGCGCAGTCGCCGGGCGGGAATGCTGTTCTGAACATGCTGCTGTCTGCGTCTCAGCTTGAAGCGGGATCGCGCGAAGAGGCGGTCAACAGTCTGAACGCGGTTGCCGTGCAGGGGGATTTGCCCGAGATCTATCGTGCGATCGCAAGCTTCAAGGCGCTTTTGTTGCAAAACGACACCTTGCCCGCCGCCGACCGTCGACAGCAGTTCGAAGCGCTGGCAGCGCCGGGTGCGCCCCTTCGACTGCTGGCCGAAGAGCAACTGGCCCTGATCGACGTGTCCGAGGGCAATGTCGATGCGGCACTGGACCGCTTGCAGGCGCTGCGTCAGGACGCCGAGGTCGGTATTGATCTGCAACAGCGTGCGGCCCAGCTGATAGTTGCGTTGGGCGGCGAACCCGAGCCATTGGTGGCGCAACAGGGCTGACCAGGCGGGACAAAAGACTTAATGACAGGCGAGTTCGGAACACCATGGTAACAAGACTAATTTCCCGCGCGGGATTGCCGGTTGCGGCACTGGCTTTGACCGCATTGACCGCCTGTGAACCTCCCGAAGCGATTTTGCCCGGAGAACGTGAAGACATCCGTCCGGCGTCTGATCTGGAAACAGTGGAAAAAAGCGGCTCTCAGCCCATCAGCCTGCCAGCTCAAAAAGCGAATGCCAGCTGGCCGCAAAGCCCTGGTACGGCTGCTTACCGAACCTCGAACGCAGCACTGCGTGGCACGCCACAGCGGGTCTGGTCTGTGTCGATCGGGCAGGGCGACTCGCGCAAGCAACGTATCACCGCCGAACCGGTGGTTGCGGGCGGGTTGATCTATACACTGGATGCGGGGGCGACGGTGTCAGCGGTCACGCCGCAGGGCCAGTTGGCCTGGGATACCGATCTGGTTCCGCCAAGCGACGGTGATGCAGACGCCACCGGTGGCGGCATGGCGTATTCGAACGGCGTTCTCTATGTGTCCTCCGGGTTCGGGCGATTGACCGCATTGGATGCAAAAACGGGCGCCGTGCGGTGGCAGAAGCGATTGGACGCAACCGGAAGCGGCTCTCCGATGGTCAATGACGGGTTGTTGTACCTGGTTGCGGGGGACGAGACCGGGTGGACCATCAACACCAAGGATGGGCGTATCGCCTGGCAAATCGAAGGCACGCCCAGCGTCGGCAACGTTCTGGGCGCACCGGCACCGGTGATTGCCTCGGACCTGGCTGTGTTTGCATTCGGGTCCGGCGATGTTGCGGCCACCTTCCGCCGTGGGGGCATCCGTCGCTGGAATGCGTCCGTCGCAGGCGGGCGGCGGGGACGGGCCGCTGCGCAGATCGTTGACGTGACCGGCAGTCCGATGGTTGTCGGAAACACAATCTATATCGGCAACCATTCTGGCCGGACCGTTGCCTTTGACGCTGCCACCGGTGAACGCCGCTGGACCGCCGATGAAGGAGCGGTTGATACTGTCTGGCCCGCAGGCAACAGCATCTTCCTGATCAGTGACCGCAGTCAGCTGGTGCGCTTGAATGCGGCCGATGGCTCGGTCATCTGGGCGCAGGATCTGCCAAGCTTTGTCAAGGACAAGCGAGGCCGCCGTGGACCGATCTTTGCACATTACGGTCCGATCCTGGCCGGAGGCCGTATTGTGATTGCATCCAATGATGGTTATCTGCGCTTCTTCAATCCGGTTAACGGGGCACTGGTTCACCAGGTCGAAGTTCCCGGAGGTGCAACTACGGCTCCGGTTGTCGCCGGGCAAACGCTGTATGTCGTTTCCTCCAAGGGGGATCTACACGCTTTCCGTTGACGGCAAGATGCGCTAAAGGGCGCTTCTTGAGTCTTGAAAGTTGAGTATCATGTCGCTGACCCTCGCCATCGTGGGGCGCCCGAATGTGGGCAAATCCACCCTGTTCAACCGCCTTGTGGGCAAACGTCTGGCCCTTGTCGACGACCAGCCCGGCGTGACGCGTGACCTGCGCGAAGGCGAAGGGCGTCTGGGCGATCTGCGCTTTACAGTGATTGATACGGCGGGTCTTGAGGACGCGACGGATGACAGCCTTCAGGGGCGGATGCGCCGTCTGACGGAACGTGCCGTGGACATGGCTGATGTTTGCCTGTTCATGATCGACGCGCGCGTGGGTGTGACACCTACGGATGAAATGTTCGCAGAGATCCTGCGCAAACGGTCCAAGCACGTGATTCTTGCGGCCAACAAGGCCGAAGGCAATGCTGCGGATGCGGGTGTTCTGGAAGCTTACAACCTTGGTCTGGGTGAACCGGTCCGCTTGTCGGGCGAACACGGTGAAGGGATGACGGACCTCTATGCGCAGCTGATGCCTCTGGCGGATGCGGCAGAGGAAAAACAGGTCGAGGAAGCCCCGCAAACCGACATTGAACTGGACGAAGACGGTGAGGGTGAGACGCCGCTGATCACTGCAGCCAAACCCTTGCAGGTTGCGGTGGTGGGGCGTCCGAACGCTGGCAAATCCACCTTGATCAACAAGATCATCGGCGAAGACCGTCTGTTGACCGGGCCAGAAGCCGGGATCACGCGTGACGCAATCAGTTTGCGAATCGACTGGGCTGACCCGGACGGTCAAAGCACGCCGATGCGGATCTTTGACACCGCAGGGATGCGCAAGAAAGCAAAAGTACAGGAAAAGCTGGAAAAGCTTTCCGTGTCCGACGGCCTGCGCGCGGTAAAATTTGCCGAGGTCGTCGTTGTGTTGCTGGACGCCGCGATCCCGTTTGAACAGCAGGATCTGCGAATTGCCGATTTGGCCGAGCGCGAAGGCCGGGCCGTTGTCGTCGCCGTCAACAAGTGGGACATCGAAGACAACAAGCAGGAAAAGCTGCGCGAGTTGAAGGAGTCGTTTGACCGTCTGCTGCCGCAACTTCGCGGCGCGCCGCTGATCACGGTTTCCGCCAAGACGGGCCGGGGGTTGGAGCGTTTGCGCGCCGCGATCCTGCGCGCCCATGACGTCTGGAATCGTCGGGTGCCGACTGCCGCCTTGAATCGCTGGCTGACCGCGATGCTGGAACAACACCCGCCGCCAGCCCCACAGGGACGCCGGATCAAACTGCGCTACATGACGCAGGCCAAAACCCGACCTCCGGGGTTTGTGGTGATGTGTTCGCATCCGGACAAAATGCCTGAAAGCTATACCCGTTATTTGGTGAACGGTTTACGGCAGGATTTCGACATGCCCGGAACACCGATCCGCCTGACGCTGCGCGGGCAGGGGGACAAGAACCCCTACAAGGGTCGGCGCAAGAAAAACGCGGGCGCATTGGCCAAGCATCTGAAGGGGCGCGGATAAGCTGCGCACCAGACACAGGGCTTTGATGACACAGGCTGGTTGTCTCAATCGTTCCCAAGGACGAATGCGCGGTTCGCTTCTGCGGCATTGGCGATACCCTCCGACGTCCCATTGCCCTGTTCAATGGCCGTCGCCAGTTCGGTCGCGGCTGAGCCGGTCGTGAAGATCGATGCAATTCGCGTTCGACCTCCGAAAAGACCTTTGGAAGCGTCGGCATTGTCATAGGTCAGATCAAATGTCGAAACCAAACTGACCGCCTCATCATTGGGTCGTTTGTTTTGATTGCGCGATATGGGCGGAACCAGCGTCGTTATGCGGCGCTGTACACCTGAGTTGACCTCGACAGGCAGTGCCTTGGCAGGATCAGAGCGCAAGGCGATGTTCACGCCGCTGCGTTCCCCATAGACCAAACTGCGATCCTGAATTGAGGTGCAGCCCGCGACCGCGCAACTCGTGCAGGACTGCATTGCCAGTCAAGATGGCGGCAGAGGATGAGGTGCTGAAACCGTTATAAGAGCACCCCGCAAGCGAGACGCAGATCATTGGCGCAAACGGCATTATTATTCTCGAAAAAATCAATCAATGGACCTGAAAATTCTGGTTCTTATTCTGATCGGAAGTCTCCACGCGTCAACTCAGAGGGGCATGCGAATGCGGTTGAAGCTTTTCGAGACACTTCAGGGCAGTATTTCTCGGGCGCTTCCTTCAAATGAAAGGTTTGCGTATTTCAGTGCCGGTGATCCTGACGCCAGCGCGTAACTGCGCCAATTTTCAGCGTTTTCGCTCTGAGGGCGTGACAGTCCCTGTTCTGCGCGTTAGCATTCATGTGTGTGCATCTGTCAGCACATGCATTGCCTGCACGCGGTCAAGCCGCGCCTGGATTTTTAACAGATTAAAACAGGGCCATCGTGGGGAGCGGACTGGATGGATCTGAGGGAATACACAAGACACTACGCAGTTCAGGACAACAGATTGGCTGCACTGAGCTATTTCGGCACGTTTGCGGTGTATTTCGCATCGTTGTCTCTGGCGATCGTATTCGTGGATCGCTGGTACATCATGATCCCGGCCGGGATCGTTTTCGCCTTTTCGGCGGTACGCCTTTATGTGCTGCAACATGATTGCGGGCACCATTCGCTGTTTGAAACGCGAATGCAGAACGAATGGGCAGGGCATGGTCTTTCGCCATTCACCTTTGCACCGTTCGAGGTGATGAAACAGAACCACAATCTGCACCACGCGGGGATCGGAAACCTTGAGCATCGTGAGACCGGCGAAATTCACACCATGACATTGCGGGAATGGCAGGACGCGGACTGGAAAACTCGTTTGTTTTACAGGCTGTATCGAAACCCTTTCATCCTGGTGCCGGTCGGTGCGCTGTTCACATATTTCATTCGCTATCGCTGGCCCAAGAACACTGTTCGTTTCGGTGTCAAAGGCGTCTTGCTTCACAATGCCTCGATCATCGTATTTTTGGGCCTGTTGTACTTGGTGGCGGGCATGACCGGAATTCTGGTCTGGCTGGTGTTTTCTTTTCTGGGTGGAATGCTGGGTGTGTTTCTCGTGTATCTGCAACACAATTTTGAAGATACCTATTGGGATCGCCGTCCTGATCTGAACCCGCAGACTGCAGCGTTGCATGGATCTTCTGCACTGGACTTCGGATGGTGGTTCGATACTGCCGTCGCCTGCATCACGCTACATGACATCCATCATTACAACGCACGTATCCCATCGTACCGGTTGCGGGCCTGCCACTATAACCTGCCGCCTGAATTCACGCCTCGTCGGATCAAGTTCCCCGAGGCAGTGGCGGCTTTGAACCTCAAGCTTTGGGATGAGGATGCGAAACGCCTCGTGCCATTCCCGAAAAATGACCGAACCGCTGGGTTGGCGCATAGCTGATCCATTGGCTCTGAGAAGGCAAGTGCTGAACTGGCGTACATGCATTTCCAATGTATACGCGATGAGGCAGGGCGATAGAGAAAGGACCCTTAGATGACTGCAGTGACCGACGTAAAAGGTGTGGGAGAGGCGCTGGAAAAAGCCCTTGCAGCCAATGGCTTTAAGACCGCAGAAGCGATAGCGAAGGCGTCACCCGCAGATCTGGTCAAGGTTCCTCGGGTCGGTGAGAGCCGAGCCGCCGTATTGATCGAAGCCGCAAAAGCCGCAATAGCCGCAACACCCACTGCCGGTAAACCTGGCGCGCGCAAGGCGCCGGCACGAAAGCCAGCGGCACGGAAGCCAGCAGCCGCAAAACCAGCCGCCCGAAAGCCGGCGACACGAAAAGCCGCCCCTCGCAAGACCGTGGCCGCTGTAGCGGCAGAAAAACGGGCGGAAGAAGCTGCACGCAAAGCGGCAGAAGAACAAGCGGCGGCCGAAAAAGCCGAAGCCGCAGCCAAGAAAAAGGCCAAGGCCAAGGCGAAAGCTGAAAAAGCCGCCAAGAAACGCAAAGAAATGGAAGCAGCGTTTTCCAAGGCCAAGGATAAGGTGAAAGCAAAGTCCAAGAAGGACAAAAAATCGAAAAAGGACGAAAAGAAAAAAGACGCCAAGAAGGGCAAAAAAGACGCCGAGAAGGGCAAAAAAGACGCCGAGAAGGGCAAGAAAAAAAGTGACAAGAAGAAAGATAGCAAGAAGGACAAGAAAAAGGCGAAGAAATAAATTCCTTCGCCCCGTCTTGCATTGTGAACCGGCGCCCGGTGGTGCCGGTTTCGTTTTTCAGGCTAGTGTGCCGTCCAGTTGCAGGGTCAGTTTGCCGCCCAGATAGGGGCTCAGGACTTCGGGCAGGGTCACGGTGCCGTCCGCGTTCTGGCCATTTTCCAGCACTGCAATCAGGCAACGCCCAACGGCCAAACCCGAACCGTTCAGCGTATGGACGTATTCCGGCTTGCCGCCACCTTCGGGGCGGAACCTTGCGTTCATGCGGCGGGCCTGGAAATCACCACAGGTCGAAACCGAGCTGATCTCGCGATAGGTGTCCTGACCGGGCAACCAGGCCTCGATATCATAGGTGCGGCGGGCGCCAAAGCCCATGTCACCGGTACACAGGATGACAGTGCGGTAAGGAATGCCCAGCTTTTCCAGAATGCCCTCGGCGCAGCGCAGCATGCGCTTCTGTTCTTCATCCGATTTGTCCGGATGCGTGATCGAAACCATCTCGACCTTTTCGAACTGGTGCTGCCGCAACATCCCGCGGGTGTCTTTGCCCGCGGATCCGGCCTCGGACCGGAAGCACAGGGAATGCGCGGTGTAGCGGCGGGGCAGATAGCTTTCCTCGATCAAACTGTCGTTTACGATATTGGTCAGCGACACTTCGGAGGTCGGGATAAGCCACCAGCCTTCGCGGGTCTGATAGCTGTCTTCGCCAAATTTCGGCAATTGGCCGGTGCCCTGCATCATCTCGGACAGAACCAGAACCGGGCCATTCACCTCGGTCAGCCCGTTTTCGGTGATATGCGTATCCAGCATGAACTGCGCCAAAGCGCGATGAATACGGGCGACTCCACCGGACAACAGCACAAATCGCGAACCCGAGAGTTTGGCCGCGGTTTCGAAATCCATGCCTTGCTGAACGGCTTCGATCTCGAAGTGTTCCTTGGGCGCAAAATCCAGTTCACGCGGTGTGCCCCAGCGGCTGATCTCGACATTGTCGTTTTCATCCACGCCATCCGGCACATCCTCGGCGGGCAGATTTGCGATCCGGATCAACTGATCCGTCAGCAGGGCATCCAGATCCTTGGCCTCGGTCTGCATGCGCGCGATTTCGGCCTTTTTCTCGGCGACCAGCGCGCGCAGGCGTTCGAATTCGGCTTCGTCGCCTCGAGCTTTGGCAGCCCCGACTTCCTTGGACGCTTTGTTCTGTTCGGCTTGCGCTGTTTCGGCCGCCAGAATCTTGGCGCGGCGGCTTTCGTCCAGCCTGAGCAAATCTGACGACACCGGCGCGTCCCCACGGCGCGCTAAAGCGGCGTCGAAAGCGGCAGGGTTTTCGCGAATGGCGCGGATGTCGTGCATGTCTCAGATCCTTGAATGCGTGAATCACTGAAACCGCTTATGCACCATCTGTGTGGCAGGGTGTAGCGCCGGTTACGACTTATCCGCTTCCTCGTGCGATTCATGTGCCAGATGACCATCCCATTCATCCGCCGGGATTTTTGGTTCTGGCGGATCAGCCATGTAAGATGGCGTCATGATCTGCACTTTGTTCTCATTGAAAACGGCGACAATATTGCGATGCAGGTCCGAGCGGATTTTGGGAATGATGCTGCCGCGGGTGGTGTAACCGTTGATCTGATAATTGATGGCGTAGTCGGCCAGCGCCGTCCACAACACGAAAGGTTCAGGTTTGGCCTTGATCCCCTTGGTGCGGTTGGCCGCCTCGATCAGCATCGCTTCGACCTTTTCGGGCGGTTCTTCATATCCGATGCCAACCGTCGTGTGCAGCAGCAACCCACTGCCATCGGTTTTCTTCGAGAAATTCACGACGTCCGAATTCATCAATTGGGCGTTCGGGATCGAAATCAGCTCGTTCTTGATGGATTTCAGATGCGTCTCCATCAGTTTGATCTGAACCACGTCGCCGATATGCTCTCCGATCTGAATACGGTCGCCAATTGACGTGGAACGGCGATAGATCACGAAAAGCCCCGCCAGCATGTTGGACACGACCGAGTTGGCACCCAGCGACAGCATGGCGCCGACCAGAATGGTCAGACCCTGGAAGGCGGCCGAATCCGAACCGGGAATGTAGGGAACGGCAAAGACGAGCGCGATCAGAATCACGACAACCCGAGCGATGTTGAACGTCGGATTGACCCAGTGTTTTTCAAAGTCGCCCATTTCGAACGAACCGGCTTCGACCGCGTCGAAGAACACGCGCATGCCCTTGATTATGTACAACGTGACCCATGCGATCAGGCTGAGCATAATCAGGTTTGGGATATAGCTGAGTATTCCCTTGAATATCAGCAGTACCGGTTCTGTCAGATAGGTAAGCAGCAGTTGCGCGAAATAGCGTGTTTCCGCAAAGGCCAGTAGAACGAAGGACAGGTAGTAGTAGAAGCCGAGAAAGAAGATGACCAACAGGGCAAAATTCAGCCCGTATCGGATCAGGGCGGCGATTGCTTCGGCCTGAACGCTTTTGGCCGTCGCCGTTTCGACATCCTTCAAATAACGCTTTACCAGTTTCAGAGTGCGCCGCCTGATCCGCCGGTGAAGCCAAAGGATAACCAGCACGAAGACGACAAAACCTAAGGTCCATCCCGCGGCTTCAATCGCTCCGGATACCCGGGCTTGATCTGTACGGTTGGAGCGGTAGGCAAGGATGGCCTCTTCGATGGCCTGACCATGCAAGAAGCCGAGGACGTCCAGCTCCATCTGGTCCAGTTCGGCGTCTGCAACTGTAACGATCGATACGATTTCACCGTCGGCGCGAATGCGTATACCCAGGTCGGTTTCTTCAAAGGTGATGTCGACCGTGGGGCTTTCCGAGGCCTCGGCCACATCAATGATCTTGTTCTGCACGCTTTCGGCACGTTCCGGCGCGGGCAGGGCGCTGGAGCCGCGCAGGAAGAACAACATGTCGCCGTCCACGATGACGGGTGCCTTGAAACTTTCGGTTTCTTCCGCCTCGGGTTCGGTGGCTTCGGCAGGCAATTCCTGGGCCTTCACCGATGCGGCCAGACACAAGATCAAGCTCAGCAGAGACAGCAAAAGCGTCAACGATTGGAATGGTTTGTATCTAGCTCTCATTGCCCCCCCTGATGTTCGACTATAGCCAAATTGAGATATCTGCATAGGACATATCTGCAACGATTGACCGGTTCATGTGGCACCTTTGTCAGGTTGCGGCCGATCACATGACCACCTTTGCTTGCAAACGCGCATTTCAAAGCATAGGTTCCGGCAAAATTTGCGGAACGGTGCCGCAAGATCTGAACAAAGGAATATCCCATGGAAGGTGGCGCAATCGCCCAGTTTCTCCCGCTTATCCTGATCTTTGCGATCATGTATTTCCTGCTGATCCGTCCGCAGCAGAAGAAAATGAAGGAACATCAGGCCATGGTCGATGCCGTGCGTCGGGGGGATCAGGTTGTCACCCAAGGCGGGCTGATCGGCAAAGTGTCGAAGGTCAAGGAAGGCGAAAACGAGATCGAAGTCGAGATCGCCGAAGGTGTCAAAGTGCGTGTCGTCAAATCGACCATCGCTCAGGTTCTGAACAAAACCGAACCCGCGAAATAACACCACCTTACAAATCCTTGAAAAGGCAGGGTAATGCTGCACATTGATACCTGGAAGCGGGTTCTGATCTGGCTGGTCTGCGTGACTGGCCTGATCATGGCCCTGCCAAATGCGTTTTACACACGGGTCGAGCAATCAAACGACGCCAAAGCCGCGATCGAACTGGGCGTGGACACGCCCGAGTTGCAGGCCGAGGCGGGGCAATGGCTGAACTGGCTGCCCTCGTCACTGGTCAATCTGGGCCTTGACCTGCGCGGCGGTGCACATCTGTTGGCCGAAGTTCAGGTGCAGGACGTCTACGAATCCCGGATGGAGGCGATGTGGCCAGATATCCGTGACGCCCTGCGCGATGAGCGTTCGACCGTTGGGACGGTCCGCCGTCAGGAATCGGCCCCAGATGAGATTCGCGTGCGCATCAGCCAGCCTGAGGGCATGGCGCGGGCACTGGAGGTCGTGCGCGGTCTTGCCCGTCAAGTGCAGACCCTGACCGGTGTCGGGGCAACGGATATCGAGGCACGTGCCGAAGGCGACACGATTGTCGTTCAGTTGTCCGAGGCAGAAAAACTGGCCTCAGACGACCGCACAGTGCGTCAATCGTTGGAAATCATCCGCCGCCGGATCGACGAAGTGGGCACCCGAGAGCCGACCATTCAACGTCAGGGTGCCGATCGTATCCTAATTCAGGTGCCTGGCATCGGCAGCGCGGGTGAGTTGAAAGAGATCATCGGCACGACGGCGCAACTGACCTTTAACCCGGTTGCCGGACGCGGCACCGATCCGGATGCCGTTGCAGGCATCGGTGAAGAAATTGTGCCGTCGATTGACGAAAGCGGTGTCTATTACACAATTGAGTCCGCTCCAGTCGTTACCGGAGAGGAACTGGTCGATGCGCAGCCCGCATTCGACCAAAACGGCCGCCCTGCGGTCAACTTCCGGTTCAACACGTCTGGTGCGCGCAAATTCGGGGATTACACCCGCGACAATATCGGAGCCCCCTTTGCCATCGTTCTGGACGATGAAGTGATTTCAGCCCCCGTGATCCAAAGTCATATTCCGGGTGGCTCGGGCATCATCACCGGCAACTTTACGGTTGAGGAAAGCACCAACCTAGCCGTCTTGCTGCGAGCGGGCGCACTGCCTGCCGGTTTGGAATTCCTCGAAGAACGTACCATCGGACCCGAGTTGGGGCAGGACAGTATCGACGCGGGTAAAGTCGCCACAATCGTGGCCTTTGTGGCAGTACTGGTTTTCATGGCGCTCAGCTATGGTCTGTTCGGGATCTTCGCCAACATCGCGCTGATCATCAATGTGGGCCTGTTGTTCGGTCTGCTGTCCATGATCGGAGCAACCCTGACCCTGCCGGGTATCGCGGGGATCGTATTGACTGTCGGTATGGCGGTGGACGCCAACGTGCTGATCTTTGAACGTATCCGCGAGGAATTGAAATCCGCCAAAGGTCCGGCGCGCGCAATCGAACTGGGCTATGAAAAGGCGCTGTCTGCCATTCTGGACGCGAACGTGACCACATTCATCACCGCCGTGATCCTGTTTGCCATGGGTAGTGGCCCTGTGCGCGGCTTTGCAATCACTCTGGGCCTCGGCATTCTGACCTCGGTCTTCACCGCGATCTTCGTGACGCGCCTGATGGTCGTGATGTGGTTCGAACGCCGCCGTCCGAAAACGATCGAGGTTTGACATGAGACTGAAACTCGTACCCCAGAACACCTCGTTCGATTTCTTCAACCGCTGGAAGGTCTGGTTGGGCATTTCCGGCCTGATGATGGTGATTGCCTTCACCTCGTTCATGCTGCAAGGGCTGAATTTCGGTATTGATTTCCGGGGTGGCACGACGATCCGGACGCAAAGCGCGGTCGAGATCGATGTGGGCACATACCGAGATGCCATCGCCCCGCTGGAACTGGGCGATGTGACCATCACCGAGATTTTCGATCCAACCTTTGCGGATGACGAAAACGTTGCGATGATCCGCATCCAGGCGCAGGAAGATGCCGAGGCTGTCGAAGCAGCGACCATCACCGCCGTAGAGGACGCGTTGCAGCAGGTAATACCTGATATTCAGTTCGTCTCCGTAGAATCCGTGGGCCCCAAGGTCTCGGGCGAGTTGATCCAGACCGCCGTCATCGCGGTGGCTTTGGCGATTGGCGCGGTGCTTGTCTATATCTGGCTACGGTTCGAATGGCAGTTCGCGCTGGGGGCCGTGGCGGCACTGGTTCACGATGTGATCCTGACCATCGGCATCTTCTCGGAACTGCAAATCCGGTTTGACCTGGCCATTATCGCGGCCCTTCTGACCATCGTCGGTTATTCGCTGAACGATACCGTGGTCGTTTTCGACCGGGTGCGAGAGAATCTGCGGAAGTACAAAAAGAAAGACCTCAAAGAGGTGCTGAACATTTCGATCAACGAGACGCTCAGCCGGACGGTGATGACCTCGGTCACCACGTTGCTGGCGTTGATCTCACTTTATGTTCTGGGTGGCGATGTGATCCGCGGCTTCGTATTCGCGATGATCTGGGGCGTGATCGTGGGCACCTATTCATCGGTCTTCGTCGCCTCGACCATCCTGTTGTGGCTGGGGGTCAAGCGCGACTGGTCCAAGCCGTCGAACACGGCGGGCAACCAGTTTGCCAATATTGATGCCTGAGGCGTTGCAACAGGCCTTGTCCCTGCCGGGGCTGGGTTGGTTGGTTCTTACCATCGGAGCCGCGGGACTTGTCCGCGGCTTCACTGGTTTTGGCACCGCGATGATCTTTGTTCCGGTGGCCACTCAATTTCTGCCGATTGCCGATGTCGTCTTTCTGATGGCAGCCACCGGGATCGTATCGACCTTTGCGCTGGCGCCGCAGGCATGGCGTGAATGCGACAAGACCGAAATCAGCACTTTGGGCGTTGCAGCGGCATTAACCGTGCCGCTTGGCCTTTGGGTCATGGCACAGGCCGACACGGTCGTTCTGCGCTGGATCGCCTGCGGTATCACCGGCGTGACCCTGTTGGCGATCGTCACTGGCTGGCGCTGGCAGGGGCGACTGGGTGTACCCGGACGGCTGGCCATCGGAGGCAGCGCAGGCGTGATCGGCGGCATGACCGGACTGACCGGCCCGGTCGTTATCGTATTCTATCTGGCCAGCTCTTCAGATGTGCGTAAGATTCGTGCCAACACGATCATCTTTCTGGCTTTGCTGGACGTGGCCATCGTCTTCAGCATCCTGATCGGAGGCGCTGCGGATCTGTCGATCCTTTGGATTGTCCTGCTGCTGGGCTTGCCCTATCTGACCACGACACTGATCGGCAAGGCTCTGTTCGATCCAAAGCTCGAACGGATCTATCGCGCTGCGGCTTATTCGGTCATTCTGATAGCACTGGTGTCCGGCTTGCCGATCCTGGATTGAAGGAGGGAAGAAATGCGCCTGAACCAAGTTACGTTTTCAGATGCCAAACCGGTTGATGGCTATGGCCCCGGTTTTTTTCGCATTGGCGGTGATGTGTTCGAAGGCGCCGTTCTGACGGGCCCCGCAGGACCTGCCACCTGGGGCGGTTATGAAGATGCGCAGCCACTTCTGGAGCTGGCCGATGGAATTGACGTTCTGCTTGTCGGTACGGGCAAAGACATGGCCCACATTCCCCAGTCTTTGCGCACCCGGCTGGAGAGTGCCGGTGTCGGCGTCGAAATCATGAATTCTCCGGCTGCGTGCCGCACCTACAATGTCTTGCTTTCTGAAGGTCGTCGAATAGCGCTTGCTCTGATCCCGGTCTGACGGGATCCCTTCATCTGGCTGAAAATATCCCGGGGTGTGTGAGGGGCTGGCCCCTCACTCGGACCTCTATCCACAGAGCTCCCACAACCGAACTGCGGCAAATCCCACCTTTTGCCTTTGATGACATTCCGATAAGCGGGTCTCATGACTCTGATTGTAACCGACCTGTCGATCACCCGTGGTGGCATTCCCGTCCTGGAGCATCTCAGCTTTCAGCTGCCTCCTGGCAAAGCGCTGATTCTGCGTGGGCCGAACGGGATCGGCAAAACGACCCTTCTGCGCACATTGGCCGGGTTGCAGCCGCCGCTGAAGGGTCAGATTCAGGGCGAGGAAGATCAGATTGCATATGCGTCCCATTCGGACGGGCTGAAACCGACGCTGACTGTATCCGAGAACCTGACGTTCTGGGCTTCTGTTTTTGGAACCAACGGCATCCAGACGGCGTTGGACGCGTTCCAGTTGAACGAGCTGGCGGATCGCCATGCAGGGAACCTGTCGGCAGGTCAGAAACGGCGGCTGGGGCTGGCACGCATGCTGGTCACCGGGCGGCCGATCTGGATGCTGGACGAGCCGACCGTTTCTCTGGACAGAAATGCGGTGCAGATGTTCGCCGATGCAGTCCGCGCGCATCTGGGGCAGGGTGGGTCAGCCCTGATCGCGACCCATATCGACCTTGGCCTCGATGGTGAGGTTCTGGACGTCGGCCCGAACAAGGCCAAACCCAAACCCATTGACGATTTCGACGGAGGCTTCCTGTGATCGCCCTTCTGCTGCGCGACCTGAAACTGGCCTTCCGTGCGGGCGGCGGGTTTGGTTTGGGATTGGCCTTTTTCCTGATCGTGACCGTGATGGTGCCGTTTGCAGTGGGGCCACAATCGTCACTGCTGTCCACCATTGCGCCCGGTGTGCTCTGGCTGGGGGCGTTGCTGGCTTGCCTGCTGTCTCTTGACCGTCTTCTGGCGCTGGACTGGGAGGACGGATCGCTGGACCTGCTGGCCACGGCGCCGCTGCCACTGGAATCAGTCGTGACCATCAAGGCGATGGCCCACTGGCTGACCACAGGCCTGCCTTTGGTTCTGGCCGCACCTTTTCTGGGGGTCCTGCTGAACCTGCCTGCGCAGGGGTTTTTCTGGCTTGTCATCTCGCTGCTGATCGGCACCCCGGCCATGAGCGTGATCGGAACATTCGGCGCTGCCTTGACCGTCGGTCTCAAGCGCGGCGGGTTGCTGTTGTCGCTTCTGGTGTTGCCGCTTTACGTCCCCACCCTGATTTTCGGGGCCGAGGTCGCCCGGCGTGGGGCAACGGCGATGGACGTGCAGACGCCGTTGTTGATGCTGGCGGGGATCACGGCGGCCACCATCGCGTTGTTGCCCTTCGCCAGCGCGGCTGTGTTGCGTATCAATCTGCGGTGAACCGTCCCAACTTTGACTGATGTCAATTGAGAAAACCCCCAACTCGGACTAGATAGGGCCCATGTCTATAGCAGCCAAAGCCAATGCCCTCTGGGAATACGCCAACCCGCGCAAGTTTCTTGCGACCAGTGAACGTGTCCTGCCGTTTTTCTGGATTGTCTCGATTTTAAGCATCGTCGTCGGGCTGGTCTGGGGGTTCTTCTTCACGCCGGACGACTACAAACAAGGGTCGACGGTCAAGATCATCTATCTGCACGTCCCGGCGGCACTGATGGCGATCAATTGCTGGCTGATGATGCTGGCAACTTCTCTGGTCTGGCTGGTGCGGCGTCATCATGTCAGCGCGCTGGCGGCACGGGCGGCTGCGCCGATCGGGATCGTGATGACCCTGATTGCGTTGCTGACCGGGGCGATCTGGGGACAGCCCATGTGGGGCACCTGGTGGGCGTGGGATCCGCGCCTGACGTCGTTTCTGATCCTGTTCCTGTTCTATCTTGGCTATGTCGCGTTGTGGGAAGCCATCGAGGATCCGGACACTGCGGCGGACCTGACTTCGGTTCTGTGTCTGGTCGGATCCGTGTTCGCGCTGCTCAGCCGATATGCGGTCAACTTCTGGAACCAGGGCCTGCATCAGGGCGCATCAGTCATGCGCGCGGCAGCCGTGACCGGGGCCGATACGGAAGAAAAAGTCAGCAATATCTACTTCTATCCGCTGTTGCTGTGCATTATCGGATTTGTGCTGCTGTTCATCGCTTTGGTGCTGTACCGCACCGGAACTGAAATCCGCGCGCGGCGCATAAAGGCGTTGCAGGCGCGGGAAAGGGTAGGCGGATGATCCCCGATCTTGGAAAATATGCTGACGCGGTTTTGTCGTCTTATGCCGTGTCCATCGTGCTGCTGGTGGCATTGATCGTGTTCAGCGTGATGCGAGGGCGCAAGGTACGCACTGAAATGGAAAAGATCGAACAAAGGATTTCGCGAAATGGCTAAGATATCGCCCCTGATGATCGCGCCGCCTTTGATTTTTGGCGCTTTCGCCGTGTTGGCCGGGATCGGTATGTTCCGTGAAGACCCCAACGCGTTGCCCTCTGCCCGCGAAGGCCAACCGGCTCCGCCCGTGGTTCTGAGCGAGTTCCCGGAAAAGAAGCTGTTTGATGATGCCACGCTGCGGGATGGAGAGGTCAAGCTGGTCAACTACTGGGCCAGCTGGTGCGCGCCATGCCGTGCCGAGCATCCCAATCTGGAGGCTCTGGCCGCCGAAGGCATCCCGGTCTATGGCATCAACTACAAAGACCAGCTGGACAACGCCCAAGCCTTTTTGACCGAGCTTGGCGATCCCTACGCCGCGATTGGACGTGATGAGAAGGGTCGCATGGCATTGGATTGGGGCCTTTACGGCGTTCCTGAAACCTATGTGGTTGATGGCGACGGCACGATCATTCTGCGCTTTGCCGGCCCGATCACGCAGCGTGTGATTGAAAACACTCTGCGTCCGGCGTTGGAAAAGGCTGCGGGCGGTTGAGCAATTTGGAAAACGAGGTTTACGCTATCTTACAAGCGATAGCCTCCGGTCACGCCCAGAACCTCTCCGGTTACGAATCCCGCCGCGTCCGAGGTCAGAAACCGAACGACCCTGGCGATGTCTTCCGGAGTTCCGATCCGGCCCAGCGCCATTTCCTTGACGAAAAGCGATGTCAGATCGTCAGGACGGGGGTCTTCGGGGATGTTGATGGCACCCGGCGCTACCGCGTTGACGCGGATTCCGTCCGGGCCAAGCTCTTTCGCCATGGCGCGCGTCCAGAGGTTCAGCGCGGCCTTGCTTGCCCCATAGGTCGCGGCGTCGCGCGGTGGCAATGTTGCGTTCATCGATGAGATGCTGACGATCGAAGCGCCGCGTTTCAGATGCGGCAACGCCGCAGCAAGCAACGCGGCGGGGGCCAGCACGTTGAGGTCAAGAATGGCGCGATGGTCCGCGGCCTGAAACTCTTGTTTCGGAGTGGAGCGAACAAGACCAGCGTTGTTCACGATCACGTCCAGTCGCCCGAAGTGATCAATGACCTTTTCGACCACCCGGTTGGGTTGGTTGTCTTTTGTAAGGTCAGACTGAACCGCCAGAACGTCACCTTTCAGCAATTCCGAATCGGGGTGGCTGGCCAACCAGGTGAAGGCGACATGGTGATCACCGCGCAGGTCTTCGACTATTGCCCGCCCAATTCCACGTGCACCACCGGTTATCAGTGCAACTTTTTCCATGAACTCAGATGACCGGCAAAGCGCCCAGGATTCAACGTTGTTTTTTTGCTCTGGCGGAATGCGGTCACTTGCGCAGCAATATCCAGAGCATTGCCGCGATGAACGCGAAGGTGACAAGGTTCATCAATGTGTCCGTTAGATCACCGATCAGCATTGCGTTGCCCCTCCTCTCTGAGCCCGCGGAACAGGCACACCATCAGCAGGACCGAAATGAAGACAAAGGGCAATGCGCCAAGCGAGATGAGGATCTTAACCGAGTCCACGGATCCCGAAAGGATCATTGCAACGCTCAGCAGTCCCAGCAATCCCCCCCAGATCAGACGCACACGCGGCGGGGGGTTCTCGTCCCCGCCCGTCGAGAAGGTGCCCAGAACAAAGGCTGCGCTTACGACGCTGGTCACGATGAACAGAAAGGCGGCCAGTACCGTTGCAAGCGTGGTAATCACGGAAAATGGAAGCCGGTCGAGCAGGGCGAAGGTCACGCGTTCGATATTTGTCTGCGTATAGGCCAGCAGCTCGCCCGCACCATTGAGCGCCTCGAACAGGCCAATGCCACCAAAGGCACCGAACCAGAGGATTGAAAACAGCGTGGGGGCGAACAGGACGCCGATCACGAATTCCCGTATCGTGCGACCGCGAGAGATGCGGGCGACAAAGACGCCCACGAACGGGCCCCAGGCAATCCACCAGACCATGTAGGTAAGGGTCCAGTCGCTGAACCATCTGGTGACGTCATCGCTGAAGAACGTAAAGGTCTGAAATCCCCTGGGAATGACATTGGTGACATAGTCTCCGAACCCCTGAACGATGGTATTCAGAAGGTATTCGGTGGGGCCAAGGACCACCGTGTAGGCAACAAGGCCGATTGCGATCAGCATGGCGGCATTGGACAGGCGCGCCATGCCCTGGCCCAGATCGATCATGAGTGCCGGGATATACGCAGCAACCATTGCCAGAAACACGACACCAATCAAAAGGGCGCCGACCGTTTCCCGACCGCCCAGCACTGCGATGCCGTCTGCCACCTGAAACACGCCCATGGCCATGGAGCCACCGACACCAATGGCAATGGCGATGATCGCCATGAAGTCCGAAAGCCACCCGACGCGTTCAGCCCAGCGTTCACCGGGAAACAGGTTTTTGATCGGCGCACTAACCATCATCCCGGTACCGCGCCGGAAGCTGAAATAGGCAATTGTCAGCGCGGTGGAGCCATAAATCGCCCAGGCATGCAGCCCCCAATGGAAATTTGTCGCCAGCATCGCCTGCTGCGCCGCGATGAAATCCGGTGCCATGCCGGAGATGAAGTTGAAATGGGTCAGCGGTTCCGCCACAGCCCAAAACAGCAGGCCGACGCCCATACCGGCGGAGAACAACATTGAAATCCATGTGGCGGTGGAAAACTCTGGCTCCTCGTCATCCCGGCCGAGGCGAATGTTTCCATAGGGTGAAAATGCCAGAAACAGGCATCCGATCAACATGCCCGAAGCGGCGAGCATCACGAACCAGCCGCGGCTGTGGAAGGTCTGCTGGACGATGCCGCTTGCCCAGGTCACCAGGCTTTGAATGTCCACGACACCCCATATCCCGATCACGGCAATTACGCTGAGCGAACATACCAGCAGGGCGTTGGGTTTCTTCATGGCGTTTGGTTTTCCGTTGATGACCTTGCCCAACAGTTTCAGGTTTTCGAATAAATGACCAGAATACAAAAAACCCCCGGCGGGTAGCCGGGGGTTTGAATTGCACGCTTTGGTATCGGTTATGATGCCTTCGCAAGATTGCGCAGGACGTAATGCAACACGCCTCCGTTTTCGATGTATTCAATCTCGGGCGCGGTATCGATGCGGCATTTCAGGGTGATGGTCTTTTCGGTTCCATCGCCATAAACGATCGTGCAGGGGACTTCCTGTAGCGGCTCGATCGTATCCAGCCCGTGAATCGAAACGGTTTCATCCCCTTTCAGCCCCAGGGTTTTACGGGTGTCGCCACCTGTGAACTCGAATGGAATGACTCCCATGCCAACAAGGTTCGAACGGTGGATACGCTCAAAGCTCTCGGCGATTACGGCCTTGACGCCCAGCAGCGCCGTGCCCTTGGCCGCCCAGTCGCGGCTTGAGCCTGCGCCATATTGCTCGCCACCGAATACCACAAGCGGGGTGCCGTTCGCCTGATAGGCCATCGAGGCGTCATAAATTGACGTCTGTTCACCGTCCGGGCCTTTGGTGTAACCGCCTTCTACGCCGTCCAGCATTTCGTTCTTGATGCGGATGTTGGCGAAAGTGCCGCGCATCATCACCTCGTGGTTGCCGCGACGTGAACCATATGAATTGAATTCACGCGGCTGAACCTGACGTTCGATCAGGTACTGGCCTGCGGGCGAGGTCGTCGCGAATGACCCCGCGGGCGAGATGTGGTCGGTCGTGACCATGTCACCCAGAATGGCCAGAACCTTGGCGCCTTCGATGTTGGAAATCGTGCCCGGTTCGGGGCCCATGCCCTGGAAATAGGGCGGGTTCTGGATATAGGTCGATGTCGGCGGCCAGTCATAGGTTTCCGCATCGGTGGTTTCGACCGACTGCCATTTCTCGTCCCCTTTGAAGACGTCGGCGTATTTCGATTGGAACGCTTCGCGCGTGACGGTCTGTTCGACCAGTTCCGCGACCTCCTGCTGCGTCGGCCAGAGGTCTTTCATATAGACGTCGTTGCCGTCCTTGTCCTGACCGATCGGTTCGGATGTCAGGTCGATGTCCATGGTGCCTGCCAGGGCGTACACGACGACCAGAGGCGGCGAAGCCAGATAGTTTGCGCGCACGTCAGGCGAGATGCGGCCTTCGAAGTTGCGGTTGCCGGACAAGACCGAAGTGGCGACCAGATCGCCTTCCGCAATGGCCTCCGAGATTTCTTTCTGGATCGGACCCGAGTTGCCGATACATGTGGTGCAGCCGTATCCGACAAGGTTGAAGCCGATCTTGTCCAGATCCTCTTGAAGGCCTGCGGCCTCGAGGTAAGCGGACACAACCTGCGACCCCGGTGCCAGTGAGGTTTTGACCCAAGGCTTGCGATCCAGCCCCAGCGCGGCTGCCTTACGCGCCACGAGGCCCGCTCCGATCATCACGTAAGGGTTCGACGTGTTGGTGCAGGACGTGATCGAGGCGATCACGACCTTACCCGATTCCATGCCATAGTTTTCGCCTTTGACCTCGACCTGTTTACCCATCGGGCGCTTGAAGGTCTCGGCCATTTCCTTGGCGAAAGCGGCTTTGGCGTCAGTCAGCGCAACATAATCTTGCGGGCGTTTGGGCCCCGAGATTGCCGGAACAATCGTGCCCATATCCAGCGACAGGGTATCGGTGTAGATCGGCGCATAGTTTTCATCGCGCCAGAAACCGTTTTCCTTTGCGTAGGCTTCAACCAGCGCGATGCGATCCTCGTCGCGGCCGGTGTTGCGCATGTAGCGCAGCGTTTCGCCGTCAATCGGGAAAAAGCCGCATGTCGCGCCGTATTCAGGGGCCATGTTGGCGATGGTCGCACGGTCGGCCAGCGGCAGACGATCCAGGCCTTCGCCGTAAAATTCGACGAACTTGCCCACCACGCCTTTTTCGCGCAGCATCTCCACGACCTTCAGAACCAGGTCGGTGCCGGTTGTGCCTTCGACCAGATCACCGGTCAGCTCAAAGCCCACGACCTCGGGGATCAGCATCGAGATCGGTTGACCCAGCATCGCGGCCTCGGCCTCGATCCCGCCGACACCCCAGCCCAGCACGGCCATGCCGTTGACCATGGTGGTGTGGCTGTCGGTGCCGACCAGCGTGTCGGGATAGGCGACTTCTTCACCGTTCTGGTCGGTGTCGGTCCAGACGGTCTGGGCCAGATATTCAAGGTTCACCTGGTGGCAGATACCTGTGCCGGGGGGAACAACGCGGAAGTTGTTGAATGCACCCTGACCCCATTTCAGGAACTGATACCGTTCCATATTGCGTTCATATTCACGGTCCACATTCATCTGGAACGCACGCGGGTTGCCGAATTCGTCGATCATGACGGAATGGTCGATGACCAGATCGACCGGGTTCAGCGGGTTGATCTTTTGCGCGTCGCCGCCCAGCGCCTTGATGCCATCACGCATCGCGGCCAGATCCACCACGGCCGGAACGCCGGTGAAATCCTGCATCAATACGCGGGCAGGGCGATAGGCGATTTCACGAGGGTTTTTTCCACCGTTGGCCCCCCATTCGGCAAAAGCTTTGATGTCATCGACCGAGACCGAGAACCCGGCATCCTCGAACCGCAACATGTTTTCCAGCACCACCTTGAGTGCGGCTGGCAGTTTCGAGAAATCGCCCAGACCGGCCTCTTGTGCGGCAGGGATCGAATAATAGGAAATGGATTTACCATTCACGCTCAGACTACGGCGCGTTTTGGCGGTATCCTGTCCGACTTTGATGGGCATCTGTGGCCTCCCTCTCAAATGACTTGGATATTAGGATTTGCTGAGTGTTATCTGCATCACCAAGCCCCCGTGTTCAAGGCTGAACACGCAATGAGAGGCAATTTTGTATACTATTGTACACTTTTTCGCGGAGGGAATGTATCAAAGCCTCAAGAAACCTTGATTGGCTGTTGAGTGTCAAAGCAGCTATCCCTGAGATCCAACCGCTCAACCCGAGAGTTCACATGTTCAGATCCATTGCCTTGACCACCGTGTTTTCCTGCCTTGTGGCGGTACAGGTCGCGGCCGAGGAAGACCCGGTTGTGGTCGAGCTGTTCACGTCTCAGGGGTGTTCATCCTGCCCGCCGGCGGATCGGATCATGCATGATTTGGCCAAGCGCGACGACGTCATAGGGCTGGCTTTGCATGTCGACTACTGGGACTATATCGGGTGGAAGGACGAATATGCGAACCCCGATCATACGCTTCGGCAGCGGGCTTATGCCCGCGAGGGGGGGCGTTCCATGATCTATACCCCGCAGATGGTGATCAACGGGCAGCACGACATCGTCGGGGCGCAATCCCGTGAACTTGATCGATTGATCGAAGCGCATCTGAAAGCAGCGCCCGAAGCGCTTGTGACGGCCGTGCGCTCAGCCGATGAAGTGACAGTGGATGTGACGCCCGTCGAGTTGCCGAAAGGCGATACCTATGACGTGCATGTGGTTCAGTATTCTCCCATGCGTCACGCTTCGATCCGTCGTGGAGAGCTGGCCGGGCACGAGCTGGACTATGCCAATGTCGTTGAGGCCTGGCAGATTGCGGGGCAATGGGATGGAACTGCACCGCAATCATTCACGGTTCAGCTTGGTTTGGACCTGCCGGCAGTCGTTCTGGTTCAAAGGGCCGGGGAAGGGCCGATTGTTGCCGCCACCCGGGTCAAGTGATCAGGGCATTTCTTCCGGTTTGATGCCCAACCCGTTCCAATGTTTCCAGCGACGGTGAATCCAGAACCATTGCCCCATATGCTGCCGCACCATCTTTTCCAGATCGTCATTGGTGAACTGGGTCATGGTTTTAGGGTCCGTGTGCGGAACCGGTTCGTGCAGAACGATCTCAAAATCGATACCGTTGGGCTGACGCACCGCGTAACACGGAATCAGCTCGGCATTGTATTTGATGGCCAACTCGGCGTTCAGCACGGATGTCACGGCGGGTTTGCCGAAGAACATCAGTTCCTCACCGCCCATTGCATGAAGATCGGAAACGATGGCAATGATCCCGCCCTTTTTCAACGAGCGTACCATCTCGACCATTCCGCGCCGCCCCTGTTCGAACATCGGGGCGCCTGTCTTGTAGAAGGCTTCGACATAAGCGTCGTTGAAATACGGGTTGGCCATCCGCCGATACAGGCAGCCGATGGGCTGACCGCTGTATGTCTGCAAGGCGATGCGCGCTGCCAGGTAGTGACCGAAATGCGCCGTAATCATCATGACCGGACGCCCCTCGGCAACAGCCGCGTCTAATGCAGTGATACCTGGCCCAGAAATCTTGGCCTTGCTCTGCCGTTCGATAAAGTCTTCCGGAGAAAAATGTTCCATGATCGCACGACCGGCATTGTCCGGCACATCGCGGCAGATCTGCCTGACTTCGGCTTCAGGCAAGTCCGGGCAAGTAAGCTTCAGATTCCGACGAACACGTTTGCGAAACCCGACAACAGGTGCCAGAAACCGCACGATGGCCCCCATCGTTGCAATACGCCGCTCATACGGAAGCATGCGCATAACGCGGATGACCCCCTGCAGAAACAGGTTGGCGACATAGTATTTCCCAAGCTCAAACCGGCTGAGCTCCGACTTTTCAACGGGCATGGAGGTGTCTCACCGCGTGTTGCGAATTGCTGAGAAAGACATACAGCCCGATGCCTGCAAGCTCAAGCGCCCAGACGGGCGGAAAACCTGAACCCGCAGCAGGTGGCCGGATCGCGCAATACCCGTGGGTTCGCGGGGTCAGGCTGCATCTTCCTCGTCATCGTTTTCGATCAGAACAATGGACCCGGCATCGACCAGAACGCGAACGGCGGCCACGACCTGTGTCATGGCATCTTCGGCTTCCGATTGTTTGACGGGCCCACGTTCGGCCATTTCCTCGCGCAGATTATCGGCCATGCGGGACGAAATGTTTGACAGAATGAATTCAACGGATGCCTTGTCATCATCTGCGGCGGCACCTGCCAATGCGGTGACAAGAACCGGCTGTTCCACTTCACGCAGGATGGCGGGAACGTCGCGGGCCGCGATACGGCTTGGGATATGGGCAAAAGTGAAGATCGATTGGCGTACCAGATCCGCAAATTCGGCATCGTCCTCGTCCAATGCGTTCAACAAGTCGTCGCGTGTTGCGGCCGCCGACTGGTTCAGGATCGCGCCCACGCGTGCGTCGGGACCATTGTCGAAAGCCTGAGCAGGCCGCTGATCCAGTTGCGCGGCCAGCGACCAGCCAATACGTTCAACCGCTTCGGGGGTGACATTTGTTGTTTTCGAGATGGCATAGGTAATGCGCCGCGCAACCGGGCCCGGCATATGGGCCAGCATCTGCGCCGCCTGTGCGGTATCCATCTTTGAAAGCATGACGGCCGCCACCTCGATGCTTTCCGACTGAGCCATTTTGGCAAGATCCTCAACGGGTACGTCACGCAGGCGTTGCCAAGGGTCGCCGATTTGGCGCACCCCGGCAAGCTTGCGCAGGCGCGCGGCCGTCGATGGTGCGATCTTTCCGTTCATCGCATCCAGTGCACCTGCAAGCCCATGTGGAAAAGCAAGCCCGACATTGTCCAGAGCGTCGCTGAATTCCTGGGCCACCACGCCTAGAGTGACGCGATCGACAAGGCCCATTTGACCAAGTTGATGGGTCAATGTCTCTTGCAGGTCGTCTGGCAATTCCTCAAGTGGAACATCGGCGCCTTCGTTCAACAGAAGGCGCACGACAACGGCCGCTTTTTGCCGACCGGTCAATGCGCGCGGAACAACTTGCGGCGCGTGTTCATCCCCTGCGGCAAGTGGGGCAGATCCCCCATTTGCCATTTGTATCAAAGCGTTTGTGTCCTGCATCTGCCCGTAGTGCCAAATTTCCCGAACCACGGGCAGATTAACGGGAGTTGGGTTAAATAACCCTGAAGCTCAGTAGCTGTAGGTCAACCCTGTCCGGATGGCCTCGCGCAGAGATGTCTCGGCCCAGGTCCCTTCGCCGCCGCGGGCTTTGATCTCGCGCCATTGCTCGATTGCCAGATCGGTTTTGCCTTCGGTTACAAAGCCTTGCGCCATGTAGCTGCGCGCCAGAAGATTGTCGGGATTGGCATTGATGGCATTCTGGTAAAAGACGTTCGCCAGCTCCAGCTCGCCCATCTTGCGGTAGGTAAAGCCCCAATAGGTCTGCACACGGTCGTCGTCCTGATCCATGATCCGCAGGATATCCTGCGCGTGCCCGTATTGCCCGTCATAGGCCAGTTCGCGGACGGCGTCGTAAAGCTGATCTTCCGACAGGTTGGTTTTGTTGGGTTTGACGCACCGGCCTCTGGCTTCGTCATAGACCCGACCGAACAAACATTTCTTGGTCGTATTCGTCGGTTTCGGCGGGCTGCTGCTGTCGCCGCCTGCGGCGTGGACCACCGGGGCAAAGGCGAAGGCCTGCAAAGCGAGGGCTGAAGCTAACAAAAGGCGCATATTCTTACTCCGTTCTCGGGGCTGCTCACAAAATCATAGTGCGATCTACAAAAAAGCTAACAGTGGAACGGTTGCTTTTATTCACAAGTCGGACAGAAATTCGTCAGCTGTTGACGGATTTCGCGCAGCTTTGCGTTTCAGTGTCCCAGGTTGTGCCGGGCGCGCAGGATTGCGTCTGCTTGGAATGCCCGCTGCACGCAAAGCTGGCAGATGCCACACAAACAAGTGCAAGTGAGCAAAGAACGGTACGGATCATGGTGCCTCTCCCCAAAAAATCATCCACAGAATAACCGATTTCGGGCGGTCTGGCAAAAAACAAGGCCCGGCCTGTGAAATGCAGACCGGGCCGTGGGAAGGCGGCGTCGAGACCTACGTTATTCGCCGAATACCCGGGCGAAGATCGTATCAACGTGTTTGGTGTGATAGCCGAGGTCGAATTTCTCTTCGATTTCTTCGGGGCTGAGCGCGGCAGTTACATCGGCGTCCGCCAGCAGTTCCTGTTTGAAATCGGTGCGGTGTTCCCAAACCTTCAGCGCGTTGCGCTGGACCATGGCATAGGCGTCCTCACGGCTGACCCCTGCCTGGGTCAGAGCCAGAAGAACACGCTGGCTCATGACAAGACCGGGAAATTTGTTCATGTTTTCCAGCATGTTTTCGGGGAAGATCAGCATCTTGTCGATCACGCCTGTCAGACGGGCCAGCGCAAAATCCAGTGTAATCGTGGCATCCGGACCGATCATGCGCTCGACCGAGGAATGCGAGATGTCGCGTTCATGCCAGAGCGCGACATTCTCCATTGCCGGGATCACTGCCGCGCGTACCATGCGAGCCAGCCCGGTCAGGTTCTCGGTCAGTACCGGGTTTTTCTTGTGCGGCATGGCGGACGAGCCTTTCTGGCCCATCGAGAAGAATTCTGCGCCCTCCAAAACCTCGGTCCGCTGCATGTGGCGGATTTCGATGGCGATGTTTTCGATGCTGCTGGCGATGACGCCAAGCGTCGCAAAGAAGGCCGCATGGCGATCACGCGGGATCACTTGGGTGCTGATCGGTTCGGGCACAAGGCCCAGTTTGTCACAGACATGTTCCTCGACGGCGGGATCGATATTGGCAAATGTTCCGACGGCGCCGCTGATGGCTCCGGTTGCGATTTCCGCACGGGCGTCGCGCATACGGGACAGGTTGCGGTCCATCTCGGCATAGAACCGGGCAAAGGTCAGACCCATTGTCGTGGGCTCTGCGTGGATGCCGTGGCTGCGGCCGATGCGAACGGTGTCCTTGTGTTCAAACGCACGGCGCTTGAGCGCTGCCAAAAGCCCTTCGAGATCGGCGATCAAAAGGTCGGCCGCGCGCGTCAGCTGGACGTTGAAGCAGGTGTCCAACACGTCTGAACTGGTCATGCCCTGGTGCACGAACCGGGCCTCTTCACTACCGACGTGTTCGGCGAGATGGGTCAGGAATGCGATGACGTCATGCTTGGTGACGGCTTCGATCTCGTCGATGCGGGCGACGTCGAATTCCACGTCCTTGGCTTTCCAGACGGCTTCTGCATTCTCGCGCGGGATCACGCCCAGATCGGCCATGGCATCGCAGGCATGCGCCTCGATTTCGTACCAGATGCGAAACTTCGTTTCGGGCGACCAGATGGCAACCATGTCAGGGCGGGAATAACGGGGAATCATTGGCGGCAGCACCTTTATGTGATTGGGATGAGGCGTTGGCGCGGGGTTTAGCCGCCTGTGCGCAAGGGAACAAGATGTGAGAACAGGTATGAGACGGTTTGCCCTGATTTTCGCCCTTTGGCCGGGTGTTTTGGCGGCCGGAGACTTCCAGAAATTGTCCGGAGAGGAAATCCTGTCAGCCTTGGCCGGCAAGAAGCTGGAATACGGCGCGGGTGTTTGGCAGGTTTTCGAAGCCAGCATGACCACGCAGTATTTCTCGGGCGGGCCCAGTGTCGGGCGCTGGGCGGTGAGAGGGGATCAATACTGCTCGACATGGCCACCTTCCGATTTGTGGGCCTGCTATGACGTCTGGCAAAACGGGGACGCGATCCGTTTCGTTGATGATGCGGGCGGCCAGACCGTCGGGGTCTATGCGAAATAGAACTCATGTATTTGTCTGAAAAACTGGGGCGTGATGCTTGCAAGAGTCAGGCGTCATGTGCGGGGAAGGGAAATACCTGAACGCGGTTTTCCTGGGTCTTTGCAACGCAGTGCTGGACAAGTCGCGCTTTCAGCGGTCAAGCTGAGGGCGAAGAAATCATCAGGTTATTGAGATATGCGTTTATTATCATCTCCAATTCTTGCCGCTTGCGCCGCTGTCTGGCTGGGTGAGGCAGGATCAGCACTGGCCGACACTCCGGTGACATATACCGAGGATGGTCGCGCTCTGTTTAGATTCGACGTGCCCGATTTCTGGGTGCTGCGCACTGGCGGCCCGCGTGAGATCGAAGACACCGGGTTGGATGATCCGCGTGCGGTGGCTCGGGTCATGGGGCTGCGCCCCGTAACGGACGACAACGTCTGGATGGGGTTTGTTTCACCTTCAGGGGTTGCAACCATTCAGGATGGGGTCCGCTACTTGCAGGACATCGACAAGTTTCTGGTCAAAGACCCGACCCTTACCAGCACCAGCGACATCCGCATCGGCGGGTTGCCCGCCCGGGTCTTTCGGGGGACGGGGCGCCGCGATGGCAAGGGGGTGAACTTCACGGCCACTGTCATTGATTTGCCGCGCAACCGTGTCGCCATAGCTGTTGCCATCCTGCGGGACGGGGCAGACCCGGATTTCGCCAAAGATTTGAACGCCGTTTTCGCGTCGTTCCGGTCGCTTCTGTAAGGGGGGCAAGATGCGCATTGGACTGATCAAACGGATTTCCCTTGCATTGGGGCTGGGGGCTGCAACTATGACGTTGTCGGCCTGTGACGGCGTAACGGTCGGCGTCGGATACGGGTATGACCCGTTCTATGACTCGATGCTGTGGAACGATTACTATCGCGATGTCGATGTGAATGTTGATATCGACCGCCCGGACCGCCCAGATAGACCTGATCGGCCCGTGCGTCCCGAGCGTCCGAATCCACCGGTTGCCAAACCTCCTGCGCGGCCGCGGCCCCCGGTGGCCCGGCCACCTGCCGCGCGGCCACCGATCCATCGCCCGGCACCACGCCGCAGATAATCAAAAGGCCGCCTGTCCGGCGGCCTTTTCTCAGGTAAGAAGTTCGGTTGTGATATGCGCCGAGCCTTCAAGTGTCCGGTGAACCGGGCATTTGTCTGCGATTTCCAGCAGGCGCTGTTTTTGTTCCTTATCAAGCGGGCCGTTCAGGCGGATTTTGCGGCGGAACTGATCCACTTTACCCTCATTTGCCAAACCGGCATCCTGAGCATGAACTTTGTCATGGCAGACATCGACGCTGACACTGGTCAGCGGCCATTTTTTGCGGCGCGCGTACATCCTTATCGTCATGGACGTGCAGGCGCCGAGGCCGGATGAGACAAAGCCATAAGGCGACATGCCCTTATCCGTGCCGCCGTAAGAGGCAGGCTCATCTGCAACCGCATGATGGTGCGGGCCTGCCTGAATATCCTGCATGAAGCCATTCGGATCCGCTTCTGTTACGCGAACGACACCTTCCGGCGCACCCGGGGGCGGCGCGGGCGGGCAAAGCTTCAGATAGCGCGAGACCCAAGCCGAGATGACATCCGCGGCATATTCAGCATCAGAGGCCCGTGTGATCAGGTGATCGGCATCGTCGAGGGTGACGAAGCTTTTTGGGTGCTTTGCAGCCAGAAAGATGGTGCTTGCGTTGTCGATACTGACCGTTTCGTCCCGAGGGGCGTGCAGGATCAGCAAAGCGGCCTTGAGATCAGCGATCGAGGCAGACAGGGCCGATCCCGCAATGTCATCCACAAACGCTTTGCCAATTCGAAACGGGCGCCCGCCCAAGGTGACCTTGGCGCTGCCCTCCTGTTCGATCTGAGGCAGGGCTTCCTCGAAATGATGGGACACGTGGCCGGGATCCGCCGGTGCGCCCAAGGTGACCACAGCCTTGACCGACGGAATTCCGGCACGCGCCCGCAAAACCGCCGCACCGCCAAGCGAGTGACCGATCAGAAGGGCAGGGGCCATGTTTCGTCCGGCCAGATATTGCGCGGCCGAGATCAGGTCCTCGACATTCGACGTGAAAGTCGTGTTGGCGAATTCTCCTTCGGAATGACCCAGGCCGGTAAAGTCGAACCGAAGCACTGCAATTCCCATGGCCGCCAGGCGGGCCGAAATGCGCCGGGCCGCAGGTATGTCCTTGGAACAGGTGAAGCAATGGGCAAACAGGGCTGTTGCAAGGACCGGACCATCCGGCAAATCCAGCCGCGCGGCCAATTGGCTGCCTTCATGTCCGGCAAAAGTGATGCGTTCCGTGGGCATGTCGGCTCCTTGAACGGTTCGGGGAAACATCCCCAATACTGTGGTCAAGCCCGCCGGGTCACAACCCTTATGTCAAACGCGTCACGGGAAGGTGAGAACCAAGCGAACGCCTTGCAATCCGAAAGATGCCCCGGGCGGTGACAGGCGCGGCCGCTAATTGGGGGTGTTTGGCGCTCCATCAATGTGTGTGATGCAAAACCGAACAAACATTCGTTTCACTTATGTCGCAATCAGGCCCATCTACGGCCTACAGCAATTGATAAAGGAGACGCAGATGGCACATGCAGACGCTGCCGCACACCTTCCAAAGAAACTTCCCGGTACAGTCATGGCGATTGTTCTGGCTGGCCTCGTGGGTTTTGCCGTCGGGCAATCCCGGCCCGCAGTTTTCAGCGGGCCGCAGGCTCAGGCAAGTCCAACTGTCGAAGACTGGCACGGCAACGTGCGCCGGTCTCATTGGTCAGAATGAGGCGCCTGCCTCACTCGAGCCCCATCAACCGGGCATCGAAGGGGTATTTCGTCAGGTTTTCATATCCGTCTTCGGTTATGAGAACCTGATCCTCCAGCTTGATGCTGAAATCGCCACCCACTTCGCCCACGCAGGCTTCGACACACAAGACCATTCCGGGTTCCAGCGGATAATCGTAGGCCCCTTCAACCGCCTTGTCTGGATAAGCAACCAGCGGCCATTCATCGCAAAGCCCGACGCCGTGCATCAGACAGCCATATTTCTGCGCCTGGAACTTCTCGTCCAGCCTGTGGGAATTTGCGGTCAGTTCCGGGATCATCACGCCGGGCTTCAGCATCTCCATATTGGTCATGATGTGTTCATGGGCGTGCTGCATGGCATAGATCATGTCCTCGCGTGGCTTCTGATCGCCAATCCACCAACTGCGGGAAATATCGATGCAAATCCCGTAAGAACCAATCAGGTCAGTGTCGAACGAGATGATCTCGTTCTGCTGGGTGATCCGCGGGCCGCATTCCTGAAACCACGGGTTGGTCCGCTGGCCCGAAGCCAGCAGACGGGTTTCGATCCATTCACCGCCACGCCTGATGTTTTCGGCGTGAAGGACAGCCCAGATATCATCTTCCGAGGTCTTGCCGTCGACGACATTGGCACGGGCAAACCGTTCCATTTCGGCAACCGCAGTTTCGCAGGCATGGCTGGCGCAGCGCATGGCCAGGATTTCGTCAGGCCCTTTGATGGCGCGGGTCTTCTCGGTCAGTTCTTCGCCTTCCATGATGTCGAACCCCTGCGCCTCGAGCGCGCGCAATCCGTGCAGCATGATCTTGTCGACCGCCAGGCGCATATTGCCGCCGCCGTGTTCTTCGATCAGTACGCGTACTTCGTTCGAGAACACATCTGCGGCAACGTCAACCTTGTCGCCCCGGTCGAAGTAAAACAGGTCAGCGCCCGAGCGCTGCTCGCGCACAAGTGGGTTGAAGGTGCTGAGGAAGGGGGAGTTCTTGTAATCCCAGATCACCATATAGCCATCTGCACACAGCAAAACCGCCCGAAACGGATTGTGGGTGTTCCACAGCTGCATATTCGTGCTGTCGGTGGCATAGCGGATATTCAGCGGATCAAAAATCAGCAAGCCGCCATAGCCGCGGTCCACGATGGCCTGTGTCAGCCTCTTCCAGCGGTGTTCCCGCATCCGTGCCAGATTGGGAAGTTCCAGCCCCGCAGCGGCCCACTCGTCAAACGCAAGCTGCGTCGGACCAATCTCGATCCGGTCATTTTCGTTTGGCGTACCATCGCCCAATGTCGTGCCACGGCTGGGGTCAATCTTGCGCGCGTCTCGGTAGTGCTGGTTCATGGCTGGCCTCGTTGCTTGTTCCAATTACAATTCATCCGCCACAACCAATCGTCTGAGAAAAATGCGACGGCGAGGTTGTCGTTTTCGACCGACAAGAAAAGCTGCGCATGCTAAGCCCCCGGCATGACTCGTATTCTGCAAAACAAGATCCCGTATGATGTCGAAAACCCACGCGCTTTGCCGGGTATTCAACCGGCAACCATGGAAAACTGGCTGCATCAGGATGAGGCTTTTGCCGACCAGATGCGGCGTCGCGAAGAAATTCTGGCTGAACGGCGCGACGATGTTCTTGCGCTTGATCCTGGGGCCAAACCTGCCGCGCAAGAGTTGCTGGATCTGGTGCTGATGCAGACATATCCCACGGCCGGGGCAGAGGCCGCAAGGCCGGATGGTATATCCGTCGCGATCGACCGCGACCGACCGCTTGATACGCTGTGCAGGCTGGTGCAGGAGGACTTCTGCATTCTTCAGAAACGGGGAAATGAGCATGTTCTGACGGGTGCCATTCTGTGTTTTCCTGCCAGTTGGCGCTTGTCCGAGAAATTCATGCGGCCGCTGATTGATATCCACGTGCCCGTGGAAAGCTATGACGCCAATGTCGCGAAACGGGTACAGAGGCTGTTTGACGGTATTCAACCCGGTCGCCCGCTGTGGCGCTTCAACGCCCTGTGGTACGAAGACCCGGAGTTGTTCCAACCTCGCAGTGCCAGTGAGCCGCGCGAAATACGGGACCGGCGTCAGGCGTCTTATCTGCGAAGCGAGCGGCAGACGTTGTTGCGTTTGCCGAAATCCAACGCGGTCGTGTTTTCCATCCACACATACGTTCTGGCCGCAAACGCGATCCCAAAAACGGAAAACCCCGCCTGATGGCGGGGCCTCCTAGGAGGGTCTTCGATAATTCTTTTACATGCCCAAGGCACCCGCTACATCAGCCAACGCGTTGCTGGCGTTCAGCGCGACAATGGCGAATGTGAGCACAAGCACCTGTGTGTTCAGGCGGAAATCCTCGCCCCGGATCAGGTTGACTGCGGCCATCGATACGGCAATTGGCGCTGAAATGCTGGCCAAAACTCCGGTCATGCACCAACTACTAAGGCGCAGGATGTCGCTTGGCTTGTCATCATCATCCGCGATGGCCGCACCTGCGTCCATCTGGGTGGGCAGGTCTGCCTCGTCGCTTCGGAACGCGATGCTGAGCAATTGTTCGTCGGTCAGTTGAATTGGACGCGCGGCAGGAGAGTGTAGGGCAGTGATCGTGTCATCCTGTTCAGACTGCTGCATCCCGGCGAACTGTCCGGTCAGTGATTGAAAGATCTGCTTTCGATCCCGCGTTGTTCGGCTTGGTGTCAGGGTGTCAAAGGCGCTCATGAAGTGCTCGACTGTAAGAACCGTGTGCGGCGACAACCATTCAACCCGTCGGGTCGAACAGATATCGACCATGCGATACAGAGTGACCACCAGCATCAGTTCCGAAATCTCGGCGTCGTCCAAAAGTGGCGAGACTGGCGTAATTGTCAGCACCAACCTGTTTTGGGGATGCGACACGCGGGGCTTTGTTATGGTTTTCAACCCTGCGGCGCGATCCATGCGCTCGTAGCGGTCCTGCTGCCCGGAGGCGCCTGTATCCAGAGTCATCCGCACAAGATACTGGCTCGAGACGATGCTGGCCTCGGTCGCGCTGAGCAGGGCCTTGCGCTCGACCAGATGACCGTAGTCTTCCAGCGTCGTGGCAACGATGGATCCAAAGCGCTCTATTGCGCCGGTTGCGTCGCCATCAAATTGCAGGCCGCCATGGTAGCTGTGCTTCCGAGCCACTGCCCCGTCCTTTTCTGCGTTCTGTTATTCAAAGACTAGCACCCCATCTTGGAGAGAATTTGGCGAAAAATGCAAAAAAGTGAAATTTCCTAGCGATTGGTTACGCTTTGGAAACCAAGCAACTAAAGGCTTTTGTTTGTCACTGTGGCGGAAATGTGGCGAAATCAGGTGCGGCGCGTGGTGCCGGTGCGGCGGGGCTAATTGTCGATTCGGGCAGCCATTATTGCGATGGATTGCTGATAGACCGAGGCAGCATTCCACTGCTGCAAGACGCGAAAATTTGGTTCTCCGGGTTGATAACCGCGCCCCGGTTTCCACCCCTTCTTGCGAAGAAAATTGGCGGTTGAGGCCAGTGCATCCGTCATGTTGTAGAAGTCCACGCGCCGGTCGCCCGTAGCATCGACACCATAGGTCAGGGCGTTGCCGGGCAGGAATTGCGTGTGGCCCAGTTCGCCATGTTTTGCCCCTTTTGTCGCCATTGTGATACTACCCATGTCGACCAGTTTCAGTGCCCCAATTGCGTGGGGAATAAAGAACTCTGACCGGCGACAATCATAGGCCAGTGTTGTGATTGCGGAAACAACCTGACTGTCGCCCATGAAATTGCCAAAGCCGGTTTCCATGCCGTGAATGGCGATCAGAACGCCCGCAGGAACACCATATTGCCGCTCAAAGGCGGCATAATAGTTCGGGTTGGCGGCTTTGCGTTTGCGCCCCTGTGCGACAATAGTATCGGCCCCTCGGACACGCATGAATTTGTCCAGCGAGTATTTGAAGCTTTTTTGATTGCGGTCCGCGGCGATGGTGCGCGTGGCATATTGTGTCTGGGACAGCGCTTGCAGACCTTTCTTTTTCACTCCCGCCTTGCGTGCCTGTTTGGCAAAATCGGCCTTCCACGCCTCAAATCCTGCGCTGGTGTTGCCACAGGGTGCGGCCAGAACCGGGGACGTCAGGGAAAGGGCAAGAATGGTGGCAAGGCGAAACATGGGCGTAATCCGATGGAATTGAAATCTGCGGTTAGCCTAGCGTGGGCTGCGTCTTGGGCAAAGCGGTTAATAAAGGTCCAACTCGCCCTTTTTCCTGAGCGTTTCGAACCATTCCTCAGGCGTGGCATTGATGCGGGCGTGTTTCACCATCATCGCATTCATATTTGGCAGATGGGTCGAATCCGGCCAGTCTTCGGGTTGCCACAGATGTGCGCGGATTACACATTTGGGACAGTGTGCAAATGCTGTCGCGACATGGATGAGCAGCGCCAGTTTGGGCGGGTGCCCGTCAATGGCCATGGTTTCAAGCAAACGGGGGTCAGCACAGATGCGGGCCGTGCCGCGAATGCGGAGCGTTTCCATCTTGCCCGGAACAAAGAACAGGACGCTGACGCGCGGATCTTTGAGAACATTGTGAAACGTATCCACGCGTTTGTTTCCCGGCCGATCCGGGATCGCGATCAGGGTATCGGACAGCACCTGAACAAAGCCGGGCGGGTCGCCACGGGGTGAAACATCAAGATGCCCATCCGTGTTGGCCGAAGCGATCAGGCAAAATGGCGAGGTCGCTATGAAATCGCGACACATCTGATCGAGTGAAGACACCTCTTTGGCAGTGATCTGTGGCAGAGGATGGCCAGAGATCCTCCTCAGCTCCTGTTCGGAGGTCACAAGGTTTGTGAATTTCGAGAAAGGTGAGGTATCGCAAGGCATGCTGTCGTCTCCGGTCGGGAGTGTTCTCACCAGTTTGTTGGATCAACGGCGGCGCGTCAAACCGTGTGGGCAGAAATGACAAGGGCGCCCGAAGGGGCGCCCTGCCAAATCGTTTCCGTACTCAGCTTAGCAGCTGTAGTACATGCCGTACTCCACCGGGTGCGGCGTGTGCTCGTAGGTTTCCACCTCTTCCATCTTAAGTGCGATGTAACCGTCGATCTGGTCTTTGGTGAACACATCGCCCTGAAGCAGGAAGTCGTGATCGGATGCCAGAGCTTCCAGAGCCTCACGCAGGCTGCCGCAGACGGTCGGGATGTCGGCCAGTTCCTCGGCGGGCAAGTCGTACAGGTTCTTGTCCATCGCCTCGCCGGGGTTGATCTTGTTCTTGATACCGTCCAGGCCAGCCATAAGCAGGGCGGCAAACGCCAGATAGGGGTTGGATGACGGATCGGGGAACCGCGCCTCGACACGTTTGGCTTTGGGGCTTTCAGTCCATGGGATACGCACACAACCCGAACGGTTACGTGCCGAATAGGCTCGCAGAACGGGGGCTTCAAACCCGGGGATCAAGCGCTTGTAGCTGTTGGTCGACGGGTTGGTGAAGGCGTTCAGGGTCTTGGCGTGTTTCAGGATGCCGCCGATGAAGTACAGCGCCTCGTCCGAAAGGTCGGCATATTTGTCGCCAGCGAACAGCGGCTTGCCATCTTTCCAGATCGACATGTTCACGTGCATGCCGGTGCCGTTGTCACCTGCGACCGGCTTGGGCATGAAAGTGGCCGATTTGCCGTAGGCGTGTGCTACGTTGTGGATGACGTACTTGTATTTTTGCAGCTCATCGGCCTGCTTGGTCAGGCTGTCAAAGACAAGACCCAGCTCGTGCTGGCACGAGGCCACTTCGTGGTGGTGCTTGTCGACCTTCATGCCCAGACGTTTCATGGTCGAAAGCATTTCCGAACGCAGGTCCTGCGCTTCGTCGATGGGGTTGACAGGGAAGTAGCCGCCCTTGACGCCCGGACGGTGGCCCATGTTGCCCATCTCGTATTCGGTGTCGGTGTTCCACGACGCATCCGTTGCATCAACTTCGAAAGATACTTTATTGATGCTGTTGGAAAAACGAACGTCATCGAACAGGAAGAATTCAGCTTCGGGACCCATATAGGCAACGTCACCGATACCGCTGGACTTCAGGTAGGCTTCGGCTTTCTGCGCGGTTCCGCGCGGGTCGCGGCCATAGGCTTCACCAGTGTCGGGCTCAACGATCGAGCAGTGCAGACACAGTGTCTTCTCCGCATAGAACGGGTCGATGTAAGCCGAAGTCGTGTCGGCGATCAGTTTCATGTCCGAGTTTTCGATCGATTTCCAGCCTGCAATGGACGAGCCGTCAAACATGAAGCCTTCTTCCAGGAAGTCTTCGTCGACCAGATCGACGTCCACCGTGACGTGCTGTAGTTTGCCGCGCACGTCGGTGAAGCGGATGTCGACATATGCGACGTCTTCTTCGCGGATTGTATTGAGAACTGCGTCTGCGCTCATTCCCTTGGTCCTTCTGATAGATGTGTCAGTAATGTTGTGAGTTAGAGTGCTTCCGAGCCGGTCTCGCCGGTCCGGATGCGAATGGCTTGGTCGACGGGCGAGACGAAAATCTTGCCGTCTCCGATCTTGTCGGTTTTGGCGGCCGATACGATGGCTTCGATCGCGGCGTCGACCTGGTCGTCGTCCAATACGACCTCGACCTTTACCTTGGGTAGAAAATCGACGACATATTCCGCGCCGCGATACAATTCGGTATGGCCTTTCTGGCGACCGAAACCCTTGACCTCGATGACGCTGAGGCCCTGGACGCCCACATCCTGCAATGCCTCTTTCACTTCGTCCAGTTTGAACGGCTTGATGATCGCTTCGATCTTTTTCATCCCGGCTCACCTTGAATGGTTGTCTCAGGGGCAGTGATCACGTCTAAGATCGGGCGGCAATGTGATTGCGATATCGTGCGGGTCGGGGTGCTTTGAAAAACGGCTGTATGCTATTTTTTGAGCGACTTGCACAAAAAGTAATCAAAATTGAATCGAGCAAGGGGTGAAAGGATGGAATTGCTGACAGCGGCACAGATGCGGGCCATTGAGCAGGCCGCCATCAAGTCTGGTGACGTGACCGGTCTGGAGCTGATGGAGCGGGCCGGGCGGGGTGTTGTTGACGCGGTTTTCGAAGAATGGCCCGTGTTGGACAGGCGAGGGGCCAGCCCCTCGCGCTCCCCGGGATATTTAGGGCCAGATGAAGAGGATCCGCTGCGCGCAGTGGTGCTGTGCGGACCGGGCAACAATGGGGGTGACGGGTTTGTCGTGGCGCGGCTTTTGCAGAAGCAGGGGTGGGCGGTTGAGGTGTTCCTTTATGGAGACCCGGAAAAGCTGCCTCCGGATGCGCGAGTGAATTATGAGAGATGGGGGGCAAAGAACGAGGTTCGCGTCTTCGCTGTCGACTCCGCCCCGTTGGCGGATGATTTTCTTGGGTTTCCAAAGAGCATTGATCTGGTTGTCGACGGGGTTTTTGGCACGGGTCTCACCCGGCCATTTGCAGGGGCGTTTTCCATGTTGGCCAATGCGCCGGTCAGAGACCTGCTGCGAGATCGAGGCGTAAAGGTCGTTTCAATTGACGCGCCAAGCGGCTTGTGCGCCGACAGTGGTCGCATTCTTGGTCAGGCGATTGTTGCGGATATGACGGTGACGTTTCACAGCAAGAAGCTTGGGCATGTTCTGTGCGATGGTCCGGTGACCTGCGGGACGGTCCGAACCAAGTCGATCGGGCTTGAAACACTGGAAGACGGTCAGATCGTTCACACGACCGAGGCTGACGGGGTGAAGCTTTCGAAAGTTTCGGTTGGCCACAAATACTCACATGGTCATGCTTTGATCCTGTCTGGGGGGGCGGGCAAAACAGGGGCCGCGCGTTTGGCGGCGCGGGGGGCTTTGCGGGTTGGAGCGGGGCTGGTGACGCTGGGCGTGCCGCCGTCTGCGCAGATGGAGGTGGCCAGTCAGATCACGGCCCTCATGTTGCAGCGGGTTGATGGGGCTGATGGATTGTCTGAAACACTTGAGGATACGCGTCTGAATGCACTCTGCCTTGGGCCTGCGCTGGGATTCGAGCGGGCGCGGGCGCTGGTGCCGATTGTCCTAGCTGCACGGCGGGCGACCGTGTTGGATGCGGATGCTTTGTCAGCTTTTGCAGAGGATCCCGGCGCCCTGATCGCGCGATTGCACGACAAATGCGTACTGACGCCGCATGGCGGGGAATTTGCAAGGTTGTTCCCTGACATTGCCGCGCAAATGAACGAGCAACTGGCCAACGGCCCGGCGTTTTCCAAGGTGGATGCGACGCGTGCTGCCGCAAAGCGGGCTGGGTGCGTGGTTCTGTTCAAGGGCCCGGACACGGTGATCGCTGTGCCGGATGGCCGGTGCGTGGTCAACTTGGCCGTATACGAAAGAGCGGCCCCATGGTTGGCGACGGCCGGGTCTGGCGATGTGCTGGCAGGGTTCATCGCAGGTTTGTTGGCGCGAGGTTTGGCACCGATGCAGGCGGTGGAAACTGCGGCGTGGCTGCATGTGGAGTGCGCGCGCCAGTTCGGGCCGGGTTTGATCGCGGAAGATTTGCCGGAACAGGTGCCGGAGGTTTTCAGAAAGTTGAATATTTGAGTTTGTTGGGCGTGGAACGGCTCAATTCCCGGCGAGTCGGCGGAAATCCGCCGTCAAGGTTCACATCAATGCAGACCGAATGTTTGCCAGATGCATAGCTGGACGTCACAATTTATTTGCACACTGAGCTGCGGATTTTCGAATGGATTTTTAACTGTATGAAATAAAATGAAAAATAACCAATTTTTCGACATGCCATGTTGCGAATTTGCAATGCTTGCGAGGGAGTGAATGCGGACCACTGGAACGCTCGCAGTTCGTAAACAATTGGACAGTACCTGAACCCCGAACCTTTCATGGTGAGTGAAATGACCCTTAACATCAAACCGATATCAGTAGCCGCTGTTCTGACTGCGACGACCGCCATCCCGGCTGTGGCGGAAATGAAATACGAAAACAATAGTGGCGGATATGTGCTGCTGTATGGACAACTGCACCCCGCCTTGATCTCGGTGGATGACGGACAGGATACCGAGACCCGTGTACTCGACAACGATCTGTCGAACAGCCGTGTTGGCCTGCGTCTTGTGCAGCCATATGGAAGCAACGAATTCCAATTTTGGTTTGAGTCAGGCCTTGGCCTGCCGGGTTCGGCGTCTGCCGATCAATTCGGAACCAACGCAGATGGTTGGAATCGCGAAGACATTCGCCACGTGGATTTTTCGCTGAAAGGTGGCTACGGCAAGTTTTCGGCAGGTCAGGGCAGCATGGTCGCTGATGGCGCCGCAGAAGTTGATCTGTCATATGTCGGAACCGCGCTGTATTCGTTTACCAACGATGAAAATGCAGGGTTCTTCTATCGGGACACGACCGGTATGCTGAGCGGTATTACGGTTGGTGACAGTTCCAGCAACTTTGACGGCGCGCGGCGTGGTCGTGTGCGGTATGATACGCCGTCGTTCAACGGGTTTTCCGCCGGATTCGCATATGGTCAGAACATTTTGTCCAGCAGCGACGACGACGACTATTATGACGTCGGCCTGTTTTATGAAAACACCTTTGCCGGTGGTGTGGAATTCGCTGCAGCCGTTGCCTATTCGGTAAGAGACCGGGATAACAATTCGGGGGATCGCAAAGATACGATCGGTTCTGCTTCTGTCCTGCTTCCCAGCGGCCTGGGCTTTACGATTGCGGGCGGTACGCGCGACGATGATCAAGCCGGTGCCACGGATCCGAACTATTGGTATGGTAAGATCTCGTACGAAGGCAACTGGGTGTCCTGGGGCAAGACCGGCGTCGGTATCGACTATTATGATGGCTCGGATTTCCAGAGCAACGGTTCTGACACCAAAGCATGGGGTATCGCGGTCGTGCAGAAAGTCGAGCCGATCAACACGGATGTTTATCTGAAATACCGCAACCACGATTTCGATGACGGCACATCCTTTGACAACAACGAAGCATGGGTTCTGGGCGCACGCTGGAAGTTCTGATTGTCTGGCTGGAACAAGCGCGAACGCCCCGGTTTCCGGGGCGTTCTTTTTTGCGGTTTTGGCGATCAAATACCACTGGATTCAGCCTTTGCCCCTTGCACGCGGGCGGCAGGGCAAATAGAAGGCTTCAAATTTGCCCGGCGCGCCCGTTTTGCGCGCCCCGAATCCTATGGGGACTACCATAATGCAGGTTACCGAGACGCTGAACGAAGGTCTGAAACGTGGCTACAACATCGTTGTGTCAGCAGCCGAGCTGGACGAAAAGGTCAATGAAAAGCTGACCGAAGCGCAGCCGGAAATCGAAATGAAAGGTTTCCGTAAAGGCAAGGTGCCTATGGCGCTGCTGAAAAAGCAGTTCGGCCAGCGCCTGTTGGGCGAGGCGATGCAGGAAACCATCGACGGCGCCATGAACAAGCATTTCGAAGACAGTGGTGATCGCCCTGCGCTGCAGCCCGAGGTCAAGATGACCAATGAGGACTGGAAAGAAGGCGATGACGTAGAAGTCGCCATGTCTTACGAGGCGCTGCCAGCGATCCCGGAAGTTGATCTGAAATCGGTCGAGTTGGAAAAGCTGATCGTCAAGGCTGATGAAGCAGCCGTCGAGGAAGCTCTTAACAATCTGGCGGAAACCGCTCAGGATTTCAAAGCGCGCCGCAAGGGGTCAAAAGCCAAGGACGGCGACCAGATCGTGTTCGATTTCGTCGGTAAGGTTGACGGCGAGGAATTCGAAGGTGGTTCGGCCGAGGATTACCCGCTGGTTCTGGGCTCGAACAGCTTCATCCCCGGCTTTGAAGAGCAGCTGGTTGGCGTGAAAGCCGAAGAAGTAAAAGACGTCAACGTCACGTTCCCTGAAGAGTACGGCGCCGAGCATCTGGCTGGCAAAGACGCTGTTTTCACCTGCACCATCAAGGAAGTCAAAGAACCGGTTGCTGCGGAAGTGAACGACGAACTGGCTAAAAAATTCGGTGCCGAAGATCTTGAAGCCCTGAAAAGCCAGATCGCAGAGCGCCTGGAAGCTGAATATGCAGGTGCATCGCGCGCCGTGATCAAGCGCGCTTTGCTGGATGCGCTGGACGAGAAGGTGTCGTTCGATCTGCCGCCGTCGCTGGTTGAAGCCGAAGCCAAGCAGATTGCGCATCAACTGTGGCACGAAGAAAACCCAGAAGTCGAGGGCCACGACCATGACCCGATCGAGCCCACGGACGAGCACACCAAGCTGGCCGAGCGCCGCGTGCGTCTGGGCCTGTTGCTGGCTGAACTGGGCCAGAAGGCCGAGGTTGAAGTTACCGACGCCGAGATGACGCAGGCGATCATGAACCAGGCACGTCAGTACCCGGGTCAGGAACGTCAGTTCTTCGAGTTCGTTCAACAGAACGCACAGATGCAACAGCAGCTGCGCGCGCCGATCTTTGAAGACAAGGTTGTGGATTACGTTTTGGAGCTGGCTCAGGTCACTGACAAGGAAGTCAGCAAAGATGACCTTAAGAAAGCCGTTGACGCTTTGGAAGAGGAGTAATCCTCTTCCTTCCCTTCGTCAGAAGAAGGGACAAAAAACGGAGCCGCCTGCAATCAGACGGCTCCGCATGGGTGGCTTTTGAATCTATGAGGTGAGGGGGTCAGGCCTCATGAGCAAAAGCACGGGGGGTTTCCAAAAGAGCGGTTCTTTGCTCTGGCGTGAACGTATCCGTGAGCGCTTCGATCAGCTTGAGGACATCCTGCCGTTCAGCTTCTGTTTTTGCGGCGCTCATCTGTTCCACAAAATATTTCTCGAGATCGGTGAGTGGTTTGTGATCCTGGTTCGCGGGGTTCTGTGCTGCGGCTTTCTTAGCGGCGAACAGAGCTAACGCTTCTTCTTCGTCCATAAAGACGTCGTCGTGAATGCCCGCAAATTCACGCAGGCCGGCGATGCGTTCTTCGGTGCAGTCCAGCAGAGCGGCCAATGCGTGAACCTTACCCATTGGAACTGTCTTACCGACATAGTCGTAAGGCGCGCAATTCGAACGCTTCAACACCCTATCCATAACCGGATCAATCACGGTGATGATGTCCTGAATACCTGCATTTTTCGCATATTCCAAAGATCCGATCATCAACTCGCAAGTCGCGTAGGAGACCGAGTTCTTTTCTTTGCCACGCGTGAGCCGTTGCGTGTCGACGCAGAAGCGGGTAGATTCCCACATGGTCGCACTGCGAAGTGGTGCTTCGCCGCAAAGGATAGCCGAGAAGACATCCGACAACATGTGTGGTCCGGTGGTCTGGAGGGCACGCACGGCTGCGACGACATTCCCCTCATCGTCGAGTCCGATTACATATGCCGGGTCCAGGTGATCGAACTCGTCGATCTCTTTGCCATCTTCAATGTTGACGTCCCATCCCAGGCGTTCGCCAAAAACTCTTGCTCTCAACTCGAACATTTCATCAAGAACTTCGCTGAACATATGTCTGTTCAGGCCATCTACCACGATGATCATTTCTTCCCCCTTCGAGTGGTTGTTCGGTAACTTAGACGTTACCGGACACAGGGGATTTTTCTATTGGGGGTTTCCCGTATTTTGGCGAAATTTTGCGTTTTTTTTGTTTAACTTGGGGTAATAAGCCCAATTGCAATCGCCCGGCCAACGGCCTGAGGGGTGGTCAGCGCACTAAGCTTTTCTCGACTGGAACGCAAGTGCACTTCTACGGTTCGGTGTGAAATGGACAAAATATCGCCGATGTCCTGTTGCGATTTCCCTGCTGCAACCCACTGCAAGATCTCTGTCTCACGTCTGGAAAGTGTTGGATGATACAGCGCGCTGGTCAATTCGTCTGAGGAAACCACATTGTCATGGATGTGCACTGCCATCGATTGCAAGTCACTGATGACATGCGTGTATAGCTTGCGCCATTCCTCTTTGCTGCAATTGCGCGTTGCGCTCAGCAGGCCGATATCTCCGTAGGGACCGCGCACGGGAATTGTAACGCCTTGGTTTGGCAATCCAAAATCATGGGCATCCCGGAATACACGTTGGAAGTCGGGGCTGCGCTCAAGTCGGCTCCAATCCACTGGCGCGATGCTGCGGCGGGCCATATGGATGGTCGGATCAATCATGATCAGACCCTGGTTTTGGTAGTGCTCATTCCAGGCGTCGTCATAGGTAACAAAGCCGGCAACCGTGCCGGCAGCAGGGTTCATGCCAGCATAAGCAGCATGATCCATATCATGCTTCTCACAGATTTGCCTTAGAAATTCGGTGTATCGAACTTCTGAATCCGGCAGAGTGCTCAGATCGACAATTTCCATGTGGTGCCTACCAGCTGCGGCCCATCTTACAGCCCGATGGTGTCGTCGAGCATGCATATAACACAGAGTGGAACCCGTTTACCTCACCGAGCCAGAACACCATACTTTCCTAAACATGACAAGGCGAGGTACTAATTGTCTGCGCAATTCCAAATAATGAGACATTCAATAGAACATTTTTGTCACTATTCGGCAAAAAGTGCTAATTTCACGCGGCTTTCTGACGCTAATCACCGTCAGTTGGCGGGTTTCAGCCCAGTTTCCACCAACAATCCGCGCGCTTTGGCCTCGGGGTAAAAGCCCTTGGCATAAAGAAATATGGCCCGATCCTGGTTGCCATCAGACAAAAGCCAGGCGCCACGAAGGTATTTCCCGGCGAACTCAAGGTTGGTGTCCGCGTCCAACAAGCCTTTGGCGTTTCCGGTGTATCCCATGGATCGCGCGGTGGCCGGGAGGATTTGCAACAACCCATAATAGGGTCGGTTGACCGCCCAGGGGCGATGCGTGCTTTCACGAATAGCAAGCTTGTGAACAAGCTCTCGCGGAAGCTCGTAGTGGTCCGCCCATTTGTTGATCGACGCGCGAAGTTCCGGCGTTTCGTTTGGATAGAGCGGAGGATTGAATTGTTGTGTCTCCGCCTTGGATACTTCTCCTGCACCGCAGGCAACCAACGGGGCTGTCAGTAAGAGTGCCATGAGATTGCGACGGGTGAACAGGGGCATACGTTTCTCCGGGGTTTCGAGTTGCAATGATATGGCCTGAGTATTTGGCTGCAAGATTATGGATGGAGTTGGGCTAAAATTTGCTGGTTTGGCTCGGAGACAAGAAAAAAAAGGCCGCGCTGAAGCACGGCCTTTGTTTTGCTTGAAACCTTGCCGGATCAGGCTTTGGCTTCGTCTTCCTCGGCAGGAGCGGCTTCCGCAGCCAGCTCTTCGTCCTCGGATGCGGCCGAGCCGATGTCGTCGAACAGTTCGGCGATCTCGAATTCAGCGGCTGCTTCTTCTTCGGCGGCCAGTTCCTGGATCGATTTGCCCGAGGCCTGAAGTTCGGCTTCTTCTTCCGAACGCGCCACGTTCATCTTGATTTCAACTTCGACTTCGGGGTGCAGCTTGACTGCAACCGAGTGCAGACCCAGTTCCTTGATCGGATTGACCAGAACAACCTGCTTTTTGTCGACGGTGAAACCAGCTTCGGTTGCAGCCTCTGCGGCGTCACGCGGGGTGACCGAGCCGTACAGAGCGCCAGCATCCGATGCCGAGCGAATCACGATGAACTGCTGTCCGTCCAGCTTTTCAGCCAGTGCTTCAGCCTCTTTCTTGGTTTCCAGGTTGCGTGCCTCAAGCTGTGCTTTCTGGGCTTCGAACGACGCGATGTTGGCGTCCGAGGCGCTCAGAGCTTTGCCCTGAGGCAGCAGGAAGTTGCGGGCGTAGCCGGGCTTGACGTCAACGACGTCGCCCATTTGACCCAGTTTCGCAACGCGTTCCAGCAGGATAACTTGCATATCAGTCTCTCCTTACTTCACGGCGTAGGGCAGCAGGGCGAGAAAGCGGGCGCGCTTGATAGCACGGGCCAGTTCACGCTGCTTTTTCGCCGAAACGGCGGTGATGCGCGAAGGAACGATCTTGCCGCGCTCAGAGATGTAGCGTTGCAGCAGACGGGTGTCCTTGTAGTCGATTTTCGGCGCGTTCTCACCCGAGAACGGGCAGACCTTGCGGCGGCGGAAAAATGGTTTTGCGGCCATGGTTTAGTGTCCTTTCCTCAGGCAGTGATCAACGACGCTCGCGGCGGTCGCCACGTTCGTCACGCTTCTGCATCTGAACCGACGGGCCGTCTTCGTGACCGTCGACCTTGATGGTCAAAACGCGCATGACGTCATCATGCAGGCGCATCAGGCGTTCCATTTCCTGAACCGCACCCGAGGGCGCATCGGTTTTCAGGAAGGCGTAGTGGCCCTTGCGGTTCTTGTTGATCTTGTAGGCCATCGTCTTGACGCCCCAGTACTCGCTATCAACCAGCTTGCCGCCGTTGTCAGCCAGAACGGTGCCGAAATGTTCGACGAGGCTTTCCGCCTGCGCGTTGGACAGATCCTGACGCGCGATCATTACATGCTCATACAGTGGCATGTGCACTCCTGTTTATGTCAAGGCGCATTTCATAGGCGGGGCCATCCGGTCCTTCGCGACCCTGCCACGAGAGGCTGCGCGATTCATCTGATTGCGAAGGATGGCCCCGTATACACGTTTGAACCGCAGGAGCAAGCCCCGCCACATATGCCTTTGAGACGCCGCCCAATTTCCTTTGGGCCGCCCAAATGCTGACGCTTTTCGGCTCAAAGTTGTTTTGCATACCGGACGTTACCCGGACCAAACAGAAATTCGACAGTAACCTGATAAAAGGTGAAGTGTTATGACCGCGACCAATACAAACACATACCGGGAAGAGGCGGCAGGCTCGCGCTTTGAGCATTCGGTGCCGGTAATGATTGCCTTCGCGCCAAACTGGAAGGCCCGTTTGATCCTGGCGCGGTTGGCCGGAGCGTTTCTGATCTTTTCGGCGTTTTCGATGTGGCTGATGCCGGGTTCGATCGTTGGCGCAGATGTCTGGCCGATCAAGATGGTGGCGTCCATGCTGTTTCTGATCGTCGGTGTCAGTTTGCTGACAATTGAAGTTCTTGATCAGCGCCCGGATGCCTATTTCGACCCGATCCGCCGCGAAGTCCGTGTTCTGCAAAAGAACGAAGACGGACGCCCTCAGACGGTGCTGCGCCGCAGCTATGAATCGCTGGGTGGTGCACGTTTTGAAGAAAACGAAGTCCACTTGTTTGATGTAGATGGGAGCCTTTTGATGAAGCTGCCCCTTGAATCGGCGGATGTCAGCCGAGCGTTGAAAGGGCAACTGAGCAAGAGCGTAACAATTTTCGGCTGAACTTTATTCTGTTCAAAAAGGAACAGATGTTGTGACTCGAAAAAGGTTGTGTGCCGCCGACAGGCGGCACATTTTGTTTGTGAGCAACCCTGCCGGGTTGCGTTCACAAAAACGCGGAGATTGTTATGAAATCCACCCTTCTTGCTGCTGCACTGGCCGTATCGGCGACCACGGCATTCGCCAGCGCCGAGAAATACGTGCTGGACCCGAGCCACAGCCAGGTTGTCTTCAGCTATGACCACCTGGGCTTTTCAACCACAACCGGCATGTTCTCGGGCTTTGAGGGCGAGATCATGTTTGATCAGGAAAATCCCGCCGCCTCCAGCGTGAGCGTGTCGATGCCGGTATTGGAGATGTTCACCGGCTGGAAGCCGCGCGAAGATCACTTCATGACCGAGGATTTCTTTGGTGCGACCGAGGGCGATCTGATCACCTTTACCTCGACGGGTATCGAAGTGACCGGTGAAAACACTGCCAAGATCACCGGCGACCTCACCATGAACGGCGTGACCAAATCCGTTGTTCTGGATGCCAAACTGAACAAGGTTGATACCCATCCAATGGCGAACAAGCCATGGGCCGGTTTCGACGCCACCACGACCCTTGTCCGCAGTGAATTTGATCTGGGCCAGTTCGCACCGTTTGTCAGCGACGAAGTGCAGGTGCAGATCTCGGTCGAAGCGCAAAAAGCCGAATAAGCGCGAGGCAACGAACACGAAAACCGCCGGTGATCCTGTCGCCGGCGGTATTTTTTGGCATCACTGACTGCGGGACGCGGCGAGTTCCACAGCGACGGTGACGGTGAAGCCGAGCGAATCTTCGGTGGGCTGCGATGCGCCGATGCCGAAATCCAACCTGTTCAGATCAACCGAGCCTGTCATGGTCGCGGTGTCGTCCTGAAGCTCCAGTGAAAACGGTAGTACGATATCGATCGTCTTGTCGCGGATTGTCAGTGGTCCGCGTGCCTCATATCCGCTTTCGGTTTTGAAAAGGTCAGCCGCGAACTGGGCCGTCGGAAACTGGGCGTTGTTGAAGAAATCCGCACCCATGGCCTGTTCGGTTACGGTTCCGAGGCTGAGAGAACCTATTGCGATCGTGACCTCGACGGACCCGGCCGGACCAGGCTCGGCCGGGTCGTCAAAAGCAATTGCGGCTGTCCAGTCGGAAAACGAGCCGGTGACCGGGCTGCCCAATTGGGAAATCGTGATGGAAAGGGTGCCGTTCTGAACCTGCCAGTCTGATTGCACCTCGGCCAGTTGGACGTCGGCGTCATCATCGTCGGCCTCACGCGCAAATTCGCCAGAGACCCAGCCGCCGGTGAGGACAAGCGCCCAAACGGCCACTGCGGCGACGGCGGGCACAAGGGAATGATGCTGGTGCGGAGGCTCCGGTGCATCTGACCCACCCGGCAACATCCTGCGCAACGTGCTGTCTTTGTCTATGATGTGATGCTTCAACGCTCCGGCAACATGCAGGACCAGCGCGCCGACGAGCGTCCACATGAACAGCCAATGCAGAACGCCTGTCACCTCGGCCACAATGGTTGATTTCGGTACAAAAGGCAGGTTTTGGCCGAAGGGCCAGAGGATTGGAGCAAACCCTTCGGTTGCGGCGTGGTGCACCCAACCGGTCAGTGGCACAAGCACCAGTGACCCATAAAGAAGCCAGTGGACAGTTTCGGCGGCAAAAGCCTCGGGCTTGTTGTCGGCATTCAGCAGGCCGGGCTTGGTTTGCGTGAAGGCCCACATTATCCGAGCCAAAGCAACGAAGAACACGGTGACGCCTACGGTTTTGTGCAATGAGAACATGCGCGCCGCGCGTGCGATTTCGGCCTCGCTTGGGGCTGTGGAGGCATGCAATACGGCGTGGGCCAGGTTGTCCGCGATCCAGCCGAGCGGCAGGGCCGTAAAGATCAGCAACGCGGTGAGCCAGTGAAACGTCTTTGCGACACTTCCGTAACTTGAGAAGGAATTGGTCGAGGCCATGGGTGCAACGCTCCGAGATTCTGTGCTGCGCCCAAGTTAAGGTTATCGGAAGTCGGCACAAGTAAGCGCTTGTGCACAGCCAAGGTGCCAGAATGCAGAACACAGGCAATGCTTGTGCCAGACGATCAGTCAGTTTACACCCCGCCGCAACCTGACATCATCCATGAGGTTGCAATGACACTCGCGTTCGTTTTTCCGGGGCAGGGCGCCCAGACCATCGGTATGGGCAAAGCACTGGCCGATGCCTATCCGGCGGCGCAGGCCGTCTTCGATGAGGTGGACGAGGCATTGGGAGAGAAGCTGAGCAGCGTGATCTGGGAAGGCGACATCGCCGAGTTGACGCTGACTCAGAATGCCCAGCCGGCTCTTATGGCGACATCCATGGCGGCAATGCGTGCGCTGGAAGCCGAAGGCGTTTCGGTTGGTCAGGCGGCTTTCGTGGCGGGTCATTCCTTAGGTGAATACTCGGCCCTTGCGGCTGCGGGGGCTTTGTCGGTTGCGGACACCGCGCGCTTGCTGCGCACCCGCGGTCTTGCGATGCAAAGTGCCGTACCGGTGGGCGAGGGCGCAATGGCGGCCATTCTTGGATTGAACCTGGAGGCGGTGCGCGCCGTTGCAGAGGAAGCCGCGCAGGGACAGGTCTGTCAGGCTGCCAATGACAATGATCCAACCCAGGTCGTTGTGTCCGGTTCCAAGGCCGCTGTCGAGCGTGCCGCCGAGATTGCCAAAGAAAAAGGCGCAAAACGTGCTGTTATGTTGCCTGTAAGTGCTCCATTTCACTGTGCGCTGATGCAGCCTGCGGCAGATGTCATGGCGGAAGCGCTTGCTGCCGTCGAGATAAACGCGCCTTCCGTGCCTTTGGTGGCCAATGTGCGCGCCGAAGCCGTCAGTGATCCGGATCTGATACGTCAGTTGCTGGTGGAACAGGTGACGGGGTCGGTTCGCTGGCGTGAAAGCGTTCAGTTCATGGCCGCGCAGGGCGTGACTGAAACGTGGGAAATCGGTGCTGGCAAAGCCTTGTCCGGCATGATCCGCAAGATCGATCGTGCCATTGCAGGCAAGGCTGTGGGCACACCGGAAGATGTTCAAAAGGCCATTCAGGCCGAATCGTAAGCTCAAAAAGCGTCGTGGCCGACGCACCAAGAGGAAAACCGAATGTTTGATTTGACAGGTAAAAATGCGCTGATCACCGGTGCTTCGGGCGGTATCGGAGGCGACATTGCACGTGCGTTGCACGGTGCTGGCGCAGCGGTCGGATTGTCCGGTACACGAGTCGAGCCATTGCAGGCTCTGGCAGACGAACTGGGCGAACGCGCGCATGTGTTGCCTTGCAATCTGAGCGATCCGGAAGCCGTGGAAGCGTTGCCAAAGCAAGCGGTCGAGGCGATGGGATCGGTGGATATCCTGGTGAACAATGCGGGTATCACGCGCGACAACCTGTTCATGCGCATGTCCGATGAGGAATGGCAGAGCGTTATTGACGTGAACATGACCTCGACGATGAAACTGTGCAAAGGTGTGATCCGCGGCATGATGAAGTCACGGTGGGGCCGGATCGTGAATGTCTCGTCCGTGGTGGCCGTAATCGGTAATCCGGGGCAGGCCAACTATGCTGCGTCAAAAGCCGGGATGATAGGGTTTTCCAAGGCTTTGGCTCACGAAGTGGCAACGCGCGGAATTACCGTGAATGCCGTGGCACCGGGTTTTATCACGACTGCAATGACCGAGAAGCTGACCGAGGAGCAGAAAAAGGGTCTGTTGCTCAAGGTTCCGGCGGGCCGCATGGGTGAACCCGAAGAAATTGCAGCGGCTGTTCTGTATCTTGCCAGCCCCGAAGCGGGTTATGTTACCGGAAGCACCTTGCATGTGAACGGTGGTATGGCCATGTTGTGATCGCCACAGGGGCAGCGCGAAAGCGTTTGCCTCTTGCGTCGACTATGCTATAGGCGGCGCATCTATGCGGGGCCGGTTGTTCAGGTCGGCCTTCGACTTCCCGGTTCGCCGGGACCCAAACCGCCCGAAACGGGCAAATCAAAGCCAACCCGTGCGGGCAAGGGCAGAATCGGGCAGACCGCCCTGTAAAGGAATGAGGAATAGACATGAGCGACGTCGCAGATCGCGTTAAGAAGATCGTTGTTGAGCACCTGGGTGTTGAAGAAGATAAAGTCGCGGAAAACGCGTCCTTCATCGATGATCTGGGCGCAGACAGCCTGGACACCGTTGAACTGGTCATGGCCTTCGAAGAAGAGTTCGGCATCGAAATCCCCGATGACGCAGCCGAGACCATCCAGACCTTCGGCGACGCGGTCAAATTCATCAGTGAAGCGTCCTAAGCGTTTCCTTCTGATCAAAAGCGGCGCTTCCGAGCAACGGAGGCGCCGTTTTTTTATGCCCGCTCAAAATTCACGCTTGCGCGTGCATTTTCGGATGCGCACTGTTTCCATTGAGGCAAAATTCAAAGTGGACAGGGCATGATAAGATCCACTCCCATGATAAATACCGCGCGTTTGACGCTGTGTGCCATGCGCCCGGAGGACTTTGACCGGTTCGCCGAGATCTGGAGAGATCCGTGCGTCGTTCAGCATATTGGCGGCTCACCCCGATCGCGCGGAGAGGCATGGGATTCCTTTTTGCGCAATGCCGGGCATTGGCACATGGCCGGGTTTGGACAATGGGGTGTGCTGCAACAATCGAATCGAAAGCTGATCGGACAGGCCGGTTTCTTTTACGGAAACCGTCAGATGGGCGATGATTTCGACGGCTTTCCCGAAGCGGGCTGGGTTCTGGCGCCCGAAGCGCAGGGGCAGGGCCTGGGGTATGAGGCGGCCAAGGCAGCGCATGACTGGTTTGACCGGGTGATTCCCGGGCCTTTGGTTGCGATGGTGAATGCGTCCAACGCCTCGTCGCAGAAACTTGCCAAAAAGCTGGGCTATGTATTGATGCGGGAAGGGGTGTATAATGAAACCCCGGTGCATTTGCTTCGGCGCAACGGGCCACCTGCGCTCGCGTAAATCCGCCACTTCGACACTATGCCGCAAAATGGCCAAACTGTGCCGATCCCGGTGATATTGGGAGCGCGTTCAAGGTGTATGCTTCCGGGGATTTTCAGAGCGATTGAGCGGAGGACCGAGCTCATGAGGATATACCCCACTATGGAATTGCAGAACGGCCGGTGTGTCACGTTGGACAAAGGTCGTTTGGACAACGCTATGATTTGGCATGTAAACCCGGTTGAAACGGCGCGAAGCTGGGCGGAAGCGGGTGCCGAATGGATGCATCTGACCGATTTCGACGCGATCGAAGGCAAGGATACCAACGTCGAATTGATTGAAGAGATTATCCGCGCTGCCGAAATCCCGGTTCAGTTGGCGGGGGGTATGCGGACCCGCGAACAGGTCGAACGCTGGATCGACAAGGGCGTCGGTCGCGTCGTGATCGGGACGCTGGCAGCGCGCGAGCCGAAACTGGTCAAGGAATTGGCCACGCTCTACCCGGATCAAATCGTGCTGTCGGTCGATGTCTGGCAAGGTTATGTAATGACGGATGGCTGGCGCAGCCAAAGCGTATTCACGCCCGAAGCGTTTATCGATGCATTCGAAGGAGCGCCATTTGCTGCTATCGTGGTGACGGATATCGACAGCGATATGGAGGACGTCGAGGCTCAGCTTGGCCTGATCTCGGGACTTGCCAGCCATTCGCGCACCCCGGTGATAGCAAGCGGGGTTGTACGTACCGCGGATGACATCTCGCGGCTGGCCTATATTCCCAATATCTCGGGTGCAATCGTGGGGCGTGCACTGTTTCGCAAGACACTTGATCTGACGGATGCACTGGAAATGGCAAAATCGGCGCATGAGCCGGTGGCACAGTTCCAATAAATACGCTTCGCCCTTTCAACCGGATCCGTGAAAGGGCGGGCACCGATTTCCGTAACCCACAGCGGTACTGCTTCGGTTGCCCGGCGGCGGGAAGCCCGCCTGAAATCGCCGTTGCTCTTGCCCCCGCACCCCGGGCCGGGGTAAGAGCGGTTCTCATAACAGGAAGCAGGCAAGAGGCACTTCATGCGCAGAGTCGTTGTAACCGGTCTTGGATTGGTCACTCCTTTGGCCAGCGGGGTCGAGGAAACCTGGTCGCGGCTGCTGGACGGAGAGTCCGGCGCTGGTCCCATCACGCATTTTGATGCGGAAGGCAGTGGTGTCGCCACGACCTACGCCTGTGAGGTGCCCCGCGGGGATGGAACCAATGGGACCTTCAATCCCGATGACTGGATGCCGCCGAAAGAGCAACGCAAGATCGAGGACTTTATCCTGTATTCCATCGCAGCCGCGGAAATGGCCTGCAAGGATGCGAACTGGTTGCCGGAAGATGAAGAGGACCGCCTGCGAACAGGTGTTCTGATCGGTTCGGGCATCGGGGGGTTGGGTTCGATCGCGAATACCGCCAATCTGATCCGCGACAAGGGCCCGCGCCGGGTTTCACCGTTCTTTATTCCGGGCGCTCTGATCAACCTGGCATCAGGTCAGGTGTCGATCCGGCACGGCTTCAAAGGGCCGAACCATTCGGTCGTGACGGCGTGTTCCACCGGTGCCCATGCAATCGGTGACGCCAGCCGTATCATTCGGGCAGGTGACGCAGACGTCATGGTTGCAGGTGGCGGCGAAGGTTGCATCTGCGAAATCGGCATCGCCGGGTTCAACGCATGCAAGGCGTTGTCGACCAAATATGCAGACAACCCAAAGGCGGCTAGCCGACCCTATGACGTTGACCGCGACGGATTCGTCATGGGCGAAGGTGCGGGCATCGTCATCCTGGAAGAGTATGAACACGCGAAGGCCCGCGGTGCGAAGATCTACGCCGAGGTGCTGGGCTATGGCATGTCGGGCGACGCATATCACATCACGGCACCGTCCGAGGATGGTGACGGGGCAGAACGTTCGATGAAAGCCGCGTTGCGCAGCGCGGGGCTGGAGCCGAAGGACCTGGATTACATCAACGCCCATGGCACCTCGACCATGGCGGATACGATCGAACTGGGTGCGGTCGAACGTCTGCTGGGAGACCACGCCGCGAACGCCACCATGACGTCGACCAAATCGGCAACCGGGCACCTTTTGGGTGCAGCGGGGGCGATCGAGGCAATCTTCTCGATTCTGGCGATCCGCGATCAGGTCGCACCTCCGACGATCAACCTGGACAACCCCGCGGTGGAGACACCGATTGATCTGGCCCCGAACGCCAAGCGTGAGCGCGAGATCAACGTGGCCCTGTCGAACTCGTTCGGGTTTGGCGGCACCAATGCCAGCGTGATCTTCGGAAAGGCCAACTAAATGTGGCGGGCCATTGCTTCGAACGCGCTGACCATTCTGGTGGTCGGCCTGTTCCTGATGGGTGGACTGATCCTTTGGGGGCAGACCCAGTACAAGGCCGAAGGCCCGCTTGAAACCGCGATCTGCCTTCAGGTCAGAAGCGGATCGAACATGACACGTGTCAGTCAGGAACTGGAAGATCAGGGCGCGATCCGCAGTGCCACGATCTTTCGGATGGCCGCCGATTACACGGATCGGGCACAGCAGTTGAAAGCCGGCAGCTTCCTGGTGCGGGAAGGCGCGTCGATGGAGCAAATCATCGACGAAATTACCAGCAGCGGTGCCAGCACCTGCGGATCCGAGATTGAGTATCGTATCGGTGTGACGCGTGCTCAGACCCGTGTGCGCGAGTTGAACCCTGCGACCCTGGATTTTGTCGAAATCGCGTCGTTTGATCCTTCGGAAGACGAGGTGCCTGAGACCTATACCGAGAAACGCAACGAGGCGGACACCCGTTACCGCGTGTCGCTGGCCGAAGGTGTGACCTCGTGGCAGGTGGTCCAGGCGTTGAAGGCGTTCGACGCTTTGACAGGTGAGGTGACCGAGATCCCGGCCGAAGGGATGCTGGCGCCCGACAGTTACGATGTTGTGGCGGGCCAGGACCGTAACGACATTTTGCAGGCGATGCAGGACAAGCAACAATTGCGGATCAATGCCGTTTGGGAAAGCCGTCAGGACGGGTTGCCGCTGCAAAATCCCGAAGAAATGCTGATCCTTGCGTCGATCATCGAAAAGGAAACCGGAGTTCCGGAAGAGCGCGGGCAAGTGGCCAGTGTTTTTGTGAACCGGCTGAAACAGGGGATGCGGTTGCAGACGGACCCGACCGTCATCTATGGCGTCACCAAAGGGCAAGGCACGTTGGGGCGCGGGCTGCGCCGCAGCGAGCTGAACCGACCAACCCCGTGGAACACCTATCAGATAGACGGTTTGCCGCCGACGCCGATTGCCAATCCGGGCTTGGCCAGCCTTGAAGCTGCTGTTGCGCCGGATGACACGGATTTCGTGTTCTTCGTTGCCGATGGCACGGGCGGCCATGCATTTGCCGAAACCTTGCAGGAGCATAATCGCAATGTCGCCAAATGGCGCGAGATTGAGGCAGAGCAGAATTCGGGGAATTGATCTGAACGAAAAATGGTTTCGTTCATCGTGTTGCGCCAACGCCGGTCATTGAACCGGCGTTGGCTTTTTTGTGTTCCGATCTTAGGCCGCCGGACGTTTGCCGCGTGGGCGACGCCGTTTGTTTGCTGCGGGTTTTGACCCCGCGTCGGCGGATTTGGGTTTGAACCCCCGGCGACGGTTGTTCGGGCGGCGCGCCGGTTTTTCAGGTTGCACAGCTTCGGGCATCGCGCCACTGGCAACTGGAATCTCGATCTTCATCAGCTTTTGAATCTGGCGCAGCAGATCAACTTCTTCCGCGGAACAGAAGGCGATGGCTTCGCCCTCGCGCCCTGCGCGGGCAGTGCGCCCGATACGGTGGACGTAGTTGTCAGGTACCTCGGGCAGGTCGAAGTTGATCACGTAGGCGACGCCCGGGATGTCGATGCCCCGGGCGGCAACGTCGGTGGCCACCAGAATGTTGATGTCACCCGCGCGGAACGCCTTGATCGCGCGATCACGCTGACCCTGGCTTTTGTTGCCGTGGATGGATGCGGCGTTGTAGCCATCGGCCACAAGCCCTTTCATCAGCCTTTCCGCGCCATGTTTGGTGCGGGTAAAGACCAGTGTCAGGGCATCCATGTCCTTCGACAGGATTTCACGCAGCTTGGCTGGTTTCCCGGGTTTGGAGACGAAGTGCAGAGATTGCGTAATCTTGTCTGCGGCTTTGCCCGGAGGCGAGACCTGCACCCGTTGCGGGTTGGTCAGGTAAGCGCGGCTGAGCTCTTCCATCTGCTTCGGCATAGTGGCCGAAAACAACATGGTTTGGCGTGGGGTGCCCAGTGCCGGAGCGATTTTTCGCAGCGCATGGATAAAGCCCAGGTCAAGCATCTGGTCTGCTTCGTCCAGCACCAGATGGCGCACCGCTCCGAGGTTTACCGCGCCCCGCTCCATCAGATCTATCAGGCGGCCCGGTGTGGCGACCAGAATATCAGTGCCACGGGAAAGGAACATTATCTGCTTGTTGATCGATTGGCCACCGACAACGGTGGCCACACGCAGCTTGGTGCCTTTCGTCAAGGTGCGGAGGCTGTCGGCGATTTGATTCACAAGTTCGCGGGTGGGCGCCAGGATCAGTGCTTTGGCGGTTTTCGGGTCGGGCTTGCCGGGTTGGGCCAGAAGGTGATCGATCAGAGGCAGGCCAAAAGCCAAGGTCTTTCCGGTGCCGGTTTGCGCCAGTCCCAGAATGTCGTGACCATTCAGAGCAAGTGGAATCGCCTGATTCTGGATTGGGGTGGGTTGAGTGAAATTGGCGCGTTTGAGTGCCTCGTTCAGTGCCGGGGCAAGGCCCAGCATATCAAAGTCGAACAAATAACTATCCTTTGCAGCCCGGAGCGTTGGCCCACGGACAGGTCATGAAGGGTCGCGCGTTGGCGACCGACAGGGGTTGTGCGAGACCTCGGGACGAGCAGGCGTATCCTGCGCCATCCGGCCGCCGCGTCAAGAACCCTGCGTGATGGGGAACTGGAATGATGAGTTGGCGCTGTGGGGCGGACGAGGTCCGCTTGAACTCACGCATCAGCGCTGTGATGTGGGGCACATGAGGGTTCCGCCATGAAATGTCAAGCGCTGGCAAGCCTTCTGGTGGTCTACTGAGTCGAATAAGGCACTGTTCGCGGCACCAGACTGCCATTGAATTACAGCGTAAAACCAACGGCCCTGTTGATCGCCATTCCAGTATTCACGGCCTGATAGGTTGGAAATGGCATCCTCTCGGCAGTGTGAATGTCGCGTCGGATCCAGTTTTGTGCTTCCAATTGGTGAAGGGATGAGGACAGCGCCCGATCTGTAATGATCGTAAGACCAGATTTGATGGCCGAGAAACGATGAGGGGTACCTGTCAACGCCAGAACTGGCACAGTCCAGGATTTTCTTAGCAGTCTGATTTCATCCTCAGAGCGGGCGGTAGTAATTATCTTGCTGGCGATCGTGGCAGCCTCGGTTCCGAATGGCGTAAGTCGAAATTCTGGACGCAGAGGGTGCCCATGTCCGGGGTTTCTTTCGATCATTCCAAGTTCAATAAGATGAGAAAGGCTGGCTGCAAAGGCCGTTCGGCTTGCGTCGGTCGCTGCCAAAAGCGGGGCTTGCCGGCCCGGAACTTTGGCGTGCAGCAGGGCAAGAATTTTCAGGGACCAAGCCCGCGATGTCAGCTTGACAAGTGTATTTATGTCCATAAAGTATAGTAAATATATTTTTCAAAAAGGAAAAGCCTTATGTCGCTCGTTTCATTGAAAAACACCATCACACTTGCGATGTCCGTTCGGGATCGACACGCCAGTGCGGAATGGTATGCCGCCAAGCTGGGATTTGAGCTTATCCACCACATTGATGAAGCGGGATGGAGCGAATTGCGAACCAATGTCGACCGAGTCACTTTGGGGCTGGGCGAACAGGCCGAAGCCTCTCCGGGGAATTGCGTGCCTGTTTTCGAAGTCGCGGATATCGCGGAGGCGCGCGGAAAGTTGGAACTTGCAGGAGTGGAATTTGACGGTGAAACGGACACGATTGAGGGGATGGTCAGCACGGCAACGTTCTATGATCCGGATAGGAATGCGCTGATGCTGGCGCAGGATTTGACAGGCCAGAGCTGAGAGTAAGAGGTAAAGGAAAACTCAACACAGCGACCGCTGCGTGTTGCGTCGACGTTGCGCAACTCATTGACTTTGCGCACTTAATACCGTATAGCTTGTGACATGCTAGAGGAAGTGGGCAACGGCCCCGGGGCGACCCGGTGGCCGTTTTTTGCTTCCCTCGTGCGGAGAAAACTCACGCATGAGGTCACAGGCAAACATGACTTTGATTACCCCGGAAGAGCGGATTTCCCAGACGGCTGAATTGTTGCAGTCGCTTGAGAGGTCCATTCGCGATCTGCGGCAAGCGGCGGAAGACCTGCGCAAACAGATCGGAGCCGGGGAGGATGCAGATCTTGCTGGTTCAGCCAAGCAACTCGGGCAGTTAGAGGGGCTGATCCGAAGTTGTCAGAAAGTGGAGACAAGCTTTGTCGAACAACATCACAGACAAGCCGGAATTGCCCAAGGAGGGTACGCGCTCGATCTTGACCGAGCTCGGTTTGAAGTCGGGTGCAGGCTGGCTCGCCTCCGCGCCTGTTGCGGCGCAGAACAGATTTCTGAGTGAGATCGGGGAGGGAGGGCTGTGTGCCCTCCCTTTCCTGTTCGAATTCTGGGCGCTGCCGCATCAGCTGCCACCCGAGGGCGACTGGCGGTCCTGGGTGATCATGGGCGGGCGCGGTGCGGGCAAGACGCGCGCCGGGGCCGAGTGGGTACGGTCGATGGTCGAGGGGTCTTTGCCATTGGATAAGGGCCAGGCCTGTCGGGTGGCTTTGGTTGGTGAGACCTTCGATCAGGTACGCGATGTGATGATTTTTGGCGATAGCGGGATTTTGCAATGCTCGCCGCCGGATCGTCGGCCGGTGTGGAAGGCATCCGAGCGCAAACTGATCTGGCCCAACGGGGCCGAGGCGCAGGCGTTTTCGGCGCATGATCCTGAGGGTCTGAGGGGGCCTCAGTTCGATGCGGCATGGGTGGATGAGTTGGCCAAGTGGAAGAAGGCCGGCGAGACCTGGGACATGCTGCAATTCGCGTTGCGGCTGGGTGAGCGGCCGCGGGTCTGCGTGACCACGACGCCGCGCAACGTGAAGGTGCTGAAGGATCTGCTGGCCTCGCCGTCCACGGTTCAGACCGATGCGCCGACCGAGGCGAACCGGGCCAATCTGGCGGACTCGTTCCTGCAAGAGGTGCGTGCGCGTTACGCGGGCACGCGGCTGGGGCGGCAGGAGCTGGACGGGGTGCTGCTGGCCGATGCCGAAGGGGCGTTGTGGACCGGATCCATGCTGGATGACGCACGCTGTTCGCAGGTGCCGGACCTGGACCGAGTCGTCGTGGCGCTGGACCCGGCGGTGACGGCGGGATCAAGCGCGGATGCCTGTGGGATCGTGGTGGTGGGCGCGCAATTGCAAGGTCCGCCCGAGGAGTGGCGTGCCTATGTGCTGGCTGATCGGACGGTGCAGGGCGTCGGCCCGGCGGGCTGGGCGCAGGCGGCGATTGACGCGATGGACGAATTCGGGGCCGAACGGCTGGTGGCTGAGGTCAACCAAGGCGGGCAGCTGGTGGAAGAGGTGGTGCGGCAGGTGGCCCCTCTGGTCCCTTTCCGGGCGGTGCGGGCCTCACGCGGCAAGGTGGCGCGGGCCGAGCCGGTGGCGGCGCTGTACGAACAGGGGCGGGTGTTCCATGTGGCCGGGCTGGAGGCGCTGGAGGAACAGATGTGCCAGATGACTGCGCGGGGATTTGAGGGGCAGGGCTCGCCCGACCGCGTCGATGCGCTGGTCTGGGCGCTGCATGAGTTGGTCGTGGGGCCCGCGGGTGCGTATCGGCGGCCGAGGGTGCGGAGGTTGTGAAGTTCATTCACTAACTTCTCAGCGCGCCGTACCAATGAAGCGAAGTCAACAGTTATGATCGTTCTATCCCGATAAGGCGCAATACTGGGCTTGATATTGGTGAAGCAGACTTAACAGCCGATGAGGCTGTTCAGCGTCTTGCAATTCGTTCATCCCGAACCAGTAAGATTTTTCGGGAGAAAACTCTATGGAAACGTAAAGGTCGCCTGTTCCATACGGAGTAGGACTATACGGTTCGATAAATCTAAACGCTTTCTCCCCGAACTGAATATGCTCCGCCAGGCTGACAACACCCCAATCCGAGCTGTTGGGATCATTGGGGTCGGGTAGGTCAGTTCTCGCGAGATCAAAAGTGATGCCGAGAGTTCGTATGCCTTGAGCTGTCGTTTCTTCAGCCACGGCAGTCAGATTGCAGCCGCGCACATCAATATAGTTTCGAAAACATATTTCAGGGAAGTATTCACGACTGCCAATCTTGTTTCCTCCCTCGATCCGTCGGGTCTCGGAAGATTTCTCTATTTCTTGAGCAAGCGATGATTGGGCGTCTTGCGCTAGTGAAATTTCAAGGGGAGTGAATACCAATAGGCTTGAAAATACTATGTTTCTCGTAGGTTTCCCGACTTTATGTTTCTTCTTCTATAAAGGAGCGCGAAGCGAGATAGAATGATCACAACCGAAATTTTAGAACCAGTCGTTAAGTTTTGATTGGGCTACGCGTTACCAAGTGTGGATTTAGCTGTTTCCAACCGTTGCCCACCCCCCGTACGCTCCATTCCCGAGGCTTAAACGTCTTTCCCTCATAACTCCTTTCAACAAGCCGGGCAGAGCGGCGGCAGAAAGGAGCACAGATGGTATTCGATTTCTTGCGTCGTGGATCGGCTGAAGCGGCGCCCGAGGCAAAAGCAAGCGCGGCTGGGCCGGTGGTGGCGTGGCAGACGGGCGGGCGCGTGGCCTGGAGCCCGAGGGACACGGTGTCGCTGACGCGGACGGGGTTTTCAGGGAACCCGGTGGGGTTTCGTTCCGTCAAGCTGATTGCCGAGGCGGCGGCGGCTTTGCCGTTGGTGTTGCAGGATCAGGCGCAGCGTTATGAGACCCATCCGATCCTGTCCCTGATGCGCCGTCCGAATGCGGCGCAGGGGCAAGCGGAGTTGATGGAGACCTTGTTCGGGCAGTTGCTGCTGTCGGGCAATGCCTTTGTCGAGGCGGTTCAGGCCGAGGAAGGCCTGCCGGTTGAGCTGCATGTGTTGCGCTCGGACCGGATGAGCGTGGTGCCGGGGGCGGATGGATGGCCCAAGGCGTATGATTATGCGGTTGGCGGCAAAAAACATCGGTTTGCGGCGGAAGCCATCTGCCATATCAAATCGTTCCACCCTCAGGATGACCACTACGGGTTCTCGCCGATGCAGGCGGCGGCGATGGCGATTGATGTACATAACAGTGCGTCGCGGTGGTCGAAGTCGCTGTTGGATAACGCGGCGCGGCCTTCGGGGGCGCTGGTTTGGAAGGGTGATGGCCATGGAGTGATGGCCGAAGATCAGTTCCGGCGTCTGTCAGACGAGATCGAGGCGAACTATCGCGGGGCGCGCAATGCAGGCCGTCCTATGGTTCTGGAAGGGGGGCTGGATTGGAAGCCGATGGGGTTCTCTCCGTCCGATATGGAGTTTCAAAAGACCAAGGAAGCCGCCGCCCGTGAGATCGCGCTGGCCTTTGGGGTCCCGCCGATGCTGCTGGGGATCCAGGGCGATGCGACCTATTCGAACTATCAGGAGGCCAACCGGGCGTTTTATCGCCTGACCGTGTTGCCCCTGGTGACGCGGGTGGCGGCGGCGGTGTCGGAGTGGCTGGTGGGCTTTACCGGTGAGGATTTGATGCTGAAGCCCGATCTGGATCAGGTGCCTGCGCTGTCCGCAGAACGGGATGCGCAATGGGCGCGGGTCAACGGGGCCGACTTCCTGACCAACGCCGAGAAGCGTGCCTTGCTGGGCCTGCCGGAGCGTGCGGATGGGTGAGGGGTATCCCTCGTTCGAGTGCGCGCCGGGTCTGCGTCTGGCCGCGCATGAGCGGGTGGCCGAGATCCAGCATGCACATCTGTGTCGGCGTCTGGATCAGATCGAAGAGATGATGGAGCGGCTGGAGCGCCGGCTGTGGCTGACGGTTTATGGCGTGGCGGCGGTGATTCTGGCACAGGCGTTTCAATCTCTCTTGGTGGTAGCGCCATGAGTTCAATGGGTTACGTGGAGAAGTTCATGGATTTGGAACATAAGTTCGCACGGTTCGGCGACGGTTTGTCGGTTACGGATGATGCGGTAATCGAGGGCTATGCCAGCCTGTTTGGGCAGGTCGATCAGGGCAGTGACGTGGTGCAGCGTGGCGCCTATCGCGGTTCGCTTGACAGGTTGGCCAGGGCGGGGCAGCGCGTCAAGATGCTGTGGCAGCATGATCCGGCGCAGCCCATCGGCGTGTGGGACGAAGTACGCGAGGACGACAAGGGCCTGTGGGTCAAGGGGCGTCTGCTGGAGAGCACGCAGAAGGGCCGCGAGGCGGCAGAATTGATCCGGGCAGGTGCGATGGATGGTCTGTCGATCGGCTACCGCACCAAACGGGCCGTGAAGAATGACAGGGGCCAGCGGGTCCTGACCGAACTGGAGCTGTGGGAGGTGTCATTGGTGACCTTCCCGATGCTGCCCAGTGCGCGGGTGGCGGCGAAGGGAAGGACACCTGACGCCGAGGAGGCCCTGCGCTGTATTGCCGACGTATTCAACGATGCCCGGCAGGAGCTGGCGCGGAACTAGCGCGCCTCAAAACCACTCAGAACAGGACATGCTGATGAGCAAGACCGAAACCCCGGCCTTGACCGGAGAGGGTGCGCCCCTGGTTCATGAGGTGAAGCAGGCGATGGCTGGCTTCGTGAATGAATTCAAGGGTCTGAAAGCCGAAGTTAACACCAAAGTGCAACAAACAGAAGAGCGACTGACCATGCTGGATCGTAAATCAACCATCGCGGCACGCCCGCATCTTGCCGCTTCGATCGAAGACGGAGCCCCGCATCAGAAGGCATTTGACGCCTATGTGCGGTCCGGCGAAGATGACGGGCTGCGTGGCCTCGAGATGGAGGCCAAGTCCCTGTCAACAGCGGTCAACAGCGATGGTGGCTATCTGGTTGATCCGCAGACTGCCGAGACGATCAAGTCGGTTTTGAACTCGACCGCCTCGATCCGTTCGATTGCATCGGTCGTGAATGTCGAGGCAAATTCGTTCGACGTGCTGATCGATCACACCGATGTAGGTGCGGGCTGGGCTGACGAAAACTCGGCCACAGCGGAAACCGGAACATCGTCGATCGATCGCATCTCGATCCCGCTGCACGAGCTGAGCGCGCTGCCCAAAGCGTCGCAGCGTCTGTTGGATGACAGCGCCTTCGACGTCGAGGGCTGGCTGGCCGGGCGCATTGCCGACAAGTTTGCACGCGCCGAGGCGGCCGCATTCATCAACGGCGATGGCGTCGACAAGCCCAAGGGGTTGATGATCCACCGAGCGGTTCCGAATGATGGCTGGTCCTGGGGCAGCCTTGGCTATGTCGCGACCGGTATTGATGCGGGTATTGATGCGGATGCGATTGTCGATGTGGTTTATGCGCTGGGCGCGCAGTACCGGGTCAACGGGACCTTCGTGATGAATTCGAAGACCGCAGGTGTGATCCGCAAGCTGAAGGACAGCGATGGCCGCTTCCTGTGGTCCGATGGTTTGGCCGCAGGTGAGCCGGCGCGTCTGATGGGGTATCCGGTTCTGATCGCCGAGGACATGCCGGATGTGGCAACCGACAGTTTCTCAATTGCCTTTGGTGACTTCCAGGCTGGTTACACCATTGCCGAGCGTCCTGATCTGCGCGTGCTGCGCGACCCGTTCAGTGCCAAGCCACATGTCCTGTTCTACGCGACCAAGCGCGTCGGCGGCGATGTCAGCGACTTTGCTGCGATCAAGCTGGTGAAATTCGGCACCGCCTAACGCGGGCTGAATCCGGGGGGCCTGGCCCCTCGGACGGCGGGCGCGGGCCGGAGTGAGATCCTCTGCGTTGTCTAGCTGCTCCCCTCCGTCCGAGCAACGTGGGGCGGCGCGTGCCCGCCATTTTCCAAGGATGGGGCCCTGGAGGGGTCCGAGATTGCGGAGTGAGTGGATGATGTTGATCGAAGAGACCGCCATCGCGGATGCGGCGCTGCCGGTGGATCAGTTCAAGGCGCATCTGAGGTTGGGCACGGGCTTTGCCGAAGATGATGTGCAGAATGAAGTGTTGAAGGGGTTCCTGCGGGCCGCCATCGCGGCGATCGAGGCGCGCACTGGCACGGTTCTGATCACACGGGATTTCTCGTGGAGTTTGAACAGGTGGCGCGACCCGTCGGGCGAAGTTCTGCCTGTGGCCCCGGTGGTTTCAGTGCAGGCCGTAACGCTGACTGACAAGCAAGGAGCCGAAAAAGTTGCGGACGCCGCGACCTATCGCCTGGAGCATGATAGTCAGCGGCCCCGGATCCGCCCATTGGGATCCAGCCTGCCTGCCATCGAAACGGGTGGTTCCATAAAGATTTCGTTTGTCGCGGGGATGGCGCAGGATTGGGGCGGGTTGCCTGCCGATCTTGGGCAAGCCGTGCTGCTGCTGGCGGCGCATTACTATGAATACCGGGATGAAACCTCATTGGGCGCTGGATGTATGCCCTTTGGTGTCACCAGCCTGATCCAGCGCTATCGCATGGTGCGTTTCGGGGCGGGGGTATCGCAATGAATACGCCGCATCTGAACCGTAAACTGGTGCTGGAGGCGCCAATGCGAAGTGCTGATGGGTCGGGGGGCTATACCGAAACATGGGCCGCGATGGGGACGCTATGGGCCGAGGTGACGGCGCGCAGTGGGGCCGAACGGCAGATCGCCGGAGCGTCCGTTTCGCGTGTCGGGTACCGCATCGTGGTACGCGGAGCGCCCATGGGATCTTCGGTGCGCCCCGCGCCAGATCAGCGGTTTCGCGAGGGAAATCGCTGTTTCGTAATCCGGGCCGTGGCCGAGCATGACCCGCGCGGCAAGTTCCTGACCTGTTTCGCAGATGAAGAGGTGGCGGCATGAGCTATGGCGTTTCCGCCGCTTTGCAGGCGGCCGTGTATCAACAGCTTTCAGCGGACGCAGCAGTCAGCAGCCAATCGGGGGGCGCGATCTATGATGCCGTACCCGCGGGAACCGTGCCGCAGACCTATGTGACGCTGGGCCCCGAAGAGGTGCGCGACGCGTCGGACCGAACAGGCGCGGGCGCGATACACCGCTTCACCGTTTCGGTGGTGTCCCAGGAGGCAGGGTTCGGTGCTGCCAAAACACTGGCGGGCGCGGTGTGTGACGCGCTGGAAAACGCGCCACTTAACCTGGTTCGCGGGCGTTTGGTGGGGCTGTGGTTCGAGCGGGCCTCGGCCCGGCGCACCGGGACCGGCGGCACCATCCGCCAGATCGACCTGAAGTTCCGCGCCCGCGTGGAAGATGACTAAGCAATCAACGGAGAGAGCACATGGCTGCCCAGAACGGAAAAGACCTGTTGGTCAAAATGGATATGAACGGTACCGGCCTGTTCCAGACCATCGCGGGGCTGCGGGCCACGCGCATAAGTTTCAATGCTGAAAGTGTGGATGTCACCAGTCTGGAAAGCCAGGGTGGATGGCGCGAGCTTTTGTCCGGGGCGGGGGTCAAATCGGCTTCTATCTCTGGCTCGGGCGTGTTCAAGGATGCTGGCACGGATGAACGCGCGCGGCAGTTGTTCTTTGATGGCGAAACTCCGGCCTTTCAGGTCATCATCCCTGATTTCGGGATTGTAGAAGGCCCGTTCCAGGTGACCAGCATCGAATATGCGGGCTCGCACAACGGTGAGGCGACCTATGAGATGAGCATGGCCAGTGCCGGTGCTCTGACCTTTACGGCGCTTTGATCCGATGGCCAATCCGTGGACAGGCGAGGTGGCGCTGACCATCGATGGCGAGCAGCGTGTGCTCAAACTGACGCTTGGTGCTTTGGCGGAGCTGGAGCAGGAGCTGAATGCTGGGTCGCTGGTTGAGCTGGTGCAACGGTTTGAGGGCGGTGCGTATTCCAGTGCAGATGTTCTGGCGCTGATCGTTGCCGGTTTGCGGGGCGGTGGCTGGAACATTGCCCGGGCCGACCTGATGCATGCCGAGATCGAAGGCGGCCCCATGGCTGCCGCCAGAACCGCAGCCGAATTGTTGGCGCGCGCCTTCATGGTGCCGGAGGGCGCATGAGCGGGTTCGACTGGCCTGCCCTGATGCGGGCCGGATTTCTGGGGCTGCGACTGACGCCGGATCAATTCTGGCGTCTGACCCCGGCAGAGCTGCGGCTGATGCTGGGGCAGGGTTCCGGAGCGCCCGCAATGAACCGGGCGGGGTTGGACGCTTTGCTGGCCGCCTATCCGGACAAGACACAAGGAGAGCGTGATGACAGATCGTGACGGGTTTGATGACCTGCAAGAACGAGGTGAAGCGCTGGGCGATTCCCTCGGCGATGCAGCGACTATGGCGGCGGCGTTTGACAGCCAGATGAAGCGCATCAGCGCCGCATTTGAAGAGACCGGCAAGGATGTCGCCACGCTGGAGCGCGGCATGTCCAGCGGATTGCGCAAGGCCTTCGATGGTGTCGTTCTGGATGGGATGAGCCTTTCCGGTGCGTTGGATATCCTGAGGAACTCGTTGATCCAAACGGCTTATGCGGCTGCGATCAAGCCGGTGACGGACCACTTTGGCGGCATGCTGGCCAACACGGTCGGCGGGTTGGTGAAGGGAATTCTGCCCTTTGCTGATGGCGGTAGCTTCAGCCAGGGCCGGGTGATGCCGTTCGCCAATGGCGGTGTGGTCAGCGGCCCGACCATGTTTCCCATGCGCGGCGGCACCGGGCTGATGGGAGAAGCCGGGCCAGAGGCGATCATGCCGCTTGCGCGCGGGGCCGATGGCAAACTGGGCGTGCGGACGCAGGGCGCCGGGCGTGCCGTGAATGTGGTGATGAACATTTCGACACCTGATGTGCAGGGGTTCCGCCGCTCTCAGGGGCAGATTGCGGCCCAGATGAGCCGCGCGCTGGGGCGCGGCAATCGCAACAGGTAAATCAGGGAGCAGCTGATGAATTTCCACGAGGTGAGATTTCCCGCCAGCCTGAGCTTTGGCTCGGTCGGGGGGCCGGAACGGCGCACGGACATCGTGACGCTGGCCAATGGTTTTGAAGAGCGCAACACGCCCTGGGCTCATTCGCGTCGTCGATATGACGCGGGGCTGGGGATGCGGTCGCTGGACGATATCGAGACACTGATTTCGTTCTTCGAAGCGCGGCAGGGTCAGATGTTCGGCTTTCGCTGGAAAGACTGGTCGGATTTCAAATCCGGCAAGGCCACGGCGGACATCAATTTCGGAGATCAGGTGATCGCGAAAGGCGACGGAACACGCACCGAGTTCCAGTTGATCAAGACCTACCAATCGGGCGGAGTAAGCTATGCGCGTCCCATCGTGAAACCGGTATTGGGGACGGTGCGTCTGGGGCTGGATCAGGATGAGGTCCGCGAGGGCGTGGATTTTGACGTTGATCTGATGACGGGCAGGGTCACGTTTGCGGACCCGCCGCCGGAAGAGGTCGATATCACCGCGGGTTTTGAGTTTGATGTGCCGGTGCGTTTTGACACCGACAAAATCCAGACCAGTGTTGCCAGTTTTCAGGCCGGCGACGTACCGAATGTTCCAGTGGTCGAGGTGCGCATCTGATGGCTGAAGATATTAAGGGCCTGCACGCGCATCTGCAAAGCGGGTTGACAACGGTCTGCCGCTGTTGGGCGATCAAACGCACGGACGGGCAGGAATACGGTTTCACCGACCACGACATGGAGCTGAGTTTTGACGGGTTGACCTTCAAGGCCAGTACCGGCCTGACGGCCGCCGCCATCGAGCAGGCCACGGGCCTATCCATCGACAACACGGAAGCGATGGGCGCCCTGTCTGACGCGGCCATTCGCGACGAGGATATCGAAGCGGGGCGTTTTGACGGGGCCGAAGTGCGCGCCTGGCTGGTCAATTGGGCAGATCTGGATCAGCGCGTCCTTCAGTTCCGTGGTTCTATCGGTGAATTGCGCCGCTCTGGCGGCGCGTTCCATGCGGAATTGCGTGGCCTGACCGACTTGCTGAACCGCCCTTTGGGGCGCGTTTACCAAAAGCCTTGCACGGCTGTGTTGGGGGATCGGGCCTGCCGGTTCAACACCGACACGCCGGGGTATTGGTTCGACGGTGTGATCTCGGGTTTCGATGGCGGCACCCTTTTGCATGTTGCAGGAGGCCAGACCATTGAAGAAGGCTGGTTCGAACGGGGACGCGTGGATGTTTTGTCCGGATCTGCCAAGGGGTTGTGGTCTTCGATCAAGAACGACAGGCAGACGGCAACCGGGCGCGAGATCACGCTTTGGTCCGGTTTCGGGGCAAGCCTGGCGATCGGCGACAGTGTGAAACTGCGGGCAGGATGCGACAAACGCATGGAAACCTGCCAGTTCAAGTTCAACAACTTTCTGAATTTTCAAGGATTTCCAGATCTTCCGGGCGAAGACTGGGTCATGGCTGTTCCCAAGAAAAGCAAAGCCAATAGCGGAGGCAGCTTACGATGACGATACGTAGAGAGGATATTGTGACAGAGGCGCGCAATTGGCTTGGAACGCCTTATATGCATCAGGCCTCGGTCAAAGGTGCCGGTGCGGATTGTCTGGGCCTGTTGCGCGGCGTTTGGCGCGCCGTGATCGGGCGGGAACCTGAATCTGTTCCGGCCTACAGCATGGACTGGTCCGAACCGCAGGGTGAGGAACGGATGTGGGTGGCTGCCAGGCGGCATCTGGTCGAAAAACCAATAGGCAAAATGGCATCGGGGGATGTTCTGCTGTTTCGGATGCGCGACGCAAGCGTCGCCAAGCATCTGGGCATCGTCAGTACCACGCACCCCGAGCCCCGCTTTATTCACGCGTATTCCGGCCACGGCGTGGTGGAAAACGCACTGAGCAGGCCTTGGTACCGCCGTATCGTTTCCTGTTTCGAATTCCCGATGGAGATGCATTGATGGCCACTATTCTTCTTTCTGCGGCCGGGGCCGCGCTGGGCGGTTCGATCGGGGGCACGGTTGCGGGCCTTTCAACCGCGATTATCGGTCGGGCCGTTGGTGCGACGGTCGGGCGGGTCCTTGATCAGAAGTTCTTCAACCAGTCCGTTATGGGCAGCGGCAGTGAAGTCGTCGAAACCGGCCGTATGGATCGGTTTCGGTTGACGGAAACCGGCGAAGGTGCGCCAGTGACCACCGTGTTTGGCCGTATGCGTGTGGGTGGTCAGGTTATTTGGGCTTCGGATTTTCTGGAGACCCAGACGACCACCACAGAGGGTGGCGGCGGCGGGGGCAAGGGGAAACCCAAGACCCCTGAGGTGACTACGGTCACGTACAGTTACTCGATTTCGCTGGCGATTGCGGTCGGCGCCGGTGAGATTGCCGATGTCGCGCGCATTTGGGCGGATGGAGAAGAGCAAGATCGATCCAGCCTCAACATGCGGGTTTATCATGGCACGTGGGATCAGTTGCCGGATCCTATGATCGAGGCGATTGAAGGCGCTGGAACGGTTCCAGCATATCGCGGAACCGCCTATGTCGTGATCGAGGACTTCCCGCTCGGCGCTTTTGGCAACCGGGTGCCGCAGTTTTCATTTGAAGTTGTGCGCCCCACGCAGCGGGACATGCCCGATTATGGTAGTGCATTGCCTCAGATCGTGCGCGGGGTCGCCATGATACCGGGGACCGGAGAATACGCTCTGGCCAGCTCTCAGGTGAATTATTCACAATCTGGTAAAAGCTGGTCTGCAAACGCACATTCCGCGTCCGGCACCTCGGATCTTGTCTCCTCGACCCGAGCGCTGGAAAGCGAGTTGCCCAATTGCGATGCCGCATCATTGGTGGTGTCGTGGTTCGGCGATGACCTGAGATGCGGACACTGCAAGATCCGGCCTAAGATCGAACAGCGTGAGATCGACAGCAGCGATATGCCCTGGATCGTATCTGATCAGGCCCGAAGCGACGCCGGGCTTGTGGTGCGACAGAACGGCCGCCCGGTCTATGGGGGGACTCCGGCCGATGCGGCCGTGGTCGAGGCGATCCGGCATCTGAACCAATCCGGCAAACGGGTGATGTTTTACCCGTTCATCCTGATGGAGCAATTGCCGGGGAACGGGCTGCCTGATCCCTGGTCGGGTGCATCAAGTCAGCCTCACCTGCCATGGCGTGGGCGGATCACCCTGGATGTGGCGCCGGGACGTCCGGGTTCCGTGGACCAGACGGCATCGGCCGATGCACAAGTCGCCGCGTTCTTCGGAACAGCACGTGCGCAAGATTTTGCGATCAACCAGGGTACGAACGGATCGGGCGGCAGCGGTGGTGGCTCGGGTGGTCTGGTCAGGCCCAGACCGGGTGGTCGGCCTGACGACAGAGGGGATACCGGTTTAACTTGGGTAACCGGGGGCGGTAACCTTGGCGGGCTGCTGGGGGACAGCGGTGTCCCGGCCAAAGAAATCATCACATATTCCGGCCCTCAGGAATGGAGCCTGCGGCGTTTCATTCTGCACTATGCCATGCTGTGCAAGGCTGCCGGCGGCGTTTCGTCGTTCTGCATCTCGTCCGAGATGCGTGGCCTGACCCAGATCAGGGGGGCTTCGGGCTTTCCGGCCGTTGCGCAGCTTCGCGCCTTGGCGGCCGAGGTGCGTCAGATTCTGGGGCCGAACACCAAAATCGGCTATGCAGCGGATTGGAGCGAGTATTTCGGATACCAGCCAAAGGGCACCAGCGACAGGTATTTTCACCTCGACCCTCTTTGGGCGGACGACAACATCGATTTCATCGGCATCGACAACTACATGCCGTTGTCCGATTGGCGTGACGGTGAACATCATCTGGACGCCGAGGCCGGCGCGCCTTCGATTTACGACCTTGGGTATCTTCGCAGCAATATCGAAGGCGGTGAAGGGTATAACTGGTACTACGCCTCTCCGGAAGAGGCGGAAGCGCAGATCAGGACTCCGATCGAAGATCAGGGGCATGACGAGCCGTGGATCTGGAGATACAAGGACCTGCGCAACTGGTGGTCAAATTCGCATCACGAACGGATCGGAGGTGAGCGTCAACCCAACCCGACCGATTGGGTGCCCGGATCGAAACCGATCTGGTTCACCGAGTTGGGGTGTGCGGCAATCGACAAGGGCACGAACCAGCCGAACAAATTCCTGGACCCGAAGTCATCGGAATCGTTGTTGCCCGCGTATTCGAACGGGCTGCGCGACGACTTCATTCAGGTTCAGTATCTGACGGCGATGCTTGGCTATTGGAGCGATCCGAAGGTCAATCCGATCTCGGACATCTACGGCGCGCCGATGCTGGACATGGCAAACGCTTATGTCTGGGCATGGGATACCCGTCCGTTTCCGACCTTTCCGAACCTGAAAAGCCAGTGGGACGATGGCGAGAACTATCCCAGAGGGCACTGGCTGAACGGTCGGTCCGGGTCTCGCACGTTGGCCTCCGTGGTGACCGAAATCTGCCACGGTGCAGGTGTCACAGATATAGACGTCTCTGGTCTGTACGGCGTGGTCCGAGGGTATGTCATCGAAGACGTGACGAACGCCCGTTCCGCCTTGCAGCCGCTGATGCTGCGCTATGGGTTTGATGCGATCGAAAGGGATGGAGTGTTGAAGTTCCAGATGCGCGACGGGTACGGCGCAGTTGCCTTGAACCCCGACCATCTGGCGATCAGCAGCGATCTTGAGGGTACGGTCGAACACCGGCGCGAGGCCGAGGCCGAAATGACCGGGCGCGTTCGTCTGCGCTTTGTTCAGTCAGACGCGGATCATGATGTCGTCGCGGAAGAGGCGGTTTTGCCCGATGATCGCACCCATTCCGTATCCGTGAATGAGATGCCTCTGTCCATGACCCGCGCCGAAGGGCGGCAAACGGCTGAACGCTGGTTGAGCGAAGCCAGAGTTTCCCGCGATACGGTTCGGTTTGCGCTTCCGCCGTCTCAAATGCATCTGGGGGCAGGGGATCTGGTTCGTTTGACAGACGCTGAAACCGGGCCGGTTTACCGGATTGACCGGTTGGAATCCGCTGACCTGCAACTGGTTGAAGCGGTCCGGATCGAACAGGGCGTGTACAAAGCGTCCGAATTGAATGACGACCCGGCAACGGTCAAACCCTATGCCGCGCCGGTCCCCGTGCTGCCGGTCTTTCTGGATCTGCCCTTGATCACGGGGGCCGAGGCCCCTCATGCGCCCTATCTGGCCGTTACCGGAGATCCATGGCCCGGGGCGGCAGCGGTCTATTCCTCGTCCAGCGACGATAGCTATCGCCTGAGCGACGTCATTGCCCAGCGGGCCGTGGTCGGCGTGACCGAAACACCGCTGAGGCGCGCCAGTGCCGGTGTCTGGGATGAGGGCCCTGCCTTGAAGGTCAAACTGCTTGCAGGTCAGTTGGAATCCCGACCGCGCAGCTCGGTGATGAATGGCGTCAATCTGGCTGCAATCGGTGACGGAACACCCGGTAACTGGGAGGTTTTTCAGTTCGCTGACGCGGCGCTCGAGGCCCCGGATGTATACGCGTTGTCCGGGCGGCTCAGGGGTCAACTGGGAACAGAAGCCTTGATGCCTGATGTCTGGCCGGATGGATCAGTATTCGTTCTGTTGAATGACAGGGTGCAACAGATCAGCCTGCTGCGAAACGAAAGGCGTCTTGCCAAACATTTTCGCATTGGGCCTGCGACCCGCGGCTATGATGATCCGTCCTATCAACATCTGATTGCCTCGTTTGCAGGCAACGGATTGCGCCCCTATGCGCCTGTGCACATGCGGGTTCGGTCTGGTGCCGCCGGGGATGAGCTTGCGTGGATCCGACGTGCCCGAACGGATGCGGATGACTGGTCGGGGCTGGAGATTCCCCTGGGCGAAGAAAACGAATCCTACCTGGTCCGTGTCATTGCGGGTGGAACCGTTCTGCGTGAAGAACTGACATCCGAACCAAGGTGGACCTATTCGACAGCCATGAAAGCGGCGGATGGTCAGTCCGGGGTCTATGAGGTCGAAGTGGCCCAGGTATCTGCTGTATTCGGACCGGGTGCTTGGTCGCGTCTTGCGGTTGGGCAAGCTGCCTGATGCGGCCGGTTCTGCATGGGGATGTCAGTGCTGCGGCGCGCGCCTTGCTGGCCGTGGCGCAGCCGGACAGGGGGGCTTTGTGTGTGCGGATGATCCACGAGGCGGAATTGGCCGACAGGCATTTGGAGCGCACGGGCAAGCTCCACCCGGTCTACGGCAATGGTTCTCTCATGGCCGTTGCGCGAAACAGGGCCCTGGCCGATGAACCCGGGTTTGACGATCTGCAATATTGTCAGTGTTTTGAGATGGTTCTGCACCAGCTTGCCAGATTTCAGGCTGGCCGGACGCGCAGCTGACGCATTTGCTGGCAGCCAGATCCAGATTCAGCCGCCCATCCGGAATGCGCTCTCCGCAGTCTTCGCAATACCCGAACTCGCCCGCTTCAAGCCGTTCCAACGCGGCCAGAAGCCGGCGTGTTTCCACATCGCGATTGGCCTGCTGTGCCTTGGCCATGGCCTGATTTTGCAGCGCATCCATGCGGCTCAGCCGTCCAACGGCCTGTTGATCCAGCTCGACAACGGCCTGGGCCTGCTGTCCCGACGCTGACATCTGCTGCAATTCCGCCAATCGCTCGCGAATTCGTGTTTCGAAATGGGTGCGCTCTGACTCATTCATTTTCGTTACATGACCGATCATGGGTTTGCGTTTGGTCTTTTTGCCACTAAATGGCATTCTAGGCGCAGCAAAGGATCAAAGCCATGTTCGAAAAGCGCAGCCATGTGACACCGGTTGATCCGGTCTGGACCCGTATCACATCCGAGGCCCATGCTGCCGTCGAGAAAGAGCCCCTCATGGGGGGGCTCGTGCACGCCTGTATCCTGCATCACCGCAGCCTTGAACGCGCGCTTTCATATCGGGTGGCGGCGAAGCTGTGCTCGAACGAAATGTCGATGATGGTTCTGCGTGAAATCGTGGATGAGGCATATGCCGACGATCCGGGTTTGCTCGAAGCTGCTCGGGCGGACCTTATGGCCGTTTACGAACGTGACCCGGCCTGTCATCGGCTGTTGCAGCCGATCCTGTATTTCAAAGGGTACCAGGCCATGCAGGCCTATCGCGTGGCCCATTGGTTGTGGCGCAAGGGGCGCTATGATCTGGCCTATTTCTTCCAGATGCGCTCATCCGAGATTTTCGGGATCGACATTCACCCGGCAGCCAAAATCGGCAAGGGCATCATGATCGACCATGCCCATTCCATCGTGATTGGCGAGACGGCAGTGGTGGGCGACAACGTGTCGATGCTGCACTCGGTGACACTGGGCGGAACCGGCAAGGAAGAAGAAGACCGCCATCCAAAAATCGGAGACGGTGTTCTGATCGGGGCCGGGGCCAAGGTGCTGGGCAATATCACCATTGGCCATTGCAGCCGCATCGCGGCCGGTTCGGTGGTGCTGCAAGAGGTGCCGCCCTGCAAGACCGTCGCCGGTATCCCCGCCAAGATCGTGGGGGAAGCCGGGTGCGACCAGCCTTCGATCTCGATGGATCATATGCTGGGCAAGGATCAGTAACAGCTCAGCGGGAGCGGTTGGCGCGTTTGTCCAACCGCTTGCGCCGCCGTTCTTCCCGTTTTTGTTTGCGAAGCTCCTGCCGTCTGTCCTGTGCGGCTTTGTGCCGGGCAATCGCGGCCGGATCGTTTGGCTTGAACTTTGAATGCTCACCCGGATAGCCGTTGGGCTTTGCCATGGCACATTCAGGTGCCGTGGCTGCGGGTATCGCCAAAACAGTAGGCCGAGAATGAGATTTCTTGAGAGCATCGCGCACCTGCCTTCCGTCTGCTTCTAAAGGAAGGAAGTGGGGCGTTTGGATACATCGGGCAATCGGTGCCCCGATCACGCAAGTTCAATTCAGTGCAAACACTTGAGGCTGCCCGCGCTCCGGCTGTCCGGGGCACGGGCATCATTCGGGTCGTCAGGCCAGCATGACCATCGGGTTTTCCAGGTTGTCGACAATAGCCTTGAGCAGTTCTGCCCCCAGCGCGCCGTCGATGACGCGGTGATCGACGGACATGGTAACAGACATTACGGTCGCCACCGTCAGTTCTCCATCATCCCCGACAACGGGCTTTTTCACGCCGGTGCCCACCGCCAGAATGCCGGCATGAGGCGGGTTCACGATGGCGTCGAAATTGTCGATGCCGAACATACCGAGGTTCGAGATGGCAAACGTGCCGCCCTGATACTCGTGCGGTGCCAGCTTGCGCTCGCGGGCGCGGGCGGCGAGATCCTTCATCTCGGTCGAAAGCGCCGACAGAGATTTCATGTCGGCGTCCTGAAGAACCGGGGTGAACAACCCGCCCTCGATCGCGACCGCTACTGCCACGTCCGAAGGCTTGAGTTGCAGCACGCGGTCGCCCGCCCAGACGGCGTTGCAGGCTGGAACCTGCTGAAGCGCGTTGGCGACGGCCTTGATGATGAAGTCGTTGACGCTCAACTTCACGCCACGGCCTTCCAACTGCTTGTTCAACTGGCTGCGGAACTTCAGCAGCGCGTCCAGCTTGATGTCGCGGCGCAGGTAGAAATGCGGGATGGTCTGTTTGGCCTCGCCCAGACGCGCAGCGATGGTTTTCCGCATACCGTCGAGCTGAATTTCTTCGTACTCGCGGCCCTCATACATCCGCGCGACCATATCGGCGGACGGTCCAGAGGCCGCCGCCGGTGCGGTCGCAGGCGCGGCCGCGGCGGCTGCCGGGGCAGGGGGCGTCGCAGTGGCCGTCGCGCCCTCGACATCCGCCTTGACGATGCGGCCATGCGGGCCAGAGCCTGTGATCTGTGCCAGATCGAGGCCTTTCTGCGCAGCGATCCGTCGGGCTAGAGGGGAAGCAAAGATACGACCGCCATCCGCCTTGACCGGAGCGGCCGGCGCAGGGGCAGGGGCGGGCGCCTCGGACGCCGCAGGGGCGGCGGCCTCGTTGCCCGCGTCGGCCGCGGGGGCAGCCTCCGGGGCTTTGGCCGGGGCCGCGGCGATGTCATCGGCGCTTTCGCCATCTTCCAGCAAAATCGCGATGGCGGTGTTGACTTTGACCCCTTCGGTACCTTCGGGGATCAGGATCTTGCCGACGATGCCTTCATCGACGGCTTCGAACTCCATTGTGGCCTTGTCGGTTTCGATCTCGGCCAGCAAATCGCCGGAGGAGACGGTGTCGCCTTCCTTGATCAGCCATTTTGCAAGCGTGCCTTCCTCCATGGTCGGTGAAAGGGCGGGCATCAGAATTTCGGTGGGCATCTGTCTGTCGCTCCTTACCGGTAGGTCACTTGTTTCACGGCTTCGATCACCTCGTCCGTAGTGATCAGGGCCAGCTTTTCGAGGTTCGCGGCGTAGGGCATCGGAACATCCTTGCCGGTGCAGTTGATGACCGGCGCGTCGAGATAATCGAATGCTTCCTGCATCACGACGGATGAGATGTAGCTGCCGACCGAACCTTGCGGCCAGCCTTCTTCCACGGTCACCAGACGGTTGGTTTTCATCACCGAGTTGATGATCGCACCGGTATCCATCGGACGGATGGTGCGCAGGTCAATCACCTCGGCGCTGATGCCGTCTTCGGCCAGCCTGTCGGCGGCTTCCAGCGCGTATTGCATGCCGATACCGAAGCTGACGATGGTCACGTCCGAGCCTTCGCGCCAGATGCGCGCCTTGCCCAGCGGCACGGTCAGGTCATCGACCTGTGGCATGTCGAAAGTGCGACCATAGAGGATTTCGTTTTCCAGGAAGATCACCGGGTTGGGGTCGCGGATGGCCGATTTCAGCAGGCCCTTGGCGTCGGCTGCGGAATAGGGCATCACCACCTTCAGGCCGGGGATCTGCATGTACCAGGCGGCATAGTCCTGGCTGTGCTGGGCAGCCACGCGCGCGGCGGCGCCGTTGGGGCCGCGGAAGACGATCGGACAACCCATCTGACCGCCGGACATGTACAGCGTCTTGGCGGCCGAGTTGATGATCTGGTCGATCGCCTGCATCGCGAAGTTGAACGTCATGAACTCGACGATCGGTTTCAGCCCGCCAAAGGCCGACCCGACGGCGATACCGGCGAAACCATGTTCGGTGATTGGTGTATCGATCACGCGCTTGGGGCCGAATTCGTCCAGCAGACCCTGGGAAATCTTGTATGCGCCCTGATACTCCGCGACTTCCTCGCCCATCAGATAGACGTCTTCGTCGTTGCGCATTTCTTCGGCCATCGCGTCACGCAGAGCTTCGCGAACGGTTTCGGATTTCATCTCGGCATCTGCCGGCCAGTCGGGCGACAGGTCGACTACCGGCGCAGCGGGGGCCGCAGCGGCAGGAGCGGGGGCCTCGACCGCCGCCGGGGCGGCTTCGGCCACCGCTGCGGCTGCCGGTGCAGCCGCGGTCACGGCCGAGGCGTCTTCGCCTTCCTCGACCAGAACCGCAATCGGGGTGTTCACTTTGACCCCTTCGGTGCCTTCGGCGATCAGGATCTTGCCGACGATGCCCTCGTCGACAGCTTCAAATTCCATTGTCGCCTTGTCGGTCTCGATTTCGGCCAGGATGTCACCGCTTGATACGGTGTCGCCTTCCTTGACCAGCCATTTGGCCAGCGTGCCCTCTTCCATCGTGGGCGAAAGGGCGGGCATGAAAATTTCGGTTGCCATGTCTTATTCGTCCTCTCAGGCGTAAATGTCGGTCCAGAGCTCTTCAACGGCGGGCTCGGGGCTTTCTTTCGAGAATTCGGCGGCTTGGTTCACGATCTCTTTGATTTCCTTGTCGATCGCCTTCAGGTCATCCTCGGTCGCGTGTTTGCCGGTCAGCAGCAACTCGCGCACATGTTCGATCGGGTCGCTTTGTTCGCGGACTTTCTGAACCTCTTCGCGGGTGCGGTACTTGGCCGGGTCAGACATCGAGTGGCCGCGATAGCGGTAGGTCTTTACCTCAAGAATGTACGGGCCCTTGCCGGCGCGGCAGTGGGCAACGGCCTTTTCACCAGCAGCTTTGACGGCCAGCACATCCATACCGTTGACGATCTCGCCGGGAATGCCGAACGCTTCGCCGCGCACATAGATATCAGGTGACGAGGTCGAGCGCGCCTGCGCTGTGCCCATGGCGTATTGGTTGTTCTCGATCACGAAAACCACGGGAAGATCCCACAGGGCGGCCATGTTGAACGTCTCATAGACCTGACCCTGGTTTGCGGCACCGTCGCCGAAATAGGTAAAGGTCACGCCGCCGGTTTCCTTGTACTTGTCGGCGAAGGCCAGACCGGCACCCAGCGGAACCTGCGCGCCAACGATGCCATGGCCACCATAGAAATGCTTCTCTTTCGAGAACATGTGCATCGAACCGCCCTTGCCCTTGGACAGGCCGCCTTCGCGCCCGGTCAGTTCGGCCATCACGCCGCCTGGGTCCATGCCACAGGCCAGCATATGGCCGTGGTCCCGATAAGAGGTGATCCGCTTGTCGCCGTCCTGAGCTGCCGCTTCGAGCCCAACAACAACCGCCTCTTGTCCGATGTAAAGGTGGCAGAACCCGCCGATCAGACCCATGCCGTAAAGTTGGCCCGCCTTTTCCTCGAATCGACGGATCAGAAGCATCTCGCGGTAGTATGTCTTGAGTTCTTCCGCAGAAACATTTGGTTTCTTTGTGGTTTTTCGCGCAGCCATAGTGGCGATCTCCCCCTTTCGGCAAGATAGTTTAGCGTTAAACTATCTCATAAAGCATTTGGGGCTTTCTGGCGAGGGGAAATGTGACGCAGCGTCCGCGCGGGCGCGGCGGTGCTGAAATGCAAAGCGGTGCAACGATGTATCGAAGAATTGCGGCACCCGAAAAGGATCAGCGGATCACGATTTCATCCGCCCGGATCATGCCAAGAACCGAACGCGCCTGCTGATCGAGCAGGTCGAGATCCAGATAGGTATCAGACAGGCGGCGGGTCAGGTTTTCCAATTCGGCGATTTGGGCATTCAGTTTTTCCAGGTCGTGTGACAGGGCGTCCCGTTCCGCAGCGATTTCGACCCGCCGAAACAGGCCATAGTCACCCTGCACGGCGGCAAAGGTGAAATACACACCAAGCATGAAAGCCACCGAGAAGAAGACGATTGAGCCCAAACCGGGCCGATGGGAACGGGACACTCTGTTTACCGCCGTATGAAAACTTGCCTCAAAAACGTGCCCTTTGCGGACATCTGAACGCACTATGTCACAGGTGATTCGGGTTGTGAATCCCCTGATTCGATTTTTTCATCAGTATTTTATGCGCGCTCTGGTACAGGTCAGCGCCACGCTTGCAGCGCCTGGTTTCGTGCCTCGGTCTGCTCTTTCATGCAGGTCCAGTAGAACATCGGGGCAGCGCTGCCGCCGCCCGACAGTTCTTTTTCGCAGGTTGCGTCTCGGGCTTTCAGCCAGGCGCGTTGTTCGGTCAAAAGAGCATCACCGTCGCCGCGCGCATCGGCTGCGGGTTTGATCTGTGCCCACAGCCGGTTGAGTTCGCGATCAGCGATTTCCCATTGTTCTTTGGCGCAGAAATTGGCGTCAAGTTGGGTCTGGCCGCCGCAACTGGTTTGAGCTGCGGCAGAGCAGGGCAGGATGGAAAGGACAAGAAGGTAAATTGGCTTCACGGTAAAATCCCCCGTTCAAAAGGGGATAATACCATGAACCCTATCAGGCGATCAAAAACGGTAAGTGACGCCTATTGATCCAGCGCCGCGACACCGGGCAGCGTCTTGCCTTCCATCCATTCCAGGAATGCACCACCTGCGGTCGAGATGTAGGTGAAGTCCTTGGCGGCACCCGACGCATTCAGGGCCGCGACCGTGTCTCCACCCCCGGCGACCGAGATCAGCTGGCCCGAACGGCTGAGCGCGGCCGCCTTCAAGGCGGCGGCGTTGGTGGCGGCGTCAAACGGTTCCAGTTCGAACGCACCCAGCGGACCGTTCCAGATCAGGGTTTTGCTTTTGTCGAATATCTCGATGATCGCGGCCACGCTTTCGGGGCCAGCGTCCAGGATCATGCCATCCTCGGGGCATTGATCTGCGGGCAGGACCTGATGAGGGGCGTTGGCTTCAAACGTTTCGGCCACCACGACGTCACGCGGCAGAACGATCTGACAGCCGGTGCCTTTGGCTTTGGCGAGGATTTCGGTGGCGGTGTCTTTCATCGCGGTTTCGGCCAGTGATTTACCAACACTGATGCCCTGTGCGACGAGGAATGTATTCGCCATGCCTCCACCGATCACCAGATAATCGACCTTGTCGATCAGGTTGCCCAGCAGTTCCAGCTTGGTCGAGACCTTGGCGCCGCCCACAACTGCGGTTACCGGGCGTTTGGGCGCGCCCAACGCGCTTTCCAGTGCCTGCAACTCGGCCTGCATCAAACGACCGGCACAAGCGGGCAGCAGGCGCGCGATGGCCTCGGTCGAGCTGTGGGCCCGGTGCGCCGCTGAAAACGCGTCGTTGCAGTATACGTCGCCCAGCCTGGCCATACCTGCGGCCAGATCAGCATCGTTCTTGGTTTCCGCAGCGTGAAAACGCGTGTTCTCAAGTAACAGCACCTGGCCGGGCTGCAACGCCTGCGCCGCCAGTTCGGCCTCGGTTCCGACACAGTCGGCAGCAAACAGGACTTTGGCGTCAAAAGCGCTTTCGAGGGTCGGAACCAGTTGCTTGAGCGACAGGTTCTCGCGCCGCTCGCCTCCGGGGCGACCGAAATGGGCCAGAAGGATCGGTTTGCCGCCAGCGGCCAGAATGTCGCGCACCGTCGGCACGATTCTCTGGATGCGGGTGACGTCGGTCACGACACCGTCAACCACGGGCACGTTGATATCCACACGCACAAGTACGCGTTTGCCGTTCAGGTCCATATCGTCCAGTGTTTTCCAGCCCATTGTGCGATCCTTGTCATTGGCAAATGATTTAGGCGGTTCTTTTCCTGCAATTTGCCCTCAGGTCAATGCGTCACTTGGCATTCGTACGCGTGCGTCATAGGTATTTGCGCAAGATAAACGACAGGAGGGCCTCATGGCCGAGATCAAGGATCCCGAAAACACGATCATCATCGAGCTGAAAGACGGCAATGTCGTCATCGAGCTGCTGCCGGATGTGGCGCCTTTGCACAGCGCGCGGATGAAAGAACTGGCCCGCAGCGGAGAATACGACAACGTGGCCTTTCACCGAGTGATCGACGGCTTCATGGCCCAAACCGGTGACGTGCAGCATGGCGACATGGAAGATGGGTTCAACCTGCGTATGGCGGGGACCGGCGGTTCGTCGCTGCCGAACGTACCGGCAGAGTTCTCCAAGTTGCCCCATGATCGCGGTACGCTGGGCGCGGCCCGGTCGCAGAACCCGGATTCGGCCAACTCTCAGTTCTTCATCAACTTCAAGGACAACCACTTCCTGAACGGTCAGTACACCGTTTATGGCCGCGTCATCGAAGGCATGGAGCATGTGGACGCGATCGTTCGTGGCGAGCCGCCTGCGAACCCCGACCGCATGATCAGCGTCAAGGTGGCCGCAGATGTATAAGCTTGCCGCCACCTTTGCCTTGCTGGCAAGCCCGGCGCTGGCCAGCGGTTTGCAGATCGAGGTCGAAGGGGAAGGGGCCAATGGCACGATCTCCATCGATCTGTTCGAAGATGTCGCGCCGAAGCACGTGGAACAGATCACGGTACTGGCTGCGGACGGCAAGTATGATGGTGTGGTGTTCCACCGCGTGATCGAAGGTTTCATGGCCCAGACCGGCGATGTTCAATACGGCAATTCCACCGCGAACGGCTTTGACATGCGGTATGCCGGGCGTGGTGGGTCAGACCGCCCGGATCTGCCGGCTGAGTTTTCTGATCTGACGTTTGATCGTGGCGTGGTCGGCATGGCCCGGTCGCAAAACCCGGATTCAGCCAATTCGCAGTTCTTTATCATGTTCGAACCCGGCCCGTTTCTGGATGGCCAGTACACCGTGGTCGGTCAGGTGACCGACGGGATGGACGTGGTGGATGCAATCAAACGGGGGCATTCCCAGACCGGAGCGGTTACGGGACAGCCCGACGTAATGAAAAAAGTCACCGTCACCGAATGAACCGAAACAGCCCGGCGTTCCAAAGAGCGCCGGGCTGTTCCTTATGGTCGATTGAACGAAACTCAATCGTCTTGTGACATCGCTTTCCAGATGACAGCACCGATCGCGCCGCCGATCAGCGGGGCCACCCAGAACAGCCACAGCTGTGACAGGGCAGGGCCGTCGGCAAACAGGGCGACGCCTGTGGACCGGGCCGGGTTGACCGAAGTGTTGGTGACCGGAATTGATACCAGGTGGATCAGGGTCAAGGCCAGACCAATTGCGATGGGGGCGAAACCAGCCGGCGCCTTGTCCGAGGTTGCACCCAGGATGATCAGAATGAAGAAAGCGGTCATCACGATCTCGATTACCAGAGCCGACATCAAAGAATACCCGCCGGGTGAGGCCTCACCATATCCGTTGGACGCAAATCCCCCGACGCCGGCGAAGTCGGGCGCACCGCTGACGATCAGATACAGAACCACTGCGGCGGCGATGGCGCCGATGACCTGAGCGATCCAGTAGGGCAGCAGATCCTTTGCCGGAAACCGCCCGCCGATCATCAGGCCCAGGCTGACCGCCGGATTGAAGTGCCCGCCCGAGATATGGCCAACCGTGTAAGCCATTGTCAGAACCGTCAGGCCGAAGGCGAAGGAAACGCCAAGCCACCCAATGCCGACATCTGCAACGCCCGCTGCCAATACGGCACTGCCGCAACCTCCGAGAACCAGCCAGAAGGTGCCGAAGAACTCGGCCAGTAGTTTTGATGACATGAAATTTCCTCCACAATGCAATGCGCTTAAGCGTAGTTCATAAATTAACTTTTGTTAAATTGTGCAGAACGGGGAATTTTCCCGGCACCCTCGCACCAGGGGTCGCAAAGCCCTTAGTGCCATTGAGCAGGATCCAGGTGAAACAGCTTGGAGAGTTGCTTGTAAACCTCCGGGTCCGACCTGCGCAGGGCCTTTGGTCGCTCAAAGAACACTTCAACCGAAACGGCGAAAAACTCCTCGTGCCCTTCCGCGCCATAGGGGTCGATTACGGTTGGCTGCCCGGATTCGACGGCGCGGACATGCGCGTCATAGGCTGTCAGGAATGCGGATTCCCATTCTGAAAAGCTTTGGTCGTCGCTAAGTACGGGCACTCCGTTGGCCGACCCTGTCAGATCGTCGATCTGGTGTGCAAATTCGTGAAACACAACATTTTGGCCGTCATGATCGTTCATGGCCCCGAGCTGGCTATGCGCCCAGGACAGGATCACCGGGCCGCGGTTCCAGCTTTCCCCTGTGCGCACGATTTCCTTCTCGGTGACGACATAGCCGCTGTGACGGCTCTGTCTGGATTTGAATGCGCTGGGATAGATCAGAATGGTGGTCAGGTTGTCATACCAGAGATCGGTATTCACAACCAGCAGACAGGCTTGCGCGGCGATGGACAGTTGCATGTCTTCGGTAACGTCCAGGCCGTCACACCCGATGAATTCAACCTGATCAAGGAACAGGTTGATCTTGCCCTCCAGCTTTGCGCGCAGGCCGTGCGGCAGTTTCCGCAAGATCGGGACCTGAGTGTCGACAAGCTGCCGTTGTTTGTCAGTCAACGGCGCGGCTAACAGGACGTGGCGCGCCTGTCGTTTGGACCAGAAATAAAAGGCCAGACCTGCGGCGATCACCGCAACAAGTGTCAGAAAAATCAACATGACCCGACCCTAACGTGATCCCGGCGGGATCAAAACAAGTTTCCCGGGTACAGGCTGTGGCGCAAAAAAGAAACGCCGCTGGTCTCCCTGCGGCGTTTCCGATCTGACCTGAAGGGTCGAATTATTGTTTGACGTCTGCTGCCGGGTTCGATCCGGCTTTGGCGCTGCGGCCCGGATTCAGCGGATCGTCCTGGCGCTGTACAGACCCTTCGAAATGCGCTCCGCTTTCGATGGCGATGGTCTTGTGGATGATGTCGCCTTCGACACGTGCGGTCGATGTCAGACGCACCTTGAGACCACGTACGCGACCCACGATACGTCCGTTGATCACGACGTCATCTGCGGTGACTTCACCTTTGATCGTTGCCGATTCACCAATGGTCAGAAGGTGAGCGCGGATGTCGCCTTCGACTGTGCCTTCCACCTGTATGTCACCAGAGGTTTTGATATTGCCAGTGATGTGCAGATCCGAAGACAAAACCGACGCAGGCGGCTTGGGCTTGGGTGCAGTGGCAGGTTTCGACTCGGTCGGTGCAGGGGCCGCTGGGGTCGCCGGAGCGGCTGGTTTGGCCGCCTCGGGTGCCTTGGATGCGGGCTCGTTGATTTTGCTTTTAGAAAACATTTCTCGCAGCCTTGATGTAAGTCATTGGGTTTACGGGTTTTCCGTTCACGCGCACCTCATAGTGCAGATGCGTGCCGGTCGACCGTCCGGTGCTACCCATATCAGCAATATGATCCCCGCGCGAGACCCTTTGACCAACCTTCACTTTGATCTTGGTGTTATGAGCGTAAAGTGTCTCAATTCCGAATGCGTGCTTGATTTTCACAAGCCGTCCGAAACCGGATTGCCAGCCTGCATGGGTAACGACGCCGTCTGCGGTCGCAAAGATATCCGTGCCTTGCGGCCCTGCGAAATCGACCCCGTTATGCATCCGGCGACCACCGGTTTTGGGGTCGCGCCGGCTGCCATAGCCGCTGGTGAAACGCACGGCCGAATGTACAGGATTGGCAAAGGGGGCCTTTTCCGCCGCAAGTCGGTAAAGGTTCAGCTGATCCATCTGTTTCAGCAATGTATTCGCGCGGGCTTCCTCGGCGGACAACTCGTCCACCTCACCGCGCGTGCTAAGGGATAAAGGGGTCAGCGGACCGCCCATACCGCTGTATCCGCGCCGGACCTCTTCGATGATACGGTCTGTTGGCATTCCCGCCTGACGGAACATCTTGTCCAGCGGCTCGACCGAGATCACCATGGCCTCTTCCAGCTGCCGGAAAATCTCGTCGCTGCGTTCCTGCATCAGGCGGATTTCCAGCTCAAGATCATCGCGCTGGTCCAGTGCTTGCCGGGCGTCGGCGGCGATCTGATCGCGTTCCTCGGCCGTACGCGCCAGAGCGTCCGTCATGAAGGCCATCTGTACCGGCGCGCTGGAGGCCGTTACGTACATGTCAGCGTTGCTGTTTTCCTGCTTCAGCGCCGCCAGTTCCTTCCGCGCATCTTCCCGCTGTTTCATGGTTGTGCGCAGCGTGGTCTGAATGACTTCGATCCCCGTCTCAAGTTCGCGACGGCGGTTTTCCGAGGCCAGCAGTTCGGACTGCATGGCGGATATCTGTTCCAGTGCGGCGTTGAAACGATCCTGAGCGGCGAGGGCTTCCTGCGCACGGGCGTCGCGTTCTGCGGACAGGACATTCAATCGTTCCTGATAGGTTGCCTGGTCGCGTTTCGCCTGTTCCCGGAAGTTGCCCGAACCGATGCTGTCCATAAGCAGAATGGCAGTTGCGACCGCGGTCCATCCGACCATGACGGCAACACCGGCCACCGCGACCACCTGCGTTTCCGAGCTGAGACGGATAAAACGTGTATCTTTGTCAGACTTCAGAAAAACCCGGCGTTCCGGAAAGTACCGTTCAAATGCGGAGTGTATTTTTATTGCCAGACGTGTTCGCACGCGTCCTACCTCTCATCCCCAAGATCGGGACCGGTTGTGAGTGCCGGCCGCTCCTTGGGCCGACTGCATAAAGGGCAGGCAGCGTTCGGGCAAGTTTGTTGATCAGTCTGGCGCCAACTGCGTAGAAATCCCCCCAAAGATCGGCGGGAAATTGCCGAAAAGCATGTTGAGGCGTCAGTTGGTGATATCGCCGGGCGCGGGTAGGTCTTCGGTCAGCGGCCAGTAGAAATCGGGCGGCAACCCGGCCTCAGCCCGTTTTTCCTCGTTGAAGGGTGGTTTGAGGACGCCGTGGAAATACCGGCGTACCAATGCGTGAAACACATCCTTGGGGTCCGTGTTTTCCCGGCCGCACAGGAAGTGAAACCACTTGGACCCATAAGCGACATGGCCGACTTCTTCGGCATAGATCACCTCAAGTGCCGCGATGGCCTGCTCAGACTTGGCCTTGCGAAAAATCTCGATCATGCCGGGAGTCACATCCAGACCACGCGCTTCGAGAACCATCGGCACGACCGCAAGCCGTCCCATCAGGTCGTCTGCAGTGTCCTCGGCCGCGCGCCACATTCCCGCATGGGCGGGCAAGGCGCCATAATGGCTGCCCATTTGTTCCAAACAATCGCAGACCATCTCGAAATGGCGCGATTCCTCTTCGGCGCATTTTACCCAATCGTCATAAAACCCGATCGGCATCGGCACATGGCCAAAGCGGGCAATGATATCCCAATGCAGATCGACGGCGTTCAGTTCGATATGCGCCACGGCGTGCAAAAGGGCGATGCGGCCCGCCTCGGTGCCCGGTTTGCGCTTTGGTACCTCGCGCGGAGACAGGAGTTCTGGCCGTTCCGGGCGCGCGGGTCGCAGCGGGGGTGACGCCGTCCCGATCTCGATCGGAGGCGCGTCGCCCTTGCGCGACGCAAACCACGCGGCGGCGTGCTGTTTGGACAGGGCGGTCTTTTCCCGACCTTCTGCCGTTGCAAGAACTTCAGTCGCCATCTGGGTCAGCGATTTGGACACCATTATTCTCCGCCTGGTTGATCCTGTGGCTCTTAAACCGGATGCCGACCGTGGTCGAGGGCGTTACATCGCGCGCACGGCTTCCAGCACCTCATCCACGTGGCCGGGAACTTTGACCTTGCGCCAAACGCGGGCAATTTTGCCTTCGGGGTCGATGATGAAGGTCGAACGCTCAATCCCCATCGACTTGCGCCCGTACATGTTCTTTTCGACCCACACGCCGTAGTCTTCACAGACGGTCGAGCTCTCATCCGACAACAGCGGTGTGGTCAGCCCATGCTTGGCGACGAATTTGTCATGTTTGGCGACGCTGTCGCGCGAGATGCCGAAAACTTGAGCGCCCGCATCGGCAAAGGCCTGAAGTTGTTCCGAGAAACCGATGGATTCCTTGGTGCAGCCCGGCGTATCATCGCGGGGGTAGAAAAACAGAACCACGGTGCTACCGCGCAACGCCGAAAGCGTCACCTCGCCGCCGCCGTCGCGCGGCAAAGTGAAGTCAGGGGCGATGTCTGAAACGTCGGGCATTGGAAACTCCGCTAAAGGTTTTTAAAGGCTGCCTGATATCATAGGGCAACGCGTGCGGGTTGGAAGGCGTGGATAGCAATTTGAAGCAGCACGAAGACGGTGACGGAGCACAGCCGGATAAGCCCGCGCGCCGTCGGTCTCGCCGCCGGGCCGCTGGTCTGTGGGCCATGCGCGGCACTTTCGTGCTGGTACTTCTGGCGCTGTTCACCGGTTTCATGGTTGTCGGACAACGAATGCACGCACCCGTCTGGCTGCGGGACAGGGTCGAAGCGCGGCTTGAGCAGGCTTTGGGCGGGCTGCAAATCCGGTTTGGCGATGTGAGTTTCATCATTCACGAGGGATGGCGACCCCGTCTGCGCTTGACCGATGTGGCCATCAGCGACGCTGAGGGTCGGCAAATTGCGCAGGTGTCCGACATGCGCGCCAGTCTGGCCATGCGCCCCTTGTTGCGGGGGCACGTCCGCCCCAAAAGGATAATTCTGAGGGGTGCGCAGATCGCCGTGACCCGGGACAAGGACGGGGCGCTGAGCCTTACGGTCGGGTCCGGCAGCGCACCGGTGCAGGAGGCCCCGAACCTGGCACAGCTTATCGAGGCTTCGGATCAGGTTTTCCTGTCTCTGGCGCTATCGGCGCTGACCTCGGTCGAGCTTGATGCGATCACACTGGATTATCGCGATCTTCGGCAGGGGCGGTCCTGGATTCTGGACGGTGGGCATATTCAAGCCAACCGAAGCGGCAACGAAGTGCGCTTGGCAACCGGGTTTTCGGTTCTGGCGGGGCGTGACTATGTCAGTGCCATCGAGGCCAATTATACAAGCGTTCTGGGCACACCTGCCGCACAATTCGGAATCTCGGTCACCGATCTTCCGGCCGAGGACATCGCGGGCCAAACGCCTGCCCTTGCCTGGTTGCAGGTTCTGCGGGCCCCGATCTCGGGTGCCTTGCGCGGTGGTGTCGACGAAAACGGAGCGATCGGAACTTTGTACGCCACGCTGAATCTGGGGGCGGGGGCGGTGCAGCCAAACCCGGAAACACGCCCGGTTCCCTTCGAATCCGCGCGCACCTATTTCACCTATGATCCCAAAGGTCAGATTCTGGATTTCAACGAAGTTTCGGTGGTCTCGGCCTGGGGTGAGGTTCAGGCTGACGGAAAGGCGTATCTGGAAGGTGCAGAAGATGGCGTGCTGGACAGCCTGTCTGCACAGTTGCGGCTGTCCGGTATCAACGTGAACCCGGCAAACCTGTTCCCGCAACCTATTCAGCTTTCGCGGGCCAGCCTGGATTTCAAGATGGTCCTCAACCCGTTCCAGCTGCATCTGGGTCAGATGACCATTGAAGATCCGGGTCACACGGTGCGTGCCTTTGGCGTCCTGACCGGGCGGCCGGATGGCTGGGCCGTCAAGCTGGACGCACACCTGGATCAAATGACGTCGGACAAGGTTCTGGGATACTGGCCCGGACGTCTGGCCCCGAAACCGCGAGAGTGGGTGACCGAAAACCTGTACGAAGGGGTTCTGTCGGATATGGACTTTGCCCTGCGCCTGCTGCCCGGATCGAAACCGGATCTATATCTGGATTTCGGATTTGAAAAGGCGAAGATTCGGTTTGTCAAAACGCTGCCGCCGATCGAAAAGGCGCAGGGTCAGGCCAGCCTGATCAACAGCAGGTTCACGGTCACTGCACAGCAGGGTGTTGTGATTGCGGATGACGGCGGTGCTGTTGATGCGTCGGGGACGTCCTTCATCATACCCGACACGGATATCAAGAAATCCGCGCCTGCGATTGCGCGCATTCAGGCCAAAGGCAGCGTGACGGCCGCGTTGTCGTTGTTGGACAGGCCTCCGCTGGAATTGCTCAGCAAGGCGGGGTTGCCCGTTGACGTAGCGAAAGGAACGGTGTCGCTGGCGGGAACCCTTTCCTTGCCTTTGAAAAAGGGTCTCAAGTTTGACGAGACCGAGTTCCATTTCGACGGAAGGTTGGCCAACCTGTTCAGTGACCGCTTGGTGCCCGGATTTGACGTTAGTGCTGATCTTCTGGACCTTTCTGGTGATCAGTCCGGCGTTCAGATTCAGGGGCAGGGGCAGTTCGGGGATGTACCGCTGACGGCGCTCTGGCGGCAGCCTATAGGCGGCAAGTCGGATCAGCGAAGCACCCTGACCGGTCAGATCGAGCTGTCGCCGCGATTGATGGATGAGATCGGCGCCGGCCTGCCTCCGGGGATGCTGACCGGCAAAGGGATTGCAGATATCACGTTGGGGCTCGGCGCCGGGGTTGCCCCGAAATTATCCGTCACATCCGATTTGCAGGGGGTCGCGCTGGCCATACCCGAACTTGGTTGGAGAAAGGGGGCCAATTCGACCGGCTCTCTGACGGCCGAAGCGACTTTGGGATCGCAGTTGAAGGTGGATAGCCTGCGCATAAATGCAGCCGGATTGCGTACATCAGCCTCCATTACGTTTCGCGAAAACGGCGAATATGACCGGGTTCGCTTCACCTCTTTCGACCTGGGCGATTGGCTGGCGGTCCCGGCAGAGCTGATCGGGCGCGGAAACGCCATGCCGGACATCCGTGTGCTTGGCGGCGTCCTTGATATGGGCCGCGCGAATTTCGGCGAAAGCGGCGGATCGGGCGGCGGGGGCGGCGCCGGGCCTAAACTGGACGTGGCTCTGGATCGCCTACAGGTTACGGAAACCGTCGCGCTGACCGGGTTCCGGGGCGCATTTCAGACGACCGGCGGAATACAAGGGAACTTCACCGCGCAGGTCAATGGCGGCGCGCCGGTCAGGGGGCAGGTCAGCCCCAGAGGGAACCGAAGTGCTGTTGACCTTACGTCGCAAGATGCGGGGTCCGCGCTGCGATCGGCCGGAGTACTGACACAGGCGCGGGGCGGAGAAATGAATCTCAAGCTCGAACCTGTGACGGCACCGGGCAGCTATGACGTGATACTGAAAATCACCAACACACGGATTACCGACGCCCCGGCCATGGCGGCCTTGCTGAATGCCATCAGCCTTGTGGGCCTGTTGGATGAAATGGCGGGGCAGGGTATCTTTTTTGCAGCAATCGACAGCCGGATGCGTGTCACCCCCACAGACATCAAAGTGCTAAGCGGCAGTGCCGTCGGCCCGTCGATGGGCCTGTCTTTTGATGGCACCATCGATACGGTGAACGGATTGCTGAACCTGCGCGGTGCGATCTCGCCCATATACCTCCTCAACGCAGTTGGCAGCGTGTTTACGCGCAAGGGCGAGGGCGTCTTTGGCTTCAACTACACTCTGACCGGCCCGCTTGCCTCGCCCAAAGTGTCGGTAAATCCGTTGTCCGGTCTCGCACCTCTGTTCCTGCGCGACCTGATGCGCGCCCCGGCACCCAAAGTTCAGGATGGTCCGAACGCAGTGCCGCAGAAACCGGATGAACCCAAACGCACATTTGGCTCATCCCCAAGTGACCGCTGACAGGATATGGCCGAATCTGATGCAGGGTTGTAAGGCGCGGGCATGAAACTTAGCGATTTTGATTTCCATCTGCCCGAAGACCTGATCGCCACGCGGCCGGCCAGCCCGCGTTCCTCTGCACGTCTGCTGGTGGCGCAGGGGGATGCAATCACGGACAGCCATGTTTTCGACCTGCCCGATTTTCTGCGGCCAGGTGACCGGCTGGTGTTGAATGACACACGGGTCATTCCGGCGCGACTGAACGGCCGGCGCCACCGAGACAGCGCGCAGGGGCCGGTTTCCGCAGGGATCGAGGCCACTTTGCTTGATCCACAGGCCGATGGCACGTGGTCTGCGTTGATCAAGCCGCTCAAGAAGGTGAAGCTTGGGGAAGAGATTGTCTTCTCGGATGATCTCAGCGCCACGCTGGACAGGGTTGCGGATGGCCAGGCGTATCTGCGCTTCAATCTCAGCGGCGAGGATTTCGACGCGGTGCTGGATCAAGCCGGAGCAATGCCTCTGCCGCCCTACATCGCAGCCAAACGTCCGGCTGATGAACGGGACAAGACGGACTATCAGACCATCTGGGCAAATCATTCCGGTGCCGTGGCCGCCCCGACCGCATCATTGCATTTCGATGAGGCGCTGATGAAGGCGCTGGCAAAACGGGGGGTAAGCTTCACGCATGTGACGCTTCATGTGGGGGCAGGGACTTTTCTTCCGGTCAAGGTTGAGGATGTCACAACACACAAGATGCATGCTGAGTGGGGGCAGGTAAGCCCCGACGCCGCCGCTGAGATACAGGCAACCAAGGTCGCCGGCGGGCGGGTGATCCCGGTGGGGACAACGGCTTTGCGACTGATCGAAAGTGCGGCAAGGTCAGGAAAGATCGAACCCTGGGAAGGCGAAACGGATATCTTCATCTATCCAGGTTTTGAATTCCATGTCACTGACGCATTGATGACCAATTTTCACCTGCCGAAATCCACGTTGCTCATGCTGGTTTCGGCGCTGATGGGGCAGGATCGGATGCGCGATGTCTACGCGCATGCCATCGCCCGGAAATACCGGTTCTTTTCCTATGGCGACGCGTCGCTTTTGATCCCTTGAGAGGCGCGGAAACAGCATCGCGGATCGGGAATGTCGTAGACAAGCGCGACGTAGGCGGTCTTTGATCGCAGAACGACACTAAAATCAGGTTGGCACTAGTCGGAGGCCCCAATGATTCAGGTCCTTTCCAGCGCATGGGCGCTGCTGCTCGGCATGGGGTTGCTGATGGTCGGAAACGGCCTTCAGGGCACGATTCTGGGTGTGCGGGGTGAGATCGAAGGCTTTTCGACCCTCGAGATGTCTTTTGTCATGTCGGCCTATTTTCTGGGCTTTCTGGGCGGCTCACGCCTTGCGCCCGAGATGATCCGGCGCGTTGGCCACGTGCGGGTCTTTGCGGCCCTTGCGTCGTTTATTTCGGCCGTGATGATCATGTATCCCATGCTGACCAACCCGATCGCGTGGGCTTTGGGCCGGGTGGTGATCGGATTCTGTTTTTCGGGCGTCTATGTCACCGCTGAAAGCTGGCTCAACAATGCGGCCAGCAATGAAAATCGCGGGCAGGCGCTGTCGCTCTATATGATCGTACAGATGACGGGGATCATCAGTGCGCAGGCGCTTGTTCTTGTCGGCGACCCGGCCGGTTACGAGACGTTTGTGATCGCCTCGATCCTGGTTTCAGTGTCCTTCGCACCGATTTTGCTGTCGATCTCGCCGACACCGGCCTTTGATACCACCAAACCGATGACCCTGAAGCAACTACTGGAAACCTCGCCTCTAGGCTGCGTGGGCATGTTTCTTCTGGGGGGTGTGTTTTCCGCGCAGTTCGGCATGGCGGCGGTGTATGGCGCCCGGGCAGGGCTGTCGCTTGTTGAAATTTCGACCTTCGTTGCGGCGTTTTATATCGGCGCTGTGGTTCTGCAATACCCTTTGGGCTGGTTCTCTGACCGTATGGATCGCCGCTTTCTGATCCTGCTTGTGGCGCTCGCCGGTGCCGGTGGCGCAACGATCGCTATGATGATGGGCGGATCGTTTCCAATTCTGCTTGCTTCGGCTTTCCTGATCGGCGGTATGTCCAACCCGCTATATTCACTGCTGATCGCGCATGCGAATGACTTTCTGGATCACGAGGACATGGCGGCCGCATCCGGTGGGTTGGTATTCATCAACGGTCTGGGCGCGATTGCCGGGCCGGTGATCACCGGCTGGCTGATGGGGGATGCCGTATTCGGGCCACCGGGCTTTTTTCTCTTTATTGCGGCACTGTTACTCGCAATGGCACTTTACGCCCTGTATCGGACGACGCAGCGGGCATCGATACCCGTGGACGAAACCGGCACAATGTCGACGCTGTATCCAACAGCCTCGCCAGTTGCGTTTGAAGTGGCACAGGAAGTCGCCATCGAAGCCGCCGAGGCCGAACAGGCTGAGCAGGAAGATGCCTAGGACACAGGATTATGTCGCAAGTGTTGCAATATGTTACTGTAACAGTTCTGTAAAACGGCCTTAAATGACGTTACGTCCAAACTACGGGCACAAGACGGAGTTTAAGGCAATGGTAACGCCTGAAGAAGTATTGAGTTTTTGGTTAGATGAGGTGGGTCCAAAGGGCTGGTACATAGAGGATGAAGCGCTGGATTCAGAAATCCGCGCACGTTTTCAATCAACGTGGGAGGCTGCGGCCGAGGGCAAGTTTTCGCTCTGGCTGACCTATCCCAGCGGGTCACTGGCTTACATAATTTTGACGGACCAGTTTCCACGCAACATGTTCCGCGGGCAAGCGCGTGCTTTCGCGACGGACCGAGCGGCCCTGGCGGCTGCGAAATGCGCGGTGGACAGAGGTTGGGACAAGAAGATCGATGAACCGGCCCGGCAGTTCTTTTACCTGCCGATGATGCATTCGGAAAATCTGTGTGATCAGGAACGCTGCGTGCGTCTGATCTGTCAGAACCTAAGCGGCGATACAAGCAATCTGCTGCACGCCCGTGCGCATCGTGAAGTGATCCGCAAGTTCGGTCGTTTCCCTTACCGGAACAAAGCACTGTCGCGCAGCTCGACCCCCCATGAAGAGGCTTACGTCGACATGGGCGGCTATGGCAGCACTGTGCGAGAGCTGCAAGCAATGGCCTGAGACCGTACAAAGGTTTTGCGCCTCTGTTGTTAGTGCGGTGGCTTCAGGCTCCCGGCTCGCATCCTTTGAACGACAAGACGCGTTCGGACGCGACGTCTGCTCCGGTCTGTATGGCCTGGGCGATCAAAACCTCTGGTGTCTCTGCAAGTTCTGTGAATCGCTCCTGCGCAGTTTGTAGCTTTTGTTCAACCGCGTTCAGGCGGCGCAATGTTGCCTGGATATTTTGAGCGGTTTGACTGTCCGTAACTTGGTTTTCCCTCATCAGCGTCGTTAAATCACCGCGCAACGCGGAAAGCTCGCCCCAAATGCCCTTCGCTTCATCCCGAATAGGGGCAAGAACTTGCACTGTCTCTGAGAATTCCGCCGAGACGCTTTCGACTTTCGATGCCAGCTTCCAGCCTAAAAACAAGCACAGCGCCACAAGTATCAAAGTTGCGTTTAGCAGAGCAAGCGCCAGATCTTTTAGTGTTTTGGCCATGGTAAACCCCTTGAATTCAATGTGTTCACAAATGTCCGAGCGGCGTCGGCGTTTCTGTTCTAGCCATAGCATGGGCCTGCGTATAGGCTGAAATCCGCATATTCAGGTAAGGTTTACCCTGCGTCTCATTTGTCGCGGGAACGCGTGTTGATGCGTTTCTGAAAATAGTTTAATGGTAAACTAAATTTTCACCACCTGCGCCGAGAGGAACACATGGCTGCACAATCCTATGATCTGATCGTAATCGGGGCTGGCCCCGGTGGCTATGTCGCCGCCATCCGTGCGGCCCAGCTTGGACTGAAAACCGTCGTGGTCGAGCGGGAGCACCTCGGTGGCATCTGCCTGAACTGGGGGTGCATTCCCACCAAGGCATTGCTGCGGTCCTCCGAAGTGTTCCACCTGATGGAACGCGCCAAGGATTTCGGATTGAAGGCCGACAAGATCGGTTACGATCTGGACGCGGTCGTCAAAAGATCCCGTGGCGTTGCCGGGCAGCTTTCGGGCGGCATCGGCCATCTGCTGAAAAAGAACAAGGTCGCCGTGGTGATGGGGGAGGCGACGATCCCCGCAAAAGGCAAGGTCAGCGTCAAGACCGATAAGGGCACCGAAGAACTGACGGCCAAGAACATCATTCTTGCAACCGGCGCACGGGCCCGCGAACTGCCCGGTCTCGAGGCTGACGGCGATCTGGTCTGGACGTACAAGCACGCGCTGCAACCACCCCGGATGCCAAAGAAGCTGCTGGTCATCGGCTCGGGCGCGATCGGAATCGAATTTGCCAGTTTCTACAACACGCTGGGGGCCGACACGACGGTGGTCGAGGTGATGGACCGCGTGTTGCCCGTGGAAGATGCGGAAATCAGTGCCTTGGCCAAGAAAGCCTTCACCAAGCAAGGCATGACCATCATGGAAAAAGCCATGGTCAAGCAGTTGGATCGCGGCAAGGGCAAGGTCACCGCTCATATCGAGGTCAAGGGCAAGGTTGAAAAGCACGAGTTCGACACCGTTATCTCGGCTGTCGGGATTGTTGGGAATGTCGAAAACCTCGGGCTCGAGGCGCTGGGCGTCAAGATCGACCGCACGCATGTGGTGACGGATGAATATTGCCGCACCGGCGTCGATGGCCTTTATGCGATCGGTGACATCGCGGGCGCGCCCTGGCTTGCACATAAAGCCAGCCACGAAGGTGTCATGGTTGCCGATCTGATCGCGGGCCAGCATGCGCATCCGGTCAAGCCCGAAAGCATCGCCGGATGTACCTATTGTCAGCCGCAAGTGGCCTCGGTGGGATATACCGAAGCCAAGGCCAAAGAGCTGGGCTATGACATCAAAGTCGGTCGCTTCCCCTTCATCGGCAACGGCAAGGCCATTGCTCTGGGCGAACCGGAAGGTCTGATCAAAACCGTGTTCGACGCCAAGACAGGCGAACTGCTGGGGGCCCATATGATCGGCGCGGAAGTCACGGAACTGATTCAGGGCTATGTGGTTGGGCGGCAGCTGGAGACCACCGAAGAAGACCTGATGAACACGGTCTTCCCGCACCCGACTCTGTCAGAAATGATGCATGAAAGCGTGTTGGACGCTTATGGCCGCGTGATCCACATGTAACGTCATACGCGTGTTGCGGTCGGACAGGGGGCTCTGCCCCCGCCTTGCTGCGCGCGGCTCCCCCGGGATATTTTGGGCCAGATGAACAAGGGATCCTTTATTCATCTGGCGTCAAATATCCCGGAGCGCGAGGCAGAGCCTCGCTGAAATCCGTTACTTGTTCAAAGCATCCAGAATGCGGGCCCACGAACGGATGCCCTTGTGAAAGCTTTTGACGTCGTATTTCTCATTCGGCGAATGGATGGCGTCGTCCTCGTTGGCATAGCCGACCAGCATCGAATCCAACCCCAGAACGGTATTGAAATACCCGACGACGGGGATCGAGCCGCCCATGCCGGTAAACACCGCTTCGCGGTCCCACTCGTCCGACAGTGCTTTGCGCGCGGCTTCGAATTCCGGGCGATCGATATTCATGACCGAAGCGGGCGAACCTTCCAGATCGTTGTCCCAGACAACTTTTGCATCCGGGGACAGGCGATCCTCGACATGTTTGCGGATCTTGTTGCGCAGCGCGTCGGGGTCCATGTCGCCGACCAGTCGGCACGTGATTTTACAATGCGCTTCCGAAGGGATAACGGTTTTCGAGCCTGCGCCATTGTATCCGCCCCACAGCCCGTTCACCTCAAGTGTCGGGCGCGCCCATTGCTGTTCGAGCGTCGAATAGGCTTTTTCGCCGTGCGGCTGGGTATAGCCGACCGAATTCAGATAATCCGCTTCATCGAAACCGCAATTCTGCCACTGGCGCAGCTGGTCCTGGGGCACTTCATGAACGCCTTCATAGAAACCATCGACCGCGACACGCCCGGTTTCGTCATCATAGAATGAGGCAACGATCTTCGACAGCTCGCGCAGCGGGTTCAACCCCGGGCCACCGTAATGGCCGGAGTGCAGATCGATGCGGGGCCCGATGATCGTGAACTCGTCCTTCAGCATGCCGCGAAGCTGCGCGGCAATCGACGGAACACCTCGCGACACCATGGATGTATCGCAAACCAGCGCCAGATCCGCTTTGAGTTCGGCCGCGTTTTCTTCGAGGAAGGGGACCAGCGAGGGTGAGCCGGATTCCTCTTCGCCTTCAAAGAAGAAGGTGATGCGGCAGGGTAGGGATCCGTGCACCGCTTTCCAGGCGCGGCAGGCTTCGACGAATGTCATCAATTGACCTTTGTCGTCCGATGCCCCGCGCCCGCGGATGACGGGGCCGTGCTCGGTATCTTCGATGGCGGGGTCAAACGGGTCGCGCGTCCAAAGGTTCAACGGATCGACGGGTTGCACATCATAATGGCCATAAAACAGGATATGGGGTGCATCCGAAGCCTCGCCCACATGGCCTACGACCATCGGGTGTCCCGGGGTTTCCCGTTTTTCTGCCGCAATTCCGATACTGTTGAGGTCGGCAACCAGCCAGTCGGCCGCACGGCTGACGTCGGCCTTGTACGCGGGATCGGTTGAGATCGAAGGGATGCGCAGCAGCTCCATCAGGCGGTCGATCGAGGTTTGCAGATCTTCGTCAATCCGGTTCAGCACGGTGTCTAGCGACATGGGGATCTCCTGCTTGTCTGTGTTCGCGCGAACCCTAGCAGCGTTGACAGCGCCGTCCAGAGCGGTTGATCTGAATTGTTCATGCAATCACAAGCCCGCAAATGACGTTGCGCGGGCTGCGTCGTTTCCACGCGTCCGATAGCCGGAACTATACTTGCCGTGAGCATTGCAAACTTATATTTGATGCAAATCAAAGTTGGGTTCACCTGTTCGGCTGTAACCAGCTGAATAAAGTAACACAAAGCTGCTGATACAGGTTAAGCTGTGGGATGTGGCAGACTAATTGCCCAGGGAAACCGGAAATGGGCATTCAAGGAGGGTCCGTTGGACTATACTGCTCAGCTCGACTCAGCGATTGCCAGGCTGCATGACGAAGGACGTTACCGGACCTTTATCGATATCGAACGTCGCAACGGACACTTTCCGCACGCGGTACGCACGCGCCCGGACGGCTCGCAGCAGAACATCACCGTATGGTGTGGCAATGACTATCTGGGCATGGGCCAGCACCCTGTTGTTCTGAACGCAATGCACGAGGCGGTCGAAGCCGCAGGTGCGGGATCGGGCGGTACGCGCAACATCTCGGGAACAACGGTCTATCACAAACGGCTCGAGGCCGAGCTGGCAGATCTGCATGGCAAGGAAGCCGCGCTTTTGTTCACCAGTGCTTATATCGCCAACGACGCCACGCTCAGCACGCTGCCCAAGCTGTTCCCGGGGCTGATCATCTATTCTGACGCGCTGAACCATGCTTCGATGATAGAAGGGGTGCGCCGAAACGGCGGGGCCAAGCGCATCTTCCGTCATAACGACTTGGCGCATCTGCGCGAATTGCTTGAGGCGGACGATCCCGCCGCACCCAAGCTGATCGCGTTCGAGTCCGTCTACTCGATGGATGGCGATTTTGGTCCAATCGAAGAAATCTGCGATCTGGCAGATGAATTCGGCGCGCTGACCTATATCGACGAAGTGCACGCGGTGGGCATGTATGGCCCGCGCGGCGGCGGCGTGACCGAGCGTGACCGGCTGGCACATCGGATCGACATCATCAATGGCACTCTGGCCAAGGCCTATGGCGTCATGGGGGGCTATATCGCCGCCAGCGCAAAGATGTGCGATGCCGTGCGGTCTTATGCGCCGGGCTTTATCTTTACGACATCGTTGCCGCCGGCAGTTGCCGCAGGGGCTGCTGCATCCGTTGCGCACCTGAAAACCGCGTCTGAGCTGCGCGAGCAGCACCAGACTCAGGCGAAGATTCTCAAGCTGCGGCTGAAGGGAATGGGCCTTCCGCTGATCGACCACGGCAGCCATATCGTGCCTGTGATCGTCGGCAATCCGGTGCACACCAAAAAGCTCAGCGATATGCTGCTGGACGATTATGGCATTTACGTGCAACCGATCAATTTCCCGACCGTCCCGCGCGGAACCGAGCGTCTGCGTTTTACCCCGTCTCCGGTGCATGGACCCGACGAAATGAACCGTCTGGTGCAGGCGATGGACGAACTTTGGTCACATTGTGCGCTAAATCGCGCCGAACTTGCCGGATAACCTAACGCCAAAGTGTGCAACGAGTTTGCCGCGTGTTAAGCTTACGCTAACAAAACGAGTAGACGAATCGTTCTGGGGATGATTCGCCACTTACGCGAAATACGCGACAGGCAGAATGGGGCAGCAGGGATGATTGGGCGCAGATCTCAGCGCGAATCCGAAGAGGACGTAGATGTCAGACCAAAAGGGTTTGACGACTACGAAGTTCGCCTAGGCGACAAGATGCGCGGTGAACGCGCAACGATGGGCAAATCTCTTCTGGATGTTCAGCGCGAACTGCGGATCAAAGCCAACTATATCGCTGCAATTGAAAACGCCGACCCCGATGCGTTTGATACACCCGGCTTTATCGCCGGGTATGTGCGTTCCTATGCGCGCTATCTGGGTATGAACCCCGATGAGACCTTCGCGACTTTCTGCGAGGAAAGCGGATTTGAGGTCGCGCATGGCATGTCCGCAGAGGCCTCGGTGGTGCGGAAACCTTCGGGGGCTCTACCTGCGCGCGGTCCGATGGGGCGGGATCCATTCATCTCGCCCAATACGCCCTATATTCCGGGCAAGGAGTCTTTGGTCAGTCAGATTGAACCCCGCGCAATCGGCTCGTCGCTGGTTTTGCTGGCGGTGATTGGTGGCATTGGCTATGGCGGTTGGGCTGTTCTGAACAAGATTCAGCAAGTACAGGTCAGCCCGGTTGAACAGGCACCGGTGGTTCTGTCTGATCTGGATCCACTGGATGCGGCGCGCAGCAACGTGTCTGATGACGCTGCACAAGTGGCGAATGCCGAAGCATTGGACCGTCTCTATCGTCCGCAGGCGCTGGATGTTCCGGTGCTGGTCTCGCGGGATGCTCCGATCTCAACGCTTGATCCGCGCGAGGTTGGAACCTTCCGCCCGCCCGAATTGCCGCAGTTCGAAGTGGCTGAACTGCACACGGTCGAAAAACCTGCCCTGCCGCAAGTGGTCGAACAGATCGACACCACGCTCAAGATCGTGGCCGTTGATCCCGCCTGGATGCGTGTGACGGCTGCGGATGGCAGCGTCATTTTCGAAGGTACGCTGGGAACCGTCGAGCAAGGCAGTGTATTCGAAGTGCCCCTGACGGAAGAACCGCCGACATTGCGTGCGGGCGCGTCGGGATCGGTATATTTCGCGATGAACGGTGAGCATTACGGCCCGGCGGGTGCTCCGGGCACGGTCGCCAAGGGTGTTGTTCTGTCGAAAGACGCCGTGTCCGAGGCCTATGCCGTCGCCGATCTGGAGGCGGAACAGAACAGTGCGCTCAAGCAACTGGTGGCGGAACTGCAAACCGAGGCGACAGAAACGCCTGCCGAGTGATCTAGCCATTGCGATAACCCGGTTGCCGAACTATCTACAATCGCAACTCAGGCAGACGCGGATCCGTCCTTATGTCCCTCAATCACGTGCGCCCATGGCGCGACATCTATCGTCGTAAATCCCGTCAAATTATGGTCGGCAACGTCCCCGTCGGTGGCGATGCACCCATTGCCGTTCAAACCATGACCAACACGCTGACCACCGATGTGGCGGCGACCGTGGCGCAGGTACAGGCCGCGGCTGAGGCCGGCGCGGACATCGTTCGCGTATCGGTTCCTGACGAAGCGTCGTCCAAGGCGTTGAAACAGATCGTTCGGGAAAGCCCGGTGCCCATCGTGGCGGATATTCATTTCCACTATCGGCGCGGGATCGAGGCCGCCGAAGCGGGCGCTGCCTGTCTGCGCATCAATCCCGGCAATATCGGCGACGAAACCCGCGTAAAAGAAGTCATCCAGGCGGCGCGCGACCACAACTGTTCGATCCGCATCGGCGTGAACGCGGGCAGCCTGGAAAAGCACCTGCTTGAGAAATATGGCGAGCCGTGCCCCGAGGCGATGGTCGAAAGCGGGCTGGAACATATCCGCATCCTTCAGGACAATGATTTTCACGAGTTCAAGATCAGCGTAAAGGCCAGCGACGTGTTCCTGTCCGCCGCGGCCTATCAAGGTATTGCCGAGGCGACGGATGCCCCCATCCACCTGGGCATTACCGAAGCGGGGGGGCTGGTCAGCGGCACGATCAAATCGGCCATCGGCCTTGGCAACCTGCTGTGGATGGGGATCGGCGACACGATCCGCGTCAGCCTGTCTGCTGATCCGGTGGAAGAGGTCAAGGTCGGGTTTGAAATCCTCAAATCCCTTGGCCTGCGCCATCGGGGCGTCAACATTATCTCGTGCCCATCCTGCGCGCGGCAGGGTTTTGATGTCATCAAAACCGTCGAGGCGCTGGAACATCGCCTTGAACACATCAAGACGCCGATGAGCCTGTCGATCATCGGATGCGTGGTCAACGGGCCGGGTGAAGCGCTGATGACCGATGTTGGTTTCACCGGCGGCGGGGCAGGGTCCGGCATGGTCTATCTGGCCGGCAAAGCCAGCCACAAGATGTCGAACGACCAGATGATCGATCACATCGTGGAAGAGGTCGAGAAAAAGGCGGCTGAACTGGATGCGGCGGCTGAAGCGGCTGAAGCGGCTGAATAGCTTGTTTCTCCGCGACATTTAAAAACCGGGCATCTGTTGTGTAGCGCAATGGATGCCGCCACCCAGCTCTCCCAGCACATCCACGTCAAGCGTCACGACTTCACGACCGGGGTGGTGTTTTGCAAGCGTTTCCGACGCGATCCTGTCAGTTTCCGAGTCTCCGAACCGGGCCGCAATCACACCGCCATTGCAGACGTTGTAATTGGCATAAGAGGCCACGAAATCCAGGTTTTCGACACGGCGGAAATGCGGCTCGGGTATCACGTCCATGTCGATGCCCGCGGCAATGAGACGATCATGGGTGTCCAGCGCGGCCATGTGGAAAGGATCATCTTTGTCCGGTTCATCCGGCAAGTTGATGATGCCGCGACCGGGGCCGGTAAACCGGGCCAGACTGTCAATGTGATAGTCGGTGATGTCTTCGCCCCAGACACCTTCGGACCAGATCATGCGTTTGGCCCCATAGGCCGCCAACAACCGGGCTTCGATATCGTCCCGAGTGAGGCCGGGATTGCGGTCGTCATTCACCCACGAGCTTTCATGCGCCATAAGTGTCCCATGCCCATCCTGCTCGACGCCACCGGCTTCGCCGATCAGCCCGGTCGGCAACAGGGGCAGACCCAGCCTTTCGGCCACTCTGCCGGCAATTTTCGCATCATGTGCGTGAACCTGTTTTCTTCCCCACCCATTGAACTGGATCTGTTGGACCGCAAGCGCGCCACGGTCGTTGATCGCAAAGACCGGGCCTGCGTCCCGGCACCACAGATCTTCGGTCGGGACATCCCAGATCTCGACCGCCGCAGAAAGCCGTTTGCTGATGTCTGCGTGATGTTCCGATCCGGCGAGCATTGTGACGGGTTCAAAAGCAGAGATCGTGTTTGCGATTTCCGCAATGGTCCCCTGTACCAATTCCAAAAAAACGGGGTCGGGATAGACGGTGCGGCTTACCGGCCATTGCATGAAAGTGCGATCATGCCGGGCGTCTTCGGCCGGCACGTGGAAGCCTGTCGCGGACTGCGCAATAGACTGGCCAGAGAAACCCGTCATACCCAACGCTCCTCCGGCCACCAGAAATTCCCGCCGTTTCATGGCACGTCGCCGACAGATCCGGCCTTAGCCGCGTTCGGCACGTATACCGTTAACGATCTGCTGCATCTGATCGGCTGGCAAATAGCCACGCAGCATCTCTGTGCCCAACACGAACGAAGGCGTGCCCGAGATCTGCATCCGCTGGGCCAGAGCACGGGTGCGCGCAATCTCATCCGTAACGCGATCGCTGTCCATCGCCGCGATGATCTCGTCGCTGTTCAGCCCCAAACCGTCCGAGATGCGGCGCAGGGCAACTTCGGTTGGCTCGCCGGTGAATTCCAGCAGGGCATCATGGACCTGCTTGTATGCGTCGTCGCCCGCCACGTGTTTGGTGGCCAAGGCAAAACGTGAGGACAGCACAGACGCATCACCCAGAATGGGGAATTCCTTGATCACAAGGCGGATGTTGCCGTCTTCTGCCAGCAGGCTGGTAACTTCGGGAACGGCACGGCGGCAATAGCCACACCGGTAGTCCATGAACTCGACCAGCGTGATGTCGCCATCCGGGTTGCCGCCAACCCAGCTGTACCCGTCATCAAACAGTTCATCCGCATTGGCGGCGACCAGTTCTTTGTCCGCCGCGGCTTCGGCGACGGCATTGCGCTCTTCCAGTATGTTGATGGCTTCGATGATCACTTCGGGGTTTTCCAGCAGGTATTCGCGCACCTGGGCACCAAATTCCGCCTTCTCGGCATCGTTCATCGCATTCAAGTCCAGCGCCTGCGCCGAGGTCGCCGCCATGGAAAGCCCCAGAAGGGCGGGTGCAGCATGTCTGAGGATCATTTCCGTTTCCTTTTGTCTTTGTCGAGTCGTTCCGCCGCAATCAACACGTCTTGTGCCCTTTGCCAACCCGGTGAACCTTCGGGCAGTCGTGCCACGGCGCGTTTCGCGTGAATTCCGGCATCTTTCAACCGCCCTTGCAGCGCATACCGCTCTGCCGTCACGGTGGATGCCATACCATCATTGCCAACCTGAGCATAGGCCACACCCAGATCCTGCAACAGCCTGGCGTTCCGGTAGTCCCGGGCGCGGGCTTTTTCCAGCACGCTCAGGGCCTGTTTGGTTTGACCCTGCGCCAGCAACGCCCGCCCGTATCCAGCCAGGATAAGCGCATCGTTCGGAGCCATTTCAACAGCGTTCCCATACGCTTCAACAGCCGCGCCTATTTGCCTGTTTTCCAGCAGAATTTGCCCTTTCAGGTCATAATAGTAGGGGTCGTTCGGGCGCAGCGCCAGTGCCTCGTCGATGGCACGGCGCGCGCGATCCAAATCACGGTTCTGATGATGGGCCGAAGCCTCGCGCATCAGGCGGATGTCCTGAGCGGTTTCTTCTTTGGCGCGCCGTAATGTCCAACTGGGTGAGCGTAAAAAGGCCGACAGTTTGCCTTTGACGCGGGCAAACCAGTAATCGGCATTGGCATTCGGAACGGCCTTGTCGCCGAACTCATCCAGAAACGCTTCGGCGGCGCGCAATCGTTCACGACTGGTGGGATGCGACCGCATGTACGGGTCCTGATTGGCGACGCTCAACAATTCCTGACCCGCGAATTTTCTGTGCAGCTCGACCATGCCGCTGGGGGAAATCTGAGCCCATCGCAGATAGCTTGCGGCGCTTCGGTCGGCCGAGGCCTCTTCGGCGCGGGTATGGCCCAGAAAGCTGCGGATTGCGGCGCCTTGGGTGCCTGCGGCGATGCCAATGGCAGCTTCACCCCCTCCGGCCGCAGCCGCAAGAAGGGCCAAAGCGGTACCAAGGCCTGCATTGCGCCGCGCCGCCTTCAGGTTTTCGGCACGCCGGGCCAGATGGCCGTTCGCGATATGCGCGGCCTCATGCGCGATCACCGCTTGCAGCATTTCGGGGCTTTCGACCGTAAGGATCAGCCCGTAATTCAAATAGATGGCGTTGTAGTCGATGACGAATGCATTGAACGTGTTGTCATTGACCACAAGGATTTGAACCCGATTGGTGTTCAGACCGGCGGCACGCAGAACCGGAAAGGCCAGCTCGCGCAGGCCACGCTCGATATCGGGGTCGCGGATCAGGCTTTGCCCATGGGATTGCGTTGCCGCCGCCAGCCAGACACCAACCGACAGGATCAGAGCCGGGATTGACGTCAGCAGGGATACGCGTTCAAAAGCCATGGCTGCAACATGGGAGATGGGCATGAGAAACTCAACCCGGTCCGGGGTCGATCCCTTCATCGTGATGGACGTGATGGAGGCCGCGCGCCGTGCGGAAGAAGCGGGCCGCCATGTGATTCACATGGAAGTTGGCCAGCCCGGAACCGGCGCCCCCAAGGGCGCGACCGAGGCGCTGGCCAAGGCGATGGATCAAAGCCCGTTGGGCTATACGGTGTCTCTGGGTTTGCCTGCACTGCGAAAGCGTGTCGCGCAGCTTTATGGTGAGTGGTACCATGTGGACCTGAACCCGGGGCGCGTGGTCATCACGCCCGGATCGTCCGGCGGGTTTCTGCTGGCTTTCACGGCATTGTTCGACAGCGGGGATCGCGTCGGAATCGGTGCGCCGGGGTATCCGTCTTATCGCCAGATTCTCAGGGCACTTGGATTGGTGCCGGTCGATCTGCCGACCGCGCCTGAAAACCGTCTGCAACCCGTGGCAGCGGATATTCAGGGAATGGGCCTGAAGGGGCTGATGGTGGCGTCTCCGGCGAATCCTACCGGCACGATGCTGGATCACGCCGCCATGGGGTCGCTGATCGAAGCCGCACACGGGCAGGGGGCATCCTTCATCAGCGACGAAATCTACCATGGTCTGGAATACGAGGCCAAGGCCGTGACCGCGCTGGAACTGACGGATGAGTGCTATGTGATCAACTCGTTTTCCAAGTATTTCTCGATGACCGGTTGGCGCGTGGGCTGGATGGTCGTGCCTGAGGATCAGGTGCGCGTGGTCGAGCGGATAGCCCAGAACATGTTCATCTGCGCGCCGCATGCCAGTCAGGTCGCCGCACTGGCCGCGATGGATTGCGAGGACGAACTGCAAGCCAATCTGGACGTGTACCGCCGAAACCGCGCCCTGATGCTGGACGGGCTGCCCAAGGCGGGCTTTACGAAAATCGCGCCTCCGGACGGGGCTTTCTATGTATATGCCGACGTGTCTGACCTGACCGATGACAGCCGCGCATTTGCGGCCGAGATTCTGGAAAAGGCCGGGGTCGCGGTCACGCCGGGTCTGGATTTCGATCCGCAGCGCGGCCATACGACGTTGCGTTTTTCCTATGCGCGTTCGACGGCCGACATTCAGGACGGGCTGGAACGGTTGCGCGTTTTCATGACCGAGCGGAAGGTGATCGGAGAACCTGCCTGAGCCGTTCACAAATCAGCCCTTGTGGTATAGGCTGCCCGGCAAACGATCTCGGGAAAACTTGAGGCCATGAGCAGGATCTTCATTTGCATCGCCCTGATCTGGGCGCTGTGCGGCAGTGCCGTCGCGCAGGATTTCAGCGCGCTGGCACGCGTTCAGCCCGACCAAAGCCGCATCACGGATGTGGGGCGAACTGGCGTTCGCGTGGATATCGGCCTGAGCCAGGGGGTGCCGTACCGGATCTTCACCTTGCAGGATCCGTACCGGATGGTTCTGGACTTCAACGAAGTGGATTGGACCGGGCTGAACCGAACGGATTTCCTGCAATCCGAACGCGTCAGCGGCGTGCAATTCGGAGCCTATGTTCCGGGTTGGTCGCGGCTGGTGTTGGAACTGGGCGCTCCGATGGCCGTAGACTCTGCCGTATTGTCAGTTTCCGAGGTTTCGGGGGCGGCTTTGCTGTCTCTCAACCTCAAGGGCACGGATTTTGATACGTTCAACGCAACCGCAGGTGCGCCGCGCAACCCGGGATGGGACCTGCCGGAGCCAGCTGATGTGCCGCAGGCATCGGCGCGCTCGGCAGACCGGCCGTTGCGCGTGATGCTCGATCCGGGGCATGGCGGGATTGATCCGGGTGCCGAAATCGACGGCGTTGATGAAAAAACCCTGATGCTGACCTTTGCCCGCGAACTGCGCGAAGTTCTCTTGCGATCAGGAGGTTATGAGGTGGTCCTGACCCGGGTTGACGACCAGTTCGTCTCGTTGGAGCGCCGGATTGCCCTGGCGCATCGGGCTGGCGCGGATCTGTTCATTTCGCTGCATGCGGATTCCCTTTCGGAAGGTCAGGCCCATGGGGCTGCCGTCTATACCCTGTCGGCCGATGCTTCGGATGTGGCCAGTTCAAAACTGGCCGAGCGGCATGATCGGGGGGATTTGATCTCGGGTATCGATCTGAATGGTGCCGATGATCAGGTGGCCGATGTTCTACTTGATCTGGCGCGCCAGGAAACGATGCCGCGGACCAGGTCCTTGGCCAGCGCGATCGCCAACGGGATGGCCCAGCAAGGCGGGCCGATGAACCGAAAACCGCTGCGGACCGCTTCGTTCTCGGTGCTCAAGGCGGCCGATATTCCGTCTGTTTTGGTCGAACTTGGATTTCTGTCGAGCCCCAGAGATCGAGAAAACCTCAGGGATTCGGAATGGCGGGCGAAAATGGCCTTGGGTATCTTTCAGGGGATCGAAGACTGGCGTCAGCAGGATGTGATCCGCAAATCCCTGATTGGCCAGTGACCTTGCGACGTAAAACGGCTAGAATACGCTTGGTGTTTTGACCCTTGGGCGGTGCAACACTATATAGGCACCACCGCGAGAAAAAGGCAGTAACGTGATCCGGTTCATTCTTTCGTTTTTCGGGGCGATCTTCAGTATCGTTACCTTGGGTATTTTCATGGTCGCACTGGTGATCGGTGCGGTCTTCTGGATGTATGGCCGGGACCTGCCCAGCCACGAATCCCTGGCCCAGTACAAGCCCCCGACGATCAGCCGGATCTATTCGGGCGAAGGTCAGTTGATCGACGAATTTGCGCAGGAACGCCGCCTGTTCACGCCGTCCGCGGAAATTCCCGATCTGGTGAAGCAGGCGTTTATTTCGGCGGAAGACAAGAATTTCTATACCCATCAGGGTTACGACCCACGCGGCATCGTCGCGGCAGGTGTCGAAGCGGTGCGCACCAAAGGCGGTACCGTGCGCGGTGCGTCGACCATTACGCAGCAGGTGATGAAGAACTTCCTGTTGTCGGGCGACCGCCGGGCGGAACGCAAGATCAAGGAAATCATCCTGGCCACCCGGCTCGAGGATACCCTGGACAAGGAGCAGATCCTTGAGCTCTACCTGAACGAGATCTTTCTGGGTCAGAACTCGTACGGTGTGACGGCCGCCGCGCAGACCTATTTCAACAAGACCTTGCAGGAACTGGCCCCGCACGAGGCCGCGATGCTGGCCGCGATGCCCAAGGCGCCGTCGGATTACCACCCGGTTCGGGAAAAGGAACGCCTGCTGGCCCGCCGAAACTATGTGCTGCGCGAGATGTACCAGAACGGTCACATCGATCAGGCGACCTATGAGTCCGAGGTCGAGATGCCGCTGCGCTCGGTTCAGAACGGCGATTTCGAAAGCTTCCGCACCGCATTGCCGCCGCGCGACTACTTCACCGATGAAATCCGTCGCCAACTGAGCGAGGACTTTGGTGAAGGTGAGTTCTTTACCGGCGGCTTCACGGTTCGTGCGTCGGTGGACGAGGAAATGCAGGTCGAGGCCGCAAAGGCCCTGCGCACGGCGTTGCAAAAATATGACCGGTCGCGCGGGAAATGGCGCGGCTCCGGCGAAGTGATCTCGGAAGAAAAACTGGCGGATGAAGCGCAGTGGCGCGAGGCGCTGTCGCTTCTGGAAATCCCGCGCGATGTGGTGCTGCCGACGCGCTGGTATCCCGCCGTGGTTCTGAATGTCTCGGATCAGCAACTTACCGTCGGGATCGAAGACGGCCCTGCGGATGGCACCATTCCGCGGTCCGATATCAAGTGGATGCAGGGTGATTTTGCGGCGAACTTCAAGCGCGGTGATGTGATCCTCGTTGTCGAGGGCGAAGAGGGGCAGTGGTCTGCCCGTCAGGTGCCCGAAGTTCAGGGCGCCTTTGTGGCGATGGATGTGAACTCGGGCCGCGTTCTGGCGATGCAGGGCGGGTTTTCTTATCAGGATACCGTTTTCAACCGCGCCACGCAGGCACAGCGCCAGCCGGGGTCCAGCTTCAAACCCTTTGTCTATGCCGCCGCGCTGGACAGCGGATACAGCCCGGCAACCATCGTTGTGGACGCACCGATCGAGGTGAACACGCCACAGGGCTTGTGGCGGCCCAAGAACTCGTCGAACAAGTTCTACGGGCCGACGCCCTTGCGCACCGGGATCGAGCAGTCGCGGAACCTGATGACCATCCGTCTGGCCCAAGAGGTCACGATGCCGGTGGTTGCAGGCTACGCCGAACGCTTTGGCGTCTATGACCGGATGGGCGCGTTCCTTGCAAACTCGCTGGGGTCCGAAGAAACGACGCTGTACAAGATGGTCGCGGCTTATGCGATGTTCGCGAACGGGGGTCAGCGGGTTGAACCCACACTGGTCGACCGTATTCAGGACCGGTTCGGCAAGACCATCTATCGTCATGATGATCGTCAATGCCTGAATTGCAACTCGACCTGGCTCGAGCCCGACGAGGCCCCAACCCTTGTCACGGACCGCGCGCAGGTCATGGATGCCATCACGGCCTATCAGCTGACGTCCATGATGAAAGGCGTGGTGGATCGCGGCACCGCCTCGCGCTATGTGAACCTGCCGGTGCCGACGGCCGGCAAGACCGGAACCACCAACGAATCCAAGGATGCGTGGTTCATCGGCTTCACCTCGAACATCGTGGCTGGCTGCTATATCGGTTACGACCGCCCGCGCCCGATGGGACGGGGGGCTTATGGTGGTACCTTGTGCGGCCCGGTGTTCCAGAGCTTCATGGAAAAAGCCGTCGAAAAGTATGGCGGTGGGCCATTCAAGGTTCCAGAAGGTGGTCACTTTATCAAAATCGACCGTTTCAGCGGCGCCCGCCTGCCGGATGACGCCACTGGCGACTATGTCGTGGCCGAGTTCTTCCGCGACGGTGTCGATGGGTTCATCGACCGTGTTTATGACGGTGGTTTTGCGATTGGTTCCGACCTGCCTTTGTTCGAGGAAGCGCAGCGCGCAGGTGTGCAGGTTCAAACCTCCACCGGTCAAACCATCACGGTCGGCCCCAAGGCCACGCAAGGCGATCTGAGTACCGGCGGTCTTTACTAATCGGCCACGTCCAGAAAAAGGCGCAAAAGGTCGGCTTCCGGGTCGTTTTCGATGGCACCTTCGGATCGCCAGCAGATGGACAAGGCGCATTTGACGGCTGCCCATTGGGCCAGCCGTTTCTCTGAAACATTCATGGCTTCGGAATAGAGCGACAGGCAGGTTTCGATCTGCCGGGGATCGCGCACCAATTCGGTCATGCCTTTTGGGTGCCGCAGTGCATTTGCCAGTTCAAAGGCCGGATCTCCTGCATATCCTTTGGCATCGAAAACCCGCGGGCCATTGTGGGTCAGAATAATGTTGTCCGGGTGAAGATCCCCGTGCAGGGGTACCGGCGTGGGCTGGCTGATCAACAGGTGCTGACCCAGATTCGTGGCAGACAGCACGTCCTTGCGTAGAAGGGTTGGGCAGGCCGGAGCAAAGGCGCAGCCGAACAAAGGGGCGACCACCTGGTTCAGGGGTTACAAGCCACCGACGTCAGCGGTGGCCTTCCCATGCAGGCGCGCCGCCGTTTCTGCAAGGATCGCAACAGCGTCTTCAGGGCGTCCTGCCCGCGCAATGTCCCCCAAAGACGGGCCTTCCAGCCATTCCATCAGAACGGCATTCCGTTCCTCGTTGAGAACCCGAACCGCTCCCCGGTCATGCCAGGCCTTCAACAAAGCGGTCCCGGGTTCTTCGTTGCCGCGATCCGGTCTGCGATAGAGTTTCAGGGCGGCCGGCCCGTGTTCCGACTGTACCTTCCACACCCGCGCCTGGGCTGTCTCGGCAACCAGTTCCGGTTGATGCAATTCCCATCGGTCCAGAAACTCTTTGAATGTGCCTTGCATTCACGCTCAGCCCGTCTTGTGGTGTCTCGCACCTCTTGCTATCACGCAGGCCTGATTGAGCAAGTTGGGACAAGACCATGCGCGCCGAAACCCAAAACACTGTGGCGGAAATCGAAAAGTCGCTGGAGCTGCTGGCGCAGCGCATGGACTATGAGACCGCGCCGCATCGCCTTGAGGAATTCAATGCGCGTGTCGAAGATCCCAACCTGTGGGACAATCCCGAAAAGGCGCAGAAACTGATGCGCGATCGGCAGATGCTGGTCGACGCGATCGAGACCTACGAGGCCATCAAAACCGATCTAAGCGACAATATCGAACTGATTGAGCTGGGCGAACTGGAAGAAGACGAAGAAGTTGTCCAGGACGCCGAAGCCGCGATCAAGGCGCTTCAGGCCAAGGCCGCGAAGAAAGAGCTTGAGGCCCTGCTTGACGGTGAGGCCGACAGCAACGACACCTTCCTCGAGATCAACTCGGGCGCGGGCGGAACCGAAAGCTGCGACTGGGCCTCGATGCTGGCGCGGATGTATGTGCGCTGGGCCGAGAAAAAAGGCTATACGGTCGAGCTTCAGTCCGAAACCCCGGGCGAAGAGGCAGGGATCAAATCCGCTGCGTACAAGATTTCGGGGCACAACGCTTATGGCTGGCTGAAATCCGAAAGCGGCGTACATCGGCTGGTGCGGATTTCGCCTTTTGACTCGGCGGCCAAGCGGCACACTTCGTTCTGTTCGATCTGGGTCTATCCCGTGGTCGACGACAATATCGAGATCGAGGTGAACCCCGCCGATATCCGCATCGACACCTACCGGTCATCGGGTGCCGGTGGTCAGCACGTTAACACCACGGACTCGGCCGTGCGGATCACGCACATTCCAACCGGGATTGTCGTGACCTCGTCCGAGAAGTCGCAGCACCAGAACCGCGATATCGCCATGAAGGCTCTGAAATCGCGCTTGTATCAACTGGAACTGGACCGCCGGAACGCCGACATAAACGCGGCACACGAGGCCAAGGGGGATGCGGGCTGGGGCAACCAGATCCGGTCATATGTTTTGCAGCCCTACCAGATGGTCAAAGACCTGCGGACCAATTACGAGACCTCGGATACCAAGGGTGTTCTGGACGGAGATCTGGACGGCTTCATGGCGGCCACACTGGCCCTGAACGTGGCGGGCAAGAGCCGCTCCGAGGCCCAGGGCGACAGCTGAGGTGAAGCGTTACAGCCCTTTCCTGAACGTTCTGAAAGGGCATTGGCAGCTTATCCTCATCACGGCCCTGGTGTTTTTGCTCTGGAATACACCGGTTGCGGTTCCACTGAAGATACTGGTCGTCTTTCTGCATGAGTTGTCTCATGCGGTGACGATCCTGATGACGGGCGGTTCTGTCGAGAGCTTTTCGATCTCACCACAACAGGGCGGCGTTGTCGTCGGCCGGGGCGGCAATCGCTTTCTCAGCCTGTCTGCCGGGTATCTTGGTTCACTGGCGCTTGGCATGGCCCTTTTGATCCTTGCCTTGCGAACAAGGGCCGACCGCGCCGTTCTGGCGGGTTTTGGTGGTGTTATGTGTCTGGTGGCGGTGCTGTATATCCGCGACCCGTTCGCCCTTGTTTTCAGCATCGGAACCGGGGCTGCGATGATTGCTGCGGCGTGGTATCTGCGTCCCGATGCAAGCGATCTGGTGCTGCGTGTGATCGGATTGACCAGTATGATCTATGTCCCTTTCGACATCTTCGATGACACGATCCGACGGTCTGGCGCTCGTTCGGATGCATTCATGCTGGCCGAGGAATTCGGTGGCTCTGCCATGTTGTGGGGCGGGATCTGGCTGGTGCTCAGCTGCATCGTGATCGTTCTTTGCCTGCGCTACTGGCTTGGGGCTGACAGTAACCTGCATTTTCGCAGATCAGCGCGCTGACATTGCCGTCTGGGACGACGCTGAAAAGATACATTTAGACAGTGGGTTTAAATGATCCGAGCTGCCCGCTAGGCTGCCGGAAACGACAATGGATTGGCGCGTCATGGACCTGACCCGGATATCGGCTACAGACCTTTTGAAACAGTTGACTAACCGGCAGGTTTCAGCCTCGGACGTGATGCAGGCCACGCTGGATCGCATCGCCAAGGTCAATGGTGAGGTGAATGCCATCGTGGCGCTGAGGGATTCAGATGGTTTGATGGCCGAGGCGAAGGCCTGTGACGACGGCCCGATCACCGGCCCGCTGCACGGTCTTCCAATCGCAGTCAAGGATCTTGTGAATGTGGCGGGTGTCGTCTCGTCGCAAGGATCACCTGTTTTTCAAGACCACGTGCCAGCCAGTGACGATCTGATCGCCGCCCGGATGCGGCAAGCCGGTGCCATCCTGATCGGCAAAACCAATACGCCGGAATTTGGGCTGGGATCGCACACGTTCAATCCGGTCTATGGGGCAACGCGCAACCCTTATGATGCCAATCGTACCTGCGGTGGCTCATCCGGCGGGGCGGCGGTTGCTTTGGCGACGGGCATGGTTGCGCTGGCCGATGGCTCGGACATGATGGGCAGCTTGCGCAACCCTGCCGCCTGGAACAACGTTTATGGCTTTCGGCCAAGCTGGGGCAGGGTGCCTTCCGATCCCGTAGGGGACAGCTTTTTGCACCAGTTGTCGACACTGGGCCCCATGGCGCGCTGCCCCGAAGATCTGGGTGTTCTGCTTGATGTCATCTCGGGTCCGGACCCGCGCTTGCCGCTGGCCGTTGAAAGTGCGCCGGTGTCGCCGGTGACCGCCACAGATCTGCAAGGGCTGCGGATCGGGTGGCTTGGCGACTGGGGCGGCGCTTTTCCGACCGAGCCCGGTATTCTTGACATCTGTAAAGACGCGATGGACGTGTTCGAAACACGTGGCGCGCGGGTTGAGGACGTCGCCCCGCCTTTCGATGCCGAAAAACTCTGGACCAGCTGGATCACCCTGCGGTCGTTCAGCGTGGCCGCCGGGCTGGAACCCTTGGCGTCGCAAAAGGAAGATTTGAAAGATTCAGCACAATGGGAACTGGATCGGGGTTTGGCAATGAGTGCAATGGAGGTGCACCACGCCAGTGTCATCCGCTCGGAATGGTTCCGTTGCGCGGCGAACCTGTTCGAACAGTTTGACGCGTTGGTTCTGCCGTCTGCTCAGATCTGGCCGTTTTCGGTTGATTTGCCTTACCCGACAGAGATCGCGGGCCGGGCCATGGATACCTATCACCGATGGATGCATGTCACGATACCGGTCAGCCTGATCGGCCTGCCATGTCTTGCTGCGCCCGCGGGGTTTGGCACGCAGGGGCTGCCGATGGGGTTTCAATTGTTCGGGCCCAGTGGATCGGATCGGAAACTATTGTCAGTCGGTGCGGCTTACCACGCCGAAACCAATTGGCCGAACAAGCGGCCGGCGATGCCATAGCGCCGGTCAGGGAGGAGGAAGACAACATGGACAAACCCTTTGGTGTTCCGGATATGCGACCGGTCGATACCGCCATGCTGCGTACGGCATTGCAGCGCGCCTGGGCCGACTTTCGCCGCGCACCGCTGTTCGGACTTATTTTTGCGGGGTTTTACGTACTGTCCGGGTGGGCGATGGCATGGGTGACAATTCAGACCGGAACAACCTTTTGGCTGGTGCTGGCGGCCATCGGGTTTCCGCTGATCGGCCCGTTTGCCGCCGTTGGTCTGTACGAGGTATCGCACAGGCTGGAACAAGGCGAGCCGCTCGATTTTGGCGCGATCTTCGGGGTCGTGATGCAGCAAAGCCGCCGACAATTGCCCTCGATCTGCGCGATCATAGTTGTCGTGTTTCTTTTCTGGTTTTTTCTGGGCCACATGATTTTTGCCCTGTTCATGGGGTTGGCGACGATGACCAACGTGTCGACCTCGCTTGAGGTGTTTCTGACATTGAATGGCCTGACAATGCTGGCCGTCGGCACGGCCGTCGGGGCGGTTTTTGCAACCGTTCTGTACATGATCACCGTTCTGTCGATCCCTCTGCTGCTGGACCGCGAGCTGGATTTCGTAACGGCCATGATCACCAGTTTTACTTACGTGTCAGAGAACTTTCCTGTGATGCTGGCTTGGGGTGCCTTCATCGCGGTGCTGACATTTCTGGCGATGGTGCCCTGGTTTCTGGGGTTGCTGGTGGTTCTGCCGTTGCTGGGACATGCCAGTTGGCATTTGTACCGGCAGATCACGCAGAATGATGAAGAGGAAACACCAACCTGAGACGGTAGGTTACAGGTTCTGAGCCACATTGTTCGTCGACAATCGCGCAGCAGCAAAGATGGCCGTCGAGTCGTGCCCAAGGTATTTCAGCACAACGGGTTCGGGCGTTGTCGCATTTGTCGGGCTGATGACCGACCCACGCCAATGAACTGCCGTTCCTGTAGGGTCCGGAGAGATCAGATAGACCCGGCTGTTGTGACCTTCCCGCTGGGAGGTGAGCATATAGACAGTGTCACCGCTTGCGGCCGCTATCCCCTGTATCTCCCGCGCCTTCGGGGGTGCCTCGGGCATTGCTGCTCGCGACACGTAGCCACGGATCAACGTACATTGGGCCAAGGGTCGGGCGTGCAGCAGGGTCATCCGGTGTTCAGCCGACAGGCTTTCGATCACCGCGTAGAACCCGGGGGAAAACGGGGACTTCTCGATCGCATCCGCACCCGAGCCCAGAAACTCTGTCAGGGCCGGAGTTGCAGGGTGTTCTTCGATCTTCTCGATCTCGTCCAGCGGTTTCAGAAGAATGCGGGCATCGACATCGAAAAACCTGCATATACGGTCCAGCACATCCGGTCTGGGAACGCTTTCACCGGAAAGATATCTGTTGAACTGGGTACGGTTTACGCCAAGTTGTCGGCACAGCGCCGAGATCGAGCGATATCGCTTCGCCAATTGCCGAAGGTTCGCACCAAACATTGCGCGAATCTCAGCCGGACTACGAATATCGTCAGTCATGGGTGCCCACGTCTTGCTTAGTTTCCGGAAGAAACCATCGTCGCACGGAAGCCGAAGCCCTGTGCATTTTTAAAATCGTACAGAATGACCCCAAGCAACGTATCCCCACGTCGCGTTGCAGCTTCGAGGCTAACGCCCTCATGTGTAAAGGCAATAGGCTTTATCTGAAAATGCCTGATCTTTTTCGGGAAAAGCCGACCTTATGGCAATTATGGCGCATTCAGATCGCAAGAGTTGAATTTGAAAGGACCAGCCACCCTAAAAAGTGTTCCCGCCTTGGCTGCAAGACAAGTGCCAAGGCGGGACAGTTCGATCAATCGCCGCGCAGCAGGGCCGCCACGCCGGTACGCGCGATTTCCATCAGGCCCAGCGGGCGCATCAGGTCGGCAAATGCGTCGATCTTGTCGGGCGCACCGGTGATTTCGAAGATGAAGGAATTGAGTGTGCTGTCGACAACATTGGCGCGGAAGATATCGGCCAGTCGCAGGGCTTCGACCCGTTTATCGCCTTCGCCGACAACCTTGATGATCGCCAGTTCACGCTCGACCGAGGCGCCCTCGACCGTCAGATCATGCACATCACGCACCGAGACAATCCTGCCAAGCTGCGCCTTGATCTGTTCGATGACTTGGGGCGTGCCGGTGGTGACGATGGTGATGCGGCTCAGGTGGCCGGTATGATCAACCTCGGCCACCGTAAGGCTTTCGATGTTGTAACCACGACCCGAGAAAAGGCCGATGACACGGGCCAGCACTCCGGGCTCGTTTTCGACCAGAACCGCGATGGTATGGCGTTCCTGAACGTCCGAGAAGGTGGGCCGTAGGTTATAGGCCGAATGGCGGGTAGAGCCTTTTTTGATATGTAGGGCAGACATTTACGTCCCTTTCATCATCCTTGACAGGTTGGGCGCAGCGCGGCGCTCAACCAAATCCGTCGAATTTCGTTAAACCAGAACCGAGCCTTTGCTATCGATCACGCCTTGCGTTTCCGCCTCGCCCAACAGCATCTCGTTATGGGCCTTGCCCGACGGGATCATGGGGAAGCAGTTTTCGTGCTTTTCGACCAGACAATCAAAGATCACCGGACCGTCGTAATTGATCATCTCCATGATCGCGTCATCCAGATCGGCGGGGTCGGAACACAGGATACCTTTGGCGCCAAAGGCCTCAGCCAGTTTTACGAAATCGGGCAGGGCCTCGGACCAGGAATGTGAATAGCGCTCGCCATGCAGCAGCTCCTGCCACTGACGGACCATGCCGAGGCGTTCGTTGTTCAGGATGAACTGTTTCACCGGCAGGCGGTACTGAACGGCGGTGCCCATTTCCTGCATGTTCATCAGCCAGCTGGCCTCGCCGGCGACATTGATCACCAGAGCATCCGGATGCGCCATCTGCACGCCGATCGAGGCGGGGAACCCATAACCCATCGTGCCCAGACCACCCGATGTCATCCAGCGGTTGGGGTCTTCGAACCCAAGGTACTGCGCCGCCCACATCTGGTGCTGACCCACCTCGGTGGTGATGTAGCGATCATGCTTTTTTGTCAGTTCTTCAAGGCGTTGCAGCGCGTATTGCGGTTTGATCGACTTTTCGCTGTTGGTGAAGGCCAGGCAGTTGATCTTGCGCCACTCGGCGATCTGGTTCTGCCATTGTTTGACATTCGCGGCGTCCGTCTTGCGGCCGCGCGACTTCCAGATCTTCAGAATATCCTCGAGCACATGCGCCACATCGCCGACGATCGGGATGTCCACCCGGATGACCTTGTTGATCGAGGACGGGTCGATGTCGATATGCGCTTTTTTCGAGTTCGGCGAAAACGCATCGATACGCCCGGTGATCCGGTCATCGAACCGCGCACCGATATTGATCATCAGATCGCAATCATGCATCGCCATATTGGCCTCATAAAGGCCGTGCATGCCGAGCATTCCCAACCAATTTTCGCCCGAGGCAGGATAGGCGCCAAGTCCCATCAGGGTTGAGGTGATCGGAAAGCCCGTTGCATCCACCAGTTCACGCAGCAACTGGCTGGCCGCGGGGCCGGAATTGATAACGCCACCGCCGGTATAGAAGATCGGTTTCTTTGCGGTTTCCATCGCGGCAACCAGTTCGGTGATCTCTTCCAGATCTCCTTTCATCGCGGGTTGGTAATGCGAGGTCGAAGGTTTCGGGCTGGCATATTCGCCCGACGCGAACTGCACATCCTTCGGGATGTCGATCAGCACCGGGCCGGGGCGGCCCGAGGTGGCGACATGGAATGCCTCGTGCAGGGTTTCAGCCAGCGAGTCCGTGTCCTTCACCAGCCAGTTATGCTTGGTGCAGGGGCGGGTGATGCCTACAGTGTCGGCCTCCTGAAACGCATCCGATCCGATCATGAAGGTCGGGACTTGCCCGGTCAGAACGACGATCGGGATCGAATCCAGCAACGCATCGGTCAGACCGGTGACAGCATTGGTGGCACCGGGGCCGGAGGTGACAAGCGCGACGCCCGGTTTTCCCGTCGATCGGGCATAGCCTTCGGCGGCGTGGATCGCGCCCTGTTCGTGACGCACCAGAATGTGGCGAATGTCGTTTTGCAGAAAGATCTCATCATAGATCGGTAGCACGGCGCCACCGGGGTATCCGAATACCGTGTCCACGCCCTGATCCTTGAGGGCCTGAACCACCATCTTTGCGCCGGTCATCTCACGTGTCATCTGCTTTGCTCCGTTCGCGACATGTGTCTTGCGTTCGACAAAAAAAAGCCCCCGATTTTTCGGAGGCGCATGGGTTCGATTATGGTTTACCGTTACCGGCCCATGCGCGTGGTTCCTACGATTACGACTAGCGTTCTCATCGCCAGAGGCTCCTTTTTGCTTGGAGGCGACATTATGGTCGGGGGGAAGGGGCGTCAACAGGCAATTGCACCAATTTTCTATCTCAGCGGCGGTATTTTGCGACATTTTATTGCGCAGATTGCCGCATGTCGGGAATTTCCGGGAATTCGACGTGAAAATTGGCCGTTTTGTGTGCGGATAAGGCGGTCTGAAAGCGTCAGGCCGATGTCCGAAACGGGCATGATCATTACTTTTTTCTGCGCCACGCTGAACGTGCAGGGGGCAAAACCCGGAGGCTTGAAATGTTGCAGGACCTGGTTGATCTTGGCCGCTATCCAATCGATCGTCCGGATTCACCGGCTTATGATCGGCTGATCGAGGATTTGAGACGCGAGTTGGAACAGGATGGATGTGCCGTTCTGCCGGGTTTCGTGCACGAAGCAGGGGTCAAGCTTCTGGTGCAAGAAGCCGAGGGGGTAGCGCCCAAGGCGCACCGGTCCTTCAACAGAACCAACGCCTATTTCACGAAGGACGACCCAAGGCTTGGCATCGCTCATCCGATCCGCCGGTTCTATGATCGTTCGAACGCCTTTGTTCCGGCCGACAATCTTTCGAAATCCGGCCCGCTGCGGCGCATATACGAGTTCGACGGCTTTCTTCCCTTTGTCCGCGATGCCCTGAATGAACCCGAAGACCGCTTTTTCCGCTACGATGACCCATTGGCGGACGTGATCATCAATGTCGTGGAAGAAGGGCAGGGCTTTCCCTGGCATTTCGACACCAACAACTACACCGTGACGCTGGCCATCCAGAACGGAGAGACGGGCGGCGCGTTCGAGTATGTGCCCAACCTGCGGACGGCGGAAAATGAAAACTTTGATCTGGTGGCCTCGGTTCTCGATGGGAACATGGGGCGGGTTCGCCGGCTGGATCTGCGGCCGGGGGATTTGCAGATTTTCAAGGGCCGGTATTCACTGCACCGGGTCGCTCCGGTTAGAGGCAAGCGCCGTCGCTATGTCGGCATCTTTTCCTTTGTCGAGGCTGAAGGCATGTGTGGCGGTGTGGAACGGACGCAGCAATTGTATGGCCGCGTTTTGCCGCATCACTACAAGCGCGCGGGGCTGCGAAAGGATCAATTGCTGGATTGAGTGTTCAACCTCGGTACTATGCATCTGATTGATGTCCGGAGAGTCAGATGCCCAAGGTTTTGCAGCTTACACCATTTGTGTTGTGCTCGTCCCTGAAGGACCAGATCGACTTCTATTGTGATCGCCTTGGGTTCACCTGTGGGTTCATGCAAGACAATTATGCCTTTTTGAAACGTGGTCCTGTTGCGATCCGCCTTTTGGAGTGCCCACCCCGGGATGACGGCAAGCCATTGGGTGAAGAACACTCCTTCTATATCGATGTTGAAGACATTGATGGGCTTTATGACAGCCTGCGCGACCGATTGGCCGATCTGCCCGAAGGCCGTGTCAGGCCGCCGTTCAATCAGCCCTATAATCAGCGTGAATTCCACGTTCTGGATGAAGACGGGACATTGGTTTTTTTCGGAGAAGGTCTTTGACCCGGCGGGTAGCGCTCCCGCCCATCGTCAACACGCTTGCGGCGCCTATTCTATGGTTGGGCCGGGCAGCGCTGCGCGCGCGTGCAGATCAGAAACCGACACCAGTCCCTTGCAGCACGCCATGTTCCAGAGCGTAGCGTGTCAGCCCGGCGGTTGAGGATATGCCGAGTTTGCGTTTGATATTCTTGCGGTGCGTTTCGACCGTCCGCACGGAAATATCCAGCGTTTGCGCAACTTCCTTGTTGGATTTGCCCTGCGCCAGTTCCAGCAGAATGGTCTGTTCACGTCCGGTCAGCGCTTCGCGCACGTTGTTGCCCTTGGGCTTGAGCGATCCGCTGGCGCCGGTGCACAGATACTGTTCACCCCGCATCACCGCATCAATGGCCTGCTTGATCTCTTCAGTGGGAACGTCCTTGAGCACGTAACCTTTGGCACCGTGGCTGAGCGCGGTCGAGATATATTCCGGGCTGTCATGCATCGACAGGATCAGGATGCGCGTTTCCGGCAATCGCTCCAGGATGATTTCCGTGGCGCTGAGACCGCCGAGGCCGGGCATGTTCAGATCCATCAGGATCACATCCGGGGCAAGGTCAACAGCTTGATCCACTGCCGCCTGTCCGCTGCCAAGCGTACCGACAACTTGGATCTCATCATAGCTTTCAAGGATGGACTGGATGCCCTCGGCCACCATTGGATGGTCGTCGACGATAAGAACTCGGATGCTTTCGGCGCTCATGTGCCGGCCTTTCGGTTCGGAGTTGCGTCTTCCTGCGGCGGCAGAAGGTGGCTCAGCGGCAGGCTGACTTCGATGACAGTGCCGCCGCGCGGTCCGCGTGATGACAGAATGCGCAGGGACCCGTCAAGCTGTTCGATGCGCTCTTGCATGTTGCGCAACCCGATCCCGGTGCTGGGGGTGCTGGGATCGGTCCGCATGCCCCGGCCATTGTCAGTGATCCGCATGGTTGCACCTTTCTTGTGCCCGCGCAGGTCTATCGTAACATGCGTGGCGCCAGAGTGGCGCTCGATATTGGTCAGCGCCTCTTGCGCGATGCGATACAGGGCAATCTTGCTGTCTTGATCCAGCCGGTTGCGGAACACCACGGTCGAGAATTCCGTCTCGATCCCGGTGCGGTCCCGGAAATCGTCGGTCAGAGCTTTCAGCGCTGGCCCAAGGCCCAGATCGTCCAGTACGCCGGGGCGCAGGTCGCGACTGATGCGGCGGACCTCGGTGATGGCGGTGCCAAGATGGTCAATCCCTTTGTCCAGCGGATCGCGTGCGCCCGCGTCATCGCCGCGCGACAGGCGGCGCCGCGCGTTGTCCAGCGCATAGCGTACACCGACCAGAATCTGGCTGATGCCGTCATGCAGTTCGCGGGCAACGCGGCCTCGTTCCTCTTCCTGGGCATCGAAGACGCGCTGGGTCAGTTCCTTCAGCTTGGCGTCCGCAAGTCTGCGCTCGCGGATGTTCAGCAACATGCCGGATGCAAAGACGATGAGCACCGCCGCCACAACGATCGCGCCGATATACATGAAGGTGCGCTGAACGCGGGCCTCGACCTCGGCCCTGGCGTTGGCGACCGTTGCAACGATGTCGTCGATGAAGACTCCGGTTCCCACGACCCAGCGCCAGTCCTGAAGCCCGACGACATAGGCGATCATCTGTGCTTCCTCTCCGGTCGAGGGCTTTTGCCACATGAAGCTGTGCCAACCAGCCCCCTGGCGGGCGAGGCGGATGAACTCGTCAACGATCGGAGTGCCGTCGCTGTCCGTCAGCCCTTCCCAGTTTCGGTTGATGAACTGCGTCTGGCGGGGGCTGACCAGATTGTTGCCGTCATAATCGTAGACAAAGAAGAACCCATCCTGGCCATAGATCATTGCCGACAGGATTTGGGACACGAGGTTTTTCGCGACCTCGTCATCAGGCTCGGCCCGGCCGTAGATATAGGCGAACCCGTTGCGCGCCTGTGTCACGTAGTTGCGCAACTCTTCCTTCTTGGCTTCGACCAGGCTGCGTTCCAGCGCTTCGATCTCACGCTCGGCGGTCGCGCGCGCCTCGTATGCCACAAGCACGGCAATTGCCGCCACGGCCACGACCAGCGGGATTGCGGCAACCAGTGACAATTTCTGCGCATAGGTCAGCGAGACCAGATGTCGGAGTCTTTGCATGGACGAATCGATACGCAAGCGGCGGCGAAAATGCAAAAAGAATGGGCTTTGTTCGGGGAATACAGAGATTATCGTCGGGGAAGACGTGCTTTATGGTCTGATTTCTTGCTGGAAATCGCAAAGAATCCGATTCTCTACGCAGTAGTAGGTATTCCCTTTCAGTTCGGTCACATTAGGCTGACGCGCACTGAATGCGACAGGTCCGGTTCTGCCGGACCGTGACTATGAAGGGGAGGAACACTCATATGGATCGTCGTTCATTTCTGAAAAAATCCGCGCTGGGCGGTTCGGCAGCTGCAGCGACAGCATTGGCGGCACCGGCTTATGCTCAGGGCCAGCGTACCCTGACCATGGTGACCTCGTGGGGTCGTGGTCTGGCGGGCGTGTTTGACAGCGCGCAGCGTTGTGCCGACAGCATCAACGCCATGTCCGATGGCAGCCTGAATGTTGAAATCAAGGCGGCAGGCGAACTGGTTGGTGCCTTCGAAGTATTTGACGCGGTGTCGTCGGGTCAGGCGGATATGTATCATGCCGCTGACTATTACTTTGTGGGTCAGCACCCGGGTTATGCGTTCTTCACAGCCGTTCCGTTCGGCATGACTGCACAGGAACTGGTGAACTGGTACTATCATGACGGCGGTATGGAGCTGCATGACGAGCTGGGCGAAATCTTTGGCCTGAAGTCCTTCCTGGCCGGCAACACCGGTGCGCAGGCGGGTGGCTGGTACTCGAAAGAGATCAACAGCCCCGAAGACTTCAACGGTCTGAAGTTCCGTATGCCGGGTCTGGGCGGCAAGGCGCTGGGTAAGCTGGGCGCATCCGTACAGAACATTCCGGGGTCGGAAGTGTATCAGGCGCTGTCGTCCGGCGCGATCGACGGTACCGAGTGGATCGGTCCATGGGCCGACGAAAAGGCCGGCTTCCAGGAAATCACCAAGACCTACTACACTGCGGGCTTCCACGAGCCGGGCGCAGGTCTGTCGCTGGCAACCAACCGCGACGTGTTCAATGAACTGACCCCGGCACAGCAGAAGATCATCGAGATCGCTGCCGCCGAAGCGCACCAGTGGAACCTGGCACAGTTCCTGGCCAACAACGGCGCAGCGCTGCAGCGCCTGCAGGCGGGCGGCGTCAAGGTTCTGGAATTCCCGGACAGTGTCTGGGACGCGTTTGGTCAGGCCAGCCAGGAAGTTCTGGACGAGAACATGGGCGATGAGCTGTTCAAGAAGATCCACGACAGCGCGATGACGTCGATGGCAGCATCGTCTGCTTGGAACAACCTGTCGTCGGGTGTTTACACCGCTCAGCGCGACCGTGTTCGCGGCTAAGCCATTCTGATCCAAGAAAAACCGGTTCCCCCGCGGCGCGGGGGAGCCTTTCCCGTTGCGCTAAGGGGTTTGGGCAAGCAACAATAATCCCATGCACAACTGAGACGACCTGGGGACAACATGCAGGACGAAAACGGTATCTCGTTCTTCGGCGCCCTGTGGAATGGACTGGTCTGGTTCATTCAGAACATTGCCGAAGCCTTCTATAATTTCGGATACGCCATCACGCATCCGCAACTCTGGCTGGACTGGTCCGACAAGGCGTCGATCATGCGCTTTGTCTATTACGGCGGTTCGGTCGAGTTCTTCTTTGTGGTGTTCACATTCTTTCTGGTTCTGACGGCCATCGGGCTGTACTACCGGAACTTCATGTGGGCCATCGTGCGGGGCCTTGAGGGGTTCGCCAACACCACCGGGCGCTTCTTTGCCTGGGCGGGCCTTTTGATGGTGATCCAGCAGATCGTGATCGTTTTCATGCAGCGGGTCTTTACACGACCCGATATGTCCTTTGGTTTGGGTATCCCGTTCCAGATGGATATCAGTTGGTTCGCGGAAGAACTGAAGCTGTATAATGCGATGGTCGTGTGCCTGTGCTGTACCTACACATTCGTGCAGGGTGGGCATGTGCGCGTTGACCTCATCTATGCCGGCATCAGCCACCGTGCCAAACGGGTGGTTGATATGTGCGGTGCGGTTTTGTTCATGATGCCCATGGCGGTGCTGACCTGGATGTATGGCTGGTACTTCATGTGGCGACACCTGATCGTGCCGAAGCCTTCGGCCAGTGACACGCTGGACCGGCTGGTGGCCAAGTCCCGCGCCCTGCGCTGGAACGTGGAAACCATCGGGTTCAGTCCCAACGGGTTCAATGGATACTTCCTGTTCAAGATTTTGCTGGTGGCTTTTGCCGCGATGGTGTTCTTGCACGCAATCGCATTCCTGTACCGCTCGTATCTTGAGTATGTGGAAGGGCCGGAAAGCACTGGAAAATACCTCGACAAGGACAGCCTTGGTGAGGGCGAAGAAGCCTATGAAGGCGCACATTAGGGACGGAGACCAAGACAATGCTATTCGGACTTGATGGCGTCGAGATAGGCCTCATTATCGTATTCTTCTGCCTCTTTGGGGGCATCCTTTCCGGCTTCCCGGTGGCCTTTGCCATCGGTGGCGCCGGGGTGATTTCCTTCGGGATCATTGCCGCACTGGACAGCGCCGGGTTGTTGGTCCACCAGGCAATCGACACAGGCTCACAAGCCTATCGGGATCTCGTGAATTCCGGGGTCAAAGCGGATGTCATTTCCGTGTTCCGATACCCGGAGTTACCGAGGATCGCCGAGCCGGTTTTTGTGCAAGGTTGGGAAACCGCGCTGGACCGCAACGTGTCGTTCATCGTCAATCGCATGAACGAACGTGTTCTGGCCGGTCAGTCCATCGAAACATTGCTGGCCGTGCTGATGTTCGTTCTGATGGGGATCACGCTGGAACGCTCGAAAATCGCGAACGACCTGCTGACGACGATGGCGCGCGTCTTTGGACCGCTGCCGGGTGGTCTGGCCGTGTCCATCGTGGTTGTGGGGGCATTTCTTGCGGCCTCTACCGGCATCGTTGGCGCGACCGTGGTGACCATGGGCCTGCTGGCGCTGCCAACCATGTTGCGGAACAATTACTCGCCGGAACTCGCAACGGGTGTGATCGCGGCCTCGGGTACGCTGGGGCAGATTATTCCGCCCTCGATCGTGATCGTTCTGCTTGGCACATTGGCGGGCGATTTGTACTCGACAGCGCAGGAGACGCGGGCAGTTGAGGCGGGATGTACCGATGCGCTGACCTATTTGGGAGAGCCGGCGGTTGTCTCGGTCGGCACCTTGTTCCAGGCGGCTCTTTTGCCGGGGATCCTTCTGGCTTTGCTTTATGCGTTGTATGCGTTTGGTTATGCATTGCTGAATCCTCATAAGGCACCTGCCGTGGCGCTGTCAGGCGGGTCGGGTGAGCCAATCACCCGGTCCGAAGGTTTGACTTGGCTGCTGGGCGCACCGGTTGCGCTGATTGTCGGCACCGTGTTGCTGGGCAATGTCGGCCTGATCGGCAGCCAGAACATTTCGGTCTCGGCTTTCTCGGACATCGGACAGGGCGCATCGTTGCGTACCAACGTGTCGGAAGAATGCAAGGTATCGATGATCGATCTGCATGGTCAGGCCGCCTGGGATCAGGCCGTCGCCGAGCAGGAAGCCATTGATGCCGCTGGCGGTGCAGCTGAGTCTCAGCGCCTGACCGAAGAAGAACTGGCCGCCGCACAACAGGAAATGATTGCATCAGCCGCACCAATTGGCACGGGTGTCGCGATCACGGTCGTGCTGTTGGGCCTCACTCTGGTTCTGGGTCGTGGCATCGCGCCCTCGCGTGCGCCACAGCCGCTTATCGTTGGTGCGATTGGTCTGCTGCTTATGGTGTTGGTCGATATCTTGCTGATTTCGCCCACAACATCTTCAGGGGCGACGTTCCTGTTGCTCGCGTTGCCATTTGCGCTGGCCATGTATGGTTGCAAGGAAGCCGCAGCGCGATGTGCGACCAATGACCTGATCCGCGTGGTCTTCCCGCCACTGGTTCTGATCATCGCGGTTCTGGGATCGATCCTGGGTGGTGTGACCAACCCGACACCGGCAGCTGCGCTGGGGGCGGGTGGCGCGATCATGCTGGCGGCCTATCGTAAGCTGCAGGATCAGGGGCGATCGGGCAAGGTGATCATCTGGTCGACCTTTGCCGTGATCATCGCCTTGCTGATGGGGGTCAACTTTGACCTGCGGGTCAATCAGGGCAATGTGACGTTGGAGACCTGGATCGCCTTCATCATCGCGTATGCAGCCTATCTGTATGCCTTGTTCGGGCTGCTGTTCGGGTGCTGGGTGCTGTATTCAAGCGGAGTTCTGACCCCGGTGGTGCGCGAGACGGCCAAGGTGACCTCGATGGTGTTTACCATCCTGATCGGATCCCAATTGCTGAACCTGGTGGTGATCTCGTTCGGAGGGGAGCACTATATCCAGCAATTCCTGAAGAGTTTTGACAACGAGTTCACGGTCTTCCTGATCGTGATGCTGGTGTTGTTCATTCTGGGCTTCGTGCTGGATTTCCTCGAGATCATCTACATCGTGATCCCGATCGTGGGGCCGGTGATCTATGGCGGGTCGTTCGACCCGAAATGGGTGACGATCATGGTGGCGGTGAACCTGCAAACATCCTTCCTGACACCACCGTTCGGGTTCGCGTTGTTCTACTTGCGAGGGGTTGCGCCGAAGGAAGTGACGACGGGCCATATCTATCGCGGGATCATTCCATTTGTTTTGATCCAGGTGGTAGGGATCGCAATTCTGTGGTTCTTCCCGGCGATTGTCACGATCGTACCGGACCTGATCCCGAACTGATCCGGATCATCAAAATGCAAAAGGGGGCCCGAAGGCCCTCTTTTTCTTGTTTGTTGCAGGGAAGGGGCCAGCCCCTTCTTGCCCTGCGGCCAATTCATCCCCGGGATATTTGGGGCCAGATGAAGAAGCGGATCAGGTGAATTGGATCAGATCCCAGCGGTTGCCATAAGGATCGCGCCAGACGGCGACTGTGCCATAGGATTCAAAGCGGGGAGTTTCTTCGAAATGGACCCCGTTGGCACGCATCTGTGTGTAGTCGCGTTGGAAATCATCGGTTTGAAGGAAAAAGCCCACACGGCCGCCGGTCTGGTTGCCGATGGCGGCGCGTTGCTCGGGCCCGTCGGCTTTGGCCAGAAGAAGGCCGCCGCCGTCTGAACCCGGCGGTGTGATCAGGACCCAGCGTTTTCCGCCCCCGAGATCGATGTCCTTCAAGAGCTGGAAGCCAAGTCTTTCCGTATAAAACGCAAGTGCGTCATTGTAATCCGGCACCACGAGGGTGACGGCGTGCAGGTTCTGTTTCATCGGATGGTCAGCCCTTGGTGGGGTGGCGGTCGGGAAGCTGGATATTGGCCACTTGCTCGGCAATCGGAGCGGTGGACAGGGGGTGCCGTGAGGAAGAGCAGAAGGTATCCGGATCTGTGATCTTTTGCCATTCGCCCTGAACATAGGCCTCAAGCCCAGAGAATTTTGCCTTGTAGCCCATCTTGGGGCTGCCGGGGACCCAATAGCCCAAGTAGATATAGGGCAGGCCAGCTTCGCGCGCGATCTCGATATGGTCCAGGATCATATAGGTGCCCAGAGAATTCTGAGGCTGCTTCGGATCGTAGAAAGAGTAGACCATGCTCAGCCCATCATCGAGCACATCGGTCAGGCTGACAGCGATCAGGTCGCCGGTCTCAGGATCTGCATATTCCACCACCCGGCTTCGAATCGGGGTTTCCTCGATCATTGCCGCAAATTCGAACACGTCCATGTCGGCCATGCCGCCATCGGCGTGCCGGGTGTCAAGATAGCGGCGGAACAGCTCATACTGCTCGTCCGTGGCCCAGGGCGATGTGGCGCGGCGTTGCAGAAATCCGTTGCGTTTCACCGCGCGTTTCTGGCTTTTTGTCGGGCGGAACGCCGAAACGTCGATCCGGGCGGACAGGCAGGCCGCGCAATCTGTGCAGGAAGGGCGGTAGAGTACATTCTGCGACCGGCGAAACCCCTGCTGCGACAGGGAATTGTTCAACTGTTCCGCACCTTCGCCCTGGAGCGCGGTGAACAGCTTACGCTCCATCCTGCCATCGAGATAGGGGCAGGGTTGCGGGGCCGTGACATAGAATTGTGGCGCAATTGGCAGCGTGTGTCGCATGAAGTTCCCAGATAGCCTCGGGAGGGATGATAGCAACCGTTCCCGAGGCCGCCAAGTGTTTCGCGCAACCGCGTGTCAGGCCCGTCGATTGATCATGACCGTGCCCAGAAAACTGTCGGTCAGACCCTGGCCGCGGGCGCTGGTCAACATCATGATCACCGAGATGATCTGGATCACCGCAAACGCCATGCTGACGAAATAGCCGGCAGTGTGGGCGATGGCCTTGCCCATATCCATTCGTTCTCCGAATGCGTCGCGCAATTCGATTCCCATGAACCGCATGCCCAGTGTAGCCGAGCCGTTGGTGATGGTTACTACGCGATAGACAAAGCTGATCACGGCATAGATCACTGCCAGAAAAAACAGACCGAGGCCTGCGCTCAACAGGATCGCCACCGTGCAGAGCAGCGAGATGAAGGCGATATCAAACAACCAAGCGACAAAGCGTTTGCTTGTCACCGAGTTGTAGAATTCTGGTTGGGTATCCGGGTCAGGCAGGTGGTTCATTCGTCAGGTCCGAAAAAAATGGGTCAGGGTACCCTGTCCCGGAATGCCGGGACAGGGCAAGGTCAATCAGGCGGGCTTGGCATTTCCGTCGTCTTCATGGTTCTCGCGGGCGCGTTCGTCCATGAACTCGTCGAATTCAGCCTTGTCCTTGGCCTCGCGCAGGCGGCGCAGGAATGCCTCAAAGTCCTGCTGTTCGCGTTCAAGGCGGGCCAGTGTATCTGCCTTGTAAGCGTCAAATGCGCTGTTGCCGGATGGTTTCATCGCGCTCATGTGGCTGTGCCAGGATTTGCGGCGGCTGCAGGATTTGCTGAACATGCGTTTGCTCCAGATCATGTAAGCCAGAAGGGCCAGGCCAACCGGCCAGAAGAAGATAAAACCAAGGACCATGGCGGCGATCCAGGCCCCTTTGCCTTTGTCATCCAGCCAGGCCTCGATTCGGTAAAGCCATCCCGGATTCGCGGGGACGGCGGGGTCGGACAATGCGGTCATTTGAGCTCTCCAGGGTTGATGTAAACTCTTTTCACATTGCTTAGATGGGGTCGTGGACGAGGGTTGCAAGGGCTCAATGTAAAAAAGATTTACATTCAGCAATTCGGTTGACGGTGAGCGCCATCAGCCGCAGGTTGCGGAAATGGATATGACAGAACACAAAACGGCACCTGCGCTGAGTGAGATTTTGAATTTGGAAAAGCAGGTCTGGATGGCGCTGGTCGAGGGCAACGCAAGCGCAGACCGGGCGTTGCTGAGCGCGGATTTTCTTGGGGTCTATCCGACAGGATTTGCCAATCGTGACGATCATGTCGGCCAATTTGCAGATGCTCCGACGATGGCCGAGTTCGAACTGAGCGACGAGAGATTGCGTGTTCTGACACCGGATATCGTCCTGCTGTCCTACAAGGCCGATTACCTGCGACCGGGTGCGACAACGCGCGAGGCGATGCTGATTTCGTCGTTATGGGAACGCAGAAACGACGTTTGGGTCAACAGTTTCAGTCAGGACACGCCGGTTCAGAACACCTGATCAGAATGCCTCATTGACGATCACGCGCCGCGATGCGCAGTTTGCGCCCATGACAGACGTTTTAGCCATTTCAAGACTTCCGCGCGCTTTCGATCCATCCCTGGGGGCCGAAGCGCGGGCCCTGATGCCTGATTTGCCGGCCGAGATGGCGGATTTGGTGGCGGGCACCGCCGGTTCCAGCCCCTATCTGAAAAGTATGATCGAACAAGAGAAGAGCTGGCTGCCCGAGGCCCTGATGCACCCGGATCAGGCATTGGCTGACGTCATGGCTGTTGTGCGTGATCTGCCGCCGGATCAGTTGAAACCCGGATTGCGGCAGGCCAAGCGGCGAATGGCTCTGCTTACGGCGTTGGCCGATATTGCAGGTGCATGGCCATTGGAGAAGGTCACGGCGGCCCTGACCGATTTCGGTGCGCTGGCCGCGGATGTTGCCGCCAAGGCCGAGATCGCAACATTGATCCGGCGCAAGAAGCTGCCGGGCATGACCGAGGATGATGTCGAAACCGCAGCCGGCCTGGTCATACTGGCGATGGGAAAGATGGGCGCGCATGAGCTGAACTACAGCTCGGATATCGATCTTATTGTCCTGTTTGATGAGACGCGCTTTGACCCCGATGACTTTTACGAGGCCCGGCAGGGCATGGTTCGGGCCACGCGCAACTTCTGTGCGACGTTGAGCGAGAAGACGGCGGATGGCTATGTGTTCCGAACGGATCTGAGGCTGCGCCCCGACCCGGCCGTGACACCGGTTTGCATGGCGATGGAGGCCGCCGAGCGGTATTACGAAAGCCTCGGTCGCACGTGGGAGCGTGCGGCTTACATCAAGGCGCGGCCCTGCGCCGGGGATCTGGATGCGGGGCAGCGTTTCCTTGACGGCTTGCGCCCCTTTGTCTGGCGCCGCCATCTGGACTTTGCCGCCATTCAGGACGCCCATGACATGCGCCTGCGCATCCGGGAAAACAAAGGGACGGGCGGGTCTTTGTCGATCCCCGGTCACGACATGAAACTGGGGCAGGGCGGTATCCGCGAGATCGAGTTTTTCACGCAAACCCGCCAGTTGATCGCGGGCGGGCGGGACGCTGACCTGCGGGTACGAGGCACGGTTCCCGGGCTGGCGGCGCTGGCGGCAAAAGGCTGGGTGCCACAGGATGTGGCGGACAAGCTGACCGATCATTACCGCGCGCACCGCGAAGTCGAACATCGCATCCAGATGATTCATGATGCCCAGACCCACAAGGTGCCGAACTCACCCGACGGGATCGAACGCGTCGCCTGCCTGATGGGTATCAGCAGTGCCGAGTTGACGCAGGACCTGAAAAACCGTCTGACCGAAGTGCATGAGCTGACCGAAGTGTTCTTTGCCCCCGGACCTGGTGCGGCGCCCGCCCATGTACAGGATGTGGAGTTCGACAAGAACGTTCTGGCTCGATGGACGACATATCCGGCCCTCAGGTCCCAGCGCGGCGCGCGGATTTTCGAACGTCTGCGCCCCGAGTTGCTGTCACGTCTGGCCAAAACCGCCAAGCCCGACGAAGCATTGTTGGCTTTGGACGGGTTCCTGGCGGGCCTGCCCGCCGGGGTGCAGCTGTTTTCGCTATTCGAGGCGAATCCGCAACTGATCGACTTGCTGATCGATATCGTCGGAACCTCGCATGCTCTGGCTTCGCACCTGTCCCGCAATGCGTCGGTGTTTGATGCGGTGATCGGGGGCAGTTTCTTTGCGGATTGGCCCGGGCAAAAGGCGTTGCAAGCGGAATTGACGCAGGCTTTGTCGGAAGAAACGGATTATGAAACCCAGCTTGATCTTGCCCGGCGCTGGTGCAAGGAGTGGCATTTCCGGGTCGGCGTGCATCACCTGCGCGGCCTGATCGACGGAAAGAAGGCAGGTCGGCAATATGCCGAGCTTGCGCAGTCGGTCATCGCGGCCATCCTGCCGCATGTCACCGAAAATTTCGCCCGCAAACACGGCCCTGCACCGGGGCGCGGCGCTGCCGTGCTTGGGATGGGGTCGCTGGGGGCAGGCCGGATCAACTCGCAATCCGATCTGGACATGATCGTCATCTACGATCCTTTGGATCAGGACATGTCTGACGGTCCGCGCCCTTTGGCCACGCGCACGTATTATGCGCGGTTCACGCAGGCCCTGATCACGGCATTGTCCGCGCCGATGTCGCAGGGACGCTTGTATGAGGTCGATATGCGATTGCGTCCCTCGGGCAATCAGGGGCCGGTTGCGACCAGTTGGGCCAGCTTTGTCAATTACCAGCGGAACGAAGCCTGGGTGTGGGAGCATCTGGCTCTGACCCGCGCGCATGTTGTTGCCGGGGACGCCGGACTGGCCGAGGAAATCGAAGCCTTCCGCACCGAGTTTCTGTCGCACCCGCGAGAGCAGGGGAAGGTTCTGCGCGAAGTGGCCGAGATGCGGTCACGTCTGGCCGCGGCCAAGGCACCCGCCGGCATCTGGGACGCCAAGAACGGCCCCGGCCGGCTGATGGATATCGAATTGATGGCCGAAACCGGTGCTTTGCTGGCAGGGTCCGCGCAGCGCGATGTCGCGTCGGGTCTGGATGGTGCTGTCGCAGCCGGGTTGCTGGATGTCGCGCAGGCGCAATCTCTGAAAGACTGCTATGACCTATTCTGGTCAGTGCAATGCGCCGCGCGGTTGCTGTCGGGCAAGACAATCGAAGCCGACAAGATCGGCGAAGGCGGTACTGCATTTTTGTGCCGCGCCACCGGGTTCGAACAGGTCGAGGCGTTGCAGGCGGCATTGCAGGAATGTTACACGACCGCGGCCGATCTGATCGGCGGCGTGATCAAGGGGGAAGAAGATGGCGCGCAGCAGTGATCCCAACGACCACAAAGGTCTGATCCGCGAAGCCTATCGAATCGACGGCATCACCCTGCCAGAGTGCCGCAGCATCTTTTTGGACTGGGCGCTGAGCCTTCCTGCGGATCGCGACCAGAACACGGCGCTGGCCGAGCTGCACGCGGGCTATGCCGAGCAGAACCCCGATCATCCGATGACACAGGTTCTGACCGAAGGCCTTCAGACGGCAAAGGCCCCAAAACGCCGCGGCGGTTGGCGATCCCGTAACCGCTAGGGCTTTCCCACCGGCGCGTTCAGGACTATGAGGGCGCCATGACCCAATCTGCCGACCGTCCCCGTATCCGCCTGAAACCCAAAGCCAATGCGCGCGGCCTGCGCCATGGTTTCCCCTGGGTCTACGCCAATGACATCGTCTCGGACCGCCGTACCAGAAAAATCCCCGCGGGCGCATTGGCGGTGCTCGAAGATGACAAACGGGCGCCCGTCGCGCTGGTCGCGGTCAACCCCGCGTCCAAGATCATGTGCCGGGTGCTGGACCGTGACATCGATGCGCAGCTTGACGCGACATGGTTCGAGAACCGTTTGCAGCGCGCCCTCGATCTGCGAGAAAGCCTGTTTGACACCCCATATTATCGCCTGATCCATGCCGAAGCGGACGGCTTCCCCGGCGTCATCATCGACCGCTTTGGCGAGGCCTGCGTCATTCAGCCCAACGCGGCCTGGGCTGAGGCGCATCTGGGCCTGCTGACCCAAGCTCTGGTCAAAGTCACTGGCGTGACCACGGTGCTGAAGAACGCCTCGGGCCGTACACGCGGGCTGGAGGGGTTGGACGACGTCAACCAAGTATTGCGCGGATCCGCGCCCGATGCGCCCCTGCCTGTGCCGATGAATGGCGCCACCTACATGGCGGATCTGACAGGCGGTCAGAAGACCGGGCTGTTTTACGACCAGCGCCCCAACCACGCCTTTGCCGCGCGCCTGGTTCATCCCGATGCGCAGGTGCTGGACGTGTTCAGCCATGTGGGCGGCTTCGGTCTGGCGATGCTTGCAGGTGGAGCGGGGCAGGCATTGTCCGTCGATGGCTCAGCCGCCGCGCTCGACCTCGCGAAACAAGGGGCCGAGGCGTCGGGCCTTGCTGAAAAGTTCCAGACCCGACAGGGCGACGCGTTCGAGGTTCTGACCCAATTGGGCGAAGAAGGCGCGCGATTTGACGTGGTGATCTGCGATCCGCCCGCGTTTGCACCGTCCAGACAAGCGCTGGATGCGGGGCTGCGCGCCTATGAACGTATCGCACGACTGGCGGCGCCTCTGGTCAAACCCGGTGGTTATCTGGGGCTGTGTTCATGTTCGCACGCGGCTGACCTGAGCCGGTTCCGCGATGCGTCCTCCCGTGGGATCGGGCGCGCCGGGCGTCAGGCGCAACTGATCCACACCGAGTTTGCGGGTCCGGATCACCCGCAACTGCCGCAACTGGCGGAAAGCGGCTACCTCAAAGCAGTGTTCTACCGCCTGTGAAGGCCGTTCTCGACACCTGCGTCATCTATCCCACGGTGATGCGCGAGATGCTGCTGGGCGCGGCCCGCCTTGGCCATTTCACTCCGATCTGGTCTGCCCGCATCCTCGAAGAATGGGCCCGCGCCGCGCGCAAGCTGGGCCCGACGGGCGAGGCGCAAGCCCGCGCCGAAATTGCCTTGGCGCAGGCGCAGTGGCCGCAGGCCGAACGCGCGCCGGTCCCGGGGTTGGAGCAGCGCCTCTGGCTGCCCGACGCAGCCGATATCCACGTCCTGGCGACGGCCATCACGGCCTCGGCTGACGTCATCGTCACCGTCAACGCCAAGGATTTCCCCAGAAATATTCTGGCAGAGGAGGGGCTCGACCGCCGAGATCCCGACGGCTTGCTGCATGGTCTCTGGCTATCGGACCCTGACGGCCTGGCGACCATCGCCGATCGCGTTCTGAGTGAAGCCATCCGCCTTTCCGGCCACCAATGGACCTTGCGGGCGCTGATGAAAAAGGCCCGCCTTCCACGCCTTGGCAAGGCGCTCACCCAATAGACTGGGGCCCCCTTCATCTGGCTAAAAATATCCCGGAGAGCGCGAGAGGCTGGCCTCTCGCTGCGCACCCTCAGCCACGCGCCCAACGCTGCTCAAGGGCCTCCAGTGCCGCAATGCGCTCACCCGTTTTCGGGTGGCTCATCAACCATGCCGGGGCAACGCCCGCCCGTTGCTGCGTCAGGTCTTCCAGCTTGTGAAACAAGGATTTCTGCGGCCCGATCCCGATTCCGGCCTTGGTCAGCAAGGCGGCGGCATATTCGTCTGCCTCATACTCATCCTGTCGTGACAGGCGCGAGGCCAGCAATGACGTCAAGGCATTCGCAATCATCGCTCCGATGAACGGAATAAACCGGTTCAGCACCATGATCAGCGCCGTCCGCATTGCGTTTTGACCTGAAAAATCAATCATCCGTCGCTTTGCATGACCCAAGGCAACGTGCCCCAACTCATGTGCGATCACGCTGGCCATCTCCTCGGCCGAAACCTCTCCGTTGCGGAATTTTCGGTAAAACCCGCGCGTGATGAAAATCCGACCGTCCGGAGCAGCCAGCCCGTTCACCGGGTCGATCTCGTAGATATAGACGGGGACCCGATCGATTTCCAAAGCTGCGGCCAGCCGGTCCGTCATCCGTTTCAGCACCGGGTCGGCCAGTTCGGTCGATTTTGCGTCCAGCTCACGATGGGTGCGCCAGACCGAAATACGGTACATCACGATGGCGTAGCCAATTGCCAGCAGGATCGGGGTCAATCGAAGCATGTCAAAGATATGGTCCGAACATGGGCATTGCGCAAGTCACACCTGCGGGATGTTCGTCGGGACCCGCATGTTCGTGCGTCGAAGTCAGCACAACCCTCCTCGTGCGCCGAAACAGGCACAACCTTCGATAAGTTGTGATCTTGCGATATGAGCTGTTGATTATTTCAACGATCCCACTTAACCGACGGGGCGCTATCGATGGGGGACCCATGACCGACAAGAACTATGAAGCGCGTCACCTGGAAACACTCGACCGGGATTTGCGGCGCTTTTCACGCCTAGAAATGGCGACCGCACAGGCTGGACGGCCCTTTGTGGGCTCAGGGATTGCCCTGGCATTCATTGTCACCGCAGGCCTTGTGGCCGCTTTTCTGTTCGGGCAGGGCAACAACGCGCTTGTCGTCGTGATCGCGGCGATGTTCGGGGCCTATATGGCGCTGAATATCGGGGCCAATGACGTCGCCAACAACATGGCCCCTGCGGTGGGGGCGAATGCGCTGACCATGGGCGGTGCCATCGCGATTGCCGCCATTTTTGAAAGCGCCGGGGCGCTCATTGCCGGGGGCGATGTCGTGTCGACCATCGCCAAGGGAATTATTGCGCCGGAAAGCATGGGAACGGCCAACGTCTTCATTTGGGCGATGATGGCGGCGCTGCTGTCCTCGGCGCTTTGGGTCAATCTGGCCACATGGGTCGGCGCGCCGGTTTCCACCACGCATTCGGTTGTGGGCGGCGTCATGGGGGCAGGGATCGCCGCGGCTGGGTTCGGCGCCGTAAGCTGGGGTACCATGAGCAAAATCGCCGCCAGTTGGGTGATCTCGCCACTTCTGGGAGGCTTGGTCGCAGCCGGTTTCCTGTGGTTCATCAAGGCCAGGATCATCTATCAGGAAGACAAGATCGCCGCGGCCCGCAAATGGGTGCCGATGCTGGTCGGGATCATGGCGGGCGCCTTTGCATCTTATCTGGCGCTCAAGGGCCTCAAGAAGATCATCAAGATCGATCTCGGGACGGCGTTGCTGATCGGTGCGGCGTGTGGAGGGCTGATCTGGGCAGTGATGATCCCGGTGATCCGCCGCCAGTCCGAAGGGCTTGAGAACCGCAATAAATCGCTGAAGATTCTGTTTGGAATTCCACTGATCGTCTCTGCAGCGCTGCTGAGCTTTGCGCATGGCGCAAATGACGTTGCCAACGCGGTGGGGCCGTTGGCCGCGATTGTGCAGGCTTCTGCCTCGGGCGATTTCACTCATGCCGTCAGCATTCCCCATTGGGTCATGGTCATCGGTGCGTTCGGGATATCGTTCGGCCTGTTCCTGTTTGGTCCGAAACTGATCCGCATGGTCGGCAGCCAGATCACCAAGCTCAACCCGATGCGGGCCTATTGCGTCGCCCTGTCGGCCGCGATCACTGTGATCGTTGCAAGCTGGCTGGGCCTGCCTGTCAGTTCCACCCATATCGCGGTTGGCGCTGTATTCGGGGTCGGGTTCTTCCGGGAATGGGATGCCGAGCGGAGGCTGAAACGCGCAAGGCTGGCCTTTCCCGAACGCCCCCGCGTCGCGCCGGAAGAACGCCGCCGCCGCAAGCTGGTTCGCCGGTCGCATTTCCTGACCATCGTTGCCGCGTGGGTTATCACTGTTCCCGCAGCAGCAATGCTGGCAGCGATCCTGTTTCTTGGGATTCAGGTGATTGCCGGGTAAACTCTGGCGCTGACCTCAACGGGTCAGCGCTTTCATTCCCTGTTCCAGCCCTGCCAGGGTCATCGGCACCATGTGGCCTTCGAAGATTTCCTGAATCATGCCGATGGAATGGGTGTATTCCCAATATTTCTCGGGCACGGGATTGATCCACAGGTTCGACGCCCATTGATCCCGCGCCCGATGCAGCCAGACTTGCCCGGCCTCGGCGTTCCAATGCTCGTTGGCGCCGCCGGGATAGGCGATCTCATATGGGCTCATCGAGGCGTCGCCGACGAAGATGCATTTGTAGTCGGGCCCATAGGTGCGCAACACTTCATGCGTGGGCGTCTGCTGGTCCCAGCGGCGGCGATTGTCACGCCAGACGCCTTCGTAAAGGCAATTGTGGAAATAATAATATTCCAGATGCTTGAACTCGGACCGTGCGGCTGAAAACAGCTCTTCCACCACTTTGATATGCGGGTCCATTGAACCGCCAACATCCAGGAACAGCAGGACCTTGACCGCGTTGTGACGTTCGGGGCGGGTCTTGACGTCCAGATAGCCGTGTTCGGCCGTGGCGCGAATGGTGCCGTCCAGATCCAGTTCTTCCGCAGCACCTTCGCGCGCCCAGCGGCGCAGGCGTTTCAGGGCAACCTTGATGTTGCGCGTGCCCAGTTCAACCGTGTCGTCCAGGTTTCTGAATTCGCGCTTGTCCCAAACCTTGACCGCGCGCTGGTGGCGGCTTTCCTTTTGGCCGATGCGCACGCCTTCGGGGTTGTAGCCATAGGCCCCGAAAGGAGAGGTCCCGGCCGTGCCGATCCACTTGTTGCCGCCCTGATGGCGGCCTTGTTGTTCCTTGAGACGCTCGCGCAGCGTGTCCATCAGCTTGTCGAAACCGCCAAGCGCCTCGATCTCGGCTTTTTCTTCATCCGACAGGTGCTTTTCGGCCATTTTGGCCAGCCAGTCGCCAGGGATGTCAACGGCTTCCAGAACCTGATCGAAGCTGATCTCGTTCAGTCCTTCGAAACTGGCGGCAAAGGCGCGGTCGAACTTGTCGATGTTGCGTTCGTCCTTCACCATCGACACGCGCGCGAGATAGTAGAACGCCTCGACATCATAGGTGGCCAGACCCTTTTTCATGCCTTCCAGAAAAGTCAGATACTCCCGCAGCGATACCGGGATGCCAGCTTTGCGAAGGTTTTCGAAAAAGGGCAGGAACATCGTGTCAGCCCACCAAACGCACCAGAACCAACGAGATCACCAGACCCACCAGCGCAAAGGCAATGCCGTATCCGGCGGCATATTGCGCCATGTCGGCCCGATTGCCGCTGCGCTTTTTCGCGGCCAGTGCGCCCAAGGTCGCACCCAGTGCCGCCATTCCCAGAACTACCAACATATGTGTGTCATCCGTCTTTCGTGCCATCCGTGTTTCTTCGGCCATTGCCCCGCGACAATGACTGGGCCACCAGATCCGAACCAAACCCGTACCGCGCCCATCCCAGGCTGTCCAGCCTGACGGCACGTGCCTGCTGTATCTGCCCCGCCTGTTTCAGCGCTTCTGATTTCAGCAACAACAACGTGGCCAGCAGAGACGCATTTTCAGCCCGTGTCATGACATCGATGGCCCTGTCCAGTTCAGGCAGAACACTGGGCCCCTTGTCCTGTGCCAGCGCAAATGCCGCAGTTTGCGTGGTGACATAGGCCTGATGCACCTCTGTGCCGGGCGTGGCCTTCAGAAATTGCTGCGCAATCTGAAACTGGCGCTGAGCTTCGTTGGGGTCCCGGAATTGTTCCATCCGGCCCATCAGATAATGGGGATAGGCGCGGCGGTGATCTGTCCATCCCTGTTGCTGCCCGATCCGTGCCGCCTTTCGCGCCGCGCGCATCTGTCTGGGCGAACCCGACCCCGGCCCCAGTGATTTCTGAATCGCGTCAATCCACTCGCGCGGCGTATCCGTGAAGGGTTGAACGGGCACCCTGTCCCCGCGCGGGTTCATCCGGCTGAGAACCCCCGGGATGACCGCGGCGACCTGATCGCGGGTCATGCCAGTGCGCAGTTCCGGCGCATAAGCAGCCCGCAGGATCAGCATGTCAAACCCGGTCAGAACCGTATGGATATTGTCGTCGTTGAACACCGAATCCGGCAGGTGATACAGATCGTTCAGCGGACCAAGCGCTTGTGCCAGTTCTTCATGCAGGCAATCACGTATTTCCTGCGGACTGACGTCGTATGGGATGAAAATCCCAAGCCGTTCGCGTTTGCGCAGTTCAGTCCAGCTGCTTTTGATTTTTCGGCGGTCACGGCGATATTCTTCAAGGCTCGAGGAGTTGGGGACGACGAAACAGGCCGCATTGGGCAGAATGCGCAGAATGTCTTTCTGGCTGACGGCTTCGATGGTGATATTGGCCTGTCCTTCGTCGATCTGTCGGATGTTGATCCCGGCCTCGCGCTTCAGACGGTTTAGCAACCGGGTCAGATCCTGCTGCATGCTTGCGGTCGGCGATCCGGTCAGACGGACAGTGACCGGGGTCTCAAAACGCGTGAAAACGGGCAGGGCGGCGCCGCTTTCCAGTTCGAAATGCAGGGACAGGAAGTCAGAGGCGATGTTTGTGTTGGACCTAGCAGGCGGCGAAGGACGTGCCGTTGAAAAAGACTTGGCAGGCGGCAGGCTTGCTTCGACGACCGTGACCTGATCGGGCAGCTCGATCGTTTCAACCGTCGCGCAGCCAGCAACAACCAGTGCCAGAAAAAGGGCACTCAATCGCTTCATGAGCGGGCGTACTTGATGAACGGTGTCAGTGTGCCGATGCGATCATACAGTTTCCGCGCGGTTTGGTTGAATTCCTGGGTCAGCCAATAGACCGACGGTGCGCCCTGACGATCTGCCTCATCATAGACCGCCTGGATCAAGGCCCGGCCAACGCCTGCCCCCCGTGCCTCGGGTCGCGCGAACAGGTCTTGCAGGTAACAGACCTTTTCCACTTTCCAAGCGTGGCGATGAAACAGATAATGTGTCAGTCCGGCCAGGGCGCCATTCTGCTCGGCAACGAAGCAGGAAAAATCCTGCGGGTCGTCGCCCAGCAGTCTGGAAAAGGTTGTTTCGTATACATCATCGGGCAGGGCAGTTTCATAAAATGCCAGATAGTCCCGCCACATGTCGGCCCATTGGCTTTTGTCCTCGGCACGCAGGGTGCGGATTGTCAGTGCGTTCGCCACGCGATTCATCCGATTCTGTGGGCGGCGAAGCTCTGTTTCGCCAGATGGGCCGATGCTGGCATCCGGGCCGTCCCAAGGCAAGCCATGATCACCGACCGGTCCCCCTCCGGCTATCGTTTGCCGCGTGCCATAAAGGCCAGACGTTCGAACAGATGCACGTCCTGTTCGTTCTTCAGCAACGCGCCATGCAGTTTCGGAAGCGCATCTGCGCCGCCGCGCTTGAGGTCTTCGGCACTCAGGTCCTCGGCCAGCAGCAGCTTCAGCCAATCCAGCACTTCCGATGTTGACGGCTTTTTCTTGAGCCCCTGCGTCTCGCGGATTTCATAGAACTGGGTCAGGGCGGTGGTCAGCAGCGCATCCTTGATGCCGGGGTGATGAACCTCGACGATGCGGCGCATCGTGGCCTCGTCCGGGAAGCGGATGTAGTGAAAGAAACAGCGGCGCAGAAACGCGTCCGGCAGTTCCTTTTCATTGTTCGAGGTGATGATGACGATAGGGCGGTTTTTGGCCCGGATCGTTTCCCCTGTCTCGTAGACATGGAACTCCATCTTGTCGAGTTCCTGCAAAAGGTCGTTTGGAAACTCGATATCGGCCTTGTCGATCTCATCGATCAGCAGAACGACCTTTTCGTCGGCCTCGAAGGCCTGCCACAGCTTGCCCTTGCGTATATAGTTCGACACGTCATGCACGCGTTCCTCACCCAACTGGCTGTCCCGCAGGCGGCTGACCGCGTCATATTCATACAGGCCCTGCTGCGCGCGGGTGGTGGATTTCACATTCCACTCAATCATCCTCAGCCCCAGTGCGCCGGCCACCTGTTTGGCCAGCTCTGTTTTGCCGGTGCCGGGCTCGCCCTTGACCAGCAATGGGCGTTCAAGTGTGACGGCGGCGTTCACGGCAATCGTCAGATCGTCAGTGGCGACATATTCGGCTGTACCTTGAAAGCGTGCGGTCATGGGCCTCTCGTGTGGTTTTTCGTGATCCGTGGGCAGGTTGTGTTGTCCGGGTTACAGACGGTCAATGATTTTGACAACCCGCGTCCCTGCGTCGGTTGAGGCGATTTTTGCAGGAACTCCAAGCCCTTTTGGTTGATTCGTGCGCGCGAATGTACCCTGCCAATTGACACCTGCCTCAAAAAGGCCTGCTAAATTTCATAGAAAAACAGGGTTTTGTTGTTGTTTGTCTCATATTTAGACAAAACAGCACGAGGGCGTGCTGAAGCAACGTTTGTGTAGTGACAATCCCACGCCCGTCGGCTAAACGCTGCGCAGAAGGGGGTGCCAAATGTCAGGTGAAACATCCGCGACCGACGTTTCTGGCCATACCGAGGGAGCAAATATGAAACAGGAAGTTTTTCTGCCGGAGGATTACCGCCCGGCCGAAGATGAACCTTTCATGAATGAACGTCAGCTTGAATATTTCCGCCGCAAGCTGTTGGATTGGAAGAATGAGCTTTTGGCGGGCAGCCGCGATACGATCGAAGGGCTGCAAGACAACACCCGAAACATCCCGGATGTCGCAGACCGCGCGAGCGAGGAGACCGATCGCGCTCTGGAGCTGCGGACTCGCGACCGCCAGCGCAAGCTGGTTGCCAAGATTGACGCAGCCCTGCGCAGGATTGAAGAAGGTGAATACGGCTACTGCGAAAAGACGGGCGATCCGATTTCGCTGAAACGCCTGGATGCACGTCCGATTGCAACCATGACGCTGGAGGCGCAAGAGCGCCACGAGCGCCGCGAAAAGGTCCACCGCGACGATTGATCGCCGGGTGCAACTGAAAAATTTCGAACGCCGGGGCCTGTGGCTCTGGCGTTTCTGCGTTATGCGAGGGGCATGAAGATCAATCGGTTGAATTTCTGTGTAATTGGCGGCGGCATCGGCGGTCTCGCGACTGCGTTGGCGCTGCGGCAACACGGGGCGCAGGTCACCCTGCTGGAGCAAGCCCCGGCATTGACCGAGGTTGGCGCGGGTCTGCAGATCAGTGCAAACGGGATGTGCGTGTTGCGCGCCCTTGGGGTGGAGGATCTGTCTGCGGGCCAGAAGTCGCACGGTACGATCTTGCGCGACTACCGCAAAGGCCGCGTTGTCAGCCGGCTTCCGGGGCCTTCGGCTGGCCCGACCTATTATTTTCACCGTGCCGATCTGTTGAATCTGCTGCATTCTGCGGCCCGCGAGGCCGGTGTGGATGTCCGTCTGGGGGCCAAGGTGTACTACGTGCAGAAACACCCCAACGAAGCCGAAATTCTGTTGGCGGGCGGCGAACTGCTGCGCGCCGAATGCGTCATCGCCGCCGACGGTGGCCGAAGCACGATTCGCCCGGCTCTGAACGGGCCCGAGACACCCGCGTTCACGCACCAGGTCGCCTGGCGCGCCACCATTCCCTGGCGACCGGATTCAGGCGTGGTGACGGCATCCCTGACCATGGGGCCGGGTCGGCATGTCGTAACCTATCCTTTACGCGATCAAAGCGTGATGAACATCGTTGCGGTCGAGGAACGCTCGGACTGGCGGGAAGAGGGATGGAAGCTGAAGGGTGATCCGGACGAGCTGCGCGCACGTTTTTCAGGGTTCGGCGGTCCGGTAGGTGAGATTCTGTCAAAGGTCTCGGATGTGAATCTGTGGGCCCTGTTCCTGCGCCCGGTCGCAGAAAAATGGCAGAACGGTCGTCTGGCATTGCTGGGGGACGCGGCGCATCCGACCTTGCCGTTCATGGCGCAAGGCGCCTGCCTGGCGCTGGAAGATGCCTGGACGCTTGCACGATCATTCGACGAACACTCGGGCGTCACCAGCGCGCTTGCCGCCTACGAGCAAACGCGCAGGCCAAGGGCAGAAAGCGTGGTTGCCGCGGCGGGGTCGAACGCACGCAATTTCCACCTGTCAGGCCCCGTCCGTTTGGCGGCCCAATGTGCGCTTATGGCCATAGGGGGGAAATTGTCACGCCGCTACGAATGGATATACAGCTACGACGTCACGGCCTGAACCGCTAAATATCCAGATCGACCCAGACAGGCACGTGATCCGAGGGTTTTTCATGCCCGCGCACGGCGGCATCAATCTGGCAATCCCGCATTAGATCTGCCGCTTGCGGGGTCAGCAGAAAGTGATCGATGCGAATTCCGTCGTTCCGGTTCCAGGCCCCGGCCTGGTAGTCCCAGAATGAATAGTGCCCCGCGCTTTGGGTGGTGGCCCGGAACGCTTCGGTGAAGCCCAGATTCAGGATCTTGCGGAATGCGGCGCGGCTTTCGGGGCGGAACAATGCATCGTCGCGCCATGCTTCGGGGCGTTTGGCGTCTTCCGCCTGCGGGATGATGTTGTAATCCCCCGCCATCAACGCGGGTTCTTCGGTTGCCAGCAAATCACGGGCACGGTCATATAGCCGTTCCATCCATGCCAGTTTGTAATCGTATTTCGGGCCGGGTGCCGGATTGCCATTGGGCAGGTACAACCCACAGATCCGAAGAGCCTTTTTGCCAACGACGGTGGCTTCTATCCAGCGGGCCTGTTCATCCGCGTCATCGCCGGGAAGGCCGCGGGATACATCCTCGAGGGGAAGCTTCGACAAGATTGCAACGCCGTTGAAGCTTTTTTGTCCGTGGGTTTCCACGTTGAACCCACGCTCTTCGAATATCTCGCGCGGGAAGTTTTCATCGACCGACTTGATCTCTTGCAACAGCACAACGTCCGGCTGCGCTTCGTCCAGCCAACGGGGCAGGGCTTCGACCCGCGCTTTGATGCCGTTGATGTTGAACGTGGCGATTTTCATGCGCGATCCTCCGAATACTTGGCGCAACCTATCGCGCAGAACGGGCCCAACGGCAAGGCGGAGATCGTATTTGCGAGGCTCTGCCTCGCGCTCCGGGATATTTTTGGCCAGATGAAGAAACGGATTATTAACCGAATTTCTTCAAGCTGAAGTTGCGGGACAGGCGGGGACGCCGATGACCGCGCCAGGTGAAGCCCTCTGGTCTTTCGGTCAGAGGGCGGACTCCTGCTTCATCTGGCTGAAAATATCCTGGGGGTGTGGGGGCAAAGCCCCCACGGTTACATCGAAAAAGATGTGCCACAACCACAGGAAGAGGTGGCGTTGGGGTTGTCGATCACAAATCGCGCGCCAATCAGTTCCTGGGTGAAGTCGATAACCGCGTTTTCCAGAAAGGGCAGCGAAATGGCGTCAACAATGACTTTTTGCCCTTTGCCTTCAAGGACCAGATCATCTTCTTTTGGCGTATCCAAAGCGATTTCGTATTGAAACCCTGAGCAACCGCCGCCTTCCACTGCGACGCGCAGTGCCTGACCCTGATCCGCCGCGCCGATTTCTGCGAGGCGTTCAAAGGCGCGATCCGTGACTGTTGGGGGCAGATTCATGCCGGTCTCCAAAGGTTTCCTTCCGTTACGCCATACAATATAGAAAGTGCAAGGACAGGCGACAAGGACGGGCCATTTGGACAGAGCTAGTTTTGCCTCGGATCCGGACCGCACCAGGGGACGGCTCGTAGCCGAGGAGGAAAGCAGTTTCCGATCATGCTTTCAGCGCGACCGGGACAGGATCATTCACGCCAGTGCCTTTCGGCGCCTCAAACACAAGACGCAAGTTTTCGTTGAGCATGAGGGCGATAGCTACCGCACCCGCCTGACCCATTCCATCGAGGTGGCGCAGGTGGCCCGGACCATTGCCGGTGCCCTGGGCCTGAACCCAGAGCTGACCGAAGCCGTGGCCCTGGCGCATGATTTGGGGCACACGCCCTTTGGACATACCGGCGAAGACGCGCTGCACGCGTTGATGAAGCCCTATGGTGGCTTTGATCACAACGCGCAGGCCATTCGGATCGTCACAAAGCTGGAGCGCCACTATGCAGAATTCGATGGGTGCAACCTGACCTGGGAATGTCTGGAAGGGATAGCCAAGCACAATGGGCCGGTTGAGGGCGATCTGCCCTGGGCATTGGCCGAGTGCGATCAGGAGTTTGATCTTGAATTGCACACCCATGCCAGCGCGGAAGCGCAAGTTGCCGCCCTTTCTGATGACATAGCTTACAACAATCACGATCTTCTGGACGGGTTGCGCGCAGGGTTGTTCACGGATGACGATTTGCAGGACCTGCCGATTGTCGGGGTCTGTTACGCCGAGGTGGATGCCAGATACCCAGGGCTGGATTCCTATCGCCGACGTCACGAAGCGCTCAGGCGGGTTTTCGGGGTCATGGTGGCGGATGTCATCAACACTTCGAACGATCTCATTGCTGTGTCTGGCGCGCAGTCCGTCGAAGAAATCCGACATCTTGGGTATCCTGTCATCCAGTTCTCGGATGAAGTTTGGGCGCAACTGCGTGAAATCAGGTCGTTTCTGTTCACACGGATGTATCGCGCACCCAGGGTGATGTCAGTGCGGGCAGAGGTGGCAAAGATCGTGGAAGATCTGTTTCCGATCTACATGAACGATCCCAGGCAAATGCCTGTGCGCTGGCACGATGACATTGAAGCTGCCAGGGACGACACAGCCTTGGCCCGCATCGTTTCCGATTACATTGCGGGCATGACCGACCGATTTGCCTTGCAGGACCATGCGCGGCTGACGGGCTGATCACTCCACGGCTATGTAAGCGATGGCCCAGACTTGCTGAGCGGCTTGTTTAGCGGACTGTTCGGCGTTCTTCGTTGGTGGGAACACGATCATCGTCGGGCCGTAACCTCCGATCCCCATCGGTGCGCCATCAGCATGCGTTGCAACGATCGGTTTGTGCGTGGCGATACTGTCCCACTCGATTTCAGCCTGATACCCATCCAGCGCCATGGGAAGAGCGGTTTTCCCCTCGGCCCCCGCCAATGTCATGACCTCTGCCAAAAGCGGACCTGAAAACCTGTATTCCCGCTCATTGCCCGGAGGACCATAGGGGATCGTGATCTCGAACTGCTCCGGCCCGTCCAGCATGGCTGCGTCAAAACCAGCCGCGCCGTCATGCGTCACCTCCAGATAACCCAGCAGACCGCCGTCATTCTCACCCCGCGCAGGCAGGTTTGTTTCGCTGACCGCGCCGCCCAGCGTCAGCAGCACATGGCCTTTGGGCTGTGGCAGGTCGGCCAGCACAGGCAGGGCAGTGGACAAAAGCAAGGCAAAGGACAAGGCGCGGTGCATCAACGGTCTCCGGTAGCGGCGTACAGGCCCGAGATTAGCGAGATGTTTCGCCAAACCAAGCTTAAACATTAGGCGTCCATTGACCTTGCCGGTTTGCGTGGTAAACCCCGCGACAAGCAAAAGGACATCCGAAATGAACCTGTTTTCCGAGATCCGCGGCCTTGTACTGGACGCGCTGGCGCAGATGCAGTCCGAAGGCGCATTGCCCGAGGGGCTGAGCTTTGACAACGTGGCGGTCGAGCCTCCGCGCGATGCGGCCCATGGGGACATGGCAACCAACGCCGCGATGGTGCTTGCGAAACCGGCCGGGATGAAGCCGCGCGACATTGCGGATGTGCTGGCCGGGAAACTGGCGGCGGATGACCGGATCACAAGCGCCGAAGTGGCGGGGCCCGGTTTCCTGAACCTGCGTCTTGCGCCGTCCGTCTGGCAAGGCGTGTTGGCGGCGGTGCTGGAAAAAGGCACCGATTTCGGGCGCTCGACCATGGGGCGGGGGCAGAAGGTCAATGTCGAGTATGTCTCGGCCAACCCGACCGGTCCGCTGCATGTGGGCCATACGCGGGGTGCGGTGTTCGGGGACGCGTTGGCAAGCCTGCTGGCCTATTCCGGACATGATGTGACCCGCGAGTATTATATCAACGACGGTGGCGCGCAGGTGGATGTCCTGGCGCGTTCGGCCTATGAGCGCTATCGCGAGGCCAACGGGTTGAGCCCCGAGATTGCCGAGGGGCTGTATCCCGGTGACTATCTGATCCCGATTGGCGAGGCGCTGAAAGAGAAATATGGCGACAGCCTCATCGACAAACCGGAAAGCGAATGGCTGGAAGAGCTGCGCGAGTTTTCGACCGACGCGATGATGGACCTGATCCGCGCCGACCTGAAGGCGCTGGGCGTAGAGATGGATGTTTTCTTCTCGGAAAAATCGCTCTATGGCACAGGCCGGATCGAGGCCGCGCTGCAATCGCTGACTGAAAAGGGCCTGATCTATGAAGGCGTGCTGGAGCCGCCAAAAGGCAAAAAGCCCGAAGACTGGGAGCCGCGCGAACAGACCTTGTTCAAATCCACCGAACATGGCGATGACGTCGACCGCCCGGTCAAGAAGTCGGACGGCAGCTGGACCTATTTCGCCCCCGATATCGCCTATCATTATGACAAGGTGAGCCGTGGCTTTGACGCGCTGATCGACGTGTTCGGGGCGGATCATGGCGGCTATGTCAAGCGGATGAAGGCGGCCGTGTCGGCCCTGTCCGATGGCAAGGTGCCGCTGGATATCAAGCTGACGCAGCTGGTGAAACTGTGGAAAAATGGCGAGCCGTTCAAGATGTCGAAACGGGCCGGGAACTTTGTCACCCTGCGGGATGTGGTCGATCAGGTTGGCCCGGATGTGACGCGTTTCGTGATGCTGACCCGCAAGAACGACGCGCCGCTGGATTTCGATTTCGACAAAGTGCTGGAACAGAGCCGCGAGAACCCCGTGTTCTACGTGCAATACGCCCATGCCCGGGTGATGAGCGTGCTGCGCCGTGCCGCCGAGGCGGGAATCGACGCCACCGACGACACGTTACGCGGGGCCGATCTGGCGTCGCTGGACCACCCCGCCGAACTGACGGTTGCCAAGAAGCTGGCGGAATGGCCACGCCTGGTCGAGATCGCTGCGCGGACCAACGAACCGCACCGTGTCGCCTTCTATCTGTATGAACTTGCAGGGGATTTTCACGCTTTGTGGAACAAGGGCAATGACGAAACCCAGCTGCGTTTCATTCAGGATGGCGATGTTGCCACAAGCCAGTCGAAAATTGCGCTGGCCCGGGCCGTTTCTGTTGTGATTTCAGCGGGCTTGGGTATTCTTGGCGTCACCCCGGCGCAGGAGATGCGGTAACAAATATCGCCCGAACCGCCGGTACGAGGTAGGCAAGAAATGACCCGCGCGCCTTATTTTCGGGCGCGAAGCGGGCAGTGAGGCGGACATGGCGAGTTACGATTACTCGGGGCACCAAAGCCCCGGGCAGAATGATTACCCGAATCAAGCGCATTTCGAGGATGCGTATGACTATCCCGACGAGATGCAGGATTACGACGCGCCGCGCGGCGCGTTCGGACTGGGGCGGGCCGTCAATTTCCTGGGGGCTGTCGCATCGTTGGCACTGGTCGCCGGCGTCGGAATCTGGGGATACAAGCTTGTCATGCGGGATGTCAGCGGCGTGCCGGTCGTGCGGGCAGCCGAAGGGCCGATGCGGGTGCAGCCCGAAAACCCGGGCGGAACACCAGCCGATCATCAGGGCTTGGCCGTCAATGCCGTGGCAGCCAAGGGCAGTGCTGCCGCCCCGGCGGATCGTCTGATTCTTGCGCCGCGGCCGGTCTCGTTGACGGATGAAGACGTACCCGCCGCAGATCTGAAGCCGACACCGGCGCTGCATGTTGTGGAAAAGCCGATTTCAACCCAGGAAGCCGCTCGATTGCGCCAGAACGCGGTGGATGCGCTGGTTGCGGAATTGGCTGGTGAAGCAGCCAAAACGCAGCAAAACGCCGAGGATGGCGTGCAGCTGGCATCGCTGACCACCCCCGAGGAAGAACCCGCAATTGACCCGGCCGATTTCGCAGCCGCCTTGCCGGACCCGGCCATTGCCGCGCTGCCGGGTGTGCGCCGGTCCTTGCGCCCCTTGACCCGCCCGGCACGCACCTCACGCAGCCGGGTTTCGCCAAGCGAGAATTCCGAAGACGCTATCAATGCCGCGGTGAAGGCTTCGGTTGGGTTGGATGTTGATCCTGATACGCTGGCGAAAGGCACGCGTCTGGCGCAGCTTGGGGCCTATGACAGCGTTCAGGTGGCGCAAACGGAATGGGATCGCCTGAACGGAAGGTTCGGCGAATATATGGCAGGAAAACAGCGCGTTATCCAGAAGACCTCAAGCGGTGGGCGCACCTTTTACCGCCTGCGCGTGCTGGGCTTTGAAGACCTGAGCGACTCGCGCCAGTTTTGTGCCGCGCTTGTTGCGCAAGGGGCTGATTGTATCCCGGTGGCCGTCAGGTGAAGTACGGTGCCACGATCACCGATGCAGAGGGCCTGCGCCTGACGCAACAGGAAAAAGACTTGTTTCGGCAGATGAACCCGTTCGGGTTCATTCTGTTCGCCCGCAACATCGAACACGCGGATCAGGCGCGCGCCTTGTGTGATGATTTCCGCGAGGCAGTCGGGCGTAATTGCCCGATCACCATCGATCAGGAAGGTGGGCGCGTGCAGCGCCTGCGGGCGCCGCTGGCCCGCGAATGGCTGCCTCCGTTGGATCACGTAGCCAATGCCGCCGAGCAGGCCGAGCGCGCCATGTATCTGAGGTACCGCCTGATTGCCGATGAATTGTTTGGTCTGGGCATCGACAGCAACTGTGCGCCCATGGTGGATGTCGCGCGCCCCGAGACGCACAAGTTCCTGATGAACCGCTGTTATGACGCTGATCCTGAACGCGTTTCCAGAATTGGCAAAGCCGTGGCGCAGGGCCATTTGGATGGCGGAGTGCTGCCAGTGCTCAAACATATTCCGGGCCATGGACGTGCCACGTTGGACAGCCACCATGACTTGCCGCATGTGGATCTGCCCCTGGATGAGCTTGAGCGCAGCGATTTCGTGCCGTTCCGGGCCTTGAACGACCTGCCGATGGGGATGACTGCGCATTTGGTCTATGACCGGATTGACCCGCAGCCTGCCACCATCTCGGCAACCATGATGGATGTGATCCGCGACAGGATTGGCTTCGGCGGGCTGATCATGACCGATGACATCGGGATGAAGGCGCTCAGCGGAACGCCTGCTGAGGTGTCGCGGCAAGCCATAAGCGCGGGCTGTGACGTCGTTCTGCACTGCAACGGAAGCTTTGCCGAGCGCGCCGAAGTGCTGGAAGCTGCCGGGGAGATGTCCGATGTGGCACAGGCCCGCGCAGAACGGGCGCTGGCGATGCGCAAAGCTCCGCAGGAACTTGACATCCCTGCCGCCGAGGCGGAACTATCTGCCCTAATGGGCGGGCAGGTATATGAACGATAATCTTTTCAGCGAAGATCCTGTCTCGGTCGCGGATCGTCTTGCGGCCGAAGCGCTGATTGTTGATGTCGATGGGTTCGAAGGCCCGCTGGACGTTCTTTTGACCCTGTCGCGCACGCAGAAGGTTGATCTGAGGAAAATTTCCGTACTCGCGCTGGCGCAGCAATACCTGGCCTTTGTCGAAAAGGCGCGTGCGTTGCGCATTGAACTGGCCGCCGACTATCTGGTGATGGCGGCCTGGCTGGCCTTTTTGAAATCCCGCCTGCTGTTGCCGCCAGACCCCGAAGACGAGGGACCTTCGGGTGAGGAACTGGCCGCACATCTGGCGTTTCAATTGGAACGCTTGCAGGCGATGCGCGACGCTGCGGCACGATTGATGGCGCGCGATCAGCTGGGGCGAGATTTCTTCAAACGCGGGCAGGGCGAAGATATCACCCGGATCCGCACCGTCACCTATTCCGCCACGCTACTGGATCTGATGCAGGGCTATGCCCGCATCCGCACCCGTGATGAATTCCGCCCGTTTGTGATGGACCGCGATTCGGTATTCACCATGGAACAGGCACTGGAACGGATGCGACCGCTGATCGGGTTTGCCGGGACATGGACCGACATGGAAACTTACCTGCCCGATGGCTGGGATTCCGACCCGGTACGGCGCAGGTCGGCAACGGCGGCGACCTTTGCGGCCTCGCTGGAACTGGTGAAAGAAGGACATATGGAAATCAAGCAGAGCGAGACATTCGCTCCGATCCAATTGCGCAAGAGGACCGAAACACGTGACTGATGCCCCAGAAGAGACCGGTACGCTGTTCGAGGCCCCTCCGCTGGCAGAGCAGGAGCGTATGGTCGAAGCCGTTCTGTTCGCCAGCGCCGAGCCGGTGACGATTGCGGATCTTGAGGCGCGGATGCCCCATGGAAGCGATGCGGCGCAAGCGGTTGAATTGCTTCAGAAACGGTATGAGGGGCGTGGCGTGCGCGTTGTGCGCGTGGGGGATGCCTGGGCCATCCGTACGGCCCCTGATCTGGGCTTTCTGATGCAGAAGGAAACGGTCGAGACCCGCAAGCTCAGCCGCGCTGCGATCGAAACTCTGGCCATCGTGGCCTATCACCAACCCTGCACACGGGCCGAGATCGAGGAAATCCGGGGCGTGTCCGTCTCGCGCGGGACCATCGATCAGTTGCTTGAGATGGAGTGGATCAAGCTGGGCCGCCGCCGCATGACGCCGGGTCGTCCGGTGACGTTTGTGGTAACGCCTGAGTTTCTGGATCATTTTGGTCTGGAAAACGCGCGCGACCTGCCGGGCCTGAAAGAGCTGCGCGCCGCGGGATTGTTGGAGAATCGGCCTCCTCCGGGTGCGATCCCTTTGGGGGAAGGGCGCGAGGACGAAGTTGACGAAGACCAGAGCGAGTTGTTCGATGAAGAGTGATCGAACAGCCCTTTTGTTGCCGCATAAAGCGCCTATCTTTGTGCGTGAGGACACGGAGTTGAGCGATGAATGCAAACCGGATCATCGACATGATTGTGCGTCAGGTCATGCGCCGTCTGGTCAACAAAGGTGTGAACAAGGGTATCGATCTGGCCAGCCGAAAGGAGGGCGGACCCGGCATATCGAATGGGCCCGAAAAAACCAGCGCACCGCGACATGCGCAGAACCTCAGGCAGGCACAGCGCGTGACCCGTCAAATGCGCCGGTTCATGAAGTTCTAGGGGTCAGCTTGCGGCTTTGAAGTGCTTTGACAGTTTCAGGCCCTGACCCTGATAGTTCGAGGCAATGCCCGCACCATAAAGCTGGGTCGGCATTTCAGCCATTTTCTCATAGACCAGACGTCCGACGACCTGTCCGTGTTCCAGCACGAATGGCGCTTCGTGGCAGCGTACCTCAAGCACGCCACGGGAACCGGCCCCCCCGGCAGCGGCATGACCAAAACCGGGATCGAAGAAGCCTGCATAGTGCACTCTGAACTCACCGACCATCGCCAGATAAGGCGCCATTTCAGCCGCGTACATCGGTGGAATATGCACCGCCTCGCGGCTGACAAGGATATAGAACGCGCCGGGGTCCAGGATGATGCAACCATCCTTGGTGCGTACCTCTTCCCAATAGTCCTGCGGATCGTATTCACCGATTCGATCCAGATCGATCACCCCGGTATGAGGTTTGGCGCGATAGCCCACCAGATCGGTATCGGGCAGTTGCAGGTCGACCGAAAAGCCCAGACCGTCCTGAATGACGGCAGGTCCGTCCACAAGCGGAGATTCGGCATGCAAGGACCTCAGTTCCGCATCGGACAACACGGCCTGACCCTGGCGGAAACGGATCTGGTTCAAACGCATCCCGGGACGAACCAGAACCGAGAACGAGCGCGGGCAGATTTCGGCAAAAAGCGGGCCTGTGTAACCTGCGGGCACCCGGTCGAACTCGGTACCGCCATCGGTGATCGTCCGCGTCAGAAGGTCCAGTCGCCCGGTCGAGCTTTTGGCGTTGGCCACGGCGCTCATGCTGTCGGGCAGCGCAAGCGATTCCATCAGGGGCACCAGATAGACGCAGCCCTTTTCCAGAACCGCGCCATCCGAGATATCGATGCGGTGCATCTCAAACTCGGTCAAGCGATCCGTGACAGTCCGGCCTTCGCCCGCAAGAAACGAGGCGCGTACACGGTAAGCCACTGTTCCCAGTCGCAAATCAAGGCTGGCAGGTTGAATCTGGGCAGGCAGAACCTCTGGTTCGGCGGTGATCTCACCGCGCGCGATCATCGCCTCTAGCTGTTGGTTCGGGCAAACACCTGTCATCTCGATCCCCTCTGGTGCCAGAGCGGGATCTGGCCTGTATGCCATAAACGTCGGTGTAATTTGGTCGGGCTAGCAGGACTCGAACCTGCGACCTTCCGTCCCCCAGACGGACGCGCTACCAGGCTGCGCCATAGCCCGACGTTGGGGTGTTCATAAAGATTTTCCCGGCAGGGGCAAGAGGAAATCAATGCCTTTTGTCCTAACCCGCCGCCTGTGTTTCAACCCGGTCCAGCCATCGGCGCAGATCTTTCGCAATCGGAGCGATGCGCCGCAGCAGGTCATCATCAAAATCTGTCTGATTCCACGCAAGCGACGCGATTCCCCCCATCAAGGGCGCAGCATCCAGTTCGGGCTCTGGCACGGGCGGTGATGCGTCAGAGGCGCGTGCGTTTGTCTGCGCATCGTCCTTGTCGGTTGGCTGGATCGGGTCGCGCAGATCCATGCGAATCTGTTCCGTGGCGGGGGCAGGCTTTGGTTCGAACGGCACCACGGTGTCCTGGGCAGGCGCAATTGGGGCTGGGCCGGGATCGTCCAGGGAAGGGGACAGCGCCGCGACATGCGCGACGCCTTGTTCGCGCAGGATACGCTGGACACCTTTGATCGTGATTCCGTCTTCGTGCAGCAGTTTTTTGATCCCGCCCAAAAGACGCATGTCATTTGGGCGATAATACCTGCGTCCACCTGCGCGTTTGACGGGCTTTACCTGCGTGAACCGGCTTTCCCAGAACCGCAGAACATGAGCCTGAACACCGAGCCAGTCCGCAACTTCGCTTATGGTGCGAAAGGCATCGGGGGACTTACTCATAACCTGGACGTCCTGAACTTACTTGCGGTTCCCGGCTGCGACGCGATCTTTCATCAGATGCGACGGGCGGAAAGTCAGCACACGGCGCGGCTGAATCGGGACTTCTTCGCCGGTTTTGGGGTTGCGACCGACACGGGCGGTCTTGTCGCGAACACTGAAGGTACCGAAAGACGAGATCTTCACCTGTTCACCACGCACCAAGGCGTCGGACATGTGGTTCAGAACGCTTTCAACCAGCTGCGCACTTTCGTTTCGTGACAGACCTACCTCACGAAAGACAGCTTCGCTCAGGTCCATTCGAGTCAGTGTTTTGTCGCCCATGCTAATTCCCCTGTTGCTATCGAAGCATATGGGTATGGCAAATTCGCTGTCAATATCAATGAATTGCGGGCGGCTGTGTAAGCCGGTTTGCGCCGGTTACCAGCGCAGAACCACTGCGCCCCATGCCAGACCACCGCCAATGGCTTCGGTCACGATCAGATCACCCGGCTTGATCTGTCCGCGCTGCTTGCCCACGGACAGGGCCAATGGGATGGATGCGGCCGACGTGTTTCCGTGATCCTGAACGGTCACAACCACGTTTTCCATCGGCAGGTTCATTTTCTTGGCGGTGCCCTGAATGATACGGATGTTGGCCTGATGCGGCACGATCCAATCCACGTCCGAGCTGCTCAGCCCCGCTCGTTCCAATGCTGTTTCCGCTGTTTTCGTAAGCTTTTCAACGGCATGACGGAAAACCTGATTGCCCTGCATACGCAGATGCCCGGTTGATTGGGTCGAAACGCCGCCATCGACATATAGAAGATCCTTGTAGCGCCCGTCCGAATTCAGGTCGGTTGCCAGAATACCGCGGTCCTCGGCGGTGCCTGTGCCCTCTTGAGCCTCCAGCACCACTGCACCGGCGCCATCGCCGAAAAGAACGCAGGTGGACCGATCGGTCCAATCCATGATCCGTGAGAAAGTCTCGGCCCCGATCACCAGCACGCGTTTGGCCTGACCGGAAACAATCAGCGCATTTGCGTTGGACAGTGCAAAAACGAATCCGGCGCAAACAGCCTGCACGTCAAAGGCAAAACCCTTGGTCATGCCCAGCCGCGCCTGAACCATGGTGGCGGCCGAAGGAAAGGTCAGATCCGCCGTTGAAGTCGCCAGTACGATTGCGTCAATATCATCCGCCGTCAGGCCCGCGTCGGCCAGCGCGGCCTGGGCGGCGTTGGTGGCCAGATCGGATGTCGTCTCGTCCTCGGCTGCAAAATGGCGGCGTTCGATCCCCGAGCGGGTCTTTATCCATTCGTCGGTCGTGTCCAGGGTTTTTTCAAACTCGGAATTGGGAACAACGCGTTCAGGCAAATAATGCCCGACACCTACTACAACTGAACGGCCTGCCATTTTCCGGTACTGCCTTTTTTGTTATTTATCTGTTTGCGGCGCTGATTGCGCGGCATCTTGTGCAAGCTGGGCAGTGGATGCAACCCGCGCAGCCAATTTTTCGGAAAAGCCGGACTGCGCCAGGGTGAAGGCCAGTTTGATCGCAGCTGACACGCCTGTTGCGTCAGCGCCGCCGTGGGATTTCACCACGGTGCCGTTCAACCCCAGAAACACGCCGCCATTCACGCGTCGCGGGTCGATCCGTTTCTTCAAACGGTTCAGCGACGTGATAGCCAGAATCGAGGCCAATCGGGATAGCGGGGAGTATTTGAACGCCTGCCGCAGCAGGTCACCGATCAGGCTTGCCGTGCCTTCGCCGGTCTTGATCGCGACGTTGCCGGTAAAGCCATCGGTTACAATGACATCCGCCTTGTCACCGGGGATGTCGCTGCCTTCGACGAAACCCACGAAATCGAAATTCGCCTGTTCCGCGAAGCCCGCGATCATCGAGTGCGCCTCTTTCAGTTCGGCGCGTCCCTTGTGTTCTTCGGTGCCGACATTCAGAAGCCCGATCCGAGGGCGGCTCAGGGCCAAACCGTTGCGCGCATAAGAGGCGCCCATCAGGGCGTATTGCAGCAAATCCTTGGCGTCGGCGCGCACATCTGCGCCGACATCCAGCATCACGTTGAACCCCTGAGGGTTGCGCGAGGGCCACAGTATCGCGATGGCAGGCCGGTTCACGCCCGGCAGTTTGCGCAGGCGCATCATCGACAGGGCCATCAGCGCGCCGGTATTGCCGCAGGACACCGCGCCATGGGCTTCGCCCTGGCGTACCGCTTCCAGCGTGGACCACATCGAGGTCTCTTTGCCGTTGCGCACGACTTGACTGGGCTTGTCCTCCATCGTGACCACGCCCGAGCAATCACGAAAAACGACGCGCCCTTCAAGGACACGCCGTTTGGCGACAAGCTTGCGCAATACCTGTTCGGGCCCGTGCAGCAAGAACCTGATATCCGGGTTCTTGTCGGCCGATTTCGCAAGACCGGCAACAACGACCGAGGGACCTGCGTCCCCACCCATAGCGTCGACCGAGATGGTTATCCGTCCGGCGTGCGTGGGCTGTTCAGTCATGCCTTGGTCTGCGCTCGATCAGGCTTAGGCTGCGTCTTCGTCCAGATCGATTTCATCGGCCTGAGCGACGACTTCGCGATCATCATAGTGGCCGCAGGATGCGCAAACGTGGTGCGGGCGCTTCAGCTCGCCGCAGTTCGGGCATTCGTTCGGGTTTGCAGCAACCAGAGCGTCGTGTGCGCGGCGGTTGTTGCGACGCGACTTGGAAACTTTGTTCTGTTGGACGGCCATGGTCTCAACCTTTGTCTGACTAGGGGTCGCAGAATCGCTGCCGACCCGGGTTTCGTAGTTCGTTTATCGTGGTTTGACGCGCGTTTAGGCGACGGGCCCCGCAATGTCCAACCCAAAATCCGATGAGCGCGCGAAAATACTGCGATTCTCGGTATGTTCAAGCGATTTTTCTGACCGCCTGCTATGACAGGAAATCTGCGCTGTGTCACTCGTCTTTTTTGAGCGTATCGCGCAATCCCGCCAATCCGGCGAAAGGTTTGGCGTCTTCGTCGGTCATCGCCTGTTTTCCGGGTTCTGTATAGTCTGCCTGACCCAGTTCCGCACCCTCCTTGCGCGGATATTGCGGCAGGGCCAGCGACAGCGCCTCGATCATCACCAATGCGGGGTCGATTTCCGGGCCCAAGGGCTCGGATTCGTCATCCTGGGGAATTTCGAACTCGGGTTCATCCGGGTCGGTCCAATCGGCCAGAAAGGTGCGGTGCACGGGAATGTCGATCCGGGTCGTGACCGGCTCGAGCGTCACGACACAGGGTTGGATCACGGTTGCACCGAGTTTGCCGTTGAGAACCCAGTCGCGCTTGCCTTGTGCGCGAAGCTCGCCGGAAAAGCTGAGTTTGCGCAGCCCCAGCAGCCCCAGACCCTGCCTGATCTCATCCAATGCGGCGCTTGCGGGGCGCAGTTCAAAGGGTGTCGGGGCGTTCTGGGACAGGTCAGCCACCCGAAATGATGTAACGTTGCCCATTCGTGAGCCTTTCTATGTGTTGAACCGTGGCAGCGGTTTCTGTAATCGGATAGAAGCCGCAAGAGGCCAAGGCAAGAGGGTGTGCATGTTGAAGGTAGTGAACCGGTTGAAACCAGCGACGAAATCGCTTGTGTTTGTTGCCTGTCTGGCTGCGGCCGGGGCCTGTACGCCGATCTACAAGAATCACGGCTATGTGCCTCCGGCCGAGGAACTGGCCGAAATCAAAGTGGGCGTCGATACGCGCGACAGCGTGGAAGAAGCCATCGGCGCACCGGGTGCGTCCGGGGTTGTGCGGGATTCGGGCTATTACTATGTCCGCTCGCGGGTGCGCCATTACGGCCCGAAACGGCCCGAAGTGGTGGCGCGCGAACTGGTCGCCATCAGCTTTGATCAGCGTGGAGTCGTCAGAAACATCGAGCGTTTTGGCCTGGAAGACGGCATCGTGATTCCGCTGGAACGCCGTGTGACCGATTCCAACGTTCAGGACAAAGGCTTCCTGCGTCAGCTGTTGGGCAATATCGGCAACTTCAACCCGGCCAATATTCCTGGCGCCAACTGATCGCGCCGGAACCTTGCGTTGGTCACAAGGCAGTCACATGTCTTGTGTTAACGGTGTCGTGCCGACACTCGTGGGTCGGCACCCATGGAGGACGCGACCGTGGCGGCGGCAGTTATGTTGAGCAAGGGGCGCTATCGCGCCCGAATGGCGGAATCGGCCGAGGATATCAGGGCCGCACAAAGCCTGCGGACATTGGCGTTCGGGACCCGGCAATCGGACGTTGACGCTTTTGACGCGCAATGCAGCCATGTCCTGGTTGAAGATATGCGATCCGCCGGGCAGTTGGTCTGCTGCTTTCGGATGCTGACAATGGAGCATGGCGGTGAAATCGGACGCAGCTATTCAGCACAGTTCTACGACCTGAGTTCGTTGGAAGGGTTCAGTGACCGCATGGTCGAGATGGGCAGGTTTTGTGTTCATCCGGGCCTGAACGATCCCGACATTCTGCGTGTCGCCTGGGGTGCAATGACGTCCTATGTCGATCAACACAATGTCCAGATGCTGTTTGGATGTTCGTCGTTTGCCGGGACCGAAACCGGGCGATACCTTGATGCCTTTGCGATGCTCAAACATCGCCACCTGGCCCCGAAACGGTGGTTGCCGCGGGTCAAGGCTCCGGACGTGTTCCGTTTTGCCGCACGTCTGCGGCGCCGGCCGGACGCGAAAAAGGCAATGTCGCGCATGCCGCCCCTGTTGCGGACCTATCTGATGATGGGGGGGTGGGTGAGTGATCACGCGGTTGTGGATCGCCACATGAACACGTTGCATGTGTTTACCGGGCTTGAAATCGGGGCGATCCCTCCGGCCCGAAAACGCCTGTTGCGGGCATTGGCCGGTTAAGATGAGTATTTCCGAAAAGGTGAAGACAGGGCGTTGACGCAGTGTGGCCGCCGGTTTAGCTGGCGGGCATGGCGAGAATTCCTTTGTTGCAGATGTCCGGCATATCCCTGACTTTCGGGGGCGAACCGGTGTTTTCCGAACTGGATCTGGTGGTACAGCCCGGTGACCGCGTGGCGCTGGTTGGGCGCAACGGGTCGGGCAAATCCACACTGATGAAAGTGATGGCCGGCCTGGTCGAGGCTGACCGCGGTGAAATTGTCGTGCCGCCCGGAAAATCCGTGGGCTATATGGAGCAGGACCCGACGATGGAGGGCTTTGCCACCCTGGGAGACTATGCGTCGAGCGGGTTGGAGCCGGGTGAGCTCTACAAGGTTGAACGGGCGGGTGCGGGGCTGAAATTCGATCCTGCGCGCCCGGTTGAGACTGCTTCGGGTGGTGAGCGGCGGCGGGCGGCATTGGCCAAACTGATGGCCGAGGCACCGGACCTGATGCTGTTGGACGAACCGACCAACCATCTGGATATCGAAGCCATCGCGTGGCTGGAGCGCGAGCTTGGGTCGACACGAGCGGCGTTTGTGCTGATCTCGCACGACCGGGCCTTTTTGCGGGCACTGACGCGGGCGACACTGTGGATTGATCGGGGCGCGGTTCGACGGCAGGAGCAAGGGTTTGACGCGTTCGAAGCCTGGCGGGACAAGATCTGGGAAGAAGAAGACCAGCAGCGTCACAAGCTGAACCGTCTGATCAAGTCCGAGGCCAAATGGGCGGTCGAGGGTATCAGCGCGCGGCGCAAACGCAATCAGGGCCGGGTGCGGGTCCTACAGGCGCTGCGGGCCGAAAAGGCGGCACAGATCAAGCGTCAGGGTTCCGCTGCGATGACGCTGGAGGCCGGGCCAAAATCGGGCCGCAAGGTGATCGAGGCCAAAGAGCTGGCCAAAGGGTTCGGCGACAAGCAGATCGTTCGGAATTTTGATCTGCTGGTGCAGCGCGGTGATCGTGTGGCTTTTGTCGGGCCGAACGGGGTTGGCAAGACGACCTTGCTGAAGATGCTTCTGGGGCAGGTGGAGCCGGACGAAGGTTCGGTGTCGCTGGGTACCAATCTTGAGGTCGCGGTGTTCGATCAGACCCGCGCGCAACTGGACCCCGAGATGAGCTTGTGGGACAGCCTGACCGGCGACCCGGATATGCGGGTTTCCGGCAAGGCCGATCAGGTGATGGTTGGCGGGCAGCCCAAACATGTCGTGGGCTATCTCAAGGAATTCCTGTTTGACGAGCGGCAGGCAAGGGCGGCTGTCAAATCCTTGTCGGGTGGGGAAAAGGCACGGTTGCTGCTGGCCAAGTTGATGGCGAAATCTTCCAATCTTCTGGTGCTTGACGAACCGACCAACGATCTGGATGTCGAAACGCTGGATCTGTTGCAGGAGTTGTTGGACGATTACGAAGGAACGGTTCTGCTGGTCAGCCACGACCGGGATTTTCTGGACCGCGTTGCAACGACGACCATCGCGATGGAAGGCAACGGGCGGGCGACCGTCTATGCCGGCGGCTGGTCCGACTATATTGCGCAGCGGGGTGAAGTTTCCGAGAAAAAAGACAGCAAAACAAAGCTTTCCAAGCCGAAGGTGAAGCAGGAAGCAAAAGCCAGGTCGGGATTGTCCTTTTCCGAAAAGCACCGGCTGGAAAAGCTGCCGGCCGAGATTGAACGGCTGGAGGCCGAGATTGCAAAGCTCGAAGAATTGATGTCCGACCCGGAACTGTTTACCCGCGAGCCGGTCAAGTTCCAGAAAGCGACCGAGGCGCTTGTCGAACGGCAAGACAAGTTGTCGGCGGCCGAAGAGGAATGGCTGACACTGGAAGAGAAAGCCCAGGCTGAGTAGACGCCAACTGCGCCCGCCTTATCAGACGGCGCGGAAAAAGTTGCTCAAGACCGGAGTTCGCCTGCTGCTTCGGTTTTGCCTGGGACCGGATCAGCGGATCCGCGTCAATTCGTTCAGCTTGCTTCGGCTGCGAACCCGTCGAGCATTTTTATGCAACTGGCGAGATGAAGCGCGTTCAAATGCGTCTGCGACGGTTCGCGGCTGTTCCAAATTGCATGGAAGGCAACGACACCGGGATGTGTCGCAACCACATTGGGGTCGTTTTGGGTGCATTCTTCTTCGGTGCAGGCGATGACACTTTTGAGTTCGGCGCGGTCAAAATCCACCCTTGCCCGGGCGCGCGCGCCCTTGGGGACACGTTTACCCGGCGCTGCCTGAAAAAAAACAGGCGCTGCGCCCCGCGAACAAGGCCCTGGCGGATTGGGGGAAGAGCAGGGCTATCGGTGGGCGCGTATAGGCCGGGCAGGGTTTCCAACCACGGTCTCGCCGGCGGGAACGTCTTTTGTCACCACACTGCCCGCTCCGATGATGGCATTGTCGCCGATCGTAACGCCCGGCATGATGATCGCCGCCCCGCCGATCCAGACGTTTTCGCCGATCCTGACTGGGTGGGCGACTTCGAGGCCCCGAGCGCGCAAGACAGGATCTTTCGCGTGTTCGGCGCAATAGATCTGCACCGCAGGCCCAAGCATCGTGTCATTCCCAATCATCACCGGCGCGGTGTCGAGCACGACACAGCCTGCGTTGAAAAACACGCGGTCTCCCAACGACAGGTTTATTCCGTAGGCACAGTGAAACGGAGCCTCGAGAAAGCAATCCCGTCCAACTCCCGCAAAAAGCGCATCCAGTTCCGGCGCGATGGCCCCACGGGCATCCGGCGGGCATGTGTTATGGGCATGAACGGCCCGGCGCGCTTCGGCGCGAAGCGCATCCAGTTCCGGGTCAAGGCAGCAATACCATTCACCCGCTTCCATTTTCTGCCGCTCGGTCATGAGCCCCGGTTTAGCGCATACGCAGGGCACCGTCGATGCGGATGACCTCACCGTTCAGATAGCCGATCTCGACGATGAAGCCGGCCAGTCGTCCGTATTCATGCGGATCGCCAAGGCGGGCAGGGTTCGGGACGTCGGCGGCAAGCTGTTGTTGCACCTCTTCGGGCAGGCCCGCCAGCATCGGGGTCATGAAAATGCCCGGCGCGATGGTCATGACGCGAATGCCGGTCGAGGCCAAGTCGCGGGCCATCGGCAGCGTCATGCCCACGACACCGCCTTTCGAGGCCGCATAGGCCGCCTGACCCTTTTGCCCGTCAAACGCAGCGATCGAGGCGGTGTTGATGATCACCCCACGTGCCCCATCTGGTTCGGGTTCATTTTTTGCCATTTCGACAGCGGCCAGCCGGGACACGTTGAAGGTGCCAACCAGATTGATGTCGATCGTACGCTGGAAAGCATCCAGAGGGTGAGGGCCATCCTTGCCGACAGTCTTGATACCATAGGCGATACCTGCGCAATTCACCGTGGCCGTGATCTTGCCCATCTTGTCCATGCCATGGCGCACGGCTGCGGCCACCGACTCTTGGTCGGTCACATCCGTTTGCACGAAATGCCCGCCAATCTCGGCGGCGACCTGTGCGCCGCGATCCGCATCACGATCCAGAATGGTGACCTGCGCGCCTTCCGAGGCGAAGTGGCGTGCCGTGGCTTCGCCCAGACCGGACGCGCCTCCGGTGATGAGGGCGGCAGTGGTGGACAGGTGCATGGTGAACTCCTCCCAAGGATATGAACACTTGTTCAATAACTGCATTTTGGGGTCAGTGTCCACATATTTGAGAAGGCAGGAACTTGATTGGCGGGTAGGGTCCTTGGCCCCGATGTTTCGGCCGATCCTCAACAATACTTAATGCCGACTTCACGAAAACGCGCCTGTTCGTGAGCGAAGAACTCGGCGCCTTTGTGTGTTTTTCCGCCAGGAGGATCTGTTATGGTAATAAGTACGAAACACATACTGGGTGCAGTTGTCGCTGTGCCTGTTTTTGGAATGGTGATGGTTGGCGATGCTGCTGCCGCACCGGAAACCTGCAACTGGAAAACGGCTCGAAATCTTGCCAACGCAGGGGACTATGCCGGGTTGTGCGATTGTGTGCAGGTAACCCCGAGCTTTCTGGACAGGCTTCAAAAGCGGGCCGACTTTGAAACAACCTTGAGTGTAACCGGGGCGCAATGCCCGGGGCTGGCCGCGTTGCTGACGGATTTGCCGACGGCAAGCCTGTCTGGTTCCGCAGAAAATCGGGGTGAAAGCCGCGGCTCTGAACCCGGTGGGTCTGGATTCGCCGATGCTGGTGGAACTGTCGGAGGCGGTGAAAGTGGCCCCAGCGGCGCGTCTGAAGAAAGCGAAAACAATGGAGGCGGCCAGTCCGGCGGTGGAGGAAGTGAATCCGGCGGCGGAAGTGAATCTGGCGGTGGAGGTGACTCCGGCGGTGGAGGTGAATCCGGTGGCGGTGGCGAATCCGGTGGCGGTGATGAATCCGGCGGTGGAGGTGAATCCGGTGGCGGTGGTGAATCCGGCGGTGGTGAAGGCAAAGGCGAAGGTAAAGGCGGCAAGGGTAAAGGTGGTGGTAAGGGCAACAACGGCCATGGCAATGGCGGTGAAGGCAGCAGCCCGGGCCGCGGTCATAACGCCAACAATGACGAAAGTGGCGACCGGCCCGGTCGTGGCGGCGGAAAAGAACGCAGATAAGCACGGCTTACTGAATGAAAAACGGCCACCCGTTTGGGTGGCCGTTGCAGTTTTGTGTCTTTCAGCCTTGCCGGGTCAGCCCAGTTGAACCAGCGCGTGGCGCTTTTTGCCTGCGCTCAGCTTGATCGGCGAAGACAGGGCATTTGCGTCAATCATCAGCCCGGCATCGGTCAGTGGCGCGTCGTCCAGCTTGGCACCGTTTTCGGCGATCAGGCGCTTGGCCTCTTTGCCGGATTTGGCGAGGCCGGATTTGACGATGATCTGCACGATGGACATGCCGTCACCCAGTTCGGCCTCGCTGAGGGTCAGAGTCGGAAGATCCCCGCCCACGCCACCCTTTTCGAAGACTTCGCGCGCAGTGGCTTCGGCGTTCGCCGCGGCCTGCGCACCATGGGCCAGAGTCGTCACCTCGTTGGCAAGACGGATCTTGGCCTCGTTGATCTCGGATCCTTGCAGCGCGCCCAGACGATCGCACTCGTCCACCGGCATTTCGGTGTAGAGCTTCAGGAACCGCCCGACATCAGCGTCGGTGGTATTGCGCCAGAACTGCCAGAACTCGTAGGGCGAGCGCATGTCTGCGTTCAGCCAAACCGCGCCGTCCTGAGATTTACCCATTTTCTTGCCGTCGCTGGTGGTCAGCAGGGGCGAGGTCAGGCCATAGATCTCGTGATCCAGCACGCGGCGGGTCAGGTCGATCCCGTTGACGATATTGCCCCACTGGTCGCTGCCGCCCATCTGAAGCAAGCAGCCATAGCGGCGGTTCAGCTCCAGGAAGTCATAGGCCTGTAGGATCATGTAGTTGAATTCGAGAAAGGACAGTGATTGTTCACGGTCCAGTCGGGATTTCACCGATTCAAAGCTCAGCATCCGGTTGACCGAGAAATGACGCCCGATGTCGCGCAGGAAATCGAGGTAGTTCAGGTCGTCCAGCCACTCGGCATTGTTCAGCATCAACGCTTTGTTCTCGGCCTCTGTGTCATAGTCGATGTAAGCCGAGAACACCTTTTTGATGCCCGCGATATTTTCGTCGATCTGTTCGGGTCCCAGCAGGGGGCGTTCATCCGCGCGGAACGAAGGGTCGCCAACCTTGGTGGTTCCGCCGCCCATCAGGGTGATCGGCTGGTGACCGGTTTTCTGGAACCAGCGCAGCATCATGATCTGGATCAGGCTGCCCACATGCAACGACTTGGCCGTGGCATCAAAGCCGATATAGGCCGGTTTGCACCCACTGATCAGCGCGTCGTCAAGGCCCTGATAATCGGTGCAGTCGGCGAGAAAGCCGCGCTCGATCATCGTGGCGATGAAATCCGATTTGGGGTGGTAGGTCATATCGTGCCCTTTGGGTTAATGTTGCGGGGCACTGTATAGGCGGCAGCGCGTGGGAGGAAAAGCCACCTTTTCACCTCGGGCGCGGGGTGCGGTCGAGGGTGTCGATCGAGACACGCGCCTTGAGAAAAAAATTGCCGGGCCGGTCCGGAACGCTTGCCTTTGCGCCCCAACAGAAGGCACGTTGACCGGGCTGCAACCCAAAGGTGAAATCCCGGACCCGGAGGCGGCGAAAGACACAGCCAATTCAGGAGGCAGGCTTGGGCCAGACCATCGCGAAATACGGAAAGCTCCGGGCTTTGGGCGCAATGTCCGGCACATCCATGGACGGGGTTGATGCCGCAGTGGTGGAAACCGACGGGCATTCGATTTACGGGTTTGGGGAAAGTGGATACCGCGCGTATTCGGATGCGGAACGCGACGTGTTGCGCGCCGCGCTGGGCCAGTGGCATGGTCCCCAGGTCGATGCGGCGGCAGAGATGGTGACGATTGCCCATGCCGAAGCACTGTCCGAGTTCGAGGATGTGGATCTGATCGGTTTTCACGGACAGACGCTGTCGCATGAGCCGCGCGGGCGCGGGACCTTGCAGGTCGGTGACGGGCTGGGGCTGGCGCAGGCCCTTGGGCGCCCGGTGGTCTGGGATTTCCGCAGCGACGATGTGGCGATGGGGGGCGAGGGGGCTCCGCTTGCGCCTTTCTTTCATTTCGCCTGTGCCAAATGGTTCGGCGCGGACCGGCCGCTGTGTTTCCTGAACCTGGGCGGGGTCGGCAACCTGACCTATGTGGATCCGGCGTTCGAAGGCCCCGAAGCGCCCGGAGCGTTGCTGGCCTTTGATACAGGCCCGGCCAATGCGCCGGTCGATGATCTGATGCAGGCCCGGCTGGGGCTTCCGATGGACCGCGACGGGGCGCTTGCGCGCGATGGAACGGTGGAAATGGGCGCGCTGGAGCTGTTTCTGGCCGAGCCGTATTTTTCTCGCATGCCGCCGAAATCCCTGGACCGGAACGATTTTTCGGAAATGATCGGTTTGGTCAAGGAACTCAATGACGCTGACGCGGTGGCGACTCTGACCGGTATGTGCGCCGCAGCTGTTGTGCAGGGGATGGAGCACTGTCCGAAACCTCCGTCCTGTGTGTTGGTCACCGGGGGCGGCAGGCGCAACCCGGTGCTGATGGAGATGTTGCGCGTGTCGCTGGATTGCCCGGTCGAACCGGTTGAGGCGGTGGGGCTGGACGGCGACATGCTTGAGGCGCAGGCGTTTGCCTATCTGGCGGTGCGCGTCGCGCGAGGGTTGCCGACCTCTTGTCCTGGAACCACCGGCGTTCAGGCGCTTGTCGGTGGCGGGGTCGTCAGTACGGTGTCGATGGACCCGGTCGGATAACCCGATCCGAAAACAGTTCAAAAAAACAACTCTTTGTGCGACGATTGCCCGGACCGATGGATCAGGGACATGGCAGCATGGCGACCAAGGCAGAGCTCGAGGCCGAGTTGGAGGAGTTGCGGAAGCGGAATGCGACGTTGGAGGCGCAGGCCGAAAAGGAAGCGGGTTCCGAAGATCCGCCTGAGGGTACCAAATCGTCGGATGAAATCCGGCAGCTGCTGGAAGACCACGGGATCGACCTGAGCCAGGTTCAGTCCTTGGGACATGACGTTGTCGAGGAGTTCGGTCGGCTTCAGAAAGACTATCCGATCACGGCGTTGCTGATTGCCTTTTCGCTTGGGTATGTCGTTGGGCGCGCGCAGGGCTAGGAGGCAGGTTATGAGCAGACTGAGCAAGAACCTGGTTACGATCTATCGGACCGAACGTTTGATTGCGCGCCGCCGTCTTGGGGTGGTGCAGCAACAGACCATACTGATGGGCATCGCGGGCATCGCGGCATTGTCGGCGGTAGTGCTTTTGAATGTTTCCATGTTCTTGGCGTTTCAAAGCTCGATGTCACCAGCATCGGCGGCGGCGCTGTTGGCCTTTGGAAACATCGTTTTCGCCGGGCTTATGGTGCTGATTGCAAGACGCCGAAATATCGACGACGAAGTCGCACCGGCCGTCGAGGTGCGCGATATGGCCATAGCAGATATTGAAGACGAATTGGAGGAGATGACCGCAGAGGCCAAAGAGGTCGTGCAGGCGGTTAAGAGCATTGGATCGAACCCTTTGGGATCGGCAGCGACGCTGCTGGTGCCGCTGATCAATTTGTTGATCAAAAGCCGAAGCGACAAATAGAGGCGCAACCCGAAGGTTCATCGACACACCGGAGCGCCCTTGCGGCGGGCCGTGTCAAAATGGAAATGCCCGACGTGATAGCGGTCGGCGTCCGGGCCAAGCACGGTTCCGAATATGCCGCAGGCGCCATCGTGCAGCTTTCGCAAAACAGCGCCGTGCGCGTTGTTCCACCCGTCCCGGACCGTGATCTGTGTTCCGTCCTCTAGAACAAAGGTCGATATGTCGATCGCCTTTCCGCGCGCATGTTCCGAGATGCGTGAGCGCGGCTGGTTGTTCTGGGTCTTGCAGGCATAGTGGCCAACGATCCGCATCCCCTTCAGCCCGCCGCCCATATTGGCAAAGGCTGGCTTGGCCGTGTTTTCGATCCACGTTTTCAGCGTGACCGCTGTCTGGCAATCCATCAATGAGAATTGGCTGAGTGCGATATCAGAGATTTTGTAAACGCGAACCGGGTTCGTGATCCCGCATCCGCGGGCCTTTCCCGAGACGGGCTTGCGTGTTTCGCCCAGAATGGTCCAGTCGCCGCACACGGCGCCCCGCGCCTGCATTCGTTCACGGCCGACTTCGAATTGCCGAAACTTGCAGGGTCGCAGGGCAGGACGCCTGGAAACCAGCACCGCAGGTTCGACTGTCACGGCCGGGTCAGCATCTTCAGCCGTTTCTTCCCCGATCAGCTCTGGCGCAGTCAGATCGGATGCAAGACGGGCCTCGGCGCAAGCGGGCTCTGCGCTGGCGAATGCTGCGCTTTGACACAAGAATAAGACAGTCAGCAGGACCTGCTTCATTCTTACTCATTACTCCGTCGCCTGTGGCTGCGTGTACAGCATGATCAATGGGCAACCGTCTGTAAACTCACCTTTTCAGAGATTGTTATGTGAACACTCACGCCTTGGGGATATCGAAGCCCGTTGCGGCCAGTTCGAACCCCTCGAACTGGAAACCGGGCGAGACCGTACAACTGACCAGCGTGTAATCACCCGTGCTGCGGGCGGCTTGCCAATGGCCTTGTGGGACGATCAATTGTGGTGCGCCAGAGGAAAGATCGGGGGTCAGCACATGTTCGGTGGCGGGGCCTTGGTCGGTTGAACTGAGCGACAGGACAAGCGGTGCACCGGCATGGTACAGCCAGATCTCGGTTGCATCGACGCGGTGCCAGTGGCTGCTTTCGCCTTTCTGCAACAGGAAGTAGATGCAGGTGCCGGTGGGGCGACCTTCGTTTTCGGCGCGCCATGTCTCGGCGTACCAACCACCTTCGGGATGCCGTTGCAGGTTCAAGCGTTCGATAATCTCTTGTGCGGTCATGTGGTTCCTCGTGTTTGGGTGCGATTATGCACGGGCCGGTGTGATCCGCTATGGTATTCATGCGTCCGAGGGATATGTTTACGGCATGACCCTGAAAATCCCCTTCGATAACTCCTATGCCCGTCTGCCGGATGCGTTCTTTGCACGGCAGTCACCGGTTCCCGTGCGCGCGCCAAGGATGATTGCGTTCAACGATAATCTGGCCAAATTGCTGCGGATTTCGCCCGGAGACGTCGAGGACATGGCCGAAGCCTTTGCGGGAAACAGTATTCCCGAAGGTGCCGAGCCCATCGCACAGCTTTATTCCGGGCATCAGTTCGGTCAGTACAACCCGCAGTTGGGCGACGGACGTGCGGTGTTGCTGGGCGAGACGGTCGGAACGGACGGGGTGCGCCGGGACATCCAGCTGAAAGGTTCGGGCCCTACGCCGTTTTCCCGCCGGGGCGATGGCCGGGCCTGGCTGGGGCCGGTGCTGCGGGAATATGTGGTATCCGAGGCGATGCATGCCCTGGGCATTCCGACCACACGTGCCTTGGCAGCGGTGGAAACCGGCGAGACCGTCTTTCGCGAAGCTCCGATGCCCGGAGCTGTTCTGACCCGGGTTGCATCCAGTCATCTGCGGGTGGGGACATTTCAGGTTTTTGCCGCGCGTGGGCAGATGGACAGCCTGAAGCGCCTGACGGACTATGCCATTGCGCGGCATTTTCCCAAGGCAAAAGGGCCGATGGGCCTGTTGCGTTCGGTGCGCGATGCGCAGGCCGGTTTGATTGCACGATGGATGAGCGTGGGGTTCATCCATGGGGTGATGAATACCGACAACTGCTCGATCGCGGGTGAGACCATTGACTATGGCCCATGTGCGTTCATGGATACGTACCACCCCAACACCGTTTACAGCTCGATCGACCGGATGGGTCGTTATGCCTATTCGAACCAGCCCGATATCGCGGTGTGGAACCTCGCGCAGTTGGCAACGGCCTTGATCCAGCAGATGGACGACAAAGAGGCCGCCGTGGAAGAGGCGACCGAGATCGTCCACGCGATGCCGGACCTGCTGCAACAGAACTGGTTGTCCCGGTTCCGGGCAAAGATCGGACTGGCAACCGCGGACGAGGGTGATCAGGAACTGATCACCGATCTTCTGAAGCGCATGGCCGAGGGGCAGGCGGATTTCACCAATACCTTCCGGGCGCTGGGCGGCGGCACGGCGCGGGATCAGTTCCTTGACCCGGCAGCGTTTGACACCTGGGAAAAAGACTGGCGCGCACGGTTGGCGCACGAAGCGACGCCACAGGAGGTGATGGCCGCCGCAAACCCTGCATTCATTCCGCGCAATCACCGGATCGAACAGATGATCCAGGCGGCGGTGCAGGGCGACTATGCGCCCTTCGACCGGTTGAACGCCGTGTTGGCGCGGCCGTACGAGGATCAAGGGGATGCGGAAGATCTGAGGCGTCCTCCAGCCGAAAATGAGGTGGTTCATGCAACATTCTGCGGGACGTGACGCGAGGCCTGCGTCTATTTCCTCAGGATTTCCAACACCGCAGCGCTGACGATCAGGGTGGCGCCCAGAAATTCCCGCAGGCCAAATGGTTCTCCTGACAGGGCTGCGGCCGACGCGATGCCAACGACAACCTCGCTCATCAGCAGCAGACCGACCTTTGCGGGGGACAGCTTGGTTGCTGGCCAGATGGTCATGTAGATCATGGGCAGGACATAAAAGGCCGACAGCAGCGCGTATCCCGCTATGCGGATCGACTCTTCGCTTGTGATGTTCGGCAGGGTTTGGCCCCCAAGCATCAGCAGGCTGACAAGCGACAGCAACAACGCGCCAATCACAAAGGCAAAGACCTGACCCGAGATGGTCATGCTGCCAGCCTTGTAAAGGCCCAGTGTGCCCAATGCCCAGCATATGCCCGATGCCAGCGCCAACCAGTCGCCCAAGTTCTGCGGCCATGGCACGAATCCGGCGCCTCCGAGCACGACAAACAGCCCGCCAAGCCCGCAGATCAGGCCCATAAGGCGCATCACGCTCAGGCGTTCTTTCAGAAATACGACGCCCAGAATCGTGCCCCAGATCGGAGTGAGATAGAACAACAGGATCGAGCGGACGACGTCGGTGTAAACAAGGCTGATCGAATACAGGCTGAATGCAGCCCCTGTGAACATTCCGCTGAGCATCAGATCGCGCCATTGCCGGGCCAGCATGCGTCTGTCGGGCCAGACAAAGGGGATCAACGCAATCAGGGCCGCGCAGTACATCGCGATCCCTGACCACGGGCCGGTCAGGCCCTGATCGTGGAAAAAACGCACCGGAATCCAATAAAGGCCCCACAGCGCGCCACCTGTCACCAAAACCATACTGGCCCGGGTGCTGTTGTCGGGTTGGGTCTGGCTCAGGCTCATGCGGGCCCCGCTTTGGCTGCGATGCGTTGTCGTCACCGCATCGGGATAGAGCGTTGCAGGGCCGGGGATCAAGCGGAACCTTCGCTTTGATGTCAGCCAGGATTCAATCGCCGAAGTAGCAGGCAGATTGTCAGGGGCGGGTGTCGTATCGGAATTGTCGCAGCAGGAAACCAAACACAGGGGTTGCGCCTCACGTCAGGCATGGCACTTTAGGGTCTATTCATTTGGTCAAGCCCTCATGCCAACTTCGTCCACGCTGCGTATCGCAAGCTACAACATTCAGAAATGCGTCGGGTTGGATTTCCGGCGTCAACCCCAACGTATTCTGCAAGTCATCGAAAACATGAAAGCGGATATCGTGGTGTTGCAGGAGGCCGACAAGCGCCTGCCGCCCCGTCCGGCCGCGCTGCCGCATTTCATGTTGGACGAGGCGGGATGGCAGATCGTCGATCTGGGCGGCGCGGGAAGTCTGGGCTGGCACGGCAACGCGGTGATCTGGCGCGGAGAGGGGATCTCGGTCCGCCGAAAAGGGCATCACGAGTTGCCGGGGCTGGAGCCGCGCGGGGCGGTTCGGGTCGAGTTCGACACCCATATCGGGCCATTGCGCGTGATGGGTATGCATCTGGGACTGCTGCCAGCGTCGCGGCGACAGCAGATTTTACACATTCGGCGGGACGATTGGGACATGGACCAGATGCCGACTGTTTGGGCCGGTGACTTCAACGAGTGGTCACGTCAGCCAGTTCTGGATCATCTGGTCCCCGAAATGCGGTTTCTGCCCCCCAGACCAAGTTTTCCCGCCGCGCAGCCTTTGGGCGCGCTGGATCGGATCGCGCTGGGCAGCGGAATACAGGCCGTGGCGCACGGTGTTCACGACACACGTCCCGCGCATATCGCATCTGATCACCTGCCGGTCTGGGCCGATCTGACGCGCGCCAGATCAGAAGGTCGCAAAAGGTGAAATCCCTGTAGCGAAACCTGCGCAGACATATTAAGACAGACACCCGAGCAAGTCTGAGGGGCATCATGTCGGAAACGATTATTGGGCGTTGTGAAGCCAAGGGGCTGCGCATGACCGGTCAAAGAAGGGTCATCGCGCAGGTGCTGGAACAGAGCGACGACCACCCGGATGTCGAGGAACTCTATGCGCGGGCGTCTGCCGTGGACAAAGGCATTTCCATTGCAACGGTCTATCGCACGGTCAAACTGTTCGAAGAGGCTGGTATTCTGGAACGCCTTGAGTTCGGCGACGGACGGGCCCGGTACGAGGACGCCGAGCGCGATCATCACGACCACCTGATCGACATGCAGTCAGGAGAGGTAATTGAATTCGTCGACCCCGAGATCGAAGCCCTGCAGGAAAGAATCGCCGCGAAGCTTGGGTACAAGCTGAAGGGGCACCGGTTGGAGCTGTATGGCGTCCCGCTGGAAAAGGACTGACCCATCACGAAACGCGATTGATGCCCTCACTTTAATTCATCAGGCGTGACGGGAATTGTCTTGCCAGATGCCGTTGGTTGAGGTTGTTGTGCATCTACAGGCACCAGATGTGCCCTTTCCAACGGACGCGCAAATGAACAACGTAAACGGCATCCTGCTGCTCATCGGGTCGATGGCGGCCTTTGCACTTGAGGACATGTTCATCAAGCTCCTGTCCGGCTCTGTGCCGACAGGGCAGATCATGGTGTTTCTGGGCGTGTTTTGCGGGCTCGTGTTCGCCACGATGTCAGTGGTCACCCGCAAGCGGATCCTTGACCCCGTGGCATGGAAAACCCTGCCATTGATCCGCGCTGCGACCGAAGGCTTTGGCGCGGTGGCGTTCGTGACGGCGTTGTCTCTGATCGACCTGTCCACCGTTGCGGCCGTGTTTCAGGCCATGCCGCTGGTCGTCACCATGGGGGCGGCCCTGTTTCTTGGAGAGCAGGTCGGCTGGCGTCGCTGGAGCGCGATCGGTGTCGGCTTTGTCGGTGTTCTGATGATCATCCGCCCGGGGATAGAAGGTTTTCGGCCCGAATCTCTTTTTGTGGTGTTGTCCGTGGTCGCCATTGCGGCGCGCGATCTGATTACCCGCAAGCTGGACCCACGCGTGGCTTCATCCGTTGTTGCGATGCAGGCCTATATTGCGGTGGCTTTGGCCGGCCTGGTTCTGATGGTCATGTCCGGGGCATCCTTCGTGCCGGTTCAAGCCGGTCAAACGGGCCCTTATGCGGGGGCGATCGGATTTGGCGTTCTGGGGTATTACGGCATTGTCACTGCGATGAGAGTGGGCGAAGCCTCGGCCCTGATGCCGTTCCGGTACACGCGTCTGGTGTTTTCGATCCTCGCTGGAATGCTGGTGTTCGGTGAACGTCCTGATGTGCTGACACTGGCGGGGGCGACCCTGATCATCGGTTCGGGCCTTTATACCTTTGTCCGCGAACGGCGTCTGGCGCGCGAATTGGCCCCTGCCTGACCCTGTTGGCGCAAACAGCGGACTGTTAGCCCTAAATGTCCCGCAATATGCGTGTTAGCGTTAACGGAACCGGTTTACTTTTGGCCGGTTGCTGCTATGACGCGTGCAACCGACCGCAGTCACAGGAACAGGCTTCATGAGCACCATCATCGACATCCACGCACGCGAAATTCTGGACAGCCGGGGCAACCCGACGGTCGAAGTTGACGTGATTCTGGAAGACGGCACCATGGGCCGCGCGGCCGTGCCCTCGGGCGCGTCAACCGGTGCCTATGAGGCGGTAGAAAAGCGCGATGGCGACAAGGCGCGCTATATGGGCAAAGGCGTTCTGGAAGCCGTTGCCGCCGTGAACGGCGAGATTGCCGAAGAACTGGTGGGCTTTGACGCGACCGAGCAGGTGGCCATTGACCAGGCCATGATCGAGCTGGACGGCACCGAGAACAAAGGCCGTCTGGGCGCAAACGCGATTCTGGGTGTCTCGCTGGCCACGGCGAAGGCAGCGGCGGATTTCACCACCCAGCCGCTTTATCGTTATGTGGGCGGCACCTCGGCGCGGGTTCTGCCGGTTCCAATGATGAACATCATCAACGGCGGCGAGCATGCCGACAACCCGATCGACATTCAGGAATTCATGATCATGCCGACCGCCGCCGCGAACATTCGCGAAGCGGTGCGCATGGGGTCCGAGGTGTTTCACACGCTGAAAAAGGAACTGTCAGGCGCAGGTCTGGCGACCGGTGTGGGCGACGAGGGCGGTTTTGCCCCCAACATTGCCTCGACCCGTGAAGCATTGGATTTCATTCTGAAATCCATCGAAAAGGCGGGCTACAAGCCGGGTGAGGAAATCCATCTGGCGCTCGATTGCGCGGCGACCGAGTATTACAAAGACGGAAAATATGTTCTGTCGGGTGAGGGCACGACCCTGACATCCGAGGAAAACGCGGCTTATTTGGCCGCGCTGGTCAATGACTATCCGATCATCTCGATCGAAGACGGCATGTCCGAAGATGACTGGGATGGCTGGAAGGCCCTGACCGATGCCATCGGCGACAAGGTGCAACTGGTTGGTGATGACCTGTTCGTGACCAACCCGGAACGTCTGGCCGAAGGGATCGAACGTGGCTGTGCGAACTCGATGCTGGTCAAGGTGAACCAGATCGGCTCGCTGACGGAAACCCTGCGTGCCGTCGATATGGCGCACCGCGCGCGCTACACCAACGTGATGTCGCACCGTTCGGGCGAGACCGAGGACGCGACCATTGCCGATCTGGCGGTCGCCACCAATTGTGGTCAGATCAAAACCGGCTCGCTTGCACGATCGGACCGGTTGGCGAAATACAACCAGCTGATCCGCATCGAGGAGTCGCTGGGGGAAGTGGCCGAATACGCCGGCGCGTCGATCCTGAAATAAGCATGGAATGGGGGCCAACGGCCCCCATTTTTCAAAGGTCCGGTCTCTGATCCGCCAAGCGGTCGTTCCGCCGCCCGCGCCGAAACCTCTGTGATTGATCAATTGGTGTTGTTGACGCTTCGGACCTCTTGGATTCAAGCGTTTCATGGGCCTTGAACCAGCATCTTCCGGACGATCCCGGTGAAAGTTGCGGCGGGAAACACGACTTCAGCTGATATCCACCCTTGATTGAACCTCTCTGGTTCGATCCTTCTTTGGGTTTAAGATTGCCGGGCCTGCTTGCAGTTGAAGTTGAAAGTTTTCAAGAAATCTTGGATCTTTTCGCGAAAGAGGTGTGATCCGGATTACGCAATCATTTCAATGGTTTTTGTTTCGCAGGCGTATTGCAATGGCCCTTTTGTATCAAAAAAGAATGCAAAAATCACATTATGTGTGAACTTGTTACTAAGTAAATCACAGGCACGTGATCTAATCTGGATGCATTGCAGAAAGGAGACCACGATGTCTGTATCCAAATTCCTTCTGGTAATCGCAGCAGCTTCCGTCACAGTTCTTTCCGCCTGCGCGGGTCCGGGAACCTACCCAATAACCGGAGACCAGGTCTCGGCGAGTGACCCGGTACAGGACATGAACCCGGCCAATATCTTCCGTGGCGAGTCTCGTTAAAGCAACTTGCTCATCAGCATATATCTGTCGCGTGGTTTGAACCCGGTGCGCAGATAGATTTTCTGAGCGGCCTCGTTGTTTCGGTCGACTTCCAGATGAAGGGCAGTCAGCCCCGCTTCGGACAAAGCTTTGGGAAGTGCCAGCAGAACCTCGGTTGCAATGCCGCGCCCGCGAACAGCGGGTCGGATATAGATTTCGTCGACGAAACCGTCCATGCCGCCGAATTCGATGGACCAGCCGAAGGTCAGGATGATGTAGCCCAACGGCGCGCGTCCGGGTCCGATCAGATAGACACAGCCATGGGGAATACCCTCGAGCAGGGGTGTCAGAGCATTTCGGGTCTGGTCCGGGTCTTGCGTCAATCCGGCTTCGGTATGGAAGGCGGTGACCAGCGCCATCAGGCGGTCCAGGTCTTCGGGGCGCGCAAGGCGCAGGGCGGCGCTCATAATCTGGCCAGCCTTTCCGTCAAAAGATTGAAGAAGCCGTCGGCGTCGATTTCCCCAATGAACAGCGCATTGGGCGCGCGGTCGGTTACGCCCCACCAATCTGCGACGGTCATGCCCATGGTCAGTTCGGACTGGGTTTCAATTTCGACATTCACATGACGGCCTGAAAACAGCTCGGGCCGGATCAGATAGGCGGTCACGCAGGGGTCGTGCAAAGGCGCACCCGCGCTGCCGTATTTTTCCTTGTCGAACCTCTCAAAGAAATCGGTCATCTCGGCCACAGCGAGTCCGACTTTGTTTCCCAGAGCACGGAAAGCATCATTGCGGGGTTTGGTGACCAGCGCCTTATGCGTGACATCCAACGGCATGACCACAATCGGCCTTCCGGATTTGAAAACGATATCAGCAGCTTCCGGGTCGACATGAATGTTGAACTCTGCTGTTGGAGTGATGTTCCCAACCTCGAAATACGCCCCGCCCATCAGAACGATTTCCTGCACCCGATCAACAATATCAGGGGCTTTGTTGAATGCGGTCGCGATATTTGTCAGAGGCCCCAGCGGGCAAAGGGTTACCGTAACCGGTTCTTCAGCGCGCAGGGTGTCGATGATGAAATCCACCGCGTGGCCCTCGGCCAAAGGCATCTGCGGATCGGGCAGGTCCGGGCCATCCAGACCTGTCTTGCCGTGCACATGCTCTGCCGTGACCAGCGGGCGGTTCAACGGTCTGTCGCAGCCCGCATAGACAGGTATGTCGGTCCGGCCCGCCAGTTCGCACACGATCCGAGCGTTCTTGGCGGTCAACTCCAGGGGCACGTTGCCTGCGACCGCCGTGATGCCAAGAACCTCGATGTCCTCCGGGCTGGCCAGTGCCAGCAGGATGGCGACGGCATCGTCCTGTCCGGGATCGGTGTCGATGATGATCTTGCGAGGGGGCATGGGCGTCTCCGGTGGTCGTGAAGGTGGGACACTCGCAAGTGTCGGGTGCCTTGTCTACCCGTTTCTGGGTGCGGCCATGACATCAACCGGCGGGAGTTTGCCGTTGGCGCGATGCTCTTCGGTTTTGACCTCGTCCCAGAGCGCATCCATCTCGGTCAGGTCGCTTTGCGAGGGGGTCTTTCCCCGTTCGGCCAGCCGGGCTTCGACCTGTTCAAAGCGACGGGTGAACTTGGCATTGGTGCGGCGCAGCGCAGCTTCGGGTTCGATCCCCAGATGACGGCCCAGATTGACCATCACGAACAGCAGATCGCCGAATTCATCCTCAAGCGCATCCGCGTCCATCTTGTCACGCGCCTCTTCCAGTTCGGCGGCTTCTTCGGTGATCTTGGCCAGCACGTGGCCGGCGTCGGGCCAGTCGAACCCTACGCGCGCGGCCCGTTTTTGCAGTTTATGCGCCCGCAGCAGGGCTGGCAGGTTGGCGGCGACACCGTCCAGCGCGCCTTTCTGTTCCTTGCCCGCACGTTCGGCGGCCTTGATGGCTTCCCAGTCCTGGGTCTGCTGTTCGGCGGATTTGTCGCGGGATTCGTCACCGAAGACGTGCGGATGCCGGGCCACCATCTTGTCGGACATGGTGCGAACCACGTCCTGAAAGGTGAAATATCCCGCCTCTTCCGCCATTTGAGCGTGGAAGACGGATTGGAACAGCAGATCGCCCAGCTCTCCCTTCAACTCGTCCCAAGCCTCGCGCGCGATCGCGTCGGCGACCTCATAGGCCTCTTCGATCGTATAGGGCGCGATGGTGGCGAAATCCTGTTCGATATCCCACGGGCAGCCGGTTTGCGGATCACGCAGGCGGCGCATGATTTCCAGCAGGCGTTCGATCCCTGCGTTACTGTCATGGATCAGAGGATTATCGGCCATTGCGAACCCTTTCATTCCGGTGTCAGATGCATCCATCCCGCAGTCCCGATCAGGAGTCCACCCCAGATGCCCGTCGTCAACCGAATTGCCGATTTCTCTGCCGATATGACCAGATGGCGCCAATATCTGCATACGATACCCGAGTTGGAGTTCGAGTGCTTTGAGACTGGCGCGTTTGTGGCCGAGCGTCTGCGTGAATTCGGGGTTGATGAATTGCATGAAGGGATCGCAAAGACCGGGATGGTCGCGATCATCAACGGGCAGGGCGACGGCCCGACCATTGGCCTGCGTGCCGATATGGATGCATTGCCGATTACCGAAGAAACAGGCGTCGAATATGCATCGAAGAATCCCGGAAGGATGCATGCCTGCGGGCATGACGGGCACACCACAATGTTGCTGGGCGCGGCACGGTATCTGGCCGAGACGCGAAATTTCCGCGGCCGCGTGGCCCTGATCTTTCAACCGGCCGAGGAAGAAGGCGGCGGCGCGGGCGTGATGGTCGAAGAAGGCATCATGGAGCGGTTCGATATCTCTGAGGTCTATGGAATACACAATGATCCGGGAAACCCGGAAGGTACGTTCCATACCACGCCGGGACCGATCATGGCGGCGGTGGATACGTTCGAGATTCATATTCAAGGGGTCGGCGGCCATGGCGCCATGCCGCATCAGACCCGCGACCCGGTCATGGCGGCCTGCGGCATTGCGCAGGCAATCCAGACCATTGTAAGCCGCAACCACTATGCGGTGGAAGACCTGGTTGTTTCGGTCACCCAGATCCACGCCGGAACGGTGAACAACGTGATCCCTGATACTGCCTATTTGAACGGAACCGTGCGGACCTTTGATCCTTCTGTACAGAAGATGGTGATGGAGCGGATGGAGCAGATCGTGCAGGGGCAGGCCGCGTCTTACGGTGTCGAGGCACGGCTGGAATATCAGGTGGGATATCCGGCGACGATCAACGATGCTGAAAAGGCTGCCTTTGCCGCGGCCGTCGCGCGCGAAGTGTCAGGGCCTGAGCGGGTGGTCGACACTATGGGCCGCGACATGGGGGCCGAGGATTTTTCATACATGTTGCAGTCGCGGCCGGGGGCCTATCTGTTCCTGGGTCAGGGTGAGGGTGCCGGGCTGCATCATCCGAAATACAACTTCAATGACGATATCGCGCCGGTGGGGGCATCGTTCTTCGCTCGGATCGTGGAAAAGGCGCAGCCGTTGGGCTGATGGGGGAGCGAAATGGCACTGGAAGACGCGAAAAACCAGGTGGATGAGGCATTCACCAATCCGGACCTCAAAGGACTGTCCTACGAAAACACCTTTGGCGGGGCGACCTCGTTTCTGCGCCGGCTGTACACCAAGGACCTGACCGGTGCCGACATCGCCGTGACCGGCGTGCCGTTTGATCAGGCGGTGACCAACCGCCCGGGCACCCGTCTTGGCCCGCGTGCGATCCGCGAGGCCAGTGCGCTGCAATCTCCCGATGCGCCTTATGGCTGGCCCTTCGATGCGCTGAGCGAGCTGGCGATCATCGACTACGGCGACATGGCCTATGACTATGCCAATATCCCCGCCTTTCCAGACACGCTGACCGACCATATCCGCACCATTCTGGCGGCGGATGTGGCCTCGGTTACGCTGGGGGGCGATCACTATATCAGCTTTCCGATCCTCAAGGCCTATGCCGAGAAATACGGGCCGATGTCGCTGTTGCAGTTCGATGCCCATACCGACACCTGGGCCGACGACGACATGAGCCGGGTGGACCACGGCACCATGTTCTACAAGGCGGTGAAGTCGGGGATCGTGGATCCGAAACGCTCCGTCCAGGTGGGGATCCGCACCACCAACGAGGACACGCTGGGCGTCAACATCATCGACGCGCGCGAGGTCTACGAATCCGGCCCCGCTGCCGTGGCACAGAAGATCAAGGGCATTCTGGGCGACAGCCCGGTCTATCTGAGCTTTGACATCGACGGTCTGGACCCGGCCTTTGCACCGGGTACGGGGACCCCGGTCTGGGGTGGTTTGAGTTCCATTCAGGCGCAGATCATCCTGCGCGACATCGCCGGGATCAACATCAAGGGCGGCGACGTGGTCGAGGTGTCTCCGCCGTTCGATACATCCGGTGCCACGGCGATTGCGGGGGCGCACGTGGCGACGCAGATCGTCTGCCTGTTGGGGTGGAACAAGCTGGCAAGAACATAACCGTTTGGATGCGTATTAACCATTGGTTAGCCATACTTCCGGTATGTGCTGGGTAAAGAAAGTTGAAGGGATGGGGATACAACGCGCATGACTGAATTCAATCAACCGGTCAGCGGCAATGATCTGGCGCGGTTTTCGGGGCCGAATACGTTTATGCGCCTGCCCCAGGCTGCCTCGTTGGCGGGGCTGGATGTGGCGGTTCTGGGGATTCCGATGGATATCGGCACCTCGTGGCGATCGGGCACCCGGTTCGGACCCAAACAGATCCGCAGCGAAAGCGCGATGATAAGGCCCTACAACATGGCCACCTCGGCGGCTCCGTTCGACAGCTTGCAAATCTCCGACATCGGGGATCTGGCGATCAACACCTTTTCGCTTGCGGACAGCCTGAGGATCATCAAGGAAAGCTATGATGCGATCCTGGCAAAGAACGTGACCCCGGTGGCGATGGGGGGCGATCATTCGATCACCCTGCCGATCCTGCGGGCCATTGCGGCAAAGCATGGGCCGGTGGCTCTGGTGCATGTGGATGCCCATGCGGATGTGAATGACGAGATGTTCGGCGAGAAAGAGACCCACGGAACCGTCTTCCGCCGCGCCTATGAAGAGGGGCTGATTGTCCCCGACAAGACCTTTCAGATCGGCATTCGCGGATCGGGCTACGCGGCTTCGGATTTCACCGAAGCCAAGGATTGGGGCTTCCGCCAGTTCCCGGCCTGGGAGTTGTGGCAGCAGAACCTGACGCAGATCGGTTCTCAGATCCGCAAGATCATCGGGGATCATCCGGTCTATGTCACCTATGACATCGACAGCCTGGACCCGGCCTTTGCACCGGGCACGGGTACGCCAGAGATTGCCGGGCTGACTACGCCGCAGGCGCTGCAACTGATCCACGCGTTGCAGGGTGTGAATGTAGTGGGGTGTGATCTGGTCGAGGTTTCACCTCCGTATGACCCGTCCGGCAACACGGCCCTGACGGCAGCCAACCTGATCTACGAGATGCTGTGCATCCTGCCGGGGGTGACGTCACGGTAAACCGGCCCGGAACGGCTTGCCCCGGCGCATGATCCGCATAGGGTTTCTGCAAGAGGGTAAAGCGGGATGAAAAGAATGGTTCTTTGGGCGGTGATCGCGCTGGTGCTTGGGCTGGGCGCTTACATCCGGCTGGCCCCATCTGCGCCGGCCCAATGGCATATTGCACCGATTGCAGAGGTTGATCAGGACTTGCCGGGTGGCGTTCTGCGCGTTGTTGCAACCGGCCCGGAAGGTTTGCAAAAGCTCGATCGGATCGCCCGCGCCACGCCGCGCACCTCGGTTTTGGCAGGTTCGGTCGATGAGGGCATGATCACCTATGTCACCCGCACGAAATGGATCGGTTTTCCCGACTATACCACTGTTCAGCAGGACGGCGACACGCTGCGCATCCATGGCCGTTTGCGGTTCGGGCGCAGGGATTTCGGGGTGAACAAGGCACGGGTTGATGGGTGGTTGGAGCAGATGTAACTGCTCTACCGGCGCTCAGGACGCCTCATCCTGTTCAAAGTGATCAACTGGATCGCTTTGCAACCCGGATGATAAACATCCCTCCTGCACCTCGCGCCACATGGGCACGTTCAGGGACATCTGGCATTGTGCCGTGAACATGCGGCCGTCGACTTGTAGGCAGATCATCTCACCCAGTTCGATGCGGGACCCGGACGTATCGGTGCAATAGCAATCGCGGGTCTTGCCGTCGGGGCCGATGTAATCGGCGAAAACCGGCGTGGACGTCAGCAAAAGGGCAAGCAAAATCCGTTTCATGACAGCAAGCTTAGCACGACGTGGCCCTTGACCAAAGCCCCCGGATGATAGACACCGCCGGGATGATCCCCGAAGAACGTCTTGAACAGATCACCCAGCGTTTCCAATACCTCGAAGCAGCCATGGCGGATGGCGCATCGGGCGGCGATATTGCGGCGTTGGCCAAGGAATATTCCGACCTCAAACCCGTGGTCGATCAGATCATGGCCTGGCGCCAGCTGGTGGCAGATCTGACTGAGGCCGAGGCGATGCTGGCCGACCCGGATATGAAGGAGTTGGCCGAAGAGGAAATTCCGGACCTGCAATCGCGCATCCCCGAGGCGGAACACGCGCTGCAACTGGCGCTGTTGCCCAAGGATGCGGCGGATGCGCGGCCGGCGATGCTGGAAATTCGCCCCGGTACCGGCGGGGACGAGGCCGCTTTGTTCGCGGGCGATCTGTTACGTATGTATCAACGCTATGCCGCGGCCCACGGGTGGCAGTTCGAGATCATCGAAGAACAGGCTTCTGATCTGGGCGGGATCAAAGAGGTGGTGGCCCATATCAAGGGCGACAACGTCTTTGCCCGGCTGAAATACGAATCCGGCGTGCACCGCGTGCAGCGCGTGCCCGAAACCGAAAGCGGCGGGCGCATCCACACCTCGGCGGCGACCGTGGCGGTTTTGCCCGAGGCCGAGGATGTCGACATCCAGATAGACGCAAATGACATCCGTATCGACACGATGCGCAGTTCCGGCGCAGGCGGGCAGCACGTGAACACCACCGACTCGGCGGTGCGGATCACCCATATTCCGACGGGCTTGGTGGTAACAAGCTCCGAGAAGTCCCAGCATCGCAACCGCGAGATCGCCATGCAGGTGCTGAAAACGCGGCTTTATGACCTCGAGCGGCAGCGGATCGACAGAGAGCGTTCCGCCGACCGGGCCAGCCAGGTGGGGTCAGGGGATCGTTCGGAACGCATTCGCACCTATAATTTCCCACAGGGGCGGATGACGGATCACCGGATCAACCTGACGCTCTATAAACTGGATCAGGTGATGCAGGGGGATCTGGACGAAGTGATTGACGCTCTGACGGCGGATGATCAGGCCCGGTTGCTGGCCGAGATGGCGCAATGATGGGGCCGCAAACAGCAGCGCAGGCCATGGTGGCCGCAACCGCGCGTTTGAGGGCCGCGGGCGTGGATGACCCGGCGCGCGATGCGCGCCTGTTGTTGGCCCATGCCGCACGGATAGAAGCCAGCCGAGTGACGCTGATTGCCCCGGAAGAGTTGCAGCCCGAGATCGCTGAACGCTATGACCAGTTGGTTTCTTTGCGTGCCATTCGGGTGCCGGTGTCTCATCTTCTGGGCGAACGCGAGTTCTATGGGCGCAGGTTTCGTGTCAGCTCCGATGTTCTGGATCCACGCCCCGAGACTGAAACCCTGATCGAGGCCGCGCTGAGCGAACCTTTCGACCATGTTTTGGACCTCGGCGTCGGGTCGGGCTGTATTCTGGTCACATTGCTTGCGGAACGAACCAGCGCTTCGGGTCTTGGGGTCGACCTGAGTGAAGCCGCCTGTCTTCAGGCCAGCGCCAATGCCGTGCTCCACAAGGTGCAAGGACGAGCCGAGATTGCGCAGTCAAACTGGTTTGAAGACATTGAAGGCCGGTTTGACCTGATTGTTTCCAACCCACCGTATATTTCCGTAACCGAAATGGAGGATCTTTCGCCCGAAGTGCGGGAGCACGAGCCGCGCATGGCGCTGACCGATGAAGGGGACGGGCTGGGCGCGTATCGGCAGATTGCGGCCTCGGCCCCGGATTACCTGCTGCCAGGCGGGCGAATACTTGTGGAAATTGGCCCGACACAGGCAAATCTGGTGTCTGCCTTGTTTGATGCGGCGGGTTTGGCGGATATTCGCGTGATCCCCGATCTGGACGGGCGTGACCGGGTTGTCGGCGCGAAGATGCCGGGTTGAAACTGTTGTCTGAGGCCAAAAAATGCTGCCCCGAGTAAAAAAGCGTGTGAAAATTCGAGATTCCTCTTGTCTGCACGGTCAGGACATGTTTACTCAGGATTAGTCGGCGAGGTTGACGCTGTTGCAGCGCACCCCTGACGCCAAGCCCAAAAAAGTCGACATCCCGTCACGGCAAACGCCTCAGAGCAGTGCAAAACACGGGTTGAGCGACAGCGCATTGATAAGGCTGACGTAAAGTAAAATGAGATCTTCCAAATCCCGCTCGCGGGCCAAGAACAACCGCAATCGTCCTTCCGGCGGTAACGTCGTGAACCGGGTTTTTGACAGCTCGGGCCCTGAAGGCAAGGTGCGTGGCACACCGCAGCAAATCATTGATAAGTACAATCAGCTGGCGCGTGACGCTCAGCTGTCAAACGACCGCGTTGCGGCGGAAAACTTCCAGCAGCACGCGGAACATTATCTGCGCATGCTGAGTGAGGCGCAGCGCGAGATTGAAGCGCGCCGCGAAGAGCAGGAGCGCCAGAACCGCGAACGTCAGGCCGAGCGTGACCGTGAGCGCGCCGAGCGCCAGGAACGTGAAGCGGCCAGGCAGGCCGATCCCGCCGAAGCGCCGCAGCCGGACGTAATGGATTTCGCGGCACCGGACGCTGCTCCGGAAAGCGGTCTGGTCGAGACACCGGAAAGCAAAGGGGCCGAAGCCCCGGCAGCTGAGAAGAAGGAAAAGCCTGTGCGCAAACCGCGGGCACGCAAACCCAAACCGGCGCCAGCGGCTGAAGATGCGCCCAAAACGGATGGCGACGCACCGGAAGCGGCTGAATAAGCCGGCATCAGAATTTGCAAAGCCCCGAGGTCAAGCCTCGGGGCTTTTTTGTGATCAGGGTTTCTGGATTTCGCGCGCCAGGGCACAGAACGCTTCAAGCGGAACCTGCTCGGCCCGTTCAGTGGGTTGGATACCTGCGGCCCGCAAGCGATCCTCGATATCCGGGGCAACGCCTTTGAGCGAGGCGCGCAGCATTTTGCGGCGTTGATTGAAGGCAGAGGCCACCACTCGCGACAGGGTCGCTGCGTTAGCAGGATAGCGCGGTTCGGGCAGGGCGGTCAGGTGGACCACCGCGCTGGAGACTTTGGGCGGAGGGGTGAAGGCGCCGGGGGGAAGGGACATGGCGATGCGCGCCTCGGCCCGCCATTGGGCAAGGATGGCGAGGCGGCCATACGCCTTGCTGCCCGGCCGGGCCACGATGCGTTCGGCCACTTCGCGTTGGAACATCAGTGTCAGGCTCTGCCAGAAGGGGGGCCATTCCGGGGGTGTCAGCCAGCGCACAAGCAGTTCGGTGCCGACGTTGTATGGAAGGTTGGCCGCGATGCGGATTGGCGGGGTCAGGTGTTCCAGCGGGTTGATCTCGAGCGCGTCACCATTGATGACCTCCAGCCTTCCGGGATAGGCAGCGGCGATATCGTTCAGGGCGGCGATGCAACGGGTGTCTTTTTCCACCGCCACGACCTTGCGTGCGCCTTCGGACAAGAGCCCTCGGGTGAGGCCACCAGGACCGGGGCCGATTTCCAGTACGTCGCAGTCTGCAAGATCGCCAGCCTGACGGGCGATTTTGGCGGTCAGGTTGAGGTCCAGCAGGAAGTTCTGACCCAAGGATTTGCGCGCCGAGAGTTGATGTGTGGCGATGACCTCGCGCAGAGGGGGGAGATTGTCGATAGCACCCATGATCCGATTACCGTGACGCAGGCCGCAGGGGCAGCGCCAGAAATTTTATGCCTCCGGCGGGGATATTTTCAGCCAGATGAAGGATCAAGAGCCTTGTGCCATGCGTTGGGCAAGCTTCAGAGCTTCGATCAGGCTGGTAGGATTGGCGATGCCTTTCCCGGCGATATCCAGTGCAGTGCCATGATCTGGCGACGTGCGGATGAAGGGCAGGCCAAGGGTGACGTTTACGCCCCGGTCGAAATCCAGTGTCTTGATCGGGATCAGGGCCTGATCATGATACATTGCGATCGCCGCGTCATAGCGGGCGCGGGCAGCGGCGTGGAACAGCGTATCCGCAGGGTGCGGGCCCGTCAGGGTCGCAGCTTCCGGGTTCAGATCGGCCAGCATTGGGGCGATCCAGTCAAGCTCCTCGCTGCCCATTTTGCCACCTTCGCCGGCATGGGGGTTCAGGCCGGCTATGGCGATGCGGGGGTGTTGTATGCCAAACTGGTCGCGCAGACCGCGCGTGGTGATTTCGATCGTCTCGCGAAGCAGGTCGGGTGTCAGCGCGGCGGGAACCTGCGCCAGGGGAATGTGGATTGTCGCCGGGACAACCCGCAACTGGTCGCTGGCAAGCATCATGACAACCCGGCGGGTGCCCGACAGCGCAGCCAGAAACTCGGTATGGCCGGGATAGGTAAACCCGGCCCCGTCGATCAGGGCCTTCTTGTGAATGGGCGCGGTGCACAGAGCGGCCGCTGCGCCCCCATTTACAAGGTCTACGCCGGTTTCGATGGCATCGATCACCGATGGGGCATTGGCTGGGTCCGGCTGGCCGGGCATGTTTGCAGCAGGGAAGTTCAGTTGCAGCACGGGCAAGGCCTGATCACAGACTGCAACAGCATCCGAAGCGGTTTGGATTTTCGCAATGGGCGTGCCAGCAGGCAGGTGGTTGGCATCGCCGATAAAGAAAAACGGGCAGGTTTGGCGCAGCTCGGCCCACGCTTTGGCCGCGATTTCAGGGCCGATCCCGGCCGGTTCACCGCAGCTGAGCGCAATCGGGCGTGTCATTCTTGAACAATGGTGGCGTCAGCCCGCAGCTGCTCTACCAGGCTGGACGCAAAGGCCTGTAGCCGCTGCTGCGCCAGTGCATTCGCGACATCCGCCCGCGAGGTGTCTTCGCCCAGGTCGCGGACTCGGTTGCACAGCATCAAGAACACAAGCGTCTGCCCGTTGTTACGGGTCAGGTTTGTTGACACCTCGAAGCGATCCAGCTTGGCCAGTTCTACGGCGAAATCACGTGGTACTTCTGAAGGGCTGGCTTCGATGCGGTCCAGGACTTCGACGGGTTGATCTTTGGCGACTCCATACAAGTCATCGCAGGTGTCGATCTCCTCCCGCAGGGCGGCAGCCCGTGCCAGGGTCTCGGCGCTGCGACCACCCGGCAGGTAATAGGCAGCATAATCTAGCTTGGAAATCCGCGGCGCAGCGGTCGCCACCTCGCGCAATCCGCGCAACTGAAACAGGGCAACGGCGTTTGGCAAACTGATGGGGTCGGTGATCTCGCCGTTCTGGAGCCCAAGAATAACCGGCTGCAAGGCAGGCGGCAGGTTGGAGATATTCAGCCAGTCCAGTCGTCCGCCTTCGTTGCGGGTTGCCGCTCCGGAATATTGCGCCGCTGCGGCTGAAAACGCTTCGATAGTTTCAAGTCGCGAGATTTCTTCCGCCAGCAATTCGGTCTGTGCAACGGTTTGCGGGTTCACCGGGATGATGATCTCGGACAGCAAAACCTGAAGGCCGCCGCCACCGGTTTGTCCCAGCGCGCGATCAATCTCGTCTTCGGTCGGACGGGCCTGCGACAGATAGCGCGAGCTGATATAGTCGCGCCAGGCCAGCTGATCTGCAACGTAATCACGGACAGTTTCCGGGTCGACGCCTGCCTCACCCAAAAGTTGCAGGAATTGTTCGGTGGACAATTGCCCGCGCGAGGCGAACTCGTCGATACCCAGTTGTACGGCTTCCGGCGCAGCTTCCACGCCTGCTTCACGCATGGCCTGCTTGCGCAACTTTTCTTCGATCAGGGCTTCTCTGACGTCAGCTTCATTGCCGCCGGGCAGGCCCAGAACATTCAGGAATTGCAGGCGTTGTTCCAGTTCGTACCAGGTGACGATATCCTGATTCACGCGGATCGCTGGCGAGAACAGGCTCTGGGCGCTGACCTGCAGTGCTGAAAAAGCGAGGAAAACGGCGGCCAGTGCCGGCGTGACCGGTTTGTGCCAACCGGAACGAAGAAACCTGGAGAAACCTGATATCAACTGCATTTTCTCTTGTATGTGTTACCACCGCCTTCAAGGGCGTATCCTGTCAGCGATAGGGTAAAGCCGAATTCTGTCGAAGGCTCAATAGTGGATGTTGAAGTAAAGCGTCTGCTTACGGACATGTTAACCTGAACACATTCGTTCTGGTAGGTTACACCAAGCCCCAACCGGATTGGCTCTGACTGGTTCAGATCATAGCGTGCCTCGGCATTCGTAAGCCAGTTCTGGTCGACTTGATAGCGGCCCAGAAGCCATATTTCCGAGATTTCATCCGCAATGTTTTCCGCCGGATCCTCTTCCTGCCAGATATAACTTCCGGACAGGCCGGCAAACTCGGATGCCCAGGCGCCGCGCAATTCAGCTTTGACGAAACTGAAATCGCTGTCTATCAGACCGCGCCCGCCGAGTGACCAACCGTTGGCCGTGGTGATTTGCCCCGCCACCAGCAAGTCGGACGTGGTGCCCTGCAACCCGGACGTCAGGGTGAAATTCGGGTCGGCATCCGCCCGAAACACCTGACCCAACGTTACAAGCGCCTGCTGTCCGTCTGCACCATAGCGGGCCCAGTTCAGGCCGATGACCCCGGTGGCACCGTCTTCGCGCTGATCTTCCGCAGGGAATCGGGACAGGGCCAGCAGGTTACCCTGATCGAATTCCTGAAACGTGCTTTCATCATCTGGCACATCAGTGTCCGAGACATGGGTCCATCCCAACTGTGCGATCGGTTCCAGAAGCTGAACCGCGCCGGTCTTTTCACGACGGGTCATCGGATAGCGAAGCGTCAACGCCGCGCGCGGCGTCGAGCGGGTCACATTGCTGGGAAAGTTGCTGTCATGGCGAATATTGAACGTATCCACCGATGCGCCCAGCGTCGCGTCCGCGCGCAGGCCCGATGCAAGTGTCCAGCTTCGCAACCATTCGGCATCAACAGTTGCCCTTGCTAGGTCACGGCCAACGATATCGGCGTCGCTGGTGCGTTCATGTGCGTGACCGATGAAAGCCAGCCGAACCTCGCCGCCAAGTGCGCCGGGGAAGAATCGCTTTTCATAATTCAGGTCGAAGACGCGGGATGGGATTTCGTCCTGATTTTCACTGTCACGCAGTGTTTTGTAATGGATCAGGCTTGTTTTGAACGCGGTGTCGCGTTTGATCCGTTCCAGCGCTATCTCGCTGCGCAAACGATCCAGGCCCGGCAGCCCGTAGTCCGCCAGATAGGCGTCGTCCGAGGTGGTTTGCAGAGCGAATGTCAGCCGGAAATCGTTCTTCAGGTTGAACCAACCGCTGGCGAACAGATAACCGCGATCCTGATCGGGCTGGACATCATCACGGGTATAGGCCCCTTCAAGCTGAATGCGCCCGTTCACGAACGCCTGGCGATATCGATACCCCAGCGTCGTGGTCTTGCCCGACAAGTACGGCGTCAAGGTCAGATCCTTGTGGTCCCCCAGCTTGAAGAAATAGGGAACCTGAACCCCCGTTCCCAGTTGTGAGGTGCTGCGGATCGACGGCACAAGAAAGCCGGTTGCGCGCTCCAATGTCGGATCCGGCAAGCGCAGATACGGGAAATAGAATACCGGATAATCAAGCACGCGAAGCTGCGCGCCTTCAAAGTACAATTGCCGCTCCAACTGGTCATGTGTGACCTTGCGGGCGCGGATCTGCCAAAGGGGTGGCTTACCATTGGTGCAGACATGGCAGGAAGTGGCCGAGACCTTGCTGAATTGCGTATAGCGGCCCGCTGCCCGTTTCGCCTGAACCGAGGCAATCTGGATCTGCTGATCGAAAACCATCCGAGCACCGATCAGCAGACCGTTTTGGATACCGCTGTCCAGCTGTCCGGAATCGGCCAGAAGGGTCGACTGGCCCCCCTGATCAATGCGAATAGGTCCCTCGAGCGTCAGCTCACCGGTTTCCCGGTCATAGGTGACACGTTGGGCTGACAGCTTGGTATCGCCCTGAAAGGCTTCGACATTGCCTTCGGCCACCAGTTTTCTGTCGGGTGTAATAAAGACTTTGTCGGCAACCAAAAGGGCGGGTTCGGCCTGTGACTGCGCAGCTTGCGGGTCAGGCTCGGCCGACGTGGTTTGCGCCGCCAGAACGGTCGGTGCCGACAACGCGATTGCGCTGGTCAGCAGCAGGGAAATCATGCTCCGCATCAGCCGTCCTCCGCGTGTAGAAGCAGGCCAAGGGACAACAAGATGGCGGCGAAGGGCGGCGCCCAGGCCGCGATATAGACGGGCAATTGTCCGTTTTCCCCGAGGATTTGCGCAAAATTGCGGACGAAATAGATGGCAAAGCCAAGCAGTACGGCCGTCAAAACTGCTATTCCGGTACCGCCGAACCGAACGTGGCGCATGGTGAAAGCAGCCCCGATCAGCACCATCGAGACCAGAAAGAACGGCCGGGCCAGCTGCACCTGCAACCAGACTTCATATTGCTTGGTCGAAAACCCGGCTTCGCGCAGATCCTTGATCAGTTGCGGCAGGTCAAAAACCGACACTGAATCCTGTTGCCCCAGAGTGTCCAGAATCCGCTGCCGGGTCAGCGAGGTCGGCAACTCCAGCCGTTCATGCTCCACCGAACTGGTTTCGGGGTTCTGCCCATTCTGCAAATTCCAGATCTTGGCCCGCGACAGGACCCAGTTTCGGTCTTCCAGCACGGCCCTGTCGGCGACGATCTGCTGGGTGGGTTTGCCATCGCGCGCAAAGGTGATGATGGTCACGTCGTCCAGGCCCAGCGTATCCCCGTTCGAGGTGCCCCGGGCATGGATGACGGCCTGTCCGTTTTCCGCCGATTGACGCAGCCAAAGGCCTTCGCTGCTGATCGAAAGCGCTGAACTGCCGTTGTTGCGATAGGAATCGGACAGGCGTTGGAATTCCTGGGATGTGGCCGCAGAGATGGGGTTCAGCAATGCCACCGCAAGCGCACCGATGATCAGGGCCAGCGCCGCTGGCGCGACCAGTGCGCGGATACCCGAGCGACCCGTGGCGCGGGTCACCACGAGTTCAGAGGTCCGCGCCAGCCCGACGAACAAGGCAATGGTGGACAGAATGACCAGCAGGGGCAGCATTTCACTAATGGCGGCCGGTGTGTTCAGAAGCGTCAGGTGCAACAATTGGCCGAAGGACAGGTCGACGTCGTCAAATCGGCGGATCTGTTCGATCAGATCGATGAGAATCATCAAGGTCAGAAAAATACCGCCGATGACCAGAAAGCTCTGTAGAAAGCGGCGGGCGAAATAGCGGTCGAGGATCACAAGACTGCCCCCGCCAAGCCTTTTGCGCCGGAAAACGGGCCGAAATCGCGCGTGCATGTCTTCCTGCGCGACGGCGTATGCCTGCCCTCTCGTGTCACGTCTTTCTCCCCCGAGCCTGCCGGTTATTTTTTCGGGACCTTACTGCAATTGAAACGCGGGGAAAACTGCTATCTGGTCAAGTCGGGCGGCGCGGGCTAGGTCTTGGGGAACAGAATTCGAGGAGTTTGCAATGAGCAGTCTGATACCGGTCCGCTTTCAGGAGTTTGACTTGGATGCGATGGCGCAGGCCGAAGGGCGGGTGGCCATCATCATTCCGTCGGACGGAAAAATGAACCCTGCGGCGCGTCGGGCCAATCGTCTGACGAAAGGCGCTGTGGCGCGGCTTGTCGAAAGTGAGAAATTCGGAAAGTCCAAGACCGGCGATGTTATCTCGATGGCCTGGCCGGCTGGGATGGCGGCCGAAGCGCTGGACGTCGTCGTGCTGCCGCGCCGCCCGGAAGCCGACGAGGCCCGCAAGGCTGGTGCCGCGTTGGCCAAATCCGCAGGTGGCAAGGACATGCTGGTGATGGTCGGCAATCAGGCGCATACCGAAAATCTGGCCCTTGGCATGGTGCTGCGCAGTTATGATTTCAACGCGCACAAAACCAAGGACAGCGAAGGCAGCGGTTCAATTACGATCGGACATTCAAAACCCAAGGAAGCCGAAGCAGAGTTTGCACCGCTATACGCGATTGCCGACGGCGTGCGGATGACGCGTGATCTGACCAACGAACCCGCAAATGTTCTGACGACCACGGAATTTGCCGATCGTCTTGTCGAGATGCAGGAGTTGGGCCTGGAAGTCGAAGTTCTGGAAGAGGACAAGCTGGCTGAACTGGGCATGCGCACTTTGCTGAGCGTCGGGCAGGGCTCTGCCAGCCCGTCCAAAGTCGTCGTGATGCACTGGAATGGCGGCGACAAGGACGATGCGCCCTTGGCTTTGGTGGGCAAGGGCGTGGTTTTCGACACAGGGGGCATTTCGCTGAAACCGGCCGGTGGCATGGAAGACATGACCATGGACATGGGCGGTGCCGGTGTTGTCGCGGGCACGATGCGCGCGTTGGCCAAGCGCAAGGCCAAGGCCAATGTGGTGGGCCTTGTCGGGCTAGTCGAGAACATGCCTTCGGGCAATGCCACCCGTCCGGGCGATGTGGTCAAGTCGATGAAGGGCGACACGGTCGAGATCATCAACACCGATGCCGAAGGCCGTTTGGTTCTGTGCGACGTGATGTGGTACGCACAGGAGCGGTTCAATCCGGTGGGCATGATCGATCTGGCCACCCTGACCGGGGCGATCATCATCGGGCTGGGTCATGAGAATGCAGGTGTGTTTTCCAACAATGACACATTCTGTGACGCCTTCCTGAAATCGGCCCGGGCCGAGGATGAAGGCGCGTGGCGGATGCCGTTGGGCGATGCCTATGACAAGCTGCTCAAATCGCGCATCGCCGACATGAAGAACGTCGGTGGCCGTCCGGCGGGCTCGATCACGGCGGCGCAGTTTCTGCAACGTTTCGTGAAAGAGGATACGCCCTGGATCCATCTGGATATCGCGGGTGTGGCCTCGGTGTCGTCCGAGACATCCTATGCGCCCAAAGGTGCCACGGGCTGGGGTGTGCGCGCGCTGAGCCGGTTCGTGCAGGACAATTTCGAGTAAGCGAATGGGTGCCGTCTATTTCTACCATCTGACCCGCCAGCCGCTGGAGCACACCTTGCCTGTGCTGCTGGACAAGGCGCGACAGGCCGGGTGGAAGATTGCCGTGCGGGGCACCGATCCCGCACGGATGGACTGGCTGGATGAAAAGCTGTGGCTGGGCCCCGAGGACGGGTTCCTGCCGCATGGTCGCGAAGGCGGCCCGCATGACGCCGAGCAGCCGATCCTTCTGACCACCAGCGCCGAGGCCCCCAACGGCGCGGTGTGTGTCATGGCGGTGGACGGCGCGCCGGTCGAACCCGAAGAGGTGTCGGCCCTGGAGCGGGTTTGCATTCTGTTCGACGGCAATGACGACATGGCCGTACAGCACGCGCGCGGGCAGTGGAAGACGCTGACCGGCGCCGGATGCGCCGCGCAATACTGGTCGGAAGAAACCGGGCGGTGGGAAAAGAAGGCCGAAGCCTGACCGGCCGTGCCATTTATCAGGAGATTTGAGGATGCAGATGAAGCCTCTGGGCCGCACCGGGATTGTCGTGAGCGATCTTTGCCTCGGGACGATGACGTTCGGGTCACAGACCTCGGAAGCGGATGCGCACCGGCAGATGGACATGGCGCTGGATGCGGGGATCAACTTTGTGGATGCCGCCGAGATGTATCCCGTGAATCCTGTCGCCAAAGAGACAATTGGTCGTACCGAAGAAATTCTTGGAAATTGGAACGCTGCAAATTCGTCGCGCCGGGCGGATTTCGTACTGGCGACCAAGCATTCGGGTGAGGGGCTGTCATATGTTCGCGACGGTGCGCCGATCACCGCCAAGACCATTCCCGAGGCCATCGAAGGGTCTTTGCGGCGTTTGCAGACGGATTACATCGATCTCTACCAGTTCCACTGGCCCAATCGCGGCAGCTATATGTTCCGTCAAAACTGGGATTATGCGCCTTCGGGCCACAATACCGCGGACGTTCTGGAAAATATGCAGGAGTGTCTGGAGGCCTTGCAGGTTCAGGTGGACAAAGGCAACATCTGCGCTTTTGGCCTGTCGAATGAAAGCGCATGGGGTACGGCGCAATGGCTGAGACTGGCCGAGCAGACGGGCACACCGCGTGCGGCGTCCGTACAGAATGAGTATTCGTTGCTGTGCCGTCTGTTCGATACCGACATGGCCGAGCTGAGCGTACATGAAGATGTCGGCCTGATGGCGTTTTCACCCCTGGGCACCGGGCTGCTGACCGGGAAATACCAGGGCGGGGCCGTGCCGGACGGCTCACGTATGTCGCTTTCACCTCAATTGGGCGGGCGCAAGTCTGACCGGGTGTTTGATGCGGTCGCGGCCTATCTGGATGTTGCCGCGCGACATGGCCTGGATCCGACCCATATGGCGTTGGCCTGGTGCCGCTCGCGACCATTCATGATGTCGGCGATTTTTGGCGCGACCACGGTCGCGCAGCTTGAACACGTATTGGCCGGTGCGGATTTGACGTTGTCAAAGGAGTTGCTGGCCGAGCTGGACGCTGTCCACAAGGCGCGCCCGATGCCGTACTGAGGCGAGGGGGCTCTGCCCCCGGCACGCTGCGCGTGCCTCCCCCGGGATATTTCTGGCCAGATGAAGTTGGATCCGGTCAGTGATGGGTGGGGTGCGCGCGCTCTTGCCTGAGGTCGCGGGCAGATTGGCCATGCGCGGTGCGGAAAGCGCGGGCGAAACTGGATTGCGAGGCAAAACCGGTGGCCAGCGCGACATCCATCAATGGAAGGTCGGTGTCAGTGACCAGACGGCGGGCCTCGGCCAGGCGCAGTTGCAGATAGTGATCCTGCGGCGTGGTGTTCAGGCGCAAGCGGAACTGTTGTTGCAGGGTGCGCGGGCTGGTGCCCAGCTGGTCTGCGATATGGGCCAGTGGCAGGGGGTCATCCAAGGATGCCTGCATCAACGAATTCGCCTTTGCCGTCAGCGCGGTGTGGCGATGTGGGACGCCGGTGCGGCTTTGCGGTTTGCCCGGGTCCGGCGCGCCATCATAGAGGAACAGGCCCGAGACACGGGAGGCGAAACCCGCGCCATGACGGGCGGCGATGATGTGCAGCATCATCTCGACAGCGGGAATCGCGCCGCCAGAGGTCAGGCGACTGTCCGAGACGGTGAAACGGTCGGGGCGCACTTCGACGTCGGGGAAGCGGGAAGCGAAGCTTTCCAGGTCTTCCCAGTGGGTCGTCGCGGGGTGGCCGTCCAGCAGCCCGGCCTCGGCCAGCAGCCAGGGGCCGCCGTCAATCCCGGCCATCGTCGCCCCGGTACCGGCAATGCGGCGCAGCCCGGCCAGCAGGCTGGGGGTGGCGTGGCGGGCCAGTTGGAAGCCCGCGACGACAATCATTAGGTCGCAACCTTGCAGGCGAGCGAGCGGGATGCCGGGTACTTGCAAGGCGCTGGTCAGCATCGCGGGTTCGGCTGTGGCGGTCACATAGTCCCAGTCAAAGGCGGGCCGTTCCGCCAGACGGTTGGCCGCGCGCATCGGATCGACCGCCGAGGCGAAGCTGAGCGTGTTGCATTCGTCCAGCACCAGAACGGCGGTTTTCAGGGCCCGATGTTCGGGTTGCAGTATGTTTTTTGCGGATTGCATCAAGTTCGATTCGCATTCTGCCAAGTGGTTTTCCCAAGGCTGCGCCAGAGTCGGGGCAGAACGCAAATCGGAATCCGGGGAGAAGCCTGGGGAAAACCCAAGGCAAAACCGGGTATAACTTGGGGAAAACGCCATGCCTCTGGAAATGAACCGCGAAGTCTTCATCACCTGCGCCGTGACCGGCTCGGGCGGGACGCAGGATCGAAGCCCTCATGTGCCGCGTTCACCGAAGCAAATTGCCGACAGTGCGATTGCTGCCGCGAAGGCGGGTGCGGCCGTGGTGCACTGCCATGTGCGCGACCCCGAAACAGGTGCCCCGTCGCGCGATCTGGCGCTGTATCGTGAGGTGACCGATCGGATTCGGGATGCCGAGGTGGACGCAGTGCTGAACCTTACGGCTGGCATGGGCGGAGACATGGTGTTCGGCGGTATCGAAAACCCGTTGCCATTGGCCGAGGCTGGAACCGATCTGGTTGGCGCGACCGAACGCGTGGCGCATGTGGCCGAATGCCTGCCCGAAATCTGCACGCTGGATTGCGGCACGATGAACTTTGCCGAGGCGGATTACGTCATGACCAACACGCCCGGCGCGTTGCGAGCGATGGGGCAGATGATGACCGATCTGGGCGTGAAACCCGAGATCGAGGCCTTTGACACCGGCCATCTGTGGTTTGCCAAGCAACTGGTGAAAGAGGGAATTCTGGAACCCAACGCCCTGGTTCAACTGTGCATGGGCGTGCCGTGGGGGGCGCCGGATGATCTGAACACCTTCATGGCGATGGTGAACAACGTGCCCGATGACTGGACCTTCAGCGCGTTCTCGCTGGGGCGGCATCAGATGGCCTATGTGGCGGCCTCGGTGCTGGCGGGCGGCAATGTGCGCGTGGGGCTCGAGGACAACCTGTGGCTGGACAAGGGTGTGCTGGCCGAAAACTGGCAACTGGTCGAACGCGCAGGCACCATCATCGAGAACATGGGCGCGCGGGTGATCGGGCCGGCCGAGGTGCGCGAGAAGTTGGGGCTGGTCAAACGGGCTCCCAAAGGTTGACCTGTTTGCGTCCCTTGCCATGACCGGTAAGTGCAGGGGGGCCAGCAAAAGGAAGTGAGCAATGCGATCGGTGCTTGTAATCTGCGCGACGGTTCTGGCCGTATGTCTGCCCCGGGTCGGGGTGGCACAGACCGCGGAAGACCCTTTGGCCCGCAAGGACTGCGAAGCCAAAGGGGGAAGCTATGAGATGGGCGGGCGGATACGGCAGTTTATCTGCTTTGAACCTTTGCCCGACGCTGGAAACTCCTGTGAAAAAGCCTCTGACTGCGCAGGGTTCTGCCTGTCGGACACCAAACAATGCAGCGCGGTGACGCCGAAATTCGGATGCATTCCGCATTTGGATGAGACGGCGCGCGCGCAGGTAATCTGTATCGATTAGAGGACAGCATGACAAAGACGGCAGCAATTATTGGGGGCGGTGTCATCGGCGGCGGATGGGCCGCACGGTTCCTGCTCAATGGCTGGGACGTTCGGGTGTTCGACCCGGACCCCGAAGCAGAACGCAAAATAGGCGAAGTACTGGACAATGCGCGGCGATCCCTGCCGGGGCTGAGTGACGTTCCGTTGCCGGCCGAGGGCGCGCTGAGCTTTCATGACGACATGGCCGACGCCGTACAGGGCGCGACGTGGATCCAGGAAAGCGTGCCAGAGCGGCTGGATTTGAAGCTGAAGGTTTACAAGGGCTTGCAGGAAGCTTGTGATCCAGACGCGATCATCGGGTCATCGACCAGCGGGTTCAAACCATCGGAGCTTCAGGACGGTGCTTTGCGGCCCGAACAGATCGTCGTGACGCACCCGTTCAATCCAGTCTATCTGCTGCCGCTGATCGAGCTGGTGCCGACCGACAAAAACCCACCGCAGATGATTGAGCGGGCCAGGGAATTGCTGACCTCGGTTGGATTCTTTCCGCTGCATGTCAAGAAAGAGATCGACGCGCATATCGCCGACCGGTTCCTTGAGGCGGTCTGGCGCGAGGCGCTGTGGCTGGTCAAGGATGGCATCGCCACGACCGAAGAGATCGACGAGGCGATCCGGATGGGCTTTGGCATCCGCTGGGCGCAGATGGGATTGTTCGAAACCTATCGCGTGGCCGGAGGTGAAGCGGGAATGCGACATTTCATGGCTCAGTTCGGGCCAGCCTTGAAATGGCCCTGGACCAAGCTGATGGACGTGCCGGAATTCACCGATGAACTGGTCGACCTGATCGCGGATCAGTCGGACGCGCAATCAGGGATGCATTCGATCCGTGAACTGGAGCGCATTCGCGACAACAACCTTGTTGGCATGATGCGTGCCCTCAAGGCGCAGAACTATGGTGCGGGGGCGGTGCTGAACCAGCATGATGCGCTGTTGAAACCGGGTGCCCTGCCGTCGCTGGATCAGGCGGATCTGAGCCAGCCGATTCTGACCCTGTCCCGCGCCGTTCCGTTGGACTGGACGGATTACAACGGCCATATGAACGAAGCCAAGTATCTGGAAGCCTTTGCGGCCGCCACGGACCGTTTCATGGAGATCATCGGTTGCGATATGGAGTATATCGCGTCGGGTGGCAGCTATTTCACCGCCGAAAACCACATCCGTTACATCGACGAAGTCCATGCAGGGGCGAAGATCGACGTGCGCACGCAGATGCTGTTGGGGCAGGGCAAGAAGCTGCATGTCTTTCACAGCATGTATGAAGGTGACAAGCTGTTGGCCACGGGCGAGAGCTTTCTGCTGCATGTCAGTCTTGAAACCCGCCGTCCCAGCCCGCCGTCGCCCAAGATCGAAGCAGCGATGGCGCGGATTGCCGAGGCACAGGCCGGTTTGCCTTACCCTGAAGGGGCGGGTGCCGCCATTCGGAAGCCATCGTGACCAGGCGCGTATTGGTAACGGCCGGGGCATCGGGTGTCGGTCATGCCATGGCCGCGGCGTTTGACGCTGCTGGTTATGATGTCTGGGTAACGGATATTGACCAGTCAGCCCTGGATATCTTGCCCGACCATTGGGTGGCGCACAGGGCTGATGTGACAAATGAGGCCGACATGAGCGCGGTGTTTCAGGCTGTCGGGGCCGCAGGCGGGCTGGATGTTCTGTGCGCAAATGCCGGAGTCGCCGGGCCGACCAACGCGATCGAGGATATCGATCTGGATGCATGGCGCGCCTGCGTCGCGGTCAATCTGGACGGGGCCTTTCTGGCCGCCAAGCACGCGGCCCCTATGATGAAATCGGCGCGGGCGGGCAGCATCATTTTGACCTCTTCGACAGCTGGTCAGTACGGCTATCCGTTCCGAGCGCCCTATGCCTCGGCCAAATGGGCGGTCATAGGGTTGATGAAAACGCTGGCGATGGAACTTGGGCCGATGGGCATTCGCGCAAACGCCATTTGCCCGGGTGCCGTGGAAGGCCCGCGTATGGAAGGTGTCTTGGCCCGAGAGGCAGCTGCGAAAGGCATGACCCGCGATGAGGTCTATCAGGGCTATGCCTCGGGCACCTCTATGGGGCGCTTTGTGGAAGCGCAGGATATCGCCAATATGGCCGTCTTTCTTGCTTCAGACGCAGCACGGCTGGTGTCTGGGCAGGTGATTGCGGTGGATGGGCACACGGTCAACCCCGACCCGAAACTGTAGGTCAGCCCTGATTTGGTCCCCGGATCTGGCGGATGGTCTGACGGACCGCCTGCCAATCCTGCGCCTCTTTCTGGTTTCCGGCGGCTTCGCATTCGCGCATTTTCTGCGCGGCTTCCGCCTCGGCCCGGTCTCCGTGCGCGGCATACAGCGCGCGCGCGTATTGAGCGGTTTGAATTGCGTCCATTCCTGTGGTCCTCCGTTTGTGATCGGAATGCCCGTTGGTTCGCGCCAAGGGACGATAGCACAGGTTTTGCGCCGCTGCATCAATTCTTGCCGGATACTGCCGTTCTGAGTTGTCGCAAGTGGTCGGGGAAATCGCGGGCGGCCACATCGGCCTCGCGCACAAGTGTGTCGAAGTGCCGTGAAAACGTCTCGATCCGGTCCCGGTCACGGAACGCCATATAGTGACTGCCTGCGTAAAAAACGCACAGCAGCGGCCCAAAAATCGTTACAGGGGCCGAATAAAGCCGTTTGGCATCGAACAGATAGATACGCATTCGGGGATAAAGCTGTTCACACAGCTCCAGCAGATGATCGATCTGCTCCTGACGAATCGCCGGGCAAAGGCCTTGGTAATACCCCGTGCCGCTTGCAAAGCTTTCGATCTCGAACAATGGCATTGCAATTTCGTAATCAGACTGCGCACTGCGCATCCAGGTCAACCTGTCTTCGGATGCACCGATGGCCTGATCTGCCGTGCGACCCAGATGGGGGGCATATTCCCACTCCAGCACCGCGCGCGTCTTGAGCATGTCGGGCAGGGTGGCCGGAACATAGCGGATCTTGTACCCGGCGGCTTCTTTGTGCCAGTCGAAAATCCGCTCATCGACAAGGGCGCGAGGGGCTTCCGTAAAGGACAGGGAACTGGCCAAAATCTCTGCCGCGCTTTCCGGTCTGTCGGACAGGCTCAGCAACCAGTCAGCCGAGACACCCAGTGCCGCGGCACAGCCACCCACAACATGCGCGTTGGGAAGACGCGCGCCATGACCGGTCAACAACTGAGAAACGGTCGAACGGTCCACGCCGATGTGGCGCGCAAGCGCGCTTTGGCTGACGTGACGGTCCTCCATCGCGCGGGCAAGGCGTAGGCGGAATTGAGCGGCGCGGTCGCGTTTGTCGATGTTTTCCTTCATGCGATGAAAAATATCACAGATGATTAGTTTTGTTAATCATATTCAGAATTTTCAGCGTGAGAAATGAAATGTAACCCCTTTGTAAAAGCAAAAAGAATGGGGATCGGAATGGAAACGCGGCGAAGATCGGTCGTGAAAGCAATCGTGTGGAATGTCATGGGGTTGGCCACCATGACTCTGGTGGGCCTGATCGCCACAGGCTCGGCCGCCGTCGGCGGGGCATTGGCACTGGTGAATACCGCCATCGGCCTGACGCTTTACATTGTCTATGAAAGAATTTGGGCCGGAGTTTCTTGGGGGCGCAATGGCTGAGCCCTCGACACCCAAGTCGCCCGAATGGGGTACATTTGCCCTGATCGTCGGATGCTATGCCGCATGGCTGTTCGGGCTGTTCTGGCTGGCGGATATTTCGCTGTGGTTGGCGGTGCTGGCTTTGGGCTTTGTTGCGGCCCTGCATTCGTCTTTGACGCACGAAGTCCTGCACGGACACCCGTTCCGAGCCAAATGGCTGAATGAGGCGCTGATGGCGCTGCCGCTGACCCTGGCCATTCCGTATAACCGTTTTCGCGATCTGCATTTGGCGCATCATCAGGATGCCACTTTGACCGACCCGTATGACGACCCCGAATCCAACTATCTGGATCCCAACGTCTGGGCGGACCTGCCGCGTGGCGTGCAGGCTGTGCTGGCCCTGAACAACACGCTTCTGGGGCGGATGGTTCTGGGCCCGGCCATTGGGCAGGTGCTGTTTCTGCGCGACGAATGGCGGGGGCTGCGGCGCGGCGACAGGGCGATCCTGCTGGCCTGGGCTTTGCATATCCCCGGCGCGGTTGCGGTGCTGTGGATCGTTGCACAATCGGCCATGCCGATCTGGGCCTATCTGATTTCGGCCTATATCGGGCTGGCATTGCTGAAGATCCGCACGTTTCTGGAACACCGCGCGCACGAGAAGTCTCGCGCGCGGACCGTGATTATCGAAGACAGCGGGCCGTTGGCGTTTCTGTTTCTGAACAACAACCTGCATGTTGTTCATCACATGAATCCCGCCGCGCCATGGTATCGGCTGCCGTCGTTGTATCGGGATGGCAAAGACAGGTATCTGGCCTGCAATGAGGCGTATGTTTACCGCTCCTATGCACAGATCTTCCGGCAGTATCTGCTGCGCGCCAAGGACCCGGTTCCGCATCCGCTCTGGCCAAAGCACTGATTTGGCGACACAACGGGTGACATGAGTCTCTGGATCCCTGTCACCATCGCCGCCGCCAGTTTTCAGACCGTGCGGTTCATGCTGCAAAAATCCTTGAGCCGCGTGAAACTGTCTGCCGCCGGCGCGACCTTTGCGCGATTTGCGTATTCCATGCCGCTGGCCGTTGCTGGGCTGTTTGTGGCGATGCTGACAACGGGCGCCAGCTTGCCTCCGATTGGTGGAGTGTTCTGGCTGTACGCTGTCATCGGAGGCACGGCGCAAATCCTGGCGACGATCTGTGTTGTGGCGTTGTTCAAACAACGAAACTTTGCGGTCGGGATCACCTTCAAGAAAACCGAAGTCATTCAGACCGCGATCGTCGGCTTTCTGGTTTTGGGCGACAGCGTTTCCAGCGGCGCGCTGGTTGCGATCCTGTTGGGGTTGATGGCGGTGCTTTTGCTGTCGAAAACCCCCGGAGGAGGCGGCGCCTGGTGGCGGCATCTGACCAACCGCGCGTCCCAATTGGGGCTTGGATCAGGGGTATTGTTTGCATTTTCCGCCGTCAGCTATCGCGGGGCCTCGTTGCAATTGGGTGATGCCGACGCCTGGTTCCGCGCACTGATCACCCTGGCCGCCGTCGTGACGTTTCAGTTTGTCAGCATGGGCCTGTGGCTGTTGTGGCGCGACCGGGCCGAACTGCGCGCGGTGTGGCAAACCCGATCCACCGGCGTGTTTGTCGGACTGACCAGTCTGAGTGGTTCGTTTTGTTGGTTCTGGGCCTTCACACTGCAAAACGCAGCCTATGTCAAAGCGCTGGGGCAGGTAGAGCTGATCTTCAGCCTGATGGCCTCGATCCTGTTTTTCCGCGAGACGATCACCCGGCGAGAAATCGCCGGGATGTTGCTGTTGGGTGTCTCGATACTGGCCTTGGTGCTGGCGATTTAGCCAGCACGACGCTCGTCAAAGCTCAGGGCAATGAAGCTGGGCAGGTGATCGCCCATACCCACCACGGCCCGGCCATTGTCTTCCTTGCGCCCGCGGCCACGCCCTTTGGGCTCTCGCTCTTTCCGGGTGTCTTTCTTGGCTTCGGAGTCCCGGGCTTTTTTCTCGGGCTTCGGCTTTTCAGGCTTGGGCTCTTCCTTGACCGGATTGTCGATGCGCGGGATGTCCTTCTGGATCAGCTTTTCGATCGCAGCCAGGGCTTTTTCATCGCGGACCGAGCAGATCGTGATGGCCTTGCCTTCGCGCCCGGCGCGACCGGTGCGGCCGATACGGTGCACGTAATCCTCGGGGTGGCCGGGGACGTCGAAATTGAACACGTGGCTGACGGCTGGAACATCCAGACCGCGCGCAGCGACGTCGGACGCAACCAGCAGACGCAATGATCCGTCGCGGAACCCGTCCAGCGTCTTCATCCGCTGCGATTGGTCCAGATCGCCATGGATCGCGGCAGCGTCATAGCCGTATTTCTTCAGCGATTTCGCGCAGATATCGACATCTGTCTTGCGATTGCAGAAGATGATTGCGTTGGTGCACTTTTCGCCCTCTGCGTCGATCAAGGCGCGCAGCACGTTGCGTTTCTGGCTTGCTTCACGGTCCCGACGGCCGCCTTTGAACATGACAACGCCCTGTTCGATCGTCTCGGATGCGGTCGCTTGCCGGGCGACTTCAACCCGGGCAGGGGCGGACAGGAAAGTATCCGTGATGCGCTCGATCTCGGAAGCCATGGTCGCCGAGAAGAACAATGTCTGCCGCGTGAACGGCGTCAGCGAGAAGATGCGTTCGATATCAGGAATAAAGCCCATATCCAGCATCCGATCGGCTTCGTCCACCACCATGATCTGAACACCGGTAAGCAGAAGCTTGCCACGTTCGAAATGGTCCAGCAGGCGGCCCGGAGTGGCGATCAGAACGTCGACGCCGCGATCGATCAGGGCCTCTTGCTCTTTGAAGCTGACACCGCCGATCAACAGCGCCTTGGTCAGTTTTAGGTGTTTGGTATAGGTGTCGAAATTCTCGGCCACCTGGGCGGCCAGTTCCCGCGTCGGACACAGCACCAGCGAGCGCGGCATGCGCGCGCGGGCGCGGCCACGGGCCAGCAGGGTGATCATCGGCAGTGTGAAGCTGGCGGTCTTGCCAGTGCCGGTCTGGGCAATCCCCAAGACATCACGGCCTTCCAGAGCGGGCGGAATCGCGCCTTCCTGGATCGGAGTGGGGGATTCGTATCCGGCCTCTTCAATGGCTTTGAGGACCTTCGGGTTCAGGTTCAGTTCGTTGAATTTTGTCATGTATGTCCGGTTTTTGCGGACACTTGACCTGGCCCGCGCGTCAAAGATGTGCCGGGCCCGGATGGCCATGCGCGTAATGCGACATTTCGGCTTGTACGCGGACATAACAAAAACGTTGATCGGGGTCAAATGAAGAGAATTTCACCTGACCCTGCCTTTTGTCTGCGGTGAATTTCAGCAACAATTCAGCAACTTCCGGGGAAGTGTTTCTGTAGTTTTTCGTCCAGGTTCAAAGGGCGGTGGCGCAGCAGGCCGTGGCGTTCCAGGTTGGCGCGCACCTCTGCGTCCGCGCCGCTCATTTCATTGTAGAACGCACGCAGCCCGACCATGCCCTGTTCGGCCTCGATCCAATTGAGCAGTTCGTTCTTGCTCAGCCCCCCCTGTTCGCGCGGAACATTCGGAGCCATGCCGGCCTGATACGAGCCACGATCCATGCGGAACTGGTAGTGCGCTATCCAGTGGTCCCAGTCCGGGGCATGACGATGGCACAGATCGATCTGCGGAAGTTCGTATTTGCAGGGCAGCAGCACCTTGTTCTGAAACAGGTTGTGGATGCGGATGCTCAGGTTTTTCAACCCGGTGCGCACGAACAGCTTTCCCTGAACATGACTCAGGAAACCGCCCATGACGAAGGCGCCGTAATTCGGGTAAATGGTCTCGACCAGCGATTCGCGGTTCGGGCCATGCGGAATATGAGCTTTGTACAGGTCATCGCCCCCGGCCAAGGCCTCCAACGGGCGGACACGCACCGCGGGAACCGTGTCTGGGACATCGCGCAGAACATCAGAAATGGGCGCCGCCGGCCAAAGAAACTCATCCACATCGATATGTGTCAACCAATCCAGCCGGGTGTTTCGATAGGCAAAAGTGGCGTGAACCGACTGGCGCACCTGATGCTTTTCCGGTCGTGCGCGTCCGCGTTTTTCCCAAAAGGCGTCATCACAGTTACGGACCCGGACCTTGGGATGCATTCTCAGCGCTCTGAACGTGCGGCGGTTGGGTTCGTCCATGTAGACATACATGAAATCTGCCCCCAGTTCGAGGTGATGGGCCACGAACCGAAGGACGTCTTCGGTTGGCCCCCGGACCATGGAAACAATGCCCCAGGTGGTCATTTGCGCGGTGCGCGGGTGTCGCGCATGCGTTTCAGGCGTCGAAAAACTCCACCTGGGTCCTTGTTCAATTGGATCATCAGGTGATCCACCAGCGGTGCAATCGTGGGATCGTTCATCGCCTTGGTCCAGATCGGAGCGATGAGATTGACGTCAAGCCCGCCTTTTTCAAAGGAAAAGCCTTTCATCTGATAGGGCAGCGGGACGTGGTTCCTGTCCTTGAACTGAAACGGCGTTTCCGGGGCCAGCCCCGAGAAGAGCCGCTCGAACTCATACAGCTTCATCATGCTGAAGAACACGCGCAAGGCATGTCCGACCTCGCGCTGTGTCGGCGTCTGACCGTGATCCGCAAAGGTCTGAACAGACGATACCAGCCAACGCAGGTCGAGGGCGGAAAGAAGATGGTCGGATTGTTCGTCCCACAACCGGCAGAACAGCGCAGGGGCCTGACGCGGAAAGGAGCGTTTTCTGAGATTCGAGATCAGCTGGGCGTTCAGGAAGGCAAGCTCTGACTTTCCGACGAATTCCCGCGCGATCTGAACGCGTTTGCGATCCCAGGTGGTGCTGCGCCCGGGTGGCAATTCGGTGGCGGTGTCGGGCACGATGCGTTTGGCCAGATCATCCAGATCGACGTCAAGCTCGGGCAGGGTCAGGGTGCCGAACTGAAACGGGCTGCGCCGGTTCTCATAGCTGTCCAGCATGTCGGGCAGGCCACCGGGATAGGTCAGTTCGTCGTCACTCATGCGCGCAGGATTGCACAGCCAAACCTGCCTGTGCAATCAGACAGTTGCCTCAGGTCATCATCTCTTTTGTCGCGGTCAGGTTCAGCGCGGGATAGTCACGGACCACCCGATCGATATCCCATTGCAGGCGGGTCAGATAGACGATGTCGCCGTCATGATCATGCGCGATGTGCTGCTTGTTGGCGCCCACGAATTTCTCGACTTCGGCCTTGTCACCGCTGACCCAGCGGGCCGAGGTGAACTGCGATGCCTCGAACCGTACCGGCAGGCCATATTCCATCTCGATCCGGCTGGCGAGCACTTCGAACTGCAATGCACCCACGACCCCCACGATAAAGCCCGAGCCGATCGAAGGCTTGAACACCTTGGCCGCACCTTCCTCGGCGAATTGCATCAGGGCTTTTTCCAGATGCTTGGCTTTCATCGGGTCGCCCGCGCGGACGCCTTGCAGCAGTTCCGGCGCAAACGACGGGATGCCGGTCACCCGCAGCGCTTCGCCTTCGGTCAGCGTATCGCCAATGCGCAGCTGCCCGTGGTTGGGAATGCCGATGATGTCACCGGCCCAGGCCTCTTCCGCCAACTCGCGGTCAGAGGCCAGGAACAATACGGGGTTCGAGATCGCCATCGGCTTTTTCGACCGCACATGGGTCAGCTTCATGCCACGCTTGAAGTGACCGCTGGCCATACGGACAAAGGCCACCCGGTCGCGGTGCTTGGGGTCCATATTGGCCTGAACCTTGAACACAAAGCCTGAAACTTTCTTTTCGTCGGGGGAAATCTGGCGGGGTTCTGCGGATTGAACCTGTGGCTGCGGGCCATAGGCGCCGATGCCTTCCATCAGTTCCTTGACGCCGAACGAGTTGATGGCCGAACCGAACCAGATCGGGGTCATGTGGCCTTCCAGTACCGCCTGCGGGTCAAGCGCAGGCAGCAATTCGCGCGCCATCTCGACCTCTTCCAGCAGTTTGCCCAGCAATTCGGCAGGCACATGCTCGGCCAGTTTGGGGTCGTCCAGCCCGTTGATTTCGATGCTTTCCGCCACCTTGTTGCGGTCGGCGCGGTCCATCAGTTCCAGCCGGTCGCGCAGCATGTCATAACAGCCGATGAAGTCGCGCCCCACGCCGATGGGCCAGGCGGCGGGCGTGACGTCGATGGCCAGCATTTCCTGAATTTCGTCGATGATCTCGAACGTGTCGCGGCTTTCGCGGTCCATCTTGTTGCAGAAGGTCAGGATCGGCAGATCGCGCAGGCGGCAGACCTCGAACAGTTTCTGCGTCTGGCTTTCCACACCTTTCGCGCCGTCGATCACCATGACGGCCGCGTCCACGGCTGTCAGCGTGCGATAGGTGTCTTCCGAGAAATCGCTGTGGCCGGGTGTATCCACAAGGTTGAACCGGAAGTTGCCATAGTCGAACGACATCGCCGAAGCCGAGACCGAGATGCCGCGATCCTTTTCCATCTGCATGAAGTCCGACCGGGTCCGCCGCGCCTCGCCCTTGGCACGCACCTGACCGGCCATCTGGATCGCGCCCCCGTACAGCAGGAACTTTTCCGTCAGCGTCGTCTTGCCCGCATCCGGGTGCGAGATGATGGCGAACGTCCGGCGTCGGGCGATCTCGGGCGGCAGGGTGGGTTGGTTCGAGGTATCAAGCATGAGCGCGCGTATATGCGGGGAATCCTGCCGAAGCAAGACAAAGGGTCTGGTACGAATCATGGGTCTGTGGCAAAAAGAACATATAGTGAACAAATGATGGAGTGGATCAATGAATTTGAAAGAGATTGCAGATGAACTCGTGGCTGGTTGCCGGGAAGACCGGGCCAAGGAAAACCTGTCCAAGCTGTATGCGCCGGATGCGGTGTCGGTCGAAGGGCAGGATTTTCAGGGAATGGGTCGGGAAACCAAAGGGATCGACGCCATCCGTGGCAAGCATGAGTGGTGGGAAAGCGCTCATGAAGTGTCCAGTGCGTCTGTCAGCGATCCGCTTCCTCATGGCGAAGACCGTTTTGCCGTGATTTTCGAAGTGCAGGGCACCGTGAAGGAAACCGGCGAAGCGTTCGATATGCGCGAAGTGGGTGTCTATCACGTCGCCGACGGCAAGATCATCCGGGAAGAGTTCTTCTATTGATCGACGATCCGTTTCTGGTCTTCCCTGTCTGGCCGGTGCTAGACATGCGGCGATGACTGACAGGGAGGATCCGATGGATCTGGGAATTCAAGGAAAACGCGCGCTGGTCTGTGCCAGCAGCAAAGGATTGGGTCTTGGCTGCGCCGAGGCGCTTGCCGAGGCTGGCGTGAATCTGGTGATGAACGCACGCGGCCCCGAAGTGTTGGAGGCTGAAGCCGCACGCCTTCGGTCAGAACACGGCGTCGAGGTGCAGACCGTGGCTTGCGACGTGACCACCCCCGACGGTCAGGCGCAGGTGATCGAGGCCGCGCAGGGCGTTGATATTATTGTGACAAATGCCGGTGGACCGCCACCCGGATCGTGGTCGGACTGGGAGCGCGATGATTTCATCAAGGCGCTGGATGCCAACATGTTGACGCCGATTGCATTCATGAAGGCCCTGCTTCCCGGAATGATGGAAAAGGGTTGGGGCCGGGTGGTGAATATCACCTCGCAATCCGTGCGTGCGCCAATTGCGGTTCTGGGTCTGTCAAACGCGGCGCGTACAGGTCTGACGGGCTATGTGGCCGGAACCTCGCGTCAGGTGGCGCCACACGGGGTGACCATCAACAACCTGCTTCCGGGCATCCACGCCACGGACCGGGCGGATTCTCTGGACAGCGGTGTGGCGGCGCAACAGGGTATTTCGATTGACGAAGCGCGTGCCAACCGTGCGGCGACGATCCCGGTCAGACGCTATGGTTCACGGCAGGAGTTTGGTTCGACCTGCGCGTTTCTGTGTTCGCAACATGCGGGCTTCATCGTTGGCCAGAATATCCTGCTGGACGGCGGTGCGACCAACCTGACGATGTGATCATGGCGCAGGGGTTTTCGTTGAAAGATCAGTTGTTCAATGCTGAAAAGGTCAGTTTTCTCAGCGCCTTGTTCTTGGATGCTGAACCGGGTTTCGACGCCTCTGCGTTTCAGGCACAGGTCATGTCGCGCCTGCCTGAACTGGAACTGAAACAGCGTATGAGCTGGATCGCGACATGCCTGCAACAGGCCGTGCCGGGCGACTTGCCGACAGTCGCCCCGGTGATTTTGCGGTCTTTGCCGCCTCCGCTGGACCCTGCCAGATCGGATGATGATTTCGGCGATTTCATTTTCGCGCCGCTGGGTGAATGGGTCGCGGCCATCGGGCTGGATCACGTCGATCTGTCTCTGGATGTGTTGGAGGAGCTGACGCAGCGGTTTTCGATGGAATGGGCCATTCGGCCTTTTCTGAACCATGCCCCGGACAAGGTGCTTGGGCGGATGCAGGACTGGTGCACCCACGGCAGCTATCACGTGCGCCGATTGGTCAGCGAGGGAACGCGGCCCCGTCTGCCATGGGGGCAGGGCATCGGTCTGGGTCTGACGGACCCGTTGCCGCTGTTGGACAGGTTGCACGGCGATCCGACCCGGTATGTCACGCGGTCGGTGGCCAACCATTTGAATGATATTGCCAAGAAAGACCCGGGCCTGGTGCTTGGGCGTCTGGACAAGTGGCGCACCGAGGCGCGACAGACCGCGGCAGAGCTGGAGTGGATGACCTCTCATACGTTGCGCGGTTTAGTCAAGGCCGGGCACCCAGAGGCGATGAAGATGCTGGGATATGACCCAGATGCGGATATCGCCGTGACAATTGATCTGAGTTCCGAGGCCCGTATCGGCGAAGCGCTGGAGTTTTCCGTTGATCTGACCGGGGTAGGGAAACAACCGGTTCTGGTGGATTATATTATTTATTTTCAGCGCCCTGCGGGAAAAACATCACCTAAGGTGTACAAGCTGAAACAGGCGGCTTTGAGCAACGGCAGGCTCACGTTGGCCAAGCGTCACAGGCTGAAGGGTGATGCGTCTACCTTCAGGCTGATCCCCGGCGCGCATCGGCTTGAGGTTCAGGTGAACGGCGTTGTCCGTGCCGATGTGGACTTTGAGTTGCTGGAGTAGTTGGGCGCAGGAACACTCACGCTTTCGTCAGAACGACCGTGGCCGGATTGCGAATGCAAGGCCGCTGCACTAGCTGCGTACAGACACGCATGACGGGGAAGCAGCGATGAAACACGATTCGGTACGGAATTATTACGGTGAAGTCCTGCAAAGCAGTGCGGACTTGCAGACCAACGCCTGTTGCACGCCGGACGACATGCCGGATCATCTCAAGCGGATAGTGTCCAGGATTCATGACGATGTGCTGACCCGATATTACGGGTGCGGTCTGATCGCGCCTCTGGATCTCGAGGGCATGTCGATCCTCGATCTTGGCTGTGGTGCGGGGCGCGACGTCTATGCGCTGTCTGCCATGGTTGGTGAAAAAGGCCGGGTCGTCGGTGTGGACATGACACCCGAACAACTGGACGTTGCCCGCGCGCATCAGGACTATCACGCCCAAGCCTTTGGGCACGCCAAAAGCAATGTGGAATTCCATCACGGCTATATCGAGAAGCTGGAGGAACTGGATCTGGAACCCGGATCGTTCGACATCATCGTCTCGAACTGCGTCATCAACCTGGCGACCGACAAGGATGCCGTGCTGCGCGGCGCGCATCGGTTGCTGAAAGAAGGCGGCGAGATGTATTTCTCGGACGTCTATGCCGACCGCCGTGTCCCGCAGGCGATGGCCGAGGATGAAGTTCTGTATGGCGAGTGTCTGTCGGGTGCATTGTACTGGAATGATTTCCTGTCGATGGCGCGCAAGGCAGGTTTCGGTGATCCGCGCCGGGTGACGCACCGCCCGCTGACCATCGAGAATCCTGCGCTGGAGGATCGTGTTGCCCCGCTCAGATTCCTGTCGGCGACCTACCGTCTGTTCAAGCTGCCGGCGCTGGAACCGGCCTGCGAGGATTACGGCCAGGCGGTGATCTACAAAGGCACTGTTCCCAACGCGCCGCATGCGTTTGTACTGGACGATCACCATGTCATCGAAACCGGCAAGGTCTTTCCGGTCTGCGGCAATACCTGGATGATGCTGCGGGACACGCGGTTTGCCCGCCATTTCGACTTTATCGGCGATTTTTCCACCCATTTCGGCATTTTCGAAGGCTGTGGCGGTGAAAGCCCGTTCGAGGCAACAGGCGAAACCGCATCATCCGGCGGTTGCTGCTGATCTCTTGCACCTGAGGGGCGGGGTTGCTATCCCCGCCCAAGCCCGATGGATTTGATCGGGAAAGGCAATGGGGTCCATCGGTGACAGGTAACGCAACTCCTCCGCGTCTGGAAATTCGCAACATTATTCGCCGGTTCGAGGGGCGGGTTGTTGTGGATGACGTGTCATTGACCGTGCAGGCCGGCAAGGTAACCTGTTTGCTGGGGCCGTCTGGCTGCGGGAAATCCACCACCCTGCGCATGATTGCCGGGGTCGAGATGCAGGACTCGGGCGAGATCTACGTCGATGGCAAACTGATCTGCGACACCGTGTTTCGGGTGCCCCCAGAGCGGCGCGAGATCGGGTTGATGTTTCAGGACTTTGCGCTGTTTCCTCATCTGAGCGTGGCCAACAACGTGGCCTTTGGCCTGAAAGGCAGCAAGGACGAAAAACGAGCCCGGGTCGAAGAGCTTTTGCGCAAAGTGGACCTGATGCGTTTCATCGACGGGTTCCCACATCAGTTGTCGGGCGGCGAGCAACAACGCGTGGCCCTGGCCCGCGCTTTGGCGCCACGGCCCCGGATCATGCTGATGGACGAGCCCTTTTCGGGCCTCGACAACCGTCTGCGCGACGGTATTCGGGATGAGACGCTGTCCATTCTCAAGGAAGAGGATGCGGCCGTTCTGCTGGTTACACATGAACCGGAAGAGGCGATGCGGATGGCGGATGAGATCGCGCTGATGCGGCGCGGCAAGATCGTCCAGCAGGGCGCGCCATACAATGTCTATACCCGGCCGGCGGACAAGGCGGCCGTGGCCTTTTTCAGTGATGTCAACGTGTTGCGGGCGCAGGTGAACGGAGCGCTGGCAGACACGCCGTTCGGCCAGTTTCTGGCGCCGGGTATTCCGGATGGAACGGATGTCGAGATCGTATTTCGCCCCCAGCATGTCAAACTGGATTTCGACCGCAACGGCAAGGGCCCGCTGCCGACCGCGACCGATGGCGTTGCCGCGCGGGGCGTGGTCGAGCGCGCGCGTTTTCTTGGAAACGAAAGCCTGGTCGAGTTTCGCATGGACTACGACGGCTCGATCCTCAGGGCGACGGTCCCCAATGTCTTTGTGCCCAATCCGGGCCGTGTCATGTGGCTGACCATTCGTCGCGACAAATGTTTCGTTTTCCCCGAGGCGCAGAGTTAACCTCGCGATTTCCGTGCAAGTGGTGCGCGAAAGCCTCAGATTGCAGGGTCGCGTCGCTTGCCGCATCGCGGGGCTGGGTCTATCAAGGGCCAAACGCGGGGGTAAATCGGGCACATGCGTATTCTTCTGACCAATGATGACGGGATCAACGCTCCGGGCTTGATCACGCTGGAGGCGATCGCTGCCGAACTAGCAGGTCCGGATGGTGAGATCTGGGTGGTCGCGCCCGCCTTTGAACAATCGGGTGTCGGGCATTGCATCAGCTATACCCATCCCACGATGATCGCCAAGTTGGGCGAAAGGCGTTATGCGGCGGAAGGGTCGCCTGCGGATTGTGTGTTGGCAGGGCTGCATTACGTGATGTCAGACTGCCCGCCGGATCTTGTCTTGTCCGGCGTGAACCGGGGCAACAACTCGGCCGAGAACACGCTTTATTCGGGCACGATCGGCGGAGCGATGGAAGCGGCGCTGCAGGGGGTTCCTGCGATTGCTCTGTCACAGTATTTCGGCCCGCGAAATCTGGGGCTGGACGACCCGTTCGAGGCTGCCGCGCGGTTCGGGGCCGATCTGGTCCGGCGTATTTTGGATGCAACCCCGGCCGAGCAGGGCGATTACCGCCTGTTTTACAACGTGAACTTCCCACCTGTCCCGGCAGATGAAGTGCGAGGTACGCGCGTTGCCGCGCAGGGTTTCCGGCGCGACACGCATTTTTCGGTCGAACCGCACAGCTCGCCCTCAGGGCGGCGGTTCCTGTGGATCAAGGGTGGCTATCAGCATAACCCGACTGCGCCGGGAACGGATGCTGCGGTCAATCTGGAAGGCTATATCTCGGTTACACCGATGCGCGCCGACTTGACCGCATATGACATGCTGGAGGCATTGAAGGCGGTCGAATGAGCGGACTGGACCCGGAAACCGTGATGCAGTTCCTGTTTGCCCTGCGCAAACGGGGGGTCACGGATGCGCGCGTTCTGGAGGCAATGGAACAGGTTGATCGGGGCCGCTTTGTCACCGGCCTGTTCGCAGATCGCGCTTACGAGGACATGCCATTGCCGATCTCCTGCGGTCAGACGATCAGTCAGCCGTCGGTCGTTGGTCTCATGACGCAGGCGCTGGACGTTCGGCCGCGCGATACCGTGCTCGAGATCGGAACCGGGTCAGGTTACCAGGCCGCAATCCTGTCGAAACTGGCGCGCAGGGTCTATACGGTCGAACGCCATCGGCGGCTGGTCAGCGAGACAGGGAAGCTTTTTGCCGATCTGGGGCTTACGAATATCACGGCCATGTTGTCGGATGGATCCTTTGGCTTGCCGGAACAGGCTCCGTTTGATCGGATCATCGTAACGGCCGCGGCCGAAGACCCTCCGGGACCGCTCTTGGCGCAGCTGAAAATCGGGGGTATTATGGTTTTACCCGTGGGTCAGTCGGACACGGTGCAGCAGTTGATCAAAGTAACGCGCACCGAGGCCGGTCTGGACTATGAAGAATTGACGTCGGTCCGTTTCGTGCCTCTGCTTGAGGGGCTTGGCAAGGACGAGGCGTAACAGGCTTGATAAATTGGTCGTCGAAACCCCGGACAACAGGGGCAGGCGTTGAGGACAGAATTATGAGTGCAGTATCCAAATCAGCTATGCGTCGCTGCGCGACCGGAGTGGCCGCTATGGCCATTCTGGCCGGGTGTGAAGGGCCACTGGATTACGACCTGCGCGGTCAGGTCGGCGGATTTTCGACCACTGATGCAGTGCAGTCGGCAACAACGTCGCGCCCGTCGCCCGACAGCCGGGGGGTGATAACCTATCCGAACTACCAGGTTGTCGTGGCCCGACGGGGCGACACGGTGCGCGATGTGGCCGCGCGTGTCGGCCTGCCCGAGGGTGAGCTGTCTCGGTTCAACGGCCTTCAGACAACCGACACCCTGCGAGAGGGCGAAGTTCTCGCCTTGCCGCGTTCGGTAGGTGCAGGCAGTGGCGTAGATATCGCATCAGTTGCCGGAGCCGCCATTGATCAGGCCCCTGAAACGGGGGGCGTCCGGACAACGACGCTGGAGCCTGCCAAGCCAGCCCCGGCGCCCGTCGCAAGCGGGCCGGAACCTGTCCGCCACAAGGTCAAGCGCGGCGAAACGGCTTACACAATTTCGCGCCTCTATCAGGTGCCGGTGGAATCGCTGGCGGAATGGAACGGTCTGGGGTCCGACTTCGCCGTGCGTGAAGGTCAGTTTCTGTTGATCCCGGTCAAGAACCAGTCCGCGCCACGTCAAAGCGCTGCTGCAGCGGCACCGGTTGCGGCCACCGAGGTAACGGAGCCGGGGCAGGGGTCGCCGACGCCGACGCCTCCAAGTGCCACGCAGCCCTTGCCCGACGAAAAGGTCGCGCCGCGCGCTGAAGCCCCTGATGTGACGGCCGAAGCCCCGACAAACACGCGATCTACGGCCCTGTCCCTGCCGGTCAGCGGCACCATCATCCGCGGCTATAAAAAGGGCAAGAACGAAGGTATCGACATCGCTGCGGCCCCCGGCACAGCCGTCACCGCGGCTGAGGCGGGAACCGTAGCGGCAATCACCGCGGACGCGGATCAGGTTCCGATCATCGTGGTCAAACACAAAAACGATCTGCTGACGGTCTATGCCAATGTTGATGACATCGCCGTCAAGAAAGGGGATCGTGTGCGCCGTGGACAAAAGCTGGCGCAATTGAGGGGCGGAGACGATGCCTATGTGCATTTCGAGGTGCGCAAAGGGTTTGAATCAGTGGATCCGGACCCATACTTGAAATGATATATCGCTCGTTTCGGGCTGTGCCTCTGCCCGAAACACTTCTGAATACGGCTGCCTGTCAGGCGTTTGGGTCGTAGTCGCTCAGGCGTTTGCCGGGTTCGTCTGCAAAGATCTCTGGCAGCGGCGAGACGGATTCAATCAGGTCGATGCGGAAGACGCGGAAGCCGTTGCGCAGTTCGCACCATGCTGTGAGCGTCCAGACGCGGCCCCAGTACTCCATGTGAAGCGGACGGATTGTGCGTTCAGTCAGAACGCCGTCAATGCGGCGGTAGGACAGCCGAAGCTTTTGGCGTGATTTGATGGCCGCGCGGATCGGAGCCATATGTGCAAGCCCGCGGGCTGCATCTGCAAAAGGGTAGACCGCGAATTTCCAGCTATCGGCTTCGGCCACAACCTGTGTGGGCAGAACGGCATCGATCTTGTCTGCCAGAGAGTTCGCGGCGGCTTTCAGGTCTGGATCTGCGGCCTCGGCCACGATCGCCATGCCGAGGTTCAGGGCCTCAAGCTCGGCCGGGGTCAGATTCAGCGGCGGCAGGGTGATCTGCTCGCGCACCATGTAACCCACGCCGCGCTCTCCTTCGACCGGAACACCCGAGGCGACCAGTGTGTCCATGTCGCGATAGATGGTACGGACCGACACTTCCAGCTGGTCCGCGATGTCCTGCGCGCGGTGCAGTTTGCCGTCGCGCAGGATCTGGATGATATCGAACAGGCGGTCAGTTCGGCGCATGACACGCCGTCCGGACCGCGCCTAGGCAGTCATGTTCCACAATACGGCCTCATGGCGCATCTGAACGCTTTCAGGGTTGATGGCCGCCATCATGCCTGCTGCACATTCCTGTTGCGGGAACTGCGCCGCAGCGTCCTGCGCGGCCTTCATGTCCGTCCAGACGACATAGTCGGTCCAGCGGCCGTCTGCGCCTTGGCTGAGCTGTCGATGGGCAAAGCCAGGTGCGCTGCGAACAAAGGCTTCGGATGCCTTGCTGAGCTCTACGAACTCTTCAGGGGTGGTGCCGTTGGCAAGAGTGAAGGTGACGATTTCAGCAACATGGGTCATGTGAGTCTCCGTTGACCAGGTTTCGATGCCCTGTTCCTAGCCCCTTCCAACTGACATAAACCTGTCAGTTGGAAAATGCGAGCCCATAGTTTTTTGCAGATGAGGTCAATTTTCGCGCTCAATCTGTGCCGGATCCCTTTTGGGACAGGGCCTGGCGGCGTAAACACGGACCCAGTTCATATTCCCGGCGCACAAAGGCGCCGATGAAAAAGGAGAAATGAGATGCTGAACAATATTGGCCTTCCCGGTCTTCTGCTGATCGCCGTTGTGGTTCTGGTTCTGTTTGGTCGCGGCAAGATCAGCTCGCTGATGGGCGAAGTCGGCAAAGGTATCACCGCGTTCAAGAAGGGCGTGAAGGACGGTTCGGAAGAACTGGAACAGGACGCGTCGGAACTGGCCAAGGACGTGACGCCTGAAACCGAGAAAGACAAGGCGTAAGCGCAGATGTTTGATCTGGGCTGGACCGAACTTCTGGTCATCGGCATTGTCGCCCTGATCGTCGTCGGGCCGAAGGACCTGCCGGTTTTGTTCCGCAATGTCGGGCGATTTGTCGGCAAGGCCCGTGGCATGGCACGCGAATTCAGCAGCGCCATGAACGAGGCCGCCGATCAGGCCGGTGTAAACGAGATCAAGAAAGGTCTCAACGCCGCCGCGAATCCGGTTGGCTCGGCCATGGACGGCGTGAAACAAGCCGCGCAGGATATGGCAAAAAGCATGGATCCCACCAAGTTCGATCCTGACAGCGAAACCGGCAAACTGGCAGCCGAGCGAGCCGAACAGGCCAAGAAAATTCAGGCCTCAACGGCCCGCGCTGCCGCCGAGCGCAAGGCCAAGGAAGCTGCCGAGGCCCTGGCCAAGGCCGAAGAAGCCGAAGCGGCGCTGAAGACTGAAGGCGAAACATGACCAAGACCGACGAGATCGAAGATACCTCGGCCCCATTGATCGAGCACCTGGCCGAGCTGCGCACGCGGTTGATCCACTGCGTCGTGGCTTTTCTGGTCGGGATGATCATCTGCTTTACGGTGGCCACGCCGATCTTCAATTTTCTGACCAACCCTTTGTGTGAGGTCCTGACCGAGCGCGGACAGGATTGCGGCCTGATCTTCATCTCGCCGCAGGAAGGGTTCTTTGTCGCGATCAAGGTCTCGCTTTTGGGGGGCTTCATTCTGGCGTTTCCCTATATCGGGATGCAGATGTGGCGCTTTGTGGCTCCGGGCCTCTACAAGTCAGAGAAGAATGCGTTTCTGCCTTTCATGCTGGCCTCGCCCTTCATGTTCCTTCTGGGCGCGAGCTTTGCCTTCTATGTCGTCACGCCCCTGGCTTATGACTTTTTCCTTGGGTTCCAGCAATTCGGCGCTGAAGGCGAAGCCGTGGCCGATGGCGCGACGGCCGCGCCGCTGAGCGTGGTGTTTCAGGGCTCGGCACAGGAATACCTGAACCTCACGATCAAGTTCATCGTGGCCTTTGGGCTGTGCTTCCAATTGCCGGTTCTTCTGACCCTCATGGGCAAGGCAGGTCTGGTCAGCGCCGAGGGTCTGGGGGCCGTGCGCAAATATGCTGTGGTCGGCATTCTGGTGCTGGCGGCGATCGTGACGCCTCCTGACGTGATCACGCAGATTATCCTTTTTGTCGTGGTCTATGGCCTCTACGAGATTTCGATCTTCCTGGTTGCCCGGGTTGAAAGGAAGCGAGAAGAGCAGTTGCGGGCCGACGGCTATTATGACGATGAAGAAGCCGAAGCGGACGAAGATCTGATGCGGGAATTCGAAGACGACAAGTAACCTGCTGAAACAACAGCTGAGGCGCGCCCCGTTCGGGCGCGCCTTTTTCGTTCGCGGGCCTTGTTGCGCCAATCAGAACATGCTTTGAACCGATCCGTATCTGACCGGAGGAGCCGATGGACGACCAAGCCCTGAACCGTATTGCTGCCGCGTTGGAGCGCATGGCGCCGGCGCCTTTGGCCACACCGGATTTCAATGCGGCCCCGGCCTTTGTCTGGCATGTGGAACCGGAACGCCTGGAACCGGTCGAACAGGTCAATCGCGTCGATCTGGATCTGCTGGTCGGCATCAATCGGTCGCGCGACACGTTACTTGACAACACCCGCCGCTTCGCGGCCGGCTACAAGGCAAACAATGCACTGTTGTGGGGCGCGCGCGGGATGGGCAAATCCAGCCTCGTGAAGGCCGTCCACGGCACGCTGAGCGCAGATCATCCTGACCTGAAGCTTGTGGAGCTACAGCGCGAGGATATGGGCTCGGTCGCGCGTCTGCTGAACCACCTGCGCGCGGCGCCTTATCGGTTCATCCTGTTTTGCGACGACCTCTCGTTCAGTCACGATGACCAGCATTACAAATCGCTCAAGGCCGTTCTGGATGGCGGTATTGAAGGTCGCCCGGAAAACGTGGTGTTCTACGCGACCTCGAACCGTCGCCACCTGATGCCGCGGGACATGATTGAAAACGAACGTTCCAGCGCCATCAACCCGTCAGAGGCGGTCGAGGAAAAGGTATCATTGTCCGACCGCTTCGGTTTGTGGCTGGGATTCCACCCCTGCGATCAGGACGAATATCTTGCCATGATCGACCGCTATTGTGCCGCCTATGGCGTTTCGGTCGATGCCGAAATCCTGCGCGCCGAAGCAATTGAATGGCAGGCCACGCGCGGATCGCGTTCAGGCCGTGTCGCGTGGCAGTACTTCGTCGATCTGGCCGGGCGCAACGGCGTTCATATCGCCTGATTCCAGCTTCATCTGGCCAAAAACATCCCCGCCGGAGGCATGGCCCGTCAGGGCCATTTCCTAAAGCAGCGCCAGTATCCGGGCGGCCTCATCAGCCGTGCTCGTCAGTGCATCGCGATCTTCGCCCGGGTGGAACCGGGCACGCACGGCGGTCGGCATCGGTGCTGGTTCCACGATCGAAACGCGCGGACCGGTGCGTTCGGTCTCGGCCGCCCAACTGCGGGCCAGCGCCATTTGCGCGGCCTTGGTGGCCCCATAGATGCCATAGAACTTCTGTCCGGCTTTCGGGTCATCGAAGAATACCGCGTGGCCGTTTTCACCCAGCAGCGGCGAGACATATGGGATCAGAACCGAGGTTGCGTTTGCATTCGTGTTGGCTGCCTTGGTCCATTCCTTGGGGTCAACGAAATGTACCGGCGTCAGCGCCGAGGTGTGAATGGCCGTATGCAGCCACAAATCCACCTTGCCCCAACGGTCATGGATCCCGCGGCACAGGGTTGCCATCGCGTTCGGATCGGTGATGTCCATCGGTGCCAGCGTGGCAGAGCCACCCTTGGCCTTGATGCGATCGTCCAGTTCTTCCAGCCCGCCAGTGGTCCGGGCGACGGCGACGATGTGGTATTCGGGCGCCAGCGCTTCGGCCAGGGCAGCGCCCAGCCCGCGCGAGGCCCCGGTTATCAGGGCGATTTTGGTCGTATCGGTCATGCGTGCGGTTTGAACCCCCGCGCGCGGGGCGTCAAGATGTGATCAGCCGCCGGGGATGGCGATACGTCTGGTCTGGCCGCTTTGTCGCAGCATTATGCCATGCTCATCAATCGCGACAACTGTGCCCGAGGCAACGCGGCTTCCGGGTTTTACTTCTTTCACGCTGCCTGATGACAGTCGCATCAGGGCGCGCATATCCGCTTTCGGCCCGAATACGCCCAGAACCGAGACGGAATTCTTCTTCAGCGCGCCCCGCTGTGTGGCCGCGCTTTGGACTTTGGCGTTTGACATGATCCGCGGTCCGGGGCGTGGCCCGGACCCCTTTTTGAGTGAGTGGTCGCGGCCAGATAGCAAAACGCTCAAGCGAACAAAAGCGCTGCACGGACAGGTGTCATCACGATTTGGCGCCCTTGAAAAAAGCCCTTGTGATTGCGTGGAATTCGCCGACTGGTTGTGGCAAGTTTCCACTCATCCACATCCCATGACAGCAATCAGGCCGGTCGACAGCTATCGGCTGGCCGGGATGATCCGCCGTTTTGATTCGCTTTTCAGAACGGAAAACCGACCGTGTCAGTCCCGTTTCGTCCGCTCAGCCCGAGGCCAGTTTCGCCGCGTTCCAGGACCCGCCCGGAACCTGCATGTCGGCGCGCTTCTGGCTGACACGGCTGCTGTGTTCCAGATTATCCAGATAGTCTTCGCTGACGCTGCCCGTGATGTATTTGCCGTCAAAACAGGAACAGTCGAAAGCTTCGATCTCGGGATTGCCCTCTTTGGCGGCCCAGATCAGATCTTCCAAGTGCTGATAGAACAGGGCGTCGGCACCCAGTTCTTCGCGGATCTCTTCGACTTCCTTGCCGTTCGCGATCAGCTCGGCCTTGGTAGGCATGTCTATACCGTAGACATTGGGGTATTTCACCGGCGGCGAGGCGCTGGCGACATAGACCTTCTTGGCCCCGGCATCGCGGCACATCTGAACGATCTTCTTGATGGTGTTGCCCCGTACGATGGAATCGTCGATCAGCAGAACACTGTGGCCGTTGAATTCCAGCGGCACGGCATTCAGCTTGCGGCGGACGGATTTCTGCCGTTCCGCCTGACCCGGCATGATGAACGTACGCCCGACATAGCGGTTTTTCACCAGCCCTTCGCGATAGGGGATGCCGGTGATCTTTGCGGCTTCCAGGGCCACGGGGCGGGCGCTGTCGGGCACCGGTATGATCCGATCGATTTCCAACCCCGAGTCTTGAATCTGTTTCGCCAGCGTCTGGCCCATGCGCATCTGCGTTTTGTAAACCGAAACACCGTCCAGCAAAGAATCCGGGCGCGCCAGGTAGACATACTCGAATATGCAGGGCGTCAGCTTGCCTTCGACCGCCTGATACTCGTGCATGTTGCCGTCCAGATCGATCAGGATCGCCTCACCCGGGCGAAGATCACGCAGCTTTTCAAAGCCGTTGATGCCAAAGGCCACGTCTTCCGAGGCAAAGGCATAATCATCACCGTCTCCGTCCACTTCGCGTTTGGCGACCGAAAGTGGGCGAATGCCAAACGGATCGCGGAAGGCCAGCATACCGACACCCGCGACCAGACAGATCACGGAATAGGCGCCCTGAACGCGTTCCATCGTCATCTTCACACCGGCAAACAGATTGCGGATGGGTTCGCCGTTGCCATTCACCTTGATCGCGTCCGCCACTTTGTCGGCCAGGACGTTCAGAAGGATTTCAGAGTCTGACGTGGTGCGCAGGTGACGGCTGTATTTGCCTGTAACCTTTTCGCGCTGCTCAGCGGTGTTGGTGATATTGCCGTTGTGAACCAGATAGATGCCGTAAGGGGCGTTCACGAAAAAGGGTTGCGCTTCGGCCGCGCTGAGGGACCCCGCCGTCGGATAGCGCACATGCCCCATGCCCACGCGACCCAACAGGGTTTCTGCATCCTGGGCGTTGAACACATCCTTGACCAGTCCGTTGGCCTTCTTTTCGCGGAAGAATTCGCCGTTATAGGTCACGATCCCTGAGGCATCCTGACCCCGGTGCTGCAACATCAGCAGCCCGTCATAGATTTCGGCAAACACATCATGTGTCCGGCTTGCGATTCCCAAAATCCCACACATTTACGGGGCTCCAACTTCTATGACGATTTGACCTGAGGGCTGACCGCCGTTCGGCTTCGGATCCTCTGCAAGGCGCGTGCTGTCAGTTTGGTGGCAGGCGACAACGACGCCAATAGGGCGACCATCACAACGACCAGCGCGCATTCGAACAGAAAGAACAAGATCGGTGGCTCCGATTCCGTGGCGGGTTGGCCTCCACATAATGCCTAATGGCGTGGCTGTCATCAAAGGATCACACTCACCTATTGCCGCAGGTCAGGATTTCGCAGATCGGGGCAAGTTCACGAAGGAGATGACATGTGCAATCATATGTGCTGTCATGCCAATTAATATGTGCAAATCAGGATGGGTGAAGCACGCAAAGGGCCGGAATGTGGCAACATAAACCTCAAAAGAAGCAGGAGCGGATTAAACAACGGTGCCACAGGTGCCGGGGAATGGGCCGGGCGCCCTGTCAGATCTGCAACGGGGCGGGCGAAGTTGTCAAAAGCCGGGATATTCTTGGAAAACCGATTTCCAGCCGGTGCGACGGGTGTTTTGGGTTGAAAACGATCCGCTGCACGGTTTGTGGCGGGGAAGGGTACGTTTGAAAAGAAAAAGCCCGGACAGTGCCGGGCTTTCATCATGCAATGCACCTTGAGTTTACCCGTCAGCTGGTGCCGTGGTTTCGGGTTGTTCGTTTCCTGCCGTGCAGCTGGCAACCAGTTCCTCGTATTGTGCAGTCACCCAACCCAGAGCGGCTTCGGGGTTTTGCTCTTCAATCTGACTGCTGAACTGCTCGAACACCTTGGCCGAACGGCTTTCGTCAACGATTGTATAGGACTGGCCAGTCATGACCGTGTCATAGACAAAGAAGGCGATTGCAACCAGCAGAATACCGCGCGCGATGCCGAAGAACAGCCCCAGCGCCTGATCCAGGCCACCCAAAGCCGAGCGCTGCACCAGCGATGAAAACAGCGGTGTGAAGATGCTGACCACAATCAAAGCCAAGGCAAAGACGGCTGCAAAGCCGGTGATCACCGAAAGTTCACAGCTGTCGCGCAGGAAATCTCCGACCACCGGGATTTCTTTGACCAGCGGTACAGCCTGTGGCGCAAAGATGAATGCCAGAACGGCCGCCGCGACCCAGCCCGCAATGGCCAGAACCTCGCGCATGAAGCCACGTGAGTAGGCCAGCAAGCCCGACAGCACGATGATCAGGGCGACGACCCCGTCAATTATTGTAAAACCTTCCATGGCCCTCGCCTGTTCTTTTTCTGCCCCTCGGGGCGCGACTTTAACCTGCTCCGAAGGTTTCGCCAACAAACCCCACCAAATCAGAGGGTCGGGTGAGTGTCAGACCTGCCACAGTGCCGGTTTTGCCACCAGCCGGAGCAATTGCCGCCGTGAAACCAAGTTTTTGAGCTTCTTTCAACCTGTTTTCGGTCTGTGGGGCCGGTCTAAGTGCCCCGGACAGCGAGATTTCTCCGAATACGACCGTGTCCGCGGGCAATGCTGTGTCTTCGCGGGCACTCAGAAGGGCGGCGGCAACAGCCAGATCGGCGGCGGGTTCGCTGACCTTCAGACCTCCGGCGACGTTGAGATAGACGTCGAGCCCGGCAAAGGGAATGCCGCAGCGGGCCTCGAGCACCGCAAGGATCATTGCCAACCGCCCGCTGTCCCACCCAACAACGGTGCGGCGGGGCTGTGAGTGGGGCGAGGGTGCGACCAGAGCCTGCAATTCGACCAGCACGGGACGGGTGCCTTCAATGCCCGCAAAAACAGCAGAGCCGGGGCTTGGCCTGCCACGTTCGGACAGGAACAGGGCCGAGGGGTTAGTCACTTGCGCCAACCCCTTGCCGGTCATCTCGAACACGCCGATTTCGTCCGCTGGCCCAAAGCGGTTCTTGACCGCGCGCAGGATGCGGAACTGGTGGCCGCGCTCGCCCTCGAAATAAAGGACGGTGTCAACCATGTGCTCGACCACACGAGGGCCCGCGATCTGGCCTTCCTTGGTGACGTGGCCAACCATGATGATCGAAACACCGTGCCGTTTCGCAAACGTGGTCAGTTCATGGGCCGCAGCCCGGACTTGTGACACGGAACCGGGTGCGCTGTCGACATTGTCCGCCCACATCGTCTGAATCGAATCGATGATGGCCAGGCCCGGTTTTTCGGCCTCCAGCGTCGTGAGGATGTCGCGCAGGTTGGTTTCGGCAGCAAGTTGAACGGGGGCGTCCTCAAGCCCAAGACGGCGGGCGCGCATACGAACCTGTGCGCTGGCTTCTTCGCCCGAGACATAGATGGTCTTCACGCCCGCACGCGCGAAACGCGCTGCGGCTTGCAGCAGCAGGGTGGATTTCCCGATGCCGGGGTCTCCGCCCACCAAAAGGGCGGAGGCCGGGACCAGCCCGCCGCCCAAGACGCGGTCCAGCTCCTCGACCCCGCAGAGGGTGCGGGGCGGCGGTGTTTCCTCGGTGGACAAATCCGTGAGTGCGATGGATTGGCCGCGTTTGCCGCCGAGGGATTTTCTGGCCGGGCCAGTCGATATGGGCGCGTCCTGAACAATGGTGTTCCATTCGCCGCAACCGTCGCAGCGTCCGGACCATCTTGTATGCGTCGCACCGCAGGCCGAGCAGGAGAAGGATGTCGTCTTTGCCATGACGCACTTGGTGCCCGAGCTTGGGCGGTTCTTCAAGCCCTTGCGGGCTTTCCTCACCGCCGATGGCGCGCTGCGGCCTCAGGCCCGGTTGGGCCATCGCCCGAAGCGGGCGCTGGCGCGCCTATTCCGCCGGTCGAAGGGGCGACATTGCAACCACGCTGGACGCCTTTGAGGCGCCATTGTTGCGCGGTGTGTGCAGTTGGGTCGACAATTCGGGCAGAAGCTCGAACAACTCATCCCGCAGGCGGGTAAGTTGCGACCTGGCGATCGTCTCTTCCATTTCCACATCCCGCGTCCATTGGCGCAATTCGTTCTGGATGACCTGCGCCTCTTCCAGACGTTGTTGAAACAGTTCGATCTCTTCCTGTCGCTGTTGCAGGAACATCCGCGCGCGTTCGACCTGCGCATCGCCATAGGTCCGGGCCAGTTCCTGACTGATCTGGCTCATCTGCGCGGCCAGTTCCAGGATCTCGGGCTCGAGCGATTGCAGGTCGGGGTGCTGGCGCAGAAACCCCATACGTTCCTTGACGGCGTCAAACTCGGACGACATCATGAACAGCCCGCCGCGATCCGCGGCATGGGCCATTTGATACGCGTCCGCGATGTCATGCATATTGAGCGCAAATTTGCGGTGGTTGTTTTCCAGCGCCATCATTCGGGCATTGGCCGGCAGGTAAAATGCCAGCATGAGAATCAGCGTTGTCAGGCCAATCTGGATGAACATGCCGGCATCCTTTGCCGGTGCCTCGCCAAATCCGGCCTGCATCGAGAGCCAGGGCAATACGCCAAAAGCGGATAACAGTGTGGCTGAAACGGCTGACAAGGCCGCCAAACAGATCAGGAAAAAAGTCAGTCTTAAAAAGGCATTCTGAAATTGCAATGTAATACTGTGGAGGGCGGCCATGATCGTCGAACTCCTTCTCAAACCGGTACACACCGGGCCAAAGCGGAAGGTAATCAAACGATTGCGTACGATCCGCTGCGGACCCGAAAACTACAAAACACTGCTGCTCGAAATATAAAGATGATACTTAGATTTGTGTTTTCAATCAATTAGGTCTGAGCTTTTCGTGAAGTGGATGTCATCTCTGTAATATGGCCAAGCACGATGGAGGCCAGAATGCAGGCGGTGAACAGGTAAAGGCCCCATGCGGTCTCAACGGTCGCGTAAGAGATGCCTTTGGCCAAAGTGACGTAGAGCGCGATCAGGAAAATGTCGGCCATGGCCAGTTTGCCGAGGATGTTGAGCGCGGGTTGGACGCGGGCATCCAGCAGGTTCCATTGGATCAGCGCGGTGCCGATGGTTTTGATGTACGGGGCGAAGAGCGCGAAGATGGTGACGATCAGCGCGAGGAAGATGTCAGATTTCCACAAGGATTGCAGCCCGGTGATGACACTGATTTCGCTGAGGCCGAAGATCGGCAGAAACCCCGCGCGCATCAGTGGGGCGAACCACGCAATTGGGTAGAGGATAAGGAGCGAGAGGGTGGCGAGGCGGAGGAGCATAGGCAGTCACACTATCTTGCTTAACGAAATAGCATCAAGGCAATTAAAGAAATGACGTAAAGCCAAACCAATCCTAAAGAAGAAACGCATAAAACCCTAATACTCGTTTGAGCTTCTTTGATAATTCCTATCAGCCCGATGGACAGCAGTATTGGTCCTAAGAAAGAAATGCCCATCATTAGAAAAGCTACAGCAAAAACCACGGGACCTCCGTCCATTGTTTCCGCGGTAGATTGGGCGATGAAGATCAGATAACTAATGGCACCGACGACAAGTAGTAAATATATTGCAAGTGGGCGTCGGTGGTTTTTAACGAGTGAAATGACGCTAGCAAGCGCGATCAGAAATAGAGCGAAAACCGGCAGGAAGAAAACTACGGATTCCCAGCGCAAGAAGCCTGATGGCGACATTAACGCACCGCCTCAATCGGCCCCTCTGCGCTCCCGCTGATGAACTGCTCGACATAGGGATCGCCCGAGGCATCCATCTGGCCCACCGGGCCGGTCCACTGGATGACGCCTCCGTGCAGCATGGCGACGTTGTCGGCAATAGCGCGGACGGAACTCATGTCGTGGGTGATGGTCATCGCGGTGGCGCCCATCTCGGTCACGATTTCGCGGATCAGATCGTTGATGACGCCGGACATGATCGGGTCGAGGCCGGTGGTGGGTTCGTCGAAAAAGATGATCTCGGGCTCGGCAGCGATGGCGCGGGCAAGGCCCACGCGTTTTTGCATGCCGCCTGACAACTCGGCCGGAAAGCGGTCGGCCACGTCGGATTTCAGACCCACGCGGCGGAGTTTCTCGATGGCGATCTCGCGCGCTTCCTCGGTTGGGCGCTTCAACGATCCGCGCAGCAGGCGGAAGGCGACGTTCTGCCAGACGGTCAGTGAATCAAACAGGGCCGCGCCCTGAAACAGCATCCCGAACCGGGCCAGAAAGGCATCTCGGTCGCCTTTGCTCGCGTCTTTGCCGTCCACATAGATCATGCCGCTGTCAGGTTTGATCAGGCCCAGAATGCATTTCAGGGCGACCGATTTTCCGGTGCCCGAACCGCCGATGATGACCATCGAGGTGCCCTTGGGGATCTCAAGGTTCATGCCTTGCAGCACGTGGTTGTCGCCAAAGGCCTTATGTACGTTCTCCATCCGGATCATAGCGAGAAGAATACCCCTGTGAGAACGAAGTTTGCAGCCAGGATCAACACGGCGGCGGCCTCGACCGAGCCTTTTGTGGCGCGGCCCACGCCCTGCGCGCCACGGCCGGAATTCATGCCGTAGTAGCAGCCCATGGTGGCTGCGATCAGGCCGAAGGCCGCGCCTTTGACCAATGATGAGACGATGTCGCGGGTTTCCAGGAAATCCACGGTGTTTTTAAGATAGGCCGCCGGGTTGAAGCCCAGGTTCTGCGTGGCCACGGTGTAGCCGCCGGCAATTCCGATGATGTCACCCACGGCCACCAAAGCAGGCACTGTGATCAGGGCGGCCAGAACGCGCGGGACGGTGAGGTATTTCATCGGATGCGTGGACAGCGTGACCAGCGCGTCGATCTGTTCGGTCACTTTCATCGTGGCGATCTCGGCCGCGATCGAGGATGTCACGCGCGCCGCAATCATCAGGCCGACCAGAACCGGGCCAAGTTCGCGCACCATACCGATGGCCACGATCTGCGGCACCACGGCTTCGGCGTTGAAACGCGCGCCGCCGGCGTAGATCTGCAATGCCAGCGCACCGCCGGTGAAAATCGCGGTCAGGCCGACGACCGGCAGAGACAGCCAGCCGATGTTCAGCAGGGCCATGCCAAATTCGCGCGGATAGAAGGGGGGGCGCAGTATATGCGAGATCGCATCAAGCGCGAACAGTGCCACCCGGCCAAAGGCCGCAAGCAGGCTCAGAACCGTGCGGCCCAGACCTCCGAGCGCGGTGAGAGGGTTCATTCCACATAGCCCCGCGAATAGCGATTGCCCATTGATGTGAGGATCTCATAGCCAATTGTCCCGGCAGCTTCGGCCAGATCATCGACGGTCTGATGGCCATTCAGGATACGCAGGCGTTCCGGGTCTTTCGGCAGGTCCGTGACGTCCACCGTGATCAGATCCATCGAGATACGGCCGACGACCGGGCAGGGCTGATTGCCGGCGAAGGTGTCTATGCCGCCGCCGATGGCGCGATGCAGGCCGTCTGCATACCCCGCCGCGACTGTGGCGATACGAGAGGGTCGGCGCGCAACCCAGCTGTTGCCGTAACCAACAGTTTCGCCCACGGCCACCTTGCGCACCTGGATGACAGGCAGATCGACCGTGACAACGGGTTTGGCGTCCGCAAAGGGCAGGCCGCCATACAGGCCGATGCCCGGGCGGCAGAAATCGAAATGGAACTCGGGACCCAAAAGCATGCCGCCGGTCGCGGCCAGAGAACGCGGCGCGGCGACACCTTCGGTCATCTCTCGGAAGGTTCTAAGCTGCTGCTGGTTCATCGGATGGTCCGGCTCGTCCGCGCAGGCCAGATGGGACATGATGACAACCGGTGACATCGCCTCGGCCTTTGGGCGCAATTCGGCCCAGTCGGCGAGTTCAAGACCCAGCCGGTTCATGCCACTGTCCAGTTGAATGCCGAACGGATGGTTGGGCAGGGCGTGTTGGTGGAGTTGGAACTGCTCTGGCGAATTGATCAATGGTGTCAGATCGTTGGCGAGCAGCAACTGGGTATCGCCTTCCATATGCCCTGAAAAGACACAGATCATCGGGCCTGGACCGACCGCCTGGCGGACAGCGGCGCCTTCTTCTGCGGCAGCCACAAAAAACTTGCGAACGCCCTCTTCGGCCAGCGTGTCACTGACGGGCCCGGCACCCAGCCCGTAGGCATCGGCCTTGACCACGGCACCGGTTTCGACCCCGGTTTTCGCGTCGAGCGCCCGCCAATTGCTGGCGAGCGCCTGAAGATTGATCGTCAAACGTGCAGTACTCATGGCACTGTTCATGACATTGCGCCGTCCAAGGTCAAGAGGGAATGGCGCATTTACCTGGCGGTTTATGACGGTGTTTCGTCTGTTGTGGCGGAAAACACCAAAAAATCGGAAGATTCGGCAATCTGCCGCTGTAATTGCCCGGTTCGGGGATTGTCTTCACATCCAAGTTAAAGCGATCCTGTGAACAGGATCGTTCTGTCCCGGCGAAGGCGAGGGCGCACCGTCAACCAATGAGGAAGTCATGGATTTTTCTAGCGGATTGGCCGTAGACCCATCACAGATCACAAGTTTTTTTGCAGACGTTTTTTCCGCATCGGAAGGGCCGGAAGAGGGCGCAGTAATTGGTACGTTCGTACGTGAATTGATCAACAGCACGCCGCCTGAATACATTCTGGTTTGCACGGCGCATCACGATCACGAGCTGCTTGGCTGTGCCATCTTTTCCCGGATGACGTTTTCGCAGGATACGCGCAATGTGTTCATCCTCTCGCCGATGGCCGTTCAAACGGGCTCGCAAAAAACAGGTATTGGACAGGCGCTGATTTCTTATGGTCTGGATCGCTTGCGGGCCTCAGGTGTGGATGTGGCACTGACCTATGGCGACCCGGCCTATTATAGCAAAACGGGATTTGTGCAGATCACCGAGGATACTGCCCAGCCACCGCTGAAACTCAGCCATCCGCATGGCTGGTTGGGTCAGGCGTTGGGTGGTCACGAACTGAAGCCTTTGAAAGGCCCATCGCAATGCGTTTCCGCACTGAACAACCCGGCGCTGTGGTGAGTGGGATTGGTTTTTCGCTTTGGTCGATGGCCTTGGCTCCACAGCTTAGAACAGGGCCTGATCTATGATCGCCTTGCTGTTCCGGACATGTCGGGCCACCAGCTTTTTCTGTCGCCTGCCGCTGGGGATATAAAAGGCAGGGTCCATATCTTTATTGCAGTCGAGACCCGGAAAAATCTGCAACAGCTCGTGCAACGCTTCGGGCGGAAGGGATTTGAGGGCTTCGGGGCCGGCGAACAGGCTTTCACTTGGCGCGCCTTCGGCAAAAAGAACCACGTGACGGTCACAGACAACGTGATGATAAACCACCTGCGTCGCATCGTAATCCACGTAAACGCCCGGCAGGTCTGTCAGCCGGATGGCCGAGACCAAAACGTCCCTTGTGTCGAACATGCGCTGCGCGATGTCCGATCGGACCAGCATTCGATGCTGTCGCGAAACCGTCAGATCTCGGCGGGGCAGGCCGTGCCCCAGGGCGCCGGCCGTGATGCGGACTGGGCGCAGTTCGGGTGACTTCAACAGATCGGCCTGGCGCAGGGACCGGGACAGAACAAGCCGAACGGTGGCCGCGCTGCCTTCGGTCGTCATCACTTTGTCACCGGGGCGGATATCCTGAACGCTGATTTCGCCACGGTCCGTCAGGATCAGGGTGTCCGAAACGAAACAGGGGGCGCCGGGGCTGGGATTGGGATCTTCAACAAAGTTGACCCCGTCCTTCGATGACAGAGACGCGGTATCGTCCGTGCCGTTGCTGCCGATCTGGGTCGAGGTCTGGCCACTGGCCGGCCCCTGTGTCGCAGTTACCTGCGAGTCGAAGGATACAAAGCTGAGGACCGAACCATTGTCCGAAAGTGAGACCGCACCAAACCGGTTGATGCGCGCCGAAATCACGTAATAGTCGAACCCGCCCACGGTGGTCATCGTTCCGTTGTCGACATCCGTCGAACTGCGCACCGAGCCATTGGGGTTGTAAACATCGACCTGCAAGCCGGTGACGTCGGTTCCGGTCGGAACCCGGATTTCAATGAAATCTCCGTCCGGAGCAAAGTTCGGGCCGTTGCGATATCTTATTTCCGATATGATCGCGGGCAAATCAGTGGGTCTCCGGGCGGGTTTGGCGCGTTGGGTTGAACGTCACCGTCACGTTAACACCGGGCAGGAAAAACACCAAAGGGCTTGGCGTTTCATATCTGGGGCAGGTGTTTTGTCCGCGATCAATAACCCTCGATTTCACCACCCTGTTGCCAGGGCTTGACCAGATTGCCAAAGCGGGTGAATTGGGCTTCGAACGACAACTCGACCGTACCGATGGGTCCGTGACGCTGTTTGCCGACAATGACTTCGGCCTTGCCGTGCAGACGTTCCATCGCCTGCTTCCACTCTTCCATCTTTTCCAGTTCGTGATCACCGGGCTTTTCGCGCTCTTTGTAGTATTCCTCGCGGAACACAAACATCACAACGTCGGCGTCCTGCTCGATCGAGCCGGATTCGCGCAGGTCGGACAGCTGCGGGCGCTTGTCGTCGCGGTTTTCCACCTGGCGCGACAGCTGTGAAAGAGCAATGACCGGGATGTTCAGTTCCTTGGCGATGGCTTTCATGCCCATCGAAATCTCGGCGATTTCGTTCACCCGGTTGTCGGCCATGCCGCGGCAGAGCTGTAGATAGTCGATGACCAGCAAGTCCAGCCCGTGGGTCCGTTTCAACCGTCGTGCACGGGCGGCAAGTTGCGAGATCGGCAAGGCAGGGGTGTCGTCAATAAACAGAGGACAGGCTTCCAGCTCTTTCGCCGCATCCACAAAACGACGGAACTCGGCCTCGGTCATGTCGCCCTGACGGATTTTGTGGCTGGAGATCTCCGAGGCTTCCGCCAGAACCCGGCCCGCAAGCTGTTCCGCACTCATCTCGAGTGAGAAGAAGCCAACAACACCGCCATCGACCGCGCCTTCGCTGCCGTCGGGCTTTGTGCCACGCTTGTAGGCCTTGGCAACGTTGAAGGCGATGTTGGTCGCCAGCGAGGTTTTACCCATGGATGGACGCCCGGCCAGAATAATCAGGTCGGACGGGTGCAACCCACCCAATTGCTTGTCCAGATCGGCCAGGCCGGTGGAAATCCCGGCCATGCCGCCGCCGCGCTGGTAGGCCTCGTTGGTGACGTTGACGGCTTCGGTGACAGCCTTGAGGAAGGACTGAAAGCCTTGCTCGGTCTGGCCTTGCTCGGACAACTGATACAGCTGCTGCTCGGCCTCGACGATCTGTTCCTTCGGCTCGCTCGAGACATCGACCCGCGCCGCTTTGTCCGAGATGTCGCGGCCCAGCCGGATCAGCTCGCGCCGGATGGCAAGGTCATAGATCATCTGGGCATAGTCGTGCACCGCGAATGCGCTGATCGAAGCGCCCGCCAGTTTGACCAGATAAGCGGGACCGCCCAGTTCCTTCAGCCCCTCATCCTCGGCCATGAATGATTTGAGCGTCACGGGCGAGGCGAGCGCATTCTTTGCAATACGGGCCGAGGCCACCTCGTAGATACGGGCATGGACCGGATCATAGAAATGTTCAGCCCCGATGATCGAGGCGACCCGGTCGTACAGGTCGTTATTGGTCAGGATCGCACCCAGAAGCTGTTGTTCGGCCTCAATGGAATGCGGCATGGTTTCGGCGTTCTGAATCTGTGCCGCTGCCTGCTCGATACTGCTGATCTCGTTCATTTTGTCCCCGCTGCCCGTTCCGAGGTTCTACACGCGAAACGTCACCGCAAGCTATCTGGAAATACCTGTGACTAACTTGGGGTAAAGCCTAGGGATAACTTTCCAGACCGCTTGGATGCCTGCATATGCATCGCTTATTATGTAGGAATTGTCGGAAAAGTCACCACATATCGTGGCGACCTGCCCGATTCTTTCGGGTTTATCCCCAATCCTTCCACAAGAGGTTTACGCTGGTTTATTGGCCTCTTGCCATCCGCGCGGGTCGTTCAGGAAAGCTTCGACACCCTCAAGTGTTTCCTGATCAAAGGCTTTCTGTGCCTTGGCCTCGGCCAGAACATCCCACCATGTGCAGAGCGAGTGCAGCTTGACGCCATGATCACCCAGCGTTTTCTCGGTCTCGGGGAAGATGCCGTAGTAGAAGATGACGGCGGTGTGCCCGCAGGTGGCACCGGTTTCGCGGATCGCATCGACAAAGGACAGTTTCGAGCCGCCGTCGGTTGTCAGGTCTTCGACCAGCAACACACGCTCACCTTCGCTCATCGCCCCCTCGATTCGGGCGTTGCGGCCATAGCCCTTGGGTTTCTTGCGCACGTAGGTCATGGGCAGAGCCATGCGCTCGGCGACCATGGCGGCAAAGGGGATGCCCGCCGTTTCCCCGCCTGCGATGTTGTCGAATGCCTCAAAGCCAGCCTCCCGCATCACCGTGACGGTCAGGAAATCCATCAGGGTCGAGCGGATGCGCGGATACGAGATCAGTTTGCGGCAGTCGATATAGGTCGGGCTGGGCAACCCGCTGGCCAGCGTGAACGGTTCCCGCGAGTTGAAATGCACGGCCTTGATCTCCAGCAGCATCCGTGCAGTCAGGCGGGCGATTTCGGTGCTGTCGGGAAAAGAACTGGGGATCATGGCGCAAACCTCGGGGCTGAAAATACGTTGCGGGCTGATAGCCCGACCCTTGGGCCGGAGTCGAGAGGGATTGGGCAAAAGAAAAGCGGACCCCCAAGAGGTCCGCTTTTGCCCATACGGGCGATGGGCAGCCAAGGTGGGCTTAACTGCTCATGTCATAGGCCCGCTCGCCATGTACCGAGAGGTCGAGGCCATTTGTCTCGGTCTCGGCGTCTACGCGAAGTGGTGTGATCTGTGCAACCAGTTTGACCAACACAAACGTGACAACTGCCGTAAAGGCACCCACGATAACGAGCCCGCCCAACTGAGCGGTCCAGGTTCCAAGGCCAAACAGGGCGATCATGAGCGTGCCGAAAATACCGCCGACACCATGCACGGCGAAGACATCCAGCGTGTCGTCGATATTCAGCTTGTTACGCACGATGCTGACGGCTTCCTGACACAGAACACCGGCCACCGCGCCAATGATCAGGGCCTGAACCGGACCGACGAAACCCGATGCAGGCGTGATCGAGGCCAGACCCGCGATTGTGCCGGTGACCAGACCGACCATCGAGGCCTTGCCAAAGCGGATACGCTCCCACAGGGCCCAGCTTAGCGATGCCGTAGCCGCGGACAGGTGCGTGACGGTCAGGGCCATCGCCGCTCCGCCATCGGCGGCCAGTTGCGAACCACCGTTGAAACCGAACCAGCCGACCCACAGCATTGCGGCGCCGACCATGACATAACCGGGGTTGTGCGGCGGAGTGGTGCGGTTGCGACGCGGCCCGAGGATGATCGCAACAATCAGCGCTGCCAGACCAGCGGTTTCATGCACCACGATGCCGCCTGCAAAGTCGCGCACACCGATCTCGCCCAGAATGCCGCCATCAGCCAGCATCCCGCCACCCCAGATCCAGTGCACCACGGGCGCATAGCACAGCAGCATCCACAGCGCCGAGAAAGTCAGGACAAAGCCAAAGCCCACACGTTCGACATAGGCGCCCACGATCAACGCCGGGGTGATGATGGCAAAGGTCATCTGGAAGGCGAAGAACAGGATCTCGGGCAGGGTCCCTGCAAGGCTGTCCACGTCGACGCCGTTGAGAAAGGCCTTGCCCAAACCACCCCAAAGCCCGCTTTCACCGGGTCCGAACGCGATGGAATACCCTGCGACCAGCCACAGGACGCTCATCAAACAGGCAATGGCAAAGCAATGCATGAAAACGCTGAGGACATTTCGGGCACGAACGAGCCCGCCATAGAACAGCGCGAGGCCCGGCAATGTCATGAAAAGGACCAACGCGGTTGCTACGATGATCCAGGCTGTATCGGCTCCGTTCATGGGCCATTCTCCCTTCCGAATGAGTGCGCGGATCCTTGGAAACTGGGCACGGATCGGCGCTGCGTGAGCGGTGTGGGCTGTTTCAAGCCACCGTCGGTTGGAGAAAAAAGAGGCAAAGCGAAAAAAAGTGCCTGTTTTGGCAGCCTTTTTTCAACTGACTTCAAAAGAAGCGGTTTTTTTGGCCATGTGCTGAAAGTTTAGGCGCCTGCGGAAAGGGCCGTGTACAGCAGGGTCAAGGCGTGGTCACGCGCCGCGCGCCGCACGGCATCGCGACCGGGTGCGCCGAATTCGACGGTGTCAACATGCGTCGGCCGTCCCTTGACGGCCAAGCCGAAACAAACACGCCCTTCGGGTTTGAATTCGGACCCGCCCGGCCCGGCAATTCCCGTGATCGAGACGGCAAGTTGCGCCAGCGAGTTGCGCAGTGCGCCATCTGCCATTTCACGGGCCACCTGTTCGGAAACCGCACCGTGCGCGTTCAGCGTTTCGGCCCGAACGCCCAGCATGTCCTGTTTGGCCTCGTTGGTGTAGGTGACGAAACCCCGATCTACGACCGCAGAGCTGCCGGGAATATCGGTCAGGGCCGCAGCGACCATGCCTCCGGTGCAGCTTTCGGCGGTGGCGATCATCACGCCCTGCGCCTTGGCGCGGTCCAGCAGGTCTGTCACGTTCATAACCCCAGAACTCCGTGTGCGATACCTGCCAGAACCATCACTCCGATGGCTGCAAATATACCCGCAATCACGTCATCCAGCATCACGCCCATCGGATCGCCGCGGCGATCGGCCCAGCCGACAGGGCCGGGTTTGGTGATGTCGAACAGACGAAACAGGATGAACCCAGCAACCCAGCCGGGCCAGAGCGCGGTAATGTCGATTCCATGCGCCCAGGACGGATAGGAAATTGCCCAAAGCGCAATGAACTGGCCTGCGACCTCATCGATGACGATTTCAGATGGGTCGTGGTCATCCTGACCCACGGTCATCACGCTTGTGGCCCAGAGGCCGCCGACAAAAACCGCAACCGTTGCGACGGCCAGCAACGGGAAACCACCCATTGTGTGCAATACCCAGGCCATCGGCAGGGCCACCAGGGATCCCCAAGTGCCCGGGGCAGGGCGCAAATAGCCAACGCCACCGACAGTCCCGATTATCTGTGCCGCGTTCATGCTTTCACCAGACATGCCGTGGCCAAAGAGGCGATGCCCTCGCTGCGGCCGGTGAAGCCCAGACGCTCGGACGTTGTCGCCTTGACCGAAACCTGATCTGCACGCAGGTCCATGATTTCAGACATCTTTTCTCGCATGGCTGGTGCATGAGGGCCAATCTTTGGATATTCGCAGACCAGCGTGCAATCGACGTTCGAGATTCGGTATCCCATCTGCCCCGCCAGCTCGACCGCGTGGCGCAGGAAAATCTCGCTGGCGGCGCCTTTCCATTGCGGATCCGAAGGCGGGAAATGTTGCCCGATATCCCCCTGCGCCAGTGCGCCATAGATCGCATCGGTGACCGCGTGCATTCCGACATCGGCATCCGAATGGCCTTGCAGTCCGCGGTCATGTGGCACTTTCACACCGCAAAGGATCACATGATCCCCATCGCCAAAACGGTGCACATCGTACCCGTTGCCCAGCCTTACATCCATTTCCGTTCCCATTATGCGTTCCGCCCGGGCAAAATCCTCGGGTCGGGTGATTTTCAGATTGTCCGCATCGCCCGGTACGATGCAGACATCAAGCCCGGCGGCGCGGGCCACCTCGACATCATCCGCAGCGCCGCCCGGATGGGCGGCGTGGGCGGCGGTGACGGCGTCATAGTGAAACCCCTGCGGAGTTTGCGCGGCGAACAGGTTGCTGCGATCCTGCGTACCGGTCACGGCCTGTTCATGCCCAAGCCACAGCGCATCGGTCACCGCCAGCCCGGGCGCCGCCGCCGGACATGTTTCCAGGGCGTTCAGAACGTCGGTGATGATGCGGGGTGTGACGCAAGGCCTTGCAACGTCGTGGATCAAAACGCGCTGTACGTTCCGGTCGGCCAGTGCAGCCAATCCATTGCGCACCGATCCCGCGCGATCCGTTCCGCCCGCAGCCAGGATCAGGTCGGTTTCACGGAATTCTTCCCATGCGACGCTGTCTTCGTCGGACAACACCAGAACAATGTGATCCACCTGTCCGCGAAAGCGCTCGATCGTCCAATCGGCCACCCGCCGGCCCGCAAGGCTGCGCCATTGCTTTGGCACGCCACCCCCGGCGCGCGACCCGCGACCGGCGGCAACTATGATGGCGGCAGTTGTCATATGTGCGCGCTCTCCTCGTGATGGGCATTGTTTAGGCGGCGGTGAATGCAGAGGCAATCACCCATGGCCATGTGATTAAAAAATGGGCAAATGATGATTTTGCGGGCTTGCTGCATGCCGATTTGTTGTTCATATGCGCAGAAACCGATATCAAAACCACAACTGCCCAAGGATTAAGCACGTTGACACTGCACCTTGCCGACAAGGAAATAGCACCGCCTGTTTTGCTGGCCCCCATGGCCGGAATCACCGACCGCCCGTTTCGCGATCTGGTGATGCGTTTCGGTGCGGGTATGGTCGTCAGCGAAATGGTCGCCAGTCAAGAGATGGTACAGGCCAAGCCCGGCGTGCGGGATCGGGCGGAACTGTCCGCGGATGTGGAAAACACCGCCGTGCAACTGGCCGGGCGCGAGGCCCATTGGATGGCCGAGGCGGCCCGTCAGGTGGCCGACCGTGGCGCGCGTGTGATCGACATCAACATGGGGTGCCCCGCCAAGAAGGTAACAAACGGTTATTCCGGCTCGGCCCTACTGAAAACGCCGGACCACGCGCTTGCACTGATCGAGGCCGTGGTGGGCGCGGTCGATCTGCCGGTGACGCTGAAAACCCGGCTGGGATGGGACGACACTCTGTTGAACGCGCCCGACGTGGCACGCCGCGCTCAGGACGCAGGTATTCAGATGGTCACGATCCATGGCCGCACACGCTGTCAGTTCTACAAGGGTCACGCCGATTGGCAGGCGATCCGGGCGGTGAAAGAGGCCGTATCGATCCCGGTCATCGCGAACGGAGACATCTTGGACACTGACGCCGCCCGAACCGCGTTGCGCCAATCCGGCGCGGATGGGGTGATGGTCGGTCGTGGCGCCCAGGGCAAACCTTGGGTGTTGGCGCAAATCTGTCACGACCTGTACGGGGCCGAGGCGCCCGAGATTCCGACCGGTCATGATCTGGTTGATATGGTTTGCGCGCATTATCAGTCGATGCTGGATTTCTATGGCGCTGATCTGGGTCTGCGTGTCGCCCGAAAGCATCTGGGATGGTACATGGACGAAGCCGCGACGCCTGCGCCCTTGCGCCGGGCGGTGCTGACGTCGCGCGATCCGGCGGAAGTTCTGCGCCTGTTGGCGGATGCGCTCAGCGATACGGACGAGGTGGCGGCATGAATTCCGATGCCAGCATCTGGAACTCGCTGCCGGTTCCGGCGTTCATTATTAATGAACAGGACCGGATATCCGATGTGAATGCTGCGGGTGAGGGGTTTCTGAACGCGTCGCGCAAATCGGTGATCGGCCATCCGGTGTGGGATCAGATCGCCGTGGACGCGCCGTTGGAAGAGGCGTTCGAGCGCGCCCGCTGGCAGGGCACGCCATTGTTCGTGAATGATGTGGATGTGGGGTCGGGTAGCCGAGCGCCGCTGCAATGCGCGTTGCAGATTGCGCCTTTGGTCGGGCATCCGGGCTCTATGATCATGATCATATCGCCTCGTGAACTGGCAGGTCGGATGACGCGCGGGAATACCGTCAAATCCGCGGCACAATCCGCCATCGGTATGGCAGAAATGCTGGCGCACGAGATCAAGAATCCGCTGGCCGGGATCACCGGTGCAGCGCAGTTGCTCAGCATGAATATACCGCCGCAAGATCTTGAACTGACTGACCTTATTGTTGCCGAAAGCCGCCGGATCGTGAAGTTGCTGGAACAGGTCGAGCAATTCGGGAATCTTCAGAAACCTGACTTCAAGCCGGTCAACATCCACGATGTGCTGGATCGCGCAAGACGGTCGGCATTGTTGGGATTTGGCGCTGATATGACGATCGTCGAAGACTATGACCCGTCGCTGCCGCTGGCTTACGGAGACCCGGATCAGATTCTGCAGGTGATCCTGAATCTGCTCAGGAATGCGTCCGAAGCGGCAGGATCGCAGAGCGGAACGATCCGCCTGCGGACCTATTTCGAACATTCGTTCCGGTTGCGTCGCAGTGACGGGTCAGGGCATTCGCTGCCCTTGCAGATCGAGATCATCGATGATGGTCCGGGCCTGCCAGAAGACATCCGCGGCGACATTTTTGATCCCTTCGTATCCGGCAAGGAAAACGGCACCGGCCTGGGGCTGGCGCTGGTCAGCAAGATCATCTCGGACCATGACGGCTGGATTTCGGCCGAATCCGTGCCCGGGCGAACGGTATTCAAACTGTCGCTGCGCCGCGCGCCGCGAGACGCAATCGAGGACAAGAAGGAGAGCACCTGATGGATGGCACCGTACTGGTCGCGGACGACGATCGCACGATCCGCACTGTTCTGACACAGGCCCTCACGCGTGCCGGGTGCAAAGTGCATGCGACCTCATCACTGACCACGTTGATGCGCTGGGTCGGCGAGGGGAAAGGGGACGTGGTGATTTCCGACGTGGTCATGCCTGATGGAAACGGTCTTGAGATGCTGCCGAAGATTGCCGAAGACCGCCCCGGTTTGCCGGTGATCGTGATTTCCGCACAAAACACCATCATGACGGCGATTCAGGCGACAGAGGCGGATGCGTACGATTATCTGCCAAAACCCTTCGACCTGCCGGATCTGATGAAACGGACGGCGCGGGCGCTGGATCAGAAGCAACGCGCCCAGCCAGAGCCGGCCGTGGGCACAAGCGAGCGCCCCGAAGAACTGCCTCTAGTCGGGCGAACACCGGTGATGCAGGCCCTGTACCGGTTGGTCGCCCGGGTGATGAACACGGACCTCTCGGTCATGATTTCCGGTGAAAGCGGCACGGGCAAGTCACTGATTGCCCGAGCCATTCACGATTTTTCCGACCGTCGAACCTTGCCCTTTGTCACTGTCACCGCTGCCGAATTGCGCGATCTGGAAGGCCCGGCCCGTGTGATGGCGCGGGTTCGCGGCGGTACGCTGTTGATAGACGAAATCGCAGATATCGAAGATGAGGTTCAGGCGCGCATCGTCCGCATGATGGACACACCGGGCGATCACGTTCCCCGTTTCATGGCCACCAGCCAATCAGACCTGACCGAAGGGATGGAGAACGGGCGCATCCGTCAGGACCTTTATTATCGCTTGTGCGGGGCGACGATCCACGTTCCATCACTGCGCGAAAGGGTGGACGACATTCCGCTGCTGGCCGAGCATTTTCTGGCGCGGGAAGAGCGGGAAAACGGCACCAAACGCTGGCTCAGCCCCGAGGCGGTGGAGCTGGTGCGGCGCTATTCCTGGCCCGGGAACGTGCGGCAACTGGAAAATGCCGTGCGCCGGTTGGGTCTGACCAGCCGTGCTGATGAAATCACGAAAGCCGAAGTGGAAACGGTGCTGGGCAGCCAACCCGAGGCCGAACCGGTCCTGAGCGGCGGTGAGCGCGAAAAGCTTTCGACCTCGGTCGAGCGGCATCTGCGGAGGTATTTTGACCTGCACGGCAACATGCTGCCGCCCCCGGGCCTGTATCAACGCATATTGCGGGAAGTTGAGGCCCCACTGATCGAAATCGCGTTGGATGCAACTGGCGGAAATCAGGCGAAATGTGCCGATTTGCTGGGAATCAACCGAAATACGTTGCGAAAAAAGATTACGGATCTCGATATTCAGGTGACACGTCGACGCAAACTGATGTAATATCGCCACACAAACCGTGGCATCCCGGCATCTGTTGGGAAAAGATCACGATATATGGCGGTAAGCCGCGCAAGCGGCACATCAGGATGAGGGCAGACAGTGGCAACCCGAGCACAGAGCGGGATGATCCCATCGATCAGTCGATGGCGTAAATCACGGAAACTGCGCAATTTTGGCACGTTTGGCCTGGTTCTCATGGGGCCTGTTCTGGCGCTGGCCACTTACCTTGTCATCGGTCCTTTCGATCTTGGCGCCACTGCACCGACCTTGCGGCTGATTCTGTTGGCCGATCTCGTATACGTTCTGGTTGTTGCTGCACTTGTGCTTGGGCAGGTTGGCAGCTTGATTGCCGCACGTCGGGCCAAGTCGGCGGGTTCGCGCCTGCATTTGCGCCTGATCGGGGCGTTTACTCTGCTGGCGCTGGTTCCAACCGTGACCGTGGCGATTTTTGCCGGATTGACCGTCAATATCGGCCTTGAGGGCTGGTTTTCCGACCGCGTGCGTCAGGTTGTTGGGTCTTCGCTGACCGCGGCAGAAGCGTATGAACAGGAACACCGCCGAGGATTGACGCAAGACGCGTCTGTTCTTGCGCGATATCTGGATAATGCGCGATCGCTGGATTTCTATATTTCGGACGCTGAACTGCGTGAAGTTCTGGCGCAGGGGCAAGCTCAGATTCAACGGGGGCTGCGCGAAGCCTATGTCATCGACGGTGGTGGCGAAATCAAATCGCGCGGGGACCGGTCCTACCTGTTCAACTACGAAGCCCCAACCACCGAGCAGATTGCAGAAGCCACCGACAAGGGCCTGCTGATCATCGCCGACTGGCCCAACAACGAGTTCCGCGCGCTGGTTCCTCTGAAGGCTTATCTGGACCGCTATCTCTATGTCAGCCGCGAGGTGGATGGGCAGTTGTTGACGCTGCTGGACGATACCAAGGAAACGGCACAGTTCTATCAGCAACTGGAAAGCGAACGGGGCAGGGTGCTGTTTGAGTTCGGCCTGTTGTATCTGGGCTTTGCGTTGATCCTGATCCTTGCGGCAATGTCCCTGGGCATGTGGTTTGCGGAACGGCTGTCGCGTCCCGTGGGGCGGTTGACCACCGCGGCGCAGCGGGTTGGGGCCGGTGATCTGAGCGTCCAGGTGATTGAAGAGGCCAGCGACGACGAAATCGCGATGCTGGGCCGGTATTTCAACCAGATGACCCGGCAGTTGAAAGGACAGCGCGATACGCTGTTGGAGAACACGCGGCAAATTGAAAGCCGGCGCCGTCTGTTCGATTCGGTGCTCAGCTCTGTCACTTCGGGTGTCGTTGGGGTGGACCCGGAAGGATGCATTACATTCGTGAACCGTTCGGCCGAGCGGTTGCTGGATTGGACCGGGGGCGAGCAGCATCTGGCCATCGGCATTGCGGTGCCGGAATTTCTGCCCCTGTTCGAAAGTCTGAAGGACAGCGGGCAAGAGGCCGTTCAGGGCGAAATCAAAGTGACCCGCAAGGGGCGGCTCGAGAACCTGTTGGTCCGCATGGCCATCCGTCGCGGAGAAGATGGCGGCCTGGAAGGTTATGTGGTTGCCTTCGATGACGTCACCGATCTGGTCAGCGCCCAACGGATGGCGGCCTGGGGTGACGTGGCCCGCCGCATCGCGCATGAGATCAAGAACCCTCTGACCCCGATCCAGCTGAGCGCGGAACGGATCAAGCGCAAGTTCTCGCGCAAACTGGATGAGGAAGACAGCAGCAGCCTGGATTCGATGACGAACGTGATTGTGCGGCAGACCAACGACCTGCGTCGCATCGTGGATGAATTCTCGAAATTTGCACGGATGCCTGAACCTGAACGCAGGGAAGAAAACCTTGTTGATCTGGTGCATGAGGCGGTCCTGCTGCAACAGGCCGGGCAGCCGGATGTGCAGATTGATGCCGATCTGCCGCAACAGCCCATCATGGCCGATGTGGATGCGACCATGCTGAATCAGGCGCTTACCAATCTGATCAAGAATGCCGGGGAAGCCATTGCAACCCTTAAGGGAAAAGGGGCGCCCGACAACCTTCAGCCACAGATCAAAGTGACGGTTACCAGTGATGATGCGGGTACGGTCATAACCATTGCAGACAACGGGATCGGCCTGCCCGAGGATCGGGCACGGCTGTTTGAGCCCTATGTAACGACACGCGACGAAGGGACCGGGCTGGGCCTGCCCATCGTCAAGAAGATCATTGAAGAGCATGGCGGCGCGCTGACCCTCGAGGATGCGCCCGTATTTGACGGACAGGACCATTTTGGCGCGATGGCCGTGATCCGATTGCCGGGGGTTACTGTGTCCCAAACGGCAGCGCCACAGAAGCAGGCAATTAGAACCAACAAACTGAAAGCAGGCCAAAGATGAGTGACATTCTGATCGTAGATGATGAACGCGATATTCGCGAGCTGGTGTCCGACATTCTGGAGGACGAAGGCTATTCAACCCGGCTGGCGGCCAACTCGGACGAGTGCATGGCGTCGATCAACTCTGAACCGCCGGGGTTGTTGATCCTGGATATCTGGCTGAAAGACAGCCGAATGGATGGCATCGACATCCTGAAAGCGGTGAAACGCGACAACCCGGATGTGCCGGTGGTGATCATTTCGGGCCACGGCAACATTGAAATTGCCGTCGCCGCAATCAAGCAGGGCGCCTATGATTTTATCGAAAAGCCGTTCAACATAGACCAGTTGATGGTGGTGATCCGCCGCGCGATGGAGACCTCTCGCCTGCGTCGAGAGAATGCGTCTCTGAAGCGGAAAGAAGTCAATAATTCCGACATGATTGGCAAATCCGCCGCGTTCCGCGCCATGCAGGGGCAGTTGGACAAGGTGACCAAGTCGAATGGCCGCGTGATGCTCAGCGGCCCAGCTGGGTCCGGCAAAGAGATCGCAGCACGGTATATCCATGCCCACTCCAATCGTGCTAACGCGCCATTTGTCACGGTAAACTGCGCCGGGATCGAACCCGAACGTGTAGAAGAGGTGCTGTTTGGCCGGGAATCGGCAGAACGCGGCGTGGAATCGGGTTTGCTGGAAGAGGCGCATGGAGGCGTGGTCTATTTTGACGAAGTTGCCGACATGCCCCTTGGGACACAATCAAAAATCCTGCGGGTGCTGGTGGATCAGCAGTTCCAGCGTGTCGGTGGCAGTGACAAGGTGCGCGTGGACCTTCGCGTGATCTCGTCAACAAGCAAGGATCTTGACGAAGAAATCGCGGCTGAACGGTTCCGCGAAGAGCTGTACCACCGTCTGAACGTCGTGCCGATTGCCGTGCCGTCACTGGAAGATCGGCGTGAAGATATCCCGGTTCTGGCGCAGCACTTTATTGAGATGTGCAACGAAACTCAGGGTTTGCCGATCAGGGAACTTTCGGAAGAGGCTGTCGCGCTGTTGCAGACGATGACCTGGCCCGGCAACGTGCGCCAGCTCAAAAACCTGATCGAGCGGGTTCTGATCCTTGGCGATGGCTCCGGCCCGATTGAGGCGCGTGAGTTGCCCAACGAGGAAGAAAAGGCAGAAGATTCAGGTCGTGTCGTGTTGTCTGGCGCATTGGCCACCTTGCCGTTGCGCGAAGCCCGCGAGGCGTTCGAGCGAGAGTATCTGCTGACACAGATCAACCGGTTTGGCGGCAATATCAGCCGCACGGCCAGCTTTGTAGGCATGGAACGCAGTGCCCTGCATCGGAAGTTGAAATCGCTGGGCGTGGTGACTTCGAACAAATCCGGTGCGCGCGTGGCGCAAATCGATGAACCCGAACCGGCAGAATAATCTGCCGGTCGCACGGCCTCAGCCGGCCTGGCCAGGCGTTATGATCTGAAATGAGCCGTCATCGAATTTTACAAAGCACGACGCGCTGTTGAGCGGTGGCAAAGTGGTTGTTCGCGTTGCGGGCACGCGTGATTTGACGTTCTGCTTGCACGGCGGCAGGCTTACGGGTCGAAACCCTTTCTGGGCCATGCATTGCGCTTCGACCGTGTTGCGCAGGCCCTGATTTACATCCACGGTATAAACACGGCCGGGCTGCCACCAGCCGGGTGATCGATAGCAACGACCCCTGCCATCGCAATATGTGCGCCCCGGCCAATAGGTTGGCGGGCTTTGGCGGATCTGATTGGCTACCGGCACCTCTTTAACCGCCTTCAGCTGGCACTGAGTGGTCTCTTTTTGCAGGCGCGATACGCTTTCACCTTCGCGGTAGTAAAGCGAAAGTGGTCCGCAAGAAGTCAGCACCATCAAAGGTAACAGCATGGGAAACAGCGTTTTCATGTGCTTATCTTGCCGCAGCCGGGCTGCGATGACAATTCAATTGACCGCTCTGGGGGCATCTGTCATTCAATCCTTTCAGGCAGAAGGGCCAGAAGCATGAAGGTCATTATTTGCGGTGCGGGTCAGGTCGGCTGGCAGATCGCGCGGCATCTTTCGGGCGAGCTGAACGATGTTACCGTCGTGGACAACAATCCCGACCTGGTAAGGCGGGCGACTGAAACGCTTGATGTGCAGGGGATCGCCGGGTTTGCAAGTTATCCGGACGTGCTGGAACGGGCAGGGGCCCGTGACGCTGACATGATCATTGCCGCCACCCATTCGGATGAGGTGAACATGGTCACCTGCCAGATGGCGCATTCGGTCTTTTCGATCCAGCGCAAGATCGCGCGCCTGCGGTCGAAATCCTACCTCGAGGCGATCCACTCGGATCTGTACCGTCGTGATCATCTGCCGATTGATGTGGTGATCAGCCCCGAACGCGAAGTTGCCGCCGCCGCCATGCGCCGCCTGTCCGCCCCATCCGCCTTTGACACCGAGATTTTCATGGACGGCAAGGCGCAGCTTCTTGGGGTGCGGGTGGAAGAGGATTGCCCGATCGTGAATACACCGTTGCGGCAGCTGACGGATCTGTTCTCGACCCTCAGTTCCATCGTGGTTGGGGTGCGGCGCGAAGGCACGCTGTTCGCTCCCGAATCCGAGGATCAGCTGTTCGTGGGCGATGAATGCTATGTCTTCACCAACGTCAAGGACGTGGATCGCACCATGGAGGTGTTCGGCAAGGCGCAGAAGCGGCAGGATCGCGTGGTGATCGTGGGCGGCGGAAATGTCGGGCTGGAAGTGGCCAGAACGCTGGAAGAACGCGAAAGCCGCGTGCGGGCCAAGATCATCGAACGCGACCGCCATTGCGCTGAACTTGCCGCCGAAGCTCTGGAACGGACGATCGTGCTGCATGGCGACGGGCTGGATGCCGGGTTACTGAGCGAAGCGGGGATCGAGCGGGCCGATGCGATGCTGGCAGTTACGGATGACGACCGTACGAACATGCTGGCTGCGGTGCGTGCCAAGGCCGAAGGCTGCGCTCTGGCTATTGCATTGATCAACGATCCCAGCATGGTGGCCCTGATGGGGCCCTTGGGGATCGATGCTTATATCAACCCGCGAGCCACGACCGTCAGTTCGATCCTGCGGCACATCCGGCATGGACGGGTGCGTCAGGTCTATTCCATAGGGGACGCCGAGGCCGAGGTGATCGAGGCCGAGGTTCTGTCAACCTCGCCTATGGCCGGGCAACGTCTGCGCGATATCGACTTTCCCGAGGGGGTGCTTGTGGGCGCGGTCCGCAAGGGAGACGAGGTTTTGCGACCGACAGGCAGCCTGCGGATCGATGAAAAAGATGTGGTCGCAATCTTTGCCATGGCCAAGGACGTACCAGAGGTTGAACGCCTGATGCAGGTTTCAATCGATTTCTTCTGATGGCGCATGCAGGGACACAACAGGTTGGATTGTTGCGGCGGTTGCCGTTGTTCCTGCTGATCTGGGGCATTGCATCCCTGACCATGTGGATTCCAGCGATCTATGCGTTGGCTCTGGACGATCACGACACGTCACGATCCTTTCTGTATTCCGGGATCCTGGGCTTGTTTTTGGTTGCCACCATCGCGATGGCGTCCTCCAACCGCATACCCCGGCGCGGCACGTTGGGGCAGCTGGCGGTGATGCTGGCCTGTTTCACGCTGCTGCCGATCTTTCTGGCGATCCCATTTCACGACGCGCTTGGAACGACCACCTTTCTGAACGCCTATTTCGATATGGTCAGTTCTCTGACGACCACGGGGGCGGACCTGTTTCCGGATCCGGCCCGCCTGACGGCCCCGTTGCATTTGTGGCGCGCCATGGTCGGTTGGATGGGCGGCCTGCTTATGTGGATCGCCGCTGCGGCGATCCTTGCGCCGCTGTCGCTTGGCGGGTTCGAGGTCACTGCCAAAGGCCAGCCGGGGCGCCCGGTGTCAGGGGTGGCACAGAGCGAGCGCGTGGACCCGCGAGGCCGTCTGATCCGTGTCGCCAGGACCCTGACGCCAGTCTATGTCGGGCTGACGACCGTGATCTGGGTTCTTCTGTTGATCGCCGGTGAAGTCGGTCTGACGGCCGTGTGCCATGCGATGGCAGTGATGGCCACGTCCGGAATCTCTCCGGTCGGGGGTATGGAAGGGGCGCAGGCCGGGTTTACGGGCGAAGCCATCCTGTTTCTGTTTCTGTTCTTTGCTCTCTCGCGTCTGACTTTTTCGAAGGATACCGCGACAACAGGTTATTCCCGTCTGGATACGGACCCAGAGTTTCGCATCGGTCTGATGATTGTCCTGGCTGTCGCAATCCTGTTGTTCTTCCGGGTTGTCGCGGGCGTGACGGAAATCGGTGGTCAAATGGAACCAATGCAGGCCTTGCAGGTCATCTGGGGGATGCTGTTCACCGTTCTGGCTTTCCTCACGACGGCCGGTTTCGAAAGCGCGAACTGGAACGACGCACAGCAACTGTCGGGTTTGGGAACGCCCGGTTTGCTGTTGATGGGGCTGGCACTGATCGGCGGCGGGGTCGCGACGACGGCCGGAGGGGTCAAGTTGTTGCGGGTCTTCGCGCTGTATCTGAATGGCGCACGAGAGATCGACCGCCTGATCTATCCCTCGTCCGTCAGCGGTGCAGGGGGTGGCAATCGCCGCATTCAAAGCGACGGGGCGTTCATCGCCTGGATCTTTCTGATGCTTTTTGCGCTGACCCTTGCGGTCTTCAACCTATTGCTTGCGGCGATGGGGTCCGGATTCGAACAGGCCATGGTGCTGAGCGTGGCCACACTCAGCACGACGGGGCCGTTGATCGAGTTGGCCACCGACGTACCAATTCGCCTGATCGACCTTTCTGCCAGCGCCAAGCTGACGCTGTGCGCGGCCATGGTCATCGGGCGTCTGGAAACGCTGGCGATCATTGCCCTGATCACCCCGTCGCTTTGGCGGGATTGAGCCGGGCACATCATGCGGCGGCTAACGCCTGATTTTTCATCTGGAATATCTGTGCGTAGCACTCCATACTCTGCCGGAGGGAGCGCGTTGGTCCGCAGCGCGTAGCAAGAACAATGGCGAGATTATAAAAATATGGCTTCGGACAGACAGAATCTTCAGGATGCCTTCCTGAACAATGTACGGAAAGCTAAGGTTCCGGTCACGATTTTCCTGATCAACGGTGTGAAATTGCAGGGTGTCATCACCTGGTTCGACAATTTCTGCGTATTGTTGCGCCGCGACGGACAGTCGCAGCTGGTCTACAAACACGCGATTTCGACCATCATGCCGTCACAGCCGATCAACCTGTATGAGGGCGAAGACGCCTCTTGATGGAACATGAGCGGGCGCGCACCCGGGGCTGGGTGCTGCATCCCGAAATCAAATCAGACGAACAGCGCCGTGTCCCCGAACCGGCGCTGGAAGAGGCGGTGGCACTGGCCGCCGCATTGCCCGATCTGGACGTGATCGGGTCAGAAGTCGTGCGACTTCAACGCGCGCAGGCCGGGTATTTGTTCGGCAGCGGCAAGATTGAAGAACTTGGTGCGCGTTTTCGCGACAACGAGGTTGAACTGGTTCTGATCGACGGGCCGGTGACCCCGGTGCAGCAGCGCAATCTGGAAAAGGCGTGGAAGGTCAAGATCCTCGATCGGACCGGGTTGATCCTTGAGATTTTCAGCGATCGCGCCCGCACGCGGGAAGGGGTGTTGCAGGTCGAGATGGCCGCGCTCAGCTATCAGCGGACGCGGCTGGTACGGGCGTGGACACACCTTGAACGTCAGCGCGGTGGTTTGGGATTTGTCGGCGGACCCGGCGAAACCCAGATCGAAGCCGACCGCCGCGCCATTGACGAGCAACTGGTACGCTTGCGGCGGCAGTTGCAGAAGGTGGTCAAGACCCGGACACTGCACCGGGCCGCCCGGGCCAAGGTGCCTTATCCAATCGTCGCACTCGTCGGGTATACGAACGCGGGCAAATCCACGCTGTTCAATCACCTGACCGGGGCCGAAGTGATGGCCAAGGACATGCTGTTCGCTACGCTGGATCCGACCATGCGCCGCGTACAGTTGCCCGACGGCCCCGAAGTGATCCTGTCGGACACGGTGGGCTTTATCTCGAACCTCCCGACCGAGCTTGTGGCGGCTTTCCGGGCCACGCTGGAAGAAGTCCTGGGTGCCGACCTGATCGTCCATGTGCGTGATATCAGCCACGAGGAAACCGAGGCGCAGGCGCAGGATGTCGAGGCGATCCTGACCTCGCTCGGCGTCGGCGAAGAGAGGCCTCGGCTTGAGGTCTGGAACAAGATAGACCTGCTGAGCGCCGATGAGCGCGAGGCAACGCTGGCGCGGGCGGACCGAGATCCTGAGATATTCGCGATTTCGGCTGTAACCGGGGAAGGCATCGCGCCGTTGCTGTCCGAGATTGCGATGCATCTGCAAGGTGCACGGCGTGAGGCGGTATTGGATCTGTCTTTCTCTGACGGGGACAAGCGGGCCTGGTTGTTCCGCCAGGATGTGGTGCGCACAGAAGAACAGACCGATGACGGTTTCCGCATCACGGTATTGTGGACCGATAAACAGGCGGCTCAGTTCGAGGCGCTGAAGAATTAGCGATGGGGCCGGATATGTCTCACAAGCCGGACCAAAGAGTGTTCCTTACTGGCCATATCGATGTGCCTGTGGACCGGCTGGAAGAGGTGCGCGCGGCGTTGCCGGACCATGTGAAACTGACCCGGGCGGAACAGGGCTGCATATCCTTCGACGTGATCGAGGATCAGTCCCGTCCAGGTCGGTTCAACGTGTCAGAACTATTTGCAGATCAGCAGGCTTTCGATACACATCAGGCCCGAACACGGGCGTCTGACTGGTCGCGGGTCACTCAGGGGATACCGCGGGACTACAGGATGGAACGCGCATCCAGCGGACGGTGAGTCAGGCCCCGTCTATCTGCCGTTGATGGTCGTCCGCGTCGAACCAGCCCGATGATGATTGTACAAGGTAATCTGACGTCAGTTCCCATTCTTCCCAGCCGCGCGCTGTGACGTGATTGCCGGTTACGGAATGGTACCCTTCGCGGGTCCAGACGAATATGGCATGAGATCCGGCCCATCGCATCATGTCGCAACGCAGCTCGAGATCCGGAAAATCCGCGTAAAACCTCCGGGCCATGTCGGCGATCGCAGCGCGCCCCTCGATCGGGTCGCCCCGGTTGATGATGACCTGCCCGTTTGACGCGAAGAAGCCGGCAACCGCGTCGGGGTCACCTGAGCTCCAGGCTATTGCGTAGTCTCGCGCGAGGTTATTCAGAGTATCCCGAATGCTGGCCATACTCGCCCCCTTTTGGTCCCACATGATCGGTGCCGTTATGTTAGGCGAATAAAGCTGTGGGTGCCACGATGCCCCCGCGAACAGGGCGGGGACTTGCCGAATAGGCGGATTATCGCGGGATCAGATTGGTTACCCCGACAGCCGCGGCGCGGGCCAGATCAAGATCCAGTGACATGGGTATGTATTCGCCACGCCGCCACAGCTGCGCCTGATCGTCGTAGTAACGCGACAGGAAATGACCCGATTGCCCAGTCGCAGTAATGAAGACCGAGCTGTTGGGGTCGGCAAAGTCATACACCCCGCGATACCCGGCGCCGTGCACATTCTGGAACGGATCAGGCCCTTCCCCCGATGTTCGGCCACGCAGCAATGTGTTGTCGCCGCCGCTGGTCGATTGGCGAATGTTCACAAAAAACCGCAATATCGGGACAGAGCCCAGCACGGGGTGATCATGAGTTGCCTGATGCGCGTCGCCCCAACGCAGGGATTCAAGCGCGCTGCCATATCGTTCAGAGATCCAGATCAGCGCGTCGTCCAGCGCAAGCCGCGCCATCTCGGTGCATGTCTCTACCGGTGCGCTTTGAATCACGTCGCACCAGACACCCGCGCCGTCAATGTCGCGATAGACCCGTTCGATGAACAGCGGTTCGACATGTTTGTATTCGCTGGCCAGAGGCCCAAGCTCGTCCGAGATCAGCCGGATTTGCAGCGCACGCAGCCAGGCCGCATAGATCAACGGCTCGGGCAGGTGTTCGTTCATCTCACCGTTCCAGTCCGCAAGCAGCGACAGCGCGATCTGGCGCTGGCGTTCCGGCGTTCCTTCGGGGGCCGAAGCCCCGGTGAACCAAAGATCGGCACCGATCAGCGGCAGCAGGGACCGCGCGGTAAAGCTGACCGTGTCCAGCTGTGCCTCGATAAAGCTGTCGCGAGTATGCACCTCGCGCGATTGCATCAGGCGTTCCCAACGATGCACGCGCTGCGTATCGCCCCATTCATACGAGACGTGATCCGGGAAGGGGCGGTCGATGATCTTGTTGTTCGTGTTGCCCAGAACGCCGCCGACGGGGGCCACGAATTCCGGGTTGTCGGCATAGGGCAGGCGGCCTTGCCAGCGATTGGCCTCGATCCAGCCGGGCGAGGGGATGCGCCCCCGGCTTTGGTTTAGCGGATCACGCCGAGGCATGGCGCCGATCAGCTTCATCCCGATTGTCGTCTTGTCGACCAGCGACAGGTTCTGAGAAGGCGCGATGAACTGCTCACCGACTGCGATGGCCTGTTCCACGTTGTCGGCGTTCATCAGCGCCATGGACGCCGACATCGACGTGTCCTGCGGGCTGAGCGCCGTCCAGGACAGCGATGCCACATGGCCCGGCGGCGTGATGGTTTCCAGCTTGTAATCCGTGCCCGGCAGCACCGGCCCATTGTCCGTCCAGCGCAGGGTCAGCGTTACCGGAGCTTCCCCCTTGATCTCGATGATCGAAGGGCGGGTCTGGAATTCCTTGAAGCCGGTCGGGGTCAGGTATTCCTCGGGATTGTCAGGATTCAGCTGCTCGATATGAACGTCCTGATCGTCAAGATACGAGGATGTAAGCCCCCATCCCAGCCGGTCGCTGCGTCCGGTCATGATGGCGGGCACACCGGGGATCGAGGCCCCGATGACACCGCCTTTTTCCAAGCCGAGATGTGCCAGGTACCAAATCCCGGGCGCCGTGAAACCCAAATGAGGGTCGTTGGCCAACAAGGTCCCGCCACTTGCAGAACGTGACGGCGCGGCGGTCCAGGCGTTAGAAGCTCCGGCCAGACCACGTTTGGGAAGGGGCGAAAGAGGTGTTTCGGGAATGTCCGTTCCCGCCGCATAACGCGGAAGATCTGGGAACAGGGTGGCATATTCGGGCAGCGCGGCAATGCCGGGTCCGGGAACGTCGGGCAGGATGTCGGCCAGACGTTCTGGGTTGTTCAGCATCAAGGACGTGCGCGCGCGCAGAACTTCATCGGTCAGGTGGCCTGACAGTTGCAGCGCCATCAGCTTGATTATTGCGATACTGTCACCCGGTTGCCAGGGCGAGACCGGAGCGTTGAACAGGAACATCTCGGGTGCGCCGCGACCCAGCGCCTCTTCGTTGATCTCGGTCAGGCGGGCATTGACCCCGGCGGAATAGGCACGCAAGGCGGCCTTGGTATAATCGTCCTGCACCTCGACTGATCGGTGAGCCAGCCCGTAAAGGTCCAACCTGCGCAGCAGCTTGTCGATGTGAAGCGTGCGCGGGCCAAAGACCTCGGACAGACGGCCTTGCGCGGTACGGCGCATGACCGTCATCTGCCACAGTCGATCCTGTGCGTGGGCATATCCCAATCCAAAGAACACATCGGGATCGGTCTGGCCCAGAATATGCGGTACGTTGGCGGTGTCGCGTACGATCTCGACCGGGGCGGTCAGACCTTCGACCTCAAGCGTTTGGTCATAGTCCGGCAGGGATTGGCTGGCCAGAAAATAGACAAGGCCCATTGCGGCGAGGATCAAAATGATCAGACCCGACGCGATGCGCACCAGCCAGCGGAAAACAAGACCCATTACTGCCCCTATTATTGTTCAGATGAATGTTGCGCAGAGACTAGAGGATGGTCGGTCCGACCGAAAGAGGAACGCGGCAAGAACCTGCGCGGGAAGGGGTGAAATCAAATGCCCCGCCGCAGTGTTGTGCTGCGACGGGGCCGTGTGTGGGGGAAGTGGTAATCCGGGTTATGGGATGATGCGGGTGTATTTCGTACCTTCGACGGTCGCGCCGAATTTTAGACCGGCCTGGCCAAAGACCACCGCCAGCACCGGCGAACGCAGTGTTGTCGTGTCCGTGGACAAGGAATTCCCAGTTGCGTCAACCACATATCCAATGTCGGCACCGGCTGTCCATCCGCTGGAACGGCGGAAATCGTTCAGCGCATCTTCGGTCATGAAGAACAGGATGTGCGCATATTGCTGCGCACCGATTTGCAGACCCGCGGTTCCTGAAATTGCAGAATAGTAATCGACCGTGGCGCCGTTGATGCGCAGCGCGCCTTGGCCGTAGGCACCGCCAAAGAAGATCAATCCGGCGTCGGTGATCAGGGGCATAACCAACATGCCGTTGGCTTTGTTTGCGATTTCCACGGTGTTGGGATACCGGCTGTACATTTCGGTCAGCGTGGCATCGACGCGGGCGTCGATCATGGCCGAGTTTGAATTGCCGACGCCGTTGCCGCAGGCGGCGGTCAGGGACAGGCCTGCCATGCCCAAGGCAAAGCCGCGACGGTTCAGTCGGGGGGAGTTGGAACTGCTCATGGTTTTTTTCTCTGTAACTGTGCCTGATATGTCGGGTGATCCCGATCTTGCCGGCAAGGATACGCCGATTAGGGCGTTGTGTCACGGGAAAGCTGTCCGCTCAAGGGGGCTTGTCGGCGAAAAGTTGCGACTCTTCGGGGTTTTAGCCCTGCAGGATGCGGGCAACCTGAGGCGAGAAATAGGTCAGAATACCGTCGCACCCAGCGCGCTTGAAGGCCAGCAGGCTTTCCAGCATCGCCTTTTCTCCGTCGATCCAGCCATTCTGGGCGGCCGCCTGGATCATCGCGTATTCTCCTGAAACCTGATAGGCATAGGTGGGCGCACCAAAGCTGTCTTTCACACGACGGCAGATATCCAGATAGGGCATTCCGGGTTTGATCATCACCATGTCCGCGCCTTCGGTCAGATCGCGTTCGATCAGGCGCAGGGCTTCGTTCGAGTTGGCCGGGTCCATCTGATAGGTTTTCTTGTCACCGGTCAGCGCGCCCGAGGCGCCGACGGCGTCGCGGAAGGGGCCGTAAAAAGCGCTGGCGTATTTCGCGGCATAGCTGAGGATCATCACGTTGTGATGCCCGGCACCTTCCAATGCGCGGCGCATTTCCCCGATCCGGCCGTCCATCATGTCAGACGGTCCGATGATGTCGGCACCGGCATCGGCCTGGGCAAGGGTCATCTTGACCAACGCTTCGATGGTCTGATCATTCACGATCTCACCGTCGACGACATAACCGTCATGACCATTGATATTGTACGGGTCCAGCGCCACGTCCGTCATCACCGCAATGTCAGGGGCTGCCGCCTTGATCGCCCGGATCGCCCGGTTCGACAGGTTGTCGGGGTTCCAGGCCTCGGCGCAGTCTTCGGTCTTGAGCGCGGAATCCGTGTAGGGAAAGATGCATATCGCCGGGATTCCAAGCGCTTGCGCTTCGACGGCCGCTTTTGCAATCAGATCCACCGACCGGCGAACCACGCCCGGCATCGAGGGAACAGGTTCTTCAACCCCTTCGCCGTCGCGGACGAAAACGGGCCAGATCAGGTCGTCCGTGGTCAAGGTGTTCTCGCGCACAAGTCCGCGGATTGCCCGGGATTGACGGGCACGCCGAAAGCGGGTCATGGGATAGGGGGCAATGGTCGGTTTCATGGCGCGTTCTCCTTGAACATTCGTGCATTGGGTGGCATGAATTCACAAAGGTCTCAAGGGTATCAATGGACGCGGCAGCGTGGCCAATCCTCCCTGAGTGGTTTGAATAAAGGGTTGGGTTTGGACTGGTACTCTTCGATCTTTGAAGTCATCGACATGCGCAGCTTTTCGAATCTCTGGTTCTGGATCGTGCTGGCGGTTGTCTGGTCTTCGGCGAGTCACTGGGTAATGGGCATTCCCTACGATCTGGTGGTGCGTGCCCGACGCATTGGCGGGCAGGTCGAGATCGACCTTCTGGACATCGTTCGCATACACACCAACCGGATCTTGTTGATCGTCGACATGTCAGGCACCATCCTGTTGGCATTCGGGTGTTTTCTGTTCACCGGGCTGGCCACGCTTGGGTTCTATTACGGCGTCGAATTCGCGCAGGCCGTGTTCCTTCTTCTGTTTCCACTAACGCTTGTTCTGGTGGTGAACATCGTGCACGCGCGACGATTGCGGCGGCAGGAACTGACGCTCGAGTCCGTTTCGAAAACCATTGCGCGCTGCCGGCTCTATACCCAGATCATAGGCATGATCTCGATACTGGTCACTTCGTTCTGGGGCATGTATCAGAACATCTCGATTGGCGTTCTGGGATAGCAAAATCTGAAAGGCGAGGCGATGAAGGCTCCGAACCACGTGACAGTTGGCGGCGCCCCCGAAGGGTTTGACGCGCAGCTTGTGCTGAACGAAATCGCCCGCAGCAACGGGCCGGTGGCCCATGTCGCACGTGACGACAAGCGGATGGAGGCGATGCGCGCGGCGCTGGCCTTCTTTGCCCCTGACATGCCGGTCTTCGTGTTTCCGGGCTGGGATTGTCTGCCCTATGACAGGGTGTCCCCCAATGCCGACATTTCAGCGGCCCGCGTTGCCACGCTGGCGGCGCTGGTTCACCAGATGCCGCAGAAATTCGTGTTGTTGACGACATTGAATGCGGCAACCCAACGCGTCCCGGCGCGAGACGTGCTGCGCGAAGCGGCGTTCACCGCCCGTGTCGATCAGCGCATAGATGAGGCCGCGCTACGCAACTTCCTGGTGCGCATGGGCTTCACGCAAAGCCCCACCGTGATGGAGCCGGGCGATTACGCCATTCGCGGCGGTATCATCGACATCTTCCCGCCGGGTGAATCGGGCCCCGTCCGTCTGGACCTGTTCGGAGACGTACTGGACGGCGCGCGCCGTTTTGATCCCGTGTCTCAGCGCACGACCGAAAAGCTGGACGTGGTTGAACTTGCGCCGGTGTCCGAGGTCATTCTGGATGATGCGGCCATCACGCGGTTCCGCCAGAACTATCGGATCGAATTCGGCGCCGCGGGTACGGATGATCCGCTCTACGAAGCGGTAAGCGCCGGTCGCAAGCATCAGGGTATCGAACATTGGCTGCCCTTCTTCCACGAGAAGCTTGAAACACTGTTTGATTATCTGCCGGATGCCACGATCACCGTCGATGATCAGGTTACGCCGGCCAGACTGGCCCGATGGGAGACGATTTCCGATCAATACGAAACCCGGCGTCTGGCGCTGGAAAACCGATCCCGCATGGATACGGTCTATAAACCCACACCTCCGGGGCTGCTGTATCTGGATGATGCCGCGTGGGAGGCGGCTGTTGCGGATCGGCGCGTCATGCAGTTCAGTCCTTTGCCGCAGGCCTCGGGTCCCGGTGTCATCGATGCGGGCGGGCGGATCGGGCGCAACTTTGCTCCGGAACGTCAGCAGGAAAGCATCAGCCTGTTCGGTGCTCTGGCCAGCCACATCACCGCCAAGCTTGACAAAGGTCCGGTGCTGATTGCGTCCTATTCAGAAGGTGCGCGCGAACGTCTGACCGGCCTGATCGAGGATGAAGGTCTGGCCGAGGCGATTCCCATTGCCAATGGAACGCGCATCGGAAAGCGCGGCCTGCACCTTGCCGTCTGGGCGCTGGAACATGGTTTCGAGACCCCCGACCTGACGGTGATCGCCGAACAGGATGTTCTGGGCGACAGGCTGATCCGCCAACCCAAAAAGCGCCGCAAGGCCGAGAATTTCCTGACCGAGACCCAATCCCTCAGCCCCGGTGATCTGGTGGTGCATGTGGATCACGGCATTGGTCGATACATGGGGATGGAGGTCGTCACGGCCGCCGGTGCCGCCCATGAATGCCTGCTGCTGGAATATGCCGAGCAGGCAAAGTTGTACCTACCGGTCGAAAACATCGAACTGCTGTCGAAATACGGCCATGACGAAGGGCTCTTGGATCGACTCGGCGGTGGCGCCTGGCAGGCCAAGAAGGCCAAGCTGAAAGAGCGCATTCGCGAGATGGCGGACAAGCTGATCCGCATCGCGGCGGAACGTGCTTTGCGTAAAGCCCCCGTTATGGACCCTCCGCCGCACGCGTGGGAGGAGTTCAGCGCGCGTTTCCCCTATCAGGAAACCGATGACCAGTTGCGCGCCATCTCGGATGTGATGGAAGACATGCATTCTGGTGCCCCCATGGATCGCCTGATCTGCGGCGACGTCGGTTTTGGCAAGACCGAGGTGGCGATGCGCGCCGCCTTTGTCGCCGCCATGTCCGGCGTGCAGGTTGCGGTCGTGGCACCGACAACACTGCTTGCCCGACAGCATGCGGCAAGCTTCAGGGAACGGTTTCGCGGCTTCCCTCTGGAAGTGCGGCAATTGTCGCGCTTCGTCTCGGCCAAAGAGGCGCAGCAGACACGTGAGGGGCTGGCCAAGGGCACGGTCGATATCGTGATCGGGACCCATGCGCTGTTGGCCAAGAACATACGGTTTCACAATCTGGGTCTACTGGTCATCGACGAAGAACAACATTTCGGCGTGGGACACAAGGAACGGCTGAAGCAACTGCGCAGTGACATCCATGTTCTCACTCTGACCGCAACCCCGATTCCGCGAACCTTGCAATTGTCGCTGACCGGGGTGCGCGATCTGTCGATCATCGGCACACCGCCCATCGACCGCTTGGCGATCAGAACCTATGTCAGCGAATTCGACGCGGTCACGATCCGCGAGGCGCTGCTGCGCGAACACTATCGCGGCGGGCAAAGTTTCTACGTGGTTCCGCGCATCTCGGACCTGCCCGAGATCGAGGAGTTCCTGAAAAGCCAGCTGCCGGAACTGACCTATGTGGTTGCACATGGCCAGATGGCGGCGGGTGAACTCGATGACCGAATGAACGCGTTTTATGACGGTAAGTATGATGTGCTGCTGGCGACGACAATTGTGGAAAGCGGTTTGGACATTCCAACGGCGAACACGATGGTCGTGCACCGCGCCGATATGTTCGGTCTTGCGCAGCTCTACCAGATCCGGGGCCGGGTGGGGCGATCCAAAACCCGCGCCTATGCCTACCTGACCACCAAACCACGGCAGAAGCTGACCGCCACTGCCGAGAAACGCCTGCGGGTTCTGGGCTCTCTGGACACGTTGGGCGCCGGGTTCACTTTGGCCTCGCAGGATTTAGACATCCGAGGCGCGGGCAATCTACTGGGCGAAGAGCAATCTGGCCAGATGCGCGATGTAGGCTATGAACTCTACCAGTCCATGCTGGAAGAGGCGATCGCCAAGATCAAAGCGGGTGAAATGGAGGGGCTGTCGGATGCTGATGACCAGTGGGCCCCGCAGATCAATCTGGGCGTGCCGGTTCTGATTCCCGAGGATTACGTGCCCGATCTGGATGTTCGTCTGGGCCTCTATCGGCGCCTGTCATCGCTGTCGACCAAGGTGGAACTGGAAGGTTTTGCCGCAGAGTTGATCGACCGTTTCGGCAAATTGCCGAAAGAGGTCAACACTCTGATGCTGGTCGTGCGCATCAAGGCCATGTGCAAACGGGCGGGCATTGCCAAGCTGGACGGAGGCCCGAAAGGCGCGACGATCCAGTTCCACAATGACAAGTTCGCATCCCCTCAGGGGTTGGTCGAGTTCATTCAGAACCAGCGCGGCATGGCCAAGGTCAAGGATAGCAAGATCGTCGTGCGCCGGGATTGGAAGAAAGACAGCGACAAGATCAAAGGGGCCTTTGCGATTGCCCGCGACCTTGCTGAAAAGGTGGTCGCGGAAAAGAAGAAAACCAAGGCTGGCTGATAGGCTAGTTGGGGCTCTGCCCCGATGCGCGTTCCGCGCATCTTCCCCGGGATATTTGCGGTCAGATGAAGTCACGGATCCCAGCTTCATCTGGCTGAAAATATCCCCGCCGGAGGCATCGCGCGGCAGCGCGATCCCGCCTATTCACGCATTGCAGCCTGCGCACAGAAACAGGACGCCGCAACCGCCCGATCTGCCCGGGCCAGAGCCAGATCCAGGCGTTGTTTGACCTGTAGGATTTCAACATCTTCCCCGCGGGCTTTGAGGCAATCGTACAGCCCCTTCAGGCTCCACACGTTGTCGGGATGGATCGAAGCGCGGCTGAGCGAACCGCCAAGGCCAAGATCTTCGCGATAGACAGCCTCTGCTTCTGCCGCATGACCTTGTTCGAACAGCAATGCGCCAAGCGCGTGGCGGGTGGGCTGCATCCAGCCCCAGGGCTCGTCATAGGGCAGGGTGTCGTCCAGTTCGACCGAGCGGCGCAGATGGGCAAAGGCGATCTCGAAATTGCCCTTTCGGTACTCGATCTCACCGCGCAGCATCTCCCGCGCGATTTCCAGCAGGTCAATCACACGATTGTTGTGCAGCCTGCGCGTTTCCGGAACGCATTCCCTGGCTGCGAGAAACAGGTTCTCTTCCGCTTCGGCATGGACACCATCACCGGTTGCGGCATGTGCGATGGCGCGGGCGTAGTGGGTCGTGGCCGTGAGGGTGCGGTAGAGATCCGGATCGGAGGGTAGCTCCAGCGCTTTGGCCTCTTCCCAGCGGCCAAAGCGGATCAGGATGTGCGGCCCCATGGACATGTAGCTTTCGAAGTAATCCGCCATGGGGGGGCTTTCGATGCGAAGCATTTCTTCGGGCGTCGTTTCCCACAAACCCTGATTGGCGCGCAGGGCAGGTTCGATCTGCCCCAGAAACAGCGCGCCGTAGATGGCGAAGTGATAGTTGTGTTGGCGGTAGCCGGTGTAGATATTGAACGCGCCTTCGCGTTCGTAATACTTCAGATCCGCATCCGAGGCTTTTTCGTTCCAATGCACCACGTTGTGGTAGTGGCCGCACAGCACGTCGATATGCGTCGGCATATGCACCAGGTGCCCCGCATCGGGCACCAATGTGCGCAGGACATCACCGGCTTTCAGAGCTTTTTCCGGCGTGGGCGACATCTCCATCAGGTGAACATAAAGGTGCAGCAGGCCGGGATGTGACATGGCGGCCGGATCGTTGGCCATGGCCCATTCCAACGCCTCTTGCGCTTCAAGCGTTGCAGCGCCTTCTGCCGGTTGACCTGTTTGCAGGTCCCACATTTTCCAGGGCGTCAGGTTCAAAAGCGCCTCGACGTAGACCGTGCGCAGGTCCGCATGATCGCGGTGCGCGGCGAAGGCTGCGCGCATCGCTTCGGCAAAATCGTGGTCCCACCGGTGCATGTCCTCTGCCGGCTCTCGTTGCGGATAGCGCGCAGGGAGGGCTCGGATCAGAGCTTGCTCGACGGGCGTACAGCCGTCCGCCAATCGAAGGGCGTTTTGCATGGCATCATTAGCCAGCGCCAGCGCCTTGCGGCGTCCCCGCTCGTCCTGCAAGTCCCATGGCAGGTTGTAATTCGGTCCCGCCGCGTAGGCGACGCCCCAATATGCCATGGCGCATTGGGGGTCATGTTGAGCTGCGCGCTGGAAACAAACCACGGCTTCTTCGTGATTGTACCCATAGGTCCAGTTTAGGCCGCGGTCGAACCACAGCTGAGCCTCGGGAACGGAGGTCGTTACCGGACAGGAATAGCTGCCCAGATCATAGTATTCACGCATCAGAAGCACTCCGCTTGGTTCAGGACGAGGGTAGCGTGTTTCTGACGAGTCGCACAGATCAGGCTGGCAGACGTTCTTCAACGCGGCCCATGTGCAGCATAAGCCCGAAGGCCAGAATGCACATGCTCAGGATGCCGAAGGTCAAAGGCGCGATCGAACCGTCGAACAACAACCCGATCGGGGCGGCGATGGCAGCGGCCAGCACCGTCGATATCGATCCGATGACCGAGGCTGCCATTCCGGCAATATGTCCCATCGGCTCCATCGCGATGGCGTTCAGGTTGCCCAGCGTCACGCCGGCCATGAAAAACACCATGGTTTGCCAGAACACGAACAGCGCGAATGAGGCGTCTGGCGAAAGATGCGCGGCGTTCAGGGTCATGACAAAGGTGGTAATCACGATTTGCCCCCCCAGCGCCCATGTCACCATCCGGCGCATGCCCACACGCACCACTAGTGCCGCGTTCAGCAAACTGGCAGACCCGGACATCAGCGCCACGAACCCGAACCAGAACGGAAAGCTTTCGGCGCGGTCATGGATAACGTCATAAACGGGCTGAACCATTGTCAGCATGGTGAACAGCACCCCCATGCACAGGGTCTGAACTATGATCGAAAGGCGCACGGTCGGATGCGAGAACATTTCCTTCGTGGCCGAGAACATCAACGGAATGCGGAAGGGACGACGGTTTTCACGGGCCAGAGATTCCAGCAACCGAATGCCCATCCAGGAAATGATGATCAACGCAAACAGAATGAAAGACACAAAGATCCCGCGCCATCCGAACAAAGCGATCACACCGGCGCCCAGCATCGGTGCCGCTGCGGGTACCAGTGTGAAAATCATCATCGCGATTGAGATGATACGCGCCATTTCGCGGCCTGAATACAAGTCGCGAATGATCGCCATGGCCACCACGCGCGGACCTGCGGCGCCCAGGCCCTGAACCACACGTGCAATCAAGACCAGTTCCAGTGAAGAACTGGCCCATGCGACAGCAGACGCCGCAATGTACAAAGCCGCGCCGCCGTAAATGACCGGCTTGCGTCCCAGCGCATCCGAAAGCGGGCCTGTGAAAAACGTGCCGATCCCCATGCCCAACACAAATGACGTCAGGATCAGTTGGGCACGGTTAACGTCATCGGGGCTGAGCTGCGCGCCGATCTCGGGCAGCGCAGGCAGCATTGAATCGATCGAAAAGGCTATGGTGGCGAACATCATTGCAATCAGTGCAATGAATTCCGCCTTCGACATGCGATTGGCCATGAAGACCTCCTAACCCGTTCGCGCTATCACGGCGGGTCGGCATAGGCCAGACTGGAAATTTGCACAGACCTCTGTGCTATTCTGCAGGGGAAGCCTCAAGTTGAGATATGATTTCAGCGATCACTTTCTCCCACATTTCAGGAGGTTGGGCACCGGGAACTGCGTGTTGATTGGCGACAATGAAGGTTGGGACCGAGCTCACACCCATTTTGCGGGAATGAGCATCGCGGCTGCGGATATCCTCGCGGTCGGCGTCTGATTTCAGCAGCTTCATGACCACGGCGGCGTCCATTCCGGCGCTGTCCGCGATATCGGCCAAGACTTCGTGGTCGCCGATGTCGCGACCCTGCACGAAATAGACGTCGAACAGCGCGTCGACGACGGCATTCTGCTTGCCTTCGATGCCAGCCCAATGGATCAGGCGATGCGCATCCAGCGTGTTGGGGGTTCGTTTCATGGCCTCGAAGTTGATGTTCAGACCGGCCTTTTCGGCATGTTCCACCACCGGCGCATAGGCGCGAACAGCGCCGTCCTTGCCGCCGAACTTGCGCTCGAGATATTCGCGCCGATCCATTCCTGCATCCGGCATGTCAGGATTCAACTGGAACGGATGCCATTCAATGACAAAGGGGTGGTCGGGTACGTTGGCCAGCGCCTTGTCCAGTTGAGTCTTGCCGATATAGCACCACGGGCAGATCGGATCGGACAGGATGTCGAGCTTGACGGTCTGGGTCATTTTGTTGGTGCCTCGAAATAGGCCGGCAGCGCCCGGCGCAGGAGTTTGCCATTTCCGCCGGTCGGCAGGGCGGGCAGATGGATGAAGGCGCGTGGTTGTTTGTAACGCGCCAGGTTGGCTTCGACATAGGTGCGCAAGGCCGCATCGTCCAGCTTTTCCGGGCCGGTATAGAAGGCCGCTATCACAAATGTGTCCGGTTTGACCTCGACCGCGGCGGCGCCGACCTGAGTGATGCCCGGAAAGCGGGACAGGGCGGCTTCGACCTCGACCGGGGACACGCGATAGCCACCCGCGTTCATCATATCGTCGTCGCGGCCCAGATAGCTGATCTGACCATCCAAAGCCATGGCGCCCTGGTCGCCGGTCAGAAACCACTCTCCCTGCATCCGCGTTTCAACCTCATCGGGTGCGTTGAGATAGGTCAGCATCAAACCGGGGTCAGTGCGGTGAATGGCGATGGTGCCTTCTTGCCCCTTCGGCACCGGACCGTCCGGACCAAGGATCGCCACACGACGCCCCGGTTGCGGTTGCCCTAATGCGTCGCTGCGCGCGGGATGATCCGGACTGGAGGAAATGAAGGTAGAGCATTCGGACATGCCATAGGCTTCGAACAACTCGGTGCCGGTGGCCTTTCGCCATTTTTCGTGCAGCGCGCGCGACAGTTTCTCGCCCGCGCACAAGCCGTGGCGCAGGTCTGGCAGCTCCATTCGTTCGCACTCTTGCACCATCTTGCGATAGACCCCGGGGGCCGCTGCAAAGATCGTTGCGCCATGCTGGCGCAGCAGGGCAGGCAGGGCCGTGATTTCGGTGCCGGGCGCGGGGATCAGGGCAGTTGCGCCCATGGTCCATGGATCCATCAGGCCGGTGCCCAGCGTATAGGTCCAGTTGAATGCTCCGGCGTGGCACAGCCGGTCGGTCTCGCGCAGACCATACCAGCCATCGACCATCATCTGCCGCGCCCAGATTGCCCGGTGGGCATGGGCCACGGCACGAGGCTTGCCCGAGGTTCCAGAGGTATAGACGACATAGGCCATACGTTCCGGATCGCCCATGTCAAATTCTGCCGGGGGCAGGCTTCGCATCGCTTTCAGTGCGTCCAGCCCGATCTGTTTGGAATGCGAGGCGCAGGCAACGCCCGGATCACGCAGAATCACCGCCGGAGAAAGCTCGTCGATCATCCTGGCGGTTTCGGGTTCCGTCAGTTGTGACGATGTCGGAACCGGCACGATGCCCACGGCAATTGCCCCCAGGTAGGCAATCGGGAAATCCACCGTGTTTCCCAGCCGCATCAGCGCGATATCACCGGGTTTCAACCCGGCCCGCAGCAATCCCGTGCCTGTGCCCAGCACAGCCGCTTTCAGATCGCGATAGGTCCAGTCCTGCGCGCCGTTCGGGCTCAATATCGACAAAGCCACTTTATCCTGCGCGTGATCGGCTCGGCCCAGAACATGGGCCGCCAGATTGAATGGCGTGGGGCAGGGTGTGGGCGACCCCTGATCGAAGATTGACAACATGGCCTCTGGCTATCGCGCCGCCTGCCGCGTTGCAAGCATGGCTGGCCGGGCCTATAGAAGGGTCATGAGCACTCAAGATCCCAAATCTCTGATCCGAATTGCCCGCGACTCTGGCGACCATACCGAAGTTGAGCCGCTGGACCTTGGCGCACGTGTGCGAGAGCTGCGCAAAGCGCGGGAATGGACATTGGAACAGGCCGCCAGTCAGGCCGGATTGGCACGCTCGACCCTCAGCAAGATTGAAAACGGGCAGATGTCGCCGACTTACGACGCGCTCAAGAAGCTTGCGACCGGGCTGGAGATTTCTGTTCCGCAACTGTTTACGCCGCCCCAGCGCGATCAGGTGATCGGACGCATGGCGATCACCCGTGTGGGCGACGGCACGGCTCATGCCACCACAACCTATGAGCATGAGCTGCTAGCCGAAACCCTGACCAAGAAACAGATGCTGCCCTATCGTGCGCGGGTCCGCGCAAGATCAATGGATGAATTTGACGGCTGGGTGCGCCATGACGGCGAAGAATTCATGTATGTGCTGACCGGTGTCGTCAAGCTTTACACCGAGTTTTACGAGCCGGTTGAGATGCGCAGAGGGGACAGCGCGTATTACGATGGCAGCATGGGCCACAACGTGATTTCCGTCAGTGACGAAGACGCGACGATCCTTTGGGTTACATCACTTGCCTAAAGCGGTTCTGCTGAATTCCCGGTTCAGCCCTTCGGTGAACAGGAAATCTTCGACCTCTTCATGCGCCTCATTTATCGTAAGTTGGTGACGTTCGGCCAAATAGGCTTCAAACCCTTTTCGATCCTTCAACACGCGCATCATGTCCTTGTCACGCAGGTTCGGAAAACGCCGCTTTGCGCGTTCGCATGCCGCATTCCAGTCGTTTGTAAGATCGGTCCAGTTCATCATCAATGAGCTTCCCTTAGCAACGATTAGGACTGCTCTCCCCCGCTTCAGAGTACGGATAGGGTGCCGTTACGTAAGACATGACAAAATGTCGCAGCGCTGGACCTTGCCTTCTTGAGGGGAAAAGTGCCCGCTGCGAAGTTTCCGCAACGGGCCGACGGGCCTACATTTGGTGTGAGTGGTGGCGGGCCCGGTTGTTCTGTAATCCGCAGCGCCAGATTGTCCCGGCAGGCAGAGAGGCGGGGTCATCGCCAGCTTGTTATTAAGCTTAACTGCGCAATATATATGCATATTTTCCAGACAAGTAAAACTGTTTGTGGGTGTTTCTTTCCGGATCGCTTGCATGTGACGATGTTGGACCCTGATTACGATGCTTCCAATGCGGCCAAACGATATCTTGTGTGGGATGGCAATGTGCTGAAATTTGCCGATTGGTGGAAATTTCCTGAGCTCTGTTTGTATGAAACAGCTGGAACTTCAAGCTTCCGTCTTTCGGAAACTTCAATTGGAAAGACCAGCCGAATTCACATGTACAACGCCTGGTCTTGGGTTTGCGCCTTTTTACCGGGCGTCGTACCACCAGACTTCGGGCATGTACTGCGGACCGTCGCCATAGATGGGCAGAATTTCCGGGTGCTTAAGGTCTTTGACATGAGCAATGCGCCCGATGTCGAAGCTCCAGATCGGGATGACATAGCGGCCTGCCGTCAATACCCGGTCCAGCGCGCGGGTGGCCGCGGTAAAGTCCTCGCGGGTTTTTGAGGCCAGCATGGCATCGATCATGGCATCAACCGCGGGCGAAGATACGCCCATCAGGTTGCGAGTGCCGGGCGCATCGGCAGTTTCGCTGCCCCAATAAAGACGCTGCTCATTGCCGGGAGACAGGGAAAGCGCCCGGCGGAACATCGTGACGTCAAAGTCCAGTTCAGACGTGCGCCCGACATATTGGGCATTGTCGACCTGTTCCGTCGTGACCCGGATGCCGAGACGTTCCAGCGCGCGGGAATAGATCTCGACCACGGTTGCCATCTCGCTGTCACCCTGTTGCAGCAGGAAAGTCATCTGAAAGGGATCGCCATTTGCATTGCGCAGCACGCCATCCTGAACGGTCCAGCCTGACTCGGCCAATAGTCCGGCGGCCTTGCGGAGGTTTGCCCGGTTCCGGGCCGATCCGTCGCCTTTCGGCAGTTCATACCCTTCCAGCGTGCCGGGCAACAGGATGTCAGCGTAAGGAAGCAACAGGTCTTTTACCTGCCCCTGGGCCGGGCCGGGCTGCATCGCAAGGTCGGACCCCGAGAAATAAGACGTGATCCTTGGTTGCGCACCACCGGTTACCGTGTCGTTGATGAACTCGAAGTTGAACGCAAGCATCAGCGCTTCGCGCACGCGCCAGTCGTCGAACGGAGCCTTTCTTGTGTTCATCACGAACCCGGTCATTCCCGAAGGTTTTCCATGCGGAATTTCGGTCTTGATGACATCGCCGCGCTGCACGGCGGGAAAGTTGTATTGCGTGTCCCATTTGTCGGCGTTGAATTCACGCACGGCTGACAGCTCTCCGGCCTTGAAAGCTTCGAACAAGACGCTGCCGTCGCCGTAGAATTCGATCCGCAGCTCATCAAGGTTCATGGTGCCGCGGCGAAACGGGATGTCGTTCCCCCAATAGTCCGGATTGCGTCGCAGATTCACAAAGCGTCCCGCTTCGTAGCTTTCGATCACATAGGGGCCGGTTCCAATCGGTACATCATGAAGTTGCGCATCCGCGAAATCCTTGCCCTCCCATTGCGCCTTTTGCAGGATCGGACGCATCCCGGCCAGCAGCGCAAGCTCTCGGTCGGGTTCATTGAACGTGATCCGCACCGAACGCGGGCCGGTTTGTTCGATACTGTCGATCTTGCCCCAAAGACCGCGATAGCGCAGATGCCCCTGCGTGCCCAACGTTTCGTAAGACCAGATAACATCATCGATCGTGACCGGACTGCCGTCGGAAAACCGCGCCTCCTCCCGCAGGGTGAATTCGACCCAGGACCGGTCTGGATCGGTCTCAACTGATTCGGCTAACAGCCCGTAAAGTGTGAAAGGTTCGTCCCATGACCGTCCCATCAGGCTTTCATGGGTCCAGAAAGGCAATTGCCATGGCGAGGTGCCTTTTTGCAAAAACGGGTTCAGGCTGTTAAAGCCGCCCGTGTTTCCGAACACGGCTTTGCCGCCTTTGGGTGCATCCGGGTTGGCGTATGGGAGTGACACAAAATCCGGTGGTAGGGCCGGGTCCCCATACATAGCTATGCCATGAGACGATTCTGCATGGGCGACAGAGATCACGAAAATGCTGGCGATTCCCGCCACAAGTGATCGAAACGGACGGAGAAAATCCGGGCTCATTTTGGAAACAATCCTGCTCTGGCCTTATTTTGTTGGTATTCACCGTAGTGATGATTTTTCTTATTATCAAACTTTTAGCTTGGACCAAGGCGCAGAATTGCTTATAAAGGTTGCACTGCTCGATAGGTTTCTTGCCTGTATGAAACCTGCCTCAATAACTTAACGCCCGCTTCGTGCGGGCGTTTTTTTGTGCGTCGCGAAGTCTCAGGCCGGGATTCTAAATTGAAGTGTTTCCCCGTTTTCTTTGCAGGTGCAGCATGGCATGGTGCGCCTGATCAACGCTTGAGGGAGAATGGACATGAGACTGTCCGGCAAAACGGCAATCATCACGGGATCAAATTCGGGCATCGGGCTCGGCGTCGCGCGCGAGCTGGCCAGGGCCGGTGCCGATGTGGTTTTGAATTCCTTTACCGATCGCGATGAAGATCACGCGCTGGCCGCCGAAATTGCGAAAGAGACCGGAACCAATGCCCGCTACATCAAGGCCGACATGTCCAAGGGCGAGGAATGCCGATCCTTGATCGAACAGGCGGGGTCTTGTGACATTCTGGTGAACAATGCCGGGATTCAGCATGTCTCACCGATCGATAAGTTCCCGGTTGAAAAGTGGGACGCGATTATCGCAATCAACATGAACTCGGCCTTTCACACCACAGCGGCTGCGTTGCCGATGATGCGCAAGGCGGGTTGGGGGCGGGTGGTGAACATCGCCTCGGCCCACGGTCTGACGGCATCCCCTTACAAGGCGGCATATGTTACGGCCAAGCACGGCGTGGTGGGAATGACCAAGACCGTAGCGCTGGAAACCGCGCAGGAGCCGATCACCTGCAACGCCATCTGCCCGGGATATGTGCTGACGCCGCTGGTCGAGTCGCAGATCCCCGATACGATGAAAGAATACAACATGAGCCGTGAGGACGTTGTGAAGAACATTCTTTTGGAACGGCAACCGTCCAAGGAGTTCGCCACCGTCGAGCAACTGGGTGGAACGACTGTCTTTCTGTGCTCGGACGCGGCGGCTCAGATCACCGGAACCACGATTTCCGTCGATGGTGGCTGGACAGCGCTTTGAGGTTTCGTGGGGGCGCTGCCCCCACACCCCCGGAGTATTTTGAAAAAGATGAAGGGGTTGCGGTATGAAGCGGATCAATCTGGCTTTGCAGGGAGGTGGGGCGCATGGGGCGTTCACCTGGGGTGTGCTTGATCGTCTTTTGGACGAGGAAGACATCGAGGTCGCTGCCATCACAGGAACTTCCGCAGGGGCGCTGAACGGTGCGGCCTACAAATCTGGTATGGTTCATTCCGGGCGCGAAGGCGCGCGGGCGCGCCTGGATGGGTTGTGGACGCGCATGGGCGCTATTGGCGACATGCGCTTTGCTAACTGGTTTCGCGGCCTTGAACCGGCGGCCATTGCGCAGGCGATGGAATATTCGGTGCCGTTTTCGATTGGGGATGCCTGGTCGCGGATGGTGTCGCCCTATGCGTACGGACCGTTCTACAGCAACCCTTTGAAGCCGGTGGTGGACAGGTTCAATTTCGACGAGGTGTGCGCAGATGAAGGCCCGCGCCTGTTTGTGTGTGCCACTTGCGTACGCAGCGGCAAGATCCGCGTCTTTACCGGCGACGAAATCAGCACCGACGCCATCCTGGCCTCGGCCTGTTTGCCGACCCTGTTCAAGGCGGTTGAGATTTTCGATCCGAAGACAAACCGGACCGAAGCCTATTGGGACGGAGGGTATACCGGCAATCCGGCTCTCTATCCGCTGTTCAACGATGATTTGCCGGATGACGTGGTGATCGTGAACATCAATCCGCTGGAGCGCGACGAAGTTCCGGTCACACCGCAGCAAATTCAGAACCGGATCAACGAGATCAGCTTCAACTCATCCCTGTTTCGCGAGTTGCGGGCGATCAGCTTTGTCCAACGGTTGCTGAAAGAGGGCAAGCTGACGGCCGGAGAGATGAGCCGCGTGCTGGTTCACATGATTGCAGATAACGAGTTGATGAACAGCCTGTCTGTTGCCACCAAAACCGTGCCCAATCCGGTCATTCTGCATAAGTTGAAACAGGCCGGACGGAACGCCGCAGACGGTTTTCTTGCCAACCATAAGGACGATTTGGGTCAGACCAGCACAATTGATCTGCCTGCGATGTTCAGCTGATCACTCGGGCGGCTGTGTCGGGTCTTTTCCATTCGGGTATACAAGCCCCGCCGAAATCACCAGTTTGGCGGCGTCTTCGATGCTCATGTCCAGCAGGATCACGTCTTCTGCGGGGAAGAACAGCAGAAACCCAGATGTCGGGTTAGGTGTTGTGGGTACGAACACGCTCAACAGCTCGCCTCCGGTTTCGGCGCGTTGGCTGACCTCACCCTTGGCGCTGGTCGAGACAAAGCCGATGGCCCAGATCCCGCGACGCGGGTACTGGATCAGGCAGGCTTTTTCAAAAGAACGCTCGGTCTGGGCAAACACCGTTTCCGAGATTTGCTTGATCCCGGAATAGACCGAGCGCACGACGGGCATCCGATCAACAACGCTTTCGGCGAAGTGGATCAGGGAACGGCCCAGAATGCCCTTGGCGATCCAGCCGACCAGAACGGTGAAGATCAGGAAGATCACCACACCCACACCGCGCAGGTTGATGCCCACGTATTGTTCGGGCTGGAACTGTTGGGGCACCAGCGGCAGGACCGCGCTGTCTATCCAGCCGACCACCGACCAGATCAGCCAGACCGTCAACCAGACAGGCGCAATGACCACGATGCCCGTCAAAAAGGACGCGCGCAGCCGTGAAAGCATGCCCGGGCGGCGGTGAGGCTCTTCGTCGAAGGGTGTATTCATTGCGGTTCCGAATGGTTTCCGGATTTAGGTAGTCAATCCACGGCCTTGGTACAATAGGTTAACGTCACCTCTGTTTGACGAGCGCTTGCGCGATCTTGGCCGCCAAACGCGCATTGTTTCGAACAAGGGCGATGTTGGCGACCAATGACCGGCCTTCGGTCTTTTCAAAGATACGTTGCAGCAGATAGGGGGTCACGGCTTTGCCGGTGATGCGATGGGCATCTGCATCTGACTGGGCTTCGGCGATGATGGGGGCCAATTCCTCGGCCGGGATTTGATCGGCGGCTGGAATCGGGTTCGCCACCAACTGCCCGCCGGGCAGACCCAGCGCGCGGCGGGTCGTGTGGGCTTTGGCGATGGCATCGGCACTGTCCATGCGCAGGGGCGCGTTTAAGGGCGACTTTGCCGACCAGAACGCAGGAAACTCGTCCTGGCCATGTGCGATCACAGGCACGCCCAGGGTTTCCAGAACCTCAAGCGTTTTGGCGAGGTCCAGGATGGCCTTCGCCCCGGCTGCGACGACGGTCACGGGCGTATGCCCAAGCTCGTGCAGATCGGCAGAGATGTCGAACGTGGTCTCGGCCCCCTGATGTACGCCGCCGATACCGCCGGTGGCAAAAACCTCGATCCCGGCATAATGCGCGGCGATCATCGTGGCCGCAACGGTGGTGGCCCCGGTGCCACCGGTCGAGATGCACGCTGCCATGTCCGCGCGCGAGATCTTGGCAACGCCTTGGGCCTGACCCAGCCATTGTAGCTGATCCTGCTCAAGCCCCACATGCAATTTGCCTTCGATCACGGCCATGGTTGCAGGAACCGCACCCGCATCGCGGATGTCCTGTTCGACCTGGGCCGCGACTTCGATGTTCTGCGGATAGGGCATCCCGTGGGTGATGATGGTGCTTTCCAGCGCAACGATGGGCTGGCCCGCGTCCTTGGCGGCGCGGACTTCGGCTGAGTATTGGATGTCGATCACAGTGGGGTTTCTCCGGAAACGTAGGTTGCAGCGGCGTGCAGGGCGCGGGCCAGAGCCTCGTCACTGGATGCACCGCGGGATTCTGAGGCGATATGGGCCGCCATGAAAGTATCCCCGGCACCGGTCACGCGGGTGACCAGAACGGCAGGGGGTGTTTGCGTCAGGACTTCTGTCGAGCTGCCGATGGTTGCCGAATTGCCGCCATCGGTGACCAGAACGCGCAGCGCGCCGCGATCCAGAAGGCCTTTCGCGGCGGATTCGGAATCAGGGAATTCGCGCTGGCACAGGATGCCAGCCTCTTCGAGGTTCACATAGAGCGTGGCACGGGCGTGTTTCAGGAAGGGCAGCAGACGTTCGGCCTTGCCGGGCGAGGCCGGGGCCACGCGCAGATCAGCACGGGCAAAAGCAGGGCTTTGGGCAATTTCTTCCAGCAGGTCCAGTGTCAGATTGCCATCCAGTGCGATCGGGCCCTCAAACGGTGCGTTCTCATAGCCCAAAGGCCCGTGCATCAAGGGGCGCAGTATCTTTGCGCCTGCGGCCTCCAGCGAATGCGCGTCGGCAATCGCCGCGATCAACCCGTTCGCACCTTCGACGGCCATGTAGCGGTCAGTCGGCAAATCCTGCGACCGATAGATGTGATCCGTCACCATGCCGAGGCGTGAACAGGCATGGACAAGCTCGTCGCCTTCGGGATCACGGCCAATGGCGGTCAGCAGGGTGGGCGTCATGCCGAACCGAACCAGTGTCATGGCGATGTTCATCGCAACGCCGCCGGGCAGGCGGGTGATCCGGCCCGGCACGTCCGAGCCCTGTCGCATGGCGCTGGCCGATCGGCCGATCACGTCCCACAGCACCGAGCCGATGCACAGGATATTGGTGTTCTGAGTCATAGGGGACGTCATGCCGCAGCAGTGTTGCCCGTGCAAGCCGGAACGTCTTCGCAACAAGAGATTCCCGACCGGCCTGGGCCGAAATCGCCTTTGGGCTTGCGATCCGAGGCCTTCGCGGGAACAATCAAATGCAATGATTGGTGATTTTGTTTTCCTGTTGGAGCGTTTCGTATGAATGGCCCTGTCTTCCGTGCCATCCTCCGAGCCCTCAATACCTGCGCCCTGAGTATTATCGTTCTTCTGACCTTGCATCCGGGATCCGTAAAGGCGCAAACGGCCCCGCCGACGGTCATTGATTTCTGGGTCAAGGATGACACTCTGTTTCTCGAGGTGAAACTGAACGCCGAGGCTATGCTGGCCGGTGCCGATCCGACACAACCCGACGCTTATTCCGGCAATTCACAGTACCGATCTCTGCGACGATTGGTGTCGTCGGAACTGGAACTTCAGATCAGGAATTTCGTTCAGGTCTGGAAGCAGAACCTTGTTGTCGAAGCACCTGATCGCCTGGACCTGTCTTATGAAGGTGTGCGTATTCCCGTGGTGGGGGATGTGGAAAAAGTGCGTGTTTCCAAATTGTTGTTGACCGCTCATTTGTCGGATCAGGCATCGAACCTGCGCCTGACCTGGCCGCTGCACGGCGGGTCGGTCGTGCTTCGGCAGCAAAACGTTGTGGCCCCGTATACAGGGTTTCTGACGGCCGGAGAAATCAGCCCGTTGATCCCGTTGCAGGGCGGGGCGTCGTTGACGACCGAGCAGACATTGCAGACGTTTTTGGCAAAGGGGATCAGCCGATTTGTTCAAAGCCCCCTCAAGCCAACCGTCGTTGTTCTGACACTCGTGATGCTGACGCTGAGCCTGCGGCCTGTGATGTCTCAGGTGGCGTTTTTGGCAGCAGGGGTTTTTGTCGGGCTCGGGTTGGACATGTACGGCGTGTTGGACCTGCCGGAAAGCTTGCAGGATCAGGCCTTGGTGGCTTCGGTCATCATTCTGGCGCTATGGAACCTGGTGGCCCGGCACTTGCAGGTCTGGCGCCTGCTGGCCGTGCTTGCCGCAGGCTGTGTCTACGGATTGGCGCTGGCTTCGGATTTGACAAAGATCGGGGTGCCGCCCGATCATCTGGCCCCGGCTGTTTTGGGGTTTGGCGTCGGAAATCTACTGCCTGTCGTCTTTGTGGCTGTTGTGGCCTTTGCCTGCGCGCTTTTGGTTGCAGGCGGGTCACACAGAAAACGAGGCCGGATTTCGGTTCTGGCCTCGATGCTGATTGCCGGGATCGGTGTGTATTGGATGGCTGAACCCTGGTTGCTGGCTTAAGACATTGCCGCCAGCAGCCTGTTCAGCGCACCCAGCGGGTCGTCATCGCCCCAGATCTCGTCCCCGATGCCGAAGAAATCGGTGCAGGGGGCCAGATCGCCGATCAGTTCGGGCGTCAGGCCGCCTTCGGCCACGACCGGAACTTCGATCATCTCGGACCACCATTGGAACAGATCCTTTTCGGCGCGGGTTCCGTCGCCCAACGTGGCGGTGCCTACGGGGCCGAAGGCCACATAATCCGCGCCATGTTCGCCCGCCGTCATGCCATCATGGCTGGACGCGCCGCAGAAGCTTCCGACGATCGCGTCCGCGCCCAGCTCCTTACGCGCGGCACGGACCGAACGTGCGCCGTCATCCAGGTGCACCCCGTCCAGCCCCAGACGTTGCGCCAGTAGCACGTGGTTCGAGATAACGATGGCCACGTCGCGGGCGTGGGCAACCTCGCGGCAGGCATCAGCAGCACGGGCGATGCTGTCTTCGTCGTTGCCAGCCAGCGCCAGGCGGATGCAGGCGATCTCGGCCCCGTCCAGAACCGATGCCAGTTTGGCGGGGAACGTGCTCAGCTCGATGGTCGGAGGCGTGATCAGGTAAATCTGCGGCTGCTCGGGGGTGTCCATGGGCGCGTCCTTCGGCTTTTGGTCTTTGGCGCGGTTTAGCGGATTGCGGCGGGGAAGCAAACTTTTATGGCCGAGACCATGCAAATTCCAGCCCCAGCGCCTTGCCCTGCAAGAGCCTGCCGATTACAGCAGGCCAAGTTTTTACAAGGTGAACCATGCCCAGCGACAAATCCCAGCCTTCCTTCGTGCTTGTTCGCCCGCAGATGGGTGAGAATATCGGTGCCGCGGCCCGGGCGATGTGGAACTTTGGACTGGACCGGATGCGCATCGTGGCGCCCCGCGACGGCTGGCCAAACCCCAAGGCGGTGGCCATGTCCAGCGGTGCGGGCCGGTTGCTGGACGAAGCGCAGCTGTTTGACGATCTGGCCGGATCGCTGGCCGACAGCACCTTTGTCTTCGCCACCACTGCACGGCAACGCGGCCTGACGAAACCCGTCTACAGCCCCGAGCGCGCCATGCAGATCGCCGCCGAAAAGGTCGCAGCGGGCGAAAAGGTTGCGGTTCTGTTCGGCCCTGAACGCGCAGGGTTGGAGAACGAAGATATCGCCAAGGCAAACGCGATCATCTCGGTTCCCGTGAACCCGGAATACGCGTCGCTGAACCTGGGCCAATGCGTCTTGCTGACCGCTTATGAGTGGATGCGCCAGACCGGCGACGTGGTGCATGAATCCACCGATCTGGGCAAGGGGGACTGGGCCACGGGGATCGAGGTCGAGAAACTGGTTGAACACTACGAGGACCGGCTGGAAGAGGCCGGGTTCTTCTATCCTCCCGAAAAGGCCGAGGGTATGAAGATCAACCTGCGCAACCTGTGGTCGCGGATGCGGATGACGCGGGCCGACGTGCAGATGCTGCACGGGATCATGCGGCAGATGGTCCGCTGGAAAGACAAAGGCTGAGGCTGGACCTATCTTCCACCAAGCCCTAGCTTGCGACGAAATCAGGACATGAGGACAGCATGAGCGGTAAGCGCAGCATCTTCGAAGAGGTCTCGGAAACCGAAAAACAACAGGCTGTTCAACCCGGTATGATCGACCGGGGGCGTGGCGGTGCGCGCAAGGCAATCCGTGCCTGGCTGATGATCCTGTTCGCTTTGGTCGTGGTGATGATCGCTGTCGGCGGTCTGACGCGGCTGACTGACAGCGGGCTGTCGATTACTGAATGGCGCCCAATCACTGGAGCCGTTCCACCGTTGAGCGAGGCAGACTGGCAGGCCGAGTTTGACAAGTACAAGCAGATTGACCAGTGGCGCATTCAGAACCAGTGGATGCAGCTGAGCGACTTCAAAACCATCTATTGGTGGGAATGGGGGCATCGCCAACTGGGCCGCGTGATAGGGCTGGTCTGGGCCATCGGTTTCCTGGGCTTCCTCGTGGCCCGCAAGATACCCACGGGTTGGACCGGCAAGCTGCTGATCCCCGGCCTTCTGGGCGGTGTGCAGGGTGCTGTCGGCTGGTGGATGGTCGCATCGGGTGTGACGCAGGGCGAGGGGATGACCGCCGTCGCCAGCTATCGCCTGGCCACCCATCTGGGGCTGGCATTCGTAATTCTCGGGTTCCTCGCCTGGTATATTTTCGAGCTTGGCCGGGAAGAACGTGACCTGATGCAGGCGCGTCGCATGAAGGAAGCGAAACTGTTCTCGTTGTCCACCGGCCTGATGCATTTCGCCTTTTTGCAAATACTCATTGGTGCGCTTGTCGCCGGGATCGACGCCGGACGGTCTTATACCGATTGGCCGCTGATCGGCGGGCAGCTGCTGCCGCCGGACGCCACCGCGTTGGAGCCGATGTGGCGCAACTTCTTCGAAAGCCCGGGGCTTGTGCAGTTTATTCACCGCTGCGCAGGTTACCTGTTGTTCATCTTTGCTATTGTCGTCTGGCGCCGCGGCAGCGCCAGCGCGCATCCTCAGACGCGCTTCGCCTTCAACGCGGCTTTCGCGGCCCTGTCGTTGCAAGTTGTCGTCGGCATTGTGACCGTCGTCTACGGAGCGCCCTGGCAGATCGCCATCTTCCACCAGTTTATGGCCGTCGTCGTCTGGACCCTTATCCTGCGCGCGCGGTTCCTGACTGCATATCCAATCGCAACATCTGTGCGCGGAGTAAAATAACATGACCGCTTTCGACGAACTGATGGCTTTTCAGCGTGAAACCTCGGCACTGGGCCAAATCGCTGGGCGATTGGGTTGGGATCAGGAAACCGTCATGCCGCGCGGGGCCGCGCCTCAACGCGCCGAGGAAATGGCGGCGATCGAGGCCGTCCTGCACGCGCGCCGATCGGATCCGCGCGTGGCAGAGTGGCTGGATCAGGCCGCGCCTCAGGATGAAGTCGGAAAGGCGCAGCTTCGAGAAATCCGGCGCGCCTATGATCGGGCGGTCAAGGTGCCCGCTGATCTGGCCACGGCGATTGCCCGGACCACGTCCGCCGCACAGGGAACATGGGCACAGGCGCGCGCGGACGAAGATGTCTCGTCCTTCCTTCCTGTACTGGAAGAGGTCGTATCGCTGAAGCGTCAGGAAGGCGAGGCGCTGGCACAGGGCGGAGACGTCTATGACGCCATGGTCGAGGATTATGAACCCTGTACGACTGGCGCTCAGATCGCGGCCATTTTCGATGAGATGCGCCCACGTCTTGTGGCCTTGCGCGCGGCCGTTCTGGAACGCCCTGAACCTGCCGCGCTGACCGGAAGCTTTGACGAGCTGACCCAGATGCGGCTTACGCAAAAACTGGCGGTCGCCTTCGGCTATGACCTCAACAACGGCCGTGTCGACAAGGCGGTTCACCCGTTCAGCTCGGGTTCGGGCCTGGATGTGCGCATCACAACGCGAACCAGCGAAACGGACCCGTTCAACTGCTTTTATTCCACCATTCACGAGGTCGGCCACGCGGCTTACGAACAGGGGATCGACCGCGACTACCTGCTGACGCCGCTGGGGCGCGGCGTGTCCATGGGTGTGCATGAAAGCCAAAGCCGGATCTATGAAAACCAGCTTGGCCGTTCGCGTGCGTTTACGGGATGGTTGTTCGATCAGATGAAAGACGCATTCGGCGATTTCGGAATTGCCGATGCAGATGCTTTCTACGCTACCGTCAACCGGGTTCACAACGGCTATATCCGCACCGAAGCTGATGAAGTGCAATATAATCTGCACATCATGCTTCGGTTCGATCTTGAGCGCGCTTTGATGGCCGGGGACTTGCAGGTCAGCGAGCTGGAAGCGGCGTGGAATGACCGGTTCAAGGCCGACTTCGGTTATGCGGTCGACAAACCGTCGAACGGCTGTTTGCAGGATGTGCACTGGTCGGTTGGACTGTTCGGTTACTTCCCGACCTATTCGCTGGGCAATGTCTATGCAGGATGTCTGTATCAGGCACTGCGCGGCGCAGTTCCTGAACTGGATGAGCAACTGGCAGAAGGTGACACAACAGGCGCAACCGCTTGGCTGCGCGAACACGTCCAGCAACATGGCGGGCTTTATGCGCCACGCGAGATTATCCAGAGGGCGAGTGGAGTAGAGCCGGGGCCCGAACCTTTGCTGGACTATCTAGAACAGAAGTTCAGCGGATTGTACGGGCTGTGACGTCATGAATCGGTAGCCGATTGGCAAGGCTTCTGGCCATATAAGCTGCAACATTGGCTTTGGCTTGAATACTCGAACCAGCGTGTCGTGCAAAAAGTTTTCACATCTGTACCAAGCAGGGGAATTCGGACGCGCGGGTATTTCATGTATGGTTTCCGGGTGACAACCCAGTGTTTTGCGTCCGAAGGGCGAATGACTATGGCCAACCGTGATTTTTCTTCATGGATATCGCGGAACGCGCAACGGGTGCTTCAGAGTGTGTTTCCTGTCACACCGGTACTTGAACGCCGGTAGGCCAGCGTCGTTCCGACCACGCTGGAAATTGAGCACCAGAATGGCCGGGGCACAGGCTGGGTTTGGAGTGACTCTCACGATAGGCGCGATGTTTCTGAATTCATTGCCAAATACGCTTGAGGAGGTGTTGGCACGATTCCCCATTGATCTGGCACAGATCGTAACCACCGGCCATTCCCGCGGCGAACCGGAAAAGTGCGCATCAACAGATTTCGACATGTATGGCCGCCATGGCTACGACAACAGAGGTACTCCCTTCGCCACGCCCGGTTCTGATTGGTTTGATCCAGGTTCTATGGGCGCCGTGGAAGCCACACTAAGGCTCGGGACCTCTGCGGGTTTTCAATGGGACCAAGTTTTTTAGCATGGTGCTATGATCGGCGCATTCCGGGGGACTATGAGGCCGGTTTGAACATTTCGGTTGTTGGCTACTAAATCAGGCATGGCGTTCCAAATGGCTGGAGCGATGTGATGCGCGACTGGTTTGAAGCGGTGAATGCTTTGGACCAGAGCGCTGCTAGCACAAATCCGATCACGTGAAGATAGATAGGAGCCTGCGATATATGAAAGTCAGATTGTTTTAAGATTTCACGCTGAACGCTGCCTTTGGGTGGCGCGTCCTTTCATTCTGCCCAAACACTTGCCGAACAAACATGCACAGATTGACCTAAACCACTGGCACCAGTTCAATCCGGGTCGCGACGGCTGCAAAGAACAAAACGCTGCCGACCAACACAAATACGTGCCAGATCGTATTGTGGAACGGCAGCCAATCCAGCAGGTAGAAGGCGACACCGATCGTATACACGAGCCCACCGGAAATCATCAGTGTGACGATTGTGGGGGACAGATCTGCCAACATGGATTGCCCGGCCCAGACGGCTGCCCAACCCATCAAAAGGTAAAGCGCAAGCCCGAACCAACGGAACCGGTTTGGGTCTAACATCTTGAGAACTGACCCAAGCGTTGCCGAGGACCACAACCCGAGCAACAGCCCAGGAGGCTGAGCACCGGACAACAGTAGAAATGGGGTATAGGTCCCTGCGATCTTGACGTAGATGCCAGAATGGTCGAGGCGTTGCAGAAACCCGCGCCATTCCTCGCTCTCGATCATGTTGTACAACGCAGAAAACGTCAGCATGAGTATCAACGTCACCCCGTAAACCGAGGCACCCAGTACCGCAGATTGATCATACCGGTAATTGATGGTCATCGTGATCAGCAAGGGAACCGCAATCAACGCACTCGAGACACCGAGCACATGGACCATCCCGTCGCTGATACGTTCTGTGCGGCTGTAAGCTGGTCGGATATGTGCAAAAGACCACATATGAAAACGCTAGGCGTCAGAATGGCTTCGGGCAAGCGGATCATCCCGAGAGCTATCGATATCGTGATCCAGAATGACAAAACGCCCGCAGAGCGAGCGTTTTGTTTCATATCCGTAATTTAGCGTGAGGATTATTCTTCGGTTTCCTCATCACCCTGATCGGCGATCCGGGCGACGCTGACGACCTCTTCGCCCTTACCGGTGTTGAAAACTTTGACCCCGCCGGCGCTGCGGGACCGGAACGAGATGCCGTCGACCGGAACCCGGATCGACTGTCCTTTGGAGGTGGCCAGCATGATCTGATCGTCGATTTCGACCGGGAACGAGGCCACCAGCGGGCCGCCCCGCATCGCCTTGTCCATCGCCATCACGCCCATGCCACCACGGCCGCGCACCGGATAGTCATGCGACGAGCTGAGCTTGCCCGATCCCTTGGCCGTGATGGTCAGGATCAGGTTCTCGGCCGCCGACATCTCGGCATAGCGTTCCTGCGGCAGGATGCTGTCGGCATTGCCGCCATCCTCGTCGGCTTCGGTATCGTCGGTCACGCCGGCCATCAGGCGGCGCATTTTCAGATAGGCGGCGCGCTCGTCCGGGGTGGCCTCGAAATGACGGATCACCGACATCGAGACCACGCGGTCGCCCGCGTTCAGCCGGATGCCCCGCACACCGGTCGATTTGCGCCCCTTGAACACCCGCACGTCGGTTGTGGAGAAACGGATCGCCCGGCCGGAATTGGTGACCAGCATCACATCGTCATCGTCCGAGCAGATGCGCGCGTTGACCAGTTCCACGCCCTCGGGCAGGTCCATCGCGATCTTGCCGTTGCGCTTGACGTTGGTGAAGTCGCTCAGCGCGTTGCGGCGCACGTCGCCGGCGCTGGTGGCGAAGACGATCTGAAGGTTTTCCCATTCTTCATCCGGCACATCGACCGGCATGATCGCCGCAATGGAAACGCCGGTGGGAATCGGCAGGATGTTGACAATCGCCTTGCCCTTGCCGGTGCGCCCCGACTGGGGCAGGCGCCAGGTCTTGAGTTTGTAGACCATCCCGTCGGTGGTGAAGAACAGAAGCTGGGTGTGCGTATTGGCCACGAAGAGGGTGGTGACCACGTCCTCCTCCTTGGTCTGCATGCCCGAAAGCCCCTTGCCACCCCGCTTTTGCGCGCGGAAATCGGCAAGCGGCGTGCGCTTGATATAGCCGCCCGAAGTCACGGTCACGACCATGTCTTCGCGCTCGATCAGGTCCTCGTCTTCCATGTCGCCCGACCAGTCGACGATCTCGGTGCGGCGCGGTACTGCGAATTGTTCGCGGACGCTGCGCAGTTCATCAGCGATGATGCCCATTATGCGTTCGCGCGAGGACAGGATATTCAGGTATTCCTTGATCTTTGCGGCCAGGTCTTCCAGTTCGTCCGTGACCTCTTTGACGCCCAGTTGCGTCAGGCGTTGCAGGCGCAGGTCAAGGATGGCGCGGGCCTGAACCTCGGTCAGGTTATAGGTCCCGTCGTCGTTCATCTTGGACAGCGGATCGTCGATCAGGCGCAGATAATCCGCGATGTCCGCGGCCGGCCAGCGCCGGGTCATCAGCTTTTCGCGCGCCTCGGCCGCGTCGGCCGAAGACCGGATCGTGGCCACGACCTCGTCCACGTTCGAGACCGCCACGGCCAGACCGCAGAGGATATGGCTGCGTTCCCGCGCCTTGCGCAGGTCAAAGGCGGTGCGGCGGGCAACGACATCTTCGCGGAAATCGATGAAGCTGGTCAGGAAACGGCGCAGGGTCAGCTGCTCGGGGCGGCCGCCGTTCAGCGCCAGCATGTTGCAGCCGAACGAGGTTTGCATAGGCGTGAACCGGTACAGTTGGTTCAGCACCACCTCCGGTGTTGCGTCGCGCTTCAGCTCGACCACCACCCGCACGCCGTTGCGGTCGGATTCGTCCTGAACGTGGCTGACGCCTTCGATGCGCTTTTCACGCACGGCTTCGGCGATCTTCTCGATCATCGAGGCCTTGTTCACCTGATAGGGGATTTCATCCACGATAATGGCATAGCGATCCTTGCGCAGCTCCTCGACGCGGGTCTTGGCGCGGATTATGACGCTGCCGCGGCCTTCCAGATAGGCCTTGCGCGCGCCGGATCGGCCCAGCATCACGCCGCCGGTGGGGAAATCGGGGCCGGGGACGTATTCGATCAGTTGCTCGGACGTCAGGTCCGGGTCGTCGATCAGGGCCAGCGTCGCGTTAACCACTTCGCCCAGGTTGTGCGGCGGGATGTTGGTGGCCATGCCCACCGCGATACCGCCGGCGCCGTTGACCAGCATGTTGGGGAACCGCGCGGGTAGGACGGTGGGTTCCTTGTCCTTGCCGTCGTAGTTGTCCTGGAAATCGACCGTCTCTTTCTCGATATCCGCCAGTAGGGCGGCGGCGGGCTTGTCCATCCGCACTTCGGTGTAACGCATGGCCGCCGGGTTGTCGCCGTCCATCGAGCCGAAGTTGCCCTGACCATCCAGCAGTGGCAGCGACATCGAAAAATCCTGCGCCATCCGCACCAGCGCATCATAGATCGCGCTGTCGCCGTGGGGGTGATACTTACCCATCACGTCACCCACCGGACGGGCCGATTTGCGATAGGCCTTGTCATGGGTATTACCGGTCTCGTGCATCGCATAGAGGATGCGCCGATGCACCGGTTTCAAACCATCGCGCAGATCGGGGATCGCGCGGCTGACGATGACCGACATCGCATAGTCCAGATAGGACGTGCGCATCTCGGATTCGATCGAGACCGTCGGGCCGTCATAGACAGGGCGCTCGGGCGGGGTTTCATCCATGTTTTCGGGGATTTCTGGCGTATCGCTCACGTAAACTGCCCGTATTTTGTGCTGGGTCTATATCTTGTGGATGCACCTTATCAGACCCGGCACATAAGGTGCAAGCAAGCAGCGCTCCCCAAGGTTCGAATCCTCGGTAACACCCAAGTAACATATTGTTATCTAAGTATTAGGGGGTTTTCGTGCTAGCCTGAGAATACCGTGCAACAAACCGGAGGTCTGCATGAAGACAACTGAAACCGAATTGATGCTTAAGGGCTATGGCCTGACAACGGCCGAATTTTTCTATCACATGCCCGATTACGTCCACGTCCTGAATACCTTCATCTGGCAGGAATATGACCTTGCGCCGGATCATCCGAAACTCTTCGAATTCATCGAGTTTTGGCAACGAGAAATAGAAGGGCCGCTGCATTCCGTGAAATTCACGCACCGCAAGATGATCGCACCGGGCGAGTGGCGCAACATGGTTGGCGAGTTTCGCGTGAACTGAGTGATCGGCCAGGTTCGCCTGTGCGTCGGAATTCCTGTTCTCATTTGAGGCAAGTCGCGTATGGTGACTGCCAATCTGATGGCGTCACAGGAAAAACAATGATCAGACCCGTTCTATTTGTTGCAGCGCTTTGCATGACCAGCCCCGTTTTTGCCGAGGGTGTTCTGGACAAGATCAAGAAAGGTGCCGAGAGCGTCGGGAAGACGATCGACAAAGGTGCCGAAGCGGTTGACGATACGATCACGTCCACTTCGGAGCTGCTGTCCAACGAGGCGACACCTGAAGAAACGCGCGCAAAGCTCGACGCGATGGCAGGCGAGATTTTGGATCAGCTTTTGGCGGAAAACCCCGATGCGCGGCCTCTTTATGACGTCAGTGCCGGGTATGCGGTGTTCGACTCTCGTAAGGTTACAGTATTCCCTGTGTCGGCGGGCTATGGCCGGGGCGTGGCGGTGTCGAAAGACACCGGGCAACACACATACATGAACATGGGAACGGGCGGGGTTGGCGGCGCCATCGGCATCGGTGGGTTCGAGACCAAATTCGTGATCCTGTTCGAAACTCCCGCTGATCTGGATAAGTTCATAAACCAAGGCTATGACGCGACCGCAGAAACGGGGGCCATGTATGGCGAGGACAAAACGGGCGAAACCCTGCGTTTTACTGATGGCCGCTCGTTCTTTGTTCTCAACAAAAAGGGCTGGCGCGTATCGGCTGGCGCGTCCGGCACCAAGTTCTGGAAATCGCCCGAGCTGAACTGATCAGCCAGAACAGCTGGCCCCGCCCAAAACGCAGAATTTGGCGCAATGAGGGTGGTTCAGATGCACGTCCGCCTCGGCCTCGGCCAGGGTATGACCCATCTCGAACTCGGGCTCATAGGGCAGCAGGGTGCAGGCCAGGACAGCAGGTTTTTCGGCCCCCTTGCGTTTGACCACCATACGGGCGCTGGCGCACATGACGTCGTTGGGGGATTTGTCAAGAATTCCCCAGCACGCGGTGGTGATTTCTGGAACCTCGACAGTTTCGTCCATTTCGGGAAACAGAACGGTCTGAGCCGGGTTCTGCGGATCAATGTCAAATCCGTTCTCGGCAAAGAACCTGGCATAGCCCGCACGGCTTTCCGCGTCTGACTCCCCCCAGACCGTACGCCCGGCGATGGCCATGTTGAAACCGTGGTCGCGCAACCATTCCATACCGGTCAGGGTTTTGTCGAAGCTGCCGTCGCCGCGTTCTTCGTCGTGCAGGGCCGGGCGGAAGTGATCGACCGAAATGCGCAGAGTCAACATTTGGTTGAATTCCTTTTGCAACCCCAGCAACCCTTCGCGCATTTTGCGGCGCATCATCGGCGCCATTGCGTTGGTCAGGATCAGAACCTTGTACCCTCTTTCCAGCGCGGCGCGCGTCATGTCGATCATTTGCGGGTTCATGAACGGCTCACCGCCCGTGAAGCCGATCTCGTGCACGGGCCAGTTGCGGGCTCCGATCTGATCCAGGTAGTTCCGGACCTCGTCAGCGGTGATGTAAACCAAAGCGTCATTGGTCGGGCTGCTGGCGATATAGCAGTTCACGCATTCGATATTGCACAAAGTGCCCGTATTGAACCAAAGGGTCTCGGGCCGTGTCAGGGAAACCCTTGCGCGGGTCTGGCCGTCAGCTGTCACCGATTTGTTTTGAAACTTGCCGATATTGGCGAGCTGAGGGGCGTTGTCTTTCATTCCCGCATCCGGTTCTTAAAGGTCATCAATTCGATCTACCCCTTTGTCGCGGATTTGGTAAGGGTGACGCAGCGGTTCTGACAGAGTTTTGAACAGAGTGATTTTTTGCCGAATGGTTGCGCTAACATTGGACATGCCGGAAGGGGCGAGGTAAGGACAATTCATGGTTTCACGCGTCATACCTGTTGATCCCTTTGATCTGATCATTTTCGGCGGTACCGGCGATCTGGCGCAGCGCAAGATTCTGCCCGCGCTCTACCGTCGGTTTTGCGCCGGGCAATGGCATGAGGATGCCAGGATTATCGCAGCCGCGCGTGCAGGCCATTCGGCGGAAGATTTCCGACAGATGGTCGCAGAATCGCTGCGCCGGCATGCTGCGGTTCGCGCTTCGGAGTCCCAGAGAGTGTCCCGTTTTCTACAACGGGTCGATTATGTCCCGCTGGATGCAGTATCAGCCGAAGGATGGGACCTTCTGGGTGAAAAACTGTCACCCAACCGCGTGCGCGCGTTCTATTTCTCGGTCGGTCCCAGCCTGTTCGGCCCCTTGGCCGAGCGGGTCCGGGCCTATGATCTGGCGACCGAAGATACGCGCATCGTGGTGGAAAAGCCGTTCGGGCATGATTTGGGCAGCGCGCGAGAGCTGAATGCCACACTGGCTGCGCATTTTGATGAAAGCCAGATCTACCGAATCGATCATTACCTGGGCAAGGAAACCGTTCAGAACCTGATGGCCGTACGGTTTGGCAATATGCTGTTCGAACCGCTGTGGAACAGCCAGTATGTCGACCATATCCAGATCACCGTTGCCGAAACCGTCGGTATCGATGGGCGCGAAGAATATTATGAACGCGCCGGCGCGATGCGGGACATGGTGCAAAATCACCTGATGCAGCTGCTGTGCCTGATTGCCATGGAACCCCCGGCGAAGTTCGATCCGGACGCGGTGCGGGATGAAAAGCTCAAGGTGATCCGAGCGCTTGATCCGGTGGAGCCGCATCACATCGTGCGCGGCCAGTTTTCGGCAGGGCCCGAGGGGGCGGGATACCGCGAATGTGTCGGCAATCCACGCTCGACCACTGAAAGCTATGTGGCGCTGAAGGCGCATGTCAGCAATTGGCGATGGGCGGGCACGCCGTTTTATCTGCGTACGGGCAAACGGCTGGTGGCGCGCTCGTCTATTATCAATGTGATGTTCAAGGACGCGCCGCATTCGATTTTCGGGGAAGAGGCCGGGCGTCACGCCAATGCGTTGTCGATCCGGTTGCAACCCAACGAAGGGATCACGCTGAAAGTGACGATCAAGGAGCCGGGGCCAGGCGGTATGCGGCTGATCGACGTGCCATTGGACATGAGTTTCGCCGAAGCGCTGGGGCCCGAGAACCAAGACCCGCCAGACGCTTACGAGCGCCTCGTCATGGACGTGATACGGGGCAACCAGACGCTGTTCATGCGTGGGGACGAGGTCGAGGCCGCCTGGGCCTGGACCGATCCGATCATCGCCGGATGGCTGGCGCGCGGGGACGTGCCGAAACCTTATGACAGCGGCAGCACAGGGCCGGGCGACGCCGAGCTGCTGATGAAACGTGACGGTCGCCGCTGGCAGGGAATAAAGCCATGAACATTCAGGAATATGCCGACCGGGAAATGTTGGCCATCGATGTGGCAAACGCGTTGGCGGGTGAGCTTGAGGCCGCTTTGTTGCACAATGACACGGTTGCATTGGCCGTCCCCGGCGGGACAACACCGGGGCCGGTTTTTGACAGCCTGTGTGCCGCCGATCTCGAGTGGGACCGTGTGCGTGTTCTGCCTACGGACGAACGCTGCGTGCCGGCTGATCACGAACGTTCGAACGAACGTCTGATCCGGGAAAGACTGCTGACAAACCGGGCATCCGTCGCGCAGTATATTCCACTTTATGTTCCGGGCGCGGAGCCTGAAGCGGCGTTGCCGGAAGTTGAATCGCTGATCGCGCCGGTACTGCCTTTGTCGGTTCTTGTCCTCGGGATGGGGGAAGACATGCACACGGCCTCGCTGTTCCCGGGAATGGACGGGCTGGACAAGGCCCTCGACAGCCAGGCGCCGACCTTGATCGTCGCCCGGACCGATGTGCAGCCAGAGCCCCGGATTTCTTTGACGGCCCCTGTTCTGGACGGGGCCTTGTCGAAACATCTGATCATCTACGGGCAGGCAAAACGAGACGTATTGGACAAAGCCATGTCGATGCCACCGGAAGAGGCACCGATCGCCGCGGTCCTCAGCGGCATGACGGTTCATTGGGCGGAGTGAGGCAATGCAGTTGGATGCTTTGAAGGCGCTTGCAGCAGCTGACCGCCGTATCGTCGACCTGTTTGCAAAGGATGCAACCCGGGCCGGGTCGTTTTCAGCCTCGACCGGGGATTTGCTGTTCGATTATTCAAAAACGCAGATCGATGAAGACGTGCGCGCTGCTTTGTTGCAATTGTGCGAAGATGCCGGGCTTGCGACGCGGCGCGACGCCATGTTTGCCGGGAAGAAGATCAACGAAACCGAAGGGCGCGCAGTGCTGCACACCGCCCTGCGCAACCTTGATGGTGGGCCGGTTGACGTGGACGGTCAGGACGTCATGCCCGGGGTTCTGGACACGCTGCATCGGATGCGTGTTTTTGCCGAGGAAGTGCGCGGCGGCGCCATTGCGGGGGCAGGGGGCAGTTTCACCGATGTGGTGAATATCGGCATCGGGGGGTCCGACCTGGGCCCGGTGATGGCCACGCACGCACTGGCCCCTTATCACGATGGCCCGCGGGTGCATTACGTCTCGAACGTGGATGGGGCCCACATCGCGGACACGTTGCGCCCGTTGGATCCGGCGCGGACGCTTGTTATTGTCGCGTCCAAGACATTCACCACGATCGAAACGATGACCAATGCGCGCACGGCCCGCGCCTGGATGTCCGAGGGCGGAGGTGATCCGTCCCGCCAGTTTGCCGCCGTATCCAGCGCGCTGGACAAGACGCAGGCTTTCGGCATCCCCGAGGCGCATGTATTCGGTTTCGCCGATTGGGTGGGCGGGCGTTATTCGGTCTGGGGGCCGGTCGGATTGCCGGTCATGATTGCCGTCGGTTCAAATGCATTTGATGCGTTTCTGCGGGGCGGGCAGGCGATGGATCTGCATTTCCGCTCGGCGGATTGGGTGGAAAACATGCCTGTGATGCTGGCGCTCGTCGGTATATGGCACCGTCAGGTTCTGGGTTGCACCAGCCGCGCTGTGCTGCCCTATGATCAGCGGCTGCTGCGCCTGCCAGCCTATCTCCAGCAGTTGGAAATGGAATCGAATGGCAAATCTGTCGCGATGGACGGATCTTCGCTGGCTGTCCCCTCCGGGCCGGTGGTCTGGGGTGAGCCGGGTACCAATGGCCAGCATGCGTTCTATCAACTGATCCATCAGGGGACGGATGTCATTCCCTGCGAATTCATGGTCGCCGCCGAAGGGCACGAACCCGAGTTGACCCACCATCACCGCCTGCTTTTGGCCAACTGTCTGGCCCAGTCAGAGGCTTTGATGCGTGGCCGGTCTTTGGATGAAGCCCATGAACGCATGGCAGAGAAAGGCCTTGATGGCGACGAACTTGACCGACAGGCGCGACACCGCGTGTTTCCGGGCAACCGCCCTTCCACAACGCTGATCTATCCGAAGCTTACGCCGTTCGTTCTGGGGCAGATTATCGCGCTGTACGAGCATCGTGTGTTCGTTGAAGGTGTTCTGCTGGGCATCAATTCCTTTGATCAGTGGGGTGTGGAATTGGGCAAAGAGCTTGCCAACTCGCTTGGACCTGTCGTGGATGGTGTCGCCAGTGCTGACGGTAAGGACGGATCAACCGCCGCATTGGTCGCCTACGCGCTGAAACACCGAAACTAAGAGCGAAAAAATGCCGCCCACGGCCGTGTTGGGCTGCATTCTTTTATTGTCAGACAATTAAATGATTGGCAGGGTTCCTCCGTAGGAAACGACTGTATTGACGCATCGGGTCACGCCCCAAGCCGTCAATGCCAGATGGACAAGGCAGAGGCCATCCAAGGTCTCGCCAAGGACGGGAGGATGTCCATGTTAGGACAGATGATGACGCAGCCCTTGCTGGTTTCGTCGCTGATCGATCACGCTGACCGCTATCACGGCCAGACCGAGATTGTTTCGGTTGAAACGGATGGAACGGTCACTGAAACCAACTGGTCCGAGATTGCGGTGAATGCCCGACGGATGGCGTCGGCCTTGACCAATCTGGGGCTGGAACCGCAGGACAGGATCGGGACACTGGCCTGGAACAATCGGCGGCATCTCGAGATCTATTTTGCCACGTCCGGCGCGGGCTATGTCTGTCACACGGTCAATCCCCGCCTGTTCCCCGAGCAGCTGACCTTTATCATCAACCATGCCCAGGACAGGGTTCTGTTCTTTGATGCGACGTTCATTCCGCTGGTCGCCGCGCTGCATGACGCTTTGTCCGAAGTTCAGCATTTTGTCCTCATGGGGCCTCGCAATGAAGAGGCTGCGGCTCAGGTTCCTGATCTGAAGTTCTATGACGAGTTGCTGGAGACCGGGGATGCAGGTTTCCAATGGCCTGAGCTGGATGAAAAGACGGCCTGCGGTCTGTGCTATACGTCGGGAACCACGGGCAATCCAAAGGGCGTGTTGTATTCCCATCGGTCAACACTGCTGCACAGTTTTGCATCGAACACACGGGATGTGATCGGGTATTCAGCGATGGATGTTGTCATGCCGGTTGTGCCGATGTTCCACGTCAACGCGTGGGGGTCGCCCTACGCCTGCGCCATGTCGGGATCGCGGCTTGTATTGCCTGGGCCGGATTTGCACGGCGAGGCGCTGGTCAATCTGATCGACACCTATGGCGTGACCTTGGCCATGGGCGTGCCGACCATCTGGCAGGGCTTGCTGGCCTATGCTGCGGCATGCGGAACCGAACTCAAAAGCCTTGAACGCACGGTTATCGGCGGCGCCGCGTGCCCTCCGTCGATGATCGAAACGTTCCGCGAAACCTATGGCGTTGACACGGTCCACGCCTGGGGCATGAGCGAGATGAGCCCGCTGGGCACGACGAATTATCCATTGGCCAAACATCTGAAGCTGCCGCCGGAAGAACAGCACAAGATCCGCCTGAGTCAGGGCAGACCACCCTTTGGGGTCGAATTGAAAATCGTGGACGAAGATGGGAATGATCTGCCGCATGACGGCGAAACCCAAGGCGATTTGATGGTGCGAGGTCACTGGGTTCTGGACAGCTACTTCCAGTTGCAGGATCAGGAACTTTTACAGGATGGCTGGTTCGCTACCGGGGATGTGGCCACTTTGGACCCGGATGGCTACATGACCATTCGCGACAGATCCAAGGACATCATCAAATCCGGTGGGGAATGGATCAGTTCGGTCGAGCTTGAAAACATCGCCGTGGCCCACCCCCAGCTTGCAACAGCCGCCGTGGTTGGTGTTCCGCATCCGAAATGGGATGAACGCCCCTTGCTGGTTGCCGTGAAAGCCGATGGTGAAGAGCCCAGCGAAGAGGATTTGCTTGCCTTTTTCGAAGGCAAAATCGCCAAGTGGCAGATTCCGGACAAGGTTGTCTTTGTCGACGCATTGCCGCTGAGCGCGACCGGAAAGGTATTGAAACGCAAGCTTCGGGCCGAGTTCGGCGACGCCCTGACAGGCTAGGTCTGCTGCGTTTTGGGGAATTGGCTCCGGCGGTAGGGATCGAACCTACGACCAATTGATTAACAGTCAACTGCTCTACCGCTGAGCTACGCCGGAACGGTTCGCGCCGTATAGCAATCCGGTTTCCCGACGTCCAGAGGGTGCGTGTGTTTTTCGACGAAAAAAACCGGCATAAATCGATGTGATTTTTGACGGCAATGCAGGTCTGAACGAAGGGGGGATTTTGGCTCCGGCGGTAGGGATCGAACCTACGACCAATTGATTAACAGTCAACTGCTCTACCGCTGAGCTACGCCGGAACTGAGGCGCATATAGCAACCCCGATTCCGGACGTCCAGAGGTTAAGTACGAGAACCATCAAAAATTTTTTTGTTTTAGCGAACCCGTCGAAAAACAGATGAAACTGACAGGGGGCCAATGGGGCCCACTTTGTTTTTTCCATTCAGATCAACGAGATGAGCAAAGACGTTGCGCTCGGCCGCGGGCAGCAATGCCGCTGGCGTATCCGTATAGATGCGCTCGGCCAGATGCCGCGCTGTCCCGTCTTCTTCTTCCAATGCGCTCAGAATCTGGGCCTCGCGGGTTTGGCGATGTGCAATCAGCCAATCCAAACGTTGGGCAGGGTTGGTGATCGGTGCGCCATGGCCGGCGTGGAAAACCGACCAGTCGCGCGCGCGCAGCCGATGGCAGGCAGTCATGAAGTCGGTCAGATCACCATCCGGAGGGGACACCAGCGAGCTGGCCCAACCCATGACATGATCTGCCGTGAAACAGATGTTCTGCCAGGCCAGGGCAATGTGATTGCCCAGATGGCCCGGTGTGTGAATGACCTCAAGCTGCCATCCGTCGCCATTGATGGTCTCACCATCCGTCACTTCGACATCAGGGCGAAACGTGGTGTCGATGCCTTCGCCGCCGCCGGTCAGCCCCTGCGCGGCAAGATCGGTCATGACGGCGCTGCGTCCTGCCTCGGGCCCGCCATAAGCATAAATCGTCGCCCCTGTGCGCGCCGCCAGCGGAGCGGCCAGGGGTGAATGGTCCACATGCGTATGTGTGACAATGATATGGCTGATCCTTTGATCCGGCGCCAAGGAATCCAGAATTGCGCCCAGATGTGCCTCGCTTGCGGGGCCTGGATCGATGACTGCAATGTCGCATTCACCCAGCAGATACGTATTGGTGCCACGATAGGTCATCGGAGAGGGATTCGGGGCCAGAATACGCCGCAAACCCGGATGCAGTTCCTCTGGCTGGCCGACGGGCGGATCGAATTCATCTGGTGCCTGCATTCTGTGCTCTTTCTCTTGTCCGGGCAGCCCGTTAGGTTTAGCGCATGTCTTCGCACTGGCTCAAACCTTATATGCCTCGCAGTCTTTACGCCCGGGCAGCGCTGATCCTGGTTTTACCTGTGATCGTGCTGTTGCTGGTCGTGGGAATCGCGTTCCTTCAAAAGCATCTTGAGGATGTCACCGGCCAGATGACACGCGCGGCATCCCGCGAGGTGATGCTGATTTCGACAATGATCGAGGACGCGGAAACGCAACAACAGGCGCTGGCGTCGATTCGTCCCGATTTGCAGGCCCTTGAGATGAAGGCCAGGTTTCTGGGCGTCAACGAACAGCCTGAGATTGGCGCGCGGCGATGGTACGATTTCATCGCCCCGCAGGTCGAATCCGAACTGTATGCCAGGTTGCCCAATCTGGACGCCGTGGCTTTACCCAGCAGCAAAGAGGCGCGGGTCTATCTGAAGACGCATCTGGGGCTGCTGCAATTGACGTTCGATCGGCGCAGGTTGTCGCCCGCGGCCCCGCATCAATTGATCGTCACCATGGTGTTCTTTGCGGTCATCATGACGACGATCTCGTTTCTTTACATGCGGAATCAATTGCGTCCCATTACGCGCCTCGCTGATGCGGCGCAGGCATTCGGGCGGGGGCGAATCGTTCCGTATTCACCAGGTGGTGCTATCGAGGTGCGCGCGGCGGGAAATGCGTTTCTGGATATGCGGTCCCGGATCGAACGCCAGATCGAACAAAGGACCTTGATGCTGTCGGGTGTCAGCCACGATCTGCGGACCCCGTTGACACGTTTGAAGCTTGGACTGTCGATGTTGCCGGAAGACGAGGCCGCACCGTTGCAAAAGGATGTCACGGAAATGCAGTCCTTGCTGGATGCGTTTCTGGATTTTTCGCGTGGGGCTGCCGAGGGATCGACGGAAGAGGTCCAACCGGATGAATTCCTCCGCCAGATCGTGGATGATGCAAAACGGGCCGGTCATCAGGCAGAGCTGATCGCGGTCGAGGGGCAGGGGACGGTCATGATACGCCCCATGGCTGTACGCCGGGCGGTGGAAAACCTGATTGGAAATGCCATGCGCTATGGCAGCCGGGCCGAGCTCAGCCTGTTTTTGAACGCGAAATCGATGCGCATCCGCGTTGAGGATGACGGCCCCGGTATACCTGCGGACCAACGTACAGAGGCGGTAAAGCCTTTCACGCGACTCGACCCGGCTCGCAATCAGAATCAGGGCAGTGGCGTTGGCCTTGGTCTTGCGATTGTGGCGGATGTCGCGCGCGCGCATGGTGGCGCTTTGCGTCTGTCGAAAAGTGAACGTCTCGGAGGGCTCTGCGCGGACATTATTATCGGGCGATAGACCCCCTGTTATGTCTGCGAATGGGGTTCAATTTTGTTAATTTGTCTGGCCATGGCATCCTGTCCTCATAGTTTTTTGCTTTTTTGGGGGCGCATAAGATGGTTATCGCAGGATTCGTGAAATTGGCCGAAAAGGGGTTTGTCGGGTGCGCGACACTTGCGGCCTTGCTGCCTCTTTGGCAGTGGTATGACGAAACCGATGAAAGGCGGGTGGAACGTTTGACCGGTTTTATCGGGGCAGGCGATACATGTCTGAAATGGTTGCGGTCCGACCTGATCGAGTCGTTGGCATCCGAGTTGTGGCATGCGTCGCAGCAGGACGTGGTGGATGGCGACGAGGATCTGGCACCTCTTCCAGTTCAGGTGCGTGCCAATATGGCGATATTTTGCGCTGAAATGCTGGACTATTTGCAGAATGACTTCGGCAAGTTCGATGAGCCTCTCGCCTATGATTATTACATGATGATCATGGATGCGTCGTTCTGGGTCGATCCTGATGAATTCGAGACCTATTTGGAGGCGGTGCATCAAGATCCGAGCCTGTCCGGCAGTCACGAGGATTACAGCTTTGGTGGGCGCGACGGCTATTCCTATGAATGGCAAGTAACGCAAGAGGAGCTTGACGCCTATTTTGGGTTCGAAGATTCGGACGGATAAGCCAGCGCATCAGCGTCCAGACGGCAACAACCCACCCGGATGTTTCGGCGAAATGGTAGGCCCGGAGGGACTCGAACCCCCAACCAAAGCGTTATGAGCGCTCTGCTCTAACCAATTGAGCTACAGGCCCGCCTAGGCGCTTGGGTATCACGGTGAACAGCCGCGTCAAGCCTGACCGTTGCAACAAACGCCACAATCGACTAACCCGCCCGCAAAGCTTTCTTGAGGGACCGGACATGACAGCGGGTAAAAACGGAATCACCTATGCCGATGCAGGTGTGGATATCGACGCGGGCAACGCCCTGGTCGATCGGATCAAACCCGCCGCCAAGCGGACCAACCGCCCCGGTGTGATGAGCGGCCTGGGTGGATTTGGCGCGCTGTTCGATCTGAAGGCTGCCGGATACCAGGACCCGATCCTGGTCGGTGCGACGGATGGCGTGGGCACCAAGCTGCGGATTGCGATTGATACCGGCGTCGTGGACGGGGTCGGCGTCGATCTGGTGGCCATGTGCGTCAATGACCTGATCTGTCAGGGGGCCGAGCCGCTGTTCTTCCTCGACTATTTCGCGACCGGCAGGCTGGATACCGATACGGCGGCGCGGATCATCGAAGGGATTGCCGAAGGCTGTGCGCAGTCTGGCTGTGCCCTGATCGGTGGTGAAACTGCCGAGATGCCGGGAATGTATCCCGATGGCGATTTTGATCTGGCCGGGTTTGCGGTCGGTGCGATGGAACGCGGCGCAGATCTGCCCGCGGGCGTTCAAGCCGGCGACGTCCTTTTGGGTCTGGCCTCGAACGGGGTGCATTCCAACGGCTATTCGCTTGTGCGCAAGCTGGTCGAACTGTCCGGTCTGGGCTGGGATTCGCCGTCGCCCTTCGGAGAGGGCAACCTGGGTGAGGCACTTCTGACGCCCACACGCCTTTACGTAAAACCGGTTTTGGCTGCGGTTCGTGCGGGTGGTGTTCACGCGCTGGCGCATATCACCGGCGGCGGGTTGACCGAAAATCTTCCGCGCGTGCTGCCCCAAGGGCTGGGGGCCCGGATCGATCTGGGCAGCTGGCAACTGCCCCCTGTCTTCGGCTGGATGGCGAAGACCGGAAGTATCGTTGAGGCGGAAATGCTCAAGACCTTCAATTGCGGCATCGGCCTTATTGTCGTGTGCGCCGCGGACAAGGCGGATGAGCTGTCGGCCCTGCTGGCGGATGCCGGTGAAACCGTCGCTCGGATCGGTACTGTCACGGAAACGCCCGGCGTTGCCTATTCGGGCAAACTGCTGTGAGCCAGAAGCGCGTCGCGATCCTGATCTCCGGGGGCGGGTCGAACATGGTGTCGCTTGTTGACAGCATGACCAAAGATCATCCGGCGCGGCCCTGTTTGGTGTTGTCCAATGACGCGCAGGCAGGCGGGCTGAAAAAAGCTGCGGACCGTGGCATTCCGACCGCAGTGGTTGATCATCGCCCTTTCAAGGGGGACCGCAGCGCCTTTGAAGCCGAGCTTTTGAAACCCCTGCAAGAGGCGCGACCCGACATTGTCTGTCTGGCTGGCTTCATGCGGGTTCTGACAGCGGATTTCGTGTCTCGGTTTCAAGGACGGATGCTGAATATCCACCCTTCATTATTGCCAAAATACAAAGGGTTACACACCCATGCCCGCGCGATTCAAGCCGGAGATTCCGAACACGGCTGCTCGGTGCATGAGGTGACGGCGGCACTGGATGACGGCCCGATTCTGGGTCAGGCGCGGGTGCCGATCCAAGCCGATGATACACCGGAATCGCTGGCTGCGCGGGTGCTGGTGTGGGAGCATAAGCTCTACCCTGAAGTGCTGCGGCGCTTTGCAGAAGGCAACAGGTCGCCCGTCCTGTTGCCGTGAACGCTCTGTGGGTGATTTACACCCGTGCAATAATCGGCCTATGGTCGTCGACAACGCTCGGGACGAGGACAAAAACGGGCAGGCACAAAAACAAGAGCGATACTAGTACGGCGCATGAAAACCCTGACGACGACGCAAGAGCTGGCCGATTTCTGCAAGGCCGCCGAAGGCTATCCCTATATCACGGTCGACACCGAATTTCTGCGCGAGCGGACGTATTACTCCAAGCTGTGCCTGGTGCAATTGGCTGTCCCGTCCGAGGATGAAGACAGCGCGGTTCTGGTCGATCCGCTTGCCGATGGTTTGTCGCTTGACCCGCTTTACGATCTTTTCCGGAATGAAAGCGTGGTCAAAGTGTTCCATGCTGCCCGCCAGGACCTTGAGATCTTCTGGGTCGAAGCCGGCGTTTTTCCCAAGCCGCTGTTCGACACACAGGTCGCAGCGATGGTGTGTGGCTTTGGCGAACAGGTCGGCTATGAAACTCTGGTCCGGAAAATCTGCAAACAAGGCGTTGATAAGACTTCTCGGTTCACCGACTGGTCCCGGCGCCCGTTGACCGATGCTCAAAAAAACTATGCTCTGGCAGACGTGACGCATCTGCGCGGGATCTATGAATACCTGGCCGCAGAACTTGAAAAGACGCAGCGCAGCCATTGGGTTGCCGAAGAATTGCGGACGCTGACACAGCCTGCCACATATGACATCCGCCCTGAGGACGCATGGAAGCGGGTAAAGACGCGTACGAACTCGGCCAAGTTTCTGGCCGTAGTGCGGGAATTGGCGCAGTTTCGCGAAGCCTATGCGCAGGAAAACAACGTGCCACGGAACCGCGTATTCAAAGACGACGCGCTGATCGAGCTGGCATCGACCAAACCTAAAACACATTCGGATTTGGGCGGATCCCGCCTGTTGTTGCGCGAAGCCCGCAAAGGGGCGATCGCCGAAGGTATTCTGGCCGCAGTCCAGCGTGGCGTGAATTGCCCGCCCGACAAATTGCCCAAGGTCGACACTTCGCGCGACAAGCTCAAGGTCAATCCGGCGCTGGCTGACCTGCTTAGGGTTCTGCTGAAGTCCAAAACCGAAAGTTCAGGTGTGGCGGCGAAATTGATCGCCACAAGTGCGGACCTGGATCAGATTGCGGCCGGCGAGCGGGATGTTCCAGCCTTGTCGGGATGGCGGTTCGAGGTCTTTGGCGAGGATGCTCTCAAGTTGTGCGAAGGAAAGATCGCCCTGGCGGCCAAAGGGCAGTCGGTCAAGGTCGTGTCCCTGTAACGGCGCTTACCGGCGCCGTGATTCCAATGCGTTCTGTTGTCCGACCACGCGGACCAGCCGAATCCCTTCCAGTTCCTGCTTCGAGACATTGATGGCGTCCGATACCATCCGGGTACGTTCCGACCCTTGCGGCGTCTCATAGCTGGGGTAGTTCACACGGAACACGAATTCCAAAGTTCCGTTCTTCTGGTTTTCTTCCTTTTCAACAGGAACCAGACGCGCGTTGAATGCCCCCTGTCGGACAGCCGTGCCAGACGCATAGATGATCGCGCCGGTGGGGGTTGGGTCGATGCGCAACTCGTCGATCTGACCAATTGGAATGCTGGTGTCTTCGGCATCGGGGCGGGAAAACAGGCCGGTTCCTCCGCCTTGCTTCGGAACCAGTGCGTCGGCGGCATTTGGGTCGGGCGGTGTTTCGGCTTCGACAGATCTGCTGGATCCGAACCAGTTTGAAGGGTTCACCCGAGAGTCACGCCAGCTGCTGCATGCAGTCAGGGTCAGCGTGGCGATGATGAGAACGGACAGAGATTTTTGCATGGACCCACAGACTTTCACACGAGTTCAGGCAATGGGTTAGCGCATATTCTTCGCGTTGAAAAGCCACCGCGGGGGCTGGACAGTGGCGGGTCACCGGCTTAGGTCACAATTGTGAATGCAACCAAAGGATCACCGCATCATGGCCACGCCCGCCTTTGAAGAGATTGTCGAGGATTTCGAGTTTCTCGAGGATTGGGAAGACCGGTATCGCCATGTCATCGAGCAGGGCAAGGCGATGGAGCCGCTGGACGATGCATTCAAGGTTCCGGCGACAAAAGTCCATGGATGCGCCAGCCAGGTCTGGCTGCATCCGATGATTGAATCCGGCGTCTTCAAATTCGATGGTGACAGCGATGCACTGATCGTGCGCGGCCTGATCGCTGTTCTTCGGTCCTTGTACAACGGTTTGCCCGTGGCCGAAGTTCCCAAGGTCGATGCGGGGGCGGAACTGGCACGCCTTGGGCTGAACGACCACCTGTCCGCTCAGCGCTCGAACGGCCTGCGGTCTATGATCGAACGCATCCGGCAGGTCGCACAGGAAAACGCCTGACCTCATCCTGGGCGGTTTGCCCAGTCCGACAGCGTGTTTTCCAGATCGCCGTAACCGGTGAACCGGCGTTCGAATTCAAGGCCCATTCGGTCTGCACATTCGCGCGCGCGTTCCGTCAGCTCTGGGCTGTCGATCTGGGCCTGATAGACAAGTTTGGTGTAATTGCCGAAATACATGTCACGCAGTTCCGGGTGGCGGTCCAGGCCCAGTGGTTTCCAGACAAAGGCGTCGAATTGCCGGGCCAGGAAATCTGTCAGATAGAACGCGGTTGTTTCGTCTTCTCCGCGGTCCTGAAAGGCCTTATTTCCTTCGAAAAAGGAATAGCAATGGGGCCCCTTCACCATTTCGACCCCAAGTTTCTCGCAGGCGGCCTGAAGCAGACCCCCGGTGCCGCAATCGGCGTAGACGATGTAGATCTTGTCAAAATCGCCTTGATGCTTGGCCACGGCGTCTTCCACGGCCTGGGTGATCCTTTCCGGGTGAACGTGCAGGATCGCAGGCAGGCAGGTCAGAGCCATGTGATCCCAGCCATTCCGTGTTTTGATGTCCAGTATTTCGCGCGCAAGAGCGCCACAGGCAATCAACAGGATGCTTCCCTTGACTGTATCTTCATAGCCCTTCGAGGTCAGGCTTGCATCATCTGGCAGGGATTCGTTTGACATCGCTTGGCATCCTCCGGGGCTTTTGCCATAGGAGGATGATTGAGGCCGTTGGGCAAGCCCCGATCCGACATCTCATGTCAGGCCGCCGACGCATGCGCTTCAAACGCGGTCAGCAGGGGCCGGGCCAGCGGGCCGTACGCGGCAACACCGTTCAGCGACAGTTCCGGAAACAGAGACAGGATTTCTTGCCGTGCGGCAGACCCGAGACTGTCCCAGATATGCGCGCCGGGATGAAAGCTCTCGCTCAGGCAATCTTCGGCCCAGAGCAGCTCATGCCGGTCGAACAGCAAGTGGATGTAGGTCACCACGCCTCCGGGCCGCAGTATGATGTCGGACCCGTTCACGAGATGTTTGGCAGGCGCCAGGGCTTCGCAATGTCCGGTGTGCAGCTCGAGACGCCAATCCCCAATCAGCATGCGGTGCTGTTGCGACACCAGAAGGTCGCGCGTGTTTCCGATGGCGCCCGCTTTGAAAAGAACAGGCGCATGCGGACCCGTTGCCTTGACGGTTCGCCGCCCCATCCAACGCAGGGGTTGCAGCCCATGATCATGGGTTTCAATCCGGTCGCCGACGGACAGGGTTTCAATCGGTCGCGCGCCTTGCTCGGTGCGGATCATCGTTCCGGGGGTAAAGCAGGGCACCAGATCCCAATCTTCACGGCGGGATGTCAGGCCTGAATACCGGTTTCCGGCAAGGCTGTTGAGCGTGATCGAGCGGACAGGGCCAGCCTCCAAGGCGGATTGGTCCGAATTGTCCGAGAATTCCGGCATCAGATAGGTGTTGCCATCCACATCCTGCGCCACAACTGCGGAAATCCTGGCATTTGATCCGTCAAAATATGTGATCGTGGCGTTGTAGACCGAAGTGCCATCGAATGTCTGAGGCGGCCCGCCATCGATCGAAAACCGATCATTGGCCGACATGTTGTTCATGTTGTAGTACGAACTCGGATTGCCGACCGGGCTCCAGGTGACGCTGTTGTGAACCAGCGGATCGTCGGACCCGCCAAAGGTTTTCCCGACAAGCGCCGAAGCGTTTTCAGCTGTGTTGTTGCCTTCGAAACTGTCGATATCGGCAAGTTTGCCGAGTGAGATGGCCGTGAATGTAGTCGGCACGAGACCCCCTGGGGATGTGGATGCCTCGTTCTTTTAGACCTGCTTTGGTTTAAAATTGGATAATCCGGATCCTCCGGTGACAAGGCGCTTCAGAATCGAAAAGGCCGCCCGGATCGGACGGCCTTTCAATCAGTATTGTTCGGGTCTTAGCCAGCCAGTTGATTGTGCTTGCGGCCCACGAATTCCTTGGCGGTTTCCACTGCAACAGCTGCGTCGCGGCAATAGGCATCCGCGCCGATGGCTTTGCCGAACTCTTCATTCAGGGGCGCGCCGCCGACCAGAACGATGTAATCGTCGCGGACGCCCTGTTCGACCATCGTGTCGATGACCACTTTCATGTAAGGCATCGTAGTGGTCAGCAGGGCCGACATGCCCAGAATGTCGGGTTGTTCGTTTTCCAGTGCTTCTAGGTAGTTTTCGACCGGGTTGTTGATGCCCAGATCGACAACTTCGAAGCCGGCGCCTTCCATCATCATCGAAACAAGGTTCTTGCCGATGTCGTGGATGTCACCCTTCACGGTGCCGATGACCATCTTGCCGACGCGCGGTGCACCGGTTTCGGCCAGCAGCGGCTTGAGAATGGACATGCCGCCTTTCATGGCGTTTGCGGCCAGCAGAACCTCGGGGACGAACAGGATGCCGTCGCGGAAGTCATGGCCTACGATGGTCATACCGCCAACCAGAGCCTTGGTCAGGATGTCATAAGGTGTCCATCCGCGTTCCAGCAGGATGTTGGTACCTTCTTCGATCTCTTCCTTCAGGCCATCGTAGAGATCGTCGAACATCTGCTCGACCAGTTCGTCGTCATTCAGTTCGGACAGGACGATGTCTTCTTCGTCGGACATGGGGTATTCCCTGTGCTGGGCGGGCCATCGACCCGTGGTGGCATTTTTTCCGTTTTGGCCAAAACGTCGCATCGTGACTGTGACGATTGCGACGTCGGTCGTTTCGGGACCGACCTATAAGCCAAAAAATGGGGGGGCTCGATAGAAAAGTCTGCAAGATTATCCTGCAGACTCTTCAACTAACTTCAATCCAACGAAGATTTGGCGGGGGTTGCGCCAAATCGGCGACAGGCCTATGTTTGCGCGAGAACAAAAGAAGAACATACTGACATGAACATCGCGCGGACGATCAAGGCAAGAGGAACAACGACGAACGAAGCTGGTCGGTTTGAACGCTTTGCCACCACGCCCGCCGAAGACGGGTGGGACATAGAGGAAGAATTGCCGCCGCTGCGTACCGAGACAAGCGAAGAGGTTGCGCGCAGCGCTATTACTTACAACCGATCTCCTGACTTGCCCTTCGATCGGTCGATCAACCCGTACCGGGGATGTGAACATGGCTGCGTTTACTGTTTTGCGCGACCAAGCCACGCGTATCTTGGGCTATCGGCAGGATTGGATTTCGAAACCCGCCTGATCGCTCGACCCAACATGGGGCGTGTTCTGCGCAAGGAATTGTCCGCCAGATCCTACAAAGTCGCGCCGATTGCAATTGGTACGAATACGGACCCGTATCAGCCGATTGAGAAAAAGCACATGATTACAAAGTCATGTCTTGAGGTTTTGAGTGAGTTCAACCACCCGGTCGCAATCGTCACCAAGGGTACCCTGATAGAGCGGGATCTGGAGTTGCTTGCCGACATGGCAGGCCGGGGGCTGGTGCGGGTTGGTATTTCGCTGACAACGTTGGATGCGGAATTGTCCCGCCGGATGGAACCACGGGCGCCGTCGCCTCTTCGGCGGTTGCGCGTGATCCGAACGCTGACGGAAGCGGGCGTTCCGGTGCGTGTCATGACGTCACCCATCGTGCCGGGGCTGACGGATCATGAACTGGAAAGCCTTCTGGAAGCCGGGAAAGAGGCTGGTGCGGATGCCGCAAGCTGGATCATGTTGCGCCTGCCGCGCGAAGTATCGCAGCTTTGGCAGGGCTGGCTTGCCGATCATGAGCCGCCGCGGGCGGAAAAGGTCATGTCCAAACTGCGGGAAATGCATGGAGGGCGGGACTACGATCCGCGTTGGGGGCACAGAATGCGGGGCGAGGGTGAGTATGCCGGGATTATCGCTCAAAGGTTCGTGAAGACCTGCAAACGTCTGGGGCTGTCCATAAAATCGGCCCCGTTGCGTTGCGACTTGTTTGCGGTGCCGCCGCAGCCCGGGGATCAGCTGAGCCTGTTCTGAGGTCTTGCGCCCCGGCTTGTCCGGTGCTGTCTTGCGCGGGAAAACACCGGGTCTTCGCGCTCTCATTGCTTCAGCCCAAACAAAAAGACCCCGGCAGTACCGGGGCCTTCGAAACAGATTGACGTGAGGCGCGTATCAGCGATTTTCGATATCCACGTAATCGCGCAGCGTTTCGCCTAGGTACAGCTGACGCGGGCGGCCGATTTTGTTTTGCGGATCGGCGATCATCTCTTTCCACTGGCTGACCCAGCCAACAGTGCGTGACAGGGCGAAGATCGGCGTGAACATCGAGGTCGGGAAACCCATCGCTTCGAGGATGATGCCCGAGTAGAAGTCGACATTCGGGAATAGCTTTTTATCGGCGAAGTACGGGTCTTCCAGTGCTTCGCGTTCCAGTTCCTTGGCAACCTGCAATTTCGGGTTGTCTTCAACGCCCAGCAGATCAAGAACTTCGTCAGCCGATTGCTTCATCACTTTGGCGCGCGGGTCGAAATTCTTGTAAACGCGGTGACCAAAGCCCATCAGGCGGAACGGATCGTTCTTGTCTTTGGCGCGGGCAATAAACTCGGGGATGCGATCAACGGTGCCGATCTCTTCCAGCATCTCCAGGCAGGCCTGATTTGCGCCACCATGTGCCGGACCCCAAAGGCAAGCGATGCCGGCGGCGATACAGGCAAACGGGTTTGCCCCCGAGGACGACGCCAGACGCACGGTCGATGTCGAGGCATTCTGTTCGTGATCCGCATGCAGCGTAAAGATGCGGTCCATGGCGCGGCTGAGGATCGGGTTGACCTCGTATTCCTCGGCAGGAACGCTGAAACACATGCGCAGGAAGTTCGAGGCATAGTCCAGATCGTTGCGCGGATACACGAAAGGCTGACCAGTGTGATACTTGTAGGCCCATGCAGCAATAGTCGGCATCTTGGCGATCAGACGATGCGATGCGATTTCACGCTGCTGCGGGTCCGAGATATCCGTTGAATCGTGATAGAAGGCCGACATCGCGCCGACAACGCCGACCATGATGGCCATCGGGTGCGCGTCGCGGCGGAAACCGCGATAGAAATACTGCATCTGCTCGTGCAGCATGGTGTGGCGTGTGATCGTGGTCTCGAATTTCTCAAGATCCTTTGCCGCCGGCAGTTCTCCGTACAGCAGAAGATAGCAGACTTCGAGAAAATGCGATTTCTCGGCCAGTTGGTCGATCGGATAGCCCCGGTGCAGCAGTTCGCCTTTTTCGCCGTCGATATAGGTGATGGTGCTGTCGCAGCTTGCGGTCGAAGTGAACCCGGGATCGTAGGTGAAGACGCCGGCCTGACCATAAAGCTTGCGGATATCAATGACATCCGGACCAGCGGTCGGAGAATGAACAGGCAACTCATACTCTTTGCCGTGAACGGTCAGAGTGGCTGTTTTGTTGCTTTCGGTCATGGTTGTCCCTTCTTCATTCATGCGCACGCCAGAGATACCTCCGGTGATACGGGCAATGACTGCGCGTGGACGCGCAGTCCGGGTGTTAGCGGAGCAGCGTTACCCCTTTATGAAGCTTGGGTTATTTCGCTGCTTCAGAAAGCCGCGCCAGGGTTTCTTCCCGTCCCAGCACAAGCATCATGTCAAAAACCGAAGGCGTAACGGCCCGACCCGCCAGGGCGGCCCTCAGCGGACCGGCCAGCTTGCCGAATTTGAGCTCCTTTGACTCGGCAAAGGAATTCAGTGCCTCCTCCAGTTCGTTCCGCGACCAGCTAACATTTTGCAGATGCGGCGTCAATTCCGTCAGTATACCATCGGATACAGTTGCCAGTGCCTTTGCCGCCTTTTCATCCGGAACGATCGGGCGGTTTGTCAGTGCAAAATGAGCCTTTTCAAGCAGTTCCGGGAAAGTGCGCGCCCGGTCCTTGAGGCAATACATCGCACGTTCCAGATCACTGGATTGTGTTTCGGTAAGGGGCGGAAGGTCTGCTGCGGCCAGATATGCTTCGATCTCTTGCCGCAGTGCAGCATCATCCGAGATTGCGATATGCTGTCCACACAGGTTTTCAAGCTTTTTCAGATCAAACCGTGCAGGGCTTTTGCCGATCCCGTCCAGATCGAACCAGTCCTTTGCCTGCGCATCCGTGAAAAACTCATCGTCGCCATGACTCCAGCCCAGCCGGGTCAGGTAATTGCGCATCCCGGCTGCGGGATAGCCCATGGCCTGATACTCCTGCGCCCCAAGAGCACCATGGCGCTTGGACAGCTTCTTGCCATCCGGCCCGTGAATCAGCGGGATATGCGCCCAGACCGGAACGTCCCAGCCCATGGCTTCGTAGATCATCATTTGCCGCGCGGCATTGTTGAGGTGATCGTCGCCGCGAATGACATGGGTGACACCCATGTCGTGATCGTCGACAACGACTGCCAGCATGTAGACGGGTGTTCCGTCCGAGCGCAGAAGAATCATGTCGTCCAACTGGTCATTGCGGATGCTCACATCGCCCTGAACCTGATCGTGGATCACGGTCACCCCGTCCTGAGGCGCCTTGATGCGTATGGCAAAAGGTGCATCCGGATGTGTAGCAGGATCGGCGTCACGCCATGGGCTGCGGAACAGGGTTGATTTCCCTTCGCTGCGCGCCTGGTCCCGGAAAGCCGCGATTTCTTCCTGGGTCGAGAAACACTTGTAGGCCTTGCCCTCGGCCAGCAACTGATGCGCGACCTCGGCGTGACGGGCGGCCCCTTCGAACTGGCTGATCACGTCACCGTCGTGATCAAGGCCAAGCCAGGCCATGCCCTGAAGGATCGCGGCGGTCGCCTCGGGTGTCGAACGTTCGCGATCGGTGTCTTCGATCCGCAGCAGGAATTTGCCGCCCCGACCACGCGCATACAGCCAATTGAACAATGCAGTGCGCGCGCCACCGATATGCAGGAAACCGGTGGGCGAGGGGGCAAAACGAGTGACGACCTGTTCAGTCATGGTGAGGATTAACCTTTTGGTAACCGTATCTGGCATAGTTTGAAGCCTGTCTAACGAGCCCGAAGGACGGGGGCAACCATGCGTGTTCTTGCACGGGTCGAGGCCGCGCTGCTGCGCCAGACAGGCTACCTTTTCCCTTGGACGCCGGTTTTGCTGGCGACGGGGATTGGTCTTTATTTCGGCGTCCGCGTCGAGCCGGATTGGTCAGTCTATGCCGGTCTTGTCTGTCTTGGAATCGCTCTTGTCGCCTTGCGCCGCCGGCTGCCACCGGGGGTGGGAACGTTGGCAATCGGGGGGGTGCTGATCGCTGCCGGTTTCATTCTGGCAGGCGTTCGCGCCCATATGGTGGCAGAACCGGTACTGTCGTGGCGATATTATGGCCCTGTCGAGGGGAGGGTCGTCGCCATGGATCGGTCTGCCTCGGATGCGTTGCGGTTGACGCTTGATCAGGTACGCATAGGGGATGTACCTCAGGAGCGCAGGCCGCAGCGCATCCGTCTTTCCGTTCATGTTCCAACGGGCGCAATCGCACCGGGGCAGCGTATTATGACCACGGGTCATCTTTCGCCGCCGCAGGGCCCGGTCGAGCCCGGAGGTTTCGACTTTCGCCGTCATGCCTGGTTTCAACGATTGGGCGCGGTCGGCTATACCCGCGTCCCGATCATGACCATCGCGCCAGCGACCGAGGGGATCGACGGCATTCGGGTCACTGCGATCCGCATGGCCATTTCGCAGCGGGTCAGGCAGAATCTGCCCGGTGAAATCGGTGGATTTGCCGCCGCCGTCACCACCGGAGATCGCAGCGGGATGGGGCAGGAGACGCTATCATCCTTGCGGGCGTCCAATCTGGCGCATCTGCTGGCCATTTCCGGGCTTCATATGGGGCTTCTGACAGGCTTCGTGTTCGTCGCGTGTCGGTTGGGGCTGTCGTTGTGCCCCCCTGTTGCGTTGCGAGTTCCGGTTCGGAAGGTGGCTGCTGTTCTCGCGCTTTGTGCCGCAACCCTTTATCTGTTGTTGTCCGGGGGCAACGTTGCAACCGAACGGGCCTTTGTCATGGTCAGCGTCATGCTGGGGGCCGTATTGATCGACCGACGCGCGATTTCACTGCGCGCGGTTGCTGTTGCCGCCGTAATCGTGCTGGTTCTTCGGCCTGAGTCGCTGCTGAGCCCCGGATTTCAAATGTCCTTCGCCGCAACCACAGCGTTGGTCGCCGTCTTCGGAGCGTTGCGAGAGATGGGCCCGATGCCCGGCCCAAACTGGCTGAAGCCCGTCGCCGGCGTGGTGATGTCATCGGCAATTGCAGGCCTTGCAACAGCCCCCATAGGTGCCGCGCATTTCAATACGATGTCCCATTACGGTCTGCTGGCCAACCTGCTTTCCGTTCCTGTCATGGGTCTTTTTGTCGTGCCCTCCGCCGTCGTTGCGGCGCTTCTGGCCCCGTTTGGACTGGAGGCAATTGCCCTGACCGTCATGGGGTGGGCGTTGCATTGGATCCTTACGGTTTCGGACTGGGTGTCGCACCTTGATGGCGCGCAGGGTTTTGTCGTCAGCCCGCCTTGGTACATCCTGCCCCTGGTCGCATTCGGCGCCTTGTGGATGGCCTTGTGGCAGGGACAAGCACGATGGGCCGGAGCAGTGCCAGTTGTCCTGGCATTTCTGCTTTGGAACTCGGGGCACAGACCGGATGTCCTGATCGCTGAAAACGGCGGATTGGTGGGGGTTATGACCGACAAGGGGCGGGCCCTCAGCAAAAGCAAAGGCAGCGGGTTTGTCGCCGGTGTCTGGCTTGAAAATGACGGAGACGGCGTTGATCAGATCGAGGCGGCGCTCAGATGGCCAGACAGCGACATCGTGCAACGATACCCGCTGAAGGATTTTGAGATCATCCATATCACCGGAAAACGGGCGGCGCGGGCGTTTGATGAATGCCAAAAAAACCAGATCATCATCTCGGCTGTTGCGCTTGCCCTGCAAGGTTCATGCGGGGTGTTCGATCCGGAACGGTTGTATGAAACCGGCAGCCTGTCGGTTTCGAATGGAAAGCTGACCTCGAGCGCGGACATGACAGGCCATCGGCTTTGGTCCCCGAAACCTGCCGGGGACCGTCATTCCAATCAGGCTCAATAGGTGCGGATCAGTCCGACCAACCGGCCCTGAACCTTGACCTTTTCTTCGGGCAGGACGCGCGTTTCATAAGCCGGGTTTGCTGCCTCAAGCGCGATTGCGTTGCCGCGGCGGAGGTACCGCTTGAGGGTCGCTTCCTGATCCTCGACCAAGGCAACCACGATGTCGCCGTTATCCGCGGTCGAGGTTTCTCGAATGACGACCACGTCACCGTCATTGATGCCAGCGTCGATCATCGAGTCGCCGCGAACTTCCAATGCATAGTGCTGACCCTGTCCCGAAACCATGGGGCCGGGGACGGCCACGTGATGCGATACATGGCTGATTGCTTCGATGGGAACACCGGCTGCGATCCGGCCCATGACTGGCAGCTCGAGCGCGTCCACCGATACAGGCTCCACATTCGCAGGGCGGGGGGCCTTGGGCCGGTCGCCTTCGATCACACGTGGCGTAAATCCAGCTGTCGGCTCACCGCCAAGGCTTTCGGGCAATTTCACGATCTCAATGGCCCGAGCGCGATGGGCAAGGCGGCGGATAAACCCACGTTCTTCCAATGCGGTGATCAACCGGTGAATGCCGGATTTCGACCGCAGGTCGAGAGCAGCCTTCATTTCATCAAAACTGGGCGGAACACCGTCCGCCTGCACGCGTTTGTGGATGAATTCCAGCAAATCCAATTGCTTCTTGGTCAGCATCGCTCACACCTCGTTGCTCATGCGTTTTCTTTTGTTCTACGCATGTTCACGTTTTGTGTCAACGAATTTGAGGGCAGGTCAGATCGGCAGGTATTCGACCATTTCCCCGATGTCGCGCGCCGGATCGTGTGGGGCGCGGACCAATAGCGCGTTGGACTGAGCCAATACGCTGAGAAGGGAACTGTCCTGATCTGCGCAAGCTTCGATACCGGCATCCGTCTCCACGGCGCGCATATAATGCTCGCGCGGCCCGTTCTCGGGCAAAGGACCACTCAGCCGGGCCGTGCGGAAGGGTGGCAGCACCTGTTCAAGCCCCAGCATCCGGCGCACCATCGGGGCCAGAAACAGATAGCCGCAGACCATGGCGCTGACCGGATTGCCCGGCAACCCGACCATCGCCGCGTTGCCGATACGACCGGCCATCAGGGGTTTTCCAGGGCGCATTCGGATCTTGTAGAAGGATTGCTTCATCCCCAACCCCTGCGAGACGCCCGACACGAGATCATAATCGCCAACCGACGCCCCGCCGATCGTCACGACCAGATCCGCCCCCTGCGCGAGACCAAAGGCCGTTTCAAGTGACGATACAGTGTCCCGTGCGATCGGAAGCACGCGCACCACAGCCCCCAATCCTTCGAGCATTGCCTTTAGGCCAAATGTGTTTGAGGCGATGATCTGATCCGGGCCGGGTTCTTCCCCGGGCATGACCAACTCATCACCAGTCGAGATGAGGGCGATCACGGGTTTGCGCGAAACCGGAACGCGAGGGATGTTCATCGCGGCCATCAAGGCCACATCTTCCGCGCGGATCAAACGCGGGGCCGATATGGACGTGCCAGCCTTGAAATCCACGCCAGCGGGCCGAATGTTGGTTTTGGCGCCGGGTGTGTCCGTGATTGTCAGAAGATCGCCGCGGCGGTCCGTATCCTCTTGAATCACAACGAAATCCGCACCCTCGGGTACAGGGGCGCCGGTATAGATGCGAACGGCCTGTCCGGGGCCTACAGCGCCTTCAAAACGACGCCCGGCCGCTGACTCGCCCACGATTTTGAACATGGCGTGCAGTTCGACCTCCTCAGATTTGACCGCATAGCCATCCATGGAAGAGGCGGCAAAAGGCGGTTGATCCCGCGTGGCCGTGACGTCCCGCGACAGAACACGCCCTGCGGACTGGGCCAGTGGAACCTCTTCCGCCAGCAGTGGCCCCACAAGATCGAACAACAGGGCGCGGGCCTCTTCGACAGTAATCATTTCGCCTCGTAACGTCCTGATTTACCGCCATCTTTAAGCAGAACGCGAATGCCGCCTATCTCCATCGCCTTATCGACGGCCTTGGTCATGTCGTATACCGTCAAGGCGGCTGTCGATACGGCGGTCAGCGCTTCCATCTCGACCCCGGTCTGGCCCGAGGTCTTGACGGTGGCCTGGATCCGAACACCCGGCAGGTCCGGGTCAAGTGTAAGCTCGACCGCCACTTTGGTCACCGGCAAAGGATGACACAGCGGAATGAGGTCCGGCGTTTTCTTTGCACCCATGATGCCGGCCAAACGGGCAATACCCAGAACATCGCCCTTCTTGGCGCGACCTTCGGAAATGATTTCAAAGGTTTCCGGCGCCATCCTGATGTGACCTTCGGCAACGGCGACACGATCTGTCACCTCCTTGCCCGAGACATCGACCATATGTGCCTGACCTTGGGCATCGAAATGGGTCAGTGGCATCACATCACTCCGGGGATCAGCGGGTTTGACAGGATATGGCGCGTTGCCGCTTCAACATCGTCCTGGCGCATCAGGCTTTCTCCGATCAAGAAGCAGCGGGCCCCGTAGCGTGCAATGTCCTTCAGATCGTCTGGTGTACCTAGGCCGCTTTCGCACACGATGGTGCGATCGGCGGGCACCAGCTTGGACAGGCGGCGCGTCGTGTCGAGCGTTGTCTCGAATGTCTTCAGATTGCGGTTGTTGATACCGATCAGCGGGCTTTTCAGCTGTGCCGCGCGTTCAAGCTCTGCCTCGTCGTGTACTTCGATCAGAACATCCATTCCCCAATCGAATGCAGTGTCTTCCAGTTCAGCCGCCTGATCATCACTGACCGAGGCCATGATGATCAGAATGCAATCCGCCCCCAGGGCGCGTGCTTCGACCACCTGATACGGGTCGTACATGAAATCCTTGCGCAAGGCGGGCAGGGACGTCGCCTCGCGCGCCTGCGTCAGATACTCTTTCTTGCCCTGAAAGCTGGGGGTGTCGGTCAGGACGGACAAACATGTCGCGCCACCATCTTCATAAGCCTTTGCAAGAACGGGCGGGTCGAAATCCGGCCGGATCAGTCCTTTGGACGGGCTGGCTTTCTTGACCTCGGCGATCAGGCCATAGCCTTGCCGCGAGGCGTGTTGCAGCGCATTGGCAAAGCCACGGGGTTCCGAGGCGGACCGGGCCTCACTTTCCAGTGTTTCCAGGGATTTCTGCGCTTTGTCCGCCGCGACTTCTTCCAGTTTGTAGGCTTTGATTCTGTCCAGAACGGTTTCGGTCATGCGGCTTCCTGTGTCTTGGCGGCCAAGGCCGTGATTTTGTTTTTGGCATTGCCACTGTCGATGCTTTCAGCAGCCATGGCCACGCCTTCGCGCAGATCATTTGCCGCTTCGGCGACGACCAGAGCGGCGGCTGAATTCAGCAACACCGCGTCGCGATACGCGGACGGGGCACCATCCAGCAAAGCCCGGAACGCAACGGCGTTTTCCTCGGGCGAGCCACCGATAATGTCCTCGAACGGATGCACCGGAAGACCTGCGTCTTCGGGGTGCAATTCGACCTCTTTCACAATCCCGTCTTCCAGAGCGGCGACCCAGCTGATGCCGGTGATCGTAAGCTCGTCCGTCCCGTCCGAACCATGCACCAACCAGGCCCGGTCCGACCCCAGCAGGCCAAGCGTTTCGGCCATCGGGCGGATCAGGTCGCGGCTGAAGGCGCCGGTCAATTGCCGTTTGACGCCGGCAGGGTTGGTCAGGGGGCCGAGAATATTGAAGATCGTGCGCGTTCCCAATTCTTGCCGGGACGGCATCACATGGGCGATGGCAGGGTGGTGCATGGGCGCCATCATGAAGCCGATACCAACGTCTTTCAGCGCATTTTCAACGACTTGCGGGCCAACCATGACGTTGATACCCATCTGGCCCAATGCATCCGCCGCGCCGGATTTCGAGCTCAGGTTGCGATTGCCGTGTTTCGCGACCGTGACTCCGGCACCGGCCACGACAAAAGCGGTCGCGGTCGAGATGTTCAGGGTGCCTTTGCCGTCACCGCCGGTGCCGACGATATCCATCGCCCCCTCGGGTGCGTTTACGGCATTGCATTTCGAACGCATCACGGCGGCTGCCGCGGCGTATTCATCCACCGTCTCACCGCGTGTCCGCATGGCCATCAGCAATCCGCCGATCTGGCTGGGCGTGGCTTCGCCATCGAACAGTATGGCAAAGGCTTTTTCGGCCTCGGCACGTGTCAAAGGACGATCGGCAGCGGCTCCGATCAGCGGTTTAAGCGCGTCGCTCATGCCGGGACTTTCAGTTCTTGCAGGAAGTTTTTGAGAAGGGCGTGACCGTGCTCGGATGCGATGGATTCCGGGTGGAACTGCACACCGTGGATCGGCAATTCCTTGTGCTGCAATCCCATGATCGTGCCGTCGTCCAGCTCGGCCGTGATCTCCAGGCAATCGGGCAGGGTCTCGCGCTCGACCACCAGCGAATGGTAGCGCGTTGCCTCAAAGGGTGAGGGCAGACCGGCAAACAACCCCTTGCCGGTGTGCTTCACCGTGCCCATCTTGCCATGAACGATCTCGTGGCATCGAACCACCTTGCCGCCAAACACCTGGCCTATGGTCTGATGGCCCAGGCAAACCCCCAAAAGCGGCGTTTTGGTTTCAGCGGCCGCTTTCGTCAGTGCCAGGCAAATCCCCGCCTGATCCGGGTCGCAGGGGCCGGGGCTCAGCAGAATGCCGGCAGGGTTCATGGCCATCGCTTCCTGCACATCCAGCGCATCATTTCGGCGAATGACCATTTCGGCACCAAGTTCGCCTAAATAATGTACCAAATTGTAGGTAAACGAGTCGTAGTTGTCGATCAGCAGCAGCATTTGGGCACTTATCTTCGCTTGGGCATTTCGGGCTGGCGATGCAGCCCCGGGCCACGGTATAATGTCCGCACATACATGCTCAGGCTTGAGCGGCAGCGTCAAGAGGACATACCGTTTCTGGCGCGTTCAATTGGCCGAGTGCCACACCAGATGGCGCAGAGCTGGACGAGGCAGAGGAAAGAGGCGAAAGGCAGGAAAATGGGCGGATTTTTCGGAGGAATGGTCGCGGGCGCGATCGTTGTTTTGATCTTGGGTGCGGTTGTGTCACTCAAGACGCCGATGGTGAATACCCCGGTTGTTGCAACCGAAGCACCGGCGCCGACGATTTCTGAAACTCCCGAGGCTCCAGCTGAAGTGGCGGACGCCGGATCTGACGCCGATCTGGTGGAACTTGCCCCGCGTGCGCCAGAAGCCGCCGATGACGAAGGCGAGGATCTGGCCGATCTGTCGGGGCTGGAAACGTCAATCGATTCCCAGCCGGTTGTCGGTGCGGCAACGGATGCGCTGAACCAACCGGAAGCGGCAGGTGCAAATGAAGTGTCATTCGTGATCGAAGCACCCGCCGCCTTGCCAGAGCCAAGTCAGGTTCCCGCGATTCAGCCAGACGATGCGCTGCCTGCCGTAATTGATGAAACACCGGCCCCGCCGGCAGAGCCCGAGAACACCGAGGTGGCCGCGCTTGCACCCGAGCCAGACCCTCTGCCACGGGCAGCGCCAGAGCCGGAGCCAGAGTCGACAGAGGCCGAAGAACAGAACCCCTTTGAAAACAGCCCGATTGCCGTGGAAGGGGATGAAGACACCATGCCTCGCGAACTTCCGCGCATCGCTGCGCTGCCCCAGATCGGGGGTGAGCAAAAAGCAAGTGCCAGCTCGATCATCGGAAAACGCGTCGTTCCGCTGACGGAACGGGATGATGAGCCGGTCGTGGAACAGGCCTCGGCTGAACAGCCGAAATCGACCAAGCCGATCGAGCGTTTTGGGGCAAAGTTCGAAAACCCCGAAGCCAAACCGTTGATGTCGATCATTCTGATTGATGACGAGGGTTCATTCGGGTCCGAAGCGTTGCAGGACTTTCCGTATCCGATCAGCTTCGCCGTGAACCCATCGGACCCTGATGCGGCAGAAAAGATGGCACGTCATCGCAAGGCCGGGTTCGAGGTGCTGGCACTGGCGGATCTGCCCGAGGCGGCAAGTGCACAGGACGCCGAGGTGTCGCTGTCGGTGTGGCTGGATACCCTGCCGGAAACGGTTGGTATTCTGGAAGGTGTGAACAGCGGGATTCAGGGCAATCGCAAACTGGCCGATCAGGTCGCCGCGATTGCTGCGGGAACCGGTCGTGGGCTGATTACGCAGGACAATGGGCTCAACACCGTGCAGAAGCTGGCGGCGCGAAACGGAATTCCGTCCAGTGTCGTTTTCCGCGATATCGACGGCGCACGGCAGGATCCCAAAATAATGCGCAGATTCCTGGATCAGGCCGCGTTCCGTGCGGGTCAGGAAGGGACAGTGGTCATGCTGGGACGCGTGCGTCCCGAGACGATTTCAGCCCTGTTGCTGTGGGGGCTGGAAGATCGGGGCAACCGCGTGGCAATGGCTCCGATCTCGGCCGTCATGATGAAACAGGTGCAGTGACCTGCGCAGAATGCAAAGAAAAGGGGCGGTGATCATCTGATCGGGCGCCCCTGTTTTTTTAGCCGTTTCCGTTGCCGGTAAACCGCGCGGCGTCAGCTGCCGCGCGCCGTATGGCGTTGGATTTATGAACGGTTTCCATGAACTCGGCTTCGGGGTCGCTGTCGTAAACAACACCACCCCCAGCTTGGATATAGAGTTTCTGATCTTTCACGATGGCGGTACGCAGGGCAATACACATGTCCATGTCTCCGCCCGCGCTGAAATAGCCGACGCCGCCACCGTAAACGCCGCGCTTTTCAGGCTCCAGCTCGTCGATGATCTCCATCGCGCGCACTTTGGGTGCGCCCGAAACCGTTCCTGCCGGCATACCCGCAAAAAAGGCATCCAACGCGTCTTTGTCTTCGGCCAGTTCGCCTACAACGTTTGATACGATGTGCATCACGTGGCTGTATCGTTCGATGATGAACTCTTCGGTCGGACGCACGGTTCCGATCTTTGACACGCGACCGGTATCGTTGCGACCCAGATCCAGCAGCATCAGATGTTCGGCCAGTTCTTTCTTGTCGGCCAGCAGATCAAGCTCATTCGCCTTGTCTTCTTCTGGCGTCGCGCCACGGGGGCGGGTGCCTGCAATGGGGCGAATGGTGACTTCATTGCCAAACACTCGCACCAAAATCTCGGGGCTTGCGCCCACGACCTGGAAACCGCCGAAGTTGAAATAGAACATGAACGGCGACGGATTCGTGCGCCGCAAGGACCGGTAGAGTGCGAAGGGCGGCAGCGGAAAATCCTGGGTCCAGCGCTGAGCCGGAACAACTTGGAAAATGTCACCCGCGCGGATGTATTCCTTGGCCTTTTCCACCGCCTCCATATAGCCGGACTTGGTGAAGTTCGACACCGGTGGGGCGACTTCGCGCGCGTCACCCAGATCGCGGGTTTCTGCGGGCATCGCGCGTTCCAGATCCCGGACCGCATCCATTACACGCTCAGCCGCCTGCGCATACGCGGCTTTGGCCGATTGACCGTCACTGGCCCAGGCGGGTGACACCACCGTTACCTCACCCTTGACCCCATCCAGCACCGCGATGACAGACGGGCGCAGCATGATCGCATCGGGCAATCCCAGTGGATCAGGGTTCACATCCGGAAGGTGTTCCACCAGCCGAACCATGTCATAACCCAGATACCCGAACAGCCCGGCAGCGGCCTGTGGCAGGTCATCGGGCAATTCCATGCGGCTTTCGGCAAGAAGCGCCCGCAGGTTGTCCATCGGGTTGCCATCTTGGGGCGAGAACGCCTCGGCATCGAAACGGGCCGAACGGTTCAGTTCCGAGGTTTCCCCGTGACAGCGCCAAACCAGATCAGGTTTCATGCCGATGATCGAATAGCGGCCGCGAACCTCACCGCCTGTCACCGATTCCAGCATGAACGCATCTTTCTGCGCGCCCGTCAGCTTGAGCATCAGTGAAACAGGTGTGTCCAGATCGGCGGCCAGACGCGTATATACAACCTGGTTTTCGCCCGCATCATAGGCGCGCGCGAAGGTTTCGAAATCGGGTGTCAGGGCCATATCGGTCTCGTTTAAAAGCTCGCCTGCACGGCGTTCAACGCCTGTTGATCCACCACAGGGCGCGCCCGGGTCTGGGCGTCACGTACGTAGGCGTTAAAGATATTCTGTGCCAAAGCCTGATCCATCTGCGAGCTCAGGGCATCACGCAACTGACGCAGTTCATCCGTATCCGCCGGCGGCAGGGTTTCATCCAGACGCACTATCCAAGCCGCACCATTGCCCGAAACAACGCGCAGCTCGCCCGGTTCCATTGCGAAAACTTCGTTCATGAAATTGGCCGGAACGTCATTCAGAAACGCTGTGCGGGTCAGGGCGTTTTCGACGCGGAAGGGCAGGCCGGTCGCTGCGAAATCACCGTCAGGTACCAGTTGGTTCAGAATGGCATCCGCCTTTTCGCGCAGGGCTTTGTTGATCTCGGCCTGCTGCCAGGCCGCGGCGACACGGTCGCGCGCGCTCTCCAGCGGTTCCGGGCGGCGCGGCAGAACCTCGTCTAGGCGCAGGGCAAAAATTGACCCGTCTTCGAGGAAGGCGATTTCAGGGAAATCCCCTTCCTGCACGGCTTCTGCGGCCGCTCGGAACCCGTCATAGGCCGCAACGCCGTCGTCGCTGTCACGGGTCCAGTCGATCTGACCCAGTTCCATTTCGGTTTCTTCCGCCAGTTCTTCCAGAGTGGCACCGCCCGCCAGCATGTCGTTGATATCTTCGGATTGCGCCTCGATCAGGCGGCGGGCGCGTTCAGTCGCCAACTCTTCCCGAAGTGCCGGCTCGGCCTCGTCATATGGAACACTGTTCGCGGCCAGTGATCCATTGACACGGAACAGGGCCGGACCGAACACCGAAGGCAACGGGCCCACGACAGCGTCAAGCTCGGCCGCAAAAACGGCGTCCGCAGCTTCGCCCAGATCCTCACGCGTCACGTCGCCCAGATCGATGTCGTTCAGTTCCAGATCGCGATCCCGAACCAACTGTTCAAAGGTCGTGCCGCCAACCTCGAGCTGCGCCAAAGCGTCCTTGGCGGCCTGTTCGCTTGGGAAGTTCAGACGTTCAACCAGACGGCGTTCGGGCTGGTTGTATTCGTCGGACCGTTCTTCATAAAGCTTCCGCAACGCGTCTTCGTCGATTTCGACCGTGTCCACCAACATTGCAGGCGACAGAATCGCATAAGTCAGCTGCTTGGTGCGGGGCAGGGTAAACTGATCTCCATTGTCATCGTAGAATGCCTGGATCTGCGCGTCCGTTGGTTCGGCCACAGGTGTGTCCAGTGCTTCCGCCCCGATAGTTGCGACCGTAAAGCTGCGCCGCGCGCCGATGTAGTCGACCATCGTGTCCGTCATCGTTGCGGGCATTTTCACGCCGCCCATGATTGCGCCCTGCACGATGGTTCGGGCGGATTCCTTGCGCAGATCGGATTCGAATTCGGAATCGGTCATGCCGACCTGTTCCAGCTGAAAGCGATAGGATTCACGGTCAAAAGTTCCGTTGACACCCTGAAACGCCGGGATCGAGATGATCTCTTGCTGAAGGTTCTCATCGCCGATGGAAATCCCAAGCTGACGGACCTCGTTGTCCAGCGCTGCCAAAGCGGTCAGGCGGGCAAGGGCGTTTCGATCCAGACCCAGCTCGCGCGCTTGCGACATCTGCAAAGGCTGCCCGGATTGTGCTTCGACCGCTCGGATTTCGCGCTGCAATTCGCGCACATAGTCATCGACCGAGATGCTTTCGTCGCCGACTTGCGCAACTGTGCGGATCGTCCCGCTGAGGTTGACCGCGCCAAATCCCGCAAGGCCCAGCATCAGCAGGCCCATCAGAATCCAGACAAAGGTTTTCGAAAGACTTTTAGCGCCTGCGGCCATGATGCCCTCTTGTTTTTTTGGCAGAGTTCTGCCCTGTCGGTTGCGGCCCTGAATACGACGCACACCGCCGAGGGGCAAGCTTAGAAGGACAGGTCCTGCAACCGGTCGAACAATTGGCCCAGCCCGGCCCGATCCAGATTGGCAAAAGCAATGCGTACCTGCCGTTTTCCAGCCGGGTCATGATCGGGCATGAACATGGTGCCGGGTAACAGCAGCACACCGGCTTCGCTGACCAGACGGCGCGCAAGCTCGTCTGACGACAGGTCGAACGGATGTTCGAGATAGGCAAAATAGGCGCCAAGTCCCAAAAGCCGCCAACCCCGGGTTTCAAGCGCCGGCATCCCTTCTGCAATGGCTGCGCGGCGGTCAAGAATTTCATCGCGCTCGCCGGCCAGCCATTGCGACAGGTTTTGCATACCCCACAACGCAGCGAACTGGCCGATCTGGCCGGGGCAAATGGCGACAGTATCCAAAAATTTCTCGACCTCGGACAACAGCTCCGGGCTTGTCGCGATGGCGCCAACCCTGTGGCCCGTCAGACGGTAAGCCTTGGAAAAAGAGTACAGGTGGACAAGCGTTTCGTCCCATCCGGGATGTTGAAACAGATCATGCGGAGGGCCGCTGCGGCTGTCGAAATCGCGATAGGTTTCATCGACGATCAGGCGAATCCCGGTTTCACGGGCGATGTTGTAAAAGGCCCTGACAAGTTCGGCAGGGTATTCGATGCCGCCCGGATTGTTGGGCGTGACCAGCGCAATGGCGCGGGTCTTGTCCGTAATCAAACCGCGCGCACGCTCTGGATCGGGTAGAAGGTCATCGCCGGTCGGCAGGTCCACGGCCTGTACTCCTGCCATGTCCAGCCACATTTTATGGTTGAAATACCATGGGGTTGGCAGAATGACCTCATCGGCTTCGCCGGTGATCGCCGATATCACGGCCGAAAACGCCTGATTGCAGCCTGATGTGATGGCGATCCGGGGTGAATCTACCTGCGCTGCATAGTGAGAACTGATCTGCGCCGCCAGTTCAGCGCGCAGATCGTCATTGCCCAAAACCGGGCCATAAAGATGTGCGCTGTCTTCGCGAACGGCGAACTCGGCCATGGCCTGCCGCAAGGCCAGCGGCGGCGGATCGACCGGGGCCGCCTGGCTTACGTTGATCAACGGGCGGTCGGATGGGAAGGAAACGCCCTCGACCCATCGGCGCGCCTCCATCACCGGAGGTGCGAACGTTGCGGCGGTACGGCTGAGCGTCATGTGCGGTCTACTGTTCTGGAATCAATCGGTGCCGCGATACGGCTCGACATATTGAAGGGCCATATCCCATGGGAAGAAGATCCATGTGTCCTGGCTGACCTCGGTGATGAAGGTATCCACCATCGGACGGCCCTTGGGTTTGGCGTAAACCGTTGCGAAATGCGCGTTCGGGTACATTTCCCGCACCAGTTCCAGCGTCTTTCCACTGTCGACCAGATCGTCGATGATCAGAATACCGGTTCCGTCGCCCATCAGGTCGGCGTCCGGAGATTTCAACACCTCTGCTTCACCCTGTTCCTGATGGTGGTACGAACGCACGCTGATCGTATCCACCGTACGGATGTCCAGTTCGCGGCTGACGATCATCGCAGGCGCCATGCCGCCGCGGGTGATCGCGACAACACCCCGCCAGTTGCCATCATCGGGCCCTTGCCCGTCAAGACGCCAGGCCAGTGCACGCGAATCGCGATGAATTTGGTCCCAGCTGATGTGAAAGCCTTTTTCGTGGGGCAGGCGGTCCTTGGCGCTCATGTTCTTAACCTTTTTCCATGTCCGGGGCGTCAACGGCCTTCATGCCGACGATATGATACCCGGAATCCACATGCAGGTTTTCACCGGTTACGCCACTGGACAGATCCGACAGAAGATACAGCGCCGAGTTTCCGACATCGTCAATGGTCACGTTGCGGCGCAGTGGCGAGTTATATTCGTTCCACTTCATGATATAGCGGAAATCGCCGATGCCGCTGGCGGCCAGGGTTTTGATCGGACCGGCCGAGATCGAGTTCACGCGGATGCCATCCTTGCCTAGATCCTCAGCCAGGTATTTGACCGAGGCCTCGAGCGCGGCCTTGGCGACGCCCATGACATTGTAATGCGGCATGACCTGCTCGGCGCCGTAATAGGTCAGGGTCACAGCGCTGCCGCCCTCGGACATCATCTTTTCAGCACGCTGCATCACGGCCGTGAAAGAATAGACCGACACATCCATCGTCAGTTTGAAATTCGCGCGACTGGTGTCGACATAGCGACCGCGCAGCTCGTTCTTGTCGGAAAAGCCGATGGCGTGGACGATGAAGTCCATCTTGCCCCATTTCTCTTCCAGCGCTGCAAAGAGCGCGTCGATGGATGCTTCGTCACTGACGTCGCAGGGCAGAACGATTTCGCTGCCCAATTGCGCCGCCAGCGGGTCGACACGCTTTTTCAAAGCCTCGCCCTGATAGGAAAAGGCCAGCTCGGCCCCGGCATTCGACAAGGCGCGGGCGATTCCCCATGCGATTGATTTGTCATTGGCCAGTCCCATGATGAGGCCGCGTTTGCCGGCCATCAACTGATTTGACATGTTCGGTTCTCCGCCTGTCTTCGCGTTATGTTGAGTTGGTTTATGCCATTGGTTGCGCTGCATCAAGGCCGTGCGCTCTTGCCCGCAGCGGGTTCTCGCCTTAGGTTCGTCGTTAATACTTTCCAGGGGATGGAAATGACCGAGCGTGATGGCATCTTTGCTGGCTCCGATCCGTTTGAAATAGCGGCCCGGTGGCTTGCCGAGGCTGAAGAAACCGAATTGAACGACCCGAATGCGATTGCGCTAGCAACCGTTGATCCGGATGGCTTGCCAAATGCACGCATGGTGTTGCTCAAGGAAATCGAAGCGGACTCGTTTGTTTTTTATACGAACTACGAAAGCGCCAAGGCCAAGGAACTGGATACCGCCGGAAAAGCTGCATTTGTGATGCATTGGAAATCTTTGCGGCGTCAACTTCGTGTTCGTGGTACAATACGTCGTGAAAATGGGCCCCAGGCAGATGAGTATTATGCATCAAGGTCATTGAAAAGCCGACTGGGCGCGTGGGCTTCAAAGCAGTCGCAACCGCTTTCAAGCCGGGCAGCTTTGATGGCAGAGGTCGCGAAAGTGACGGCGAAACTTGGGCCAAATCCACCGCGTCCGCCGTTTTGGGGCGGGTACAGATTGACGCCCACCGAGATTGAGTTCTGGGCCGATGGAGCATTCCGCTTGCATGACCGGTTCAGATGGCAACGAATTGAGCCGGGATCGGCATGGCATGTTGAAAGGTTGAATCCATGACGTTCACGTGTCGTGAAATGCAACAGGCAGAAAATAAACGATTTTTTCAGCTTGAATTTGCCTGCCATTCCCATAAACAACAAACCCTTAACGAACTGTTGAAATTCGCGATGGGAAAACCGTGCCAGAAGACCTGAACAACATGTACCGCGTCCGTGGACACGTAAAATGGTTCGACCCTGCCAAGGGTTATGGCTTTGTTGTATCCGAAGAGGGCGGCCCGGATATTCTGTTGCACGTGAATGTTCTGCGCAATTACGGCCAGAGTTCGGTTGCGGATGGCGCCAGCATTGAAATCATGACTCACCGCACGGACCGAGGGGTTCAGGCGGTCGAGGTCGTTGCGATTGATCCGCCGGCGCGGACCGACTCGATGATGCTTGCCGATTTCGCCGAGCTGGATCCGGAGGCAATCGCAAAGGCGCCGCTGGAAGCCGCACGGGTGAAATGGTTCGACAAAGGCAAGGGTTTTGGATTTGCCAATGTCTTTGGGCGAAATGAAGACGTATTCCTTCATATCGAGGTGTTGCGCCGGTCGGGTCTTGCCGATCTGCAACCAGGTGAAGCGCTGGCCATGAGGGTGATCGACGGCAAGCGTGGTCGGATGGCCGCGCAGGTTCTGGCCTGGGAAGCGGCTTTGGATAGCTGAACCGGATGAAACGGCTTCGGATACTCTTGACCATATTCGTAACGTTGTGGGCAGGGGTTGCCGCTGCTGCATGCAGATCGGATCGAGTCACACTCAGAAACGACAGTGCGACCGTGCAATTTAACGTGGAAGTCGCCGTCACTCCGCAAGAGCGATCCCGCGGTTTGATGTTTCGCGAATCGTTGCCGGCTCGATCCGGTATGCTGTTCGTCTTTGATCCGCCGCAACCCGTTGCTTTCTGGATGAAGAACACACTGATCCCGCTCGATATGGTTTTTCTGGATCGCACCGGTTTGGTGACGCGTGTGCATGAAGGCGCGATTCCGGGTGATCTTACGCCGATTGAAGGGGGCGATTCCGTATTTGCGGTGCTGGAAATCAATGCAGGATTGTCCGCGCGCTACTCCATCAGGCCCGGGACACAGATGAAGCACGAAATTTTTTCGCAAGGACCTGCAATTTGGCCCTGTTAGGGCTTTTCAAATCAGATCGGCGTCGTTAGGAAGGCGCACGGTCCGGGGCGTGGCGCAGTCTGGTAGCGCACCTGTTTTGGGTACAGGGGGTCGTAGGTTCGAATCCTGCCGCCCCGACCACTTCCATCAAGCTAATTCGGCGAGCCACCCATTGTCTGGTAGAGCTCGCCGATGGCTTGATTCAAAACCTTACTTTCAACCGGAACTTCAACTGCCGCACCGGTTTTTTGCGGGACGTGGAAGAAAACATGCGCGTCCACGCGATACCCTGCGTTTGTTTTTGTTGACGTAAGACGCATGACGCTTTGGGGCAGTTCCTGCGGATGGCCGTCATAGTTCAGAATCAGAAAAGCTGTCGCCTTCGGGGGCAGGAACTCACTGCATTCAAAAACTTGGTTCCCGGTTTTTTTGAAAGACTCGCCAGGGCCCGAGCAACTGGTTTCAAACGTATCGAACAGCCGTTTCGGGAAGGATTCAAACTGTGCGCTGCGTGACGGGATGGGCACATCTTGTGGTGCGCATGCAACGATGCAGGCCACGGCCGGGAAAAAATGAAACAACTTCATTCGTTTGAACTCCCTCGCTCTTGGGTAAACCGTTCGGTACATGGCGCAGGTCTGTTTGCCCGGACGGTATTGATTCCCTTTCAAGGTAACCAGCATGCCATTGGTTGATCAAATCCAGATAACTATGCTGGTAAAAACGGGAATTCATTTTGAGAGCGCAAAACGTCGGCGGAAATTCGCCGTGGATGAAGCTGTGGAGGAATCGCGGCCTGCACGCAGAAGGCCTCATGCAACCATCAGGTCAATAAAAAAGATTTGGGAAATGACCGAAAAAGGGCGTTGACCTACTATGGGAACATACGTCAAATTGTATGAGCCAACGAGATTGCCACAACATCTGGTGCATATCCCAGAAAAGGCAGCGGGCGAGGGTCGGATAAGCACAAACGATTAACGTGCGGCCGCATTAGCGGCATTGCGCTGTCCAAGGCAGCGAACAGTACCTTTTTGCACGCTTCTCAGGGCGTTGTGGGCGACACCCTGCAACACAAGATTTGGTGTCGGGAATCTGAAATTGAGCTGAATAAACCAGGGCTGCGGACATGAAGATTGAAAGAAAATTCACCAAACCGGATCAGGACGCCTATGCGGAACTGAATTTTGTGTCCGCAACATCTGAAATCCGAAATCCGGACGGTACAATTGTCTTTCGTCTTGATGACATCGAAGTCCCTTCCAGTTGGTCGCAGGTTGCAAGTGATGTGATTGCGCAGAAATACTTCCGCAAGGCGGGGGTGCCCACCAAGCTCAAGAAGGTGAAAGAAAAGGATGTTCCTGAATTTCTGTGGCGATCGGTTCCCGCGGAAGGTGCAGAGTTCGAAGGAGAAACATCGTCGAAGCAAGTGTTCGACCGTCTGGCCGGTGCCTGGGCCTATTGGGGTTGGAAGGGCGGCTATTTCTCGACCGAGGAAGACGCGCGCGCCTATTTCGACGAGATGCGCTATATGCTGGCGACCCAGCGTGCGGCGCCAAACTCGCCGCAGTGGTTCAACACCGGCCTGCACTGGGCCTATGGAATCGATGGCCCGGCGCAGGGGCACCACTATGTCGACTACAAGACCGGCAAGCTGACCAAGTCGAAATCGGCCTATGAACATCCTCAGCCGCACGCGTGCTTCATCCAGTCGGTCGATGATGATCTGGTGAACGAAGGCGGCATCATGGACCTGTGGGTGCGCGAGGCGCGCCTGTTCAAATACGGGAGCGGCACAGGCACCAACTTCAGCCATCTACGTGCAGAAGGCGAGGCGCTGTCGGGCGGCGGCAAATCCTCGGGCCTCATGGGCTTTCTCAAGATCGGCGACCGCGCCGCTGGCGCGATCAAATCAGGCGGAACAACCCGTCGGGCAGCAAAGATGGTGATCGTCGATGCAGATCACCCAGACATCGAGCAATTCATCGAATGGAAGGTGATCGAAGAACAGAAGGTGGCCTCGATCGTTGCCGGATCGAAGATGCACGAGAAGATGCTGAACGGCATTTTCGAGGCCATCCGGTCTTGGGATGGATCTGCCGATGACGCCTATGATCCGAACAAGAACGACGCGCTGAAAAAGGCGGTTCGTGAAGCGAAAAAGGTCGCAATACCAGAAACTTACATCAAGCGTGTTTTGGATTATGCTAAGCAGGGCCACGACAGCATCGAGTTCCCGACCTATGATACAGACTGGGATTCGGAGGCGTACAGCTCGGTTTCGGGCCAGAACTCGAACAATTCCATCCGCGTGACCAATGCGTTCCTCAAGGCGGTTGAAAAGGATGCCGATTGGGAGCTGATCAACCGCACCGACGGCAAGGTGGCCAAGGTGGTCAAGGCGCGGGATTTGTGGGAAAAGGTCGGCCATGCGGCCTGGGCCTGTGCCGATCCGGGCATCCAGTTCCATGACACGGTCAACGAGTGGCACACATGCCCCGAAGATGGTGAGATCCGCGGTTCGAACCCGTGCTCGGAATACATGTTCCTGGATGACACGGCCTGTAACCTGGCCTCGATGAACCTGCTGACCTTCCTCAAGGATGGTGAGTTCCAGGCAGCGGATTACATGCATGCCTCGCGCCTGTGGACCCTGACGCTGGAAATCTCGGTGACCATGGCGCAGTTCCCGTCGAAGGAAATCGCGCAGCTGTCTTATGACTTCCGCACACTGGGTCTGGGTTATGCCAATATCGGCGGTCTGCTGATGAACATGGGCTACAGCTATGACTCGGACGAAGGCCGGGCGATCTGCGGTGCGCTGACCGCGATCATGACCGGTGTGGCTTATGCGACTTCGGCTGAGATTGCCGGTGAGCTGGGCGCATTCAAAGGTTATGAGCGCAACGCCGAGCATATGCTACGTGTCATCCGCAACCACCGCCGCGCGGCGCAGGGTGTGACAGAAGGCTACGAGAAACTGGCCGTCAAACCGGTGCCGCTGGATCACGGCAACTGCCCGGACAAGCGCTTGGTCGATCTGGCCATGTCCGCCTGGGATGAGGCGCTGAGCCTTGGTGAGAAGAACGGCTATCGCAACGCGCAGGCCACCGTGATCGCGCCCACCGGCACCATCGGTCTTGTGATGGATTGCGACACCACCGGGATCGAGCCTGACTTTGCGCTGGTGAAGTTCAAGAAGCTGGCCGGTGGCGGTTACTTCAAGATCATCAACCGCTCGGTGCCTTCGGCGCTGGAAAAGCTGGGCTATTCCTCGTCGCAGATCGAAGAGATCGTATCCTACGCAGTTGGTCACGGCACCATCGGCAATGCGCCGGGTATCAACCACACCTCGCTGACCGGTCATGGCTTTGGCCCCAATGAGCTGGCCAAGGTGGACGCCGCGCTAGAAAGCGCCTTCGACATCCGGTTCGTCTTCAACCAGTGGACACTGGGCGAGGATTTCTGCACCGGTGTTCTGGGCATCCCGGCGACCAAGCTGAATGACCCGACATTCGACCTGCTGCGTCATCTTGGTTTTTCCCGTGCGGATATCGAGGCGGCCAACGACCATGTCTGCGGAACCATGACGCTTGAAGGTGCGCCGCATCTGAAGGAAGAGCATTATTCGATCTTTGATTGCGCCAACCCGTGCGGGAAAAAAGGCAAGCGTTTCCTTGGGGTTGAAAGCCATATCACCATGATGGCGGCGGCACAGAGCTTCATCTCGGGTGCGATCTCGAAGACGATCAACATGCCGAATGACGCGACCATCGAGGATTGCCAGAAAGCCTATGAACTCAGCTGGTCGCTGGGTGTGAAGGCCAACGCGCTCTATCGTGACGGTTCGAAACTGTCGCAACCGCTGGCGGCAGCACTGGTCGAGGATGACGACGAGGCGGCAGAGGTGCTGGAAAGCGGCTCGGCGCAGGAAAAGGCCGTCGTTCTGGCCGAAAAGGTGATCGAGAAGGTTGTGGTCAAGGAAATCATCCGCAGCCATCGTGAAAAACTGCCGCATCGCCGCAAGGGCTATACCCAGAAGGCAATCGTTGGTGGCCACAAGGTCTATCTGCGCACCGGTGAGTTCGAAGACGGCCAGCTGGGCGAGATTTTCATCGACATGCACAAGGAAGGCGCCGGCTTCCGTGCGATGATGAACAACTTTGCCATCGCCGTGTCGGTTGGTCTGCAATACGGTGTGCCGCTGGAAGAATTCGTGGACGCCTTCACCTTCACCAAGTTCGAACCCGCGGGGATGGTGCAGGGCAACGACTCGATCAAGAATGCAACGTCGATCCTGGATTATATCTTTCGCGAACTGGCCGTGTCTTATCTGGATCGTACCGATCTGGCCCATGTGAAACCCGAAGGCGCAACCTTTGACGATCTGGGTCGGGGCGAGGACGAGGGTGTCTCGAATGTTTCGGAAATCAGCGATACAGCCGCGTCCAAGTCGTTGGAAGTGCTGAAACAAATCAGCTCCACTGGCTATCTGCGCAAGCGCTTGCCGCAAGATCTGGCTGTGTTCAACGCGGGTCAGGTCGAGGTGAACGGCATGGCTGAACCGGCGGCTTCCTTTGAAGCACCGGCAGCCGAAACGGCGGTGGCCACAAGCATGGACGCCCGCACAAAGGCCAAGATGCAGGGGTACGAGGGCGATCCCTGCGGCGAATGCGGAAACTACACACTGGTGCGCAACGGCACCTGCATGAAATGCAACACCTGTGGCGCGACAAGCGGGTGTAGCTGAGGAAAGCGCCCCGGCACCCCGGGGCGTAGGGGTCGGACGCTGCCCTAGGTAACCGACCCCGACGAATTCGGAGAAAGGACACAAGACTTACCAGATGTCCTTTCTTCACTCGGCCGACATGCCCGTGTTGGCCGGGAACAGGGTGGGGCGGAATATTTGCTCCCTCCCACTCTTTCACGGAACGGGTGCGCTCGTTCCATGCGACGTCCAGGCCGCAGGCAAAAAAACACCGGGCGGTCAACGAAATGAGCCTGGATGGCGAAACTGACAGGGGGCTTCGGCCCCCTTTCTTTTTTGCGACTGGTTGCCCGGATGAGCGCGGTCTTGCCGGATCGGGCCATGCCTGTCGGGCAAGTTTTGCCGAAACGGGTCTGGCAAGGTTTTGCCCGGCGGTGTGTCGCAACACCGACTCGGGCAAACACGCAAAGATTGGCGCGACTTCCCGGAAATCACGCAAAACGGGTGACGCCTGCGGCTAATCCGGTGTTTCTGGGGCCTGTCCGGACGAAGACATAATCAACTTATCCAGGAGGCACGAAAATGAAACCGCAGTACTTGATTGGGATTTCCATTGCTGCACTGACCTTGCCGGGAGTGCTCTCGGCGCAGTCCTCAACCGACGCCAATGGCGACGGCGTTCTGACCATCGAAGAAATTCAGGCCGTGTTGCCCGACGTCGACGCCGACACTTTCTCGGCGATGGACGCAAACGGTGACGGGGCGCTGGATGCTGATGAAGTGGCCGTTGCACAAGAGGCAGGTTTGCTTCCACCCAGCAACGGGTAAACACGAAAGGGCGGCCCGACACTCATCGGGCCGCTTTTTCAGATGCTATAACGGCAAGTGAATGTTGAATTTTTCCCGAATTTCAGCATCCAGAAGCGGGTCGAACCGGGCCGCCGACGGGGTGGACAGGATTTCATTCTTTCGGGCCACTGCCTTTTCAACCAGATCCGGTTTGCCAAGCTCCACCCATTCCTTGGGGGACGAGCGGTCACCAAATGTCGGATAGACATAGTCGGCCTGCATCCGGCTGAGGGTCGCATCGGTGCCCAGATAATGACCGGGGCCGCCCATGCACACGGATGCGATCTGATCCAATGCCAGGGTTTCATCGGTCACTTCGATCCCGCGCACACAGCGCAGTGCCTGACCGATCAGGTCGTCGCTGAGAATGAGGCTTTCAAAGCAGAAACCCAGCAGCGAGGCGTGCATGCCAGCGGCTTCATAAACCATGTTCAACCCGGACAGCCCCGCCATCACGTTCGAGCACATCTGTTCCCACCCGGCCTGCATGTCGGGCAGCTTCGAATCTGATGCACCGGCCGCTGCACCCCCAGGCAAGTCGTAGAAACGGTGCATCTGGGCGCAGCCTGCCGTCAGCAGAGCTTGTTCTCCGGAACCGATGGACATTGCGCCGGTCCGCAGATCAAGACCAAAGGGCCAGGTGCCGAAAACTGCGGGCGCGCCGGGACTTACGGCGTTTACATAAACCAATCCCGCAAGGCATTCCGCCGTGGCCTGGGTGATTGCTCCGGCGATGGTTGATGGCGCGGTGGCGCCGGCCATTCCGGCTGACAGCAACAGAACCGGCATTCCGGCCTTGATGCATTCCTCCATCACTTCGCAGCTTTCAGTGGCGAATTTCATCGGTGGGACGACGAAGCAGTTCGAGTTCGACACGAATGGCCGCTCGCGATATTTATCTTCGCCGCCCGCGATCATGTAGATCATCTCCATCGCGGGGGCGACGTGGCTGGGTTCCGTGAAGGATGTGCCGACGTGTTTGAATGTTCCTGAACAGCTGGCGTAGATCGTGTTCAGGTCCATTTCCAGGTTGTCCGCGATGTCGCGACAGACCATGGGGCGCTGAACAAAGTGAATATTGTCAAGCTGTTGGCAGATGCGTGCGGCATCGTGCAAATCCTGAACGGTTGAATCACGATACTCGCGACCATGCACGTCGACCATGGAAACGGCTGCACCAGCCGTGCCGTAATGTACTTTGGTACCGGTCAGGTCCAGATCGGTTTTTCCATCGCGGCTGTACAATGTGACCTTGCGGTTCGCTTTTGCGATCGTGTCTTCGACAAGGGCACGGGGAAAGCGGATGCGGCCATCGTCGCCCAATGTGCAGCCTGCACCAACCAGATAGTCGATCCCGCTTTGCGGCGCGTCCGCCAGACCAATGGTTTCCAATGCGGTCAGGGCGGCCTCGTGGATACGTTCGATCTGTGCCTGGGTCAGGACATTCAGGACACCGCCCTCCATACCGGGGCGCACGGGGCGCAGATGTTCAGGCAACGCGGTTGCACGGGCAGCGCGACGCGCAGCGCGACCGCCGCTGCGCGATGTGTTGCGGGATTGGTCGTTCATTTCTTTTTCCGATCTGTGAGAGATGTTTGGGGAACTGGCAAGTGGCCGCTTACGGCCGCCCTCTCGCTGCACGCCCCCGGTCCGCACCAATGGTGCGGCTGATCAGGCTGATTTTCCAGTCGTGGTCAGTCATTCCGCCTCTCAACGTTTGGCGCAAGAGTTCCAAAACACGGCGACGCAATCTGTTCTGTTTGCGACCTCAACGAAATTAACTTCAGCAAATGTTTGCCCAACGGTCCACTGACGGAATTCTGAGGCAGATTTTCTCCCGCGGTGACAGAAATCTGTTATACTGCATTCACTTACTCTTGAGCTTTGCGTGCAAGGAATTGAACTCTGACAAAAGCGATCCCAGTTGAATTCAAAGCTAGACATGATCTGAATCCCGAGTGAAATCGCGTTGAAACAGACTTTTGAACTTTTTTCTGCCCTGATTGTCGTGGCTCTGACGGCCAGCGCCAGCCCGGTTTTGGCAGAGGATTGGACAGGCGGTTACGTTGGGCTCAGCTTTGGGTACGCGGATGCGGATGGACCGGGTGGATCAAGCGGGGATGACACCGCCTTTGGCGCGCATGTAGGCTATGATCAGGATTTCGGGGCTTTCGTACTGGGCGGTGAACTTGAATACAACCGCCTTTCCCTGAACCTCAGCCAGTCTCAGGGCAGTCTGGACAGCATGACTCGATTGAAACTGCGTGGCGGGTACGATTTCGGCAGCGCGCTGGGGTATGTCGTCGTTGGCGCGGCACGGGCCGAAACATCCGTCGACAGCGATACCGCCGCTGTTTACGGGATCGGCATCGCTTATCCGATTGGCGAGAATTTTGTCATCAGCGGTGAGGCGCTCCGGCAAGACTTCGATGATGTCACCCGATCCACCGGTGGTCTGGATTCCAACGTCTTCAACTTGCGTACAACGTTTCGTTTCTGACAACAGGCTTATTCAGCTGCGTGCTTCCTCGCAAGATGCGACGCGAATTCGCAAAGCGTTTTCAGCGCAACCGCAAAGCGTTCATCGGCCACGGTCATGGCCACCCGTATGTGCCCGGCAGCGGCCTTGCCGAAGCTTTCGCCGGGCATGACGGCAATCTTGTGTGCGTCCAGCAGCGCGTTGGCAAACGCGTCGCCCGACATCCCGGTCGCGCGGATATCCAGCATCAGATACATGGCGCCCTGCGCGGGGACGAGGCCGACGATGTTTTGCGAGGCCAGAATATCCATGGCCAAGGCACGGCGGCGGCGGAACGGAGCAGCGATTTTTTCTTCAAGTTCAACACCCGCGGTCAGCGCAAAACTCGACGCGTCCTGTACGAACCCGGGAACGCCGTAGGTGGTGTGGGTCGCCAGATTGATCAGATGGGCGATGACCTCCTGTGGGCCGACGACCCATCCACAACGCGACCCCGTCATGGCGTGGGACTTGGACATGGATCCAACCACAAGCGTTCGCTCTGCCATGTCGGGCAGCGCACGCGGAGAAAGATGTTCACCGTCCCAGACCTGCGTGTCGTATACCTCATCCGAGATCAGCCAGAGATCGCGCCGTTTGCACACGTCAGCGACCGCCTCCAGCGATTGGCGGGAATAAACCACGCCGGTCGGATTGTTCGGCGTGTTGATCAACAACGAAACCGCGCCTTCAGCAGCGGCATCGATCCGCTCGGCCTGGGGCTGGAAAGCGTCATCGGCCGGGGTTTGAACCGCACGTGCCACGGCGCCAACACCCCGAATCGTGCCGGGATAGGTGGCGTAGTACGGGTCGAGATACAATCCGACATCACCGGGATCGCAAACGGCCATATGTGCCGCGAACAGGGCGGCTTGCCCGCCGGGGGTGATCAGAACGTTGTTCCGAAAGGTCGGAACGCCAGTGCGGGTCTGAACCCGCGCGGCGACCGTGTCGCGCAGCAGGTCCGTGCCGGGCACCATCGCGTACCCTGTATGGCCGTTGCGGGCCGACAGCTCCATCGCCCGAAGAATCGAAGGGTCGGTTCGGGTGTCATGTTCACCGATCGTCAGTTCGGTTACGGCTTGTCCTTCACTCAACATCCGGCGCGCGCGGTAGAACACGTCCCAGCCATCGCTGCCGCCGCCGGTGATCTGCGTGATGCGTTCAGACAATCTCATGAAATCGCCCCTGGTTGCTTTGCGCTGAATGGGGCAGAGCAGTGGCCGTTTGTCAATCAGCTTCGCTGCGCCAGCGTTGCCTGAAGCTTTTTTGTCAGCGATGCGCGTACGAGGTCATAGGAAACCGTCAAACGATGGCGCAGCTCCTCCGTCTCGGCATCAAACGGCAGGCGGACCCAGCTGCGGTGAAAATAGGGGGCTTTCACCGCGACACCGGCATCAATCACCATCTGAGCCGTTTCCACGTCGGGTGTTTTGACTGACACGCCGTCATTTGCAGTTCCGATACAGGCAAACATCTTGCCGCCAACCTTCCACGCGTCATGACCGCCGCCCCACGGGTCCGACAGCTCGGCTCCGGGAAATTCCTTGCAGATGGAATTGATGAAGTCTCGATCCATGACGGGCACTCTGCCGGACCGGGTGAGCAAACTCAACGCTTGGCTTGGCGGGGTTCCCGTGCTAACCGAGGGGCATGAACCCGGTGACCTGCATCATTATCTGCTGCATTACCTGCTGATTTATCAAGCGGGCCGGTTTCTTTCGTTTTCATCCCTGAGACAAGTTGCTAAGCCCGCGCCAACGCGCAAGCCTTTGCTGTTTTCTAGGAGCCCGACCGATGACGACGATCAAGCTGCACAACACGCGGACGCGGACAAAGGAAGATTTCGTACCGATCGACCCTGACAACGTGCGGATGTATGTCTGTGGTCCGACGGTCTATGACCGCGCCCATCTGGGCAATGCCCGCCCGGTGGTCGTGTTCGACGTTCTTTATCGTCTGTTGCGCCATGTCTATGGCGCAGAACACGTGACCTATGTGCGCAACTTCACCGACGTGGACGACAAGATCAACGCCACGGCGCTGGCCCGCAAACAGGCGGGCGCGGAAGGCACGCTGGAGCAATTGGTGCAGGAACGATCTGATGAGACCATCGGCTGGTACCTGCATGATATGGGCGCTTTGGGCACGTTGGAGCCGAACGAGATGCCGCGCGCGACCCAGTTCATCGCGCAGATGATCGCGATGATCGAAGACCTGATCGCTAAGGGTCATGCCTATGCCGCCGAAGGCCATGTTCTGTTCGCGGTGGATAGCTGGAAAGAGAGCTACGGTAAGCTGTCGGGGCGCTCGGTGGATGACATGATCGCCGGCGCGCGGGTCGAGGTGGCGCCCTACAAGAAGAACCCGATGGATTTTGTCTTGTGGAAGCCTTCGACCGATGAATTGCCGGGCTGGGACAGCCCATGGGGGCGGGGACGTCCGGGCTGGCACATCGAATGCTCGGCCATGAGCTATGAGTTGCTGGGTGAGAGTTTTGATATCCATGGTGGCGGCAACGACCTGATGTTCCCGCACCACGAGAACGAGATCGCCCAGAGCAAATGCGCACACCCGCACGGTGAATTCGCGCGGGTCTGGCTGCATAACGAGATGTTGCAGGTCGAAGGCAAGAAGATGTCCAAATCGCTGGGCAATTTCTTTACCGTGCATGATCTGCTGGAGCAGGGCGTTCCGGGCGAAGTGATCCGCTTTGTCTTTTTGCAGACGCATTATCGCAAGCCGATGGACTGGACTGAGAAAAGAGCCCGTGAGGCGGAGCGAACCTTGCGCAAATTCTACGCGCAGGCCGCGCAAGGGGTTGGTTATGGCGAGCCGCATCCTCAAATCGTTAACTTTTTGGCCGACGACCTGAACACAGCCGGTGCTATCGCCGAACTCCACCAGTTATCCATCGCTGACGATGTCGTGGGGTTGAGACATTCTCTGCAATTTTTGGGCTTGTTGGGCAAAGATGTCCCGTCGTGGGCTGACACGGCGTCCATAGACCTGAGTGCCCATGCAGATCGCTTGGCGAAGGCGCGCGTATCTGCAATGGAAAACAAGGATTTCTCGGAGGTCGACCGCCTCAAGGCGGCGTATGTTGCGGCAGGGCTTGAGGTTCGAATGAGCAAGGAAGGTGTTGAACTGGTGCCGGGCGCCGGTTTTGATGCCGCCAAGCTGGAGGAGGTCTGATGACCAGAGAACGCCTCTATCTTTACGACACGACGCTGCGTGACGGGCAGCAAACCCAGGGCGTGCAGTTTTCGACCGCTGAAAAAGTGCAGATCGCACAGGCGCTGGACGCATTGGGTGTGGATTACATCGAAGGCGGTTGGCCCGGAGCGAACCCGACCGATAGCGCGTTTTTCGAGGCGGCGCCAAAGACTTCGGCCCGGTTGACAGCCTTTGGCATGACCAAGCGGGCGGGGCGCTCGGCCGAGAATGACGATGTGCTGGCTGCGGTGATGAATGCGGGAACGCAGGCCGTTTGTCTGGTTGGCAAGTCGCATGATTATCACGTGACCCACGCGCTTGGCATTTCGCTTGAAGAGAACACGGAAAACGTTCGTGCTTCGGTGGCGCATATCGTGGCGCAAGGGCGCGAGGCGTTGTTCGATGCCGAACATTTCTTTGACGGGTACAAGGACAACGGCGAGTACGCGACGGAAGTTTGCCGGGCCGCGCTGGAGGCGGGCGCGCGATGGGTTGTGCTGTGTGATACCAATGGTGGCGCGTTGCCGTCCGAGGTCGGGCGGATCGTGTCCGAAGTGATCGCGGCCGGTCTGCCGGGTGAACGGTTGGGTATCCACACCCATAACGATACCGAGAACGCAGTGGCCTGTTCTCTGGCAGCGGTCGAAGCAGGTGCACGGCAAATTCAGGGAACGCTGAATGGTCTGGGGGAACGCTGCGGCAACGCAAACCTGACGGCGCTGATCCCGACATTGCTGCTGAAAGAACCCTATGCGTCGCAGTTCGAAACCGGTGTCAGCCCTGATGCGCTGGCCGGGCTGACCCGCATCAGCCGCATGTTGGACGACGTTTTGAACCGGGTTCCCAGCAAGCAGGCGGCTTATGTGGGCGCGTCGGCTTTTGCGCATAAGGCGGGGTTGCACGCCAGCGCGATCCTGAAGGACCCATCGACTTACGAACATGTGGACCCGGCGAGCATAGGCAATGAACGTATCATTCCGATGTCGAACCAGGCGGGTCAGTCGAACCTGCGCAAACGCCTGACCGAGGCGGGGCTGAGCGTCAAAGCCGGTGATCCCGCATTGGGCCGCATCCTTGAACGGATCAAGGATCGTGAAGCGGTTGGGTATTCCTACGACACCGCGCAGGCCAGTTTCGAACTGTTGGCGCGGGATGAACTGGGGCAACTGCCTGAGTTCTTCGAGGTCAAGCGCTACAAGGTCACTGTTGAGCGTCGGAAGAACAAATACAACAAGATGGTCAGCCTGTCCGAGGCTGTCGTCGTGGTCAAAGTGGACGGTGAAAAGAAACTGTCGGTTAGCGAATCCATGGACGACTCCGGAAACGACAGGGGGCCTGTGAACGCGCTGGCCAAGGCGCTGGCGAAGGATTTGGGCCAGTATTCGCAGGTTTTGTCAGATATGCGACTTGTCGATTTCAAGGTCCGTATCACCCAGGGCGGGACCGAAGCGGTGACCCGCGTCATCATCGACAGCGAAGACGGCCAGGGGCGGCGCTGGTCGACGGTGGGTGTCAGTGCGAACATAGTTGATGCGTCCTTTGAGGCGCTGCTGGATGCGATCCAGTGGAAACTGGTCCGTGATTGCGATCCGCAAAAGGCAGCAGCCGAGTGAGTGTGACCTTCGACGATGATGTCAAAGCCTGCGCCGCGCTGGTTCAGCGAGCGGATCCTGACCGGTTCCGCGCGACGATGGCTGCTCCGGTCGCGGCTCGCGTGGTTTTGTTTCCGATCTATGCGTTGAATGTCGAAGTCGCCCGCGCGCCATGGGTGACGCAAGAGGCCATGATTGCCGAAATGCGGCTGCAATGGTGGCGCGACGCGTTGCAGGAGATTGCAGAAGGGTCCGCGGTTCGGCGGCACGAGGTGGTGACGCCTCTGTCGCGGGTCCTGTCGCCGCATCTGGCAGGCGTACTGGATGAATTTGTTGCCGTAAGACGTTGGGATATATACCGGGATCCGTTCGAGGATCAGGAGCACTTTGACGCCTATATCAACCACAGTTCCGGATCTCTTTTCGTCGCCTCTGCGCAGGCGCTGGGTGTGGCGGATGAAAGCGTGTTGCGCGATTTCGGGTACGGGGTCGGTGTGGCAAATTGGTTCCGCGCCATTCCCGAACTGGAAAAGCGGGGTCGCGTACCTTTGCTTGATGGTACGAAGGGCGGCGTTCAGCAATTGGCCCAATCCGCTTTGGACCGATTGCGCAAGGCGCGATCAAAGCGGGGCGACATCGCACCTGAGGCGCGTCCCGCGCTGTATGCGGGTTGGCTGGCGGAACGAGTTCTGAAGCAGGCCATCGCCCAACCCGAGCGGGTGGCGGCAGGAACGCTTGAGCCAGGCGAAATGCGTCAGCGACTGTCGCTGATGTGGACCGTCGGCAGCGGGCGCTGGTGATCAGACCCTTTCGGGATCGGCCGGGCGCAGAACCAGCCACAGCAATGCGCCACCTGCCAGTGTCAGCAAAGGGATCATGGCCAGGTTGACGGCATTCCACCCCTCGATCGCGGATCCGCCCGAGCAGTTCATCAACCCGCCCGAGGCCAGCGATGCCAATGTCACACCGCCAAACACCAACAGGTCATTGAGGCCCTGCATCCGTCCGCGCTCTTGCGGTTCATGCGACGCGGCCAGCATCGTGGTCGCGCCGATGAAGCCGAAATTCCAACCAATGCCCAGAAGAACAAGGGCGACAAAAAAGTTCCCCAATTCGACGCCTTGCAGCGCAACCACCCCTGATGCGGCAAGTATGGCCAAGCCCAGAGCGACGATCTTTTCAACGCCAAACCGGGCGATCAGGTGCCCGGTAAAGAAGCTGGGGACATACATTGCCAGCACGTGACTTGTCACGATATCCGCCGCGTCATTGGCAGAAAATCCACATCCGACAACGGCAAGCGGCGTCGAGGTCATGACCAGATTCATCAACGCATAAGACACCATGGCACAGATGATCGCGACGGCGATGCGGGGTGTTTTCAGCAACTCGATCCGTGACCGCCCCTTGGGTTCATCGGCCGCAGGTTTCGCAGGTGTCGGAATGTCGAGAAAGAAGAACAGCGCCGAGCCCAGAACGTTGATGCCGATTACGGCCATATATGTTCCCAGAAAAGGGATGACGTATGCTTCAGACGTAAACTTCACGATCTGAGGCCCGATGATGGCGGCCGCCAGCCCGCCGGCCATCACGTATGAAATCGCTTTTGGGCGGTAATCGTCTGACGCGGTGTCTGCTGCCGCAAAGCGATAGAACCCGTGTGCGCTCATGTAGATGCCGGTCAGCAGGCTGCCGACAAGAAAGGTGGGGAACGAGCCCAGAAACAGACCATAGGCCCCGATCAACCCGCCCAGTGCACCGGCCGTTGCCCCGACAAGGAACCCCACGCGACGGCCCCATTTTTGCATGATGGCCGAGATCGGCGTGGCTGCCAGCATCGATCCCAGAACGATCAGGGATATCGGCAGCGTCGCTAGGCAGGGGTTCGAGGCCAGCGACTGACCTGCAAGCCCGCCGACGATGAACATCATCGGCATCTGCGCGCCCAGAATGGCTTGGGCAGCCACCAGTACGGCCACATTGCGTTTGGCCTGCCGGTCGTCCGGAAGGGTTGAAATCATCGTCATGGGCGAATGGTTATCGGCTAAGTGTTTGCGGCACAAGCGGGTTGCATCTGCGTCACATGCGCCTAACCTGCCCGAAACAAAAGAGCAGGGAGGCCGCATGCCCGCGGGCCGCATCATCGAAACATCGGACTGTGTGGCCGAAGGGGCCGAGTGGCTGGCCAAAACCTGTCCGCGCATGGCGTATGCGATGGATCAGACCGGCCCCTTGCCGCTGCGCCGCCGCCCCGATGGGTTTGCGCAATTATTGAGTGCAATTGTCAGTCAGCAAGTCAGCGTGGCTTCGGCCAATGCGATCTGGAAACGGCTTCAGGATGCAAGGTTGACCGGCCCGCGCAAGATCCTGTGGGCAACGGATGATGATCTGCGGGCAGTTGGGCTGAGCCGACAGAAGATCCGATATGCGCGGGCACTGGCCGAGGCACGTATCGACTATAAGGCACTGCGCGATGCAACTGACGCCGATGTCGTCGCCATATTGACGCAAGTTCCGGGTATCGGTGTCTGGACAGCCGAAATCTATGCCATGTTCTCACTGGGTCGCGCAGATGTCATCGCACCCGGTGATCTGGCCCTGCAAGAGGCGGCGCGCATCCTCTATGACTTGCCTGAACGTCCAACGGACAAGGAGCTGCGCAAAATGGCCGAGGCCTGGTCGCCCTGGCGTTCGGTTGCGGCACGGGTGCTGTGGGCCTATTACCGGGTTGCAAAACAAAGAGAAGGGATCAGATGACACGGGTTTTGAATGCGCTCCGGAAAGAGCCTGTTTCGGGCGACACGCGCTCGGTCGTGGTGTTCGTGCATGGCTATGGTGCAAACGGTGCCGATCTGCTGGGATTGGCCGATCCGCTGGGCGAACACCTGCCGGACACGTTGTTCGTGGCCCCCGACGCCCCCGAGCAGATCCCCGGAATGCCCAACGGGTATCAGTGGTTCCCGATTCCGTGGATCGATGGATCTTCCGAAGAAGAAGCCCGCCGGGGCATGGAAATGGCTGTCGAGGACTTCAACGCCTTTCTGGACGCGCTGATGGTGGACGAAGATGTTCTGCCCGAACAGGTTGTGCTGTTTGGCTTCAGCCAGGGCACCATGATGAGCCTGCACGTTGCGCCGCGGCGGGAAGATCCCGTGGCCGGGATCGTAGCCTTTTCAGGCCGTTTTCTGGAACCCGATCTGCTGGTGGATGAAACCGTCAGCCGGATGCCTGTCTTGCTGGTGCATGGCGACGCTGACGACGTCGTTCCCCCACAGTCCCTGCCGGAAGCGGCCGAAGCCTTGCAGGCTGCCGGCTTCAAAGAGGTCTATGCCCATGTCATGAAAGGTACCGGGCACGGTATCGCCCCGGATGGGCTGAGCGTTGCGCTGGCCTTCATGCGCGACAAGCTGAGCCTTTAGTGTTTGGAACCTGATCAGCGGAGCGCCCGTGCGTTCCGCACCGGATCAAGCCCAAAGGTGCGCTTCGGCGAACTCGACCGAGTTTCCGGCCGGGTCGCGCACATACAAAGACCGCACGCCGCCGGGCCAGTCAAACTCGGCATCTACCGGAATATTCCAGTCCAGAAGGTGTTTGCGCATCACTGCGATTTCCTCTCGTGACAGCACAAGACACACATGTCCGGGGCCGCGCGCGCCGTGGGGCGGAACCGGCATACCGGGGTCGAGCGGCGGTTGTTCGGTCTGGTCGGGGTTGAATATAAGCAGGACCGATCCGCCGATGCGATAGAAAACATGGCGGTCAGCGACACGTTGGATGCGTTTGAGCCCAAGAACTTGGCCATAAAACTGTTCCGCCGCGTCCAGATCATCGACATAGAGCGCCGCTTCAAGAATGGCCGAAGGGGCCGGGATGTCAGGCGTTTTCTTCATGACCCCAGTTTAGCAGATCGGGGCAGGGTCTGTCACCGGCGTGGGCGACGGTCGCGCTTGCGTTGGGTGGCCGCGTTCAGTGTCGGCATTGGCAGGCTGTCCCACTGCCCGGGCTCAAGATCATCCAGGGTCCAGTCTCCGATGCGGTACCGGATCAGGCGCAGCGTCGGCAGGCCCACGGCAGCAGTCATCCGGCGCACCTGTCGGTTTTTGCCCTCACGTATGGTCAGTTCAAGCCAGCTGTCCGGTACGGTCTTGCGTTCGCGGATCGGCGGGGTGCGCGGCCAGAGGGCCTCGGGCTCGTCGATTTGGCGGGCCTTGGCAGGACGGGTCAAACCGTCCTTCAATTCGACCCCGTTGCGAAGCGTTTTCAGGGCAGCCTCGTCGGGGGTGCCCTCAACTTGGACCCAATAGGTTTTGGCCATCTTGTACTTTGGGTCAGAGATCTGGGATTGCAGCTTCCCTTGATCCGTCAGCAGCATCAAACCTTCACTGTCACGGTCCAGCCTGCCCGCAGGATAGACGCCCGGCAGATCGATGAAATCGGACAGCGTGCTGCGCGGGCTGTCCGAATTGGCGCGGTCGGTGAACTGCGGCAGAACATCATAAGGTTTATTGAAGCGAATGAACCAGGACATGATCTGCGCATAGCCTGAAGATCACCCCCGGTGCAAGCTGTGGATAACTGTCATGTGCCTGTTACGGATTCGCGTTACCCCGTCTGCGACATATTGTGGAAAATCAGGGCTTGTCAGAGTTTTAACACGATATATAGTTATAAAAAGACCGGGGCGGGTGCTCCCCGCTCTGGTGTCACAAACGGGCAGCTGAGAGCGAGGAGCGATTCTGTGATGGACGGAGACTTCAGGACCGAATTTGTAAGGGAGCCGGGTGCGCTCAAACAACACCCGGCCCTGGTTTTGAACGCCGATTATCGCCCCTTGTCCTATTACCCGCTGTCACTGTGGCCCTGGCAAGAAGCGATCAAGGCGGCCTGGTTGGATCGGGTCGATATCGTGGCTGAATATGACGAAGTCGTCCGCAGCCCGAGCACCGAGATCCGAATACCCTCGGTCGTTGTTTTGAAAGACTATGTAAAACCCAGAAAGCGCGTGGCCTTCACGCGCTTTAATTTATTTTTGCGGGATGAATTCCGCTGCCAGTACTGCGGCAGCCGTGACAACCTGACCTTTGACCATGTGGTACCACGGGCCGCTGGTGGTGTGACCAGTTGGCAGAACGTGGTGGCGGCGTGCAGCCCCTGCAATCTGCGCAAAGGGTCGAAATCGCTGCGCCAGGCTCGGATGACCTTGCGCAAGCCGCCACGTCAGCCCGATGCCGAAGCGTTGCGCAATATCGGACGGAAGTTTCCGCCGAACCACCTGCATGAAAGCTGGATCGATTTCCTGTACTGGGATGCAGAGCTGGACGAGTTCTAAGCCGCGCGGGTTTTCCACGCGGCCAGCCAGATCAGTACCAGCATGGCAGAAGCAATAGCGTTCCAGCCAGCCATCGAGATGCCGAACATTTCCCAGGGGATATCATCGCACCGCACCAAAGGCGCGGACATGATTTGATCGAACAGATCGTCTGCGGACAGACCGCTGATGCTGCCGGATGTGCAGCTGCTTGGGCCTTCCCACCAGCCTTGTTCAACGCCGGCGTGAAATGCACCCACCGCCGATGTCGTCGCGGCCGCCGCTGCGCCCAGCAAAGGAAGAAAGGTCAGCCTCGGTAAAGCCAGAGCCACGGCGCCGATCGCGATTGCCACTGCATGTGGATAGCGCTGCCAGATGCACATCTTGCATGGCGCAAGCCCGCCGAGATGCTGAAAGCCAAAAGCGGCCATAAGAAGCGCCAGTGATCCTAGACTTGCCACCGCGACAAGTTGCGAACGTCTCGTCATAAGTATTTCACCACCAGGAATCCGCCAAACAGGAGGATGATGAACAAAGTGAACATTAGCCCCAGGCGCTTTTCGATGAAGTCGCGGATCGGCTCACCGAATCCCCAGAGCAGGCCTGCCACCAGGAAGAACCTCAAGGCGCGAGCCAGAATCGAGGTGGCAATGAAGGTTCCAAGCGGCATGCCGGTCCAGCCGGACATAATAGTGATGACCTTGTAAGGGAAGGGGGTCACACCAGCGGCCAGAACGGCCCAGAATCCGAAGTCGTTGAAACGGGTATTGAACTCTTCCATGGCATGGGCTTTCCCCATGGATTCCAGAATGGGCTGCCCGATGCTTTCATAGAAAAACGCACCAATCGCATAGCCCAGCATGCCCCCCAGAACCGAAGCCACCAATGCCACGGTTGCGATCAGCCACGCCCGGGACGGGCGGGCCAGAATCATCGGAATCATCAACACATCTGGCGGAATCGGGAAGAACGAACTTTCGATGAAAGCCACGATGGCCAGCGCCCACAGCGCGTGAGGGTGTTCGGCCAGACGAATGGTCCAGTCATAAAGCGATCGTAACATAAAGCACTCAAATCCCGTTTTCGGTCTGAAGCCCAGCCAAACCATGCGCCTGACGGACCGTCAACAGTCGAGGGCGAAACAAATGGAATATTGGATGGTTTTTGCCTCTGGACCTTCGCTCGGATGGGCGCTAATCCAGTGTTCGTGGCCCAAGTGGCGGAATGGTAGACGCAGGGGATTCAAAATCCCCCGCCTTCACGGGCGTGAGAGTTCGAGTCTCTCCTTGGGCACCACAATTCCGACAAACTCAGAACACCGTCCGTCCTCTTGGCGGGGTGCCGTGATCAAGGTGATGATCCGCAACCTAGATTTTCATGTCCTGTTTGAGGTCCTCTGTAGCAGCCCGTGAATGCCACGACGTTCCGGGCCTGCTTCAACGACAGATCATCAGGCCCCCGGCCGGGGGGGATCTTGAACCGGGTTGGTGTTGAAGGGCCTTTGTCAGATTCGCCGGAACGTACAAACGTGATATGCCCTGCCTCCTTATCCGAAACGCGGTTCGCTCTGTTTCGCGGTGATTTGCGCCAGGAATGAGGTCAGGTTTTGGATTTGGAGTGACTGCATGAACCCAGACGGCTCGCTGTGAACTGATGGGGAAAGTTCGGGATTTATGCTCATATATGCGAATTGGCGCAGGTCAGACCGGTGCCGGCCTTGACATTGTGGGTATCTGAATGAAACCTCGAAAGGGTTGGGAGAAATTGGGAAATTCAAAGATTTGTAGCCGTTGCGATGCGGGCCGGTTTGTATTATCGGCACGCTTCCCTGAGCAGGTGATCAAACTTGATTTCCTACTGCCAGACAAAAAAAGTGGGAGTTAACAGATGAAAAACAGCAGCAAACTGAGCGTCGGCGCCTTCGTCACCGCAGCCCTTCTGGCTCCGGCGGCATATGCCGAAGAGTTCATTACGATCGGTACCGGTGGTGTCACCGGCGTTTACTATCCGACCGGCGGCGCGATCTGTCGTCTGGTCAACAAAGGCCGGAAAGAGCACGGCGTGCGCTGCTCGGTCGAATCGACCGGTGGTTCAGTCTACAACATCAACACCATCCGCGAAGGCGAGCTAGAGTTTGGTGTGGCCCAGTCCGACTGGCAGTACCACGCCTATAACGGCACCTCGAAATTCGAAGAAGCCGGCCCGTTCGAAGGCCTGCGCGCCGTGTTCTCGGTGCACCCCGAACCCTTCACCGTTGTGGCCCGCGCCGATTCCGGCATCACCAACTTTGAAGACCTGAAGGGCAAGCGCGTCAACATCGGCAACCCCGGTTCCGGTCAGCGCGGCACCATGGAAGTCCTGCTGGGCGAAATGGGCTGGACCACAGATGATTTCGAACTGGCGACCGAGCTGAAAGCGGCTGAACAGTCGGCAGCCTTGTGCGACAACCAGATCGACGCGATGGTGTACACCGTTGGCCACCCCTCGGGTTCGATTCAGGAAGCCACCACCGCGTGTGACTCGGTTCTGGTGAACGTCAGCGGTGAGGCCGTGGACAAGCTGGTCAACGAAAACTCGTTCTACCGCAAGGCAACCATTCCCGGTGGCATGTACCGTGGATCTGATGAAGACACCTCGACCTTTGGTGTGGGCGCGACCTTCGTGACCTCGGCAGATGTATCGGATGATGCTGTCTATGCGGTCGTCAGTTCGGTCTTTGAAAACTTTGATGATTTCAAAAAGCTGCACCCGGCGTTTGCGAACCTGAAGCCCGAAGAGATGATTGCGGATGGCCTGTCGGCTCCGCTGCATCCGGGTGCCGAGAAGTACTACAAAGAAAAAGGCTGGATTCAGTAAACCAGACCTGACGCAGGGTGCCCACGGGCGCCCTGCACAAAACCCGTGTGAAACGGGATTTCAGAAGGCCGAACAATGGCCGCGACGGGGAGACATTTGATGAATTCCGACACTCAATCCAATCGTCCGCTTTCCGAAGAAGAGCTTCAGGATCTGGTTGCATCTTCTGACGCAGGAGGGCGCAATCCGGTCGGGAACGTGGGCGTTTTCCTTGCGGTCGTGGCCGCGATCTGGTCGATATTTCAAGTTGTTCTGGCCTCGCCCCTGGCGAATTATGTCTTGCCCGGAAGCGTCGTGAACAATGCACGGCAATTCCATCTGGCTTTTGCTTTGTTTCTGGCCTTTGCGGCTTATCCGGCACTCAAATCCAGCCCTCGGAACTATATTCCGGTTCAGGATTGGATCATGGGATTGGTGGGCGCGTTCGTCGCGCTGTACGGCTATTTCTTCTATGACAAGATCGTCAATGCGGGCGGTTTGGCCGACGACACCGACAAATGGGTTGCGTTGCTTGGCCTGGTGCTGTTGTTCGAGGCCGCGCGCCGTGCGCTTGGCCCGGCCATGGCAATTATCGCGACCATATTTTTGGCCTATGTCTTCTTCGGTGCCTCGGAATGGGTGCCCGAAGTTATCCGCTGGAAGGGCGCGAGCCTGAAAAAGGCGATGAGCCACATGTGGATCACGTCAGAGGGCGTGTTTGGTATCGCACTGGGTGTTTCCACGAAATTCGTCTTCTTGTTCGTTTTGTTCGGCGCATTGCTGGATAAAGCCGGGGCAGGGAACTACTTTATCAAGATGGCCTTTGGGGCCCTGGGCCACCTGCGTGGTGGTCCGGCCAAGGCGGCGGTTGTGGGCTCGGCTGCGACCGGCCTGATCTCGGGCTCGTCGATTGCCAATGTTGTTACCACCGGTACCTTCACCATCCCGCTGATGAAGCGCGTCGGGTTCAGCAGTGAACAAGCGGGCTCGGTCGAGGTTGCCAGTTCGGTCAACGGGCAGATCATGCCGCCGGTGATGGGGGCCGCTGCATTCCTGATGGTGGAATATGTGGGCATCTCATATGTCGAGGTGATCACCCATGCCTTCTTGCCGGCAGCGATTTCCTACATCGCACTCGTTTACATCGTGCATCTCGAGGCCGTGAAGCGGAACATGCCCACGCTGGGCGACCGCGATGTGCATCTGGCGCGGACCGTGGTGGGGATGCTGGGTTTCTTCCTAGTGTTTGCAGGTCTTTGCTATGGCTCACAATTCCCGGTGGATGCCGTGACAAGCTGGGTGCCGTCGGCCGCTGGGATCGTGCTCAGCCTGATTATCTGCGCGGTTTATGTCGCACTGCTCTATCTGGCGGCACAGGTTCCGGATCTGGAACCCGACGACCCTAACGCAAAAGAGGTTACGCTTCCGGTCATCGCCGATATCTACAAAGCTGGCCTGCATTACCTACTGCCGATCATCGTTCTGGTCTATTTCCTGATGATCGAACAGAAGTCACCGGGCCTGTCCGCCTTCTGGGCCACATCGCTGCTGTTTGTCATCCTGCTGACGCAGAAGCCGCTGAAAGCGATGTTCCGGGGGCAGAGCAACCTGTACAACACTTTCATCGATGGTGTTGCCGACCTGTGGCAAGGTCTGATCGACGGGGCACGCAATATGATCGGCATCGCGCTTGCCACGGCAACCGCGGGCGTGATCGTGGGAACCGTCACGTTGACGGGTGTTGGTCAGGTGATGGCCGATCTGGTCGAGTTCCTGTCGGGCGGCAATCTGATCCTGATGCTGGTCATGGTCGGGCTGCTCAGCCTGATCCTGGGCATGGGTCTGCCGACAACCGCGAACTATATCGTTGTCAGCTCGTTGATGGCCGGGGTGGTTGTTGAGTTGGGCGCCCAAAGCGGGCTGATCGTTCCATTGATCGCTGTCCACCTGTTCGTGTTCTATTTCGGGATCATGGCCGACGTGACACCTCCGGTCGGGCTGGCCAGTTTTGCTGCTGCGGCTGTGTCGGGCGGTGATGCGATCAAAACCGGTTTCACGGCGTTCTTCTACAGCCTGCGTACCGTGGCGCTGCCCTTCGTGTTCATTTTCAACACCGATCTTCTGCTGATCGATGTGACATGGGTCGAAGGGATCATAGTGGCGATTTTTGCGACGATAGCGATCCTTGTCTTCACGGCAGGCACCATGGGGTACTTCCTGACCCACAGCCGCATCTACGAAAGTATCGCTCTGATCGCCGTTGCCTTCGCCCTGTTCAGGCCGGATTTCTTCATGGATCGCATCGCACCTCCATACACTTCGGTCGAGCCTGCGGCGTTTGTCGAAACCATCGGCCAAACTTCACCCGGAACCGAGGTTCGCATGGTGATCAGCGGGCCGGATTTTGATACCGGCAAGATGGTGGACACCACGATTGTGGTGCCAGTCGGATCCGAAGAGGGCGGTGAAGCGCGCGTCGATGCCATGGGGCTGCTGTTGCTGGAAGAGGATGGCCTTGTCAAACTTGACGAGCCGATGTTTGGATCACCGGTTGCCGAAGATCTGGCCAACTTTGACTATTACGGTGACGAGGCCGTGCGTCTGAGCTCGGTCAGCCTGCCGTCCAGCCAGCCTCCGAAGCAACTGGTCTATATCCCGGCGCTGATCCTTCTGGGTCTGATCGCTTTCCTGCAACGCGGCCGTGCCGCCAGACAAGAGGTGCTCGTATGACACGTTCCGTTCTGTGTGCCGTTGATATCAGCAATGGCGAGATTGATGCACCGGTGCTGCAAAAAGCAGCCGCTCTGGCGGATATGGAAGGGGCGCAACTTGACGTGGTAACAGTGCTGCCCGATTTCGGGGAAAGCTGGGTGTCGGGGTTTTTTGAATCCGGTTTTCATGACAAGGCGTTGGAGGAAGCGCAGGCCAAGCTGACGGCGCTTTGCGTATCGGCCCTGGGGGCCGAGCGCAACGAAACCATCCGCCATGTGGTTGCGACAGGAACAGCTTATCAGGAGATTTTGAAGACGGCCGAAAGTGCCGGCTCTGATTTGATCGTAATCGGAGCCCACAAGCCGGATTTCAAGGATTACCTGCTGGGCCCGAATGCCGCGCGCGTGGTGCGACATTCCAACGTTTCGGTTTACGTGGTGCGCTGACGCGAAAAGCAGATGCCGTGCACAGAGGCCGGAGCCCCGACGGTCGCCTGCCACCGTTCGGGCTCCGCAGCCAGGTCAGTAGCCCGTCATCTCGAGATACCCAACGCCCTCGTGGCTGCCGGTGACCGTGACCGGACCTTCCCAATATTCAAAACGCGTCCCCATCCAGGCGTCCGGCGTAAGGGCGGATACCTTGACGTCGATGCTTCGGTCGGCAAGCACGACGCGCCATTGCGTCGGGACGTCGCGCCCTGCCACCTGATCGGTCGCAAGCGGCTCAAGCCTGACGGACCCGTCGGGGATGGCATCGGTGCTGCCGTCTGAATTGATCCATGTGGCCGAAGTGAAATCGCCGCGACCACCGCGCAGGCGAAAGGCCATCAGCTTGTCCCCGTCCTCGAAGCTGAGCGAAAACCAGTCCCAGCCGGTTTGATCCTCGGCCAGGGGCTGCGAAGACCATTCCCGGTCCAGCCAGCCCTGACCGGTGACGCGCATATCACCATCCGGCAGGTGCAGTACGCCTTCGACTGAATAGAAGGGTTGCGAATAGTAATAGCTGGCTTGCCCGTCAGCGGATTTCACGGAATAGCCCGCTTGGCCATGAAACACCAACGGGCCTTGTGCGCTCAGCGCAAGATCGTACCCGAAATCAGCCCCATTCGCGGTCAAAGTCAGGGTATCCATATCCATATCCGGTCCGGCCATGCGCCATTCGTCGATCCAGGCCTCGAACGGTTGCACCGCAACACCTGCCTGCCCAATCCCCCCACGCGACAGGCGTTCGGCAAAATAGTGGGTGTCAGGCGTTGTGACAGCCGCATGGCCCATCCAGATCTGCGGGCTTTGCCATCCATCTGTTTCAAACGGTTTCAGGGCCGACCGGAAAAGGGTCCATTGGATGCCATAGTCACGCCCGTCCTCGCCTTTGAGGTTGGCCGTCAGATACCACCATTCGATCCGATAGGCGGGGTGAGGTCCGTGGTCTTTGGGAAAGTCGAATTCAATCCCCGCCTGCGGAACCTCGAACCCTTCCGCCGACCCTCCAAGACCTGCAAAACCCTGCGCCCAAAGAGGCGATGGGCACAAAAACACGAGAACGGCTAAAAGGGCATTAACGTTCATTGGCGAACACCTTCAGCAAATCGGCAGGGGGCAGACGCAACATGCGCAGCGCGGGCAGGGCCGCTGCAACCAGGGCGGCCAGCAGGGTCAGCAGGAACAGCCATAACCAATCCCAGGGAAATACGAACATCGGCAACCGCCAGCCAAAGGCTTGCACATTGATCACTGCCAACAGAACCCAGGCGAGGATCAGACCAAGCGGCAACGCCAGGCACGCGGTCAGAGCCGCGAGCAGTACGCTGCGCAAAAGCTCCAGCCGCGCCAGTTGCGCCCGGTTCAGTCCCAGCGCCCATACCGGAGCAATCTGAGGCAAGCGCTGGGTCCACAGGGTCAGCAGGCTGGTGAGTATGGCAAATACCGCCACGCCGAGGGTCAGAACATTGAGCGCCGATGTCACGACAAAGGTCTTTTCGAAGACTGCTAATGATTGCGCCTTCATGGCGGCCTGCTGGACCACGGCCTGACGCGGCAGGGCAAACCGCTCGCGCAAGGCTTGCGCCATTTCAGTCGCCTGTTCGGGGTTCAAACGGACGCCAAACCGTCGGGTTTCGGCCCCTGGTGCGATCCGGTCAAGTTGGCTCATCGACACAATGGCTTGCCCGGTTGGATTTCCATAATCCGAATAAACCCCGGCGATGGTCAGCGTTCGATCCGGGGACAGCGTCAGCGTGTCTCCGGGCCATAGGTTCGCGCGCCGTGCCAGTTGTTCGTTGATCAGAACCGCGTCTCCGGCCATCACGTCGTCCCATACGGTCGAGTTCGCCGATATCAACGGCCAGTGCTGCCGATAGACCGGATCGTCTATGACCCCGTACAGAAACAGGGGGCCCGTTTCGTGCGACAGTTCCATGTTGCGAATTGGAAGGATGGCGTCGACCTGTGGCCGCAGCCAATCCGTGATCTCGCGCCCCTGTTCTTCGTCACGGACGGTCAGATAAAGCTCTGAAGTCAGGCGCTGGTCGAGCCAGCCCACAAATGTCAGCCGGAAACTTGAAACCATTGTGCCCACACCGATATTTGCCGCAAGCGCAAGCAACAGGGCCATCAGGGCAAGCGACAGCCCGGGCAATTGGGCGCGCATGTCGGCCCAGACCCACTGCGCGACGGCGCCACGGGACCTGTTGCCAAAGACGGAAAGCGCAAAGGTCAGAAGCGCCGGCAACAAAAGCGCGGCACCCGTCAGCAATCCGGCCAACAGCACGAAACCGGCAACCAGACCACCGATGCCGAGATAGGCGATGACACCGCCGACGATCAGGGACAAGCCGAGCAAACCTGTCACAAGACGTGTGCCGGCATTGCCCTGCCAGGCTTGCACACCGGGCCCCGCCAGAAGGGGCATACGAGACAATCGCCACAGCGCATGGCCACTGGCAAACAAGGTGCCGCAGACAGCCATCGCCATCCCGGCAAACACCCAATGGGGGTGCAGTGTCAGCTGTCCGGTCACGGGCGCACCATACAGGCCGCGAAGGGTTGCTGCGACATCGGGCAACAACGCTCCGGCCAGAAAGAACCCAAGAAGCAGACCCAAGGTTCCACCGATCAGGGCCAGCCCCGTCAGTTCGGTCAGGATCAGGAAGACCAGCCGCCGCATCGAAACGCCCAGTGCACGCAGGGTGCGGATCATGCCTCGGCGTTGGGCGAAAGCCAGCCCGACGGTGCCGTTCACGATGAACAGGCCAACGGCAAAGGACAGCAGGCCAAAAGCCGACAGGTTCAGGTGAAAACTGTCAGTCAGCCGAGCAGTATCGACTTGCGAGGATGGGCTGGCGCGCTCCAGTTCGGGCGCGACTTCGGCCAAAGGTGGCCGATCACGCGGCTGATCCGGCAACACAATGAGGCGCGAGATGAAACCGGTTTGGTTCAGCAGGGCTTCGGCTGTGCCGATATCCGTCAGAATTACGTCCGGTGGCAGCGCCGTGGTGATTGAAAACGGCGGAAGGTTGTTCTGGTCGCGCAACAGCGGCTCCAACTCTGCCGCGATCAGAAGTCGCCCCGGAGCGGTCAGCATGTCCGCCGGCTCAGTCGGCGCGGTGCTTTGGTCGGCTTCGGTGACGGCGGGCAGGGCCGGGTAGGCGACCATGTCCACACCCATCAGGCGCAATGTGCGGCCCTGGATTCGATAGGGGCCCTCCAGGACGGCCGCCACCTGCCAGCCAGCACGACGCAGATCGACGTAACGAGAAACCGGGATCAGACCGGAAGGATCGCGCAGCTCGTCGAACTGCCCAAGGGCAAGCTGCGCGTTGGCCCGGGCATAGCTGGCGCGCGCTTCGGCATTGATGGCCTGAACCGCGGACCAGAGACCGGTGGCCAACGCGATGCCTGTCAAAAGCGTCGCCAGCTGCAACCAGTGCACCCGCCAGTGTGACATCAAAGCCTGAATGACGGCGCGTGTCATTGGATACGACCACCGCAGAGCTGGACGGTTCGATCCAGTCGGGCCGCAATCTGTTGGGAATGCGTGACCAACAGAAGCGCTGCGCCGGTATCAGCCACCAAGGCCAACATCAGATCCAGAACCCTTGCGCTGGCGGTTTCATCCAGATTGCCCGTGGGCTCATCCGCCAGCAGCAGTTTCGGACGCGCAGCCATGGCACGACCAATCGCGACCCGCTGCTGTTGCCCGCCGGACAGGTTTTCGGGATATCGGTCCAAAAGATCGGACAGGCCCAAGCGTTCCGTCAGATGCGCGGTCCAATCGGCATCCTCAGCGTCGGCAAGGCGGGCGTGAAAGGAAAGGTTCTGCGCAACGGTCAGCGAAGGGATCAGATTGAACTGCTGAAACACCAACGAAAGCTGACTGCGCCGCAATTCAGCCCGCCCGGCATCGTCCAGATGGGACAGGGGCGTTCGGTTCAAGATGATTTCACCGCTGTCGAAACAATCAAGCGCTGCGGCAAGGTTCAGCAGAGTGCTTTTGCCACTGCCGCTTTCGCCGGTCAGGGCCAGTGTTTGCCCTTCATCCAATGTCAGCGACACGTCGCGCAGAACCGGGCGTCCGCCGGGATAGGTTTTCTGAACACGGTCGATGGTCAACAGCATGATCTGGCCTTTTTTTCTTCCAAGGATGTGCGACGGAATTCCAAACTGTCCAGTGCGGACCGGTACCCGGTTCCATTCGCCGCAGGCTTTTGGCGCGATCGCCGGGGTTGTGCCTCGCACCTCAAAGGGCCATTCTGCCCGGACGGTCCACTGTCGTAAATCAGGATGAAAAACATGACGTTGCTGCATCAGATCGTTTGGGGCAGTACATTTCTGGCGCTCTGCTTCTTGGTCGAGATTCTTTTGTTGACCTGGTGTACCGTCACGATCATCAAGTGGGATGAAAAATGGTCGGCCAAGGGGGTGTTCTTTGGCACGGCAACACCAATCGCGGTATCTTTGGCCTTTATCGTCGCCACGCACACGATTCAGGTCTGGATTTGGGCCATCGTCTGGGTGTTGCTTGAGGTTCTGCCGGATTGGAACTCGGCCATCTATTTCTCATTGGTGACGTTCACGACCCTGGGATACGGCGATATCGTTTTGGGCGAAGGGTTGCGCATCTTTGGGTCTTTTGCCGCGGTTGCTGGTCTTCTGGCCTTTGGTCTGTCGACCGCTTACCTGGTGGCGATGATGACGCGCGTCTTTCAAGAGAAGTTCTTTACCTAGAGGATAGGCGCAAACAACCGCGCCAATGGGGCGCCAAACCGGATATGCGCGGGTTGCTGGGCCAGACTGCGCGTCAATTCATAGCTTGCCTCGAAATCCGCGCGTAGCATGTGATCAACAGCCAGGGCTGCGCGGGCATCGAAAAACAGGGCCATCGCCTCGAAGTTCAGCCGGAAGGACCGGTTGTCCAGATTGGTCGTGCCGACCGCAGCCAGCGTGTCGTCTACCACGAAAACCTTCTGGTGCATGAAACCGTCCGTGTATCGGAACACGCGTACGCCGCAATCGCGGATTTCGTCGAAATAGGCAAAAGCAGCCAGCCACGGCAGCCGATGATCAATCATATCCGGGACAAGGATGCGCACGTCCACACCGCGCATCGCTGCATGTTGCAGAGCGGTCATGACGTCGATGTCGGGCACAAAATAGGGCGAGGCAATCCACAGTCTTTCTTTCGCCTCGGCGATGGCCGAAAAGAACATCATGGCGCCGGTTTCGGTTTCGTCTCCGGGTCCGGTGGCCACCAATAGGGCATTCATGTCTTGCTCGGCCTCGCTGCCTGCCCAGTCGAGGTCGTCAATCAGGTCTTCATCGCGGGCCCAGTGCCAGTCTTCGGTGAAGATGAGCTGCAATTGCCGGACGATGTGGCCGGTCATCTTGATATGCGTGTCGCGCCAATGGCCGAAATGCGGGTCTTCGCCCAGATATTCAACACCCACGTTGTGACCGCCGATAAAGCCTGTTTCACCGTCGATGATGACGGTTTTACGATGGTTCCGGTAATTCAGCTGAAACCTGAAATTCGGCCCGCGTTGTTCACGCGGGTCGGCCACGTCAATTCCGGCCTCGCGCATTGTGTCCAGATAGGTGTTTGCCAATCCATAGCTGCCGACGGCATCGGTCATGAAACGGACATGCACCCCGCGTTTCGCAGCCTCTATCAGCTTGGTCTGAAGCTGTCGGCCCAAGGCATCGTCTCTGACGATGTAGAATTGGATCAGGATATAGTTCCTGGCCTCGTCTATCGCCTGAAAAATGGCGTCAAACGTTGCCTGACCATCGATCAGAAGCTGAGCGCCATTGCCACTGGATACCGGAAGATGAGCCAGAAATTCGAATGGTCGTGGATTGACCGACATCGTGGATGGGTCAGGTCTGGAGTAGTCAGCAAAGGTCTTGATGCCTTCGACGACCCGTTCGCTTTGTTGGCGCGAGATGCGATAGCCGCGAAACCTGTGATGCCCCAGAAACAGGTACATCGGAACCGCAAAGATTGGCGCCGATACCAAAAAGACCACCCAGCCAACGGCTCCTTGCGGTGTGCGCGCGGTTTGTGCCGCGCGCACCGAAAACACAACTGCAGTTGCGTACAACGCAAAAACAAAGATGGATACAAGCAATGTCCACATGGGCGTTAAGTCTTTCGGGTCGTTCAGTTTCCTCCAGTGTAGACCCGCGACCAGTCTTTCGCCATATCGACGATGATCCAGCCTTTGTCCGGCCCCTGATCCAGACCGTCAACCAACCGCCCAATCGGACTTTCCCGATCATAGGCCCATTCACGTTCGGCATCCGTATGGTGGATCAGAACACCCAGCCGTGGTCCGTTACCCGAGGTTGTCCAATCCAGCATGGCGAAATCGCCGTCCGAGTTTCCTCCGGCCAGAATGGGGCGTTTGCCGATCGTGCGTTCGATGTTGATGGGTTTGCCTTCCTTGTCGTCGATGAAGGCAATCCCGGGGGCCTTGATGACAGTCGGAACGCCATCGACATCTTCGAATGTCGAGTTTCCATAGGTGCCCAGAATCTGTTCCGGCGGAATGCCATAGGCCTGTTCCGCGAAGACCCGCATGAAATGAATACCGCCGCCCGAGACAATATAGGTCTTGAACCCTTCGTCCCGAAGATAGCGCAACAGCTCGACCATGGGCTGATAGGTCATCTGGTCATAGGGCAATCCGGTGTCCGGGTGTCGGGCCTCGGCCAGCCATTCCGCGACTTGGGCCTGAAACGCCTCGACAGTCGTTCCGGAATGTGACGCGTTGACAACTTCGATCAACGCATCGTGGCCCCCTTGAAGAACCGTCGCAAGATCACCTTCGGCAGCGGCTTTCAAAGCGGGTGTGGACAGGATCGAAGGATCTTGTTCAGCCAGTTCAGAAAGCCGATCCATGGCAAAGATAAACTGGAAATAAACCGGCTGTTCGGCCCAGAGTGTGCCATCATTGTCAAATACCGCGATCCGATCTGAAGGCGTCACATAGTCAGGTCCTTCCGCGTCGGTAACACTGGACACGAATTCAAGGATCGCTTCTTTTGCCGCTGTGGCGTTCCAACTGGGCAGCGGATCAGCGAGCAGGGATACGGGAACACAGGTCAGAAAGGCACCTAAAAGAATGTGTTTCATGAAGCTCTCGATATCTGTTGTGTTGAAAAAAGGCCGCCCTGCGCAGGGCGGCCTACAGCGTGGGGCCGCCGGGCCTAGTTGTTGGTCGGCGTTGTCAGCTTCTCCATGACCTGATCTAGGTTGAAGCTGGCTGCTTTCTGACGTGGCGGGAACTCCTGGAACGTACTGAGGAAATTGCCAACGTATTGCTGGGCGGGCACAAGGAAATAGGCCCGGTCCAACAGCCAATCGTAATAGGTGTTGGACGTGCGGTACGCGCGTTCATACGGATCGCGGCGCAGGTTGACGATCAGCGGGATGCGCAGTTCGGTCCATGGTTCGATCCAGGCACGCAACGTGGCCCAGGCTTTCTGCTCCAGGAAGATGAGCTTCCAGTCTTCGAAGCGCAGCGCCGTGAGGTCACCATCATCCGAGAAATAGAAGATTTCTTTCCGGGGGCTTGCCGCAGTCTCACCAGTCAGCAGCGGCAGAATATTGTAGCCATCAAGGTGCACCTTATAGTCGCGATCCATGCCCGATGAGCTGTAGCCGGCCTTCAGTTTTTCCTTGATGTCCGGATCGCCGGCCACAGCGAGGTAAGTGGGCAGCCAGTCCATGTGATGCACGATCTCGTTGGTGACTGATCCGGCCTCGATCTTGCCCGGCCAGCGTACCATTGACGGAACACGCCAACCACCTTCCCAGTTGGTATTCTTCTCGCCCCAGAACGGCGTCGCAGCTGCATCCGGCCAGGTGTTCATGTGCGGACCATTGTCAGTGGAATAGTGCACGATCGTGTTGTCAGCGATGCCAAGCTCGTCCAGCAGATCCAGCAGCTGACCTACATGCATGTCGTGTTCGATCATACCGGCGGTGTATTCATCAGCGACCCGCCCCGACAACTCATTGGCCTTGGCGCGCATCTCGTCTTTGACGTGGGTGCGGAAGTGCATGCGGGTACCGTTCCACCAGACATAGAAGGGCTGACCTTGCTCATGCGCCCGCTTGATGAAGTCGATGGCCGCGGCCACGGTTTCGTCATCTACCGTTTCCATGCGCTTGCGGGTCAAGGGTCCGGTGTCTTCGATCGTGCCATCCGCTTTGGACTTGATGACGCCGCGCGGGCCATAGGCCTCGCGGAAGGTGCGCCCATCCGCCAGAACGCGATCACCCGGATAGTCTTCGTTTTCCGGCTCTTCTTCGGCATTCAGGTGGTAAAGATTGCCAAAAAACTCATCAAAACCGTGGTTTGTCGGAAGATGTTCGTCTTTGTCACCAAGGTGGTTTTTGCCGAATTGACCGGTCACATAGCCGTGGTCTTTAAGAAGCCCCGGGATAGTTGGGTCTTCAACCTGCATTCCAAGATCTGCCCCAGGCAGGCCGACTTTGGAAAGACCGGTGCGGAACACGGATTGCCCCATGATGTATGACGAACGGCCGGCGGTACAGGATTGTTCACCGTAGTAATCGGTAAAGATCATGCCTTCTTTGGCAACCCTGTCTATATTGGGTGTCTGATATCCCATGAGACCCATTGTATAGGCCGAGATGTTGGATTGACCGATATCGTCGCCCCATATCACAAGAATATTGGGCTTTTGATCCTGCGCCCAGGCGGGCACGGCAAGGGCGACAGTTACGGTCGCCACCGCGAACCGGCGCAGTGTTCTACGCCAATTATCTGCAATCATTCGTGGAGAAGACATGAAGTGCTCCTGATCAGTCGAGCCTTAATGACCCGGAAAATTGAAATTTAATTGAAGCCGCTAGCTTATAACTTGAAGCTGCAAGCAAGTTCTTGATTGCCCGAATAAAAACAATTTCTTGTTCGGGCAGTGAACACAGCTATTTTACGCGATGAAACGTATCGAAAACTTATCATATGATCACTTTGAAAGATACAAATGTTTGATTCTGATGACGATATGCGGATTCTGGCCAAGACCGACTGGTTTGGCACGCGCGATTCAAAGTTTCAGAGCGATCTTATGACGTGCGCAATTCAAAGAACCTTCGATTCCGGAGAAACCCTGTACCACCACGGTGACCGCGCCAACGGTATTCATGCGGTGCTCGCAGGCGCGCTTCAGATCACGGCACCTGCCGATGATGGACAGGAATTCGTTTTGCATCAGGATGGATCAGGATTCTGGATCGGGGATCTTGCGCTGTTTGCCGAAGCCAAACGCCTGGTCAGCGTCGTGGCAACGCAAAAGACCCGCACCTTGTATTTTCCCGGCTCGCGGGTAGAACGCCTGGTTCAGAAGAACCCGGAATACATCCGTGATTTCTATGCGTTGACGCATGAAAACATGAAGACTGCTCTGCGCATCATGGCCAATCTTGCGGTTACGGGGTCTGAAAAGCGCCTTGTGCTGCGTCTGCTGCATCTTGACGAAGGCGCCTTGAGTTCGGACGGATGGATTGTTGTGTCTCAGGAAGAACTTGCTGAAATGGTTGCGGTATCTCAGCCGACCTTGCATCGACATCTGCATCATCTGGCGGATCTGGGCCTTGTGGAATTGGGGTATGGCCGGCTGCGGTTGATCGACCGGCGCAAGCTGATCAGCAACTGTCAAAGTTGAAGTCTAAGGGTTGAGCGGGGGCAAAGACCCGCTCTTTCGTTCTGTTGCGCTTTTCAGTGCGCCTAGGTGTTGCACGGCCGCTTCCCAGTCTTCCGGGCTGTTGCAAGCCGTCGCTGAATACCGCGCCGCACCGATATTCATAAGGCTCTTCTCAAGATCCAAAGAACACTCTGGATGCGCGCTTCGCGATTTCCAAAGACCCAATGCCTGATAAACTGCGGGCAAATCCCGTGATATTAAAGCGGATCGCAAGGCATCGACGGCATATTTCTCGGATGCCAGATATCTGCGGCGCCGTTCCGTTTTCCAGGTTGAGTAGCGCGGGCGCAGAAACCTTCCCAATGTCCACAATGCGAATACAACAATGACAAGGTAAAGAACTGATTTGATGATGGTTTGCGCGTCAGGCGGCTGTCGCCTGGGTGGTGCCAGTGTCAGCTTGGTCGAGGGAAGTGATGCCGTTTCGATCTGACCGGTGTCCAGATTGAACCAGTCGATGGAAACGGCCGACAACTGTGTTTCGCCACCATCTTGGGCGATGTACACGGTTTCTTCGACCCGCTGCCCGGACAAGATGCCCCGGTCCTCTGTTTCCGAAAAGCGGGGTTCCTTGGGATAGGCACGCAGCAGTTGGCTTTGATCCTGCGGCGTCAGCGCCGGGATTGTCAGGGCCGTGGTGCCAGAGATTTGCGCGCTTATCTCGCGCGTGATGGAATCACCGGCCTGCATATCGGTCGGACCGTCCAGATTCTGATCAAGAGAGAAACCACTTGCGATGATCAGCGGGTCAAGACCTTGAGCGCCCTCTGGGATCTCTGCGTTCAGCTGTATGGAAGGAAGCGTCACCGAAACCTGGACCGGGTCATTGGACTGAGGGTCGGCAAATGTCACGACAACCTCTTGCGCATCATACGCGACCGGCCCTGATGTCAGCGGATACAGGCGATAACTGCGCTGTACTCCGGACCACGTTTCTCCGTCTACCGTTTCGCTTACCGGACCAGAAGCCCTCTCAGGCAGGCGAACAAGGACATTTTGTTGCTCCAATGATGGGAATACAGGCGGCTGCGGCATGAAGGTCGGAACCAGAACCTTGACGCGGACGATGGCGGGCTGGCCGACGATAACGGCCTCGTTCGGGACGTCCACTGATACCCTAGGTTGATAGGCTGAGTTTTCCTGTGCGGACACGGATAACGGCAACAACAGGATGAAGACAGCAAGGTATCTCATTCTGTTTGCTCCTGAATTTCCAAAAGGAAACGGTTTCTCAGAAAATCCTGCATGTCGGTGTCGATCATACTGATCCACTGGTCGGCGGACAGTGACTGTGGCCCGTCCTTGGGGGCTTGAACCGTGGTGTCACTGCCACGTGCTGCATCGTTGTCAAACACCGTATCATCTGCACCGATGCCAGCCTCTTCCCCTGTGTCAGACTGTTCACGCGTCGTTTCGACATAGTCCAGGATGGCCTTGGACAGGTCGAGATTATGCTGGGCTTCGGGCCAGTCGGGGCGACGTTCCAAGGCGGTCTCGAACGCCGATATGGCTGGGCGATACTCGCGGTTTTTTATGCGGGCCATACCTTCGGCAAACGCAGCTTCCGGCGTGTCCAGTGTGGAAAACACGGACGACGCCTTTTCGTATTGACCATCCCTGAGATAGGCATATCCCTTGTGATATAGTTCTTCGAACATCTCGGCCGCGTCGCCAAATCGTTTTTGGGTCATCGCGATCTGGCCTTGTTGGTCGGAGGTGAAAAACCAGTCTCGCCATCCTTCTGCCCGCGCACCGGATGAAGGCAGCGCAATCAAAACCAGAACCGCCCAACGAATTACCCAGCCCTTGCGGAACCACAGCAGAGACAACACCGCAGCAGGCCAGGCCAGGATCCAGCCCTTGTCCTGCCAGTCCAGACGATCATCGTCATCCAGGGCGGCAGTATAGGCCGATTGAATGCGGCGCATCAGTTGATTGATGTCCCGGTCGTCGTCCGAAAACGCGACCACTGAGGCGTTTGGGATGTTGTCCAGCTGCGCGATACGACCACCATCCGGCAACATGGTGAGAAAGAAAATATCAGACGAAGAGGAGCTTAGCCCCATTACCTGAGATGGATCAAGGTCGTCCAATACAAACAGAATCGCCCCCGGGCTGTCGCTGTCGTCCAGAATGGACTGAGCCAACGCAAGCGCATCGGCTGCCGCATCGCCATTCTTCGGCATCACCGCAGGCGTCAACCCCTCAAGCAACGGACGAAGTATGTTCGCATCTTCTGTCAAAGGCGCAACTCGGTGCGGCGTTCCTGCATAGGCGATCAAAGCGGTTCGTGCGCCGGCACGTTCGGTGATCAGGTCGGAAATCTTGAACCGTGCCCGATCCAGCCGCGATGGCGCAAGATCCGAGCTTTCCATACTGTCGGTGACTTTGAGAGCGATCACCAACGGGGCCGTGTCCGCGATCAACGGGTTGGGCGCGCGCGACCATGTCGGACCCGAGGCCGCCAATGTGACAAGCGCCGCAATGATCAGCGCAACATCAATGGGCTGGATGCGCCTGTTTTCTTCCTTGCCCAGCAGCAAGGCCTCTGCAAGGTGCGGGGCGATCCCTGATGGCAGTTTGGTGTCTGCCATCGGTCTGGGTCTGATCCGCCACCACAACACAAGGATGGGAATGAGAAGCAGCAGGTAATAGCCTCGGATAAAATGGAAATCAGCCAGATCCATTGTCAGACGGCCCCCTGGTGTCGCTGTGAAAAATGGAACCAGGTCATGCTGACCAAAATGACGATCAACGCGATGAGTAACGGAATATGGGCAAGGCTTTGCTTGGGGCGATAGCTTTGCGTTTCCACCATTCTGGGGTTCAGTGAATCAATGCGTGCATAGGTCTGTTCAAGGGCCGTTGCATCGTCGGCAAAGAAATATTCTCCGCCCGTGCGATCGGCTATGTCCTTCAGTGCCTGAAGATCGACACGGTCTTCGCCCGTGGCATTCGGGTCTCCAACACCAATCGTATAGACAACCACGTTCTTTTCCGCAGCAATGGCCGAGGCATTGACGGGTGTCATGCGACTGGACGTATCGGCGCCATCGCTGAGAACGATCATCAGGCGCTGGTCAACCTCGCTGGATTCAAAAGTTCGAATGCCAAGCCCGATCGCATCGCCCAAAGCCGTGTTCGGACCCGCCATGCCAACTTGAGTTTGGTCCAGGAACCCATTCAAACTGTTCAGATCTTCCGTGAAGGGCGCTTGAATGAACGCGCGTGTTCCAAAGATGATCAGCGCCATCCTGTCACCATCTCTTTCAGAGATGAACTGCTTGAGAACCTCTTTGACCGCCTCCAACCGTTGCATCGGGGCACCGGATCCGGTCTGGAAGTCGCGCTGATCCATCGAGCCAGATATATCCAGCGCCAAAACCACATCGCGGGCAGATTTTTCCATCACGACGGGGTCGCCCAGACGCTCCGGACGCGCCAGCGCCAGAACCAACAGAATCCAGATCAAGGCGGCGCTGGCTGTTTGCAGCCGGGCCCGGGTTCGGATCATTGACCCGGATTGCGGCTCGACGCCCGCCGCCTGGGCCACGCGGCGGAAAAACGGAATGCGAATGGACACGGTTGTTTCCCGCCGGGGCGGAGCAATGGCGTAAACCAGCAGCGGCAGCGGCAAAAGCAGAAACACCCAGGGCGCAGAAAAGGAAAACATCACGTTCCCCGATTCCGTTTATGGGACTTGACCCAAAGCCGAGCAAGCTGGGTCAAGGCGCGGTTTGGCGGCATGTCCTTGTACGGCGCGTCGATCAGTGTTTGCCCAACCTCTGATAAAAAAAATTTTTCATCAGAGGTTTGTGAAAGGAAATTCAACCAGTCATCCCCGTGGATCCCTGCAACCTGCTTGCGCGGATATGCGACCAACGCGGTGCGGCGAAGGATTTCGGCAACTTTTGCCGATGTGATATCCGGGTCTGCCAGCTCTGCCAGCGCATGGCGGCGATACGCGCTTGCCCGCCTTCGCCGGACGAAAAGAACACTGACCAGTACGGCAAGGCCAAGCAGTATGACGGCCAGCGCCAACCACCCCCATGTCTGCGGAAACATCGAAACAGGCGTGGGTTCCGGTGCCGGCTCGAGCATAGTCAGCAGATCAACCAGAGATTTCCCTGTCGTGTCGATGCTCATTTCTGCCCCCTGCGATGTCCGAACAGATACAGCAACTGATCCAGGGCAGGTTCCGCGGTCGTCAATGGAACAACCGGAAAACCGTATCGACGGGACCATGTGTGCAAGGTGTCCAACCTGTCTTCCATGGATTTGCGAATTTTGCCGGACAATTCGGGGTCGGCGCTGTCGATTTCGATCTGGTCGCGCCCGTCCGAGACCGTGAGTTTCAGATCGGGCGCCAGCCCCTTGGCTGTCTTGTCAGCGATATTGAACACGATCAGATCGTTTGAGACCGCAATGCGGCGCAGCAGGGATTCCGATTTTTCGTCAAGCCCGTCGCAGTCGGAAAACAGGCAAACCAGCCCGTTAGTTTGGGGCATACGCACGGCTTCCGACAACATGTCATTCAAAGTTACGGTGGGTTGCGGGTTCAAGGCAGCATGCAAGGCCGAATTGGCAGCGCCGATGGAAGACAGAAACTGCATGAGCGCCGCCGCGCGGCGCTGCGGCCTGTGTTCAGCAACGCTTGTTTCGTTGAATACCAGACCACCGACACGATCGCCCTGACCAAGAACGCGATGCGCGGTGATTGCGGCAGCTTCGGCGGCGATGACCGATTTCATGTAGACTTCGGTTCCGAAAAACATCGAAACGCGCTGATCGACCAGCAACAGGGCAGGGCGGTCTCGTTCCTCGGTATAGACCCTAACATGGGGCTCACCGGTTCGTGCCGTGACTTTCCAGTCAATTGTTCGGATGTCGTCGCCCGGTTGGTAGTTGCGCAATTCCTCGAAATTCAGGCCGCGTCCGCGCAGGCGCGATGCGTGTCTGCCATTCAGGATCGACCGGGCAGGCTGACGTGGCAAAAAGCTCAGGGCACGGGAATGCAGTTCCAGACGCAACAGGTGATCCGCATCGACGTGAATGCGGGGATCATCGGGATATGCTGAGGATCGCTGCACCCGGCCAACCCGAACCGTCAGGGCAGCGCGACGAGACGCAGGATTTCCGCGATCACGTCATCTGCCGTTTTGGCGTTACCCTGCGCCTCGAAGCTCAGCGTGATGCGGTGACGGAACACGTCATGTGCAATGGCTCGAATATCCGCAGGGTCCACATAGTCACGCTGGTTCATCCACGCATGCGCCCGACCGCATTTGTCCAATGCCAATGAGGCACGCGGGCTGGCGCCGACTTCGATCCAGCTGGCCAGTTCTTCGCTGAGCGCCGCAGGCGTCCGGGTCGCCTGAACCAGATCGGCCATATAGCGATCCATTGCATCCGAAACATGGATCTGCCCAATTTCCGAACGCGCTACAAAAACGGCGTCCTGCGGGATTGTCGGTGGTGGCTCGCTTGACGCGCCTTTCCCGGCGGCAATCTCTTCGCCCCGCACCAGCCGGATCACTTCAACCTCGTCCTCGACCGGCGGATAGGTGATCTGAACATGCATCAGGAACCGGTCCATCTGCGCTTCGGGCAGGGGATAGGTGCCTTCTTGTTCAATGGGGTTCTGGGTTGCCATCACGATGAACAGCGGTTCCATCTTGTGGGTGGTCCCGGAAACCGTGACCTGCCGTTCTTCCATCGCTTCCAGCAAAGCGGCCTGCACCTTAGCCGGTGCCCTGTTGATTTCGTCAGCGAGGACGATATTGGCAAAGATCGGACCGGGCTCGAACCGAAAGGTGCCGCCCTCATCAGTTTGTTGAAACACCTCGGTTCCCGTCACGTCTGAAGGCAGCAGATCAGGCGTGAACTGGATCCTGCTGAAGTCTGCATCCAGATTGCGCGCCATCGCCTTGACTGCACGTGTTTTGGCCAATCCGGGCAGACCTTCGATCAGAAGGTTTCCGTTGGCCAGCATCCCGATCAGCAGTCGGTCGATGACCTCGGTTTGCCCGATGATGGACTGGCCCATGCGGGTTTTGAGATCAAGTATCTGATTAAGTGCATTCATGGGTGGTGGTCCAATCGGTGCCAAGCTGGAAGAAACGAATTGATAACGGAACAGGGGGTAAGCCGGTCAGGAATATCCCGAAATATCGGAATGCTAACAGGCTTTGGCGGACCGATCTACCGTGAATGCCTGGCGGTGAGGTGGTGCAAATCTTTCCTCAGTTCCTGTCGTATGGGCCCAGTGTTTGGCGCGTCGCGCAAACTGTCCAGCCAGTGAGGGTGAGGCGCCTGTCCCGCGGCCCTGCTCCAGGTCAGATCCCGCAGGATTTTCTGTGCACCGACGTCAAGTGTGTCAGGAATTTCGAAATCATTCAGGGTGGCCCAGACGCCGCTCCACAAGCGTCCTACGGACCAGGGATTGTATCCGCCGCCACCCAGAACCAGAAAACGAGGCGAAAGAGGCTTCAGCGCCGCGACCGTTCGCCAATGCGCGTTGTTGGACAGGGTCAAACGCGAAAGCGGGTCTTCGGCCACGGCATCGGCCCCGCATTGCAGGACAATCGCTTGCGGTTTGAACGCCTCGGTGGCTGGCAGGATCAATTGATCCAGAATGGCGGTGAATTCGTCGTCATTCAGATGTCTTGGAACCGGCAGGTTGAAGGCCGCGCCACCGGCGTCTTCCTCAAGTTGGCCCGTGAACGGCCATCGCCGCGTTTCATGGACCGAGATCATCCGAACTCTGTCCGACCCGTGAAACGCAAGTTCAACCCCGTCGCAATGATGGGCGTCGATGTCGACATAGACCACGCGATCCAGGCCAGCGCTCAAAAGGGTCTGTATCGCCAGAACCGGATCGTTCAGATAACAAAACCCGTTCGCCCGGTCCGCAAGGCCATGGTGGGTGCCGCCCGCAGGGTTGAAAACGATCCCTCCATCCCGGATCAGTTCGGCGGCCAGCATGGAACCACCGGCGGCGGTTGCCGGCCGGCGATACATCTCGGCGAAGACCGGGTTCGACAGAGTCCCCAAACCGTATTTATCCCGTGTTTCGTCCGTAACATGCTGGTCCGCTTCTGCCTTTTGCAGGGCGGCGATATAGTCCGGCGTATGAAACCTTTCCAATACACTTGGCTTTGCGCAGGGGCTGACGCGGTAGTTTTCGGGCGTCAACCAACCCAGTTCGCGACACAGATCGATGACGGTTGAAACCCGTGGGATGGCCAGCGGGTGTTTTGAACCGTAGGTCGAGTTGCGGTAGATATCCGATCCGATGAACAGGGGGCGCTTCATGACCTAGCTTGCTGCGGCCTGACTGTTATCCCCGCCCAACCTGCCATCCAATGACATCAGTATGGCGACCGGTCGAAGGGCCGGGATGTGGCTGAACACGATCAGGATGCATACGGTCAGAGGAACGCTCAGAAACGCGCCGATCAGACCCCAGACCGTTGTCCAGAAGGTCAGGGCCAGAATGACAAGAAAGGTCGACATGTTCAGGGATCGGCCAAGCATGGCCGGATCCAGGAAATTGCCGATCAGGAATTGGATCGTTCCACATCCCAGCACGATCACCAGGAAGGGAAGGATCGTTTCGAATTGAACAAGCGCGATCATGGCCGGAAAAAACACCGCTATGATCGAACCGATCGAGGGGATGAAATTCAGGGCAAAGGTCAATACGGCCCAGGTTTCCGCGTATTCCAGACCAAGCGAGCGGAAAACCGTATAGCTGATGGTTGCCGTTATCAGGCTGATCAGGGTTTTGACGCCGACATAGCGCTGCAAGCTGACCGAAATCGCATCGAGCATGGTGGAAAACTCTGCTGCGGCGACAGGATTTCCGGCGGCCAGTTGGATCTTTTTCCGAAAGGCAAGCCGTTCGGCCATCAGAAAGGCGACATAAAGGCTGATCAGGAAGAACTGGTTCAACAATGAAGTGGCGCTGCCCAGCAACACGCGTGCGACATAGGACATGTCGATACTGACCAGATTGTCACGAATGAAGGTGGTCACGTCGTTGCCGACCAGCCCCGTTACACGCTCGACGGCACCATCAAACTGGTTTTCATAAGTGCTGATGGAGCGTGCAAACTGCGTCGCCTGACTGCCCAGCACGTACATGATCATGAACAAACCCGCCAGTACGACTGTCACACCGGCAATATTGGCCAGCCAGACCGGAGCGCGGGTCAGGGCTACTACGCGATCGCTCAGCGCGATGATCAGAACATTGACCAGCAGCGCCATGGCAAGCGGGATCAGGAAGTTCGCACCGGCATAGAGACCCAGCACGATCAGGGTCGCGATGATGCATGTATCCCGGACAACGGACAATCGAAGCTTGGGTCTAACCGTGATGTCTTTTTGATCCGGGGTCATTCGGTATCCTGTGTGCGGCACAAGCAGTGCCCATTTCCCATCCTGCGTGACCCAATCCTGCACGCGAGGTCTTGTTTATGCAATGCGTTCAGGCGTTTGTTGGCCCTCATTCTCCAAATAGATATTCATGACGGGTTCTGTGTTCTATTTCGGCAGGTTAGGGTTGCAGCATGTCCACTGCCGCGAATCCCCTGTTTGGCCGACCTGTTCAGGCGCTTTGGCTGTCGATCCGTCGGTTCAGCAGAAAGAACGGCTTTGTCATGAGCAGCCATGTGGCCATGTCGCTGATGATGGCGCTGTTTCCGTTTGTGCTGTTCACCGTGGCGCTGGCAGGGGCGTTGTCGCAAGGCTATGTCACGGATGAGTTGATTGACCTGATTTTCGGAGCGTGGCCCAAGGATGTCGCAGATCCCATCGTGGCCGAACTACGGGCCGTTCTGGCCGGATCCGGTTCGGGTGTCATCACCTTGGGTGGTTTGCTGGCGATCTATTTTGCTTCCAACGGCGTTGCCGCCGTACGTGCAGCCATGAACCAGGCCTACCATGACGAAGACAGTTGGCCGTTCTGGAAAACCCGGCTGCTCTGCCTGGTGCTGGTCATTCTGGGTGGGTCGGCCATTCTGATCATCGCCGCCGTCGAGGTGGTTTTGCCGGTCTATACGAAACTGGTGGCCGAACACACAGAAGTTGCCGTTGCCAACTGGTTTTCCGTGGATCGCCTGCGCTGGACGTTCACGGTGGCGGTTCCTGCGGGCACCGTTCTTCTGGCACATCTCGTGCTGCCGACCCGCAGGCACAGCCTGATGCAAATTCTGCCCGGCGTCCTGCTGACTTTGGCCTTGTGGGCGGCCGGTGGATGGGCGTTTTCGATTTATATCAGTCAGTTCGCCACCTACAGCGCCACCTATGCAGGATTGGCGGGGGCCATGGCGGCATTGATTTTCCTGTATCTCTATTCCGCGATCCTGATTCTGGGGGCCGAATACAATGGTGCATTGATTGATCTGCAAAATGCCTCAGAAGGAGATACGGCATGAGATTTGCCCTGATACTGGCCTGCCTTGCAATCGCTGGCGAAGTTCAGGCGCAGACCCCAGAATATGTGGGCTCAGATCAGTGTACAGACTGTCATCAGCAAGAAGCCGAAGCCTGGGCTGGGTCACATCATGCGCTCGCGTGGACAGATACCACTGACGGCGCTCTTGCGGCCGATTTCAACGGTACCCGGTTCGATCATGACGGTATGTCCGTCCAGTTCAAACGTGAGGCAGGCAGGTACTCGGCCCGCGTAACGGAAAAAGACGATGCGACGACGGAATATGACGTGCATTCCGTCGTTGGAATCGAACCCTTGCAGCAATACCTTTTTGAGACCGAACCGGGCCGTTTGCAAAGCTTCGACGTGGTTTGGGACACAGAGCAAAAGCGCTGGTATCACCTGTACCCTGATCAGGACCTGCCGCCTGATGACGGGTTGCATTGGACAGGCCCCTACAAGAACTGGAACGCGCGCTGCGCCGAATGTCATGCCACGGGTTTTGAGAAGAACTACAACCCTCAAACCAGATCCTACACGTCTCAGCAGGTCGAAATCGGGGTCGGGTGCGAGGCCTGCCACGGGCCGGGGTCCGCACATATCGATTGGGTCCGGGAACAGGGGTCTTCAGATGGCCTTGGCAATGCCGGCTTTCTGTTGAGTTGGGGCAAGGGGCGGACCGAAGAAGAAATACAGCAATGCGCCGGATGTCATTCCCGGCGCGAGGCGCATGGCAACGGAAACCCGGTTCCGGGAACTCCGTACCATGATGCGTATAATCTGGCTGTGCTGCGCCCCGGGACCTATCATCCCGACGGACAGATACTGGATGAGGTTTACGTCTACGGCTCGTTCCTGCAATCCAAGATGTACGCGCAGGGCGTCGGATGCATGAACTGCCACGAGCCGCACAGCGCAGAATTGAAAGCCGAAGGAAACGGGGTTTGCACACAGTGCCATTCGCCTGCCGGAAATCCGGAATTCGCCACCCTTGCCGCAAAGGACTATGACACGCCTGCGCATCACAATCACCCGGAAGGCGGGGAAGGGGCCCAATGCAAAAGCTGCCATATGATCCAGCGGACCTACATGGGTGTCGACGGTCGACGCGATCACAGCTTTCGCATACCCCGACCGGATCTTGGGTTGGGCGTTGATGCCTGCACGGACTGCCATCAAGACCAGGACCAGGCCTGGGCCGCAAGCCAGATAGAGGGCTGGTTCCCGGGATCGCCAAATCGACGCCCGCATTACGGGACAGTTTTCAAAGCTGCGGCCGAAGGGCAGCTCGACACGCCCGAAGGTTTGCTTGCGGTCGCAATGGATGCGTCGCAGCCCGGGATCGTCAGAGCGACCGCCGCTTATCTATTGCAACCGTTTGGGTCGCCACAGATCGCCGCTGACACAGCGCCGCTTTTGCAGGACGTCGACCCGCTGATACGAGCAAATGCAGCGGCGCTGCAACGTCAGGCCAGCCCGGCAGATCAGGTGCGCATGCTCGAGCCGTTGCTGTCTGATCCTCTGCGAAACGTGCGCATCACCGCCGCCAAAGAGTTCCTGAGCATACCGCCGCAGGGCTTGACGGCTGAGCAGCGGGCCAAGCTTGGGCAGGGCATGTCGGAATGGCAGCAGGTCATTTCGAACAGGTTGGACGCCCCGGAAACCCATCTTGTTCTGGGGGGCATGGCTTTGACGCTTCGCAACGCGCAGGCGGCGGAACAGGCGTTCAGAGAGGTCGTGACGCTGGACCCGCAGAGGGCAGAGGCGTGGCCGATGCTGGTGCAATTGGCGCAGATCAATCGTGGCCCGGAAGCTGCGCGCGTAGTGCTGCAAGAGGCGCTGGACAGGTTGCCTGATGATCCGAACCTGCTGCAATTGTCGCAACAGTTCGGGCGTTGATCCGGCACATCCGTGCCCGAATTCTTTCATTTTGACGGCAGAATTCCTTGTTACAGCCAAGAACATAGTGCTGATCCGAGGTGAGCCATGTCCAACGAAGCAACAATGCGGAAGATGCCGGGTTCAAGCTCGGTTTCACTAGCCCAGCGGATCGAAGACCTGCGTAACCGGGAACCATCATACGTGACGCACGGAGATACGCTGATGTTGCAGGGAATGGCTGCCACGTCCTTGCGTGAACAGCGTCTGAGCGGAAATCTTATCCGGCTAGATGATTAAGAGCCGCCTCGAAACCCGGTTGCCACAACGAATTTTTCCGAACTGTCCGAGCGAGACGCCGGCGGTTTGACATTGGCGACTTTCTGGAATTTCTGCTTGAGCAACTTTTGCAGATCGCCCTCAGCCCCCCCAGCCAGAACCTTGGCAACAAAAGTGCCGCCTTCTTCCAGAACGTCAAAGGCGAAATAGGCGGCGGTTTCGCACAGTGCCATGATGCGCAGGTGATCGGTCTGCTTGTGCCCCGAGGATGCTGCGGCCATATCCGACATCACGACGTCTGCCTTGCCGCCCAGCCAGCTTTTGACCTTCTGATCGGCGTCATCTTCCATGAAATCCAGTACGTGGATTTCGGCTCCGGCAATTGGTTCGACCTCTTGCAGGTCGATGCCCAGCACGGTTCCGATCCGTTTGCCTGACTTTTCGCCCAGCGCGTTCACGCGTTTGACCGCCACCTGACACCAGCCGCCGGGCGCACAGCCCAGATCCACAACCCGCGCCCCGGGCACGAGAAAGCGGAATTTGTCGTCCAGTTCCAAAATCTTGTAAGCTGCGCGCCCCCGATAGCCTTCGGATTGCGCACGCTTGACATAGGGATCGTTCAGTTGCCGCTCGAGCCAGCGGGTCGAGCTGAGCTTGCGCCCGCGTGCTGTCTTGACCTTGACCTTCAGGTCGCGTTGCCCGCGGCCCGAGTTGTTTTTTCCACTTGGTGTTTTCGCCATCAGAACGGTCCGTCTTCCAATACACCGTCCGCGCTCATCTGTGCGTAAAGCAGACCTTCGCGCAGCCCCCGGTCCGCCACCGAAAGGCGGTCAGTGGGCCAGCAACGGAGCAATGCCTGCAATATAGCCGAGCCGGACATGATCAGGGCTTGCCGGTCTTCACCAATGCGAGGGTCCCGGCGCCGCCCATGAGGGCCGAGTTCTAAATACCCGCGTATGACTTTGTCAATCTGATCGCTGGTCATGCGCAGCCCGTCCACTTTGGTCCGGTCATAGCGCTTGAGGCCCAGGTGCGAGGCCGCAACAGTGGTGACCGTGCCGCTGGTGCCGACGATCTGAAACCCTTCGCGCGCCTGTTCGTCCTTGTAGGGGGCAAAGTCGGCAAGGTTTTCCTCGAAAAACCAACTCATCAACGCAAAACGGGCCGCGTCATCCTCGACATCATTGAACTGGTCCCGCAGCGTGGCGACGCCCAAGGGTACGCTGATCCAGTCAACGACCTTGGCCGCTGGAAAAGGGCTGTCGACAGTGTGAAACCCGTGATGCAGCCGCATGATGGCCGCGGGTCGGTCGCGGCGTGGAACGGACGAGATGTCGATCCAGACCAATTCGGTCGAGCCGCCTCCGATATCGACGACCAGCAACTGCTCGGTCTTGGTCGAAACCAGTGGGGCACAGGAAATCACCGCCAGACGGGCTTCTTCCTCGGGCTGAATGATCTCGAGCGTCAGGCCGGTTTCGCGCTTCACCTGCCGGATGAATTCGCGCGAGTTCTTGGCGCGGCGGCACGCCTCGGTCGCGATCAGACGCATCCGTTTGACCTTGTTGCGTTTCAGCTTTTGCTGACAAATTCGCAAAGCCTGAACGGTACGCGACATCGACGCCCGCGACAGTCGTCCGGTGCGTTCCAGACCCGCGCCCAACTGCACGGATTTGGAGAAACTGTCGACCACATGGAACCCACTTCCCTTGGGCTGGGCTATCAACATGCGGCAACTATTTGTCCCCAGATCCAGTGCCGCATAAAGAGCATCCGGATCGGGTCTTGCCGGCGCGGGGCTTTCGACCGCTTTCGGGAACGCGCCCGCACCTTTGGGACGCTTGGGCGCCATCTTTACGCCCTCCGATTTTCGAGTTACCCCGACCCTAGGCGGGGGATTGCTGACGTGCAAGTGATTTCAATTTTGAAATTAACGCGCATGTCACATGCCGTTCACAAAATGATGCGATCTCCATGGGCGAACCCACGTTCGGGTTTATCTATTAGCTCTCAGCCAGATACGGAGACCGCAATGAAAGATGAGCGCATCCTTTCCTTCGACGAATTCGATGAAGTCGTAAATCCGCGCCCAGAAGAATGTGAATTTGATCGCGTTGTCGAACGCGCATTGTCCCGTCGCGGTTTTTTGGGCGGCGTTTTGGCGATGGGTAGTTTCACAGCTGTTGGTGGCTCGCTGATTCCTTCAGGGGCTCACGCGGTTTCCAACCGCTTCGCGTTTGAGGCGATTCCCGTGTCGACTGCGGACGAGGTCATTGTTCCCGCTGGATACAAGGCGGATGTTATGGTGCGCTGGGGCGATCCGCTTTGGTCGGACGCGCCAGAGTTCGATCACGCGACCCGTGGTACGGCTGCCAGCCAGGGACGCGCCTTTGGTGACAATACCGATGGTCAGGACATTTTCTTGCATGACGGTCACGTTCTGCTGGTTGTAAACAACGAATATACCAATCGTGACATCCTGTGGGGCAACAATCCGGACGCCAAGCCAGCATCCGATGACGACATCGCAAAGGGCATGATGGCGCATGGTGTCACGATCGTGGAAATCGCGAGCACCGATGGCAAGTGGGGCATTGTGAAGGACAGCCCCTATAACCGCCGCGTTACACCGCAGACCGAAATGTCCATTACGGGTCCGGCCGCCGGTCATGACTTGATGAAAACGGCCGCCGATCCGTCCGGAACGACGTGCAAGGGAACATGGAACAATTGCGGAAATGGCGTGACGCCGTGGGGCACTTACCTGGCTTGTGAAGAAAACTTCAATGGCTACTTCTCGGCCGAAGACGAAAACCACGAGGTCAATGCTGATCTGAAACGTTATGGCGTATCGTCAAAAGACTGGGGTTACGGTTGGGCCAAAATTGATGACCGGTTCGACGTCTCGAAAAACCCAAACGAACCGAACCGTGCTGGTTTTGTGGTTGAGATCGATCCGACTGACCCAACCTCGACTCCGCGAAAACTGACCGCTCTGGGACGCTTCAAGCACGAAAACGCCGAAGTCATAGTAAACAATGACGGTCGCGTCGTCGTTTACATGGGCGATGATGAACGCGGCGAGTTTCTTTACCGCTTTGTCTCGGAAGGTGTTTATGCCGCTGGTGTGGACACAAACGCGCTGTTGGAACAAGGCACACTTTCGGTTGCCAAGTTCAACGACGATGGAACCGGCGAGTGGCTTGATCTGACGCCGGAAAGCACTGGCATGGCCTCGCAGGCCGAGATCAGCATCCACACCCGTCAGGCTGGTTCGGCAGTTGGAGCAACCACCATGGATCGTCCCGAGTGGGTTGCGGCTAATCCAAACGCGCCCGAGGTTTACTGTTGCTTGACCAACAACAAGAACCGTGGCGTGAAGCCGAATGCAGGGGGCGACGATACCTCGGCCAACGGCCCGAACCCGCGGGACAAGAACAACTACGGTCAGATCGTTCGCTGGCGCCCGGATGGCGGCGATCATGCTGCGGCTGGCTTTGGCTGGGATCTGTACGTTCTGGCAGGCAATCCCACTGTCCACCAAGACGCCTATGCCGGATCCGAGAACGTGAACGCCGACAATATGTTCAACTCACCCGATGGATTGAAGTTCGACAGCAACGGCTTGCTGTGGATCCAGACCGATGGCAATTATGGCAACGAAGGTGACTTCGCCGGGCAGGGCAACAACCAGATGCTGGCAGGCGACCCTGTCACCGGCGAAATCCGCCGTTTTCTGGTTGGCCCCAACGAATGCGAGGTCACCGGTCTCAGCTGGTCGCCGGACCGTCGTACGATGTTTGTCGGCATTCAGCACCCGGGCGAAGATGGCAACAGCCATTGGCCTGAAGGCGGGGACTCGGTGCCACGCTCGGCCATTATCGCCATTACGCGCGAAGATGGCGGTTTGGTCGGCTAAGGCCATTTGCCCCATCAATTCTTGCCTCGGACGGTTTTTCCCGTCCGGGGTTTTTCTTTTTCATGCAGCGCTTTCATAGAGACGATGAGAATTATGATATGCGCGTTTTCCCGGAAACTGGGTAAAAGCCACTACACAGCAGTGGGCGCAAAACGTCGTTTGGAAAGCGTCGTGTGTCGAAAATCGACCGACCCAGGCCTACATTGAAGTTTAGAACCGGCCCATCGGGTTAGGAGGAATCACAGCAATGCCTGACGTCACCATCGTATATTGGCGCGACATTCCCGCTCAGGTCATCGTCGGCAAAGGCCGTCGTGGCGCAAAGCGGCAGTTGGAAGAACGGTTTGAACAAGCAATCGACCGTGCCGCAATGAAGGTGAACGCTAAGGACAGTGATGCCTATCTGGCCGAATGGCGCAAAGCCGAACCTTTCGCGGTTGAAGGCGATCCTGCCGAGATTGCCGAAGCCGAGGCTGTGCGTCTGGAAACGGAATACGATCAGGACCGCGTCAAAGCGCTGATCGCAAATGACGGTTGGGCATGAGCCCCAGACTTTATGGGAGGCCGAAATGGCTTTGCTGAACTTCAAGAAACGTGATGCGGTCGAAAGCGGCCCAGTAAATCCGACCGTCGAAGCCTTTTTGCAAGGCTATTCGATCGAGGTCATGCCGCGTACCGCCGAAAAGGTCGACGATTTCCGCGCGCTGCTGCCCGAGGGGACACGCGTTTACATCGCCCATATCGAGGGCACGCCCATCGAAGACATGGTCAAGACGGCCAAGCGAATTGCGGCGGAAGGTTACCCTGTCATGCCGCATTTTCCGGCACGCATCATCAAGGATGCGGCGACGTTGGAAAACTGGATCGCCATGTATCAGGGCGAAGCAGGCGTTGAACAGGCGTTGTTGCTGGCGGGCGGTGTCGCCAACCCGCACGGCGAGTTCGACAGCTCGATGCAGCTGCTGGAAAGTGGTCTGTTTGACAAGGCGGGCTTCAAGCGCCTGCACGTGGCGGGCCACCCCGAAGGCAACAAGGACATCGACCCCGACGGTTCGACCAAGAACGTCGATGACGCGTTGCGCTGGAAGCAGAAGTTCAACGAGACCACGGATGCCGAAATGGCGCTGGCAACACAGTTCGCCTTTGACGCCAAGCCGATCATCGCCTGGGCCGACAGCCTGAAGGAAGCGGGCATCGATCTGCCGATCCATATCGGAATCGCGGGTCCGGCCAAGCTGCAAACCCTGATCAAATTCGCCATCGCGTGTGGCGTTGGGCCGTCTCTGAAGGTTCTGCAAAAGCGCGCCATGGATGTCTCCAAGCTGTTGCTGCCCTACGAGCCGACCGATGTCGTGACCGAACTGGCCAACCACAAGGCGGCCAACCCGGATTTCAACATCACCAACGTGCACTTCTTCCCGCTGGGCGGGATCAAGACCAACGCCAACTGGGCGATCAATAACGGCGGCGCTTCGGCAAAGCCTGTAAACTCCTAAGGAACGGACATGACCCGAACAGTCGTAGAATCAAAAACAAAAACAGCCGTCCTGGGCTTTGATGAACCGTTCTGCGTGATCGGTGAACGGATCAACCCGACCGGCCGTAAGAAACTGGCCGCCGAGCTGGAAGCGGGCGACTTTTCGACCGTTGAAAAGGACGCCTTGGCTCAGGTGGCGGCAGGCGCGACCGTTCTGGATATCAATGCGGGCGTTGTCTACAACTCGAACCCCAACCCGAACGAGACCGAACCACCGCTGATGCGAAAGATCGTCGAGCTGGTGCAGGGTCTGGTTGACGTGCCGCTGTGTATCGACTCGTCGGTTCCGGGCGCGCTGGAAGCCGGCCTTGAGGCCGCAGAAGGCCGCCCACTGCTGAACTCGGTCACCGGCGAAGAAGAACGTCTGGAACTGGTTCTGCCGCTGGTCAAAAAGTACAACGTACCGGTCGTGGCTATCTCGAACGATGACACTGGTATTTCGGAAGACCCCGATGTGCGCTTTGACGTCGCCAAGAAGATCGTCGAGCGCGCTGCCGATTTCGGCATCCCTGCACATGACATAGTGGTTGACCCGCTGGTCATGCCCATCGGTGCGATGGCGACCGCCGGTCAGCAAGTGTTCGCGCTGGTCCGTCGTCTGCGCGAAGAACTGGGTGTGAACACCACCTGCGGTGCGTCCAACATCTCGTTCGGTCTGCCGAACCGTCACGGCATCAACAACGCGTTCCTGCCGATGGCGATGGGTGCGGGCATGACCTCGGCCATCATGAACCCGGTGGCGTTGCCCGTGACGCAGAAGAAGATCGCCGAGAAAAAAGAGGCCGTGGCGGCAGCCGGTATCATCCTGCCTGAAGGCATGGACGATGAAACCTTCGTGCAGATGTTCGGTCTGGGATCGACCAAGCCGCGCGCCGGCAAGGAAATGGAAGCCATCCGCGCGGCAAACCTGCTGACCAACAACGACCCGCATGGCGGTGAGTGGATCCGGTTCAACAAAGCACCGGACGAAGCGGGTGCCGCAGGACCCGTAGGTGGCCGTCGCGGTGGTGGCCGTCGGCGCCGCGCCTGATCTGAACGACACAGACTGCAAAGGCCGGGCTCAGCGACCGGCCTTTTGCATTTGACCCTGATCAATGTCAAATTTGCAGAAGGTTTCAGAATAACCCGATCCAGGATGCATTGATCAGGTGGCAGCATGAGTAAACATCACCCCCCAAAACTCTCGGATACGGATCTGACCAGGAAACTGAACAAAAAGGTCTACTTCGATCAGCTGATCGAATTGCAGACACGATTGGCCAGAATTCAGCAAGCTTATCTGTTTCACGGGCTCAAGGGCGTGTTGGTTTTCGAAGGGTGGGACGCTGCCGGAAAAGGGGGGACCATTCGCCGGATCAGTCAGGCCCTGGACCCGCGCAGCTTCAAGGTCTGGCCGATCGGTGCGCCCCGGAACTACTATCTCAACCGGCATTATCTGTTGCGTTTCTGGGAACGCCTGCCGCCTTCGGGTGCGATCTCCGCCTTCGACCGCAGCTGGTACGGCCGGGTTTTGGTTGAGCGGATCGAAAAACTGACTCCGGAAACACGCTGGCGGGCCGCGTATCAGGAAATCAATGATTTCGAACGAATGCTGGTCGATGACGGGACTCGAATCGTGAAACTGTTCTTCCACATTTCACAGGAAGAGCAGATGCGCCGATTTACTGAGCGGCTGACCAACCCGATGAAACGCTGGAAGCTGACTTATGAAGATTTCAGAAACCGCGAAAAATGGGATGTCGCAGAGGTGGCCGTGGATGAAATGCTGGCACGGACGTCTACAGAAGTTGCCCCTTGGCACGTGATCCCGTCCAACAACAAGAAATATGCGAGGATCACGGCCATGAAGGCCATTGTCGAGGCGTTTTCGGAAGGGGTTGATCTGAACCCCCAGCATCTGGATCGCCGTACTTTGGAAGCGGCAGGCAAGACCTTGGCAGTCGACCAGTCCCTGATCGACAGCCTGCGAGCCCGAACCGAGTAAGAAACCGAAAAAGGTTGGTTGCGATCCGGGTTGAACGTCTGGATGTTCTGGTGTTATTTCATCTGACAAGGCGGGTATGATGTAATGGTAGCCTGTCAGCTTCCCAAGCTGAACGCGCGGGTTCGATTCCCGCTACCCGCTCCAAAACCGGACTGTAAGGCGCTGTTATTTCATCAAAAAAGGTGGCGCTGCGTGGCTTTGCCACCACCTTCACGGGCCTGACTGGCACGTGTTTTCACGGATCTGCTCAACGGGCTTGGAAAGCCGGTTCTAGCTGTTGAGGCCAAGCAAGGACTCTCTGCCAACGATGTGCGTCGGCAGTTCAACAGATTTGCCCGGTGCGTTGGATTCGATCATCTGAATCAACGCCTGAGCAGCCTTGCGTCCCATGTCACGATGAGGAACATGGACAGTTGTCAGCGCAGGGGCGACAATGCGCGCAAGCTCGATATCATCAAATCCGGTGATCGATACATCTTCGGGCACCCGAAGTCCCATCTGCTGAGCTTGCCGCACCGCACCGACGGCCAGAACGTCATTGCCGCACAACACCGCGGTCGGCGGGTTGTCATTCGACATGAGATGCTTGAACGCATCGGCGCCGTTTTCAATCTCGTACGAGGTTTCGATCACCGAAAGGTCGTCTTGCGACAGTCCATGTCGGGACATCGCGTCTTTTATCCCTTGGATCCTCAAACGCGCACGGTCGTTGCCCTTGCTGATGCCTGAAATCGTTGCCAACCGCGTATGGCCTAATTCGATGATCTTGCTTGTCAAAGCCTCCATCGCCCGTCTGTTGTCAAACCCGACGGACGGTATTGGTTCGTCTGGCAGGAAGGACCACGCGACCAGAGCCGGCACTTTACGCCTTTCGAGATAGTCGTAGATTTGCACGTCCCGGTCATGCCCGATCAGCAACAGCCCGTCGGCGCCCCGTGCAACCAGCGTTCGGATCTGTTCTTCTTCTGCGGCCGGTTGGTAGGCCGAGCTGGAGACCAGCAAGGTGTAGCCCTGTTTGTGGATCTCTTCTTGGAACGCCTGCAACCCCCTTGCAAAGATTGCATTTTCCATCGTCGGAATTATCGCGCCGATCGTGAAAGAACGCCGTGCAGCCATCACTCGGGCTGCAAAGTTCGGCGTGTAGCCAAGGGTGTCTACGGCAGACAGAACACGTTTCCGCGTTGCCTCGACCACCTGTTGCGGGGTGTTCAGGCACCGTGACACGGTGGCAGTTGAAACGCCTGCTGCCTTGGCAACGTCATCCAGCGTCGGTGCGGACCGATGTTTTGACATTCTCGAACTCTCAATTCCGGTTCGCCTAAGTTAGTCGCATTTTTCCAAGGATGAAAGCGTTTATGTAAGCGCTTGCATTTATGATGTAAGCGCTTACAAATGTATTTGAGCCGATTCTGAAGGGAGTCCCGGAAATGTATCTCGCTGCATCAGTCATCGTTTTTGCGATCTATTTCGCAAATGTCGCTTTGGGTGCTTTTGCGAGCAGCGCGTTTCTTGGCGACGTTGGAGAGATGTTGGTTCTGTTCGCGGCTTCGATCCTGTTCGTTGTCGCAATTCTGAAAAAGGAAGCTGACCGGGACGCACAAGACGGCAGCTGAACTTTTGCTTGGGAGGGCAATTGATGAAAACCGACAAGACCGAACTGGCATCGGCCGAGCGCCGCAATTTTCTGAAACTGAGCGCCAGTGGCGCGTTTACGGCCGCATTGGTCGCTGGGGCAGGGGGCGTTTTGTGGTCTTCCGAGGCCGCCGCGCAGACCGCGAAGGAAGAAAGCGAGCGTGAAAAGGCCGCTGACCATGTAATGACAGTAGCCACAGCTTACGTGCTGGGCGCATCGCGCAGCTACCCCATCATGCAACTGGATCTGAAAGAGAACATCCAGAACGCCACAAACGGCAAGGTCTATGTGAAACTGGCCCCCGGCGGTCAGCTTGGTGCGGGTGGCGCACTGGTCCAGAAGGTGCAGGGCGGCACCATTCAGGCGGCGCAGCATTCGCTGTCGAATTTCGCGCCGTTCGCGTCGACAGTCGACCTGATCAACATGCCGTACCTGTGCGGCTCGAACCAGCGTTTCACGAACCTTGTCCATTCGGACACGTGGAAAAGTGAGGTTCACCCCAAGGTCGAAGCGGCAGGGTTCAAGGCTCTGTTCTATGTGAACATCGACCCGCGCGTCGTTGCGGTTCGTCAGGGCGGCAATGCCGTGCTCACACCCGGTGATATGAGCGGGATCAAGTTCCGCGTGCCGGGATCCAAGATGCTGCAACAATACTACCGGATGGTCGGCGCCAACCCGACGCCCGTTGCCTGGGGCGAGACCCCCTCGGCCATCAAGCAGGGCGTTGCGGATGCGCTCGATCCTTCGGTTGGCGCACTCTATGTCTTCGGCTTCAAGGACATCCTCAGCCATGTGACCTTCACGCAGGCGGTGCCGGACAGCCAAGTTTATTCCTGTAATCTGGAATGGTTCAACTCGATGCCGGCTGATGTGCAGGAAGGCATCATGTGGGGGTCGGAAATGACCAGCCATCAGAACCTGTCCAAGGTTCCGTCGGCCCGCGCCTATGCCATGGCCGAGCTGAACAAGGCCGGGGTGCAGTTCCACTCGCTCAGTGACGACCAACTAGCGGAATGGCAGGATGCCGGCGGGTATCAAAACGCCGATTGGGATCCGTTCAAGATGGAACTGGCTGGATCGATGGAAAACTTCGAAAAGCTGGTCGAAGCCGCCGGTACTCAGGGCAAATACTACGTCCACGACGCGTAAGCCCAAGCCGTGGACGCCTGACGGGCGTCCACGAACCTTACTTTCAGTCAGCCCGACAACAACCCGCCACATCAGGCGCGGGTCAGGCTGTCCCTGCGCCGGAGGATCAGATGACCATTCTTCAAAACATAGACCGAAACGCAGAGCGTTGGTTGCTGCTGGTGTTCTACGTGATGCTGGTGATTACCATGGCCATCGAAGTGCTGCGGCGCGAGATTTTTGCTTATTCGTCGATCTGGGGCGAGGAAATCGTCCGGTATTCCTTCATCTATCTGGCCTGGATCGGTGCCGCGGCTGCGGTGAAAGAGCGGGCGCATATCCGGATCGATGTGATCATGCATTACATCGGACCACGCCCCAAGGCGGTGCTGTATATTTTCGGCGATCTCGTGATGTTCGGCGTGGCGATCATCGCGCTCTACTGGTCGTATGAGGCGGTTCACGTCTCGGCCAAGTTCGGCTCGGTCACGGATGGGCTTCGGGTCTCGAAAGTCTGGTTCCTTATGGCGGTGCCCGCCGGATTCGCCTTGATGATATGGCGGCTGATCCAATCTTTCCTGCGTGACGTGAAATCACTTCGTGACGGCACCCCCGTCTTCGAAGGCGACAAGCTGTTTGACTGAGGAGAACACGAATGCTTTGGAATACCCTCAATCAAACCGTTGAACTGGGCTGGGATTTTTACCTGCCGGTGATCCTGTTCGTAGGCCTGATCGCCTTGGCCGTGCCCGTTTGGGCCGCCATAGGAACAGCGGCGATCGTGATGCTGATCATGTCCGGTGATCTACCTCTCAGCCTGGTCGGAGAAAGCCTGTTCACAGGTATCGACGCATTTGCCCTGACCGCTGTGCCATTGTTCATCCTGACCGGGGACGTTCTGGTGCGGACCGGTCTGTCGCGCAAATTTCTGGACGTAGCCGAGGCGCTGACATGCTTTGCCAAGGGCGGGTTCGGGTCGGCCACGGTTCTGGTCTGCGGTATGTTTGCCGCGATTTCAGGGTCGGATGCCGCCGGGGCGGCGGCGGTTGGTCGGATGACCATCAACCGGCTGGTGGAAAGCGGATATCCGCGCCCCTATGCCTGTGCTCTGGTTGCGGCTGGTGCCTGTACCGGCATCCTGATCCCGCCTTCGATCGCCTATATCATCATCGGCCTCGTGCTGGGTATTTCCGCCTCGACCCTGTTTCTAGCAGCCTTGATCCCGGGTCTGGCCATTCTGGTGTCGATCCTGATCACCAACATCATCATGAACCGTCTTTACGCCTATGAGGGCGGCGGCATGATGACCATGGGGGAATGGCTGGCCAATCTGGGCAAGGCGCTGAAATCGGGCTGGTACGCGTTCATCGTGCCGGGGATCATTTTCTACGGCATCTTCTCAGGTCGCCTGACCCCGACCGAAGCCGGCGCAACCGCCGTCGTCGTCACCATCATCATGGGTTTCATCCTGCGCACACTGACGCTGGCGGACTTTCCATCGATGCTGGTCAGTTCGGCCAAGGTGAACGGAGTCATCCTGCCGATCATCGCCTTCTCGGCACCCTTGGCCGAAGCACTGGCGATCATGGGCGTGCCACAGGGCTTCGTGGCCTCGGTCACGTCGCTTACCGATGATCCGTATCTGTTGATCTTGCTGATGATCGGCATCCTGATCGCAGCGGGCTGCGTCATGGAGACAACGCCGAACATCGTGATCCTGGCGCCGATCCTGAAGCCGCTGGCCGACAATATCGGCATGAATGAAATCCAGTTCTGCATCATGATGATCACCGCGCTGGGTGTGGGCTTCATCACGCCGCCGCTGGGTCTGAACCTGTTCGTCGTATCTGGCATTACCGGTGAGTCCATTCTGAAGATTGCTGCCCGGGCCATTCCTTTCGTACTGACCATGCTGATCGTGGTGATCCTGATCGCCTACGTGCCTGCTGTGTCGACCACACTGCTTCCTGAAATCTACCAATAGGACCTGCTGAACATGCCTCGTGAATATTTGAAAAAGGCGACTTTAACCGCTCAATCACATGCCTCAGAGGTGCATGATACGGTCAAGACCATCCTTGCCGATATCGAGGCCGGTGGCGATGCCAAGGCGCTGGAATACGCCGTCAAGTTCGACAAGTTCGAAGGAAATGTCCTGATGACGCAGGACGAGATTGATGCTGCCATCGCGCTGGTGCCGGAAAAACTGAAGGCCGATATACGCTTTGCCCATGACAACGTCCGACGCTTTGCCGAGACGCAGAAGGCTACCGTGTCGGACGTACAGATGGAGATCGTTCCCGGTTTCGTTGCGGGGCAAAAGGCGATCCCGGTGGATGCGGCAGGATGCTATGTTCCCGGTGGGCGCTACAGCCATATCGCCAGCGCGATCATGACGGTGACAACGGCCAAGGTCGCCGGGTGCCGTCATATCACCGCCTGTTCTCCTCCGCGACCGGGCGAAGGTGTTGCGCCCGCGATTGTCTATGCCGCGCATATCTGCGGAGCCGACAGCATTCTGGCCATGGGCGGTGTACAGGGCGTGGCTGCCATGACCTATGGTTTGTTCGGTTTGCCGCGCGCCAATATCCTTGTGGGGCCGGGCAACCAGTTCGTGGCCGAAGCCAAGCGCATCCTGTACGGCAAGGTTGGCATCGACATGATCGCGGGTCCGACCGACAGCCTGATCCTTGCCGACAGTTCCGCGGACGCCCATGTGGTGGCAACCGATCTGGTCAGTCAGGCAGAGCACGGGTACAATTCGCCCGTCTGGCTGGTAACGGATGATCGCGACCTTGCGCGGAAAGTGATGGAGCTGGTTCCGGTTTTGATCGACGATCTGCCAGAACTGAACCGCGAAAATGCCTCGGCCGCGTGGCGCGACTATGCCGAAGTCATCGTCTGTTCCGACCGCGAAGAGATGGCCGCCTGTTCCGATGAATATGCGCCCGAGCACCTGACGGTTCAGGCCGAGGATCTGGATTGGTGGCTGGATCGGCTGACGTGTTATGGCTCACTGTTCCTGGGTGAGGAAACCACCGTGTCCTACGGAGACAAGGCGACCGGGACGAACCATGTTCTGCCAACGTCCGGTGCGGCCAGCTATACCGGCGGTTTGAGTGTTCACAAATACATGAAGATCGTCACCTGGCAGCGGGCCACGCGTGAAGGTTCCAAATCGATCGCCGAAGCAACCGCCCGGATTTCCCGACTGGAAGGAATGGAGGGTCACGCCCGTGCAGCGGATGTGCGTCTTGCCAAGTATTTCCCGGATGAAACGTTCGACCTGACCGCCGATGGATGACCCGCGCGCATTGTTTGACCTGACGGGCCGGGTGGCCTGCATCACCGGCGCCAGTTCGGGGCTGGGACGGCAGGTGGCGCGGACACTTGCCGCAGCCGGCGCGCGTGTTGTCGGCGTGGCCCGGCGCAGCGACGCGTTGGCGCAGATGCAGGCCGAAATCGGCAACAACGCAGAAGCGGTGGTCGCCGATGTTTCGGATCGTGACGGAATGGGCGAGCTGGTGCAGACGATCAATTCGAAGTTTGGAGCACCGGACATCATTGTACATGCGGCTGGGGTCAACACACGCGAGGCTGCCGACGATGTTACTCCTGAAGGATGGGATACCACGCTTGCACTGAACCTCAGCGCGCCGTTTTTCCTCAGTCAGGCCATGGTGCCCGAAATGAAAAAGAAGGGCTGGGGGCGTATCGTCAATTTCGCCTCGCTGCAAACAACGCGCGCGTTTCCGGGCGGCATTGCCTATGGGGCCACCAAGGCCGGGATCGGGCAACTGACCCGCGCGATGGCCGAGGCCTGGTCGCCCTTTGGCATTACCGCCAACGCGATCGGTCCGGGGTTCTTTCCCACTGAACTGACTCAGGCCGTGTTCGACGACCCCGAGCGCGCAGAGAGGAACGCCGCTCAAACCTGCATTGGGCGCAATGGACAGATGCAGGACATCGATGGACCGATCCTGTTTTTGTGCTCGAAGGCGTCCGACTACGTGACAGGGCAGGTTCTTATGGTTGATGGAGGGTTCACGGCCAAATGAAGGCGCTGGTTTACCAAGGTGTGGAACAGATGGTGTTCGGTGAGGTGCCGGATGCCGAGGCGGGTCCGTCCGAGCATTTGATCCGGATCGAGGCGGTTGGCATCTGCGGCTCGGACATGCACGCCTATCTGGGCCATGATGCCCGCCGTCCGGCTCCGCTGATCCTGGGACACGAGGCGGCCGGTGTGATTGTTGACGGGATACGAGCCGGTGATCGTGTCACGATCAATCCGCTGGTAAGCTGCGGGCAATGCGCGGCCTGCCTTGCCGGTCGGGAAAACCTGTGCCCGGATCGCCAGATCATCTCGATGCCTCCGCGGGAAGGGGCGTTTGCTCAATACGTCACCATGCCTGCCAGCAATCTTGTTGAGGTCCCGGAGGATGTTTCGTTTGCCAAAGCCGCGCTGGCGGAGCCGCTGGCCGTCAGCTGGCATACGGTCCGGTTGGCGATCGAGGCTCTGCATCCTGCGAGGGACCGTCGCGCACTGGTGATCGGCGGTGGGGCCATAGGCCTTGCGGCGGCGTTGGCCTTGCGTGCAATGGGCGTTGACGATGTGACCATCGCGGAACCAAACCGGCTGCGTCGCAACTACCTGGCGAAAATCGAAAGCTTTGCGCTGGTGGAGTCAGCCAAAGGGACTTACCCGTTGGTCATAGATGCCGTGGGGTACGCTGCGACGCGGTCGGTTGCCTCGGCCATGGCCGAACCGGGCGGCGTGATCGCGCATGTGGGTTTGGGTGAGGATACCGGTGGTCTGGATGTTCGCCGGATGACCTTGCAGGAAATCACATTCATAGGGACTTACACATACACCGCCAAAGACTTTCGCCAGACGGCTCAGGCGATCTTTGACGGGCGGCTGGGGGCTCTGGACTGGATAGAAGAACGCGCTCTGGCCGACGGCGCGCAAGCGTTTTGCGATATCCGATCTGGCGCCGTGGCCGCACCGAAGATTATCCTGAGACCCTGGGGATAGAACTGACAGAACTGGAGACCTTCATGTACACAAAAATACTGGTCCCGTTAGCTTTGGATCACGGCATATCGCAACACACACTGGAAATCGCACGGGCCTTGTCAGGAGAGGGCGCAGAAATAATTGCGCTGCATGTCTACGAGATGCCTCAGGGATCGGTCAGCGCCTATCTGGACAAATCGGTTGTCGCCGAAGGGTTCGAACGGGCCCGTTTGCAACTGTTGCAAAAAGTCGAAGGGCTTGAAGGAGTGACGGCCGAAATCGTCAAAGGCCATACCGCGCGGTCCATCATCGACTATGCCAGCAGCAAGGATGTCGACTGTATCGTAATCGGCTCGCACAAGCCGGACCTGAGCGACTACTTCCTGGGATCGACCGCTTCGCGCGTCGTCCGCCATGCCCCCTGTGCCGTACACGTGCACCGAAGGGCCTGAATTCCTCAATCGCGCATCTAGCGCCCCAAACAGGACCAAAAGCTGGATCATGAACATAGACAAAAAGATCACCGACGATCTGGTGGCCAACGATATCTCGTTTGTCACCACTGTCCCGTGCAAGCAATTGGCAGGTGTCATCGCGGAAATCGACGAGCGCGAAGGCATCTATCACATCCCGTCCAACAAGGAAGACGAAGGGATGGGCCTGTGTGCAGGGGCTTGGATGGGCGGCAAGCGGCCCGCGATCATCATGCAGAACACAGCCATTGGCGTAACGATCAATACGCTGGCCACGCTGATCCAGTATTACCGGATGCCGCTGCCGATGCTGATATCGTACCGAGGGGAATTGCGCGAACCCATTGCCTGCCAGGTTGAAATGGCGGTTCACACCAAGGCGCTGCTGGCTCAGCTGAACATCCCCACCTACCACTTCCACCATCAGGCCGATGTCGAAGAGCTCGACGCGATCCTGAAATACACCTTCATGTGCAACAAGCCGGTCGCCATCCTGACCGACGCCAATTTCTGGGGAGGCTATGGCGACCAATGATTCGTTCTGAAATTCTGAAGGAAATCGCCCCGATCCTGCGTGATCAACTGGTTGTCTGCAACATCGGCATTCCCAGCCAGGAGCTGCATGCCATCGACGACCAGCCCACCAACTTCTACATGCTTGGCACCATGGGGCTTGCGTCCTCGATCGGTCTGGGGCTGGCGCTGTCACAGCCGAAGCCGGTGATCGTCATCGACGGCGACGGCTCGATCCTGACCAATCTGGGCACCCTGCCAACGATCGCCAACAACGTGGCGGACAATTACATCCTGCTGATCGTGGACAATGGCTCGTACGGCTCGACCGGCGATCAGCCGACCTATGCGGGGCAAAAGACCTCGCTGGCCAAAATGGCCGAGGCCGCCGGGTGTGAGCGCGTGATCGAATGTGCCGCCGAAGACACCGGGCGTGTGCTGCAAGAGGCGCTGGATGCCAAACAGATGACCATCATCGTCAGCAAGTGCGAAAGCGGCAATGCCAAGATGCCGCCGATCACGATGGATCCGGTGGTCATCCGCGACCGCTTCATGAAGGCCGTTCAGGCCTGATGGGTGCAAGCGCCATCCACAGCGCCGAGGACGCCCGCCGCCTGGCGCGGCGGCGTCTTCCGTGGATGGTGTTCGACTATATTGATGGTGCAGCCGGGGCCGAGATGGGTGCCGGTCGCAATCGATCCGCTTTGGATGCAATGACCTTGCGCCCGCGCATCCTGCGCGACGTCAGTGAAAGATCTCTGGCAAGTTCGCTGTTCGACCGGCCCGCGAAACGCCCGTTTGGTATCGCGCCGATGGGCATGTGCAATTTGTCCGCGCCGGGTGCCGACATGATGCTGGCCCGCATTGCGGCACGCCACGAGGTGCCGCTTGGGGTTTCGACTGTGGCCTCGACCGCGATGGAGGATCTGATCGTCGAAGCGGAAGGCCATGCCTGGTTCCAGCTGTATTTCAGCGGCGATGGCAGCGGCACATTCAAGCTGGTCGATCGCGCCAAGGCGGCGGGGTACGAGACACTGGTGCTGACCGTGGATGTGCCCGAGGTTGGCCGACGCCCGCGCGAGTTGCGTCATGGGTTCAAAATGCCCTTCAAAATGGGGCCAAAGCAGGTGATGGATTTTGCCTTGCACCCCCGGTGGTCCTTGCCGGTCCTGCTGAAAGGCAAGCCGGAAATGGCGAATTTCCGGATGGATGGCTACGATTTCGACCGCACTGAAAGCCGCGCCAAGGCCACGTGGGAGACATTGGCCCGCCTGCGCGACCAGTGGACCGGAAATCTGGTGGTCAAAGGCGTATTGGATGCAGACGACGCGCAAAGGCTCAAGTCAGCGGGCGTGGACGCCATTCAGGTCTCAAGCCATGGTGCACGCCAGTTGGAAAGTGCTCCCGCGCCAATCACGGTTCTGCCCGAGATACGCAAGGCCGTCGGCCCGGATTTTCCGCTTTTCTACGACAGCGGGCTGCGTTCTGGTGAAGACGTCCTCAAGGCACTTGCGAACGGGGCGGACTTTGCCTTTTTCGGCCGTATCCTTCAGTTTGCAATTGCGGCCGAAGGCGAAAAGGGTCTGGCGCAGCTATGGTCGGTACTCAGCGAAGAAATCAGCATCGCCATGGCCCAGCTGGGCGTCACGTCGCTGGACGAGGTCCGACGCAACGCTTGATGTGGATGACGGCAATGACCCGAGGTTTCCCACGGGTCACTGAGCTGTCGCTTTAACCGCGGCGCCTGCGACGCCGACCGCCACCTGCTTCGGTTTCGCCGCCGGTGTTGAAGCTTGGGTTGGGCAAAGTGACAACCTGGGCCAGTTCCGGGAACGGATCCGTCTTGTGCGGGATCGCATTGGCGGCCACGAAGTGATCCTGAAACTTCGGCTCGATGGCGGTTTCGATCTTGGTGATCTCGCGCACGACGCGCTCGATCTCGGCGCGCGATTCGATATTGCACAGCGCGATACGTGCGCCGGTGCCTGCGGCGTTGCCCGCGCTGGAGACTTTATCCAGTGGCGCGTCGGGTATCATTCCCAGCACCATGGCGTGTTTGGTCGAGATATGCGCGCCGAACGCACCGGCCAGAACCACGCGATCCACCTTTTCGACATTCATTTCGTCCATCAGCAGGCGTGCACCTGCGTACAATGCTGATTTCGCAAGCTGGATGGCACGGATGTCACCCTGCGTGACCGTGATGCGGGGGCCACCCTCGGCGCTGGCATCGTGGATCAGATAGGCATGTGTGCGACCTTCGGGCACGCAGCGGGCAGTGCCGGTCTGTTCCGCCGATCCGATCAGGCCGCCTTCGTCCAGCAGGCCTGCGATACGCATTTCGGCCACTGCCTCGATGATACCGGATCCGCAGATGCCTGTGATCCCGGTCGTGGCGATCTCCTGATCAAAGCCGTCTTCATCGGACCATTTATCCGACCCGATGACGCGGAACCGGGGTTCCTTGGTGACAGGGTCGATCTCGATTCTCTCGATCGCCCCGGGTGCGGCGCGCTGGCCTGAACTGATCTGAGCGCCTTCAAAGGCAGGCCCGGTGGGCGAGGAGCAGGCGAGCACGCGGCTGGTATTGCCCAGCAGGATTTCGGCGTTGGTGCCCACGTCGACGATCAGAACCAGATCCCGCGACTTTCCGGGTTCTTCGGACAGGGCCACCGCCGCGCAATCCGCGCCCACATGGCCCGCGATACAGGGCAGGATATAGACCTGCGCGCGTGGGTTCATGGTTGTCAGATCCATCTCGCGGGCGGGCAGGGACATGCTTTCCGACGTTGCCAGCGCAAACGGGGCCTGACCCAGTTCCACCGGGTCCAGCCCCAGCAGCAAGTGATGCATGACCGGGTTGCAGACGAACACCGTTTCCACGATCAGAGAGGCATCTATGCCTGCCTCTTCGGCAATCGACGTGGCCAGGTCATTGATTGCCTCGCGCACTGCCTTGGTCATCTCCTGATCGCCGCCGGGGTTCATCATGGAATACGAAACACGGCTCATCAGGTCTTCGCCGAACCGGATCTGGGGATTCATGAGGCCAGAGGATGCCTTGACCTCGCCGGTTTCCAGATCGGTCAGATGCGCGGCGATGGTGGTCGAACCGAGGTCGATGGCCAGACCATACAGCCCGCCTTCATGCAGGCCGGGCCAGATTTCGACGATACGCGCCACGCTGTCCTTGTGACCTTTGTGGAGCGCCACGGTGACTTCCCATTTGCCCTTGCGCAGAACCGGTTGAAGTTTGGACATCAGCGTCAGGTCCGCCGTGACGGCTTCGATGTCCCACTGTTCGCGCAACGCGCGCTCGAGCCGTTCCAGATCACCGGTGGGCGAATGCATGTCGGGTTCTTCCACCACAACGAAGTAAAGGCGCGTGGCCGGGTCCATCGTGATGGCACGCGCGGCGGCTGCCTTGCGCACGACCTGCCGGTGCACCTGGCTTTCGGGCGGTACGTCGATCACCACATCGCCCTGAACCGAGGCCTGACAGCCCAGACGGCGGCCCGGTTTCAGACCGCGCTTGTCGTCATAACGGTGTTCGACGGCGTTCCATTCGCTCAACGCATCCTCTGACACCGTGACGCCGTGCTTGGGAAATTCGCCATAGCTGGGTGTGATCTGGCACTTTGAACAGATGCCGCGGCCCCCGCAGACCGAATCCAGATCCACCCCCAATTGACGGGCCGCCGTCAGAATTGGGGTGCCGACGGGGAAGTGCCCGCGTTTGCCGGACGGGGTAAAGACGACAAGAGGGTCGGTGGTCATCAGTGACATACCTTTTCATATTCGCGCGTATGCCGTGCAAGATATGGGTTTGCGCGAAAAGGGAAAGGCCATCAGCGGCACGATCTGCATAACGAGCGTCGTTTTCTTCCACTGCATCGACAACCAGAGCCAAAGAGTTGCCCCCAAGGGCTTTTCCTTTGGTTCAATCCATGTAATAGGGTCACCGCCAAACGGGCTTTTGCATGGGGTATTCAGATGCAGATTCGTGAGGCACTTACCTTTGACGACGTTCTCCTGGTTCCGGGCGCATCTTCCGTGCTGCCGGCAACGGCGGATACGACCACGCGTGTGACGCGCGAAATCACCATGAACATCCCATTGCTGAGTTCGGCCATGGACACCGTGACCGAGGCGCGCATGGCCATTGCCATGGCTCAGGCGGGCGGCATCGGTGTGGTACACAAGAACCTTTCGGTGGAAGAACAGGCCCGCGAAGTCCGCCGGGTCAAGCGGTTCGAATCCGGTATTGTCTATAACCCCGTGACGTTGCGGGTGGATCAGACATTGGCCGACGCCAATGCGCTGGTACAGCGCTACAACTTCACCGGTTTTCCAGTCGTCGACGAGCAGGGCCGCGTGGTGGGTATCCTGACCAACCGAGACATGCGCTTTGCAAACTCGGACGATACGCCGGTACACGCGATGATGACTTCGGAAAACCTGGCGATGCTACAGGAACCGGCCGATCTGGAAGAAGCCAAAAGCCTGATGCGGGCGCGCCGTATCGAAAAGCTGCTGGTTGTCGATGGCGAAGGCAAGCTGACCGGTCTTCTGACGCTGAAGGATACGGAACAGGCCGTTTTGAACCCAACCGCCTGCAAGGACCGCCTGGGTCGCCTGCGGGTTGCTGCGGCGACGTCGGTCGGGGATGCCGGGTTCGAACGGTCCGAACAATTGGTGGATTCGGGTGTCGACATCATCGTCGTCGATACGGCGCATGGTCATTCGCAGGGCGTGCTGGACGCTGTAAAGCGGGTCAAGACCCTGTCGAACGAGGTTCAGATCATTGCCGGAAATGTTGCAACAGGAGAAGCGACCAAAGCCCTGATCGATGCTGGTGCCGACGCGATCAAGGTGGGCATCGGCCCGGGATCGATCTGTACTACACGGATGGTGGCGGGGGTTGGTGTGCCTCAGTTGACCGCGATCAGCGATTGTGCGGCGGCAGCGGGCGACGTGCCGGTCATCGCGGATGGGGGCATCAAGTTCTCGGGTGACTTTGCAAAGGCGATCGCGGCCGGGGCATCCTGTGCCATGGTCGGGTCGATGATTGCGGGCACCGACGAAAGCCCGGGCGAGGTGATCCTGTATCAGGGCCGTTCGTTCAAATCCTATCGCGGGATGGGCAGCCTGGGTGCAATGGCGCGCGGATCAGCCGACCGCTATTTCCAGAAAGATGCAGCCAATGACAAACTGGTGCCCGAAGGCATCGAAGGGCAGGTGCCCTACAAAGGCTCGGCCAGTGCCGTGATCCACCAGCTGGTTGGCGGCTTGCGTGCGGCGATGGGGTATACCGGCTGCGCCACCATCGAAGAGATGCGCAAGAACTGCAATTTCGTGAAAATTACGGGCGCCGGTCTGAAGGAAAGCCACGTGCATGACGTTCAGATCACCCGCGAAAGCCCGAACTACCGGGTCATGTAAGCCATCCAGCAAGACACAAGGCACCCGGGAACGGGTGCCTACTTGCCACTTGGATCGGCCAGCCGGGCCCATTTCCGCCGAGGTATTCCACAATGACACCCGCCGCCCGTGTTCAGGCCTCGATCGAAATTCTGGATGATGTTCTGGCTGGCGCGCCGGTCGAAAAAGCACTTACCGGCTGGGCGCGGCGCAGTCGCTTTGCCGGATCCAAGGATAGGGCAGCCATTCGCGATCACGTATTCGACGCGCTACGACGTAAGCGCTCGTACGCTGCGTTGGGAGGGTCCGACACCGGGCGCGGTTTGATGATCGGTGCGACCCGTGCGTCAGGCTGGGATCTGGCCGACCTATTCACCGGCGACCGTCACGCTCCGATGCCGGTTGAGGAAACGGAAACGGCGCGAGATTTCGCGTCCGAGGCCGAGAGATATGACATTCCGGAGTGGCTGTGGCCTCGGTTCGTTGACTCTCTGAAGGATGTCTTGGTTCCTTGCGTGATGTCATTGCAGAACCGGGCGCCCGTTCACCTGCGGGTCAACTTGCGAAAAACCGATCTTGCTGGGGCCATCGATGCCTTGAAGTCCGAGGGCGTGATCGCCCATCCGGTTCAGGTATGCCAAACCGCGCTCGAGGTGACAGAGGGGGCCCGGCGCATTGCCCAAAGCCAGGCCTATGCCCGGGGTCTGGTCGAGCTTCAGGACGCTGCAAGCCAGGCGGTCGTGGCCGCGCTGGATCTGCGGCCGGGGATGCGTGTTCTGGATTATTGCGCGGGTGGCGGCGGCAAGGCGCTGGCGCTTGCAGCGCACGAGGGCGTCGAAGTGTTTGCACATGATGTGAATGCCGGTCGCATGAAGGATATTCCGACCCGGGCGGAACGAGCAGGTGCAAAGATAACCATCCTCAACTCCGATGACCTTACAGGTGTTGATCCGTTTGATGTGGTTTTGGTTGATGCGCCGTGCTCTGGCAGCGGATCGTGGCGAAGGGCGCCGGCCGGGAAATGGGCCTTGTCCGAGGATCGCTTGCGGGACCTCACCACCATTCAGGCCCGTATTCTATCTGACATTGTGCCTTTGGTGCATCCGGGCGGCCTGCTGGCTTACGCAACCTGTTCGGTTCTGAACGATGAAAACGGCGCGATCATAGACGATTTTCTGGATCATTTTTCCCAGTGGCGGGAAACCTTCCGGAAAACGTGGCACGTTACACACGAATCTGACGGGTTCTTTACGTCGCACTTGACGCGCTGAGCTTTTGGCAAATAACAACCTTGGGTAGATCGCTGCTTTCCGAACGCCGTTAAGCGGGAATTAACCAATTTTTGCCGTTATAGCGGATAACTTTGCGCCCGAGCCGTTTATGTCTGACACAGCAGAATTTTTCAGCGACCCATCTCTTGTCCACACGCCTTCCGCATCTCGTCTATGGTCGTTGGTGGCGGTGGCATTGTTGATCAGCATTGCCCCCATGGTTGGGTTGCTGCCACCGAATTGGACCATGGGCATGATGGTCGCGGGAACTTCGCTTTTGATTGTGGCACTATGCGTCGTGATCAAAGGCCAGATCGACGCCAGACATGCGCAGCAAACCACTGCCGTCATGGCCGCGTTTGCAGAACAGGAAGAGTCACCTTTCCTGATCGCAAACACCTATGGCGACGTTCTGGCGTCCAACGCATCAGCGCGGGAACAGTTCGGTGCGGCGAAAGGAGCCAGCCTTGAAAACTGCCTCAGTTCGACGTTCTCGACCCCTCAGGTGATTTTGTTGAGGTTGCAATCTCAGGCCCGATCATTCGGTCGGGCCCGCGAAGACTGCGTGATCAGGGGAAACACAAGCAGTGTAACCGTGTTTCTATTGGCTCCCGACATTTTTTGCTGGCGGTTTCAACAGTCAGAACAGGAAAGCTGGCAGTCTCTCAACCTGCCGGTTCTGACCATCGGATGCGCGGATGACGTGGTGCGCCCGAATCCGGCGGCGAAAAAGTTGCTTGGGCCGCGTCCCGGTCGGGTTCGCGACATCTTCGGTGATGCCGACCCCCGGATCGGAGCCTCAAACATTATCAAGTCACAGGACGGAATGATACCGGTCGCTGTGACGGAGCTTTCCCGATCCAGCAAGGAACGAAGCCTTGGTTTGGTGCCGCTCATTGAAACTCCGGCGCCCGGGGCCAGCACGTCTTTTGCAGATCTTCCAGTTCCGGTCCTCACCCTGTCTCCGGCGGGGGCCATTCTGAATGCCAACAGGCTGGCGAATAAGCTGCTGGGAAATGAAAACCTGGAAGGCACGAACATAGCCGACATCATGCGGGGTATGGGGCACCCCATTCTGGATTGGCTTGCGCGGACGGCCGCGCAAGAAGATGCGCAACGATCCGAGTTTCTTCAGTTGACCCGAAAAGACAAGGAAGTCTTCGTACAGGTCACGCTGAGCCGTGTCGCTGTCGATGGTAAGATCTGTCTGATCGCGGTTCTGAATGATGCGACCGAGTTGAAGACTTTGGAGGCTCAATTCGTCCAAGGGCAGAAAATGCAAGCTGTGGGTCAATTGGCCGGCGGGGTTGCACATGATTTCAACAACCTGCTGACGGCCATTTCCGGGCACTGCGATCTGTTGTTGTTGCGTCACGATCAGAATGACCCGGATTATGGGGATCTGGTTCAGATCAATCAGAACGCCAACCGGGCCGCTGCGCTGGTCAGCCAGCTTCTGGCATTCTCGCGCAAACAGACTCTCAGGCCCGAAGTCTTGGATTTGCGCGACACGATCTCGGATCTCATTCACTTGTTGAACCGCCTTGTGGGCGAGAAAGTTCTGCTGACCCTCAGCCATGATCCGGTGTTAAAGCCGGTTCGGGCGGACAAACGGCAGTTGGAGCAGGTGTTGATGAATCTTGTCGTCAACGCGCGCGATGCCATGCCTGACGGGGGCGAGATCCGTATCGAGACCGAGGTGTTGAACCTGTCGCAACCGCTCAGCAGGGACAGGGCGACCGTCCAGCCCGGCGAATACGTTACGGTCAGGGTCATGGACAGCGGTGTGGGAATTCCTGCCGACAAACTGCAAAAGGTCTTCGAGCCGTTCTATACGACAAAGCGTACGGGCGAGGGGACAGGGCTTGGGCTTTCAACAGCGTATGGTATCGTCAAGCAGACGGGCGGTTTCATCTTTGTCGACAGTACGGTGGGTCGAGGCACCGAATTCACTGTCTTTCTACCGGTTTGCGCCACGGTGGCAGAGGCTGAACAGGACACTCCGGCCCAGCCCGAAGCCCAAAGCGCCCGGCAAGGAGAGGGCGTCGTGCTTTTGGTTGAAGACGAAGCGCCGGTCCGCGCCTTTGCAACCCGGGCCCTGCGGCTCAAGGGCTATACCGTGCTGGAGGCGGATTCGGCCGAGGAAGCCCTGCGGCTTCTGGACGATCCGTCTTTGAACGTGGACGTATTCGTAACGGATGTGGTCATGCCCGGCATGGATGGGCCGACGTGGGTGCGCAAAGCTCGGGAAACACGCCCGGACGCCCGCGTGGTCTTCGTATCGGGTTACACGGAAGGTGCCTTTGGCGATTCAGAACCCGAGATCGCCTATTCGACCTTCCTGCCCAAGCCGTTTTCACTCACCCAGTTGACCGAGGCGGTTTTCCAACAGCTGAACTGAACTCCCTACAAGGCTGCATCGTGGAGAACGAATTCCTCTGCGTGTCTTTTGCGAAATTTCTGCCGTGTCTCGGGCGTCAGCGTCAGATCACCCGGAGGTGATACATTCTCTTGCGGCAGGTCGATCTGCATATTCAGTCGCGCTTGCAGGAAGTCGAGAATTTTGTCCTGGTTTTCGTATTTGAAGATATGCGTGGCGCCGCGACCATTGCTGCGGGTACGGAAAAACTGGCTTTGGCTGCCAACATCGGCAAAATCCGGGCGCGGGTTTGTCATATAGGCTTGCACAAACGCATCGAAACTCATGTCTCGGGTCGAATGGACGTGGCCGACCAGATCGGCGCGGCTGCGAAATCGATACCAGCTGCCCAGCCAGTCAACGGGTTCGCGAACAACTGCCAGGATCTCCATCTCGGTATCGTACATCTTCCGAAAAACGTTCTGGAAAAACCGATCATACCTGCGCACCGGAGCATGTTTGAGCTCGGGCGGATGAGTGACAACGATATCAGCGCGATCCCGCAACGCCGTGTGATAAGCCGTGCTGCCGGTTTTCGGAACGGCAAGGAAGGCAAGGCGTTCCTCATAGAAAACAAGCATTTAATTGCTCCAATTGTCATCCGGCTATGCGCGCAGATTGTCGTAAAGGACTTCTTAATACAATTACTGAAGACTAAATCCCGTAAGTTTTTATTGAAATGTTCTTCTTTTGGTCCCATAAGGAACAAGAGGCGAACAAAGCAGCGATTGCCGCCCGATCAAGGGTGTGACAAAAGGGAAGGCGACAGGACAATGGCGGATCTTCTGACAATGAGCGACAAGAAAAACGCAGACAAGCAAAAGGCGCTCGACAGCGCGCTGGCCCAGATCGAACGGCAGTTCGGCAAAGGCTCCATCATGAAGCTTGGCGAAGGCGCCAAACAGGACATCGACGCAAGTTCGACAGGCTCGCTCGGGCTGGATATTGCGTTGGGAATCGGCGGTCTGCCCATGGGGCGGATTGTAGAGATTTATGGCCCCGAAAGCTCGGGGAAGACGACGCTGACGCTGCATTGCATTGCAGAACAGCAGAAACGCGGCGGCGTCTGCGCCTTTGTTGACGCCGAGCACGCACTGGACCCGCAATATGCGCGAAAGCTGGGCGTTGATCTGGATGAGCTTCTGATCTCGCAGCCCGATACCGGAGAGCAGGCGCTGGAGATCACCGATACACTGGTGCGCTCGGGCGCGGTCAACATGGTCGTGGTCGATTCGGTTGCGGCGCTGACGCCGAAATCCGAACTGGAAGGCGACATGGGTGACAGCAATGTCGGCGTTCAGGCCCGTCTGATGAGCCAGGCGATGCGGAAACTGACGGGCTCGATCAGCCGCTCGAACTGCATGGTGATCTTCATCAACCAGATCAGGATGAAAATCGGCGTGATGTTCGGCAGCCCCGAAACCACCACCGGCGGTAATGCACTGAAATTCTACAGCTCGGTCCGTCTGGATATCCGGCGCATCGGCGCGATCAAGGACCGGGACGAAGTTGTTGGCAACCAGACGCGCGTCAAGGTCGTCAAAAACAAGGTTGCACCCCCCTTCAAGCAGGTGGAATTCGACATCATGTACGGCGAAGGCATCAGCAAGATGGGCGAACTGCTGGATCTGGGTGTCAAAGCCGGTGTGGTCGAAAAGTCAGGGTCATGGTTCAGCTATGGCGACGAACGGATCGGGCAGGGGCGTGAGAATGCCAAACAATATCTGCGCGACAACAGCCGCATTGCCTTTGAGATCGAAGACAAGATTCGGGCGGCTCACGGGCTGGATTTCGACATGCCTCCGGGCGCAGCCGAGGATGATGACATCCTTGAAGCCTGACGATCGCTGACGGGGTGCGGTACGTTCCCGACCCTACATGTTGTGTTGAAAACACCATGAACAAGGCGGTCCCCGGGCCGCCTTGTTTCGTTCGGACACGCCTCTGCTGTAGACACTCGTTTGACAGGGGGATAAACCTGCGGGGACCAAGTTTTTTGTGCGCCGAGAGAGCCCTATGCCAACCCTGAACGACATCCGATCGACCTTTCTGAACTACTTTGAAAAACAGGGGCATGAGGTCGTGGCGTCCAGCCCGCTGGTGCCGCGCAACGACCCGACGCTGATGTTCGTCAATTCGGGCATGGTGCAGTTCAAGAACCTGTTCACCGGATTGGAAACACGTGACTACAAGCGCGCCACCACGGCGCAGAAATGCGTGCGTGCCGGCGGCAAGCACAACGATCTCGACAATGTGGGTTACACGGCGCGCCACCATACATTCTTCGAGATGTTGGGGAACTTCTCGTTTGGTGATTACTTCAAACACGAAGCGATCCCATTCGCGTGGGAGCTGATCACCAGGGAATTTGGGATCGACAAGAACCGCCTGCTGACAACGGTCTATCATACCGATGACGAAGCGTTTGAAATCTGGAAAAAGGTCGGTGTACCCGAAGACCGGATCATCCGCATCGCCACCAGCGACAATTTCTGGCAGATGGGCCCGACCGGCCCCTGCGGCCCGTGTACCGAGATCTTCTACGACCACGGAGACCACATCTGGGGTGGTCCTCCGGGCTCTGCCGAAGAGGACGGCGATCGGTTCATTGAAATCTGGAACGTCGTCTTCATGCAAAACGAGCAGTTCGAAGACGGCTCGATGGTCGAGCTCGACATGCAGTCGATCGATACGGGCATGGGGCTCGAGCGGATCGGCGCATTGTTGCAGGGCAGCCATGACAACTATGACACCGATCTGTTCAAGGCACTGATCGAGGCCTCGGCCGATGCGACTGGCGTGGATCCTTACGGGGATCAGAACGTACACCACCGTGTGATCGCGGACCACCTGCGTTCGACTTCGTTCCTGATTGCGGATGGCGTGATGCCCAGCAATGATGGCCGCGGTTATGTTCTACGCCGCATCATGCGTCGTGCCATGCGTCATGCGCATCTGTTGGGTGCTAAGGATCCGGTCATGCACCGGCTTGTCCCGGCATTGGTCCAACAGATGGGCGGTCACTATGCCGAGTTGACCCAGGCACAGCCATTGATCGAAGAGACCTTGTTGCTTGAAGAAACGCGTTTCAAGCAGACGCTGGACCGGGGGTTGAGGCTGCTGGACGATGAGGTGTCCGGCCTTTCCGAGGGGGCGCCTTTGTCCGGTGAAGCGGCATTCAAACTGTATGACACCTACGGTTTCCCACTGGACCTGACACAGGATGCTCTGCGTGAAAAAGGCCGGACAGTTGACACCGAAGGCTTTGAAACGGCGATGGCCGAACAAAAGGCCAAAGCGCGGGCTGCCTGGGCCGGGTCCGGTGAAGCCGCGGATCAGGCGGTATGGTTCGATGTTCTGGACAGCGCCGGGGCGACCGACTTCCTTGGCTATGACACCGAGAAAGCCGAAGCTCAGGTTGTGGCACTGGTTGTCGACGGTGCCTTGGTTGACAAGATCGAAGCGGGAAACAGCGGCTGGGTCGTGGTGAACCAGACGCCGTTTTATGGCGAAGCTGGTGGCCAGGTGGGCGACACCGGCGAGTTGCGGCGTCTTGAAGATCGCGATCACCTCAGCCGGGTGGAGGACACCAGAAAATTCGCCGATGGGAAGGTCTATGCACATAAGGTGACGGTCTTCAGCGGTGCCGTGTCAAAAGGCGATTCTGTCGAGCTGGAAGTCGATCATGCGCGCCGCACGGCAATCCGGGCCAACCATTCGGCCACGCACTTGCTGCATGAAGCGCTGCGGGAAACGCTGGGCGACCATGTGGCGCAGCGCGGCTCGCTGAATGCGGCGGATCGTCTGCGGTTCGACTTCAGCCATTCCAAAGCGCTGAGCCTGGAGGAAATCCAGAAGATCGAACGTGAGGTGAACGGTTTCATCCGCCAGAACTCGGCTGTCGAGACACGGGTCATGACACCGGATGACGCACGCAAACTGGGCGCGCAGGCACTGTTCGGCGAGAAATACGGTGACGAGGTGCGTGTTGTTTCGATGGGCAAGGCTCCTACGGGCAAGGGCCATGATGGCGAAACCTGGTCGATCGAACTGTGCGGCGGCACCCATGTGCGCCAGACGGGTGACATCGGCACCTTTGTCATCCTGGGCGACAGCGCAAGCAGTGCAGGCGTCCGCCGCATCGAGGCACTGACCGGGGATGAAGCGCTCCGTTACCTTTCGGCACAGGATCATCGTCTTGCGCAGGTGGCGTCGGAACTGAAGGCGCAGCCGGATGATGTGGTGGCCCGCGTGAAAAGCCTGCTGGAGGAACGCAAGTCATTGCAGAACGAAGTGGCTCAACTGCGTCGAGATCTGGCGATGGCCGGCGGGAGCGGGCAGGGCGGCGGTGCCGAAGCGCGTGATGTGAACGGCGTGAAGTTCATAGCGCAGGCCCTCAGCGGGGTGTCCGGCAAGGATCTTCCGGCATTGATCGACGAACACAAGGCGCGTCTTGGGTCGGGGGCGGTGTTGCTCATCGCGGATACCGGCGGCAAGGCCGCGGTAGCGGCTGGCGTCACCGAAGACCTGACAGGAACCGTTTCGGCGGTCGATCTGGTCAAGGCCGCCGTGGTGGAATTGGGCGGCAAGGGCGGCGGCGGCCGCCCGGATATGGCCCAGGGCGGTGGACGGGATGCGTCAAACGCGGATTCGGCGATCAAGGCCGCAGAACAGGTTTTGGGAGGGTAAGATGGCCGCACTCTGGATTGCACATGTGACGGTGACCGATGCCGAGGCGTATGGAAAATATGCCGAATTGGCCGGGCCGACCATTGCCAAGCACGGGGGCACTTTCATCGCCCGTGCGGCGCGTTACGTTCAGTTGGAAGGCAAGGAACGGCCACGCAACGTTGTTGCCCGTTTCCCGTCGCTTGAAGCGGCTGTGGAATGCTACAACTCGGTTGAGTATCAAGAAGCATTGAGTCATGCGCGCGACGCCAGTGAACGTGAATTGGTTGTGGTTGAAATCACGGAGTGAACGTCTGCGTTCACGAAGTGTAGCGCGGTTTGCCCGGTGAACGGGCAACCAATAGGCAATCATTGGCTTATGCCAACAATCGGTCAAGGGAGCTCAGCCCGTCAACAGGGGTCTGGGTTTATTTTTGCATTATTTCAATCTCTTATACTGCCATGCTATCGCGGATTTGCGCGTTTAGCGCCTGAATTGTGGCTGCGTGACCCAAATTCTTGCGCAAAAAGGTCAGATTGACGGACGAATTTCCGCCCTTTTTCCCCTTCAACTTTTTAGGTGATTGCCTGAGCGGGGTTGTTCGCGGATAGTTTCACGAATCGGAATGCGACCCTGTTTGACGTGCAATCGTACGAAGAACATCGGATTGGGGTACAGGCATGAAACACTTCACAAATCTGGCCAAGCGGTTTGGTGCAAGACTTCTGCCGGTTTCAGTGCGGGCTTTCAGCATCAGTTTTTTGGGCGTTTGCACCATCGCCATAGCCCCCATAGCACATGCGTCCGGGAACGGGTTTATCCCAAGTGTCGCGGCCTCTCCGCCACCGTCAGGGGCGGCCAACCTGTGCGCTGAGTACAAATGGGCCTGTGCCGAAAAACGTTCCGTATCCCTGTCCAGCCAGCAAGAACTGAAGGTTGTCGAACAGATAAATCGGCGCGTGAACAGATCGACGCGAGAAGTCACCGATCAATCCCAGTACAAGATGACCGAGCGTTGGGCGCTTCCGACGGCCAGGGGCGGCGATTGCGAAGACTTCGCGCTGTTGAAGAAAAGAGATTTGATCCATGCCGGGGTCGATCCAAGTAAATTGTTGATCGCTACGGTTCTGGACACGCGTCGGGTGCCTCATGCGGTGCTGGTGTATCGCTCTTCAAACGGTGATTTGGTTTTGGACAACCTCACAAACCGTATCAAACCCTGGACGGCAACGCGGTACCTGTTCCTTCGCATGCAAGACCCGAACCGGCCCGGACGTTGGGTTGGTGTTTACGGGCATAGCTGAGGAAAACTGGAAATCTTTTTGAGAAGCTTAATACCGGTGCAATCGACTCTTGCACCGGTATTTTTGCTTCCAAATCAGAACGTTTCGCCGCCGCCTTCGTTTTCGCCGCCGCCTTCGTTTTCACCGCCGCCTTCGTTTTCACCGCCGCCTTCGTTTTCGCCACCGCCTTCGTTTTCACCGCCGCCTTCGTTTTCACCGCCGCCTTCGTTTTCGCCACCGCCTTCGTTTTCACCGCCGCCTTCGTTTTCGCCGCCGCCGCCGCTTTCTCCTCCGCCGCCAGAGCCGCTGCCTTCGCCCCCTCGGCCAGTGCCACCGCCGCCGGTGCCGCCATTTTCACCGCTTGTACCGCCAGTTCCACCGCTTAAACCGCCGCCTCCTCCGAAATCCGGGCTGCTGTCGACTGTCTCATCGGACGGACCATCTCCGGACCGCTGATCACTTGCGCCGATCGAGGCCGTGGGAAAATCAGAAAGCAAGTCTGCAAGTGGTGTACATTCAGCTCCAACACGCGCCAGAATTTGATCGAAATCGTGCCGGCGTTGAATGTATCGGATCATGCCCGATGTCACAGCGTCGCACTCACATAACACCTGTGCGGATGCTGCGGATTGTCTGGCTGTTTGAACGGTACATGTTCCGGCTGCGAAAGCTTCGCCCGCGGGCGAAAACAAAAACGTCGTAGCAACAAAATACAGCGGGATATTGCGGGACCGGATACCCATTTGGAACTCCTCGAAACTCGATACTTTACTACGTGTTCATATGAACCACCGAAGCGAGTGTGTTTATGAACGACGTCACACAACTGGCACAATTTCACCTTAAACGGGTCTCAATCACAATATGTGGATTGGGGGAGTGATGGAGAATTAATGCAACCTAAAGAAGAAATATTAATCTTTTCAATTGAAAACCGGGCGTAGTGCCCGGTTGTCCGTTTTTTATCTTTCGTCCGTTTGGACGCAAAATTGCCACACTTGGGCAATTGTTTCCGATTGCGGCAGCGGTCTGCCGGGTAAATCAGGCCGACTTGGCCATCCGCTTGCGCTCGTGCGGGTCAAGATAACGCTTGCGCAAGCGCACTGCATTCGGGGTGACTTCGACCAGTTCGTCGTCGTCAATATAAGCAATAGCCTCTTCCAGCGAGAACTGAATATGCGGCGTTAGACGAACCGCATCGTCCGAGCCACTGGCGCGTACGTTTGTCAGCTTCTTGCCTTTCAGCGGGTTCACTTCCAGATCATTGTCACGAGAATGCTCGCCAATCACCATGCCTTGATAGACATCCGTTTGAGGACCGACAAACATCCGGCCACGCTCCTCCAGGTTCCACAGGGCATAGGCCACGGCTTGGCCATTCTCCATAGAGATCAGAACACCCGCCCGGCGGCCCGGGATCGGGCCTTTGTGCGGCGCCCAGCCATGGAACACGCGGTTCAGAACGCCTGTGCCGCGGGTGTCAGTCAGGAATTCGCCGTGATAGCCAATCAGGCCACGGGACGGTACGTGGGCAATGATGCGGGTCTTGCCTGCACCTGCCGGGCGCATCTCGACCAACTCACCTTTGCGGGCCCCGGTGATCTTTTCGATCACGGCGCCCGAGTATTCATCGTCAACGTCAATGGTGACTTCCTCGATCGGTTCCAGCCGCTGGCCGTTTTCCTCGCGGAACAGAACCTGCGGGCGCGAGATGCTGAGTTCGAACCCTTCACGGCGCATGTTCTCGATCAGAACACCCATCTGCAATTCGCCGCGGCCCGCAACCTCGAAAGCCTCGCCGCCGGGTGTGTCGGTGACGCGAATCGCGACATTGGATTCGGCTTCTTTCATCAGGCGATCACGGATGACGCGCGACTGAACCTTCTTGCCGTCACGACCGGCCAACGGAGAATCATTGATGCCAAAAGTTACGGTGATCGTCGGCGGGTCGATGGGCTGTGCAGGCAGGGCTTCTTCGACCTGCGGAGCAACCAGAGAATCCGCCACGGTGGCTTTGCTCATGCCGGCGATGGTGACGATGTCACCGGCTTCGGCCACATCGATAGGTTGCTGTGCCAGCCCACGGAATGCCAATATTTTTGAGGCGCGAAAGTTTTCGATCAACGATCCGTCACGGCTCAGGGCTTTCAGGCTGTCGCCAGCTTTCAATGTGCCGCTTTCCACACGACCCGTCAGAATGCGGCCGATGAAAGGATCGCTGCCCAAAGTGGTGGCCAGCATCCGGAACGGCTCGCCCTTATGCGCGATCTGTTTCGGGGCAGGAACGTGATCGACGATCAGATCAAACAGTGCGCTCAGGTCCTTGCGCGGGCCGTCCAGCTCCATATCCGCCCAGCCTGAACGGCCTGAGGCATACATGGCCGGGAAATCCAATTGATCATCATCGGCACCGAGGTTTGCGAACAGGTCAAAGCATTCATCCAGTGCGCGATCAGGTTCCGCATCCGGCTTGTCGACCTTGTTCAGAACCACGATCGGGCGCAGGCCCAGCGCCAACGCCTTCGACGTCACGAATTTGGTCTGCGGCATCGGGCCTTCGGCGGCGTCAACCAGCAGGACAACGCCATCGACCATGCTGAGGATACGCTCGACCTCACCACCGAAATCGGCGTGGCCGGGGGTGTCGACGATGTTGATGCGTGTGTCTTTCCATTCGACCGAAGTTGCCTTGGCCAGAATGGTGATGCCACGCTCGCGCTCCAGATCGTTGCTGTCCATGGCGCGTTCCGCCACGGCCTGGTTTTCCCGGAACGCGCCGGATTGTTTGAGCAGCTCATCCACCAGGGTCGTCTTGCCGTGGTCCACGTGAGCGATGATTGCGATGTTGCGCAGGTCCATGAGAGGTCAGCCTTTGAACGGGAAGTTGCCGCGCGCATAGCGCGGCGCGACAAAATATACCAGCCCTAACCGATGATCAGTGACCGGCAGTCTTGGAAAAGAGGTGAATGATCAGGATTCCGGACAAGATCAACGTCAACCCCAGGATCGCAGGCCAATCCAGCCTTTGGCCGAACACGATGAATCCGATCACGGCGATCAGAAAGATGCCCAGACCGGACCAGATCGCATAAACGATACCGACAGGCATGTATTTCAGCGTCAGCGCCATGAGATAAAATGCGAGTCCGTACCCCACGACCACAAGGACGGACGGCCAGAACCGGGTGAATTGTTGACTGGCCTGCAAGGCCGTGGTGCCAATGGTTTCCGCAACAACAGCCAGCATCAGATACAGATACGCTTGGGGCATTTTGATCCTCGAAACAGGAAAGATACCCTCGCGTTGAGCATGAAACCGAAGGGGTGGGCAAGGCGATTTTTTGGGTCTGAGGATATGAGAATACCATCTGAGGTCAGGTATACCTGACTATTCAGAGAATCGAATTGGTGTAGTCTTCTCAACGTATTTTATGATTTGTTATTGAGTTTTGAGTTATGACGACATTTTCGAAATCCGTAATATTTGCTGCGGGTCTGATAGTGGCGATTGGGTGGCTTGCTGACGGGGGGTCCGTCGAAGTTGAAGCAGCCAACATGGTTGAACAGTTTGATGGTAGTAGTGTTTTTTAAGCGCCACGTAGAGCTTAGCAGGGAAAAAGGAGCCGTCGGGCTCCTTTTTTCTTTTCTGCCTAGTGGTGTACAGCCTCGACGCTCTGGAAGTGTGCAGCCAGTTGCGGTTGCAGCCAATCCCACAGCCCGGGAGAACCTGCTGCAATCGCAGGCTGAACGCGTGCCTCAAGCTGGGCATATGTTACCTTGTAATCGACCCACGATCCGCCACCGGTTTCCAGATTGGCGACAGGTGTCTGAAAACGATCAACGGCTTTGGCGAACCTGGCGTCGGGGCTGTCTGCCGCTTCAAACTCGTGCCACAGTGTCGTGAAGGTGTTGCATTGCGTGTCGGGCAGCAACCCGAACAAGCGCTTGGCGGCCGCTTGTTCCTTGGCTGCTTGCGCTGCGTGATCGACCTGCCCGTGGATCGGATTGTCGCCAGCGTCGATTTCAACGATATCGTGCAGCAACAGCATCTGAAGGACCCGACCAACACTGACCCCCGGGGGCGCGTTTTCAGCCAGGACCCAGGCGTAGAGCATGATGTGCCATGAGTGTTCTGCCGAGTTTTCGAAACGATCACCCGCCATCAGCCGCGAGGCACGGAGAACAGACTTCAGCTGATCAGCTTCGGTCAGAAACGCCAGCCGTGTCGTAAACGCGTTGGCCTGCGAATCTGCACCAGCCAGCAGGTTTGCGGCGTGCTCGTAGGCCAGTGGAAAAACCTTTTCCAGATAGGCGGCGCGACCGCCTTCGAGATTTGAACGCGCTATGTCCACGTGATCCGGATCTGGGTTCGGGGCACACAGAACCTGAAACAGTGGCTGACAACGATCCAGAACCTTTGCAAACCGGGCGTCGGCGGTCTGATCCTCTTCAAATTCACGCCAGACAGCGTGAAACGCATCGGCCTGATCCTTTGGCAAAAGCCCAAACAGTTCTTTGGCTGCAGCTTGCTCAGCTTTGGCAACCAAGTTCCAGTCAGTCTTAAGGTGGATTGGATGGTCGCCGACAACGATTTCAACCAGGTCATGCAGCAACAGCATGCGTATGACCCGATCAATCGAGACATCCGGCCCTGCCAACGGGGCCATGACAAGGGCCCACAAGGCCAGATGCCAGCTGTGTTCGGCCGATTTTTCGGGTCTGGACTGATCAAGCAGGACATTTGCCCGCTCGACCATTTTCAGTTCGTCGGCCCGTTTCAGAAATGCGATTTGCGCCGACAGACGGTCGGTCATTGCTTTTCGATCGCCTTCTGCTTTGCGCGATGCGCAGACAAGCGTTTGATCACGTACTGCCTGGCTTTCCGTTCAGCCAACCGAACACGGATTTCCGTCAGAAACGCCTCTTCCAGAGACTGAGACGCGGCCCCGAGCACTTCACCAACTTCGACAAAGAACCTGTCTTCGCCTGTCTCATCCATAACCTTCATCGTATCTTCGGCCAGTTTGGCGGCAAGAGATGTGATGGTGTCGGACATCAGCGGGTGTTCTCGGTCAGGCGGCGTTTCACATAGTCGCTGACATTGGTGATCAGCGTATCCATATGACGATCCTGAAAGAAGTGATCTGCACCTTCCACTTCGGTGTGAGTGATGGTGATTCCCTTCTGCTCGTGCAGCTTGTTCACCAGCGAGGTCGTGTCAGCCGGTGGCGCCACCCTGTCAGCGGTGCCGTTGATGATCAGGCCGGAAGACGGGCAGGGGGCAAGGAACGAAAAGTCATACATGTTTGCAGGGGGCGATACACTGATGAACCCCGTGATCTCAGGGCGGCGCATCAGCAGTTGCATACCGATCCACGCACCGAACGAGAAACCTGCGACCCAGCAGTGTTTCGAATTGTTGTTCATCGATTGCAGGTAGTCCAGCGCCGACGCCGCATCGCTCAGCTCGCCCACGCCCTGATCATACTCGCCCTGGCTGCGACCGACGCCGCGGAAGTTAAAGCGCAACACGGTGAAACCCATGTTGTAGAAGGCATAGTGCAGATTGTAGACCACCTTGTTGTTCATGGTCCCGCCGAACTGAGGGTGCGGGTGAAGCACGATGGCGATCGGTGCGTCTTTTTCCTTTTGCGGGTGGTAGCGGCCTTCCAGGCGGCCTTCGGGTCCGGGAAAAATCACCTCGGGCATGTGTGCTTTGGTCCTGTCTTTTTCGTACCGATGCCCGGATATACTTGACGATAATCGTCGGGCACCTTAGAACGGTTCTAATTATATTGCTTGGCGCATACCAGCGCTGTCAGTCGGAGATACGCACTGGCAACGTCGGCGTCAATGATTTCGCGCAAATCCTGCTGAAAGGGGACATGGAATGAAGCTGTCGACCAAAGGCCGTTACGCAATGGTCGCCCTGGCGGATATTGCGCTCCAGCCGACGGAACGACTGGTGACGCTCGGGGAAATCTCCGAGAGGCAGGACATTTCGTTGCCATATCTCGAGCAGCTCTTCGTCAAACTCCGCCGGGCGGACTTGGTGTCTTCCGTGCGGGGGCCCGGCGGCGGGTATCGACTGGCACGCCCGGCATCCGAAATTCGTGTCGTCGAAATTCTGGCGGCCGTGGACGAAACCGTTGATGCGCTGCAAAAAGGGGCCGGAGCGTCCGGGGCCTCGTCCGGCAGCCGCGCTCAATCATTGACCAATCGGCTTTGGGAAAGTCTCAGTGCGCATGTCTATGTGTTCCTGCATCAAACCCGTTTGTCAGATGTGATCAAGAACGACCTCGCCCCGTGCCCGGCCGTTCCGAGCCTGTTTTCCGTTGTAGATGAATGATCTGAACGGGCGGGATATGAAATGAAGCCTGTCGGCAAAAAGATGTATCCATGAAACGTGTTTATCTGGATCACAATGCAACAACGCCGCTGCGCCCCGAAGCGAGGGACGCGATGATTGCGGCGATGGATGTCTGCGGCAATCCCTCGTCGGTTCATGCGGAAGGTCGGGCCGCCAAAGCTCTGATCGAGCGCGCCCGGGCCCAGGTTGCATCGGCCTTTGGGGCGGATGGAGCGGATATCGTCTTTACATCTGGGTCAACCGAAGGTTCGGCGCTGGCCTTGTCGGGGCGCCAATTGCACGGCGCGGCGATTGAACATGACGCGGTAAGAGCTTGGATCAAAGAGGATCTTACGGTTTCCGAGGCCGGAGACGTGCAGGTAATCGCGCCCGAAATGTCGACATTGCAATTGGCAAACTCAGAGACGGGGATTGTTCAAACACTGCCGTCCGGCCTAGCCGTGACAGACGCCACACAGGCTTTTGGCAAGCTGCCCGTCGCGTTCAACTGGATGAATGCACAGATGGCCCTGGTCTCGGCGCATAAACTGGGCGGTCCAAAGGGTGTCGGGGCCGTTGTGATGCGGCGCGGAACCGATCTGGCAGCACAGATCAAGGGGGGCGGCCAGGAAATGGGCCGCAGGTCAGGAACCGAAAATGTCATTGGTATCGTGGGGTTCGGGGCCGCAGCTGAAGCTGCGATGCGGGATCTGGCCAATGGCGTTTGGGAGCAGATCGAAGAATTTAGAAATATTCTAGAAAACGCTCTTGAGGCCGCTGTAAAATCACCTATTTTTGTCGGGAAAGGGCGGCAACGCCTGCCGAACACCCTGTGTTTTGCTGCGCCCGGGTGGAAGGGCGAAACCCAGGTTATGCAAATGGACCTGTCGGGATTTGCGGTCAGTGCGGGCTCTGCCTGTTCCAGCGGCAAGGTTCGTTCCAGCGCGGTGCTTACCGCCATGGGATTTGACGAGGAAACGGCCAGCAGCGCAATCCGCGTATCGCTGGGACCTCGGACAACGGAAGAAGATGTGCTGCGTTTCGCCGAAACGTGGCTTGAGAAAGAGAAAAAGCATCGCGCGCGCGCCGCGTGATCTGACGGAGGGTAAGTTATGGCCGCTTTGGACCAGACCCAGGTGAAAGAGGGTGTCGATCAGGAAACCGTGGATGCGGTGCGTGAGGTCGGAACCTATAAATACGGCTGGGACACGGACATCGAAATGGAGTACGCGCCGAAAGGTGTGAACCCGGACATCGTTCGTCTGATCTCGGAAAAGAATGAAGAACCGGAATGGATGACCGAGTGGCGTCTGGCCGCGTTTGAGCGCTGGACCAAGATGGAAGAACCGAAATGGGCCATGGTCACGTATCCCGAGATCGATTTTCAGGACCAGTATTACTATGCGCGTCCGAAATCGATGGAAGAGAAACCCAAATCGCTGGACGATGTCGACCCCAAGCTGCTGGCCACTTACGAAAAGCTTGGTATCCCTCTGAAAGAACAGATGATTCTGGCCGGCGTCGAAGGTGCTGAGGATGCTCCGGCCGAGGGTCGCAAGGTTGCTGTGGACGCGGTGTTTGACTCGGTGTCCGTCGGCACGACCTTTCAGGCCGAGCTGAAAAAGGCCGGTGTGATTTTCTGTTCGATTTCCGAAGCGATCAAGGAACACCCTGATCTGGTCAAAAAGTATCTGGGCACTGTGGTTCCGGTGTCGGACAACTTTTACGCGACATTGAACTCGGCGGTGTTTTCGGATGGGTCCTTCGTCTACATTCCGCCCGGTGTCCGCTGCCCGATGGAGCTGAGCACCTATTTCCGAATCAACGCCGAAAACACGGGCCAGTTCGAGCGCACGCTGATCATCGCTGACAAAGGCTCGTACGTGTCCTATCTGGAAGGCTGCACCGCGCCCCAGCGCGACACCGCGCAGCTGCACGCGGCCGTGGTCGAGATCATCGTCGAAGAAGATGCAGAGGTGAAATACTCGACCGTTCAGAACTGGTTCCCCGGGGATGAGAACGGCAAGGGCGGCATCTATAACTTTGTGACCAAACGCGCCGATTGCCGAGGTGATCGGTCCAAAGTGATGTGGACGCAGGTGGAAACTGGGTCTGCCGTGACCTGGAAATACCCGTCCTGCATCCTGCGCGGCAACGAAAGTCAGGGTGAGTTCTATTCGATCGCGATTGCCAACAACTATCAGCAGGCCGATACCGGCACCAAGATGGTTCATCTGGGCAAGAACACAAAGTCGCGCATCGTGTCCAAGGGCATCAGTGCGGGCAAGGCGCAGAACACCTATCGTGGTCTGGTCTCGATGCACCCGAAGGCCAAGGACAGCCGCAACTACACCCAGTGTGACAGCTTGCTGATCGGCGACAAATGCGGCGCGCATACGGTTCCATATATCGAGGTCAAGAACAACTCGTCCCGCGTTGAGCATGAGGCGACGACATCCAAGGTGGATGACGATCAGCTGTTCTATTGCCGTCAGCGCGGCATGGATGAAGAAGAGGCCGTGGCTTTGGTGGTCAACGGGTTCTGCAAAGACGTTCTGCAAGCACTGCCGATGGAGTTCGCCATGGAAGCGCAGCAACTGGTGGCAATCTCGCTGGAAGGGTCGGTTGGCTGATGACGCGGGCGTCACGAAGCGGCATCCGGAAAGAAGACGTGCTGACCTGGCTGGGTTACGCGTTGCCGGTTCTTGGCGGTCTGCTGGGTATGGCTTACGTCAACATCAACCACATGGAATTCATCAACCCGGTTTGGGCGGTTGGCGGAGGGGCGATCCTGGGCTGGATCGTCGCGCGTCTGATCCGCAAGTTGCTGGGATAAAAAGGTTTCGGGGCCACGGTGCCCCCCTGCGATACGCAAAAGGATAAAAAATGCTGGAAATCAAGAATCTGCACGTGAAGCTTGAAGAAGAAGACAAGCAGATCCTAAAGGGTGTGGACCTGACGGTTGAAGCCGGCAAGGTACACGCGATCATGGGGCCTAACGGGTCAGGCAAGTCAACACTCAGCTACGTGCTGTCGGGCCGCGACGGGTACGAAGTGACCGAGGGTTCCGCCACGCTGGATGGCGAGGATCTGCTGGAGATGGAACCGGAAGAGCGCGCCGCTGCCGGCGTGTTTCTGGCCTTCCAGTACCCGGTCGAAATTCCGGGCGTGGGCAACATGACCTTCCTGCGCACCGCCGTGAATGCACAGCGCAAGGCGCGGGGTGAGGACGAGCTGTCCGCCGCGGATTTCCTCAAGGAAGTGCGTGCCAAGGCCAAGACGCTGAAGATCGACGCGGATATGCTCAAGCGTCCGGTCAATGTGGGCTTCTCGGGCGGTGAAAAAAAGCGCAATGAAATCCTGCAAATGGCCATGCTGGAACCCAAGATGTGCATCATGGACGAAACCGACTCGGGTCTGGATGTGGATGCGATGAAATTGGTCGCCGAAGGTGTGAATGCGCTGCGCGATGAAGGTCGCGGGTTCCTGGTCATCACCCATTACCAGCGCCTGCTGGATCACATCAAACCCGACGTCGTGCACATCATGGCCGATGGCCGCATTGTCAAAACCGGAGGCCCAGATCTGGCGCTTGAGGTTGAAAACAACGGTTATGCCGACATTCTTGCCGAGGTGAACTGATGGCCTTGCCCGAAGTCAAACAAACCGCGACCGAGGCCCGGCTGTCTGCCTTGACCATGCCCGACGCGGGATGCACCCGCGCCGCGCGCGAAGACGCGCTGGCCCGTGTTCTGGAAACTGGTCTGCCCGGACGGCGTGACGAATATTGGAAATACACTCAACCGGACACTCTGGTCTCGCCAGACGCGCCTCCGGCTGCGGTGTTTGCCGATGATGAGCCGTTGATGTTCAGCGGACTCGACCGGCTGAACATCGTCTTCGTGGACGGTGAATTCAGCGCCGAAGAGTCGGATGACCTGACGCTGGAAGGCGTGACCATCGACCGGCTCGAGGATATCTGCTGCAAGGACATTCATTGGGCGAAAGACCTGTATGGCGTGCTTGAGACGCGCGGTCAGTCTCCGGTCCAGCGTCCGCTGGCGGCGCTGAACACGGCTTTTGCGTCGGATGGTGTGGCCATTCATGTCACCGGCAAACCGTCCAAACCGATCAACCTGATCTATCGTCATGCGTCGCCGACCTCGGATGCGATCCTGCACCACGTCATTCGCGTGGAAAGCGGGGCCGAGGCCACCATACTGGAAACCGGCCCGGCTGCGTCACGCTTCAACAAATGCATGGAGATCGACATCGCCGACAAGGGCACGCTGCACCATGTGCGCGCGCAGGGCAGGGACCATGAACGCCGGGCCGCGACCCATATGTTCACCCGTCTGGGTACGGAGTCTGTCTATAAATCCTTCACTTTGACAGTGAATGGCGTGCTGACCCGCAATGAGCAGGTCGTTGAGCTGACAGGCGATGACGCGGTCGCCCATGTGGCCGGGGCCTGTGTTGGCGATGGAGACTTCCATCATGATGACACGGTTTTCATCACCCATGACGCGGTAAACTGCGAAAGCCGTCAGGTGTTCAAGAAAGTGCTGCGCAACGGGGCGACCGGCGTGTTTCAGGGCAAGATCCTCGTGAAGGAAGGCGCCCAGAAAACCGACGGTTACCAGATCAGCCAATCGCTGCTGCTGGATGATGACAGCCAGTTCCTCGCCAAGCCCGAGCTTGAGATCTATGCCGATGACGTGGCGTGTTCGCATGGCTCGACCTCGGGTGCGATCGACGAAACCGCGCTGTTCTATCTGCGGTCCCGTGGCGTGCCGGTCAAGGACGCAACCAACATGCTGACTTTGGCCTTTCTTGCCGAAGCGGTGGATGAGATCGAAGACAGCGCCTTGGCGGAAGAGATCGTAAGCCGTCTGGAAGGGTGGCTGGCGCGTCGTAGCTGATGGCCGTCTCGTCTGACATATTGGCCACATACCGGGGGCCGGGGCGCGTGGTGCGCCGGCTTCTTGAAATGGGTCAGCGGGAAGACAGGGCGCTGGTGTTTGTCATGGCATTTTGCGTTGTGGCCTTTGTCGCGCAAATGCCCAGCCTTGCCCGCAAAGCGCATCTTGAAGGCGTCGAGCTGAACATGCTTTTGGGCGGCGCTTTACTGGGGTCGGTGTTCATACTGCCGTTGTTTTTCTACACGCTGGCGCTGATTTCCTATTGGGCAGCGCGGATGGCGGGCGGGCAGGGCACTGCTTATGGCGCACGACTGGCCCTGTTCTGGGCGTTGTTGGCATCCGCCCCCCTGGTCTTGTTGAATGGTCTGGTTGCCGGGTTCATCGGGCCCGGGCCCGCTTTGACAATTGTGGGCATCGTCTGGGTTGCTGTTTTTGTCTGGTTCTGGTTATCCGGTCTGAGACAAGTACAAAGGTCCGCTGCATGACTATCAATTCCCTCGGCGCTCTGGCGGTTCTGACGATCAGAAGCCCCGACCAAGCCGCCCGCCAGCTGTTGTCCCTGAAACCGGGGCGGGAAGGGTTGTGGTTGGCCTTTGCGCTGGCAGTGGTTTTGAACTGTCTCGTGCAGTTGGGAATCGATTTGTCGGTGCCTGTGCCGCAAGGTCAAATCGCACCACCACCCGAAAGTGTCCCAGTTGTTTTGCTGCGATCCGCCGGAGCAATGCTGCTGAGCATCCTCGCGTTCTTCGTCGTTGGAAAAGCGATAGGCGGCAAAGCAAGCTTTGACGATCTGATGGTCCTGACGGTGTGGTTGCAGTTCCTGCAAATCGTCGCCCTGGTCATGACCCTTATTCTAAGCCTGACGATGCCGTTTCTGATGATGATGATGCTGTTCGCGACGGCGATCCTGAGCCTTTACATCACGCTTCATTTCCTGAACGAAGCGCATCAATTCGGATCCCTTTGGAAGTCTTTCGCCGTAATTCTGTTGTCAGCCCTGATTGCGGTTCCCTTCGTCCTGTATTTAACACCGGCCGCGCCTGTCTAGGAAAACCGTATCATGTATGATGTGCAGAAAATTCGCTCTGACTTTCCGATCCTGTCACGTCAGGTGAATGGCAAGCCGTTGACCTATCTGGACAACGGTGCGTCTGCTCAAAAGCCTCAGGTCGTCATCGATGCGGTGACCCGTGCCTATTCCGAAGAGTATTCGAATGTTCACCGTGGATTGCACTATCTGTCCAATCTGTCGACCGAGAAATACGAAGCTGTTCGGGGGATCATCGCCCGTTTCCTGGGGGCATCGAACGAGGATGAGATCGTTCTGAATTCCGGAACGACCGAAGGGATCAATCTTGTTGCCTATGGCTGGGCCATGCCGCGCCTGGAAGCCGGGGATGAGATCGTCCTGAGCGTCATGGAGCATCACGCCAACATCGTGCCCTGGCATTTCCTGCGGGAACGGCAGGGCGTTGTTCTGAAGTGGGTGGATGTGGACGCGGACGGAGGGCTGGATCCGCAGGCGGTGATCGATGCGATCGGCCCGAAAACCAAACTTGTAGCCGTGACGCAATGTTCCAATGTTCTGGGTACCGTCGTGGATGTCAAAGCCATCACCGAAGGTGCACATGCCAGGGGCGTACCGGTGCTGGTCGATGGCAGTCAGGGCGCGGTGCATATGCCGGTGAACGTGCAGGACATCGGTTGCGACTTTTACGCCATTACCGGCCACAAGCTGTATGGCCCGTCGGGGTCGGGTGCGATCTACATCAAGTCCGAACGCATGGCCGAGATGCGCCCCTTTGTCGGTGGCGGTGACATGATCAAAGAGGTCAGCAAGGATCAGGTGATCTACAACGACCCGCCAATGAAGTTCGAGGCCGGAACACCCGGCATTGTCCAAACAATTGGCCTGGGCGTTGCGCTGGAATACATGATGGATTTGGGAATGGACAACATTGCCGCCCATGAATCCGGCCTGCGGGACTATGCCATGCAGCGCCTGAACGGTCTCAACTGGCTTCAGGTTCAGGGCACGCGGCCAGACAAGGCAGCCATCTTCAGCTTTACGCTGGACGGGGCCGGCCATGCCCATGATGTATCCACGATTCTGGACAAAAAAGGGGTTGCCGTCCGCGCCGGGCATCACTGTGCGGGCCCGCTTATGGATCACCTGGGCGTCACGGCGACCTGCCGTGCCAGCTTTGGTCTATATAACACGACGGATGAGGTCGACACACTGATCGAAGCGCTTGAATTGGCGCATGATCTTTTCGCCTGATTTTGGTTTCAAAGAGGGTGCAACAATCACGATTTTCAGTTGCACCCGGATTGGAACAAGGTTAGCTAACGGCCAAGGCACCTGTAGCTCAGCTGGATAGAGCGCTGCCCTCCGAAGGCAGAGGCCAGAGGTTCGAATCCTCTCAGGTGCGCCACTATCGCTATATTTCTAAGGTTTATTGGGCAAAACAGCCGCTTCTGTACCACTTTTGCAGGAGTTTAAGTACCACATGGCTATCGTGATGAAGATCAAGTATCTCGACAAACTCAAGGAAGGTTTCCGGTTCAAGCGGAGGTTCCCTAAGGACGTTGCTCAGGTCACCGGAAGAGAGTTTTTTCAGGCTCGGTTCGCAGTGAAGGAAGAGGGGCCTGCTCTGCTCCGTGAACATGCCGCCTTGCTGAGAGATTTTGAGGATACCGTCAGGGCTGCCAGAAGGCAGGCTACAGGGTCGGAAGAAGTGCCACCTAGAGAGAGATGGTATCGTGCCCTCACAGAAGCTGAGAGGCTTGTCGATGAACTGCCTGATGAAGACCTCAGGGACATCCTAGCAGATGAGATGCACAAGCTAGGGTCTGACCCCATGCTGCTCAAAGCCATCCGTGACCCTGAGGCTAAACCACCAGCAGTCACTTTGGCAGATGCGAAGGCTGTTTATGAGACAGAAAAGGTGAGGGGGAAAAGGTCCGCACAACAACAGTTGGACCGAACATGTAGACGAATAGAAGATGTCCTTGGTCCACTTGACCAAATGAAGCTGACTGAACTGAAGAGGGAACAAGCTCGCCATCTTCGAGACCAGATGCTCAAGATGCACACCACACCAAACAAGCTCCTTTCTCCTTCATCTGTAAAGCGGGAATTGCGGATTGTCTCCGCCATGGTCAATGTAGGTATCAAAGAGTTTGACCTCACCAATCAAGCAGCAAACCCCTTCCAAGGCCTTGAGGTCCACCAAGGGGAAACCCTCGCAGAAGAGAAAAGGCTGCCTCTCAGTATGGACCAAATGCTGGCCATGAGTGCCCGCCTGAGGGACCACGCTAGGTCACCCGATCTGTTCCTGATCTGGGATATACTCATCGACACTGGCTGTCGTCTTGCAGAGATAACTGGTCTCACACTGGACGATGTCCATCTCAATGCTGACATCCCTTACATCGACATCAAACCTAACTCCATTCGCTCCATCAAGACCAAGGTTTCAGTCCGTAGGGTGCCCCTCAAGGGCCGTGCTTTGGGAGCTATTGAAAAGGTGATGAAGAGCAGGGAATGTGCTGCTGGCAATGACCCCTTGTTTCCGTCATATGGCCGTCCTCGGGGGGCTGACAGTGCGTCTCAAGTGTTGATCAAACACCTTAGAACAATCACCCCAGACAGCAGGCTCACTGTCCACTCTACTCGCCACGCCATGAAAGACAGGCTCAGGCTTGCCAGCGTTGATCCAGTGGTCCAGAAGTTCGCGCTGGGTCACGCGGTTTCGGGTGTTGGTGAGACATATGGTGGGCCTGAGGCTCGTTTGAAGCTGGTATCTGAGGCGTTCGACGCAGTGAACGAAGACCACCAAAGCATTGGGTCATAGATCACGGGGGCGGCCTGATCGCTTTAGTTCCAAACCTTGCGCCATAGCGTCCAATTCTATGGCTCCGACTTTGAGGGTTGCGAGTGGACCCTTTGGGCTTTTCCCAAGGGCTTCCCCGCCAAGGTGGCGACTGAACCCTATTGTTACTTGCAGTTATTCATCGGGGGCGTACACACCGTTAATGCGGTATTTTCACCGTCCCGGACGTCGAATACGCGGCTCGATACGCTCCGGCACATTGTAGGCTTGAACCGTGATGGAAATTTCGCGGTTTGGGTCGTCTTTATGGCCGAAAAGGTAGGTCCAGCTACTTTCGGAGCGTTGCTCTACCAGCTTCTTGAAGTTTGCGTGGCTCGACGTGCTGCTGGAAATCTTCTCAAGAACGCCGGTGAAGTCTTTGTTTCGACTAAACATCAGGACAGCGGCCTTAGTGTCACGCCAACTCAAATAAGAAAGCACTTGGTCCAACGTTTCGAGATATGCTTTCTCACCTGTCCAGAACTTGCATTCACCAATGAAGATGTTTCGACCTTCAGCCTTGATTAATATGTCGGTTTTGCCCTCGTAGTTGAATGTTTCTCCGGTGGCATCGCCGACGTAGTGGCCATTCAACTGAACAAGGAAGTGCGTTCTAAGGCTTTCTTCGTCAATTTCTCGGAAAGCACCGGGGCTTTGTTCCATTACGCTAACCATGTTCTCGAGCACCGTGAGTATGTGCTCGTAGTCTTCGACGGTAAGCGTCGGTTCGGGCTTGTAGGGAGCGCGGGAAGCAGAAGGTTTCGGCGTGGACGGGCGGATTTTCCTCCGCACCTGCGGAGCGGCGTATGTTTCAGCAGTACCGGGGCGTTGCTTCATTTTGAAGCCCAAGCCTGCGACCAACGATTTGTCCTTTAGAAGTTTTTCCTTGCGCCGTTCAATAGTTTCCGTCGCAAGTGCCTCAAGCGCGGCGTTGTAGCCATACGCGTCGTTGCGCAGCCATTCAAGGTATTCGTTTAGTCCAGCTATACGCCTGTCGATTTCGTCTTTCACACGGTCTTGCGTTAGGTCCGTCCCGGAAATGGTGAACTTAATTACGTTCTCGGTAACTGTACCACGCGGTTTTACTGTGCTCCAAGTCGTGGGTTGAATTTCGAAACCAACCTTGTTGCCGGAGTAAGGAATTTCAACGTCCAGTGCGGTGCCGGTTATGTAATACGGGCGCGAGCGATCACGTGTCCACCGGTTACTATTGCGGCTGACGTCGACTTGGGTTTCACGTTGATCCACCTCAAGGTCTTCTGGATGAATGGTTGGCGCTTCGAAAGCGTATTGGTCCGCATAATAGCGGGCCAAGTCAGTTGTCGATGTATTCAAGAGTTCGTCGCCGTCCATGGTTTCAATCGATGATACCATCCGCGCCTTCCAGGCATCTTGTGTAGAGTGCCAGTCCCCTTGATTGAAAAGTAGATCAGCTGGCCCTGAATTGTAGCCTCGCATCGTAATCTCGCATATTTTATGAACTCTTGTGACGAACTATATGTAGGGTATAGCTTAATGCCAACGCACAACTTGCATCTTTGAACCGGCAAAATAGGGCTACATTATTGTGCGTTGTGCGTCTTTGTTCATTTGCGTTCGGTCAGGGCGATTACGCCAAGTTCGACTAGATGGGAAAGTGCTTCGCTCTGAGAGACCTCTCGGTCCAACTTCTTAACCATGCGTTCCCGCACGGTGTTGACCGTAGCCACCACCTCAGGGCGCACTCTCATGCTTGCCCAGTGGTCCTGTCGGTCAGCCCAAGGGGCCAGTTGTCGGTCAATCCTGTCGTGTCCTAAGCGGATACGAGCGGTCGACCTGAGACGTTTCGTGAACGCTCTGCGTTTCTCATAGCCAATGCGGCGCAACCGCTTGTCGGCCACTCGGTTATTGGATGAGTGTTCCATGGTCTTTCTCCATAATTTCTTTGGCTGTGTCCCGGTCAATCATCCAATCACCGGAAGGCATCACGCCCTCAGCAATCATTGACATCTTGGCCTTAACCATCCTTCGCACAGCGCTCGGTGATACGCCTGCCGTCCGCGCTATTTGGTGGCGTGAGTTCGGCTTCTTACTCAGCACGAGTAACCATGCCGCCTGCACCTGCATCTGCTTCTCAAGTGTCATCTTGTTCATTCCTTTTGTCGTTCTTCTCTGTGTCGACGTGTGAAAAGGGGCGAGACTTTCGGACCATATACCAATGGTACACCTTAAGGCCCCTTCACTTTCGCCAAGTGTTTGTTTTTATTGAGATCAGGTTTTCTGAAAGGCCCTTTACCTGTACCATTTGGGGACAGCTAAACTCCCCCCTTGGCACCTATGAAGGCACACCTCAGGCGGCTTCAATTGGGGCTATTCTTGGGGTTCAGAAATCTTCATCACCATCGCCTATCAAGGCGCTAGGTTGTTCGTCATCGGTTGCCCCAAGCCAGTCCATGACCTTGTGCATTCGGTTCTCGCCTACAGTGGCCTGAATGACCTCCGCGAGAAGTTCATCATCATACCAGCATTCACGCCTTAGGTTGCTGCGAAGTTGGCTTGAGGCCCTGGCTATGAACTTGCTTCTGGCCTCACCTTCAAGGACCCTCCCGGTTCCCCTAGTAGGTGGGCCATCAAGCTCAGCGTTGATCTCTTCAAGCGTTATGTCCACTTGCTGGATGAACTCCATCTGCAGCTTCCATGTCGGCTTAGGTGTCTCCGTGAGTTCCCCTGAAGTGTGCCTGAGGAAGACCTTACGCATCCGCGCTACGGTGGTCGTCCCGACACCTGTCTCGGTGGCAATCTGGTTCTTGGATAGGTCGGTCAATCTCACCAACTTCCAAGCCGCATTGGTCCGTTCTGTCTTGGACAGTCCCGCTTGTTTTTGCTTGTTATCCCTGACGGTCGCGATCAGGGCCTCAGTCAGTCCCCCGGTGACCACTTCGCATTCTATCTCAGCGGTGCATCTGGACCCCTTACGGCTCGGCTTAAAGGTTCTCTTGAAGGCGGCCAGACGGTGGTGTCCGTCCACCACGATGTAGTCCATACCATCATGCCAGACTTTGATCGGGGGAGGAGGGCTGTGGGTCTTGGGGTCTCTCTTCCACGCTGTCCATGCGCGGGCGAGTTCATCCACATTGTCGTGGTTTAGTAGGACGAAACGGACATTGAACCTGTCGTCCTGTTTGATCTGGTCTGCCCGTATTTTCACTGTTGGCGGGCTGCTGCTTTGGTTCATCATTGAACTCCTGTTGTCTGCTTGGACCTGTTGGTCTCATGTGCTTGTGAGGCTGTGTGCAAAGTATGTTTTCAATCGATCACGCCCCAATGCACAGGAGCGTCAAAATGATTTGACGGGACCAAAGTCCCGCCAGATCACAACAACGACGAAAGGAAACACACCTGAGGTGTCCGTTAGGTTCCACTTCGGGGCAACCCAAGGGGCACATCACGGAATATGCTAGGGCGAGACGTCCAGCGCATAGGACGCCCCACCACAGACGGTCTGCTATCAGTCATCCTCGACGGACGTTGATAACGCCACGCTGACATCACCTCGCCTTTCCATGAAACGAGGCAATTCGGAAAACTTGTGTACGGCTATAGTGGGGGTCGTTGCTTAGCCTTTGGCCTTAGGCAACTTTTTCTACGACCTTTCAGCGGCGCTCTAAGGCTGACGAGCATTTGCTTACGGCTATAGTGTGGGTGATTTGGCCTTGGTGGTCATTTGCTTACTGCTTGTATGGGGGTGTATTGGGTTTCTGGCGTCACTCAAGTCACCGTTGCGTCCCCCTTAAGGCCCCCAAAATAAGGGCCTGCGAGTTACATAATCCGCGCTTCAAGCCGCCCCTTTAGCCAGCCTGTAGACGGTCGCTCTACTGACCTTGAAGTCCTTTGCAATCTGGGTCGGCTTATCGCCTCTCTGGAACGCTTCACGGATGGCGGATGCCTTGTCCTCATCCATGGCAGGGCGGCCCTTGAACCTCCCCTCAGCTTTGGCTTTGGCAATCCCTTCACGCTGCCTCTCAAGCATCACCTCACGCTCAAACTGAGCAACAGCCCCAAGGATGGTCTCAAGCATCTGTGCGGTGGCGCTGTCGTTCATCATGGGCATGTTCATGATATGCAGACCAACGCCCTTGTCAGAAAGCCGCTTGCGGATGTCGATGAGGTCAGGGACCGAACGCGCCAGACGGTCCAGCTTGGTGACGACCAGAGTGTCCCCTTCACGGGCAAAGTCTATGGCTGCCTCAAGCTGGTCACGCTGCCTAACGCTGCTCACCTGCTCGGCAAACACCTTCTCACACCCATGGTCTTTCAACTCACGCTGCTGCGCCTCAAAGCCTGCAATCTGGTCTGCTGTGGACGTCCGTGCGTAGCCGATGAGCATGTTTCTGCCTCCGAGAGTGTATCATTTACCTTCTAGGTTAAGTAAGAAAGTGTGTTTTAAGCGTCAACCCCACTTAAATGAGACAGTATCTGAGGGGTCGGCACTTGTCTTGTTACACTCCGGTCAAATGAGACACGGATGTTCAGGCTGCCTTACGGTGGTTCGTGAAGGTCAGGGCATAGTGTCCAGCGTCAAGGAACACCTCGCCCGGTCCTTCTCGTGTCACCTAAAAGGGAACTGAACGGGCCTCGCGTTCGATGAGCAAGTCAAAAGGACCAAAGCGAAAGTCAAAGATGATCATGGGTCGTTACCTCAAAAACGTTGTGCATCAGGAGCGATGCGCGCTTAACTTGGCCCAGCGACAAAAGACATTCTACCCAATGTTTTTATTGCATTTAATGGAGCTTCCCGCAGGTGGAGAGAGTTGGTCCTGAGGTGGCCCCACCGGGGGGGTATGCGCGGCACTGTATATAATCTCCGGCACTCAGAATTTTTTGTCGGAAGTTTTCAAGGAACCTCTCGATAGAGGGTGGTTTGACCTTTAAGCCTTCAGGGCCTCGGCGTGCTGAATGGCTTCCATTATCTTCTCTGACGGCACAATAATGGCAATTCCAGTGTTAATTCGAGAAGGGCTTAAATCGTCATCCAGACTAACTTGATCTTGCCGCGAAAGGAACTCATCATAGTGCCCGTGAACGAGACCCAGTAGGAAAATCATATCTGACGTTGCTTGCTTAACTTTCCCGCCAATCCTTCGAGTTACGCCAAGGTTTAGGAAGGCTGGTGAGCCACTTAATCCACCAATAGAACGGACTTCGGCAAGGTACGCATCAATCTGGCCAATCTGTGTTGTCACAGTGACTTCATTCATTGCCGCTAGGTTACCGACCCTCACAATTGGTATGTTCCTGCTGTCACCCGTATGATGCTTGAACAGGCCAGTGATAATCATCTCATCACCGGGGCCCGCTTCATTTTCCTCAAATGTAGACTGAACCGCAAAAAAGCTCGTCCCTAGTGAGACATGGTCGTGATGAGGTAGAAGACCTGCACAAAGTACCGAAACGTCCACTGTGTGATCTGGATGATGAACCCAATTTGCCAGTTCGCTAGAGAGCCATTCTGACTGTTGGCTCTTTGTGTTCAGGCGGACGAATACCTCCTGAATTCCCTTTCTTCTCATGCCCTCAATTACGTGGCGCGCCGTTACGTAGTAGCTACTATTTTTGTCTTCGAACGTCACGAAAAAGCACGTGCCAGCAAAGTGAAATTCGCCGTCGACAGTCCTATAGCCGAGAAATGCAACGCATTTTCTTATCTGATCTGGGAGTTTCAAAATGGCGAACTTTCTGTAAATCGTAGCCGACTGAGTTATGCTTTTTTGTGTGGGAACCCTCTACTAAGAAATTAATTCCGCGCGCAAGCTGACTGGTGGTGTGACCAAAAGCCCCAGAAGGTACCCGTTAGTCCGCATACTATCAATTTTCTTACGCGCGACCGTCGCAGAACATCCCGGCCAAGCCTGTCGTTGTATATCTCGCTGGCGATGCCTTTGTCGTTGGGCCACCGGGGTGCATGTAATCAAGTCGTCCCTTGACACGCTCTGTACCACTTCAGTACCACTTCAATCATACTCAGCGGCTGACGCACCCAATGAAATAAGGGACTTCGCGGAGGTTGGATTTGCACGAGAGCCATCTCAGGTGCGCCACCATCGCCATATTTCTAAGGCTTTTTGGCAAAACAGGAACTTCTGCGCCGAATTGGCAGAAGTTCGCGGGCCACATGGCCGTCGCTAATGAAGGACAAGGGTCCTGCGCTGGTCCGAGGATATGCCGCAGAATAGCGTCATTCAACATCTGACCGGCCAGGAATTTTTTTGCTTTCGCGTTTTCGGTTTCCAGCGCCCGAAGCATCTTGGCTTCCAACAGTTCCAACCCGCATCTGCTGTTGAAACTACGAAAGGTGTCCTGGCTGATCCCCTCTCGGGATATTTTCAACGCTAATACCCTTTCGGGCCATGGATAGTGTCTGCACGCCTCCGTTTTTCGCCCGCTTGCCACCACCCTAACAATCCTGACAATCATTTTGAGGCTTAACCCCTCAAGCAGTGGTTTTTTTGATGTACACTTTCCGAACGAGGCTGGCGCGCGTCAGTTCAAATGGAGGAAGGAATGTGAAAGTCATCTCTTCAAATAAGAAGCTGATAATCGTTGTCGTGATTGTAGCACTATTGGGTAGCGCGATTACCGGGGTTTCAGCTTCAAGCGTTTTAGGATGGATCGTGGTCGCCGTAATTCTGGCGTTTATCCTTGGAAAGCTGACCGATGATGAAGAACCCGAAAGCGATGATGATTCAGAAAGCGACAATGCTTCCGGTTCCAGTGTTCCCACTGACGTCGGTGATGAAAAGTCTCGTGAGACCAGCAATTCCACTGCGGCGACAGCATCCAGCAATGACACCGGAGGCGGTGATGCCGGCGGCGGAGGGGGAGACGCGGGGATGTAACTGGCCGCCCCAGTCAAACCCCTGTCATATAAGCCGAGATCGTAAAGTCGCTGTCTTAGCCGCGCCAGGTGCGGACGACACCGCAGTCCATATGCACGAAATTGGACCCGTAATATTGACCTACACCGCCGGCCCGGCATGACATAGCAGCCTTAGCCATCTGCGAGACGGAGCGGGAAGACAGGCGCAGGTCTGCCGCTTGTCCCTTCATGTGAAGCGATTTCCGGGCGACGCCGCGAGAGCGGGCGCGGAGCATGGCGTTGGTCTGGGGGGAGCGATAGCCCGACAGCAACATGTAAGGTTCGTTGACATCCAAAAGGTTGTGTGATGCCGCCATGATATCAATCGTGCGTAAATCGATGGATTTTACGTGATCCGTGCGCCAATCGCGCATGAAATGGTTCACTTCTTTGACAGCGTCCTTGATATATTTACCATCGACCCAATAAATCATGTCCAACCGTTCGCCCGTGCGACCGGAATACATGCGAATGCGACGGATATCGCCGCCGCCGCGCAAAAAGCCTGCTGCTTTGGAGTAGGTGGGTGCTGCTGCGACTGCTGTTGCTGCAAACGCACCCAATAGGGCACGTCGGGTCAAGCCCGAGGAACTGCTCTTGGTCATTTTGGTTCGTCCCGTACTGTTCCTGCCTGCGCACGATGTTACGCGCGCTGTCTTAATTTTTTCCCATCCCAGATGCGGAATTTATGACACAATCGGATTCGACGGCCAAGAAGTGTTTCATAGTCACCTTTTCAAGGGGGAATTTTCGGCAGATTTTTGCGCAAATGTCACAGCCGAGCGCAGAATAGTTGCAGGTGTGAGCTGCGCATCACCGGGCCGATGCAAACGCGCATCAGGCGACAATAGAAGCAATTCGGTAAGGAATTTGTGAATAGACAAGTCTGCGCAGTCAAACTCATAGTTGTTCGACGCACATATCATCAACCAAGCCATTGATTCCAAGGCCATCCAATGCTTTCTGTTTTCCGAACCCGTACCAGTATCCTGCTTGCCGCCTGTTTTGCGGCCACTGCCAGTATGGCAAACACCACTTCTGAACCTGTGCACAACACGGCGTTTCAGATGGCCGTTGCAGAACATACCCCACGGGAATCGCAGATCGCAGAGTTTTACCGGACAAACGGGTTTTCGCCGATTTGGGTGGGTGAATCCGATGAGCATATGCAACGCCGGGCCGCATTGATCCTGGCACTGTCACATGCGCATCTGCACGGTCTGCCGCAGGCTGATGCCACTGTTTCATCCTTGATTCAGAAAATGCAGGATGCACGCTCGACACGCGACCTTGGCGCCGTTGAGGCTGAACTGAGCAGGGTTTTCGTGGATTTTGCCGACGCATTGTACTCGGGTTTTCTTCGGCCCGGAAACATCGACGACGGGCTTGTTCGGTCGGTGGATCGTCGCAGCGCGGCCGAGCATCTTAACGCCCTGAACACACATGGCGCCGCGTATCTTGCGCAATTGGCTCCTCAAACCCGTCAGTACCGGGCTCTGATGAAGCATAAACTGGCGCTTCAGGATTTGGTAGATCAAGGCGGTTGGGGGGCGACTGTCCCGGAAACCAAGCTGGAATACGGTGATACCGGGCCCAATGTTGTAAAGCTTCGCAATCGGCTGGTGTTGATGGGCTACATGAAACCATCGGCCAGCCCGTCTTTCGACGCCGCGCTGCTGGAAGGGGTCAGGGCCTTTCAAATCGCGCATGGATTGGAACCCGATGGTGTTGCAGGCAAGGGCACGATTGCCGAGTTGAATCGCCCCGCCGTGGACCGGCTCAAGGCTGTTTATGTTGCTCTGGAACGAGAGCGCTGGTTGCCTCGGGATCGCGGCGCACGTCATATTCTTGTCAACCAGACAGATTTTTCGGCAAAGATCGTGGATGACGGGCAAGTCACGTTTGAAACCCGTGCGGTGATCGGCAAGAACACGCATGATCGCCGCAGCCCGGAGTTCTCGGATGTGATGGAACATATGGTGATAAACCCCAGCTGGTATGTTCCGCGCTCGATCATCACCAAGGAATACCTTCCGAAGCTGAAAGCGAACCCCAACGCGGTCGGTCATATCCAGATCACGGACAGCAGGGGGCGGCAGGTCAATCGCGGGGCGGTTGATTTCAATCAGTTCACCGCGCGAAGCTTTCCTTTTGCGATGCGCCAGCCGCCCAGCAAAAGCAATGCTTTGGGGCTGGTCAAGTTCATGTTCCCCAACAAGTACAATATCTATCTGCATGATACACCTCAGAAAAGCCTGTTCGCGCGTGAGGTGCGGGCGTTCTCGCACGGCTGCATCCGATTGGCTCAGCCTTTCGAGTTTGCCTATGCATTGTTGGCCAAACAGGAAGAGGACCCCAAAGCATTCTTTCATCGTGTTCTGAACACAGGAAAGGAAACCAAGGTTGATTTGGAACAAAAGGTTCCGGTCCACCTGATCTATCGAACGGCATATGTCGGTCCAAAAGGCGAGGTGCAGTATCGCCGCGATGTCTATGGCCGGGACCGCAAGATTTGGGAGGCCCTGCAAAAGGCAGGGGTGGCCCTGCCGGACGTTCAGGGTTAAGCACAGGGCAAATCCTGCCAAAAGGAAGCCCGAGATGCAGTTTACCATTCAGCAAATCGCCGACGCTTTGGGTGCCGAATGCCAAGGCGATGGTGGCCTGACGATCGTGCGGGCGGCCGAGCCGGGCGATGCCGGACCAACAGATCTGGCCATGGCCATGTCACCGAAATACGCCGAAGCGCTTTCGAAAGGGGAAGCGCGCGCCGCCGTTCTGTGGGAAGGCGCGGATTGGCAGGCAATGGGGTTGCGAGCGGCCATTTTCGTGAAGCGTCCGCGCATGGCGATGGCGGGGATCACCGCAATGCTGGATCGCGGGCAAGGGATTGAACCGGGCATTCACCCTTCCGCAGTGATCGATCCAACGGCCGAAATTGGACCAGATGTGGCGATAGGACCTCTGACTGTTGTTGGTGCTCGGGCGCGAATAGGTTCGGGCTCGGTCATCGGTGCACACTGCGTGGTGGGAATGGACGCCATTCTTGGCGAACAGGCCCTGTTGCGCGAAATGGTTAGTATTGGCGCGCGTGCACAAATCGGGGATCGGTTCATCGCGCAACCCGGTGCAAGGATTGGCGGCGACGGGTTCAGTTTCGTAACGCCCGAGGTCTCTGGCGCTGAGCGCGCCCGCGAAACGTTGGGTGATCAGGGGGACGCCAAGGCCCAAAGCTGGCTTCGTATTCATTCTTTGGGCGCGGTTGAGATCGGTGACGATGTCGAGGTTGGCGCCAATTGCACCGTCGATAATGGAACCATCCGCAGCACGCGGATCGGTGACGGCACCAAGCTGGATAATCTTGTCCATGTCGGACACAACACCCGCGTCGGGCGGGATTGTCTGCTGTGCGGTCAGACGGGTGTGTCCGGCTCGGTCGAGATCGGCAACAACGTTGTTCTGGGTGGCCAGACCGGAGTGGTCGACAATATTTTCATAGGGGACGGCGTCATTTCGGGCGGGGGCACGAAGATTCTGTCAAATGTGCCCGCCGGGCGCGTCATAATGGGGTATCCGGGCATCAAAATGGAGACCCATACCGATGTCTACAAGGCGCAGCGGCGACTGCCCCGAATGGCACGCGACGTTGAGGCACTGAAAAAGGCTGTTTTCAAACAGACCCCAAGCGATTAAATCATCGTCAAACTGAAAATCAGGGGATCGACATGAGCATCAGCGACCGCGTCATCGCAATCATTGCAGAGCAGGCCGTGCTGGAGCCATCGGATGTGACGCCCGAAAGCACGCTGGAAGATCTGGGAATCGACAGCCTTGGTCTGGTCGAAAGTATTTTCGCCATCGAGGAAGAGTTCGACATTTCAATTCCGTTCAACGCCAACGAACCCAAGGCCAACGATTTTGACATATCCAATGTCGCTGCGATCATTGCCGGGATCGAAAAGCTCGTGTCGGAAAAGGTCTGACTGACGCTCATGAAACGTGTTGTCATTACCGGCGCAGGTACGATCAATTCACTGGGCCATTCGGTTCCTGACACCCTTGAAGCCATGCGCGAAGGCCGTTGCGGCATCTCGGAACTGGAATTTCGGGATGTTGATCGGTTGGCCATCAAAATCGGCGGGCAGGTTCGCGGCTTTGAGGCTGAAGGTCGGTTCAACCGTCAGCAGATGTCGTTGTATGACCGGTTCACTCAGTTCACTCTGACCGCCGCCAAAGAGGCCATCGATCAGTCCGGCATCGAGTTTCACGGAGAGTTGGCCGCAAAATCAGGTGTTGTTTTGGGGACCGCCGGCGGTGGCGTATCGACCTGGGATGACAATTATCGCTCGGTTTATGAGGACGGAAAGAACCGGGTACACCCGTTTGTTGTTCCCAAACTCATGAACAATGCGGCGGCCAGCCATGTTTCCATGGAACACAATCTCAAAGGCCCCAGCTTCACCGTGTCGACCGCCTGCGCGTCGTCGAACCATGCCATGGCTCAGGCCTTTCAGATGGTCCGAAGCGGTATGGCCCCGGTCATGATCACTGGCGGATCCGAATCCATGTTGTGCTTTGGAGGCGTCAAGGCCTGGGAAGGGTTGCGCGTCATGTCCAAGGATGCGTGTCGACCGTTCAGCGCCAATCGCAACGGAATGGTACAGGGCGAAGGGGCCGGTATCTTTGTTTTCGAGGAATACGAGCACGCCCGCGCCCGTGGCGCCGAGATCATGTGCGAAGTCGTTGGTTTTGCCATGTCGTCGGACGCGGCCGATATCGTGATGCCCAGCAAGCAAGGGGCTTCAAGGGCCATGTCAGGTGCCTTGGCCGACGCCAGATTGAATGCAAGCGATGTGGGCTATATCAACGCACACGGCACCGGGACGGCCGCGAATGACAAAACCGAATGCGCCGCCGTTGCGGATGTTTTTGGGCCCCATGCTGACGACCTGATGATATCGTCGACCAAATCCATGCATGGTCACCTGATTGGTGGAACCGGCGCGGTGGAACTCTTGGCATGTATCATGGCGCTGCGGGACGGTGTGATTGCACCCACCATCGGATACGAGGAACCCGATCCGGAATGCGCGCTTGATGTTGTGCCGAACGAGGCTCGGGAAGCCAAAGTTGACGTCGCGCTCAGCAATGCGTTTGCTTTCGGCGGGCTGAATGCGGTTTTGGCGTTGAAGCGAATTTAATCAGCGAAGCGCCGCCGCAATCGGTGCGGCGGCACAATCGTAAACGCACCCTCAGTTCGCGTTGACGGTCAGAGTGTCATAGCCGGACGTAAAGCCGGACAACGACATCTCCATCTCCAGTACCTGATCAGGGAAGCGGGCCGGAACCAGCGAGAAGATCGCCTTGGTGCCAGCTTTCATTGCATCGATATCGCCTTGGCTTAGGCCCAGCTGTGCGACGCAGCCAACAGGCAGGCAATGATGATAGTTGTACAACTTGCGGGGCGCACCATCGATGGACAGGGCGAGCTGAGCTTGCAGCAGTGTTTCCAACGGAACGATCACATTCGCCCATGCAACTGCCGCGCCGCCCTCGGGCAGTCTTCCAATCGACACCTCAGCTATCGGATCACCCTGGTTGCCCTTCAGAATCTGGACGATGGCGCACGGGTCTTCGCCTTGCTGCGCCTTGATGCAGGACAAGTCCCAGTCGCCGAACTTTTCCTTGACGAACTGTTCTCCGGGGCGCGGGCCTTCCTGACCCAAATCGAGACCGTTGTCCGGTTCGGATGTCGTTGTGTCCTGCGCATATCCTGCGCCACATAGAAGAATTGCCGCCACTGTACTTAGCGAGAGGATTTTCTTGATCATGAATGCCTCGACTTGATGCTTGAGCTTTTTGCTTCGTTTAACACTCTTCTGAACTGGTGTCAGGCACTAACAGAACGCCATGTCTGAACGTGAACGGATTCTTGCCAGAACACCAGAAACCAACTGCCCTGAGACAGAAAAAGAGAGCTGTATAAGCCAGCTCTCTTTTCCAAAAGGTTCTCCCCGTCGGACTGGCCGACTTATTTATGCGCAAACCCTACGAAAGGGGCGCAGACGGGTCAACAGCTATCCTCAAATTTTAATATTACGGTCAGAACTTTGAAACCAAATTCGAACCTGCAAAAAAGCCGTGCCCGAAGGCACGGCCAGTCGACAGGGAGGAAGTCTGCCCCACGTGAGGGAAACAAACGCGGGGCAAATTGACTATCGCAGTCAAAGGTTAACTTTGTATGCTGGTCACGGATCGGTGAAACATAAGGCAATGTTAATGGGCAAGAATATATTTTTGGGTGGCGGAGGCGAAGGCTATGGCCAGCCGCAGGAACTGGCGCTGAAATATGCGAACCGCCACGGGCTGATTGCCGGCGCCACCGGGACCGGTAAGACCGTAACGTTGCAAATCCTCGCGGAAGGCTTTTCCCAAGCCGGGGTTCCGGTGTTTTTGTCCGATGTCAAAGGTGATCTGTCGGGCCTGGCTTTGCCCGGAAGCGACGCGCACAAACTGCAACAGGCATTTATGGATCGTGCCAAACGCATTGGGTTCGACGATTTTTCCTATTCTGCCTGCCCGGTTGCGTTCTGGGATCTTTTTGGCGAACAGGGCCATCCGGTGCGGACGACGGTCACTGAAATGGGCCCTTTGCTGCTGTCCCGGTTGATGGAATTGAGCGAAGCGCAGGAAGGCATCCTGAACATCGCGTTCCGCGTGGCCGATGAAGAGGGAATGCCTCTTCTGGATCTCAAAGACCTTCAGGCGCTGCTGGTCTGGATCGGCGAGAACCGGGCCCAGCTTTCATTGCGATATGGCAATGTATCGACATCTTCGGTCGGTGCGATCCAGCGGCGTTTGCTGGTGTTGGAAAACCAGGGTGGAACAAAGCTGTTTGGCGAACCCGCGCTGGATCTGTCCGATCTGATGCGCACCGATGAAAACGGGCAGGGGATGGTGAACATCCTTGCCTCGGACAAACTGATGGCCGCGCCACGGCTGTATGCGACGTTCCTGCTGTGGCTGCTGAGCGAATTGTTTGAAGAGCTTCCCGAAGTCGGTGATCCTGAAAAACCCAAGCTGGTGTTCTTCTTTGACGAGGCGCATCTGCTGTTTGACGGCGCTCCGAAAGTGCTGGTGGACAAGGTCGAACAGGTTGCCCGCCTGATCCGGTCCAAAGGGGTGGGGGTCTATTTCATCACCCAGAATCCCGCCGATATACCCGAGGATATTCTGGGACAGTTGGGCAATCGCGTTCAGCACGCTTTGCGGGCGTTCACGGCGCGTGACCGAAAGAACCTGCGTCTGGCGGCGGAAACCTATCGCGAAAACCCCTCCTTCGACACCGAAGCCGCAATCCGCGAGGTGGGCGTCGGTGAGGCTGTCACGTCGATGCTGCAGAAAAAAGGTGTTCCCGGAATTGTCGAGCGCACATTGATTCGTCCGCCGGGGTCCCAGTTGGGGCCTATTTCCGATGCCCAGCGGCGGGCCATTCTCGATGCCTCTCCGATGGCGTCGAAATATGACAATGGTATTGATCGAAAATCGGCCTTTGAAATCCTTCAGGCCCGGGCTGAGGCTGCCGCCAAGGCCGCTGAACAGGCAGAGGCCGATGAAGTGCTGGAGGCACAATCACCGATGGAGCGAGAATATTCTTCGGCTCGCAGATATTCGGGAAGCCGGGTCGGCAGATCCTCGTCCCGGGTGCAGCGCCGGAAAGACACGTTTGCATCGGCGATGACCGACGCGGTTATCAAAGAACTGAAAGGAACGACCGGACGCCGGATCGTTCGTGGTATTCTGGGTGGATTGTTCCGCAACAGATGACGGAACGGCGCCCATCACGGGCGCCGCAATGTTTACTTCAGACGACGCTGGCCTTCCTGACGGCAGTAGGCGTCAGCCTCCGGCACGGACATTTTTGAAGCCGGGAAGTCAATCGCCCGGTCCCAGGTCACCCGGTCGTGACGGTATAGCTGACAGGTTACGACACCTTTGGGCGTTTGAACCTTGACGGGAGTTGTCTCAAGTTCTTCCGGTGTGGGAATGCAGGCGGTTGTTACGATGGCAACAACCGGAAACAGAAGCAGTGTCTTGAACCGTGGTGCTTTCATTTTTGACTCTTTTCAAAACGTGTAAATGATCGTTACAGATCGGTGTAGACGGATGTGAGTGCCGGCGACATACCGCAAAAAGAAAACACTGCGGTGTGTCCGTTTATTCAAAAAATCGTTAAGAATCAAGAAACCGCGCCGGATGAGAGGCGCGGTTTCGCTTATTGAAGGTGGAAGTGATCTATTTCTCTGGGATCAGCCCTCTTGGGCTGAATCTGAGAACAATCAACAAGATCAGACCCATCGTGAACAGGCGCATATGCGCGGCGCTGTCCAGCAGGTGGGCTTTCAATGCACTTCCGTCCGGCAAGCCGGCGGTAATGACATTCATCAGCCACAACCCGATCGGTTCAACCTGAACCCACAGAAACCAGATCAGGAATGCGCCCAGAACGGCCCCGAAGTTGTTGCCCGAACCACCCACGATCACCATCACCCAGACCAGAAAGGTAAAGCGCAGCGGTTGATAGGCGCTTGGCGTCAACTGGCCGTCCAGCGTTGTCATCATCGCACCCGCGATACCGCAAATGGCCGAACCCAGTACGAATATTTGCAGATGACGACGGGTGACATCCTTGCCCATGGCCTCAGCCGCCACTTCATTGTCACGGATTGCGCGCATCATCCGGCCCCAAGGGCTTTTCAGCGCCATCTGAGCCATCCAGAGCAGAACCAGAAGCACGATCAGGAACAGCAGCGAATAACCGAGTTTGACCGAAAGAGTGGATGCAGTGACGGGGTCCAACCCCAACCATTCGGCCCGCGCCAGAAAGGCCGGGTCGTTCTGCAAATCCACTTCGTAGCCCACAACGGGGGACGGGCGAGGGATGCCGTAGACATTCTTGACGCCCCGGGCCAGCCAGTCTTCGTTTTTCATGACGGCGATGATGATTTCGGCGATCCCCAATGTGGCAATCGCCAGATAATCCGAGCGAAGGCCCAGCGCCGTTTTACCGATCAGCCACGCAGCACCCGCCGCCAGCAAACCGCCCGCCGGCCAGGCCAGCAGAACGGGTAGGTTAAGACCTCCGATATTGCCGGAAATCGCCGGGTCGATGGCCTCGACCGCCGCAATGCTGGGATCGAACACCGCGCGATAGACAAAAAAGCCCACGACAAGAACGGCGATGATCGTCAGGGTTTGCACACGGCCTTTCGGCAGCTTTGTTGCCACCAGAACGGCGGCAACAACTGTCGCGGCGCCCAGCAGCAAAGACAGAACGATGCCATAACCTCCGGCAGCCCAAGCACCGGGCGTGGGCGGCGTTGAAACCAGTACGACGGCCAGACCGCCCAGTGCGACAAAGCCCATCACGCCCACATTGAACAGACCGGCAAAACCCCATTGCAGGTTTACACCGATCGCCATGATGGCGGAAATCAGCCCCATATTCAGGATCAGGATCGCGGTGTTCCAGCTTTGCGTGAAACCGGTCAACAGGATCAGGCCACCGACAATTGCGAACAGCAGCGTGTTTTTGACAGAGTCGGTCATACGGCCTTTCCCTTGAAAAGTCCCGTGGGCTTGAACAGAAGCACAATCAGCAGGATGACAAAGCTGACCGCGAATTTGTAATCGGTCGAGAGGAGCTGGACCAAACCTGACGGCGCCAGACTTTCAGGCGACACATAGGTCAGCACCTTCTTCCAGGCGTATGTTATCGTCACTTCGGAAAACGCGATGATAAACCCGCCTGCGATGGCGCCCAGAGGATTGCCCAAACCACCCACGATGGCCGAGGCAAAGATCGGCAGCAGAAGCTGGAAATAGACGAAGGGTTTGAAGCTTTTGTCCAGCCCGTAAAGAACGCCAGCAGTTGTGGCCAGCGCCGCAACGATGATCCATGTGATCATCACCACACGTTCCGGGTTGATGCCTGACAACAGCGCCAGATCCTCATTGTCCGAATAGGCCCGCATCGACTTGCCGGTGCGCGTCTTGTTCAGAAACCAGAACAGCAGCGCCACGGCAACAACGGCCACGATCACCGTGATACCTTGCGACGTCTTGATGGCCAGACCCTCACGCAGACCGGTCATCGCCTTGAAATCGCGTGCCGAAACAATGAACCGAGCCCCATCCGAAAACCGTTGGTCATCCGGCCCGATGATAAACCGGACAAGGCCGTTCATGATGAACATCACGCCCATGGAGACGATCACCAGAATAACGGGCTTTGCCTTTTGTTCACGGTAGAATTTGTAGACCAGCCTGTCGGTGATCAGCACCAGCACGATACAGCCCAGGATGGCTAAGGGCAGGGCAAGCAGGGCGGTTGGCAACGGTCCAAAGCTGATTCCGGCTGCCTGCAACCCCCATGTGACCAGTACGGCGACCATCGCGCCAAAGGCCATGGTGTCACCATGGGCAAAGTTCGAAAACCGCAGGATGCCGTAGATCAGGGTCACGCCAAGCGCGCCCAATGCCAATTGGCTGCCATAAGCGACCGCTGGCACCAACACAAAATTCGCAAGCGCAACAAGCGCGTTGAGTAGATCCATTATTTCTTCTCACTGTCCGGGTGCGGCTTTATGGCATGACGGCGACGAAAGACACAACAATTTGGAACATGATTTTTAGGGCTTTATGCATGTTTTTTATGCCGTTTTGCAGGCTTCGGACACGCTGGCAGAGGCCCCTTGGTTCTTCCCCAAAGAAAAAGACCGCGCCACACTGAGGGGCGCGGTCCGAAATCGCAAAAGATCGCGGGGCTAGGCTCCGGTTTCCGTGCATTGGCCACGGTCATTTTGCAGAACCGGGCGGCGGATGGACAGGTTGTAGGACAGATCCGGGCTTTTGACGAAGAACGTCATGACATGCTGTTCGGTCGTCAGGATGAACGTCAAGTTGTTCAGCCCCGGAAACACCTGCGCGTCCCCGGTCGTGTCACCGAACTTGACCGATCCCTTTTGCGCACCTTCAAACCGCGTCAGCCGATACTCGGTTCCATCAATTTCCGATGTGCACACAAATTCGCGCTGCTGAGCGGCGGTACCGGTTGCCAGTTGTGCGGCCAGGGCGGCGATCATCCATTTTTTCATTTTGACTTCCAATTCTTGTGTCCCCAACCGGGGCGCGTTTCGGGGATTGGTTTAGGTGTTCGGGCGCAGCGATATTTTTGAAATTGGGCCTGATTAAAGCAGCAGATTGGCATTCGGCGCGTTTTCAAAGTCTTTTTTCCGCAACGGCCCGCAGGAGATTAATTGATATTTTTCAGATACCTAATAAAGGCTCTCATATACAGAGCCTCGACTTGAAGCACCGGTTGCCATGTTCTGGCCTTCAATTTTGCGCATTGCGATCAAGCAAAAGGACCAGCCGAGAATCTCGACTGGTCCCACATAAAAACCTGCCATTGAAAAGCGTCGATCAGCCGCCCAAAAACGACTTTCGCACCTCGGGGTCGGCCAGCAGTTCCTTGCCTGTTCCGGCATAGGCATTGCGCCCCTGAACCAGAACATATCCCTTGTCGGCAATCTCCAAGGCCTGGCGGGCGTTCTGTTCCACCATCAGGATCGGCAGGCCGGTGCGGGAAACTTCGATGATCCGGTCGAACAGTTCATCCATCACGATCGGCGAAACACCTGCCGTAGGCTCGTCGAGCATCAGCACCTTGGGCTGGGTCATCAGGGCGCGGCCCACGGCGACCTGTTGGCGTTGTCCGCCCGACAGCTCTCCGGCGGCCTGATTGCGCTTGTCGCGGAGGATGGGGAACAGGTCATAGACCTGCTCCATCGTCTGGCTGATGTCGTCGCGACGGATGAAGGCGCCCATTTCCAGGTTTTCCTCCACCGTCATCGAGGTAAAGATGTTCTGTGTCTGCGGCACAAAGCCCATGCCACGCATGACCCGATCCTGCGGGGTGAGGTTTGTAATATCCTCGCCGTCCAGACGCACAGACCCTGAACGGACATCCAGCATCCCGAACACGGCTTTCATCGCCGTAGACTTTCCCGCACCGTTGGGGCCGACGATGACTGCGATTTCACCCTTGTCCACGGCAATGGTGCAGTCATGCAGGATGTCGGGCCCTTTGCCGTAGCCACCCGTCATGGTGTCGCCGATCAGAAACGGGCCGCCCTCGACCTTTTGCGTCGCACCACTTTTGCGATGGGCCGGCGTCATGGTGCCGACACCGTGCGGATTGGTGATCGAGGCGTCCTTGTTGCCCTTGTCATCCTGATAGGGGTTGTCGCTCACGCGCCTGCCTCCAGTTTGTCTTTGTTCTTCAGGCCGGTGCCCAGATAGGCTTCGATCACGTGCTCGTTCGCCTTGATCTCGTCCAAGGTACCCTCGGCCAGAACCTTGCCTTCAGCCATGCAGATGACCGGATCACAGATCTTGCCGATGAAATCCATGTCATGTTCGATGACAACGAAGGTATAGCCGCGTTCCTTGTTCAGCCGCAGGATCGTGTCGGCAATGGTCATCAACAGGGTGCGGTTCACACCCGCGCCGACCTCGTCCAGAAACACGATCTTGGCATCCACCATCATCGTGCGGCCCAGCTCCAGCAGCTTTTTCTGACCACCCGAGACCTGACCCGCCTTGTGATCGGCCAGATGTTCAATCGTCAGAAACTCCAGCACCTCATCGGCCTTGGCCTTCAACGCGCGTTCTTCATCAGCGATGCGCTTGCGGCCAAACCACGTGTTCCACAGCGACTCGCCTGATTGCGCGCCGGGCACCATCATCAGGTTTTCGCGGCAGGTCATAGACGGGAATTCATGTGCAATCTGAAACGTGCGCAACAGACCATTGTGGAACAGTTCATGCGGGGGCAGACCGGTGATATCCCCGCCGTCCATCACCACCTTGCCGCTGGTCGGCGGCAGAACACCTGCGATCACATTGAACAGAGTGGTTTTTCCTGCCCCGTTGGGCCCGATCAGGCCGGTGATCGACCCTTTCTGGATTTCCAGCGATGCCCCGTCCACCGCATGAAATCCGCCGAAATGCTTGTGCACGTCCTCGACGACGATCATCTTTTCCCCTTGCCGCCTGTTCGGCGCTGTTGTCTCGACCCCGTTTGCCGGGTGCGGTCTTTTTTCATTGAAACAGCCCGGACACAAGGCCCGGGCTGCTTGCATTCATAGCTTTTGGCGATCAATCAACGGAAGTTGACGGTCTTGTTTTCACCGTCGGTCACTTCGATCTCACGATAGGAACCCGCGCTTTCGCCGGGGCCGATCAGCTCAACACCGGACGCACCGACATAGTCGATGTCCTGACCGTTTGCCAGCAATTCCAGACCCTTGGCCAGTTCGCCGGGATAGATCTTTTCGCCCGGAGCGTTGGCAACGTCCATGATCTTGCCGCCATAGTCGGCCGGATTGGTCGATCCGGCAGCCTGCATGGCCAGCATGAACAGAGCCGCAGCGTCATAGGATTCGGGCGAATAGGGCGACGAACCGTCGAAGCCTGCTGCCTCGGCCATTGCGAAATACTTCTCGGCGCCTTCACCGCCCGAACCGGCGATCTGACCGAACGAACCGTTCAGGTCGGGGCCGACATTGGCCGGCAGCGAGTCACCGATCATGCCGCCGGGCAGGCCAAAGGTGTCAAACGCACCGCTGTCCAGCGCCGACTGGATGATGCCCAGACCGCCCTGATCCAGATAACCCGCAACGACCAGAATGTCGCCACCGGCCGAGGCCAGAGCACCAACTTCGGCCGAATAGTCGGCTTTGCCATCCTCGTGCGCTGCAACGATGGTCACTTCACCACCTGCTGCCTCGAAAGAGGTTTGGATCGCGTCCGCCAGACCCTTGCCGTAGTCGTTGTTGGTATAGGTCAGAGCGATCGAGTTGATGCCGCGATCCTTCAGGATATCCGCCATCACCTGGCCTTCGCGCGCATCTGAAGGCGCGGTGCGGAAGAACAGGCCGTTGTCTTCCATGGTCGACAAGCCCGGCGAGGTCGCCGAGGGCGAGATCATGACCATGCCATTCGGAATCGCGACGTTCTGAAGGATCGCACCGGTCACGCCCGAGCAATCGCCGCCAATGATGCCGGCAACACCGTCGGCAATCATGCGTTCGCCGTTCGAAGTGGCCAGACCGTTATCAATGCAGCCGGTGTCGGCGCGCGATGCGGTCACTTTGGATCCATCCAGCAGTTTTCCGGATTCGGTGACTTCCGCCATCGCCAATTCAGCGCCCGAACCCATTGCGGGTGCCAGCGATTCAATTGGGCCGGTGAAACCGAACAAAACACCAAGCGTAATGTCTTCGGCCAGCGCAGGTCCGGCCAGCAAAGCGGATGCTGCAGTTGCTGTAAGCAGCTTTTTCATATGGTTACTCCCTATTGTGAACGTATTCGTTCTGGCCACGAACCTAGGCAAGCTGCCCGGAAAAGAAAAGTCCTAACGCAATCGTGCCTTTATCGATCGGAAATCTATCTGTTTTGTTAGGGTTTGCCCAAGATTGTCCGGAGAGGGGTCAACATGCTCAGAGCTGCCGCGATTCTGTTCTTCACTTTTTGCACTCAAAGCGCCTTGGCACAGGCGTTCTCGACCTCGGTCGGGAATATTGAACTTGTCGAAATGGCAGGCGGGCTGGATACGCCCTGGGCCGTAGGCATCCTGCCTGACGGCAGTTTTCTTGTCACCGAACGGGACGGAAACCTGCTGTATGTTAAGGACGGAGAGGCGAAAGCCATATCCGGCGTTCCCAAGGTTGCAGCTTCGGGGCAGGGCGGATTGCTGGACATCACGATCCCGCGCGATTTCAATCAAAGCCGCGAGGTCTTTCTGACCTTTTCAAAACCGCAAAAAGGTGGCGCAGGCACGGCTGTCACCGTCGCGCGCCTGTCTAAGAACGGCACGCGCCTGACGAATCTGCGGGTCATTTTCGAGGCTTCCCCCGGCGGATCAGGCGGGCGGCATTTCGGCTCGCGCGTTGTAGAAGCCAATGACGGCACGCTTTTTGTAACCATCGGAGACCGAGGAGATGCGCCACAGGCGCAAGATCGCTCGAACGCCATAGGGTCCGTGATCCGTATCAACCGCGACGGCTCGGTGCCGTCGGACAATCCTTTCATCGGGAAGGCAGATATCCGACCTGAAATCTGGACCTATGGGCACCGCAACCCACAGGGGGCCGATCTGGATGCGCGCGGCCGATTGTGGGTGTCTGAACACGGTGCGCGCGGCGGTGACGAGGTGAACCTTGTCAAACCCGGCGCCAATTTCGGCTGGCCGGTCATCTCGTACGGCACGCATTATTCCGGAGAGAAGATCGGCGAGGGCACCAGCAAGCCCGGTATGGAACAGCCGCGCCTGTACTGGGACCCGTCGATCGCGCCGTCGGGGTTGATGGTTTATTCCGGCGATATGTTTCCTGAATGGCGGGGCGACATTTTCGTAGGCTCGCTGAAATTCGACTATATCGCGCGGCTGTCTGGAGATCCGCTGCGCGAGGTCGAGCAGATCAAGGGCCCCGAGACCGAACGAGTCCGCGACATCGTGCAGGCCCCGGATGGGGCGATCTGGTTCATTTCAGTCGGGCAGGGCGCGGTTTACAGGATGTCTGTCAAACAGTGACATACGAAGCGTGCCGGCAGACTTTACAATTCCATTTGCGCGTTTCCATCGTCGCAGTCACTCTGTCCAACAGGTTACACGGTTAAGGGGATATCAATGAGTGATTTCGACATTGAATTGTGCACAAGTATCCCGCCAAGAACCGAGCTGAATATTATTTTGGAGCAATATTATGCTCTTATCGCTCAAAGAATGCAGGGTATGGGGTTCGAATTGGATCCTTCCGCACCGCAAAGCGCACTTGAGGAATTCTGGGCGAACACGGATGACTACATGCCTCCGAACGGATGCCTAATCGTCGCAAGAAACCGAGGTGGCAAAATCGTGGGGTGTGGAATGATGAAACGGTTTGATCAGTCTACCGGCGAGTTGAAACGTGTATTTGTAACCGAAGACGCTCGGGGTACCGGAGTCGGGCGCGCATTGATTCAAGCACGAGAACAAGCCGCCAGAGCTATGGGGCTGAAGCGGTTGATCGCAGATACACTCACCCCAAATGTGGAAATGCGGTCTTTGTATCCCAAGCTCGGGTTTGTTGAACTGGACTCTCCGATCAAGACAACAACCTACAAAGATCAGCCCATGCTCCGACCGCACTTGCACTATTTCGTAAAAGAGCTTTGACGCTGAGCCTTAGACTGACAGTCTTCCACTTTGCGCACCACGTTCGCGATAGGGCGTGGTGTTGTAATGCGCCCGGTAGCATTTCGAGAAATGGCTGGGCGAGGCGAACCCACAGGCCAGCGCCACGTTGATGACGCTCATATCGGTCTGCATCAGCAGGTTGCGGGCCTTGTGCAGGCGCAGTTCCATGTAATAGCGCTTGGGGGAACGGCTGAGATACCGGCGGAACAGACGCTCCAGCTGGCGGGTCGACATTCCCACGTCCTTGGCAAGGATCGATGGCGAGATCGGCTCTTCGATGTTTTTTTCCATCATCAGGATAACCTGGCTCAACTTCGGATGCCGCACACCGATTCGGGTCGGAGTTGACAGGCGCTGCGTGTCCTGGTCGGTTCGAATCGAGGAATAGATCATCTGATCCGCCACCGCGTTGGCCAGATCCTCGCCATAGTCATCTGCAATCAGCTTGAGCATCAGGTCAATCGACGAGGTGCCGCCCGCAGTCGTCATGCGGCTGCCATCGATCTGAAAGACGGCTTTGGTCAGTTCGACCTCATCGAATTCCTCGATGAAACTGTCAGAGTTCTCCCAATGGATCGTTGCCTTCTTGTTGTCCAGCAACCCGGCCTTTGCCAGAGTATAGGCCGCAGTGCAGAGGCCACCGATCCGCAATCCCCTTCGGGCTTCGCGCCGCAGCCAGTTCAGCACGCGCTTGCTGGTGGCCGCCTGAACGTCCACACCACCGCAAATCAGAACAACGTCGTCTCGCTGCAGCTCTACCAGATCACTGTCAAGCTTGAACTCGGTCCCGGCCGAGCAGGTTACCGTCTCTCCGCCTTCTCCCATCAGCTTCCAGGTGTAAAGCTGTCTGTTTGCCATGCGGTTGGCGATGCGCAGACTGTCAAGCGCCGAAGCAAAGGACAGAAGCGAGAATTTGTCCAAAAGGACAAACACGAAATTCCGGGGTGGGGCCGCAGTGTCTTCCACCGTGACAACTTGGCGTTGCTCTTGCATGGCGAGATGTCCTTGCTTCGCTGCTGGTCAGTTGATTATCCAGCAGCAGATTTGACAGCCACCATGATCAAAGCTTGTTTACGTCGTCAAGAGGCGCAAATGGGATATGGTCACTCTTCATTGCATTTTGTATAGAGACCACCTGAAAACTTCAGCGGAGATCAAAGCTATGACCGAATGGCAAAAATCGAACTGGCGCAACAAGCCCCGGGTTCAGATGCCAGATTATACCGACGCGGCCGCGCTGGCCAAGGTCGAGGCTCAGCTTTCAAAGTATCCCCCGCTGGTCTTTGCCGGCGAGGCGCGGCGTCTCAAACAGCATCTGGGTGCCGCCGGGCGCGGCGAGGCCTTCCTTCTGCAAGGTGGGGATTGCGCTGAAAGCTTTGAACAATTCAGCGCTGATGCGATCCGTGACACGTTCAAGGTGATGCTGCAAATGGCGATGGTTTTGACTTATGGCGCCAAGGTGCCAGTGGTCAAAGTCGGTCGTATGGCCGGGCAATTTGCCAAACCACGCAGTGCCCCGACCGAAGTCGTGAACGGTGTGGAACTGCCAAGCTACCGCGGCGATATCATCAACGAATTGGCCTTCACGCCCGAAGCCCGGATTCCGAATCCCAACAAGATGTTGCAGGCCTACACGCAAGCGGCGGCGACGCTGAACCTGCTGCGTGCGTTCTCGACCGGCGGCTTCGCGGATATGAGCCGCGTGCATGCCTGGACTTTGGGTTTCGCGGATGAACAGGACGTTCAGAAATATTCCGAGGTTGCCGATCGCATTCAGGACACCATCGACTTCATGGAAGCCGCTGGAATCACTGCGGAAACAACCCATGAATTCTCGACCGTCGAATTCTACACCAGCCACGAAGGGCTGCTGCTTGAATACGAAGAGGCACTAACGCGTCTGGATTCCACCTCGGGCAACTGGCTGGCTGGCTCTGGTCACATGATCTGGATCGGCGACCGCACCCGTCAGCCCGACGGCGCGCATGTCGAGTTCTGCCGCGGGGTTCTGAATCCGATCGGTCTGAAATGCGGCCCGACCACCACGGCCGAGGACCTCAAAGTTCTGATGTCCAAGCTGAACCCTGACAATGAAGAGGGGCGTCTGACCCTGATCGCGCGCTTCGGTGCGGGCAAGGCGGGCGAGCATCTGCCGCGTCTGATCAAGGCGGTCAAGGAAGAGGGCGCCAAGGTCACTTGGGTCTGCGACCCGATGCACGGAAATACGATCAAATCGGCCACGGGCTATAAAACCCGCCCGTTCGATTCTGTTCTGCGCGAGGTGCGTGACTTTTTCGGAGTGCATCAGGCCGAGGGAACCATCCCCGGTGGCGTGCATTTCGAAATGACCGGGCTGGATGTGACCGAATGCACCGGCGGTGTACGTGCCGTGACTGAAGAGGACCTGTCGGACCGCTACCACACCGCTTGCGATCCGCGCTTGAACGCGTCGCAGTCGCTGGAACTTGCGTTCCTGGTGGCGGAAGAGCTGACCAACCTGCGCCGCAACGGATCGAAACGCGCGGTAAGCTGAGCGCATCTGAAACACTGACAACAGCGGGCCATCGGCCCGCTGTTTCCGCTCAAGGTAATCGGCGGGTCTCAATCGTCGCGAGACACCACCAGATGAAGATGGCTGGCAGAGCGTTTGAATTCGCGTTGTTCCTCGGCAAAACCTTCCACAGGCCGGCGCAGTGTGGGCGCGGGCACCTGAATTTCAGAAACCGGTTTGATCCGCGTATCGGTCAGAGTAAACCGGCGCGGTGTCTTGCCGATTGCGCCATCGGCGATCATGACCCCCAAAACACGACTGACATCCCCAAGGTCACTTTTCAGCGGCAGAAGGATCATCCGGGCCTGCATCCGGGTACGTCCCAACACCCCGCCCGAGTTCAGACTCAATTCGGCAACAGCCGGGGACGCAAACACCTGCTCCAGTACATCCTTGGTCTGCGCGCGGGCATCGGGTTGAAAGAACGCGGTCAACGGCATTCCCCGCACTTCCATACCTGCAAGCGCGTTCAGATGGCTGCCCGCCAGGCGAAAACGGGCCAGGCCAGGTGCGATGCGTTCCAGGATAAAAGTATATTCAAGAACATTCTCAAGACCGCGCGGGTCGATTTGAGACCGCATCGGCACGCTGTCGCCGCTCAACAATGCGGTCCAATACGCCTCGGCCTGGCGGATCGGCGATAGGCTGCGCCCACTGTCAAAGCGATCCATTGCGACGATCTTTCCAAATTCTGACCCGGAACCTATCCCGAAAAAGGTTTTCATTTTCATCACCCTACCGTCAATTGTCCGCCTTTTTCATAAAATGCAACACATTGGAAGCATCTGCGGCCCGCAAACCATTGCTATAGGCATTTTGACTCGGGTTAATTCAATTTTGGAGCAATTCTTTAACGAATGGTTAACTTGCGCCAAACAATTGCGTCGTCAGCAAACTCTTGCTCTGCACCAGTCAATGGCATTAGGTGCGGCACATGCTCGAAACAGCAGGGGAACAGGAAAGGGCCATCATGATCAGATCCATGACCGGGTTTGCCTCGGGGAAGGGAACTTTCGGCCCGCACAGTTGGTCGTGGGAACTTCGCAGCGTAAATGGCAAGGGGCTGGACATGCGTCTGCGCGTGCCCGACTGGTTGACCGGCCTCGAAGTCGCGTTGCGGGCGTCCCTGTCCAAATCCCTGAGCCGGGGAAACGTGACCCTGTCGATGCGCTTGAACCGCGAGGATTCTGCCCCGGAACTGGCCTTGAACGAAACCGCGATGGCTGCGGCCCTGACAGCTCTCGAGCGAACTGAAGCGCGGGCAGCTGCGCGCGGCATCACGCTTGCGCCGTCGCGTGCGTCAGATCTTTTGGCGCTCAAGGGGATGATGGATGCAGGAACCGAGGCCGACGATCCGGCTCCGCTTGTTGCTCATCTAACGTCCGAATTCAAAGATCTTCTGGCGGCGTTCATAGATATGCGCAAAGCCGAAGGGGCAGCTTTGGCCGCTGTCTTGAACACGCAACTGGATCAGGTCGCGGAGCTGACGGCGCAGGCCGCAGAGATTGCCGAGCAACGCAAGGACAAGATGACCGAGGGGCTGCGCGAGAATCTCGCGCGGGTGCTGGAGAATACGCAGGGCGCGGATCCCGATCGTGTCGCGCAAGAGCTTGCGATGATCGCGGTCAAGGCGGATATAACCGAAGAAATCGACCGCCTGACCGCGCATGTGGCGGCCGCTCGTGAGTTGTTGGCACAGGACGGGGCCGTGGGCCGCAAGCTGGATTTCCTGATGCAAGAGTTCAATCGCGAAGCCAACACGCTGTGTTCCAAGGCGCAAAGCTCGGACCTGACATCGGTCGGGCTGGAACTGAAAGCGGTGATCGATCAGATGCGCGAGCAAGTGCAGAATGTGGAATAAGAATGGGAACGACTGACATGGCGGACCGCCGAGGCCTACTAATCATCCTGTCTTCTCCGTCCGGAGCGGGCAAATCGACCCTGGCCAGACGGTTGATGGCCTGGGATACGGATCTGGAATTCTCGATCTCGGCGACGACCCGCGCCCCACGCCCCGGGGAAGAGCATGGGCGCGAGTATTTCTTTCTGTCCGAGGACGAGTTCAAACAGCAGGTCGCTGATGGGCAGATGCTGGAACACGCCCATGTATTCGGAAACTTCTATGGTTCGCCTGCCGAGCCGGTCAAAAATTCGATCAATGCCGGTAAGGACGTATTGTTCGACGTCGACTGGCAGGGTGAAGTGCAGATCCGAAACTCGGATCTGGGCAAACACGCGTTGTCGATCTTCATTCTGCCGCCGTCCATCCCCGAGCTGCGCCGCCGGCTGGAAACACGCGGGCAGGACAGTGATGACGTCATCGCCCGTCGAATGCTCAAAAGCTGGGATGAAATCAGCCACTGGGGCTATTACGACTACGTCCTGATCAACGATGACCTCGAGGCAACCGAAGAAAAGCTGAAAACCATCGTCAGCGCGGAACGGATGCGTCGCATTCAGCAACCCAGGTTGCAACAGCACGTCCGCAAGTTGCAGAGAGAATTCGAGGGACTGTCATGACCATTTATGCTTTGGGAGAGCACGCTCCGCACATTCACGAGGACACCTGGGTCGCGCCGGATGCCAATCTGATTGGCAAGGTTGTGCTGGAGCAGGGGGCCTCGGTCTGGTTCGGATGTACTATTCGCGCGGATCACGAAGAAATCCGGATCGGCGAGGGCAGCAACGTTCAGGAAAACTGCGTGATGCATATCGACGCCGGCTTTCCCCTGACGATTGGTCGAAATTGCACCATCGGGCACAAGGTGATGCTGCATGGCTGCACCATAGGCGAAAACACTTTGGTCGGAATGGGCGCAATCGTTCTAAACGGCGCAAAGATCGGCCGGAACTGTCTGATCGGAGCAGGGGCCCTGATCACCGAGGGCAAGGAAATCCCCGACAATTCGCTTGTCATGGGATCGCCGGGCAAGGTCGTGCGTCAGCTGGATGAGGCCGCAGCCCAAAGGATCACGTTCAGTGCGCTGCACTATCAGGAAAACATGCGCAAATTCCGCGAAACCCTGAAACCTGTGCTTTGACGCCACGGAATGAGTGGGTTTTGACGCATGACCGAAGACGTTCTTGAGGACATTGTTCTTGCGATCCCGCTGCCGGCGCTGATGGTGGATCAGACCGAACGGATCATTGCCGCGAACACAGATGCAACGTCCCTTCTGGGCCAGAACATTGTTGGACGTCATTTTGCGACCATATTGCGACAGCCACAGGTTCTGGACGCGATTGAGCAAAGCCTGACAAGCAGAAGCGCAAAGAAAGCACGTCATCTGTCCAATGACGGTGCGCAGGACACAACATACACAGTTGAGTGCAGATACATGAACGGGGTCGCTTCCGAAGGGGCCGTCATGGTCACGTTTCAGGATACCACCCATCTGGAGCACGCCAGCCAGATGCGGAGGGACTTCGTGGCCAATGTCAGCCATGAATTGCGCACGCCGTTGACTGCCTTGATGGGGTTTATCGAAACCCTGCGCGGTCCGGCCCGGGATGACCCCGCCGCGCGTGACCGGTTCCTCAAGATCATGGCCGACGAGGCCAACCGGATGAACCGTCTGGTCGGGGATCTGTTGTCGTTGAACCGAGTCGAAAGCGAAGAACGTGTGCGACCCAGGCAACAGCTGGAACTTACCGGTCTTCTTCAATCCACGATAAACTCGCTGCGGCCCCTTGCGGAGGATGCTGGCGTGGTTTTGTCGCTGGATGTGAAAAACGGCCCGCTTTCAGTCACCGGTGACGGCGACCAGTTGCGACAGGTTTTCACCAATCTTATCGAGAACGGGATCAAATATGGCGCCAGCGGCGGCAGTGTTACGGTACGTGTCCTGCCAGCGGACAGGGATCCGGCGATGCGCGGCCCGGCAGTCCGAATCCAGTTCATAGACAAAGGGCCCGGCATAGATGCCGTTCACCTGCCGCGCCTGACAGAGCGATTCTATCGCGCCGACAGCCACAGGTCGCGGCAACTGGGCGGAACCGGGCTTGGCCTTGCGATCGTGAAGCACATCGTCAATCGCCATCGTGGAAGACTTCGTGTCGAAAGCGAATTGGGAAAAGGTTCTGTTTTTACGGTAATTTTGCCCCGTTGAAACAACTTGGAATGCAGGTTTGCTTTTAATCTGACCCCACGGGGCATTGGCTGTTCCAGGAGCCAAACGCAAAAAAATCCCCTGCTGTCATAAAACCGTTACGCATGTGTCACAAAAGGCTTACGCACGCGCCATAGGGGTCCCCGCAGGATCATCATGGTGGTGATCAAGTACACCTTTTCAGGGAGACTGAAATGTCCTTTGTAAAACTGTCGGCATCTGCGCTGGCTATCGCTGCCGTCTCGGCGACCACTGCTGCGGCGCGTGACAACGTTCAGATCGCCGGTTCGTCGACCGTTCTGCCTTATGCCTCGATCGTAGCCGAACTGTTCGGTGAAAACACAGACTTTCCAACTCCGGTTGTTGAATCCGGCGGTTCGTCGGCTGGTCTGAAGCGTTTCTGCGAAGGCGTTGGCGAAAACACCATCGACGTTGCAAACGCGTCGCGCGCGATCCGTGAAAAAGAGATCAAAGCCTGCGCCGAAAACGGTGTGACCGACATCATGGAAGTCCGCATCGGTTATGACGGCATCGTATTCGCTAGCCAGCAGACCGGGCCTGCCTTCACCGCGTTCGAACCGTCCGACATTTTCAACGCTCTGGGTGCAAAAGTTCTGAAAGACGGTGAGATCGTTGACAACCCGTACAACACCTGGGCCGAGTTCAACCCAGAACTGCCCGATGTTGAAATCGCAAGCTTCATCCCGGGCACCAAGCACGGCACCCGCGAAGTGTTCGAAGAAAAGGTTCTGCTGATCGGCTGTGAAGAAACCGGCGCGATGGAAGCCATGATCGCCGGCGGCATGAGCGAAGACGATGCCGAAGATGCCTGTCTGGCGGTTCGTACCGATGGCAAATCGGTCGATATCGACGGTGACTATACCGAAACCCTGGCGCGTATCGACACCAACCCCAACGGTATCGGCGTGTTTGGTCTGGCGTTCTACGAGAACAACACCGACAAGTTGAAGGTTGCCACCATGTCGGGCGTCGCACCGTCGACCGAAACCATCTCGACCGGTGAATATCCGGTTTCTCGCCCGCTGTTCTTCTACGTGAAGAAAGCTCATATCGGCGTGATCCCGGGCCTGAAGGAATACGCGCAGTTCTTCACCCATGACGAAATCGCCGGTCCGTCGGGCCCGCTTGCCAACTATGGCCTTGTCGCCGATCCTGAGCTGGCAAAAACTCAGGACGCGATCGCCAACGAAGTCACCATGGGTTCGGGCAGCTGAGCCTGACACTGTTCTAATGCAAATAGGGGCGACGGATCAGTCGCCCCTTCACTGTCTTTTTTCTACTCGCAATCGAAGGCAATGGGGGTGTCATGCCGATACTTTGGCTCTTTCTGATCGTTTCGGCGATCGCGGCTGTCGGCTATCTGTTGGGACGCACACGCGCACTGCAAAACGCAGATGGTGACAGTCGGAATCTGCATTCCCTGCCATCATTTTACGGCGCAAACGTTGCGCTGAAGACACTTGTTCCGGCCTTCGGTCTCTTGATCGTGTGGCTGTTGGCGCAGCCTTTCTTCCTCAATGCGCAGGTGTCGGACATGATACCGGACTCCGTGATAAAGGAAGGTTCCTCCCGCAGCCTGGTGATGGCCGAAGTACGCCGCACCGCCGCCGGGCTGGACAATGCGGTTGCGCAAGGAACCCTGACCGAGAACGCCGCCAGTGATGCCGATGCAAATATCGGCGAGATCACCCAGCTTTTGAAAGACGCGGGGCAGGTGGTGACCTCGGACATCACTCAACCGGTACTGCGCGCTGCGCAGAGCTATCGCGCCATGAGCTCGACCGGGTATGCGATCATGTCCATTGCCGTTATCGCGGTTGCTATGATCGGTGCCGTAGCGGGCTGGTTGCAAACCAACGCCGAATACCGTGCGCGCAACGTTGTGGAACAGGGGGTTCGTGTCCTGCTTCTGGCGGCCGCGTCGGTTGCAATCCTCACAACGGTGGGCATTGTCCTGTCTCTTGTGTTCAACACCTGGGAGTTCTTCAAACTATATCCGGCGTCAGATTTCTTTTTCGGTATGACCTGGGCGCCCAGCTTTTCGGGCCGCGGCGGGTTGTCCGAACTTGGGATCTTGCCGCTGCTGTGGGGGACGCTCTACATCTCTGTCGTGGCGTTGCTGGTCGCAGTGCCGATCGGGTTGTTCGCCGCGATCTATCTCAGCGAATACGCTTCGCCCCGTTTGCGGTCTGTCGCCAAGCCGCTGCTTGAGGTGCTGGCCGGGATTCCGACCATCGTTTACGGTCTCTTCGCTTTGTTGACCGTTGGCCCGCTGCTGTTGGATGTTTTTGGTGAAAGTGGCCTGGGCTGGATGAAAGCCGGCACCGCCGTCATGACTGCGGGTCTGGTGATGGGGATCATGTTGATCCCGTTTGTCTCATCACTGTCTGACGACATTATCAACGCGGTGCCGCAGGCCATGCGCGACGGTTCTTACGGTCTTGGCGCCACGCAATCCGAAACCATCCGTCAGGTCGTTCTGCCCGCCGCGTTGCCCGGTATCGTCGGCGCGATCCTTCTGGCGGCATCGCGCGCCATCGGCGAGACCATGATCGTGGTTCTCGGGGCAGGGGCTGCGGCCCGCCTCAGCCTGAACCCGTTCGAAGCCATGACAACCGTGACAGCCAAGATCGTCAGCCAGTTGACGGGGGACGCCGACTTTGCCTCGCCCGAGGCGCTGGTCGCCTTCGCACTTGGCATGACCCTTTTCATTCTCACCTTGGGGCTCAACGTGTGTGCCCTGTATATCGTGCGCAAATACCGGGAGCAGTACGAATGACCGACACCAGTATGCAAAGCCCCCAATCCGGTCGCCATAGGATCTCGCTCACGGCTTCGGATGAACGCACGAAGAAACGTGCCAAAGCCGAGAAACGGTTCCGTGCTTATGGCATCGCCGCAATCGCAACCGGTCTGTTCTTTCTGGTTGTTCTGTTCGCTTCGATCCTGTCGCAGGGGATTCCGGCCTTCCAGCGCACGGTCGTCAGCATTGATTTCACACTGACCGAACCGCAGCGGGACGAGGCCGAAGGGGCCCTGTTCAAGACAAAAGTCTATTCCAACCTGTTCGTCGCTCAGTTGAACAGTGAACTTGCTGAACGCGGGATCAGCGTTGATTTTGATGAGGCCGCGATCGAGCGTCTTTTGGGTAAAGTCGGCGGCACGATCCGGACCTTTTACACCGAAAACCCCGACAAGCTGGGTGAGCCGGTCCAATTCGATCTGGCGGCATCCAGCCGGGTGGACGGGTATTTCAAAGGCCGCGTATCCCGCGACACGATACAGGACAGCCGGTTTCTGCAAAAAAGCGATCTGGATCTGGTCGATGCGCTGGAACAGGCCGGCATCATCAAGCAGGCATTCAATTGGCCCTTCATCACCGGAGCGGACGCAGGCGTGGACAACCCCGGCGGCGCAGGTATCGGTGTCTCGGTTGTGGGATCATTCTTCATGATGCTGGTCGTTCTGTGTCTGTCTCTGCCGATTGGCGTTGCAGCTTCGATCTATCTCGAGGAATTTGCGCCGCAGAACAAGCTGACTGACCTGATCGAAGTGAACATTTCGAACCTGGCCGCGGTTCCGTCCATCGTCTTCGGTATTCTAGGCCTGGCCGTTTTCATTCAGTTCATGCATCTGCCGCAATCGGCACCGCTGGTCGGTGGTCTGGTTCTGACCCTGATGACGCTTCCGACGATCATCATCTCGACCCGCGCGTCCTTGAAGGCCGTGCCTCCGTCGATACGCGACGCGGCGCTTGGGGTAGGGGCGTCGAAAATGCAGGCGGTGTTTCACCACGTGTTGCCGCTGGCTGCGCCGGGCATTCTGACAGGTACCATCATCGGTCTGGCGCAAGCCTTGGGTGAAACCGCACCTCTTTTGCTGATCGGCATGGTGGGGTTTGTCGCACGCGGATATCCCGACGGCTTTCTTGCAGGCTTTACCGAGCCGAATTCGGCCATGCCCGCCCAGATCTATACATGGGCCGCACGCGCTGACGTCGGCTTTTACGAGAAGGCGTGGGGTGGGATCATCATACTTTTGATGTTCCTGCTGACCATGAATATCATCGCAATCATCTTGCGCCGCCGCTTTGAACGCCGCTGGTAAATGGGGGCTGGAATGAACGACATGACACGAGTGGAGAGAACCGTGGACTCCAAAGACATCAAGATCAACGCCAAGAACGTACAGGTTTTCTACGGTGAAACCCATGCCATCAAGGACGTGAGCGTTGAGATCGAAGACAAGACCGTCACGGCCTTCATCGGGCCATCTGGTTGTGGCAAGTCCACCTTCTTACGCTGCCTGAACCGAATGAATGACACCATCGATATCTGCCGTGTCGAAGGCGACATCCTGCTGGATGGTGAAGACATCTATGACAAGCGTGTCGATCCGGTCCAGTTGCGCGCCAAGGTCGGAATGGTGTTCCAAAAACCCAACCCGTTCCCGAAATCGATCTATGACAACGTGGCCTATGGCCCGCGCATTCACGGCATGGCCCGCAACAAGGCGGAACTGGATGAAATCGTGGAAAAATCCCTGCGCCGCGGCGCGATCTGGGATGAGGTCAAGGATCGTCTGGATGCACCGGGCACCGGCCTTTCCGGCGGCCAGCAGCAGCGTTTGTGCATCGCCCGGGCCGTCGCCACCGAACCCGAAGTTCTGTTGATGGACGAGCCGTGCTCGGCCCTTGATCCGATTGCGACCGCACAGGTCGAAGAGTTGATCGATGAACTGAGGTCGCGGTTTTCTGTTGTGATCGTCACCCACTCGATGCAGCAGGCGGCACGGGTCAGTCAGAAAACGGCCTTTTTCCACTTGGGCAATCTGGTTGAATTCGGTGAAACCGGCCAGATCTTTACCAATCCGATAGATCCGCGCACGGAAAGCTACATTACAGGCCGCATCGGCTAAGCACAGGTATCTGACAATGAGCGAACAACATATTGCAACTGCTTTTGACCGCGACCTCGAGGCGATCCAAGCGCATATCATGAAGATGGGCGGACTGGTCGAGGCCGCCATCATAGGCGCGGCCCGCTCGCTGGAAACCCGTGACGAAGAGTTGGCGCAAGAGGTGCGAAAAGGCGACAAAGCCATCGACGCGCTTGAAGAACTGATCAACGAAGAAACGGCCAGGTTGATTGCGCTGCGGGCACCCACGGCCAGTGACTTGCGGCTGATCCTGTCGGTTCTGAAGGTGTCCGGCAACCTTGAGCGCATTGGCGACTATGCCAAGAATATCGCCAAACGAACTACGGTTCTGGTCAATGCCAGCGAGATTAACGGAAGCGCTGCGGCCCTGCGCCGTATGGCACGCGAGGTCGAGCGGATGCTGCGTGATGCGCTGGATGCCTATATTCAGCGCGATGCGGAACTGGCCACAGACGTCATCAACCGTGATGAAGAAGTTGACCAGATGTATAACGGCCTGTTCCGGGAGTTTCTGACATTCATGGCCGAAGACCCACGCAATATCTCGGCCTGCATGCACCTGCATTTCATCGCCAAGAACATCGAACGCATGGGCGATCACGTAACCTCGATCGCTGAACAGGTCGTGTATCTGGTCACCGGCGACCGCCCGGCCGAAGCCCGGCCCAAGGCTGACAACACGTCGCAAACCGTTTAGGAGACGAGCGAGATGTCCGCAGATCAACCTACCGTTTTGGTTGTAGAGGATGAAATGGCCCAGCGTGAGGTTTTGGCTTACAACCTTGAAGCTGAAGGGTTTCGGGTTTCCAAGGCTGGCAACGGCGAAGAAGCCATGCTGTTGGTTGACGAAGACTGCCCGGACATCATTGTTCTGGACTGGATGATGCCCAATCTGAGCGGTATCGAAGTCTGCCGACGCCTGAAAAGCCGCCCGGACACGCGTTCAATCCCGATTATCATGTTGTCTGCGCGGACCGAGGAAGTCGACAAAGTTCGCGGTCTTGAAACCGGCGCAGATGATTACGTGGTCAAGCCATATTCCGTGGTCGAGCTGATGGCGCGCGTTCGCACGCAATTGCGCCGCGTCCGTCCTTCGACCGTTGGTTTGCGCCTGGAATTCGATGACATCATTCTTGACTCCGAGACGCACAAGGTCAGCCGGGACAACAAACCCCTGAAACTGGGGCCGACCGAGTTCCGGCTTCTCAGCACATTCATGGAAAAGCCGGGCAGGGTCTGGAGCCGCGAGCAATTGCTGGACCGGGTTTGGGGTCGCGACATCTATGTCGATACCCGAACCGTTGATGTGCATATCGGGCGATTGCGCAAAGCTTTGACGCAATATGGTGGGACCGATCCAGTACGAACCGTCCGAGGCGCTGGATACGCCTTGGGGTAACCACATCCTGCGCATATGACGCCAAAAACGTTTGAATTCTGACAGGAGCCGTATTTGTGGGTGGCGCCTCCGTGGCGGCATTCGAGTGTTCGTATAATCGGTATTATGGTAATTATTGGCCGCTTGTAACTTGGCAGCAAAGTGAACACTCTGCCCAGAACACATAAGACTTGTTTTGGAATGCGCCATGGAGCTCAGAAATAGAACTGTCATCGTGACCGGTGCCGCAGATGGCATTGGCCGGGGTTTGGCGGAACGTTTTGCTCAGGAAGGTGCGCGCGTCATCTGTTCGGATATTGACGAGGCCGGAGCCCGTGACATCGCAACTCAAACTGGCGGCGTTGCCTTCACGTGTGACGTCTCGGATGAGGAACAGATCAAGGCGTTGATTGATTTCACTGAAGATACTGTTGGCCCAATTGATCTGTTCTGCGCAAATGCCGGCATCCTGACGCTTGGCGGTCTGGATGTTCCCGATGATCAATGGGAAAAAATTTGGAAAATCAACGTGATGTCGCACGTGTGGACCGCGCGCCATTTGGTGCCTCGCATGATCGGTCGCGGCGGCGGATATATTCTGACGACGGCCTCTGCGGCGGGTTTGCTGAACCAACCGGGTGCAGCGCCATACGGTGTCACGAAACACGCGGCGGTCGGATTTGCCGAGTGGCTGTCGCTGACATATGGCGCCAAAGGTCTGCGGGTTTCGGTTCTTTGTCCTCAGGCGGTTCGGTCAAAAATGACTGAAGGACATGAGGTTTCAGTGGCATCGATCGACGGAATGCTGGAGCCCGATGACGTCGCTGAAACCTGCGTACAAGCCATCCGGGAAGAACGATTTCTGGTTCTTCCGCATCCGCAGGTTTTGGATTATCTGCAACTCAAAGCGGCTGACTACGATCGCTGGCTGGGCGGGATGCGAAAGTTGAATCAACAGTTTACGCCAGATACTTAACGTTTTCTCTGAACCTTCCTCATAAGACCTTCCTGAGCCACCGACGCGACCAGGGTTCCGTCTTCTGAATAGATCGATCCGCGATTGAAGCTGCGTCCCTGCCCCGTCCACGGAGAATCCATCACATACAGATGCCAGTTCTGAAATTTCACAGGTGCATGAAACCACAAAGCATGGTCCAGACTGGCGCCGTTGAACTCTCCGGAAAACCAGCTCAGCCCGTGCGGTCGCAAACCTGACGACATCAGGTTCATATCTGACGCATAGGCCAAAAGCAGATGTTGAGTTTTTGCGTCCGCAGACGCGGCAGCCGCCATGCGAAACCAGGTTTTGTTGCGGTCGTCCGACACTTCGGGGTTGAACGGATCCAGATGATCCACCTCCCGCACTTCGATCGGGCGTTCACGCAGAAGCTCACCGCGAAAACCTTCGGGCACGCGATCGACATATGCGTGTCGAAGCTCAGAACGCGATGGGTACGTCTGGGGTGGATTAACGGTTGGCATCGGATGCTGATGATCCCAACCTTCATCCTGAACGTGAAAGGAAGCTGACATGTTCAGGATCTGCTTGCCATTTTGAATGGCAACAACGCGACGGGTTGTGAACGACCCCCCGTCACGCGCTCTATCTACTTGATAAATAACGGGTTTATCTGGATCCCCGGGTCGGATGAAATAGGCGTGCAGGGAATGGCACAACCGGTCTTCCACGGTTCTGTATGCCGCAGCCAAGGCCTGCGCAATGACCTGACCGCCGAAAATTCGGGTCGGTGTTTCTCCACCCGATCCTGTGCCGCGGAAAAGATCGACTTCAAGCCGTTCGATATCCAGAAGGTCCAGTAAGATGCGTTCCGCTTCGGTCATTGTCTGCTCATGGGCTAATTGATCGAAACCCGGGTATCAGCCTGAGCAAAATCATTCAATAATGGCGGCGTGCACTAAGGCCTTGAGTTCAGCCCGGGATGGGTAGGAACTGGACGGCGACAATTGCGTGAAGAACACAGCCGTCAGATCGTTCTGCCAGTCGATCCAGAAATAGGTCGAGGCCATGCCACCCCAGCTGAAATCACCAACGGATCCGGGCACGCGCACCCGACCCGGGTTGAGGACAATCGACCCTGCAAGGCCAAATCCCATGCCTTCCATGGGCTGTTCTGCAAAGCTCTTTGGTCCCATCGAAGCGATATCGCCCGGCAAGTGGTTGCGCATCATGAAGTCCACCGTTTTCGGGCCAAGCAGTTGATGCCCGTTGCCGGACCCGCGATTGCGAAGCATGTCGACGAATTTGACATAGTCATCGATTGTGGAAACCAGCCCGCCGCCGCCCGAGAACGTTGTCGCATTCGCAAATGGAGAGGTTTCGTGGGCATCCACCAGACGCAAGGTATCGCCTCCCTGTTCCGCGGAATTCAACGCCATCGCATCGCCGGCCAGCGGCGTATAAAGCGAGGCGAACCGGTCCCCTGCCCCGTCGGGCACGGAAAACCCGGTTTCGCGCATCTCGAGGGGCGCCAAGATTTCCTGCCGGAAGAATTGTTCCAGGGTCTGTCCCGAGACGACCTCGACAACGCGCCCAAGCACATCGGTTCCAACCGAATATTCCCACCGTGTTCCGGGCTGGAAAGCCAAGGGAAACTCTGCCAGTTCACGTACGCGATCTTTCAGAAGACCCTGATTTGGTTTGAATATAAGGTCCTTTTCATCCATCGCCTCCGGTAGAATCCCAGGGTTGAACGGATAGCTGAAACCGCTGGTATGGGTCAGCAACTGATGAAGGGTCGGGCTTGCCGCGTCCTCGGTTTGATCCAGCTTGTCCGCGCCGGTTACCAGAGCCTGCATCTGTTTGAACTCGGGAAGGAAATCCGAAAGCGGTGCGTCGAGGTGAAAAAGCCCACGTTCCGCCAGCATCATCAAGGCAACAGACGTAACGGGTTTGGTCATCGAGTAGATGCGCACCAGCGTATCGCGTTGGAACGGCAAGTCCTCTTCAAGATTTCGCAGGCCGCTGGAGTGGAAAAAGACCTCATCCCCCTTGTGCTTCAGCAAAAAGGACGAACCCGCGTATTTACGCTGCTCAACATAGCGGTCCATCCAGATGCGAATCCGGTTCAGGCGCGTTTCATCGAACATGACTTGTTTTCGAAGCATTTTTGAGTTCCACCAGAAGTTGACTAATATCGTGTACGCGTAGGGCCTGAAACAACAGCAAAACCCGGGCTGAAATGAATGGTTATACAACCAGGGCCAAGAGGCACGCCTTAAATCCAAGTGATACAGTGAAACCGTCACAGATTCGCTTGTAAATTGTTGGACGGCGACGTGCCGGATTGGCCTGGAGGAATAGCATGACGCAAAGCATAGATTTCGTTTACGATTTTTGCAGCCCAAATGCCTTTCTGGCCCACAAGATGCTGCCAGAGCTGGCCGCGCGGCATAATGCCAAGATCAGGTATTCCCCTGTCCTTCTGCCCGTTGTTTTCAAGGCAACGCACAACCAGAGCCCGTTTCAGGCGTTTTCCGAAAACCGCCAGAAAACCGCCTATCTTACTCATGACTTGCATCGGTTCGCGCGGCGTCGCGGGCTGAGCTTTCACATGAGCCCGCATTTTCCGATCAATACGAAATTTGCGATGCGCGGTGCCCGGTTCGCTAGTGGTAAATCATGGGAAATCAAATACATAAACGCCATCTTTGATGCCATATGGGTGCATGGCCAAAAGGCGGATGAACTGGCCGTTCTGATTGACATTCTACAGGAAAATGAACTGCCGGTTCGCAAGCTGCGCGAGGCCATGACAAGCCCTGAAATCAAACAGGATCTGAAGGATCAGACCAAATCGTTCGTGCGCCGCGGCGTTTTTGGCGTTCCCAGCCTGTTTTACGGCTCTGAAATGTTCTTTGGCAAGAACAGCTTGCCGAACCTGGAAATTGAACTGTCGAAAAACAAGAAACGACACAAATCCAACACGTTGTGAACGGGATCGGTTTTGATCGCAGCGCGACTTAGAAAGCTTCGGCAAAGATATTGCCCGACGTTACAACGTTGATCCCACCAGAAACCGGGATGATCGAACCGGTTACATAACTGCCCCCGCGTCCACACAGAAACAGCACGCACCCCGCTATATCTTCATCACAGCCGACGCGCCCAAGAGGCACTGACTTGCCGACCTTTTCACGCTTGTCCTCATCCGCCGTAGCAAAGGCTGTCATCCGCGATACGAACGGCCCCGGAGCCAGCGCGTTGACCGTCACGTGGTAAGGCGACAGTTCCTTGGCCATGATTTTTGTCAGATGCAGAACCGCAGCTTTCGAGGCTGAATAGCTATAGGCGCCATCCCCCATGGGAACCTCTCCCATCACGGATCCAACATTCACGACCCGGGCCGGATCGTCTGCGGTTCCGGATTGCATCAACATTGGCAGCAGCCTCTGGGTAAGCTCGAAAACCCCGGCCACGTTGACCGACATCACCTTGTCCCACGCGTCATACGGAAACTGGCCCAAGGGCGCGCCCCAGGTTACGCCAGAGTTATTCATAAGAATATCAAGCCTTTCTGTCCGGTCCTGAATGTCCGAAACCAGTTTAGCGATACTTGCCTCGCTGCTGATGTCTCCGGCAAACCCTTCGGCACTTCCCGCTGCCTCCAGTGCATTCAGCTCGGCGGCGGCCGCGACACAGGCGTCCCCGTTTCGAGAAGCAATCAACACGCGCGCGCCGGCCCTGACCAACGCCTCTGCGGCCATCCGACCGATACCCGTGGCGCCTCCGGTGACCAATGCGGTTTTGCCGGGCAGCGAGAAAAGGGTATCGGGGGTCATTGTCATGTTCCTCTGCTAAATCTGATTTCGGTTGCATTCCGGCCCGGTTCAAAGCCTTGTTGTCTTTGCGGCGATCAGCCGCCCGCTGCGTTGGCACGAAACCGGGTTGCACCAAAACTCCACATGACAATCTTCAATCGCATCAGAGACGGTTTGCAAGGATTACTCAGCGTCGCAAAGCGCCGGCTGGTAAGCCCGGATAGTTCCAATGTTCCGATACTGATACCGACGACAATGCGCCCGAAAACCTGTTTTCCCGCAATCGAAAAACGGACGTAAATGTACGGCCCAAGTCCAAACGGACGCGCTGTGTCGTCATGTCGAATGACTGAACTTGGTTTCCTCTTCCATCCCAAGGTCTGTTTTCAGGGCAACTGTCTGTATTCAATCCACCAAAGTCAGGTAGACAACCCGGCCTTTTCGCGTCTATGAACCAAGTATGGGGATCGTGAAAACATGCATAACGTTTTGGTATTGAATGGCCCAAACCTCAATCTGCTTGGAACACGGCAGCCCGAGGTTTACGGCAGCACGACACTACATATGATCGAGGATCTTTGCGTTCAGCATGGCGCCTCCATTGGGCTGGACGTCACCCACCTGCAATCCAATCACGAAGGTGTGCTGCTTGACGCCATTCACGCGGCCCGCGGTGTACAAAGCGGGCTGATACTGAACGCAGGCGCGTTCACGCATACGTCGATTGCCCTTATGGATGCGATTGCATCGGTGGAACTGCCGGTTGTTGAAGTGCATCTTTCCAACATTCATGCCCGGGAAACGTTTCGGCACAGGTCCTACATAGCCCCTGTCGCACTGGGTCAGATCTGTGGATTCGGTGCCCACAGCTATATCCTCGCGCTGGATGCGCTCGCGGCTCATCTGAAAGCAGGCAGCACGACATGAAGCTCAAGGAATATCTTCGGTTTGTCAGCTACGCCAAAACCCTGGAAGACCTGTGGGATGCACATTGCCGCCAAATGGCTGAATTTGGTTTTACCCGCCTGATCTATGGGTACACGCAATTCCGGACGGCCACATCTCTGGGTGATCCAGAAGATTTCGTAATCCTGACGAACCACAAGCGGGCCTATGTGGACGGATTCATCAAGGATGGTCTGTATTTTCACGCTCCGATGTTGAAGTGGGCCTTGGACAACGAAGGCGCCGCCAGCTGGAAAATGTTGCAGGACATGAACTCGGGCGGGACGATGACCGCGAAGGAACGCGAAGTTTTCGAGTTCAACAAATCCATGGGCGTGGTTTCGGGTTATACCGTCAGCTTCAACTCGGTTTCCATGCGCTCAAAAGGAGCGATTTCCCTGTCGGCCAATAATGGGTTGAGCCAGGAGGATGTGGATGCGGTCTGGGAAGAGCACGGCGACGACATTCTACTTATGAACAATGTCGCCCACCTGAAAATCCTGACATTGCCGTTCCATCCACCGAACCGGGCACTTACCAAACGCCAACGCGAAGCTTTGCAGTGGGTTGGTGACGGAAAAACCACTCAGGATATCGCGCTATTGATGGGACTGACATCTGCAACGGTGGAAAAGCACCTGCGACTCGCGCGCGAGGCGCTTTCGGTCGAAACGACGGCGCAAGCGGTTCTCAAGGCGTCACTGCACAACCAGATGTTCATTATGGAAGCATAACCGCAATATTTTGACGCTATCTCGCGTCAGTTTACCCTAGGTAAGGAAATCACTACTTTTCAAACCAATCCTAAAAGTTGCAAAGTGAGAGTGTTCCGTGAGTGGTGGCTTTAGCCAGGGAACATTGGATTGGATCTTTGCAATAACAAAGCTCTCCGATCACTCTGACAAGGGGGCGCCTATTTGTCCGCGTACCGGTGTCGGAATTTTGGGGGGCCTCGACCATCCCCATCATGCGGGGCCCTCCAATTCTTCTCTACATTTCAGAATTTTGAAATCCGCCGTTGGCAGAAAAAAAGGGTTACGCAGTGCGTAACCCTATAGATTTGTTGGGAAAGGCCGTTGCCGGTACTTTCCCTGTGCCCTTTTAGCCTTGCGCGGCTTTGGCGACTTCGGCGGCGAAATCTTCTTTTTCAACCACGATGCCTTCGCCAACTTCCAGACGGATGAAGCCGGTGATGGTTGCGCCTGCTTCCTTGGCCGCTGCTTCGACGGTCAGGTCAGGGTTCACGACAAATTGCTGGTTCAGCAGAGTCGATTCCGCGACGAATTTCTTCATGCGGCCTTCGATCATCTTTTCGATCACCTGCTCCGGCTTGCCGGATTCGCGGGCGATGTCCATCTGGACTTGCTTTTCTTTCTCAACAACTGCCGGGTCCATGTCTGCTTCGGACAGGGCCGCCGGGTTCACGGCCGCGATGTGCATTGCAACCTGCTTGCCAATCGCTTCGTCGCCACCGGTCAAAGCAACCAGAACGCCGATTTTGCCCATGCCGTTGGTGGCCGCATTGTGGACATAGGACACAACGGTGTCGCCCGACAGTTTCGCCATGCGACGCACCGACATGTTTTCACCGATGGTGGCGATTTTGTCGGTCAGGGTGTCCGCGACGGACTTACCGCCCAGATCTGCTGCCAGCAGTTCCTCTACGTTGTCGACGCATTCAGCCGCATATGCAATCTTGCCGACCATTTCCTGGAACTCGGCGTTTTTCGCGACAAAGTCGGTTTCCGAGTTCACCTCAACAGCAACACCGCTGCCGCCATCGACGTGAACTGCAACCAGACCTTCAGCTGCGGTACGGCCCGACTTCTTGGCCGCCTTGGCCAAACCTTTGGTGCGCAGCCAGTCAACGGCTTCATCCATGTTGCCGCCGGTTTCAGTCAGCGCTTTTTTCGCGTCCATCATGCCTGCGCCGGTCGAGTCGCGCAGTTCTTTAACCATTGCTGCTGTGATTGCCATCTTTAGGCTCTCCTCAATTCAAATGGAATTGGGGCAGGTCTACCCTGCCCCATATGTCATTTACGTGACGGGCAGCTTACGCTTCGGCTTTGGCTTCCGGAGCAGCTTCTTCAGCGGGTGCTTCTTCCGCAACGGCTTCTTCAACCGGCGCTTCTTCGAATTCACCCAAATCAACGCCAGCGGCACCCAGCTGAGCGGTCATACCGTCCAGAGCGGCACGTGCGGCCAGATCGCAGTACAGCGAGATTGCGCGGGCTGCGTCATCGTTGCCAGGGATGATGTAATCAACACCGTCGGGCGAGCAGTTGGTGTCGACAACAGCCACAACCGGGATACCCAGCTTGTTGGCTTCGGCGATGGCCAGTGCTTCTTTCTTGACATCGATGACGAACAGCAGATCAGGTACGCCGCCCATCTCGCGGATACCGCCCAGCGAAGCCTGCAGCTTGGCCTGGTCACGCTCCATGCCCAGACGCTCTTTCTTGGTCAGGCCTTCGGCGCCCGATTCCATCGCTTCGTCGATCTGGTTCAGACGGTTGATCGACTGGGAAACGGTTTTCCAGTTGGTCAGCGTGCCGCCCAGCCAGCGGTGGTTCATGTAGTACTGAGCCGACTTTTCAGCCGCTTCTGCGATCGGGCCAGCAGCCTGACGCTTGGTACCAACGAACAAAACGCGGCCACCTTTGGCAACGGTGTCACGAACGGCCTGCAGCGCCTGATCCAGCATCGGAACGGTCTGGGTCAGGTCCATGATGTGGATGCCATTGCGCGAGCCGTAGATGAACGGTCCCATGCGGGGATTCCAACGCTGTGTCTGGTGGCCGAAGTGAACGCCAGCTTCCAGCAGCTGACGCATGGTGAACTCGGGAAGAGCCATGCTGTATTTTCCTTTTCCGGTTTACGCCTCGGCGGGGGTGAAAGAAGCGAATGCTCCAACCGGCGGGCCAGATAGGGATGTCTCCCCTACAAGGCCCAAACCCCGCCTGCGGGTTTGAATGGCGCGCGTATACGGCAGGTTTGAAGGCAGTGCAAGGGTCAAAGCCTTATTTTTCAAGCCGCGCCAATGCATGCGCGTGGCGCACTGCCGCCTCGCAATGGGCCGCCAGTTCCTTGCGGTTGGCGAAATCCCTGACCCGGGCCGGAGAGTGATAGATCAGTTCAACAGACCCCTGCCTGCGCGCGCCCAATGTCTTGAGCAGATGGGGCGCGAAATCCATATCGCCCCACCAGCCATAGAACCGCTCAGGCTGACCTTTCGGCGCGTGAAACACCACCGAGACCGGTTGAACATACATGAAATCCCGCAGCTCGTCTGCGAAGAAAGCGGCAAAGAGCGTTGTTTTAAATGGCAAAACACGCAATCCGTCGGTCGAGGTGCCCTCGGGGAAAAACAACAGCTTGTGTCCGGCCTTCAGGCGTTCTTCGAAGATCGCCGTCTGCTCGCGCGCCTTTTTGCGATCCCTTTCGATGAATACGGTCCCGGTGGCCCGTGCCAACCACCCGATACCCGGCCATGTCGCAACTTCTGCCTTGGACACGAAGTAGACCCTTTTTCGGGCGTTCAGGGCAAAGATATCCAGCCAGGATGTGTGATTGGCGACAACGGCACCGTGTTCCTTCATCAACGCCCCCGAGCAGCGAAATCCGATTCCCAGGATTCGGAACGCGTTTCGGCACACGAACTGGCTGATGAACGGTGTAACGGGGCGACGAACACCACAGAGTGGCAACTCGATCAGTCGAATGGCCAACAGAACAAGCAGTCCACCGAACACAAGGATGGCCAAGGGCAAACCCCTCAGGATCACCAGAATCCAGCCGACAAAACCCAGTTCGATCGGATCCGGTGCATCCTCACTGTTCCAAAGCGGATCATTCACCGGATCAAGCTCCGCCATAGATGCGCTTCTGCCGCTCGTTCATACGGGTCGTATCCAGGATCAGGCACACATCGGTGGTATTGAAGGTATGATCGATGAACGCCCCTTCACCCACAAAACCGCCAAGCCTCAGATAGGCTTTGATCAGGGCCGGAACCTGTACCATGGCACGGCGACGATCCAGCGCGTCCGGTGCGACAAGATCCATGGTCTGAAACACGCTCGGCTGGGCGCGCACCCGCAGGTCTGGCGGCGCCAGATGATTGTGATGCAGCATCGACAGCGGCTGGGCCAGTTCCTGAACATCCGTGCCGTGAAAGCTGGCGACGCCAAACAGAACTTCGATCTGGCGTTCGGCCACATAGCGAGAGAGACCATTCCAGAGATGATACATGGCCGTACCGCCCCGGTAGTCCCTGTGCAGGCACGACCGGCCCAGTTCCAGCAACTTGCGGCCACTTTGCTTGAGAACGCTCAGATCGTATTCGTCTTCGGAATAAAACTGCCCCAATTCAGCGGCGCGATCACCCGGTAACAGCCTGTAAACGCCGACAACTTCTCCGGTCGCATCATCAATGGCCAGCATGTGATCGAAATAAGGATCAAACCGGTCCCGTTCCAGCCCCGCCACATGATCAACCAGCGCCCCTCCGCCGCCGAGTTCGCGCACAAATACGTCATAACGCAACCGCTGCGCTGCGCGCAGTTCGTCCTGGGTTTCCGCCAGTTTGATCGTGAACGAGGGGCCAGCGTCCGGCATGTCAGATTTATCAATCCTGTTTTATCAACGCGGCTGATACCTCAGTTCTTCGGGGGAAGGCAACAAGTGGAGATCTGGTCTTTTCCGTTAACTCTTCTTAAACCAGTTTCACGGATCAAAGACCGGCATCAGGGCGATGCGTGTTCCGTCGATTACCACTTTCCCCTGCTCGCGAAAGTTTACGGTGATCTTGCCTGCGATGTTGGATTGAACCTGTCCGACACCCCATTCGGGGAAATCCGGGTGGCGAACAAACATGCCCGGTGCAAGAATAGCATTCATGTCTGTCATTTGGGGCTTCCGGTTCCTGCGGCAGATACCGCAGGAGGTACGCATGGGCAACACGAACGTCAACCTGGCTGAATTGATCGGCTCACGGATCTGCCACGATTTGATCAGCCCGATCGGGGCAATCACCAACGGGCTGGAACTGTTGGACATGGTTGGTGCTGTCCAGGGCCCCGAGATGGAGTTGATCTCGGGCAGCGTCGGCAGTGCGGGCGCGCGTATCCGGTTTTTTCGGGTTGCCTTCGGATCAGCAGGAGAACAGCCGCTGGGCCGGGCCGAAGTGGCCGAACTGCTCAAGGACATCGAACGCACCGGACGGGTGCGGGCAAACTGGTTTATGACCGAGCCCATGCCGCGCAACCAAATCAAGCTGGCGTTCCTTGCGCTCATGTGCTGCGAAAGTGCCATGCCGATGGGCGGAGAGGTTGAGATCGAGAACCAAGGCACCAATTGGACAGTGACCGGAACTGCCGACAAGTTGAACGTAGACAATACCTTATGGAAACATGTTGCAACCGGCCGGTTCCCCAACAAGATTACCCCCGCGCAGGTCCAGTTCGCTCTGCTGCCGGAAACGGCAAATGCGATGGGTCGACGCGTTTCCGTGGAAACCGCCGCGACCCGCCTTGTGCTGCGTTTTTAGTTCCGAATTGTTCCGTTCCCGCGCACCAGATATTTGAAACTGGTCAACTGGGCGGCCCCCACCGGGCCGCGGGCATGCATTTTGCCCGTGGCGATACCGATCTCGGCGCCCATCCCGAATTCACCACCATCGGCGAACTGAGTCGAAGCGTTGTGCATAAGGATCGCGCTATCCAAACGCTCAAAGAAACGGGCCACGGCCGTGTCATCCTCGGTCATGATACAATCTGTATGGTTCGACCCGTAATGCTGGATATGCGCAATGGCAGCATCGATATCGGCGACGGGCTTGGCCGCGATCACGCTGTCCAGAAACTCTTTTCCCCAATCCTCCGCCGTCGCGGGAATTGTACCCTCGACCGCAAGTGCGCCTTCGGCGTGAACCTCGACCCCTGCTTTCAGCAACGCGGCAATCACGTCACGCCCCAGCGTTTCGGCGATGTCCTGATGGATCAGCAGGCATTCGGCAGCGCCGCAGATCCCGGTACGGCGCGTCTTGGCGTTCAACACCACGTCCAGCGTTTTCTGCGGATCAGCGGCCTTGTCGACATAGATGTGCACGATGCCTTCAAGATGGGCAAAAACGGGCACACGGGCCTCACGCTGGACCAGCCCGACCAACCCCTTGCCGCCGCGCGGAACGATGACGTCGACATAGTCGGTCATGGTCAGCAATTCCTGAACCGCCGCACGGTCACGTGTCGGCACCAGTTGAATCGCATCTTCCGGCAGATCGGCGGCCTTCAGCCCCTCGACCAGGCAGGCATGAATTGCTGTCGAAGAATGAAAGCTCTCGGAGCCGCCGCGCAGAATGACCGCATTTCCGGATTTCAGACACAGCGCACCTGCGTCGGCCGTGACATTGGGGCGGCTTTCATAGATCACGCCGATCACACCCAGCGGGGTGCGTACGCGTTGGATTTTCAATCCTGTCGGGCGGTCCCATTCGGCCAGCACTTCGCCCACCGGATCGGTCTGATCAGCCACTGCGCGCAGACCATCGACCATGCCCTGAACACGCGCCTCATCCAGCATCAGCCGATCCATCATCGCCGGGCTCAGACCTTTCTCGCGGCCGAACTCCAGATCCTTCCGGTTGGCTTCGATGATCTGCGCCCGATTGGCCCAAACCGCGTCGGCCGCTGCAATCAGGGCGGCATGTTTGCGTTCTGGGTTTGCAAAAGCCAGATCGCGCGATGCCGCTTTGGCACGTTTCCCAAGATCAGCCATCAGAGCGGGAATGCTGTCGAAATCTTTCATGTCGCGTGCCTTTCAGGTCATCTTTTTCAGTATTTACAGGGCCAGATCATCCCGGTGAATCAAGGCCGCACGGCCGGGATATCCAAGGGTCGCCTCGATCTCGGACGACTTGCGCCCCTTGATCGCGTCAGCCTCCTGCGCGGTGTAACGGCTGATCCCCTGCGCCAGCCGGCGGGCTTTGGGGTCAAGAATCGCGACGGGGTCGCCGCGCCCGAAATCGCCGGTCACTTCAACAATACCCGCGGGCAACAGGCTTTTGCCATTTGCCAGCGCATTGGCAGCCCCTTCATCGATGGTGATTTCGCCACGCGGTTTCATGGCCGAAATCCAACGTTTGCGCGCAGCATGCGGGTCCAGCGTTGCGGTAAACCACGTCGAGTTCGCGCCATTTTCCAGCGTTTTCAGAGGGTTCAGAACCGATCCTTCCGTGATCGCCATCGCACATCCGCCCGCGGTGGCCATCTTGGCGGCCAGCAGCTTTGTCTTCATTCCGCCCTTCGACAGACCAGAGCCCGCATCGCCCGCCATGGCTTCGATCTCGGGCGTGATCTTTTCGATCGTTTCGAAACGCGTGGCCGAGGCGTCCTCGTTGGGGTTGCCCGAATAGAAGCCATCGACATCCGACAGCAGGATCAACTGATCCGCCCCCACGGTCACGGCAATTTGCGCGGCCAGACGATCATTGTCGCCATACCGGATCTCATCCGTTGCCACGGTATCGTTTTCGTTGACGATCGGCACGACACCCAAACCCAGCAGCGTTTCCAGGGTCGCGCGTGAATTCAGATAGCGGCGGCGATCCTCGCTGTCCTCCAATGTCACCAAAACCTGCGCCGTGGTGATCCCATGAGGTGTCAACGCCTCTTCATACGCGCGCGCCAGACGAATTTGCCCGACTGCGGCGGCAGCTTGCGACTTTTCCAACGGCAATGTCGCCATGGACAGACCCAAAACGCCGCGGCCCAGTGCAATCGATCCGGAGGAGACGAGGATTACATCTGTCCCCTGCCCCTTGAGCCATGCGACATCCTGCGCCAACGAAAACAACCATTCCTTGCGCAACAAGCCGGTTTCGCGATCAACCAGCAAAGCCGACCCGATTTTGACAACCAATCGGCGCGCTGAAGTCAGGGTTGCCAAGGCTGCGCCTCCTCAGTGGGTTTCTGACGCACACGATTGTCATCGATCTGGCCGCGCAACGCGCGCAAAACCTCGGTTACACCTTGATGAGCAACACCGGACATCATCATCACCGGGCCGCCAACGGCCTCTTCAAGCTCGGCTTTGGCCATATCACGTTCTTCGTCATCCAGCGCATCGACCTTGTTCAGGACGGTGATCCGGGGTTTCTGGGCCAGCTCGCCGCCATAGGCCTCAAGCTCGTGGATAATCGTGCGGTAGTCATCGGCAACCGTTTCCGAGGTACCATCGACAAGATGCAGCAGCACGGCACAGCGCTCAACATGGCCAAGAAAGCGGTCTCCGATCCCGCGGCCCTCATGCGCGCCTTCGATCAGGCCGGGGATGTCAGCCACCACGAATTCCACATTGTCGACCCCTACGACACCCAGATTTGGGTGCAGCGTGGTAAACGGATAATCCGCGATCTTGGGCCGCGCGTTTGACGTGGCTGCAAGAAAGGTCGATTTGCCTGCATTTGGCATGCCCAGCAGGCCCACATCGGCGATCAGCTTCAGACGCAGCCAGATCGTGCGGTCAATGCCGGCCTGCCCCGGATTTGCACGCCGGGGGGCTTGGTTGGTGGCCGATTTGAAGTGCAGGTTGCCGAAACCGCCATTGCCCCCTTTTGCAAGCAGAACGCGCTGTCCCACCTCGGTCAGATCGCAGATGACGGTTTCTTCATCCTCATCCAGGATCTCGGTGCCGACAGGCACGCGCAGGACAATGTCATCGCCATCCTTGCCGGTACGTTGCTGGCCCCTGCCCGGCTGGCCGTTCTTGGCAAAGAAATGCTGCTGAAACCGGAAGTCGATCAGGGTGTTCAGCCCGTCCACGACTTCGGCCCAGACAGACCCGCCCCTGCCGCCGTCCCCACCGTCAGGGCCGCCGTATTCGATGTATTTTTCGCGTCGGAAGCTGACGCAGCCGCTACCGCCGGCCCCGGACCGGATGTAGACCTTTGCAAGATCGAGAAATTTCATGGTCTGTCCCCTACTGCAAAGGCCCCATCGGCCACAAGTCAGAGTTTTTTACTGTATGTCCAGGTGGGCACATTCGCATCACGCGCCACCGAATAGCTTTCTGCATCGCCAAGATATTGGAACCCGCAATGAGTCAGGACCCGGGCCGAGGCCGGATTGTCCTGAAACACGCTGGCAAACATCGTCGCGTTTTTCAGCGGGTTGGCATTTACCAGCGCTTCGACAGCCATCGACGCAATGCCAGTGTTCCAGTAGATCGGCGCCACCCAATAGCCGACTTCGGACTGGTTCCGATCCAGCCGCTTCAGCGTGATCAGACCAATCAGTTCCGGACCGCCGTCCTTGGTGGCATCCATGACCCAGACGTCCTCGTCCCGGTCCTCGGCCATTGAGCGCGTCACAAAGGCCTCGGTCGAGCCGGGGGCCAGAGGATGTGCGATACTCGTCGTCATGCGCGCCACACGCTCATCACCGGCATAGTGCTCGATCAGCCCCATATCCGACCGACGCAGAGGGCGCAGATCGAACCGCTCGGTTTCTATGACCGGCTGATTTATTATTGTTTCAAGTTTCATGGGTGTGTTCCTCCTCCGAACAACACGAAAAGTACGGACGTAACCGTAAGGCCTGCCAACGTCCACATCAGATATTTTTCAACGGGTCGTCCTTCAACCGCATGGGCAATTCTATCGCCCGCAAAAGTCCAGATCGGATGAAGGATCACCTGGCAAAACAACAAACACAGAGCAATCGTAACCGTCGCTTCGAAACTGGGGGTGCCCGCAGCCACGAACCCGGTGAACCCGGCAATGATCATGGCCCAGGCCTTGGGGTTGAGCGGATGAACAATCAGCCCGGCCAGAAAGCCGGGGGCGTTCCCTTCAGCCTGTTGTCGCGACAAACGCGTGTTGGCGATCTTCCACGCCAGCCAAAAAATATAGGCCGCTGACGCGTATTTAAGCACCGTAAACACCGCGGGTGCCTGATCCGCGAGTTGCAGCAATCCAAAGCCGACCGGCCAAATGATCAACTGCTTCCCAAGGATAACACCCCCGACAAAAGGCAACGCGGCGCGAAAGCCAAAACGCGCACCAGTACCCAGCAGGACCATGTTGGCCGGTCCCGGCGTGCCGACCTGGCTGGCGGCAAAGATCAGGAAACTGGTGGTTGCAACTGTCATCGGTTTGTTTGATCACGACTGCGTTAAAACGAAAAAGGGACCGGCACTTTGTGCCGGTCCCCCATGAATTTTTCTTAAACCTTCTGGGTTTCGGCTTACTCCGCGGCCTCCGCCACTGGCAGGACCGAAATGAAGGTGCGGTTTTTGAGCCCCTTGTGGAACTTCACGGCGCCATCAGTAGTTGCAAAGATGGTGTGATCCTTGCCCATGCCTACGCCTTCGCCCGGCCAGAACTTGGTGCCGCGCTGACGCACGATAATGTTGCCTGCGATGGCAGCCTGGCCACCATACAGTTTGACGCCAAGGCGACGACCCGCTGAGTCGCGGCCGTTACGGGAGGAACCGCCAGCTTTTTTATGTGCCATTCTCTCTCTCCTTAGCCTTTGGCCAGCTCTTTGGCCTGCTCAACCCATTCGGGTTTCACTTTGACCGTTTCGATAGCAGCAATCTGCTCGTCCGACAAGGCGGCCAGAGCGGCAAAGCTCTCGATACCGGCTTCGGCAAGCTTCTTGGCAGCGGCAGGGCCGACACCGTTCAGCTTGGTCAGATCGTCCGCAGCAGCAGCGGCAGGTGCCTCTGCCTTGGCTTCGGCTTTCTTGGCAGGTTTTGCAGCAGGTGCCGCTTCGCCAGCCGGAGCCGAACCGGTTGCAGCCTTGATGCCCGACTTGTCAGCGCCCGACGACAGGATGTCGGTGATCTTGACCAGTGTCAGCTTCTGACGGTGGCCAACGGTACGCTTCGAGCTGTGCTTACGACGACGCTTTACGAACTTGATGACCTTGTCACCTTTGATCTGTTCGATAACTTCGGCCTGAACGCCCGCGCCTTCGATGAACGGTGCGCCAACGACGGGAGCGTCGCCACCCAACATCAGAACATCGTTGAATTGAACTTTTTCACCTGCGTCGGCAGCCAGCTTTTCAACGCGGAGGATATCACCCGCCTGAACCTTGTACTGCTTGCCGCCAGTCTTGAGGACCGCAAACATGCGTCTTTCCTTTGTCTAACCGCGTTCTGTGGTCCCCTTCCGGGAGTTTCCGGCTCCAAGACACTTGAAAGCCACCTCGAACAGCGCGCCCTTTTCGGGCTGTGTGAATGACCATCAGGACATCCCAAGGGTCAAATAATAACGATACCCGGCACGGAAAACCGGCCGGGATGCGCGCTTATCCATAGATCGCCGGGAAAAGTCAACACCAAAGCGTCGTCAGAGATCAGACGCCCTGAGAGTCTGTGCGACCGCCCGCCCCAACCGGAAAGAGATATCGTTGAACATGCGGTCAAAGCCGTCGAACAGCGCCTCATTCAGGGCGCGCCCGGTTTCGGTTCTGGAGAACGCAATATTCTCACGCATCTGGGTCTCGTTCAACGGCCGATAGGCCATCAGAAGAAAGGAATAAAGCCACGCCTCGGTTTCCACTGCGCGGCTTTCTTTCTGTGACAGAAGTTCGGCCAGCAATTCCTGATCGTCGCCTTGAGCGTCGACATCAAGACCCTGAAAGAAGCTGTAGTCGGAACTCAGCGCCCCATGAACGTTCTTTTCGACAAGGTCATTTGCCTGGATGTACTCATCGACCAACTCGAAACGAGTCGAGTCGCGCTCAACGGACTCATAAGCTTCGCGGGCCATGTCCTCGATGGCCTGGTCCGACATCGCCTGCCGGGCCGAGTTTTCCAGCGACACGATCGTCTGACCAAGATCGCTTTCGAAAAACAGGATCGCCTGATCAAGCTGCGCAACGGACAGACCCGCCTCAAAAGCATCCGTCAGGAATTTCTGCATCCAGACCGGGTCGTAAATGTCTTTGACCTGCGCTTCAAAATAGGCGCCGCCGGTATTGTCCAACAGCGTTTCGTCAAGTTCCTCACGGTGCCCCTGACCTTCCTGTACGAGAATTTCCATCACATGCGACAAGTGCATGGCCTGCGCCAGCCGGTCGACCCTTTGATCTGCCAGCAATTGTGCGCCCCACAGAACAAACGCAATCGCCAGAAAAACGCGGTGCATCAAATATCCTGTGCGGAATGCAGTTCGGCCATTCGGGCCGCAAGTACTTCGAACCGCATGGCCATGATTTCGTATTGGATCGCGTTCAGCAATTCATACACCTCCTGCATCAGGGGTTGTTCCAGCGCCTCGACATACGAGTCGACATCCGCATCGGAAAAGTCCTGATAGGTATAGGCTGCCCCCGCAAGGCTGGACAGTTGCAGTGACTGGCGCATACCGGCTTCGTTCCGCTTCATCAGCGCACGCAATTCATCCGCATCAAGTTGCAGGTCAATGACACCTGATGCGCTGGCTGCCAGAAGAAAACGCACCTGAATTTCTTGCAGGGCCCGCACTGCGGTACCGGTCGAATCGATCGCCTTGTTCATACGCTTGAAACTTTCGACCCGTTGCGATCCGTCCTTGATCAAGTCTGCGATGATTTTTTGGCCTTCCAGCTGCTTGGCCTCATCGTCCTCGAGCATATGCGAGGCGTTTTCGGCCTCTACCAAGCGCTGACCCAGATCCGATGCATAAAAGTCAACCGCGTGTGTCAGAGCCTCATCACTCAGGGTTTGTTCGAGGATGGAAACCGCGGTCTCGTGCATGGCGCCGACGTCAAAGACTTCGTCTGCCAGACGCGTCCAGTCCGAACCGAAGCCATCGGGATCAATCCCCAGCATCTGGGGGGCAGACCTCGAGCTCAGCGCGATGCTTTCCAGGGCAACGTCAAACCCGGTCGTGGTCAGAAAGGCCTCTATCCGATCACGGCTGGCGGCGGAAAGTTCCAACGGGATCAGAACAAGCGCAAAGAGCGGGGCCAGAAACCAAAAGGCGGAGCGGCGTACAAACTGTATCATGGATATCAGACTAGGAGTTTTGCGCTGGCAGGCAACGGAAAATCCCGGGTTTCTTCAAATCCCGAATTTTCTGCTTGCACCCCTGCCCGTTCCTCACTAAATCCCCCCCTCACAGACCCCCGCGGAGAGGTGCCGGAGTGGTCGAACGGGGCGGTCTCGAAAACCGTTGTGGGTGCAAGCCCACCCAGGGTTCGAATCCCTGTCTCTCCGCCAGTTTACCTGCTCAACATATTGTATTATAATAAAATTTTGCGCCCGCGCGGGTAACTTACCTCCCGTTTATCCCCCAAGGTGCCGAGTTGTCAAAACCTTGATCAATGGCAAAAGAGAAGCGCAATTCGACATGGCGCCGATTCTCGCCATCACCTTCAACTGGCAGTTTGCGAATGTTTTGGGCAAAACTCGACTCCAACGTGGTATTCTCCACTGTGTTCAGGCTAGGGACTTAGACTTAAATTGCCTCAAACGAACAAGCTGACGACCGATGTTTGCCGGGAATTAGCCCACCGCTTTCCTGACGCTTTAGGAGTTGCCAAGTTTACGGAAAACGTTGCCGTTTTTTAGTTTCATTTCAATATCTTAGGTAACATATTGATTGGAACAAAAAACCCACTCAAAGTCTTGAAACATGCGATTGCTATTGTTTCATGTGGACTAGTATCTGACTAATGCTAAGAACCCCAGGGTATTTGTCACAATTAGCTTGTAATTCCCCAGAACTAGCATTTGTCAATGCGGCACATTTCTAAGTAGTGATATTGTTGAAAAAATACTGTACAATCCACTGCACTGAAATGCTTCATTACCACGTTGTCATGTTCAAATGAGTGTTATTGTATATATATTGCTTCCAGTGCTGCTGATTTTCTCGAGCGTGATCAGTGTTGACGCCAAATGCTTGTTTCCAGGAGAAGAACAATTTGGAGTTGTAGAGTTCGCGATCGCCCCATCACTTCAAGCTGGGCGGTTTATTAACCAGAGCGCCTTTGATGACGAAGTGGAGTTTTTCAAAGCCAGTAAAACCGCATTGGAAAATTCGGGGCTGGAGTCCGCCCCACGCGATCAGCACGCACGGTTGAAATCTATACTGAATGGGATCGGGCGATTAACCGTACTTGAAGAACAGAATGGTCTTCTGTGTAATGTCCCTTGCACCGTTTGGGTGCGATCTAAGAGAGTTCTCGCTACAGCCGGTCATTGCGTTTCAGGAAATATAAGAAGGATCGGGGCTCATTTTCAATTTTTTCGAGAAGACGACAACGGTGCTGTTTTTGTAGAATTCAAGGATTTTGAAATTTTTAGTGGCGATAGTATTGGTGACAAAGATTTGGACTTCGCCTACATACTCTTAAGAGATGACCTTCCAAATTCTGTTACTCCACTTCCGATCGGCAACGACATTACGATTCGTAACAGCCACGACCTAGTTGTTGTTGGCCACCCGCTCGGTCTAAGAATGTTCGTGTCTGATCGCAAATGTCACGCAACAAGGCAACATCCAACGATCAACGATTTTATTATTCGACATAAGTGTGAAACTTTGAAGGGAATGTCTGGAGCGCCAATACTAGATGAAAAAGATCTGTTGGTGGTTGGAATTCATACAAGCGGTAGTAAACCAGATTTGGGTGTTGATTTCATTAATCTCGGGACCTTAGTAAGTGCTATCGAGCGATCATTGTCCGTTAGTCAAAAGCTGCCTTTAAACGTAACAAAAAGAATCCCGCTTTTTCCCGAAGATAATGAAATTATACCAGATCACATCAATGCGCTACTGACATTCGGCGTATCAAAAGCCATATCGGTGGATTTTGGTTCATTTGAAAAATTAACTACACAAATTAATGAGATCCTGAAAGATCAAAAGTGCAACGTTAGTTTTAAGATAGATGAAGCAATAAGTTTTTTTCCGAATAGCCACTTAGAAAGTGAAAGCGACTTCGAAGAATTGCGGAATGCTCCGGGGCACGTTAAGATAGTTCCTCAAATTTCATGGTGTGGCAACAGAACACTCCTGGGTTTGGCCGGGTGCTCAGCAAACAACGAATCTCGTTCTGCAATCGTGCGTTGGTTCGATCTCGATTCTGATTATTCAGAAATGTTGTTAAAAAAAATGGCAAGCATTGTCCTCCATGAAATCGGACACAACGCAGGACTTACGCATGTTATTTCAAGTTCCGAAGGGAAAGCTAACTTTATGGCGCCGACGATTGTTGCCAAAGAAACCGAGATACGACCTGATCAGTGTGATGCGCTAAAACGATTTATCTTTAGAAGTTATCCACAAACTAAGTAGCATATTCACGTATAGAATTATTCAGAGGGTAAAATAATGAGATATTCAAAAGCATTCAGTTTATTTCTTCTGTCAACATTTGCGTTTACAGAAGTGGGCGCGGCCGAATTTGACATATCCGTTCGACGTCACGAAGCTTTGACAAAACCGAATGATAGCGAAGTGAAAAAAATTCTAGAGATTAGCAATGCAATAGTTGCGGAATCGACTTCTGTAGATGATATTGCTTGCCAAGTTGTGTTTGCGCTAGATGGAAGCGTTGGAACATTCGAAGAAGACGAAATTCCTTATCACATAGATTCCAAGGCTGCTTTCAACAAAGTCAAGCGCGCACCTGGTACTGTGAAAATAGTAGGAGACATATCTTGGTGCGGACGGTTGGGAACTAATATCGCAGGTTGTGCGAGTACTCCGGGAACAGGGCTAGTAGTAAGGTTTGGACCTAATCGCAAGATAAATGCACTAATATTTACTCATGAATTTGCTCATACAACAGGTAGTCGTCACCGGGAAAAAGAACTTGCGGTGATGAGATCAGTGGTAAACAAATCTAACGAGGCCTTTAATAACAAAGAGTGCGTTCGTCTCGCGTCGGGGCCGAATGCGGCGTTGTTCGGAGATCCTCTTGCGGCGAATACAGGTACTTCCCCAGCACATTCTGAAACGCTCGACGATCGGCCAGAAAGCGTGCTGGACTTCGTTTCTAACCAATATGCTCACGGCGTTCCCTTTGGAACTGCAAGCAGCTACACTGACGAGGATGTTCAGGAATTAGTCCAAGCACTTAAGAGTGAACCAGATGCGTTTGTGGCTGATAATATTGTTTCAACCTTGGGAGCTATTGGATCAGACACTGCTCGGGATGCGCTGATAGCGTTTCTTATTGAAGACAATTCCCTGGAGCTTTCTGGAGAAGAACTTGTCACGCGAGCAAGCGTATTATCATCTCTTGGCTGGTTGGTTAACCGTTCAGGTGACATCACTGCACTTCAGCTTTTGTTGAACGCCAGCAATGCGGATTGGTGGGCTGAAGAAGTCGATATTGATTGGGATAATCCAGTATATAAAGATCAAGAAGCTTTAATCTCATACTTGGTTTCAAAAGCGATTGTTGGTTTGACACTATCAGGTTCAGCAGAGGCCAGAGCCAGACTGGAGCAGATGCAGGCTAGTGTTGATCCAGGATTGCCTCAACCCATCATCGCGGAAAATGAAGCGTTAGCATTTACTAGCAAATTTGGCGATACCAGTTTGATATCGAATGTTTCACCAGGAACACTAATGGCTGTTACTTCTGCTGGTGGTTCGGAGTTTGTTGAACAGTATTTGAGGGAAATGACCGCGATACAATCTAATGGTTTGGTAGGTTATTATGATTAAGCGTCGTCATCAATTCATGTATAACTAAATTATTTCTTTTGATTTGGAGGAAACTATGAGGCCTATCGTTGTCATTTTGTCAACTCTCACATTGACCAGCGCATGTATCACTCCAGGGTTTGGAACAACTCTCAGAGTGCTCTGTGGTTTCGCTGACGTTCTCATAAGCGAAACCGATTTGGGAGAAATTCAAGATGCATTTGCAGGAGAGGATAATGCTGCCAAACTTGTGTGCGATGCAATTCTGAAGAAGGGGGTCGTTGAGCCAGGTGCACCGCAACCAATTGTTGTGACTGGAGAAACTATTATTCCTCTACCTTCTAATGTAGAACAAACGAAAGTGACTGTATTGCCGCCAACTTCGTAACGAGATTATCACACGCACAAGACTTGTGTCTGGTGACATATCCATGTGCAAATTGCTAGACACAGTCGATTGATACCGATGCAGCGTAGAATAACTTCACTAGGTCTGACAAAACCGACACAACCGACAAAACCTATGCACCTGGAAGTTCTGTCAGTTTTGTCGGTTGTGTCATGAGGTAATCAAGCGCCTGCCGAGTGTATTGTCGGGTTGACGATATAGAGGCGCGACCGCCGCCCGCCTGTTGCGTTCGTTGGTTTTTGGACTAGACGCACAATATCGCCTTCTTCCAATGCTTTGAGGGCTGGGTTTAACTCATTTGCCGTTGCCAGCCCCGACCGATCCAGGCGCAAGACCTCACGCGATGTAAAACGCTCCCAGCCTTGCTCTCTGATCACGGCCACTAAACGTCGTGTAGCCCGTTCGGTTTTTGACAGTGACGCGCTGGCATAGGCGCGCTGCGCCATTGGAAGTGCAAAAGACGTGACGAACAATGCCGCCCGGTCGAAGTCTTCCGCGCTGATCTGATGTGCCTCGTCTTCGACACCCGTCGCCCAATCCAGGTAGGACAGCGCCAGAGAAAGCCGAATGGTCATGCCGGGAAGCTTACCTATATAGGAGAGCAACAGCCCGTCTGCTTTGGCCTCCAAGTCCCTTACATAGCTACGTAACGTATCGAGATGGTCGCGGGCCTCTTCCGTAAACGGAATGAGCCAGGGCCGCGTGACGTCGTATTCGTCCGTTACCATACGTAGGGATAGGAGCCTGGTGAGCGCGCGTTCAATAAACGCATCATCAGGAATGGACTGCGGGCGCTGTATCGGAACGGGATCAGGCCAGATCGGCGTGAACCGCGCTAAAAGTCCGTCATCATCAGAGTTGATCAGCAACCCGTTGAGCTTATCCGGCTGGATACCACCAACCACACCGATAGACAGCCGATCTATGTATACGGGATCACGCCCCATACGTTCGACCGTATAGGCGCGACCGCCATAGGCTTCGAGCCAGAATGGTCGATCCGATCCACCGCCGGAATAGCGCGTCATGCCTTGCAGCCACCCAGCCAGTTCATCCCGGGCCGCCAACGTTCCGCGCGCCTGCTTTTCCAGGATCACGGCCAGCCTCTCTACGGTGCCGTCAGCAACGCACAGACGCGGTAAGAATGGCTCTTGACCGGGATTGGCTGCGTCAGGTCGCTCCGGTGGGGCGGACCCGTCTTTGATCGCGGCTTTGGTTGCCTCTTTCCACGTGCTTTCTGCAATCTTGGCGATCTCTGCCGCTTCGCGCCATTGGGCAAGTTCGCCTTCTGCGTTTTTTCGGAGTTCCCGCTCAGCCTTCCGTAGCGGGGTCAGAACTGCATCCAAGCCAGGTGATTTACCGCTGGACGGCAGGCCAATTGCCATCGTCCACAGAATTGGCGGTTCCGACCAGCCTGCCCAGGGAGACACCCACCGGGTATTGCCGATCAGTGATCCGGCGACTGCCAACAGAGCGGCCACGATGTAATCTGGTGGTGATGACTTTGCCTCAGCTGCAACCGTGATCCATTGCGCCCATTTAGGCCCAAAGACTTCTTCCAAGGGCAGCTTCGGCGCAGCCGCGCGTTCATCCCGCAAAAACCGCGATGCCGGTTCCGGCCAATCCGGTGCAAAGCTCTCTTCTTTCGGATGGATCGTCATTGCGCTTTTGCCTTTCCCGTCAGTACGTCGTTCCAGTCATAGCCGTCCGGAGCGGGCAGCAAGGAGACACGCCAGCCCAAGGCATAGGCGCGGGTTGCCAGCACTTGCGCCGCTTCGCGTCCAACGGCATCGCCATCGGGCGCAATCACCAATTCGCCAGGTTGACCTGGCAAGCGCAGAGAGTTCATGCCGCTGGCGCTCAACGCCGCCCACACTGTTGCAGGGCCATCTAACAGGCCGGAGAGCAGCGACAGCCCGGTTTCGATGCCTTCTGTCACCACTAGCCGTCCAGGCGCATTGGAGAGTTGAACCGCACCACCCTTGGTTGCCCCAAGCATGGCCTTGCATGGGGAGAGGTCTGTTTTTCCAGCACTATCTATACGTAGATAGGTCCGGTGCACGGCGAATGTATCGGTTCCGCCTACACACCCTATAAGGGCAGGCACCCTTTTTGCCGTCGGATGCCAACACCTATCCAGGTAACGTAGGGAATACGGCAGTGGGCATGTGATCCCACGTTTACGCAGGTAGGTTTCGCCCGGTGTGCCGCAAACTGGTTGAGCCTCTTTCCAAACGGATTGAGCAATCTCTGCGCGCCGTTGAGTGTGGCGGCGCTCCTTTTCACGGTTCTTACGTACGACTTCTCTATTGAGCTGCACATACTCTTCTTGGCTGCCTGCCAATCCAAGACTTTTGAGCGCGTTCAAAACAAGCACAAAACTACATCCAGCATGACAAGTCAGCAAAAGCTGACCTGAATGTCCGTTTGCGATGCTCAAGCTGGGTGAGCGGTCATCATGGGCTGGACAGCAAGCAATGCCAGAACGCCCGGTCCAACGTCCACCGAGTGCGCGAGTGATGGCTTCAGCATCCATCAATTCCAGCCTCCTGCCTTGAAGGTTTCCGGGAGCGCACCGATTTCGGGGGAATAGAGGCCTAGAAACTTGTGCTGGAACCGCAAAAGGGCATTTCGGGTGGTGCAGTAGCCCAAGTTCCGCCACCGCGCCCCAGCACAGGTTTTAACCGTTACGCGCTGTTGAAAGAGCCATTGCAGGTCATCTTTACAAACCGCCACACGATAGCGCCCAAGAGAAAATAACACACGTTCGTAGTTCGCCGATGTTTCATGATGCTGTGTCATCGGTTCACACCGCCTCGCTTGCGCGGCTATCCAGCCAGGTCAAAACATCTGATTGACGCCAGCCCACAGCGCGCTTCCCAAGCTTGATAGGCTTTGGAAACGAGCCGTCTGCAATCATGGCGTATATGGTGGACCGAGAGAGACCGACCAAGGATTCCACGTCTGGCCTGCGATAGATTTTGTCTTGCATTTCAATATGCCCCTTCGAGCGCCGCGCCGTTTCTTTTGACGCGATCAATTGTCGGCAGTATCGAGAAAGGCAGGGATTGCTCTAATTCCTAACTTCCCGTCGGTTCCGGTGTTGGCGCATCGGGGCCGACACGAAGCGCTAACTGCCAGTAAGCGCCGCGTAAGTCCGAATAAGCACAGGAAAAAACACCTGCCAACGGGCTCCCGATGGCAGGTTAAAATCTATAGATTACAGATGGTTGTGCGGAGCTTTGGGGGACTATGTATCGGAAATCAATGAAAATGCGCTTTTTTTGGACGGAAATCCTAAGCTTCTGATTTTACGCTATTCTTTTTTCAAGAATTTTTCCCAGGCGACCATCATTTTGCGGCGGCGCTCCAAAGCATCGGTTCTGCGGTAGGCGCGCACGACCATGCTGTCCACGTTGTGCGCAAGTGCCAGCTCCGCCATGTGGTGATCATAACCCTCTTCAGCGGCCCAATCGCGGAAGGTAGAACGGAGCCCATGGGGGACGGCAGGTGATCCGCTCTTGGCGTCACAATAGCCAGGACCGTTCTTTGCCAGGTCTGCCTTGTGCATCTTCCGCATCACCGATGACAAAGCCATGTCTGAGAGCATGCCACCCTTGGCTCCAAAGAACACAAAAGGCGAGCCTTCAAGCCTTGGAAGTTCCTTCAAGAGTGCAATCATGGAAGGGGTCAATGGAACGCGATGCTGTCGCCGTGCTTTCATGCGCGTCGCCGGAATGGTCCAGTGACCCGCCTCAAAGTCCACTTCATCCCAGGTCATGCCCCGTATTTCGCCAGAGCGTGAGGCTGTAAGAGCCGCAAATTGCAACGCCTTGATCGACATACCATCCCGGCCAGACAGGTCAGCCCACCAGCGCCCTGTATCCTTATGCGCCAAGGCTGGATGATGCTTAACGGTCGCAACTTTGCTTGGTTTAGGCAGGACTTCTGACAAGTTGCCTTTCCAGCGTGCCGGATTTTCGCCAATGCGCAACTCGTTCACGGTTGCCCAGGACAAGACCTTTTCAATGCGTCCGCGCAAGCGGCTGGCGGTTTCGGTCTTCTCCTCCCAGATCGGTTTGAGAACCGACACGACATCCGTGACGTCGATAGCCTCCACTGACTTATTGCCGATCACCGGTATCGCGTAGGTGTCCAGTGTCGCGCGCCATTGCTTTTTGTGTTTCTCGCTGCGGAACTCCGCCAGCTTAGCCTCCAGGTACTTATCGACAACGCTGGCAAAGTCCGTATCCATTTTTGCTTTGCGCTTCTCAGCCAGGGGATCGCCGCCCAGATAGGCTTTACGTTTGTTCTCAACCGCTTGTTCCCGTGCCATCGACAATGTGACAAGCGGGTAGTTTCCGAGACCAATCTCGCGCCGCTTGCCAGAGATCACGATCCGCTGCACCCAATATTTGCGACCCTTTTTGTCAATTCGCAGAAACAGGCCGTAACGGCTGTTGTCGAAGTATTTCCCCGGCGTGGTAACGTTTTTGACAAAGGTTGCCGTCAAGGGTTTGCCTGCTGCCATGGTGCTACGTGTTCCGTATTATTGTCCGTCAGGTTATCCCCCATTAGATGCTGGATTCCATCGGAACTCGCAAGACCTTATTGGATGCTAAAACGGAAAATAACTGTTTAATTATTTGATACTATGGGAAATCTGTGGGTCGCATCGGATCACTATATGGCTGCCTGTCTCTCCGCCACTATCCCAATGCAGGCTCAATGCTGCCTTTTGGCCCACAAGAAGCGCCCTAAAATTGGTTGCGGCTGCGGGCCATTCCCGGCGGATCGCCGCCAAAACAGGGCGCGACATCTTTGTGCCGGCGTGTTCTTGCCGCGTTTCAAAGGACAATGAGCATAGCCCGGCTTATACTCTATTCTGCTGAGAATTATCGGGAATTCCCCTTTGTACCTGAGTTATTTTTAGCGCATCCCGGCGACACAATTTCCAAAGGAGACACACATGTCGCGTACTCTAATTCTTGCCATCGTCATCGCCGCAATTGGCGCCGGCGGATACTATTACCTGAATCAACCCGAACCCACACCCGCCGAGCGTTTGGAAACCGCGGCAGAAGAAGCCGCCGAAGCGGTGACAGACGCAGCTTCATCTGTACAGGACGCTGCCTCTGACGCTGTCGATGCAGCGACCGAACAAGCCGCCGAAGCAGCTTCGTCGCTGACGGACCAAGCTACAGAAGCGGCGTCATCGGTTGCAGATCAGGCAAGCGAAGCGGCGTCATCGGTGGCGGATCAGGCCTCTGATGCGGCTCAGGAGGCCAGCGATCAGGTAGCCGCGCTGGCCGGTCAAGGGCAGGAGTTGCTGAACTCATGGATTCAGGAAGGCAAGCTGGACCCGACCAACTTCGACTATGATGGCATTATGGCATCCCTTCAGGACAGCACTCTGGCCACCGATCTGAAGGATCAGGCGATCAAGATTGTGAATGATATCAAGGACTCGCCTGAAACGATTGTTCAGAAAATTCAGGAACTGACCAACCTGCTGACCCATCAGTAAAGTTTTAAAGGCCGATCCACGGGTCGGCCTTTCCCAAGGGCGCATCCGCGCTGCCCCTACGTTAGGGCGTCGTTGAATTGACCTCCTTCGCCGCTTTTGATTGGCTGTGCCTGACAAACAGCCCGCACCTTGCCCGTACTATCGGGGGCTTTCCAGATATGGTGCGCGCTGTGCTTTAGCCATTTCAAGGATGACCCGATGACCGACCTGCCCCAGACTATGTTCGCCGCAATCCTGAAGCATGACGGGTATTCCGGCACGGCCACCGGACCGGCCATTGAAAACGCCGCCGACTGGTTGGAAGAAGCTGAAGTTCCCACGCCGGAACCCGGCCCGGGTCAGGTGCTGATCCGGTTGCGCGCGGCTTCGGTCAATCCGTCAGATCTGCATTTCATCAAGGGTGAATACGGGCAGCCGAGGGTCAAGGGATCCCCCGCCGGCTTTGAAGGATGCGGAGACGTCGTGGCCGCCGGCAAGGGCGCCGAAGCCCTGCAAGGGCAACGCGTCGCGTTTGTTGCCGCCGGATCGGGGGCCTGGGCGGAATATGTCGTTACACAGATGCAGATGTGCATCCCTCTGCGCCCTGATATCTCGGACGATGATGGGGCTGCTCAGATCGTCAATCCAATGACGGCGATGGCCATGGTGGATATGGCCAAGGCTGACGGCGATGCCTTTGTCGTATCAGCCGCGACCAGCCAATTGGGCAAGCTGATGTGCAGCCTTGGCCGCGACCTGGGGTTGAAGCCGATCGCTTTGGTGCGCCGGGCCGAGACGGCAGAGATGTTGAAAGATCTTGGCGCGGCCGAAGTGCTGGTGACAACCGATGAAGACGTTGTCGCCAAGTTTGCGGATCTGAGCGCGCAGCTGAAACCGCGCGCGTTTCTGGATGCTGTGACGGACCAGTTGTCTGAAAAACTGTTCTGCGCCATGCCCAACCGGGCGCGCTGGATCAGTTATGGCAAGCTGTCTACCGAGGCGCCGACGCTGACGCAGACCGGTCAACTGATCTTCATGAGCAAGCGGATCGAAGGCTTCTGGCTGACAAACTGGATGATGTCGACCCCGCCCGCCGATCAGATGCGCGTCGTGGCCGAGGTTCAGGCCCGGTTTGCCGACGGGCGCTGGAAAACGGATGTTTCAGAACATCTTAGGCTGAAAAATCTTGTGCCAAATCTGGCGGATGCGCTGAAAAAGAGTGACGGCAAGGTGATAATAACGCCATAGTAGAACAAACCCGCGTCACCGCAGGATACGCGCGGGCAGAACGCGACACCGGCAAACCGGTCGAGGGAGGACAGTTTGGATAACGCACAGCTGCTGATCAGCGGACTGGCAAACGGGTGTGTCTATGGCCTGATCGCGCTTGGCTTTGTTCTGATCTACAAGGCGACCGAAGCGGTAAATTTCGCGCAGGGCGATTTCATGATGCTGGGGGCCTTTGTCACCATCGGCCTGACCAACACCGAGTACATGGGTCTGCCGTTCTGGCTGGCCCTGCCGATATCACTGGGGATCATGGGGGCATTGGGGTATCTTCTGGATCGCCTGATCATCCGTCGCCTGTTTGGCGAAAGTCAGACCGCCGTTGTTATCCTGACCATCGCCCTGGGCTTTGTGATCCGTTTCGTGGCCGGATTGATCTGGGGGCACGAACCGCAAACACTGCAAAACCCGCTGGCGGGGAAAGATCTGCGCTTTGGCGGCCTTGTGCTGGGGCTGGAGGATGTCGCCGTGATCGTCGTGACCATCCTGCTGACATGGGGCCTTTACGTCTTTTTCAAACGCTCCAAACTTGGGCTGGCGATGCAGGGGGCGTCGCAGAACCAGCTGGCAGCGTATTACATGGGCGTACCTGTCAAGCGGGTTCAGGGGTTCATCTGGGCGCTGGCCGGTGTCGTTGCGGGGATTGCGGGCATTCTGTTCGCCGCCAAGGGCGCGGTGGATCCGACAACCGGATTGCTGGGCATCAAGGCATTTGCCGCCGCCGTTATCGGAGGATTCGGAAGCCTGCCCGGTGCGTTGGCCGGTGGACTTATCGTCGGCGTGATCGAACCTTTTGCCAGCCGCTATATCGCGGCGGGTTACAGCCAGATCGCGCCATACGCCCTGCTGCTTGCCGTGCTGATCTTTCGCCCCAACGGGTTGTTCAGTCAGGTTCGGGTCAAAAAGGTCTGAGCCATGCGGATCGTCTTCAAAACCGACTACATGCAGGATATCCATCCATGGAAAGACCGCTATCAGCTTGTCCTGTATCTGATCCTGCTGACGGTTGTTGCCGCAGCCCCCTTGTGGCTTGACGAGTTCTATCTGGGTGAACTGACCAACGTCCTGATCTGGGCCATTGCCGGGTTGGGCCTGATGATCCTGACCGGGCATACAGGGCAAGTCAGTCTGGGCCACGCGGCCTTTCTGGCCTTTGGCTGCTATGCCAACGTTGCCCTGATCGAAGCAGGGGTGCCCTTTCTTCTCGCCTTTCCACTGGCCGGCATCCTGACGGGGATCGCGGGCGTGACCGTTGCGATCCCTGCCCTGCGCCTGCATGGCATCTATCTGGCCATCTTCACCATGGCTCTTTCGATCCTGATGGACGACATCATCGTTCTGTCCGAACCCATCACCGGCGGCGTTGCAGGCAAATATGTCGGCGGGGTCGAAATCTTCGGCCATCTGGTGGACCGCTGGGGAACGCCCGATCAGTTTTACTGGCTGGTCCTGACCGTCGCCGTTCTGGTCACACTGGGATATATCAACCTGCTGCGCGCGCCTTTGGGCCGCAGCTTTATCGCTGTGCGCGACTCTGAGGTTTCGGCCCAGGCGATGGGAATCGATATCGCACGGACAAAGATGATCTCTTTCGCCTTGTCCTGCGCGGTGACGGGCTGGGCCGGGGCACTGATGGGGTTGTTCGCCGGAGCGTTCAACAACGAAACCTTCAGTGTTCTGATCTCGATCCAATTGTTGATGATGATCGTGATCGGTGGGCTTGGGTCGATCCACGGCGCGTTTCTGGGCGCGATCGTGATCGGGTTCCTGCCGCAGTTTCTGTCGATCTCAAAGGAATATGCCGGCGCTCTGTTCGGTGGCAGTACGGTGGCCATTCCGGGATTGGAGTTCGGCATCTTCGGCATGATCCTGATCGCCTTCATCCTGTTCGAACCCATGGGCATCTATGGCCGCTGGCTGAAAATCCGCACCTGGTTCGAGCTGTTCCCCTTCTATCGAAAGGACATGTTCAAACGGCAGAAATCCTATCTCAAGACGGAGCGTCTGAGATGAGCTTGCTGGAGTTCGAAAATGTCACCCTCAAGTTCGGCGGCCTGACGGCGGTGGATGACCTGTCATTCGACGTTCGGGAAGGTGAAGTCTTTGCCATCGTCGGCCCAAACGGTGCGGGCAAGTCCACTGTTTTCAACCTGATTTCCCGGTTCTACGATCCCGTTGACGGGGCGATCCGGTTTGACGGTCATGATCTGCTTCGGGTCAAACCGTCCGGCGTCGCCGCCTATGGCGTGGCGCGCACCTTTCAGAATATCGAACTGTTCGAACACGCCACCGTTCTGCAAAACCTGCTGGTCGGGCGGCACCGCCACCGCAGGACAAACCTGATTTCCGAGATTCTGTTCACCCCGTCCGCAAAGCAACAGGAACTGGAAAACCGCGAGAAAGTGGAACGGATCATCGATTTTCTCGACCTGCAAGCCTATCGCGACAAGATGATATCGGGGCTGCCCTACGGCGTGCGCAAAGTGGTCGAAGTTGCACGGGCTTTGGCAACTGACCCAAAACTCTTGCTGCTGGATGAGCCGGCCTCGGGGTTGTCCGTGGAAGAAACAACGGACATGCGTTGGTGGATCGATGATATCCGACGGCAGATGGGCATCACCGTTTTGATGGTAGAACATGACATGGGCCTGGTCTCGGGCGTGTCAGACCGGGTTCTGGCCATGGCAGACGGCGCAAAACTGGCGCTTGGGACCCCGGCCGAAGTTCAATCGCACCCGGCAGTGATCGAAGCCTATCTTGGGAAGGCTTCATGAGCGCGCCAATCCTGAAAATCCGAAATGTCGAAAGCTTTTATGGCCCGATCATGGCCATTCGCGGTGTTTCGCTGGACGTTCACGAAGGTGCGATTGTTTCGATCCTTGGCGCAAACGGTGCCGGCAAGACGACGTTGATGAAAACCGTCTCGGGGGTGATGGACCCGGAAAAAGGCACGATCACCTTTGATGGAGACGACATTCAAGGGGCCGAGCCGCATACCGTCGTCCAGCGCGGGATCGTGCATGTACCCGAAGGGCGCGAGGTGTTTCCTCTGCTCACCGTCGATGAAAACCTGAGCCTCGGCGCGTATACCCGAACGGACAAAGTGCAGATCGACCAGGATCGCGAGCTTGTTTTCAGTTACTTTCCCGTTCTGAAAGATCGTCACACGCAAGAGGCCGGCACCCTTTCGGGCGGGCAGCAACAAATGCTGGCAATCGGACGTGGGCTGATGGCCCGTCCCCGCATCATGCTGCTGGATGAGCCGTCGCTGGGTCTGTCACCGCTTTTGGTGCAGGAAATATTCGCCATTCTGAAACGTCTGAACGAAGAACAGCATATGACGATGCTGCTGGTCGAACAGAACGCCAATGCGGCGTTGCGGCTGGCGCATCATGGATACGTGATGGAGGTAGGCCGCATCGTCATGGACGGCGCTGCGGATACGTTGCTGAAATCCGAAGACATCCAGAACTTCTATCTTGGCGTGCAGGAAGAAGGCGCACGCGAAAGCCGCCGTTGGAAACGCAAGAAGACGTGGAGGTAAGCAAGATGGATGCCACGCCCCTCGCCTCGCAGGTCAAGATCAACGGCGTTGAACTGAATGCAACCCCCGGACAACGCCCGTTGCGCGTAGATGGGTGCACCACCATCAGCATGCTGTTTCAACACCGTTGCGCGGAACTGGGGGATCGTACAGCCCATCGCGAAAAGGATTTGGGCATCTGGAAGTCATATTCCTGGGCCGACTACTGGCAGCACGCCAAGTGGAGCGGGCTTGCCCTGCGCAAGCTGGGCCTGGAACGCGGTGACGTTGTTTCGATCCTGTCCGAGGACCGCAAGGAATGGATGTGGTTCGATATGGGCATTCAGTGCGTCGGGGGCATTTCTTCCGGCGTCTACACCACGGATTCGGCCAATCAACTGCAATATCTGGTCAACGACAGTGGCAGCAAGTTCCTCATCGTCGAGGACGAAGAGCATCTGGACAAGTTTCTGGAAGTCGAAAATCAAGTTCCAGATCTGATCAAGGTGATCATTCTGGAAGACGAAGGCTTGCATGACCTGACCCATCCACGCTGCATGATGATCGACGACCTTTACGCTTTGGGCCAGCAGGCCGAACAGGAAGATCCGGGACGGTTCGAAGCCGAAATCGCACAGGCCAAACCTCAGGACACAGCTTTGCTGGTTTACACATCCGGCACCACCGGCCAACCCAAGGGTGCGATGTTGAGCCATGAAAACATCCTGGCCGGCATCGAGGCCGGTGCCTGGTCATTGCCAACACAGGCCAGTGACGAACAGCTGTGTTTTCTACCGCTCTGCCATATTCTGGAACGCGACGTGTCTGTCTATTACCCTCTGGCCGCCCGCTGCACCGTGAATTTCGCGGAAAGCCCCGAGACGGTGTTTGCGAATCTGCAAGAGGTCTCGCCCTCGACCTTCACGGCTGTGCCGAGAGTTTGGGAAAAGATCCATGCGCAGGTGCAAATCCTGGCGCAGGATGCAACGGCGCTGGGTCGAATGGCATACGGTCTTGCCCTGAAGGCCGGCGCGCGCCGGGCCGATTACGTGAGTTCGGGAAAACCCGTTCCCGCCGCCATCGCGGCCCGGTTCTGGTTCTGGGATCAGTTGGTTCTGAAGAATTTGCGCCGGATGCTGGGCTTGGACAAGCTGCGCCGGGGTGGCACGGGTGCCGCGCCTATCTCGGCGGATTTGTTGAAATGGTACTGGGCCATCGGAGTGCCGATCGTCGAGGGCTTCGGCATGACCGAAACGTCCGGCCTTGCCACACTCAACACCGTGGAAAGCAACAAGATCGGAACCATCGGCAAGGTCGTCCCGGGGTGCGACATCCGCATCTCGGATGAAGGTGAAATTCAACTCAAAGGCATGAACATCTTTCAGGGCTATTGGCGCAACAACGCAAAGACGGCGGAAAGCTTTACTGCCGATGGCTGGCTGCGCACCGGCGATATGGGACGTATCGACAAGGACGGGTACGTTACCATCACCGGCAGGTTGAAAGACATCATCATCACCGCCGGTGGCAAGAACATCACCCCGGCCGAAATCGAAAGCCGGCTGAAGTTCAGCCATTACATCTCGGACGCGGTGATCATCGGCGATCGGCGCAAATACCTCACGGCGCTGATCATGATCGATCAGGAAAATGTCGAAAAATATGCGCAGGACCAGAAAATCCCGTTTTCGAACTTTGCCTCGCTTTGCGCCGCGGCCGAAGTCAAGGAGCTGATCGGCGCCGAAGTGGCCGCAGTCAACAAAGAATTCGCACGGGTCGAGCAGATCAAGGATTTTCGCCTGATCGACGTTCTGCTGACCGCCGAGGATGACGAGCTTACCGCCACAATGAAGCTGAAACGCGGCCTGGTCGAAAAGAAACACGGACATCTGATTGAAGACATGTACACTTAGCCAAAGAGTTTTCGGGAGGAGAAAGATGAAGAAGTCATTCAAATGGCTGGCCGCCGCCACGGCGTTGGCCGCCTCGGCAAGCATCGGTTGGGCTCAGACGCAGGGCGTGACGGATGATGAGATTGTCATCGGGTCCGTCAACGACCTGAGCGGCATTTTTGCCGCGGTGGGTGTCCCGGCGACCAAAGGTGCCAACGTGGTATTCGACCGGGTGAACGAAGCCGGTGGCATACACGGGCGCAAAATCCGCTATGTGGTCGAGGACAACGGATACCAGATGCCGCGTGCGATGCAGGGCTACAACAAACTGCTGAACCGCGACAAGGTGTTCGCCATGCTGCAATCGCTTGGCACGCCGATGAACATGGCTGGGTTCAAGTTGTTGGATCCCAAGGGCATTCCCAACGTGGCACCTCTGACCGCTGCGCGTCAGATGTTGCAAGAGCCGATGCGAAACAAGTTCACGTCTTTCTCGACCTACTATGATCAGGCGCGTGTCGGTGTGAAATATCTGGCCGGCGAATTTGGATCAAAGACGGTGTGCACCATGTATCTGCCGACAGATTTCGGTGAGGAAATTCTTGAGGGCAGCAAGGCCGGCGCCGAAGAAGCCGGGATCGCTTTTGGATCTGAAACGACCCACAAACCGGATGAGACGGATTTTGTCGGGTCGCTCAGCAAGCTCAAGGAAGAGGGCTGCGATATCGTCACCATGGCGCTTGGCGTGCGGCAGGCGATCACCGTAGTAGGCACGGCCAAGAAGATGGGGCTGACGGACATGAAGTTCCTCGGGACTTCGGCCAGTTTCCTGACTGTCGTGGCACAGGTTCCCGGTGGGGTGACTGACGGGTTCTATGCAGCAGCTTCGTGGCAGGATCTGTGGGCGCGTGCAGATCAACCTGCCCCGGCGGCGTTTATCGAAGAATACAAGGCCGCCACGGGCGAAGACCCGGTTGGATTCGCCATGTTGGGCTATTCCGCCGCCGAAATGATGGTTAAAGCGCTTGAGGCCGCGGGCCCTGACCTGACGCATGACAGCTTTATCGAAGCGATGGAGTCACTGGACTATCAGGATGACCTGGTCGGCAACCACATTACCTATGGCCCGGATGATCACCAGGGGGCGGATACGGTTTTCGTCAATGTCGTTGAAAACGGCGCGTGGAAGCTGGTTTACGAAGAATAAAGCACCGCTTCTACTAAAAAATGGGGCTAGTTTTTGCCCCCTTTTTATCCAGATAATTTTTTGAGCTGTTACCATCTGTTCCCCTTGCGTTCTCATCGGGAGGGGTCATATTGATACTTACGTAACTAGTAGATTAGAAAATATGAGTAAAAATTATCGCAGTTCAAAAACCGGGCAGTTTGTAACGCCAAAATATGCGAAATCTCACCCGACGACTACGATAGGTGAAAATCGTGGAGGTGGCGAAACCGGCAGATCTAGAAGTGCAAGAACCGGGCAATTCGTAACAACTGGCTACGCCAAGAAGCATCCATCGACTACAGTTACTGAGGACAAATAGCAAAAGGGCTCGCAATTGCGAGCCCTTTCTTTGTTGGGTTTTCCCGGCGAATTAACGCTTGGAGAACTGGAACGAACGGCGGGCTTTGCGCTTACCGAATTTCTTACGTTCCACAACGCGGCTGTCGCGGGTCAGGAAGCCAGCGGCTTTCAGGGCGCCGCGCAGGTTGGGATCGTACAGTTGCAGCGCTTTCGAGATGCCGTGCTTGACCGCACCGGCCTGACCGGTCAGGCCACCACCTTTGACGGTGGCGACAACGTCGAACTCGCCTTCGACACCAGCAACCTGGAACGGCTGGCGCAGGATCAGTTGCAGAACGGGGCGTGCAAAATAGACGTCCTGATCCTTGCCGTTCACGGTGACCTTGCCGGAACCCGGCTTGATCCAAACGCGGGCAACAGCGTCTTTACGCTTGCCGGTGGCATAGGAACGGCCCAGCTCGTCACGTACGGGTTCACGCACGATGACTTCCTCGGCCACGGTTTCAACGCCTGCGACGGCGCTCAGCTCTTCGAGAGTATTGATCTGATCAGCCATCGGTCATTAGCTCCGGGTGTTTTTCTTGTTCATGGACTTGACGTCCAGAACTTCGGGCGCTTGCGCCTCGTGGGGATGCTCGGCACCGGCATAAACGCGCAGGTTGGTCATTTGCTGACGCGCCAGACGGTTGCCCGGCAGCATGCGCTTGACCGCTTGGGTCACGACGCGCTCGGGGTGTGCACCTTCCAGGATCTGCTGTTTGGTGCGCGACTTGATGCCGCCCGGGTGGCCAGTGTGCCAGTAGAAGTTTTCTTCGCGCTTCTTGCCGGTCATCTGGATCTTGTCAGCGTTGATCACGATGACGTTGTCGCCCATGTCCATGTTCGGGGTGAACGACGCTTTGTGCTTGCCACGCAGGCGCATGGCGACGATCGACGCAAGACGGCCCAGAACAACGCCCTCGGCGTCGATCAGGATCCATTTCTTGTCGATGTCTGCAGGTGTTGCAGAAAAGGTTTTCATGGCAGGATAGTCCTGTTTGATGTGAAAGACCGCCCCAAGCGAGGCGGCCCGAATTCGATGGATGCGTATCTAGACACCCATGATCGCCACGTCAAGCGACCAAGCGCCATTTAAAATGTTTTAAAACAATGACTTGTTAAATAGGTATTATTTTACCCCATGTCGTCAGCACGGAAATCGCCCCAATTTCGACACTCTGATACACTCGGTTGGAATTGATCATGCTCAACCACGGAGGGTCGTATGCAGGATTTGATGCGCACGATTGAAAACTATGGCGCGGCCTGGCAGGAAAAGTCCGCCGATAAACGGCTTGCGCTTCTGACCCAGTGCTTTGCGGAAAATGGTCGGTACGTGGATCCGACAGCCGATGTTTCAGGCCGAGAGCAGTTGAGTGCACATATCGGCGAAGTCCTTTTGACTTCGAATGGGCGTGTCGAAATCACCAGCAATCCTGTGTCGCACCATGATGTCGTCCACTTCACGTGGCATATGGTGGCCCCGGACGGCGCAATCATGGTGGCCGGGCATGATTTCATTCGATTGGACAAGGACGGAAGAATTGCCCATCTGGCCGGTTTCTTTGGCGACCCGCCGCCGCTGAGTTGAATGCTAGACGCTGATCTGTTCAGGCGGATTGTCCAGCAAAGCGCGCAACCTCAGCATTGCGTCCTCGAACCGTTCCAACGAAACGTGGCCATTCATTGCGATGCGTACGGCGTTTGGGGCGCGCCCGTCGCGCAGGGCGAACTCATCCGCTGATCTGAGCTGAATGCCTTCCCGCTCTGCCGCGCGGCTGAACGCGGCAGACCGCCACCCCGATGGCAGGTTCAGCCAGATAAAAGGCACATCCGGTGCCCAGTTCAGATCGAAACCACCCAGCGCATTGACGGTGATCCGAACATAATCGCCCATCCGTTTGCGCACATCCTGGGCAATCTGGCGGGTACGCGGATCCGACAGCAGCAGCCGGGTCAGTTCGGCCAAGGGTTGAGCCAGGCCAAAATACCCATATTCGGCCGATCGGCGCAGATCGGCGCTGCGATCCTTTGGGGCAATGGCAAAGCCAACGCGCAAAGCCGGTGTGAGTATCTTTGAAATGGACGACACGTGCCAGCCCCGCTCGGGGGCGAGCGCACGATAACTGGGTTCGCGCGCCTCTCCCATGCGATAGCAATCGTCTTCCACGATCTGAAGGTCGAAGCGCCGGGCGACGTCCACGACCTCTTTCCTGCGTTCCAGCGGCGTGTGGATGCCGGTGGGGTTCTGAACTTCTGGCGAGACGCAAACGGCCTGAGCATTGGTTTGCCGCAAAACATGCTCCATCGACGCCGGATCGATGCCCCATTTGTCCATCTTGACGCCAATGACTTCGGCGCGCATCAACTCTCCGGCCCGACGGAACCCGGCGTAAGAGAGGTCCTCAACCAACACGATTGGTTTGGGTCCGCGCAGGATGGTCTGGAACACCAGACACAATCCGTTCTGACCGCCATGGGTCAAGACGATGTCATCATGGGTCAGCGGGCCCAGCGGCAAATCCGACAGCCAATCCACGACCGATTGCCTCATGGGTATATACGCGTCCCGCGTGGGGTAATTCAGAAACTGCCCGGGATCAGCTTGCGAAACCTTTTGCAGGCATTCCCGGATAAGCGCGACCTGCCCCGCATCCGGCAAACGCGGGCTGAACAGGCTGACATTGGCGTTGTACTTGTCTTCCCTCAGATGCAGTTGCCTGGCCCAGACATCATCCAGAATCGGTGATTTCGGCGGGGCCACAAATGTACCACGCCCAACCTCGGCGTGGAGCAAGCCTTCGTCGGTCAGGATCGTATAGGCACGTGCGACTGTACCAGGTGTGATTTGCAGGCGATACGCCAGTTCACGAACCGGCGGAAGCTTGGCGCCAACATCTAATTTCTTGTCACCAATGGCTTTTCTTATTGCGTCAGCAACCAATGTATATTTCGGACCCTTGGATTTTGGCAGAGCCTCCGGCCAAATTGTATCCATTACAATTCTTCCTTTGCCTTTGACACAATTTCGAATGTATCAATACTATGTACCAAGCAATACTGTTTTGTGTCAATACAATTTGAAAGGAATTCCGAGATGACACGCACAATGCACACCACCGCCCTTCTGCTGCTGAACGACAGCCCACGGCTGCCTCTGCTCGCGGCTCTGGCCGTGCGGTTTGCGGCGGCGGTCACTCAATGGGAACGCCGTCGCCGCAGTCGCGTCAATCTGAGCTATCTGGATGACCGTCTGCTTCAGGACGTCGGGCTGACCCGCCATCAGGCTGGCCGGGAAACAAAGCGCTTTTTCTGGCAGCCCTGACTGATCCCCAGTCCCAATTATTGGGACCTCTTCCTGGGCCGGGGCCTGTCCCCGGCCTTTTTTATCCGAAATTCGCGGCAGCTGACCCTGCTGGCGGCAGGGAATAGGTCATCGTTGCCCGTGCAACCGGAAGATCACTGCCTTCCGAATACAAAAGCACATCCCCAACGGCCAGTGTTTTTCCCAGCTTCAACAAACGACAGGCCGCAATCATATCGGCGCCGCCTTCCGGTTTGCGCAGGAAATCAAAAGAACTGTTGGTGGTGACGGCCAAAGACTGACGCCCTTTCCTTGCCAGAACCATCGCATAGACACTGACATCGGCAAGCCCGAACATCGACGGGCCTGATACCGTACCCCCGGGACGCAGGTGTTGATCCTGAACCACAAGGCGCATGGTGATCGTGTCTTCAGTCAAATCTTCAACGACGAAATCCTTGTGCACCTGCGGGAACACCTCTTTGAGGTATTGTGACAGTTCGTCCCGATTCATTGCCAAAGCCATACTTCCCCTCCTGCTCTTGCCGACCTAGAGTTGGCCCAACTTGGGAACGGAGGGCAAGATGGCAATTCTGGAACGTTACGACACGGGCGCGGTGGCACGGCTGACACTGAACGCCCCGGACCGGCTGAACGCACTGAGTGATGAGATGCTGGCTGCGCTGCAAGCCGAACTTGATGCGCTGCGCGACGACGGCTCGATCCGGGCCGTGGTCCTGTCGGGGGCGGGAAAGGCGTTTTGCGCCGGGCATGACCTGAAGCAGATGACAGCCGGACGCCAATCCGAAGATGGTGGCAAGGCCTACTTTCAAGATCTCTTTTCCCGTTGCGCCCGGATGATGATGTCGATCCAGTCCTTGCCGCAACCCGTTATCGCGCAAGTCCATGGCATTGCGACTGCCGCCGGGTGTCAGTTGGTAGCGACCTGCGATATGGCGGTGGCCGCAGAAGGAACACGGTTTGGCGTCAACGGGGTCAATATCGGCCTGTTCTGTTCCACGCCGATGGTGGCTCTCAGCCGCAACATCCCCAGAAAACAGGCATTTGAAATGCTGACCACCGGCGAATTCATTTCAGCAGAGCGCGCCGCCGAATTGGGGCTGGTAAATCGCGTCGTCCCTCAAGCGCTGCTGGAACAAGAAGCCAACGGGCTTGCGGAACTGGTCGCATCCAAGCTTGGCGTCGCCGTGAAGATCGGCAAAGAAGCGTTCTATCAACAGCTGCAAATGCCTTTGGACCAAGCTTATGCCTATACCGGAGACGCAATGGCGCAGAATATGTTGTACCGCGATACGGAAGAAGGCATTTCCGCCTTTATTGAAAAGCGCCCCCCGAATTGGACCCAATGACGCAATTGTTTTGAACATTTTTTGCCACTGTTTTCATTTTTGCACTTTCCAAAAGGGCAACTCTGTGGCAAAGCTGGGTCGAGGCCAAGGCCTCAAGACACTTTTGGGTCGCCGTGGGCGGAAGGTCCCTCCAGCTGGTCTCTCTCACCAGCGCTGACATTCCCGCAGCGGCGACCCCAAGACCCCTCCACCAGATCAATCACATACAATACGGCAGTTGCGCCTGTGTGTGCGGTGCCCTATGTGGCTGCACATGACACAAGTTTTGCATATCGTCGGCGGTGGAATGGCCGGGTCCGAAGCGGCCTGGCAAGCCGCTGAAATGGGCGTTGACGTGATCATTCATGAAATGCGCCCCACCGTTGGCACCTTCGCACATCAGACAGGAAACCTGGCGGAAATGGTGTGTTCGAACTCGTTCCGATCGGATGATGATGAACAGAATGCCGTCGGTCTGCTGCACTGGGAAATGCGAGCAGCCAATGGGTTGATCATTACAACCGCCGACGCACACAGGCTCCCTGCCGGGGGGGCTCTGGCCGTGGATCGCGACCCTTTTGCCGAGACGGTCACCGCAAAACTGCGCGCCCACCCACGCGTGAGCGTCACCGATCAGGAAGTCACCTCGCTGCCTGATGACGGCCATTGGATATTTGCGACCGGCCCGTTGACCTCACCCGCATTGGGAGAAGCCATCCGGGCGGAAACGGGATCGGACGCGCTGGCGTTCTTCGATGCAATCGCGCCCATTGTCTATGCCGACAGCATCGACATGAGCAAAGCGTGGATGCAATCCCGGTATGACAAAGGCGAGACCGAGGAAGAACGCACGGCTTACCTGAACTGCCCGATGGACCGTGATCAATACGAGGCTTTCATCGACGCCCTTCTGGCAGCGGAAAAAACCGAGTTTCACGAAGGTGAGACCGCAGGCTATTTTGATGGCTGCCTTCCCATTGAAGTCATGGCCGAACGCGGGCGCGAGACACTGCGCCATGGTCCGATGAAGCCTGTTGGGCTGACAAACCCCCATGCGCCTGACGTCAAACCCCATGCCGTGGTTCAGTTGCGGCGCGATAACGCGTTGGGCACTTTGTTCAACATCGTGGGGTTTCAGACCAAGATGAAATACGGCGCCCAGACCGACGTGTTCCGCATGATCCCCGGCCTGGAAAACGCCAGCTTTGCCCGGCTGGGCGGTATCCACCGCAACACGTTCATCAACTCTCCCACCTTGCTCGATGCACAGATGCGCTTGAAATCCAAGCCCAACATCCGCTTTGCCGGCCAGATTACGGGCGTCGAAGGCTATGTTGAAAGCGCCGCGATGGGATTGCTTGCCGGTCGCATGGCCGCCGCGGAAATACAGGGTCGTGATTTGCCTGAAGTACCCAAAGACAGTGCAATGGGTGCGTTGATCCATCACATTACCGGCGGGGCCGAAGCCAAGACGTTTCAGCCGATGAACGTAAACTTTGGCCTGTTCCGCCCCGTGGACGGCCTGAAAGGCGGGCGGCGCGGCCGGAAGGACCGGTACAAGGCCTATACCGATCGTGCCAAGACAGAATGGCAAACCTGGTTGGATCAATGCTGACTGGACGCGCGGCGTGATCTCGGCCTAGCATGACGGGATGAGCGACAAGTTCCTGGACAGCACCTACGATCTCGACACGCCTGAAGACACTGAAACGCATTACCAGAACTGGGCCGCGACCTATGAAGAAGAGGTCGCGGAACAGGGATATGCAACCCCGGGACGGGTGGCCGCGGCTTTGTGGCAATTCCACCCTCACCCCCAAACGCCGATTCTGGACTTCGGCTGCGGAACGGGGCTTTCCGGTCTCGCCTTGCGGGCGGCGGGATTTGAGGTCATCGATGGTATCGATCCCACCCCCAAAATGCTGGAAGAGGCAGAGGCCAAGGGTGTTTACCGAAGTTTGACCGGGTTTGACATCACCAAACCGGCCCCGCTCAGCCGCGGCTCGTATTCGGTGATCACCGCAATCGGTGTCATCGGTCAGGGCGCGGCCCCGCCCGAGACATTCGACCAGTTGATGCACACCTTGCCCAAAGGTGGGTTGCTGGCGTTTTCCCTGAACGATCATGCGCTGAAAAATCACAAATTCACCTGCCGACTGACGGATTGGGTCGACATGGGTGCCGCACGTTTGCTATTTCGTGAACACGGGCCGCACTTGCCCGGCATCAACCTTAACTCTGACGTGTATGTTATAGAAAAAGCGTGACTTTCGTAACGCGTTTCGCGCCATCCCCGACTGGCCCGCTTCACCTTGGTCACGCGTATTCTGCGATGATCGCCAGTGATATGGCCAGATCTGAACGCGGCCGGTTCTTGCTTCGCATCGAAGATATCGATCGGTCCCGCTCGCGCTCGCATTGGGAGGACCAGATCTATGATGACCTCAATTGGTTGGGGCTGACATGGCCGGAACCAGTGCTGCGTCAATCAGATCGGCTGAGTATCTATGATCTCGCGTTGGAGCGGTTGTGGATGAAAGGTCTTCTGTATCCCTGCCTGTGCAATCGCAAGGATATTGCCGCCGCCGCAAGCGCGCCCCAGGAAGGCGCGCCCTTGCTTGGGCCAGACGGAATTATCTATCCCGGAACGTGTCGAAAAATAAACCAGGGTATAGACTTAAGTCAAAACCCTCACCCGAGGGACCAGGTGTTGCGACTGGATGTTGCCAAGGCCTGTCAAACAATCCAAGATCCGGCCAAATTCCAATTCTTGGAACTGGGCTCCGGCCCCGGTGGCGAAACAGGAACAATTTCTTTTACCCCGGATGAGTTGGAAACCAGTGTCGGCGATATCGTTCTGGCCCGCCGCGACATGGGCACGTCCTACCATTTATCCGTCGTTCTTGACGACGCGGCCCAGGGGATCACCCATGTGGTCCGAGGTCAGGATCTGTTCGAAGCCACACGCATCCATGTGCTGCTTCAGGTGCTGTTGGATTTGCCGACGCCTGTGTATTATCATCACGATCTGATCCGCGATGACGCCGGCAAACGGCTGGCGAAACGCGACGATGCGCGTGCCATCGCGAAATACCGGGCCGATGGTGCCAGCCCGGCAGACATCCGGCATATGGTGGGGCTTTGATCTGACTCGGTTACTCCATCGGGGCCATCAGTTCGGTCTCGGCCCCGTCCCGCACCGCAGTATAAAAGCACGTCCGGCGGTTGGTGTGACAGGCAGCACCGGTTTGACGCACCAGAACCAACAGGCAATCGCGGTCACAGTCGATGCGGAAATCCACCAGTTCCTGCACATGGCCCGAAGTTTCACCCTTGATCCAGAAAGACTGACGCGAGCGCGACCAATAGGTCACCCTGCCCGTTTCCAGTGTCTTTTCAATGGCCTGTGCGTTCATCCATGCCATCATCAGAACCTCGCCCGACACCTCATCCTGCGCAATTGCCGGAATCAGCCCCGCCTCGTTATATTTCAGAGTCGATGGATCAAACGCGACGGGGTGAGACATGACAAAAACCTTTTGCATCCGTTGGGTTGGTCACTATGTATGAGGAACACACGACGAGGGAAAGCCATGAGCGGCGAGAACGACTTGATCAAGCTGTATTCCGGACGCATTCTGGCGTTGGCGGCCGACATCCCGCATCTGGATCGGTTGGAAAACCCGGATGCAACAGTCAAGAAACGCTCGCCTCTTTGTGGCTCTACCGTAACGGTTGATTTGAAGGTTAAGGATGGACGTGTCAGCGCCTTCGGGCAGGACGTCAAAGCCTGCGCGCTGGGACAGGCCTCTGCTTCGGTGGTTGGCGACGCGATCATTGGTGCCACGCGTGCGCAGGTCGAAGCAGCGCGCGATCAGCTTGCGGCCATGTTGAAAAAGGACGGCCCCGCCCCGGATGCGCCGTTTGACGGCCTTGAGGTCCTGATGCCGGCGCGGGACTACAAGAACCGCCACGCGTCAATTCTGCTGGCGCTGGATGCCGCCGCCGAAGCCATGGCGCAGGCCGAACAGGCAGATTGCGCCTGATCATAGCTATTTGATGTAAACCCGTTTACCTTCCGCTTAAATTTAAGGAGGGATGGGTTTTGGAAAATCTACTCGAGCATTTTGTAACTCTTTGGGTCGTAATAGACCCGATTGGAACTATTCCCGTTTTCATTGCCGTCACTGCGGGGCTAGAGGCCGCCGCGCGTCGCAAAACAGCGCTGTTGGCATCGATAATAAGCGCCGGTGTCCTTTTGTTCTTTCTCGTGTTTGGGCAATTGCTGATCGAAGCGCTGGATATTGGACTGAATTCATTTCAGGTCGCAGGCGGCATCATCTTGTTTCTGTTCGCTCTGACCATGATCTTTGGCGAAAGCAAACAAGACATAGAACAGCGTCAGGCCGAAGAGGATCAGGAAGATAAGTATCACAAGCAGAATCCCGCGATATTTCCTCTTGCGGTTCCGTCTCTGGCCTCGCCCGGCGCGATGCTTGCAGTGGTGATCCTGACGGACAACCATAGATACAGTGCAGCCGATCAGGGGATTACCGCATTGGTCATGCTGTCGGTTTTAGTAGTTGCCTTCGTTCTCATGCTTCTGGCCGAACCGATCATCCGCCTGATTGGCCATTCAGGAGCAGCGATCATCAGCCGTATCATGGGGATGATCCTAGCCTCGGTCGCGGTTAACTCGGTCCTGTCCGCATTGCTTGAGATTTTCAAAACCGGCCAGTTGTAAAAAAACCGCCGCACCTTCCGGGCGAAAGGGCGGCGGCAGGCATTGCGTGTCTCGCGTGGGGTCCGGAGTACCGCACGGGGCCGAGGCAAGGCCCCTCAAGGGGTTTGGGACAGGCAGGTCACCCTTGACTGAAATGGGGATGACAGCGCGGTTTTTTCGGCACGAGATCGCAGGCAGAAAGGTTCAGAAGCCAACCGGCAGGTGCAAGGCGACCATCAGGATCACGACCAGAGACATCACGCCCACGGCATCCTGTAGGATCGTCGATTGCGAGCGGCTGAATACGGTCTTGATCTGGGTCAGCATAGGGTCACCTCCGGTCAGAGCTTTAATCCTTTGTTGACCTTTTGTTCTCATATTTACGCGAGTCGGTAAAGAACTTTTTGAGAACATTTGTGAACTTTCTGGAACTTTTTGCCTAACCCACTGAAATCAAACGGATCGCCTGATCCTGCTTCATCAGCCACAAAAGTACGCGTGCCGCGCGCCCCCGGTCCGAGGTCAGCTTGGGATCCGCATTCAGCAATGCCCGGGCATCGGATTGGGCCACGGCCATCAAGCCGGCCTGACGCTCGAGATCCGCAATGCGGAACTTTGGCAGACCGGACTGCGCAGTTCCGATCAGATCCCCGGCGCCGCGCATCTCCAGATCGGTTTCCGAAATACGGAACCCGTCTTCGGTTTCGCGCAGAACCTCCAACCGTTTACGTCCCCCGTCGCTGAGCGGAGGCTGATACATCAACAAACACGTCGATTCCGCATCACCCCGGCCCACACGGCCGCGCAATTGATGCAGTTGGGCCAGACCAAAGATTTCGGCCCGTTCGATGACCATGATCGTGGCATTGGGCACATTGACCCCCACTTCTATGACGGTCGTGGCCACAAGAACCTTGGTGTCCCCGTTCTGGAATGCGGACATTGCCGCGTCTTTTTCCGACGGCGGCATTTGCCCGTGAACCAGCCCGACCACACCTTCGCCCAATATGGCACGCAAGCGTTTGAACCGTTCTTCAGCTGCCGTCAGATCTGAAACCTCTGATTCATCGACCAAGGGGCAGACCCAATAGCATTGCCGCCCCTCATCAATCGCCCGACGCAGATGCGACACGACCTCGTCCATGCGCTGCGTACTGACAATCGCTGTCTTGATCGGTTTGCGCCCCGGCGGCTTTTCGTCCAGCACCGAGACATCCATATCGCCATATTGCGCCAACGCCAGACTGCGTGGAATCGGGGTGGCGGTCATCACCAATACATCCGCGCCCTGCCCTTTTTCCGACAACTCCATCCTCTGGCGCACGCCAAACCGGTGCTGTTCATCAACTATGGCCAAGCGCAGCGCTTTGAATTCAACATCACTCTGAAACACGGCATGGGTGCCGACCAGAATTCGGATATTGCCATTTTTCAAAGCCTCAAGCTTGGCGCGCCGCTCTGCGCCCTTGTCACGCCCGGTGAGCAGTTCCAACACCACTCCGGCCTCTTCCGCCAACGGGCGCAACCCTTCCAAGTGCTGGCGGGCGAGTATCTCGGTCGGGGCCATCATCACGCCCTGCCCTTTAGCCTCGACTGCAATCAGAAGGGCCATGAAGGCCACCAATGTCTTGCCGGCCCCCACGTCACCCTGCAACAATCGGTTCATGCGGGAATCCGATGCCATATCGGCCGCGATTTCCTCGATCGCGCGGCTTTGTGCGCTGGTCGGACGATAAGGAAGGCTGGCCAACACCCTGGATTGCAACGCGCCTGTCCCTACGCTGACGACACCACGGGATTTCCGCTCTCGCTGACGCGCCAGAGCCAGCGTCATCTGATGGGCGAACAGCTCGTCATAGGCCAGACGCTGACGCGCGGGCGCAAATGGTGAGACATCATCAGCCCCCTGAGGATTGTGACCGGCACGAATTGCCGAGATCCAATCCGGCCAGTTTTGCTGTGCCATCTGCGCCGGGTCGATCCATTCGGCCAGCTCTGGCGCCCGCGCCAATGCGCTGCGGGTGGCCTTGAAGGCCGTCTTTTGGGTCAGCCCCTGTGTCAGATGATATACCGGTTCGAATTCCGGAATTTCACTGGCTTGCTCGACCGGCAACATATGATCCGGATGCACCATCTGAGCCATGCCGTCGAACAGCTCCAGCTTGCCCGAGATCACACGGCGCGCGCCCTGAGGCAGTACTTTCTTCAGATACTCCCCGCGCGCGTGAAAGAAAACCAACTGAAAATCGGCCTGGCTGTCTTCGACATGCACGCGGTATGCGCCCCCCTTGTTTCGAGGCGGCCTGTGTGGGCCGACAGTCACTTCGACCGTCAACGTCGCAGGCAGATCGACGCCCTGAATCGTCTCTCGCCGACGTCGGTCGACGACGGCATAAGGCAGGCCGAACAGAACGTCGCGTGGGCTCTCAACGCCGGCCTGTTGCAGGACCTGCGCGGTCTTGGGGCCGACGCCCTCGAGTGTTTCAAGCCCCGCAAACAGCGGGAACAGCTGTTCCGGCCTCCCGCTCATGCGCCTTCGATCAGCTGCAACCAGCCATCCTCATCCAGGGTTTCGATACCCAGCTCTGCCGCTTTCCTGGCTTTCGAACCCGCACCGGGCCCGGCGACCAGAATATCTGTTTTCTTGCTGACGGAACCGGAAACCTTCGCACCCAACGCCTCGGCCCGTGCCTTTGCCTCGGCGCGGGTCATCTTTTCCAGAGTACCGGTGAACACGACCGTCTTGCCAGCCACCGGGCTGTCTGAGGCGGGCGCATCAGGTGCGACGATTGTCAGTTCCTTGCGCAACGTATCGAACGCGCGCCTCTCTTCCACGTTCGAAAACGCATCGGACAGGGACAGACCCAGCGTTGCGCCGATCCCGTCTATTCCGATCAATTCAGCCCAGGCGGCATTGGCATCCGGCGGAACGCGCGCCGCGGTTATGGCCGCATCCCGCACTTCCTTGACACGTGCCCGACGACCTTCTGCCAGCGCGGCCGCCCGTTCGGCATCCTCGGCCTCATCCGCTTGCCGCTGAGCCAGAGCTGCCGGGCGGGCGGTGTCCAGGGCCTGCGTCATGGTCTCCCAATCGCGGTAAAACAGCGCCAGATCGCGCGCTCCGACCTCGCCGACATGTCGAATGCCCAAAGCGAACAACAGGCGCGCAAATGGAATAGTCCGCTTTTCGTCGATCGCGGCAAACAGATTTCTGGCCGAGGTTTCCCCCCACCCATCCCGGTTTTTCAGCCGTGCCAGATTGGCCCTGTCACGCTGTTCCAATGTAAAGATATCCGCCGGAGTCTTTATCGGAAGGATCGGATCATCATAGAACATCTCGATCTGTTTCGCGCCAAGGCCTTCTATGTCAAACGCCTTGCGCGAGACGAAATGTTTCAGCTTTTCAACGGCCTGCGCGGGGCAAATCAAACCACCGGTGCAGCGACGGACCGCATCACCTTCTTCACGGATCGCCTCGCTTTGACATTCCGGACAGCGCGTCGGAAAGATAAAGGGCTGCGAACCGGCCGGGCGCTTGGACAGATCAACATCTGACAGTTTCGGAATCACATCCCCGGCGCGGTATACCTGAACCCAGTCACCGACACGAATATCCTTGCCATCGCGGATCGTGCCGCCCTTGGCATCGCGCCCCGCGATATAGTCTTCGTTGTGCAAGGTGGCGTTGGACACAACAACACCGCCCACCGTCACCGGATGCAACCGTGCAACCGGGCTAAGCGCGCCTGTACGACCGACCTGAATGTCGATCGCTTCCAGCCTCGTCCAGGCCAGTTCGGCCGGGAACTTGTGAGCAATCGCCCATCGCGGCGTAGTTGAGCGGAACCCCAAACGCGCCTGAAGCGACAGATCATTCACCTTGTAGACGACCCCGTCGATGTCATAGCCCAAGGTGGAACGTTGCGCTTCGATATCCCGGTAATGTTCCAGCATCTCTTGCGTCGTTTTGCACAGGCGGGTCAGGGGATTCGTCGAAAATCCAAGTGATTTCAACCGCTCGATCGCCCCTATCTGCGAGTCGGACAATGGCTCTGAAACCTCTCCCCAGGCGTAAGCAAAGAAACGCAACGGGCGCGAGCGCGTGATTTCCGGATCCAGTTGCCGCAAAGACCCCGCCGCCGCGTTTCTTGGATTGGCAAAGGGTTTTCCGCCGCGCTCTGCCTGCCGCGCGTTCAACGCCTCGAAATCCGCGTGAGACATGTAAACCTCGCCCCTGACTTCCAGAACCTCTGGCGCGTTTTCAAGGTGCTGCGGGATATCAGATACCGTGCGGGCATTGGCCGTTACGTTTTCACCGACTTCACCATCTCCGCGCGTGGCAGCCTGAACAAGCTGTCCGTTTTCATACCGCAATGACAACGACAGGCCATCAATCTTGGGTTCGGCGGTGTAGGCCAGACTTTCACCCGCCCCAAGACCCAGGTATTTCCGGATCGACCTGTCGAAATCGGCCACGTCGTCATCATCGAAAGCGTTGCCCAGCGACATCATGCGCACGGCGTGCGTGACTTTCGAAAAACCATCAGCAGGCTTTGCACCCACTTGATCCGTCGGGCTGTCGGGACGCTTGAGATGAGGGAAGCGCGCTTCTATCTCGGCATTGCGCCGTTTGAGAGCGTCATAGTCGGCATCCGACATGTCAGGCGCATCAGCCGTGTGATACAGCGTGTTTGCTTTCGACAATAGTTCGGCCAGACGTGCAAGCTCGGCACGCGCCTCATCTTCCGTCAGCTCGGATATGGAAATTAAGTTGCTCATGGCCTCGCCCTGTCACGCGTACTTGGACCTCAGTGATAGGGCGAGGCCATGGCCAGGTCCAGACGTGCTGAGCCGTGAGTGCAATGTGCCGCCCTGGACCACCGGCGGCACGGGTGGTTCAATTCAAAGCCCGACTGCCATCCGTGTTTCGTCCAGCGTGTTGCTTTGCGGATCTCGCAGCACATAGCCACGGCCCCAGACGGTTTCGATATAGTTCTCTCCGCCGGTCGCATTGCTGAGCTTTTTGCGTAGTTTGCAGATGAACACATCGATGATTTTCAGTTCAGGTTCATCCATGCCGCCATACAGGTGGTTCAGAAACATTTCCTTGGTCAAAGTCGTCCCCTTGCGCAGGCTGAGCAGCTCGAGCATCTGGTATTCCTTGCCGGTCAAATGAACCGTTTTGCCATCCACTTCCACGGTTTTTGCATCAAGGTTCACCGCAATTCGCCCTGTATGAATGATCGATTGCGAATGCCCTTTGGAACGGCGGATGATGGCGTGGATGCGTGCCACCAGTTCTTCGCGATGGAAGGGCTTGGTCAGATAATCATCGGCGCCAAAGCCGAATCCCTTGATCTTGCTTTCGGTATCATCGGCACCGGACAAAATCAGAATCGGCGTTTCCACCCTGGCGATCCGCAACTGGCGCAGAACCTCGTGCCCGTTCATGTCCGGCAGGTTCAAATCAAGCAAGATCAGGTCGTAATCATAGAGTTTCGCCAGATCGATTCCTTCTTCGCCAAGATCCGTCGCATAGACGTTCAGGTTCGCATGCGTCAGCATCAGTTCGATGCTTTTGGACGTGGTCGGATCATCCTCGACAAGAAGTATGCGCATTTTTCACTGCTCCAATTCGGGTCAATAATTCCAATTAAATTCAAACCTGACCAAGAATGGTTAATCTGACGTTACCGTTGAATTATTTATTCACGCTCTCCTTTAGGTTGTCGATACCTTTTTAGCGCCGTCGCCTTCAACGCCTCGGCGCCGTGTTCCGCGACCAAAGAAACCCAACCATTGAATTCTTCGTCGCTCAGGCCATATTTCTTTTTTGCGTCAGACAGGCTGATCAGCCCGTAAAGCACGCCACGCACGACAAGAATCTTGCGTGACGCCACCCATCGCCTTGTGTTCGCCGGCGGCAAATCCGCATGCGTCAAAATAGATCCATCCGGCAGAGCAACAGACCTTGGCCCTTCAACTTTGTGCAAATACATCGCTTTACCCTTCTTGCTGCACCAAAGCTGCCCTCAGCCTACTTAAAGTCGCGTGAAACCGCCCCTTGAGAGTGTGTAGAATTTTCCTATATTCTGCCGGTCTTTCTTAACCCGGACTGGAACCTGCAATGGCCCTCGATACCGAGACCCCGCTGAACTCGCTTGGCTTTGCCAAACCACCCTCGGAAACGCGGGTCGTTGTGGCGATGTCGGGGGGCGTCGACAGTTCCGTTGTCGCGGCCTATCTGGCCGATCAGGGCTATGATGTGGTCGGTGTGACTTTGCAGCTATATGACCACGGCGCGGCATTGGCCAAGAAAGGTGCCTGTTGCGCTGGAATCGATATTCATGATGCGCGACGCGTGGCGGAAGAGCGGGGATTTCCGCATTACGTTCTGGATTACGAGAACATCTTCAAGGATGCCGTGATCGACGAGTTTGCCGACAGCTATCTGGCAGGCGCGACGCCGGTTCCCTGCATCCGCTGCAACGAGCGCGTGAAGTTCAAGGACCTTCTGGAAACCGCCAAGGATCTCGAGGCAGACTGCATGGCCACCGGCCATTACATTCAGCGCAAGATGGGCGCCAACGGACCGGAACTGCACAGCGCCGAAGACGCCAATCGCGATCAGTCCTATTTTCTGTTCTCGACCACGCCAGAGCAATTGAATTTTCTGCGCTTCCCGCTGGGCCACCTGCCGTCAAAAGACGCAACCCGTGAGATGGCGGCGCAGTATGGGCTGTCGGTGGCGGACAAGCCCGACAGTCAGGATATCTGCTTCGTGCCCGACGGCAACTATGCCAGTGTCATCGAAAAGCTGCGCCCCGGAGCCGCGGAACCCGGCGAGATCGTTCACGCCGATGGCCGCGTACTGGCGCAGCACAACGGCGTGATCCACTATACGATCGGGCAACGTCGCGGTCTTGGCATCGGCGGCCTTAGCGAGCCGCTTTACGTCGTCAAACTGGACGTCGACAAAAAGCAGGTCGTTGTCGGCCCGAAAGAGATGCTGGCAACGCGCGTCGTTCCGGTGCGCGAGATCAACTGGCTGGGCGATGAACCCTTTTCGTCACGCGATGAATGGCATCTTTCCGTCAAAGTCCGCTCGACCCGCCCGCCGCGCGAGGCAATCATTCGGCCGCTGTCGGACACCACGGCCGAGGTCGAACTGCTGACCCCCGAGGAAGGCATCTCGCCTGGGCAGGCCTGCGTATTTTACGCAAGCGAAGGCAGTCGCGTGTTCGGCGGCGGCTGGATCTGGCGTGGGTATTAGGCTGAAACCGGCTCGACCTCGGGTTCGATCTGAATCTGCAATGCATCGTTGAACCGATTGAACGCACCGCACAAGGCGATGCGCCAAGTTAGCTCGACGATCTGGGCATCGGTGAACCATTCCCTCAGATCCGCCACTTCGGCATCCTTCATACGGCCCGACCGGATCGTCACGGCTTCGGCATAGCGCACGACCGCCTTGTCACAGGCATCCAGCTCCGGATGATCCTCGACGTCCGGCAGACGCGACGCCCCTTCGGGGCTCAGCCCCGCGACGGACAGCAGCGGTGTGTGATGCGACACGCAATAATCGCAGGCATTCAGTTTCGATACCGTCACCATCGCCAGCTCCAACGCACGGCGTGGCAAGTTCTCTTGCTCTCGCAGGGTTGTCAGCATTCCCGTGACATGGTTCAGAACCGGAGGGCAATACGCAGCGACGCGGGCCCAGTTGTCAAATGGTCCATAGGCGCCCAATGCAGCGTGGGACGCGCGCGCGTCGGCGGTCATTTCCTGATCCGACAAAGGGGGGATGCGGGTCATGTCGAAAGCTCCTTTTCTGGGTCACGATACCTTGGACCTGCGTTCCTGCAACAGACCTTTGCAGGTCACATATGCGAGACGAAGCGCTCTCTTTGCCGGGTCACAACATATCGGTGGGAGAGTTGAAGAGAATATAGAGGCCGACGCAGACCATGATATAGGGCGCAATCCGATCCAGCCGGGCAACGCGCGGGCCAAGGCTTTTGGCGTGTGGTGCCCCCCATGCCGCAACAACAACCAGCAAGGCGGCCGCGCTGGCTGCACCGATCAACGCAACAACCCGATAGGACGGCGCCGAATCCGCAAGCAGAGGGGTCATTACCGCAAAACTGTCTATCGAGAGGCTCAGGAAAAGCGTCACCACCGAAGTCACCGCCCCTTTTGACTCCGCGCCTTCGGTGTCCGACTCGCGAAACTGATGCCAGATTCCGCGCAAGCCAAACACCAGTGGGACAAGGCCAAGATAGCCGATCCAAAACGGAAGGCCGCTCTGGTTCAGGCCCACGGCCACGGTCATGGCCAGGGAAAGTACGATCGTCTGAGCGACGGCAAAGCCCACAATCGCACGGCGCTGTTCGATCACCAGAATCAAACCCAACAAAACAGCCAAATTGTCCAGATTGGTAGAGATCATCGCGATCCCCGCAGAGACTGCAAACAGCGCGTGATCAAGCATTGCTTGGCTGCATTCTGTTCAAAACCGCCCGCGCCGCGCGCAAGCCGGGTGCTTCGCCCCCACGCCCCAACCTGTCCATGGTCAGGTTCATGGCATGCTGTTGCGCATCGGGCGCGCCGGCCACCTTTCGCAAGGCTTCGGCGATTTTTTGAGGCTGACAGTCATCCAGCAGGCATTCCGGCACGGCGCGTGTTTCCGAAACCAGATTGACCAGTGTAACGGTGTCCAGCTTGACCATCCGTTCCGCCATTTTCTGCGTCAGCCAGTTGAGTTTGTACGCAATGACCATCGGTGTATTCTGCGCCGCAAGTTCCAGCGAGACCGTTCCCGAAGCAGCAAGCGCAAGATCTGCGGCGCCAAAGGCTGCTCGTTTGTCGGCCGTGGCTTGCTCTGCCCCCACCTGGCGGGGGTCCAGCACCACGGGAGTGCCTGGCCATTCTGGCACCAGGTCGTTTATCAGATCGGTTGTCGCACCTACGGTCGGGATCACCACGCGGTAATTCGGGTGGTCATCGACAAACAACCGCAACGCACCGCCGAAAGACTCTGCCAGACGTTCGATCTCACCCCGCCGAGACCCGGGCAAGGCCAGCAAGATCGGCGCATTGCCCAGATCAAAGCGGTGGCGGAAGGCGGCGATCTCGTCAGGTGTTGCAATCGGTTCGCCAACCACTGGATGGCCGACAAAGTCGCATTCCATCCCTGCCCGCTCCATATACGGAGGTTCAAAAGGAAGAAGCGCCAGCACATGGTCGATGACCTTTGCCATCTTGCCTGCACGCCCGGGGCGCCAGGCCCAGACACTGGGCGCGACATAATGCACGGTTCGGATTTTGCTGTTGGCTTTGACCATCTTGGCGACGCGCAAGCTGAAATCAGGGCTGTCTATGGTGATCAATACATCCGGTTTCGTGTCCAGCACCGCCTGTGCTGTCTCGGAAATCCGCCGTTTCAGGTGGAAAAACTTCGGCAGAACTTCAACAAGCCCCATGACCGAAAGCTCGGACATGGGAAACCGGCTGCTCAGGCCCTGCGCTTGCATCAACGGGCCACCGACCCCGTCGAATTCAACATCAGGCACCAGGGTTTTCAACCCATCCATCAGCGCGCCGCCCAACCGGTCGCCCGAAGGTTCACCGGCGACCAGAAAGACACGCATCAGACCGCCCGCTCGCGGATATAGAGAAACAGACCCAGACGGTTGCATTCAGCGATGACACGCTCTTTTTCCAGAACCAGTACACCGCCTTTTTCCAAAACGATCCCGGACAAACCTGCCGCAACCGTGTCCGCAACAGTTTCCGGCCCGATGGCGGGCAAATCGGCGCGCCGATCCTGATCGGGTTTGGGACCTTTGAACAGAATGCCGCCGCCAGCGTCGGGGCGTTGGGTCAGGGATTGCAGCATCCACGCGGTGCCGAACACCCCCTCGATGGCCAGCGCCTGCCCTTTGGACACGGCACAGGCCTGCCCCGTATCCGCCGCCCCCATTGCCCGAAGAATCCCGGCGGCGCGGTCAGCGTCTGCCATGTCGGCGTCTGAGGGCTGGGCTTCGGTCAGACATCCCACAGGCGGCAACAAACCGGGCGCGATCTCATGCGCGGCCCTGAGGGTGAGGCCGGCCCCTTCAAGAATTCCGATCACCGCGCGCAAAGCGCCGTCATCCCCGGACAGGATGGCCTTTTGGATGATCGGAACCAATGGCAGCGTCGCGGCGTCAATGCGCGAGGGGTCGATTGGCGGGCGCCGAACAGCGCCAGCCAGACAGATATCGGTCACGCCCCGCGCCTTCAGGTCAGCGATGAAACTGCCCAGCTGTTCCAGAGGAAATACGACATCCGCGCTCAGGGTGTCCGGCAGAAACCCCTCCATCGCGCAGATCAAAGGGCGTTCTGTCAAGTGCGCAACAACTTCGGTCGGCAGCGCCCCGGTTCCCGCAATCAACGCAAGCATGACCCTATTTCCTCGGGGTCAGGAAGGATCGGTCACTGTGGCCGGTGACGAAATCCACGATCTGCTGCACATAGTCGCTTTCGTTGCCTTCACCGATCCGGCTGGCGCGATCCATAAAGGTGCCTTCGCCGTCGGACAATTCCTTGAAGGCCGCGCGCAGCGCCGAGATATCTTCACGCGATACACCCTTGCGCTTGAGACCGACGAGGTTTAGGCCATCCAGCTCACCCCTCGACGCCTGTACCAGACCGTAAGGAATAACATCTTTCGGCACCATGGTCAGCGCGCCAATAATGGCCCCGCGTCCAACGCGCACCCATTGATGCAACCCCGAAATGCCACCGACGATCACGTCGTCTTCAACGATACAATGCCCGGCGGCGCCGGCATGGTTCACCATGATCACACGGCTGCCGATCTGAACGTCATGGGCCACGTGAACACCCGCCATCAACAGACAGTCGTCACCGATCCGCGTGACCCCTCCGCCACCTTCTGTCCCGGTATTGATTGTCACATGCTCGCGAATGCGGTTGCGTTTGCCAATCTCAAGCCGGGTGTTTTCGCCGCTGAATTTCAGATCCTGAGGGATCTCACCAATCACCGAGAAATTGAACACGACGGTATCGTCGCCGATCGAGGTGTCGCCCGTCACGACCACATGCGATTTCAACTCGACCCGATCGCCTAGTTTCACCTGTGGGCCCACGTGGCAGAAGGGACCGATGATACAATCCTGTCCAATCTGCGCACCATCTTCAATAATTGCGCTGGGATGGACTCCGTTCATGTTGTTTTTTCCATATCCCAGTCGACATAGGCCGAGAATTCCGCCTCGGCGGCGACTTCGCCTTCGACAGTTGCACGGCCGCTGAATTTGAACAGCTTTCCGCCTTTTTTCCCACGTACGGTTTCCACATGCATTTCCAGCACATCACCGGGCACGACCTTGCGGCGGAATTTGCACTTGTCGATGCTCATGAAGTAGATCAACAGTTCGGTGTCGATGACGTCCATTCCCACACCCAGCATCACACCGGCGGTCTGCGCCATTGCCTCGACAATCGTGACACCCGGCATGATCGGCGTACCGGGGAAATGCCCCTGAAAATGCGGTTCGTTCATGGTGACATTCTTGATTCCACGCGCCGACTGATAGCCCGAGATATCTACCACCTTGTCGACCAGCAAAAACGGATAGCGGTGCGGCAGGATCCTCTGGATCAGCTGAATGTCTGCGCTTTTGGTTTCAGTGCTCATGATGCAGATATCCCGTTTTGGATGTTTCTTTTTTTGCGTGGTTAGCAATACAGCACTGCAAGGGCAAGCGAACCTATTCGCCCTGACCCTCTTGCAAATCGCTTCCGTCACCTATCGCAGCGTTTATTCGGATGATTGCGGCTTCGGTGATGTCGGACGTGCTGACGACGACATTGGATCGCTCGATCATCACGCTGGCCCCAATTTCGCGCAACAGATCGACAAGCACCGGGCGCACAATTTCGGAAAAGGTCTGCTGGGCTTCTTCGCTGCGACGGGCCAGAACATCCAGCTTTGCCCTTTGCCCCTCGCGATGGGACTGAACCTTGAGATCAAACGCCTCGGCCAGGGGGCGGAACTCGTCGGCCGACATGGTGGCGCGCTGCTCGGTGAGTTCCTTTTCTTCGCGGCTCAGTTCCGCGACAATCCGTTGGTTTTCTTCGGCCAGTAAGGCGCTTTCCTTTTCAATTTCGCGAAAAACGCGCTGTCCAAAGGCGGACTTGGCAAACAGCTCTTCACTGGACAGGGTGACAACACTGGCTTGTGGCACACCAAGCTGCTGTGCATTTGCCAAAGGCGCCGAGACCATCGTCACAAATGCACACAGGGCCCAAAGCGGGCCCCGTGTTCTGCCAAGCAATCTGTTCAGCATCGCGGATCAGAACCGGGCCTGGATCGTGAAGTCAAAGTTCTGCTCCTTGTCGAAAGATTCTTTCTTGAGAGGCTGCGAGAAGTTGAACTGCAACGGCCCGAATGGAGTTTCCCAGAGCACCGAAATCCCAATCACGTGCCGGATCGATCCGTTTGCACCGACAATAGTTGCACCTGCCGTATTGACGTTGTCGATGTTGTAGAGGTTGCCAACATCATAGAACAAGCCACCGCGTAGACCGAGTTCCTCGGGAAGACCCAGCGGGAAGTCGGTTTCGAAACGGGCAACCCAGTAGTAATTGCCCCCGATCGCGTCATCCTGACCGTTGGACAGGTCACGCGGTCCGATACCCGCAGGTTCGAAACCCCGGAAAGTATTGGGGCCCAGCACAAACCGGTCAACAGTACGGCTGAAATCGTTTCCCCGCCAATGCAGAGCGCCCAGTTCCATCGTTGCCCGAAGCACCACCTCTTCGTTCCAAACCCGGGTTTGCGCGATGCCACGTGCCGTGGTCTTGAAGAATTTGTTGTCCCCACCAAGTCCGGCGGCATCAACACCTACTTCAAACAGAACGCCAGTGTTGGGGTCCAGGCCGCCGAGACGGCTGTCATAAATGTAGGACAGTCCCAATGAACTGGACGTCCGTTTGCCCTGCGCAATTTCAGAAGAAATCACCGCACCGTTAACTTCATTGTCCTGCTGCGTCATCTCGCTGCGGTCCCAGCCATAGCGAACCCGCAGAGCCGACAATTCACCAATCGCGTAGGTCAGTTGAGGTGCAAAGAAAAGACTGCTTGTGTCGTAACTTGCAAACCCGGAATTGGTGGCTGACAACCCCAGACCAAGGTCAAAGCGCAGCTTGCGGCCCAGCAGATAGGGCTCTGTAAAGCTGAGCGTATATTGTTCCGAGTCCTGCGCGGTGGAGATCGAGACACCAAGGTTCTGGCCACGGCCCAGGAAGTTGGATTCGTTCAGACCAATTGCAATCCCGAAACCGTCCGTAACCGAGTAGCTGCCTCCAAGGCTCAGCGAGCCGGTGGGTTGTTCTTCAACGTCTACATCCAGAATGACCTGGCTTGGCGACGATCCCTCGCGCGGTTCGACTTCGGCGACAGCAAAGAAGCCCAAGGCATTGATACGCTCCGCAGCCTGACGGATTTCGCGTGGATTGAACGGGTCGCCTTCGACAGTGTCAAACTGCCGGCGGATCACTCGGTCCAGGGTGGTTGTGTTGCCTTCAATATCGATCCGCTCGACAAAGATCCGAGGACCTTTTGTCAGAACAAATTCGACATCCAAAGTCAGATCGCGGTCATTGCGCGTAACACGAGGTTCCACCCGAAGGAAATCCACGCCTTGCTTCAGGCCCAGTCGCTCTTGTCTTGTAATCGAGTTTTCAACAAGCGTCGGCGTATATGTGACGCCGGGTTTGATCTTCAGCGCGTCCTGATAAGGTGCCGGATCGACGCCCGGAATTTCGCTGACGGTCGTGATTTTACCGAACGAGAATTTTTGACCCTCGGTTACATTCATCACCAGGAAAAACGCATCCCTTTCACGGGTAAACTCGACGTTGGCGCTGTTCACACGGAAGTCGACATAGCCTCGTGAAAGGTAGAAATCCCGAATGACTTGCTTATCGAACTCGATACGATCGCCGATGAACGTGTCGTTCCGGAAGAAGGTCCGCAGGAAGGTTGCCTGCTTGGTTTCCAGAACGCGGCGCAAACGACGGTCCGAAAAGGCACGGTTGCCAACAAAACTGACACGTTCCACTTCAATGGTCGTGCCTTCTGCCACTTCAAAAACCAGATCAACTCGGTTGTCGCTACGGCGGATAATCCGAGGGATTACGGTCGCGGCAACTCGGCCTTGGGCTGAATACACTTCAGCAATCATGTCAGCGTCAGACTCGGCCAACTGCGGGGTAAAGACGCGGCGCGGCTGAGATTCGATTACGTCCAGCAACACGTCGTCTTTGACACGGGCGTTACCCTCGATGCTGATCTGATTGATCGTCGGATATTCCTGAACCGTGATGACCAGCGTAGACCCCCGCGGCGTCAGCTCAACTGTTTCAAATACACCACTGTCAAGCAAACGCTGATAGGCATCATTGAGCTGGCCGGCAGTTACGGTCTGGCCAGGTTCGATTCCCGTTCGGGCGATGATCGTACCGGTTTCAATCCGGCGATTGCCCTCAACGTCAAACGAATTGATCGTGAAATTTTGCGCCAGTGCTGCATGCGGAAAAGTCATTAAGCTTGCAGCAACAAAAAGGAAAAGAACCGCTAGCGCCTGCCACAAAATATTGTTTGTTGGCATTTGCTGCCCGCAGGATGTGCCCGCCCCTCGCCTGTCAGTCATTTTATGCTCTACCCAGAATTTAAGACTTTAATGCTGAGTAGCGGGATTGAATGAGCTTGTCAAAAGGCGAAATAGAAGCAGCCGCGAAGACTGCCATTCAAATTGACGACGTTAATTTCGGTAAGAATCACATGGCCGCCAGATAGGCGGCACCTGCCATAGCCAAAGCCGTAACCGCAAAGCTCAGTAGAACATCCCAATTCAGCACGAACAGGAAGCTAAAGCTCTGATACGATTTTTTCAGCGTTTTGGTCATGGCTTTTCCCTCAGACGCAAAAACCATAACGTCAGAATGAGGCAATATTGCGGCCCAATCTTGCGCCACGCGCCACAATTAGCAGAACAAATCGTTGCTCACTGAAAACAGCATGAGGGTGAGAATTAAGGTGATCCCTACCCCCATGAGCACTCGCAACGCCCCATCACTGGGTGGTTTCCCTGCAATGGCTTCATAGGCGTAGAACACCAGATGCCCGCCATCCAATGCCGGGATCGGAAAAAGGTTCAGCAATCCGACCGCCGTCGACAGAACCGCGATGAAGAAAATGAAGTTCTGCGCCCCCTGGCTGGCCATTGCCCCCGAGGTTTCGGCGATTCCGATCGGCCCCGAGATGTTGCAAGTGCTGATTGCCCCCGTCACCATGTGCCATATACCCGACAGCGACCCTTCGATAATGCGGCCCGTCTGTCTGACACCGCCGGTCAGTGAATCCAGAATACCAGCCGGTTCAGTTGCCGGCTCCAGCATCATGCCCCCGATGATCCCAATCCGCCAATGGGTGACGAAACCGCCATCCGGCTGAGGTTCATCCGTGCGTCGGGGGGCCAATGCGAATTCCAGCTCGGACCCATCCCGCCAGACGTCCAACAGCAGAACCCGGCCATCGGACCCTTCGACAAAATCCTTCAGCTGCTCGAAGGCAAAGATCGGCTCCCCGTTCACCGCCGTGATGACATCGCCTTGTTTCAGCTGAATATCCATCGCCGCGCTGCGTGGGGCCACTTGGCGGATCAGGGGTGGAAACATCCATGGTGCTTGTACATCCAGCGTCTCACCGTCCCGGATCACCGTGTAATCCAGAACCGGTTCCACAGGCAGCGCCTCAATAAAGTCCTGCCAGGCCCCCTCTTCATCATAGTCAGGTGTCGGAACACCGGCGATGGCCGTGATCACATCACCTTCTCTCAGCTCCTGCACAGTGCCCGGCAAGGGTTGCAACGATCCGACTGTCAGCGGCTCTTTCGATACGCCTTGTGACCAGAAAATCAGGCCAAACACCAGAATGGACATGACGAAGTTGAAGACAGGTCCGGCCGCGACCGTTGCGGCCCGTGCCCACAAAGGGGCACCGTGCATGGTGCGGCGCAGCTCTTCCGGGCTTTGGGTAGCGATGCCTTCCATCGCCTTTTCATCCTTGCCCGATGCTGCATTGGCATCGCCCAGGAACTTCACATACCCCCCAAAAGGCAGCAACGCGATCTGCCATCTGGTCCCCCGTTTGTCGACACGGCTCCAGAGAACCGGGCCAAACCCGATCGAGAACACTTCGGCATGGATACCGGACCAACGCCCCACAATGTAGTGGCCGTATTCGTGCACCGCGACGATGACCGACAATGCGATGACAAACGCGACAATCGTCCAGAGAAGATTGCCAAATTGCGGGATTAGGGAAAGTACGTCCAAAATTCTATCCTGCTCGTTCCACCACAGCGTCATCGACCCACTGACGTGCCAGATGGTCTGTTTGCTGTACGTTATCAAGGGTCATCGGGGCATCAATAAGGCTGTCTGACGCGTCGAACCTGTCGAGAACCGCGGCGACGGCATCAGCCATATCCAGAAATCCGGTCCGGCGTGCGATGAAATGATCCAGCGCACGTTCCTTCGCGGCGTTGAAAACAGCGCCCGCCAGGCCGCCACGCGCCATCACGTCCCGGGCCAGTTTCAATGCCGGATAACGTGCCAGATCCGGCGCGTTGAAACGCAACTGCCCCAGCTTGGCCAAATCAAGGCGCTGTATCGGCAATTCCCGTCTTTCGGGCCAATGCAGCGCGTAACCGATGGCGTGGCGCATATCGGGTGCCCCCATATGGGCCATCATCGCACCATCACGATAGCCAACCAGGGCGTGTACTATGGATTCCGGATGCACCAGCACTTCGATCTGATCCGGTTCGACACCGAAATATTCTTTTGTTTCGATGACTTCCAACGCTTTGTTGAACATCGATGCGCTGTCGATGGTGATACGCTGCCCCATATCCCAATTCGGATGGCTGGAGGCTTGTTCAACAGTCGCGTTCACCAGTTCTCTCAGGGGCCAATCTCGGAACGCCCCGCCGCTGGCGGTGATGATCACACGCTCGACTGTTTCGACGTCTTCACCGACCAAAGCCTGAAACACCGCCGAATGTTCGCTGTCGACCGGCAGCAATCGCGCGCCATGCTGTTTGGCCGTTTCCAGAACCAATGATCCTGCGCAGACCAATGTCTCTTTGTTTGCCAGTGCAAGGGTTGTGCCCTGTTTCAACGCCTCGATGCCCGGCGCCAACCCGGCCGAGCCGACAATGGCCGACATGATCCAATCCGCCGGACGTGCCGCAGCCTCGACGATGGCGCGCCGGCCCGCAGCCGCCTCGACGTCACTGCCGGCCAAAGCGGAACGCAGGTCATCAAGCCGGTCTTCATGAGCGGTGACGGCAATATCGGCACCGAGCCGACGCGCGTCATCCGCAAGCCTTTGAATGTTGGCACCACCGGTCAAGGCCACGACGTCATACTCGGACGGTGCGCGCGAAATCAGATCAATCGTGTTCTGCCCGATCGACCCGGTGGCTCCAAAAACAGATACCTTTCGCATTACATTTCACCCGGCGAATAGATCAGCCCCGCGATCAGAACGAACAGCGCGGCCCCCATCATGCCATCGAACCGATCCAGAAAGCCGCCATGGCCCGGTATCAGGTTCGAACTGTCTTTGACACCGAACTTGCGCTTGACCGCGCTTTCGACAATATCACCGGCCTGACTTGCCATTGAAGCCAAAACGGAAACAACGACAAAAGCGAATCCAAAGCCGGCCAGGCTTGCAAAAACCGCGCCGACACATGCCGCGGCGGCCCACCCGCCGGCGGTTCCCGACCACGTCTTCTTCGGGCTGACCTTGGGCCAGAATTTCGGGCCACCAACCGCCTTGCCCACGAAATAGCCCGCGACGTCCGTGGCGACCACGACAGCAATCAGCCAAACCATCCAGCCAAAACCGGAATTTTCCCGGATCGAAATGAAACCCAGCCCGGCCCCGACGATCCAGACCACGAACATCCCGAACAGAACCTTCGAACGACTGATCTGCCCCACTCCCACAAGCGCAGGCGCAAGCACGACCGGCAAAGTGTAAATCGGCGGCAGATGATAGCTGAGAACCACGGTGATGCTTGTCAGAATCCCCAATTGAACGGCCACGCCGCGGGCTTGCGGGTCGATCATCCGAACCAATTCCCACGTCATCAGACCACAGGCTGCGGCAATGAAGGTTTCGAACCACCACCCGCCAAGCCAGACTTCGATTGATCCGATCACGACCAGAACTGCAGCAGAAAGAACCCGTGTTGTCAGGTCAGACCATCGGCCGTCTCTCATGCCAGAACCGCTCCGAACCGCCGATCTCTGGTGCCGTAATTCTGGCACAGACGGGCCAGTTCAGCAGCAGTGAAGTCCGGCCAGAGGGTGTCGATGAATTCATATTCCGAGTAAGCCGATTGCCACAGAAGAAAGTTTGAAATCCGTGCTTCACCGCTGGTTCGAATAACAAGGTCGGGATCAGGAAGAACACGCGTATCCAGATACTTAGGAAGAGTTTCTTCATCCACCTCTTCGGGTTTCAGCCGCCCTTCAGCCACATCCCGTGCCAGACGCTTTGTGGCGCGAGCGACCTCGTCGCGCCCACCGTAATTCAGCGCGACGGTCAAATGAACCAGATCGTTGTTCTTGGTTTCTTCTTCCAGCGAGTCCATCAACTCGATCAACTTGGAATCCAGCCGGACCCGATCTCCGATGAACCGAACGCGGATGCCATTATCCGCAAGTGTCCGGGTTTCCTTGATGATATAGCGGCGGAACAGGTTCATCAGGCCGGCCACCTCGACCTGGGTCCGCTTCCAGTTTTCGGTCGAAAAAGCGAACACCGTCAGGTACTTGATCCCCAAACCAGGGCAGGCCTCGACAACCTCGCGCACGCGCCGCGCCCCTGCATGGTGGCCGAACAGCCGGGGACGGCCGCGTGCCTGCGCCCAACGACCATTGCCATCCATGATGATGGCCACATGGCGCGGGCCGGACTCCAGCTCGGTTTGCGGGTCTTTTGGCATCAGTTCGGCTCAGACCTGCATGATTTCGGCTTGCTTGGTTTCGAGCGCAGCATCTACGGCCTTGATCATCTCATCCGTCATGTCCTGAACTTCACTTTCCCAAAGCTTCTGGTCATCTTCCGACATGCCGTCCGCCTTGGCCTTCTTGATCTGATCCATGCCATCGCGACGCACGTTCCGGATCGCAATGCGCGCGTTTTCCGCGTAGTGACCGGCGACCTTGCTCAACTCGCGGCGACGTTCTTCGTTCAACTCGGGTATCGGCAGCATTATGATGGTGCCGTTCAATTGCGGATTGATCCCAAGGCCGCTTTCGCGGATGGCCTTTTCCACCTTACCCACCAGTGACTTGTCCCAGACGTTTACAGTGACCATTCGCGGTTCGGGCACGTTCACGGTGCCCACCTGGTTGATCGGTGTCATCGAACCGTAAGCGTCAACCATGACAGGTTCCAGCATCGAGGCCGAAGCACGCCCTGTTCGCAATGATGCAAATTCGGTTTTCAGATTGGCCATTGCGCCATCCATGCGGCGCTGCAGATCATCGGTGTCCAGTTCGAAGTCGTCAGACATTCTGCTCACTCCCCGTCTTCAGGTAATCTTTGGATGGGTCTTACGCCATCGCAATTGGGATGTATAGCAATCATGATCGGGAATTGTATCAATGGCCAGAGGTGTTGCGACCAATTTGGGCAAACATCTTTTCCGGAACCTGGCCGAGTTTCTTCGGCCAGGTTGAGTTCATGGGTCAGCCTCAGGCGTTCACGTCCACCACGACGCGCCCCTTGACCTGACCTTTCAGAATGTCGGCGCCCAGTTGCGGCAGATCGGACAGACCGGCCGGTTGAACCATCGCCTCAAGCATGTCCATCGGCAGATCCGTGGCGATCCGTTTCCACGCGCGCACCCTGTTGTCATAGGGCTGCATCACGCTGTCGATGCCCAAAAGGTTCACGCCGCGCAGCAGGAACGGAATCACCGTCGCTGGCAAAGCAGCGCCCCCTGCCAAACCAACCGCAGCAACTGAACATCCGTATTTCATCTGGCCCAGAACACGCGCCAGCATGGCGCCGCCCACAGCATCAACGCAGCCCGCCCATGTTTCGCTTTCCAGTGGACGTTTTGTGGTCTCGTTCAGGTCGTCGCGCGGCACGATGGTCGTCGCACCAAGTGATTTCAGATAGTCACCGGTTTCGGGCCGTCCGGTGACCGCGGCGACCTCATAGCCCAAATTGCCAAGAATGGCCGTGGCCACCGATCCGACGCCGCCCGCCGCTCCGGTCACCAATACCGGTCCACGATCCGAGGTCAGCCCATGATCCTCCAGCGCCATGACCGCCAGCATCGCAGTAAACCCGGCGGTGCCCACAGCCATTGCCTGACGCGTTGTCAGCCCATCGGGCAGCGGCACCAGCCAATCGGCCCGCGCGTTGGCTTTTTGCGAATAGCCGCCCCAGTGTGCCTCACCGACGCGCCATCCGGTCAGAACAACCTTGTCACCGGGTTTGTAGCGGTCATCCGATGAGGCCTCGACCGTGCCGGCGTAGTCAATGCCCGGGACATGCGGATAGGCCCGCACCAGCCCGCCCCCTTTCGGAGACAGGCACAGGCCATCCTTGTAGTTCACCGTGGAATATTCGACCGCAACCGTGACATCACCATGCGGCAGATCATCCACCGACAATTGTTTGATCGAGCCGGTGGCAAGTCCGCTCTCTTCATCCTTGTCCATCACAAGTGCATTGAACATTTGTCATTCCTTTCGTGTTCAGCGACCAGCCCATGTCGTCAGCTGGTTCAAAATATCCCGAGGTCGACGCGGCAGCGTCCTTGATTCTGCTAGATCCAGAAATGCGATTGCACGGTCGCGCGGCGCATCCCGGCCGGTGTTTCCACTTCCAGTTCCGTCCCGGCATCCCAATGGCTCAGGCGCACCATACCGATCGCCACATTGGTTTCAAAATCCGGAGACCAAGCCGCCGATGTCACCTGCCCCACGCGCTTGCCGCTTGCAAACAGGTCCCAGGGACGATCGCAACCCGGCACCGGATCACCATCAATGGCGATAGGTCGGATTTGCTGCACCGGCCCTTCCTTGGCGACACGCAACAGAGCGTCCCGACCGATGCAGCCGATTGCGGTGTGCGTGTTGCAGAACTTTCCCAGACCGCATTCATGCGGGGTGTTGTCGTCGGTCATGTCGTTCCCATAGGACAACAGACCGCCCTCAATGCGTTCGATCAGGTTCGGGCAACCCGCGCGCACATGCAGGTCTTCGCCCGCGGCAAACAGGGCGTTCCACAAAGGCATGCCGATATCGACACCTTCCACGTATATCTCGAAACCACCCTGTTTCGAATAACCGGATCGCGCGACGGCCAGATCGCGCCCCTCGAACTCGAACATATCAAATTTGAAGAAACGGATGTCGCGCACTCGGTCCCCGAAGACACGGGCCATCAGCTCGTCCGCCTTCGGGCCCTGAACGGCAAGCGGCGACACGTCCGGTTCATCCACCAGCACATCCAGACGGTACCCAACGGCGATACCCTTGACCCACAGCAACAGATCACTGTCGGCAATCGAGATCCACCATCGGTCTTCGGACAACTTCACCGCCACCGGGTCGTTCAGCATGCCGCCGGTTTCGTCAACGATCGGCACATAGAAACATTGCCCCGGCAGCATACCGCGCAGATCGCGCGGGGTCAGCATCTGCATGAGACGCGCAGCATCAGGGCCACGCAATTCAACCTGCCGCTCGCACGACACATCCCAGACCTGAACATGGGTCTTCAGATGCCGGTAATCGGCTTCAACACTTTCAAATACCGTCGGCAACAACATGCGGTTGTAAACCGTATAGCCCTTGACCCCGGCAGCTTCGACTCCTTCAGAGAACGGAGTGCGCCGCAAGCGGCGTGAGGCGGAAATCTGCGGCATTCATACCTCCTGCGGCATAAAGACGATATCACTGACAGGCGCTTCCGAGCCCGTCTCGGTTAGCATTTTGTGCACTTGTCCCCTGTGATGGGTCTGATGATTGAAGAAATGGATCACGCACAGCGCGTAAGGCATTGTGACATCGGCCTCTTTTGCGGCGGAATACCACGTGAACGATCCGGTCAGCGGATCATCCCCCAGCCCTTCTGCCCAGTGCAGGATACGCGTGTCGATCTTTTCGCGTAACGCCAACCAGCTTTGCAGGTACGGGCACAGGTATACGCTTTCATGGATACCCCCGCCCGCCTTGTGAATATTGCCATCTGGCCCGTCGCGCTTTTCGAAACGCGACATCCACATCCAGTCGCCCCACAGCAGATGGTTCACCGTGCCCATGATCGAGCCAAAGAACGCCCCGCGTTCAAGGGTCAGCTCCTTCGGTGTCAGAGATTGCAAAAACTCTGCCAACTGTTTGTTCTGCCAGTGATTGTAACGCGCCATTTCCTGCGCATACCTACCCGTGATCATCATTTGGGCCCGTGCCAGTCGATCGGGCAGATTTCAGCGGACTTGCCGCCAAAGTCCCAGACCCGGCCATAGTCGCGCACCTTCGATTTGGTGCCACGCGCCACGATGATGTCAGGTCCCATCCAATATTTGGAATTTGAGACCATCACCGGATGCTCCGGGTCCTTGCCCGCAAGCATCTCGATCTCTCCCTGGATTTTGCGACCAATCGCGATCCGACGTTTGTTTCCGTCGCGCTCAATCTGGACCGGCGCCCGTTCCGCACCAATGATCTCGCTGACCAGCATGGTAAACAGACCGGTCGTGCCGCCCGCCTGACCGCTGAAGATTTGCAACAAACCGTTATAAGCTTTGCCGCTTGCGCGCTCGTCGACATAAGCGGCGACTTTCCACTGGCCTTCCCCCATCCGGCCCGGAATATCGACCAGCAAGCCGACATTCAGACCCGACAGATCCTCGCCTTCATAGTGGCCTTCATCAACGATGATGCCCATCCAAGCATGGCAGTGACCTTCCGTCGGGGGATGTGCGCCCAGCGACACCACGCAGGGGCAGAACACGTCGCATGAACAATTCAGGATCAACTCGCCCTTGATGGCCCATTCCGTCGGGCTCATCTCTCGCCGCTTGGGATTGGGCATGCGGCTGTCGATGCGCTGGCTGACGGGCAGCCGGTCGGCGTCTGGTTTTCTGTTTTTAGCCATTGGCTTATCCTCCGTAGCTAATTGGATACACGAGCAGGACAAGACCGCCCGCAATCAACATAAACCCCATTGGACGGGTCACGGCGTGCCCGATCTGAGGAAGTTTCTCCAAAACCATGAACAGGGTCGCGAGCCCCATCCACAACAGGCTCATAACACCGCCGACAAAGCCAAGTGCCATAAAGCCCCAGCAACAGCCGACGCAAAACGCGCCAAGACCCAGGCCCATGCGCACGCCACCTGCAAAACCGGTTCTCCAATGTCCCAGGAAATAGGTCATCGGGGCATGGCAGACACCGTGGCACACCTCTTTGGCGCGGGAAAACTGAAAGGCGCCCACGGCAATCATCAAGCCGCCCGCGACCCATCCGGATTTGGCAATTCCCAGCATATCGACAACACCGCCAAACAGCAGAACCAACTGAATTCCTGCGATCACGGCCGCAAACCCGACCCAGACGATGGAATACCCGGCCAGAACCCCCAGCCAGCCGGCGCGGCTGCCATTTGCGCTGCGGATCAGGTCATCGTAACTGCGCAGGGTCGGGATCAGGGTCGGCAGCATCATGGCCGCCATCATGATCGCCCACATTGAAAACAGCGGCCCGAACTCGGCCATGGGCATGTACATATCCATGCGCGGATCCATCGCGGCCATCGCCTGCCCCATCGGCCCCGGACGGCCGATCAGATCAAGGTCCATGTCCCGGCTCATCGAGAACATGACCCACCACGCCCACAAGATCAGAACATAAAAGCCCAGCCACATTCCGCTGCGCAGCCACGTACGACTCACTTCGGCCTCCCGACTCAACTCCCTTGCTTTTCAAATGTCAGACTTTTAAATGTCAGACAAATAAAAATTTGCCCAAGGTCGTCTGAAGATGAAAACCGCGCCCCGGAAAACCGCAGACCTGTCTGCCCAGATCGCCCAGGCCATTCGGGATGCGATCGTATCGGGTGAACTGATCGTGGACGCGCGCCTGCCGTCCGAAGCCGAACTGTCGGATCAGTTCCAGGTCTCTCGCCCGACCGTACGTGAGGCATTGAAACGGCTGGCCGCGCAATCCTTGATCCGCACGCAACGCGGCGCTTCTGGCGGAGCGTTCGTGAATCGCCTGAGCTTTGAGGATGCCTATTCTCAGCAAGTCACGACTTCGACATTGCTGCTGTCGATGAATGCGGTCAGCTTCGATACCGCATGCGAAGCGCGATATGCCCTGGAAAGGGCCTGTGCGGCCTTGTCTGCCCAACGGCGCACGGCAGATCACCTGGCGACCATGCGGGCAGAAATATTCCGCCAGTCCCAACCGGGCCTGACGGACGAAGCATTTTGCGCCTCGGACGTCACTTTTCATCGCGCTCTGGTGGATGGGGCTGGCAACCCGGTCCTGTCCTATCAGCTGGCAGGCGCCGTGGAAGCGATGCAACCGCTGATGAACATGATCACGTTCACGGCGCGATCCCGCGAAGAGATCATCGGACTGCACAGCAGAATAGTGGACGCGCTTGAGGCAAAAGACGCAGACACCGTAGACACCGCACTTATTGATCTGGAACATTACACACGACGGCTGGCCCATGACGTGGCCGAAAGCAAACGTAAACCGACCTGAGGGCCGCATTCGAAACAAGATCAGAACAAGGGGCAAAAAAGCGGGCAGATTGTCATCCGGCGCCAAGATCGGAACTCTCAATATGAATTGAAGTTCAATGACTTACGGGAGGACGTTATGAACCAAAGACCGGACCCAAGTTTTTATCCATCCGCGAAACTAGCGATGGAGGGCCCCGCTGAGACGCTTGCATTCACGCTGATGCTCAGCCCTGACTTTTCTCAACCCGACGGGCTGGCGGTTGTGAATGTCGATCCAAGCTCGGACGATTTCGGAAAGATCGTGCATCAGGTGATCATGCCCGAAAAGGGCGACGAATTTCACCACTTTGGCTGGAACGCCTGTTCTTCTTCCCTGTCGCCGCTGAGCGGTCACGCGTTTCTGGAGCGGCGCTATCTGATCATCCCGGGCATCCGGTCCAGCCGGATTTATGTCATTGACGTGAAAAACCCGCTTGAGGCCAAGATTCACAAGATCATCGAACCCGAAGAAGTCTTTGCAAAGACAGGGTATTCCCGTCCGCACACGATCCATTGCGGGCCTGAGGGCATCTATGTCAGCACCCTTGGTGGCGGCGGCCCCGACGGCACAGATGGCCCTCCGGGCATATTCATCATGGATTGCGAGACCTTCGATATCATCGGGCGCTATGAGATCGAGCGCGGCGTGCAGGACAAGCATTATGATTTCTGGTGGAACCTGCCGCGTGACTACATGGTCAGTTCCGAATGGGGGCTGCCGCCGCAATTCGAAAACGGGCTGGTGGCCGAGGATCTGCTGTCCAACAAATACGGCCACCGGATCCATTTCTGGAACCTTCGGAACCGGACGAATATTCAAACCATCGATCTGGGCGAAAACCATCAGATGGCCCTGGAAATCCGCCCCGCGCATGATCCCGTAAAACAATACGGGTTCTGCGGCGTTGTCGTCGATACGACCAACCTGCAAGGTGCGATCTTCACCTGGTGGCGCAATGATGACGGCACGTTCGAAGCCAAGAAGACCATATCAATCGATCCGCAACCCGCTGATCCTGATGATCTTCCTGACCTTCTGAAGGGCTTTTCTGCCGTTCCGCCGCTGGTTACTGATATCGACCTGAGCCTGGACGACAAGTACCTCTATGTCGCGTGCTGGGGAACCGGCGAGATGCATCAATACGATGTATCCGACCCGATGAACCCAACCCTGGCAGGCAAGGTCGAGATCGGCGGAATCGTCAAAAAGACAAAGCATCCAAATGGTCAAACCTTTGGCTATGGTCCACAGATGGTCGAAATCAGCCGCGACGGCAAACGCGTCTATTGGACCAATTCGCTTTATTCCACGTGGGACGACCAGTTCTACCCCGAGGAAGGTGGTGCGGCCATGGTCAAGGCTGATGTCGGCGAGAATGGTGGTCTGACATTGGATCCGAAGTTCTGGGTAGAGTTTCCCAAGGGCTATCGCAGCCACCAGATCCGGTTGGAAGGCGGAGACTGTTCAACCGACAGCTTCTGCTATCCGTCGGTCTGAGTTGGAATTTTTGATGTCATCAACGGCTGGCCTGTGGCTGGCCGTTGTTCTGAGCGGAGCCTATCACGGCCTGAACCCCGGCATGGGCTGGCCACTGGCAGTGTCTTCGGCTTTGATGGAACAACGCCAATCCGCGCTTTGGGGTGCACTCGCGGCTTTGGCTGGCGGGCATTTCGTAGCCATGCTCGGCGTACTTCTTCCTTTTGCCTTGATGGCCGTATTGGTCGATTATCAAAATGAAATCCGCATCGGCGCGGCTCTGGTCGTGATTGGCATGGGCCTGTACATCGCGATAACCCGCCGTCACCCCCGCTTTCTTTCGCGGATCCCGCCAAGCAGGCTCGCGCTGTGGTCTTTTCTTGTGGCGCTTGCCCACGGGGCTGCCCTGATGCTGGTTCCAATCTATCTGGGCCTGTGTGCCGTGGATGAACTGGACGCGGGCCATCAAGCGATTTCTCAGATCATGACCACGAACACCCTTTTGGTTCTGGGCGTCGCCGCGCTGCATACGGCCGCCATGGTTCTGGGGGGCGGTTTTTTGGCCTTTGCGGTCTATCGTTGGCTCGGACTGCAATTCCTGTCGCGCAGCTGGTTCAACCTGGAGCTCCTCTGGGCCCTGAGCCTCATTCTGGTCGGTGGTCTGGGTCTCTGGTCCGCACTTGGCTGACCTTGTACTTTGTTTTGAAACGCGCTTTGTCTGCATGGAAACAAAACTGGAGCTTCCGAATGCCGGACCAATCCCGCCCAACCGAAGTGCTGCGTCAGGGCAAAATCGTCGACTGGACGGCCGCCACAACCCATGCCTTTACCCGCGAGTTGTCTGACGGCACCCTGCCCGAGAACAAGATGCGCTGGTATCTGCAACAGGACTATCAGTTCGTCGACGGTTTCGTGCGTCTTTTGGCCAGCGCCATCGCGCATGCGCCGACCCTTGCTGACAGCGTACCGGCCGCACAGTTTCTGGCGGTGATCACAGGCCCCGAGAACACCTATTTCCTGCGCGCGATGGACGCTTTGGGCACTGAGCCCAGCACCGAGCCCGCGCCCGCCACACGCGCGTTTCAGGATCTGATGGCCGAAGCCGCAGCCTCTGGCCGTTATCAGAACATGCTGGCGGTACTCGTCGTGGCGGAATGGGTTTACCTGAGCTGGGCCAGCCCGGAAAACCCGCCCAAAGACGGCTTGCCGTTCTGGTTTGCGGAATGGATCACGCTACATGCGGGCGAAGGGTTCGAAAGCGTCGTGGAATATCTGCGCAGTCAGCTGGACAACGTCTGGCCGACGCTGGATGCGGCCGAACAGGCCGAGGTCACGCGACTGTTCCATCGCGCTGTCGAACTGGAACGTGATTTCTTTGACGCCGCCTACGCGGCCTGAACCATAAGGGGGCCGGAATGGTCGCAACTCTGAACGTCATCGCGGCATTGCTGACCATCGGGTTCGGCGCATTCGGGTTTCTGGCGCCGGCCCACACCGCGTCGGCCCTGGATTTGGCCCCGACCAACAGCACGATGGGGTTGTCCGAGATGCGCGCCTCGGTCGGTGGTTTGTTTGTTGTGACGGGGATTGCCGTTATCTGGCTGAACAACCCAATGGCCTATGTCATGCTGGGCATTGTCTATTCCGGTGCAGCGCTGGGCCGGTTTGTGTCGGTCGCGCTGGACAATCCCCCCTTGGCCAAGGCGTTGATCTTTGGGGGAATCGAACTGGTTTTGGCCGTCTGGCTGATTGCTGCAAACTTCAACAAAGCCACCTAACAGATTGGAAATGTTAAACACGGTTGCGTTCATTCTGAGTTTGCATCCACCCATTACCTCACCTATATAAGAGTCGTCCTTCGGGACTATGGACATAAACGCGCTCGTAATAAGCGGATCGGACCCGGGGGCGGTACCCGGCGGCTCCACCAACCATCCTTCGTTTGGGGATTTTGGGGCCGAAACAGGATCGACGAACGTCTAAAGGGGTTAGCTTTGTCTCGGCTGTCTGCCACCGTTACCGGCGAAAACAGTACAATTGCAAACGACAATCGTGCTCCGGTTGCAGTTGCTGCGTAAGCAGTGGCAAGACCGAAACTTAAGCCCTTGCGCCTAGCCGCGTAAGGCGGGGTTCGCAGGTACCTGGCAACAGAAACCTGCATTAATCCCCCACATGTCTGATTTTATTTACCCGCCCTTAGGCGGATTCAGAGTTTATTCATTCCTTTTTGCCATCTTGCCAGCACTTGGACAGGAGAACTGGGATGACGAATTCAGAGATACTCAGAAAGTGGTACTCCGAGGTTTGGGAAAATGGAAACACCGAAGCAATTGATCAGTTCTTCGCACCCGAAACGATGGCCGAGGGGCTGATTCCAGAAATGCAGGTCGGTGCGGACGATTTCCGGGATCTGGTCATGGCGTTCCGCCATATTCTGGGGGACATCAAGGTCGAATTGCCCAAGATCATCGAAAACGGCGACTGGGTGTCCGCCATTCTGCATGTGCGTACTTTTCGGGCTGACAATGGCGCGCCAATGGAAGTCACCGGCCAGGTCATGGCGCGGTTCAAGGACGAAAAGATGGTTGAAGCCTACAACCATTTTGACTTCATCTCGTTTTTTGAAGAACTGGGCCAGTTTCCATCGGACACCCTGCCCGTATGCATCACCGGGCAACGCCTGGACTGGGCGTGAACCCAAAGCAATCTTGACCCCCATGACCCTTGCGCGCTAGCAAGTGCCATGGGGTAAGATTGCGAACGCCCCGTGAGGCGACAGCCCAAGTTTCGCATGTATCCGCGGTCACAAGGAAACATGCCATGGCATCGCCCAACTCTATTTCTCCCAAACAGCTCCTGCGTCTGATTGGTACTCCGAACGTGCCCGTTCTATTCGACGTCTGCCTGAATGACGATTTTGAAGAAGATCCCTATCTGATCCCCGCATCAATCCGGCACCCGGCCGCAGATCTTCGGGAGCTTTCGTGCAAGATCTCCGATCGCCCAGCCGTGATTATCTGTCAGAAAGGCAAAAAGCTGAGCCAGGGCGTTGTCTCCTGGTTGCGCAGCGAAGGGCATCAAGCCGAATATCTGGAAGGTGGAATGCATGCCTGGCGCGACATGGCCGATGCACCACGTGTGCCCGCAGCACGCATTCCTGATCGAATTGGTGGCAACACGTTGTGGGTCACGCGTCACCGACCCAAGATCGACAGAATCGCATGTCCCTGGCTGATACGCAGGTTTGTTGATCCCGACGCCAAGTTCCTGTTTGTGGCACCCGGCGAAGTCGAAAGCGTTGCGACTGTTTTCGGGGCGTCACCTTTTGATATCGAGAACACGTTCTGGAGCCACCGAGGCGACAATTGCACGTTTGACACCATGCTGGATGAATTCGGGCTTCACTCCCCTGCACTGGACCGGTTGGCGACAGTCATCCGGGCGGCGGACACGAACCGGCACGCGCTTGCGCCTGAAGCGGCGGGATTGTTGGCGGTGTCCGTCGGGCTTTCAAGGCAGTACCGCGATGACCATGAAAACCTGAAAGCCGGGATGAATTTTTACGACGCGATGTATCGCTGGTCGCGCGATGGGTTTGACGAAAGCCATGACTGGCGCACCGGGCGAACGTCATGACACCGACACTGGCCGAGATTTTCAAGGTCTTTGGCAGGATCGGCCTGCTGTCTTTCGGCGGTCCTGCGGCTCAAGTCTCCTTGATGCATCAGGAATTGGTCGAACGCCGACCCTGGCTGGATGAACAGACTTACCTGCGCGCCCTGTCTCTGTGCATGTTGCTGCCGGGCCCCGAGGCGATGCAGCTGGCAACCTATGCGGGGTGGCGTCTGCGCGGCGTTGCCGGCGGGCTGATTGCCGGCAGCTTGTTCGTTTTACCCGGCGCGTTCGTGATTGCGGTTCTGGTCGCGCTCTATTCAGCATTTGGCGATGTTCCCTTGGTGCAGTCGGCCTTTACGGGCATCAAGGCAACCGTCATCGTCATCGTTTTGCAGGCGCTCCGCAATCTTTCGCGCAAGGCATTGAATGATCGCGAGCATCGAACAATCGCAATCCTGTCCTTCCTGGCCATTTTTTTGCTGAACCTTCCTTTTCCGGCGATCATATTCGTTGCCGCAGCCTGGGGCTACGTGACCTTTAAAGGACCCGTAGAAACTCCCACGCCAGAAGGAACACCACATCTGGCGCGGTCTCTGCGAACGATTGCAGTCTGGTTGCCCCTTTGGTTGGGCCCGCTCGTTGCTCTGAGCGTCACAGGCCATCAACTGCTGAGCGATCTGGGGTGGTTTTTTGCCCGACTCGCCGTTGTGACCTTTGGCGGCGCATATGCGGTATTGGCCTATATGACCCAAACGGTTGTCGACCAGTACCACTGGATCAGCACGGATCAGATGATCGATGGGCTGGGGCTGGCGGAAACGACTCCGGGGCCGCTCATACTTGTCACACAGTTTGTCGCCATGCTGACCGGGCAACTGACCGGCGGGTTCACGCTGGCGCTTGCAGCCGGTGCGGTAGCATTGTGGGCGACGTTCGTTCCGTGCTTTCTTTGGATTTTTCTTGCGGCCCCATATCTCGACCGTCTGGCCGCGCGTCCCCGCCTGTCTGCGGCCCTGCATGGAATCACTGCGGCCGTCGTCGGGGTGATTCTCAACCTTTCCGTGTGGTTCGCCCTGAATGTTCTTTTCGAATCAGTGTCTGAAAAATCATGGGGTCCTCTGGCAATCCCCATGCCGCAGATTTCCGCGTTGAATTTTACCGCATTCGGTCTAACTATCCTTGCTGGGACCTTGATTTTTCGACTGAAATTAGGGATGGGAACCGTGCTTGCCCTGATGTCGATTGCCGGCCTGGCTGCACACAATATCTGATCAATCCGGTCGTACCCGCCCTTTCGTTTCCGAACAAAACCCCTATGCTGAGCATAACCACTTTTGAGGATCACACATGTCGCAAGGCATCGATTATGGAAACCTGATGCACACCGCCATGCGCGGCCTGATCAAAACAGTGCTGAAGGAAGTTTCTGAAACCGGTCTACCCGGGGCGCACCACTTTTTCATCACTTTCGACACACGTGAAGATGGTGTGGAAATCGCCGACTGGCTGCGTGAACGATATCCCGAAGAAATGACCATCGTCATGCAGCACTGGTTCGAGAACCTCGAAGTTGGTGACCTCGGCTTTGGCATCACTTTGAACTTTGGCGATGCCCCGGAACCGCTGTACGTCCCTTATTCTGCAATCAAGACTTTCGTGGACCCATCCGTGGAATTCGGCCTTCGCTTCGAAAGCCCGGAAGACGAAATCGAAGAAGATCAAATCATCGAAGACGACATCGAAGTCGAAGAAGAAGAAATACATCACGATGCGGATATCGTATCGCTGGACAGCTTTCGGAAATGAACCTTCAAACCCCGCCCGGCGCGGGGTTTATCGTTTCATCAGGAAAGTCTCGACCGATCGTGATTTTTGACCATCTATGAATCGTGAAAACGCGAGGTTCAGCCCGCCTTGGGCAAGCGTGCGGTCGAATTGCTGCAACTCATATCCTCCGTCCTCGTCAATGAACAAAGAAAACACGGTCAGTGTTTCGCCGACGATGCGGCCCCATACAAATGGCTCGCCCTTCATCGGGTCCAGCGGGACTTCGTGACCAAAGACATTGCGTTTCATCGCCGCCGAAAACACATCCGGGCGGTCTGACGGAACAAAATCAATCGAGAACTTCTGTTCCTTTACGCGTCCATCCAGCTTGTATGTCGTCGTCCGCCAACTGACGTTGAAACCGTTCTTGGTCTCGACGATGGAAACGCTCATGTCGCGGGGCGTTGTCGTGCCATCCGCGTCCACAACTTCGGCTGAACCGATATAATCTCCTATGAAAGGTGTGATGTCTGCCGCGCGGGCCGCTGCGCTCAGAACCGACAGCCACAAAGCGCAAACTGCAAGTATCGCGACTGCTTTTCCAAGCGTAAGGCGATGGAAATTTGGCATTTTGTCCTCCATGGCGTCTATTGCTCCATTGTAGCCCAGAGGTATCCGCAAACAATGCACATTCCCCGCCAACAACGATTAAAGTGACGCACCCCGCGCCTATACCTTTGACGCCCTTAAGTTTAAGGTGCGCGCAACTGGCCGATTGCGTCACGGCGTGGCTGCGGCTAAACGGCATACAACTGCATACCAGACGGAGTGACCGATGTCTCAAACCCGCACAGAATCCGACAGCTTTGGCCCGCTCGAGGTTCCTGCCGACAAGTATTGGGGCGCCCAAACGCAGCGCTCGATCATGAATTTTCCCATCGGCTGGGAAAAACAGCCGGTCGCCATCGTGCGCGCGCTGGGCGTAATCAAGAAAGCCTGCGCCATGGAAAACAAGGCAACGGGCAAGCTGGACGCAAAGATAGCAGATGCGATCATCCAGGCCGCAGGCGAGGTGATCGATGGCAAGTTCGACGACAACTTTCCGTTGGTCGTGTGGCAGACGGGTTCCGGCACCCAGTCGAACATGAATGCGAACGAGGTCATCGCCAACCGAGCCATCGAGATTCTGGGCGGCAAGATCGGATCCAAAAACCCGGTACACCCGAATGACCACTGCAACATGGGGCAATCGTCGAACGATACTTTCCCAACCGCCATGCATATCGCAACAGCGATGAGCGTACGCGATGTGCTGCTTCCCGGCCTTGAAAAACTGGCGTCCGGTCTCGAGCAGAAGGCCGAGGAGTTCAAGGACATCATCAAGATCGGCCGAACCCATACACAGGACGCGACACCGCTGACCTTGGGTCAGGAGTTCAGTGGCTATGCCCACCAGATTCGTCAGGGAATCGCACGCGTACATGCGGCGATGCCGGGGATTTATGAACTGGCCCAGGGCGGAACGGCCGTTGGCACCGGCCTGAACACCCAGCACGGCTGGGACAAAGCCGTCGCAGGCCATATGGCCCAAATCACCGACCTGCCCTTCGTGACGGCGCCGAACAAGTTCGAAGCGCTGGCCGCCCATGATGCCATGGTCTTCCTTTCGGGCGCTTTGGCGACGATTGCCGGCAGCTGCTACAAGATCGCAAACGACATTCGTTTCCTGGGCTCCGGGCCTCGTTCCGGCCTGGGTGAACTGATCCTGCCGGAAAATGAGCCCGGCTCGTCGATCATGCCCGGCAAGGTAAACCCGACGCAGGCCGAAGCGCTGACGCAGGTCGCCGCGCATGTGATGGGCAACAATGCAGCGATGAATTTTGCCGGGTCGCAAGGGCATTTCGAATTGAACGTCTACAATCCGATGATGTCCTACAACCTGCTGCAATCGATCCAGCTGTTGGGGGATGCCACCGACAGCTTTACCGAGCGGATGCTGATGGGCATCAAAGCGAACGAGCCGCGCATCGACAAGCTGATGAAGGAATCGCTGATGCTGGTCACGGCGCTTGCCCCTACCATCGGTTATGACAATGCGACCACCGTTGCGAAAACCGCCCACAAGAACGGTACCACGCTCAAGGAAGAAGCCATCGCGCTGGGCTTTGTGGACGAAGCGACCTTTGATGCCGTCGTCCGTCCCGAACAGATGATCGGCCCAAGAGACTGATGGGCAAGCCGGTCAATCTGAACCGGTATCGAAAAGAAAAAGCGCGGACCGAAAGAAAGGCCCGCGCTGACCGGAACGCCGTCGCGTTTGGGCGTACAAAAGCTGAAAAAGAAGTCGTGAAGCTTCAACAGAAAAAACAAAAGCGCGACCTCGACGATCATGAGCTGGACGAATGAGCGGCCGTCCTGTCAAACGCTCTTTGACCCTGCAAGGACACCGAACCTCGGTATCACTCGAGGATGAATTCTGGCGTGCTTTTCGCGAGATCGCTCAGGAACAAGGCAAGCCAATCAATGTCTTGGCGGCCGAAATAGATGTGGCCCGCGACCCGGAAACGGGTCTTGCATCGGCCATACGCGTCTTTGTGCTGAACTGGTTCCGCAACCCTGATTGAGACTTGTCACGCCCTCGCCTCGACGTGTAACGTGAGCGGGAACAAAAAGGGTACAACCATGAGCGACACCATTACCGGGCCGGATGGGCAGCAAAGATGCGCATGGTGTCAGGCCGCGCCCGAATTCTTTGAATATCACGACAATGAATGGGGTTACCCTGTCGGCGACGACCAACGGCTGTTTGAAAAACTGTGCCTCGAAAGCTTTCAGTCAGGCCTTAGCTGGCGAACGATCCTGAACAAGCGCGAAAACTTCAGGAAAGCCTTTTGCGGGTTTGATTTCAACAGGATGGCCGCGTTTTCTGATGAAGATGTGGAACGCCTGCTACAGGATTCTGGGATCATCCGTCATCGCGGCAAGATTGAAGCGGTGATCAACAATGCACGTTGCGCGCAGGACCTTGTGGCGGCCGAAGGATCTCTGGCGGCCTATGTCTGGCGTTACGAGGCTGAAACGCCTCCGCCTCCGCAAACAGCGTCCACATCGCCCGAGTCGGTGGCCATGTCGAAAGATCTCAAGAAACGGGGATGGAAGTTTGTTGGCCCTACAACCGTGTTTGCGTTCATGCAGGCCATGGGGCTGGTCAATGATCACGCCGAGATCTGCATCGGCAGAAAAAAAGCGGCACAGTTGCGCCGCTCTTTCGTCAAACCTGTCTGACGGATCAGACCGAGGCTTTGTAAATCTTGTCGATGTTGGCACCCAGCGCCGCGTTGAATTCGGCATCTGACTGCTGCTTCGACAGACCTTCGGTCAAGGCCCGCGAGAAAGATGCGATCATCTTGCCGTTCCGGCCCAACAGATCACAGGCTTCTTCCGTCGAATAACCGCCAGACAGGGCCACAACGCGCAAGACCCGCGGGTGGTCAGCCAGCGCGTCATACAGGTTTGCCTTTGTCGGGATCGTCAGCTTCAGCATCACTTCCTGGCCCTCGGCCAGTTGATCGAGGTTTTTGAGGATTTCAGCCTTCAGGATGTCTTCCGCCTCGGCCTTGGTTGCCGAATGGATGTTCACTTCGGGTTCCACGATCGGAACCATACCGGCATCGGTGACTTCGCGGGCGACGTCGAACTGTTGGGCAACCACCGCCGCGATGCCATCGGCATTCGCTTCGTGAATGACCGAACGTTCCTTGGTGCCGAACACACCATCGGCCTTGGCCAGGGTCTCGGCCAGACCGGGGATCGGTTTCATCATCTGAACGCCATTTGCCTGTTCTTCCAGGCCTTTGTCGATCTTCAGGAAAGGAACGATACCTTTGACCGACCAAAGGTAATCGGCAACCTTGCGGCCTTCGATCTCTTCGCCCAGGGTACGTTCGAACAGGATTGCGCCAATCACTTTGTCCTTTGTGAAATCGTCGGCCAGAATGATGCGGGCACGCATCTTCTGGATTTCACCGAACATCTCTTCCTCCGAGCTGTAGTCGGATGCCTCGACGCCATACAACGCAAGCGCTTTCGGGGTTGATCCGCCGCTTTGATCCAGTGCCGCGATAAAGCCCGTGCCGTTGATCATCTGCGCGCGCTGTTCTGCTTTGGACATATTGTTTTCCCGTTCAATGATGATTCCGATGTTCTTCCCCGCATACAACAGGGCGTGAACCGATGGTAGGTTGTTAGCGCTCAAACAGGCGTAACCATATGCCATCTTTGGATCGAACCGTCAGGTGAGCGACCGGAAGAGGTGTTTTTCCCGGGATTGTTTCGAACCGGTAGCGGCGCAAGAGCATCGACAGGATCAGCGGCCCTTCGACCATTGCAAACCCGGCCCCGGTGCACACTCGGGGGCCCGCAGAGAACGGGATGTAAGCGTCGCGCTGACACCGCTTGCCGTTTTCCGTGCCCCAACGGTCTGGATCAAAACCGTCCGGATCATCCCACAAACGTGCCTGACGGTGCAAATGCCACGGGCTGATCACGATCTGCGCGCCGACCGGCACATCCCGGTTACGGAACCGTTCAGGGCACGTGGTCTCGCGGACCATCATGGGCACCGGAGGATAAAGGCGCAGCGCTTCGCGAAACACATCCCGGCTGATCCGGAGTTTTGAAACAGAGGCAAATGAAGGATCATCCAGAACAGCGGCCTCCTCTGCAACCTTCTGCTGCCATTCCGGATAAAGCGCCATCAGGTACAGCGTCCAGGCCAAGGCTGACGCACTGGTTTCATGCCCGGCAAGAAAAAAGATCGCCACCTGATCAACCATTTCCTCGGGGTCGAAGAACTGCCCGGTTTCGGGGTCAGCCGTCGTCATGATCTTGGTCGCAAGATCGTCAGGTGCCGTTCCGTCCTTAATGGCCTTTGCGCGTGTTCTGGTCAGTTCGGCAATCAGCGCCCTGATATCCCGCGCGTTCTGTTTGGTCGCCCCGGAATGAAACCGGGGCAGCCACTTTGGCAAAGGAACAAAAGCCGCCAGATTCAGCAAAGGTTGCGCGCGTTGATAGGCCCGGAACTTTTCGAACACCTGGCTGGCGATAGCGTTGTCGATAGGAACGGAAAACAGGGTGCGAAATATCACGTCCGCCGCCGCATGGCTTGTCTGTTCTTCGAATTCGAGTTCCCCGCCGACATGAGGCCGCAGCCGTTCCACACACGCCTCGGCAGCGGCCAGCATGGCAGGGAATGTATTCTTCAGACGGCCCCCTTCGAACGCGGGATCGATAATCCGCCGCTGTCGTTTCCAGACCTCGCCATTGGTCAGAAACACTGAATTGCCAAGCAACGGACGCAGGCCTTCGCTGATCCTGCCGGATTTGGGGAAATCGTCAGCCCGTTTCTTGAGGACCGTTTGAACCAGATCCGGTTGATTGATCAGAAACGACCGGAAGAACGGGGTTTTGAATTCTGCCATCCACGCGCGATACAGCCGGGCTGGCTGGGCCGACAGCAGGTCATGTCTGAACAGTTTCACATAGCGCAGCAACGAAACTTTCTCGGGGCGCGGGTCTGGCTTGGGCGGGGTTATGGTCATGGGTGTACCGAAGTGAACTTGGAGACAGGCGTCTCGATGCGGCTGCGCGAAGCCTCACGATCCGCAAACCTTTGCCCCAGCGTCAACGGGCCAGCCGTTATCCGGAAATAATCATAGCTTTCCGGCTTATCGAAGGCGCAAAGATACTGAAAATGAAGCCGAAAAAATCGCCATCGCAAAGCTTTCCAGCGTTCCGGAGACAAGGTTTGCGAAAAAGCCGCTGACAGGACTAGCGGCCAGCGTTTATCAGCATCGACCACCCCTGTGACCGCAATCGGATCGCACAGCGCAAAGGCGCAGCCATCACCGGGAGCCGAGACATCGATCCAGCTGAGCTCGGACCGTGTGGACAGGAAATGCAGATCGGACCGCAAATCGTGTGCCTGGGGCAGAAACGAGACCATGGGAACCACCTGTCCCAGGCTGAGAAACGACAGCACCGCGCGTTGCTCGTGCACGTTCGCTCTTCGGATCAGCTTGGCCAGAACAGACACCCCCAGATGCGCGCCCGAGCTGTGGCCAACGACCAGCACCTCATCCACATCGGAATTCAACGCGTCTTGGATCGCTTCACGAAACGAAGACAACCTTTCCCGCAGCTCGACCGGCATTTGCCCGCTCAACTGCGCTGAATAGGCGTAATCATGCATCAGGTAATACGCAAACAGCCGGTTATCGACCTTGCGAAACCACAGCAGTAACGCGACGGCGATGGCCGCTCCGGGGAATACCCCCCACCAACCAGCCATGGCTATGCACGCCCACGCCAACGCAAGCGCGATCAGCAGCTGAGACACCAACATCGCCACTGGATACAACGCAGCGATCACCGGGCCCTTGCGCAATCGCATCAGACGCCACAACGTACCGGTTGATATGTAAATCCACGCCGTGCGGGCCAATTGCCAATAGGTCGCCGGGATCGAGACCGACATGCTGTCGCGCACGATGTCGGACCACACCAGAACCTCGAATTCCGTTTCAACAGTCAGCCCATCTTGTTCCGAGTTCACACGCCAGCCAAAACGTCCGTCCGTTGTCTTTGGGGCGATTGCGATCTCGTACCCCGAGATCCGGGCCTGCTTCTGAGACTCGGTGCGATACAGCTCGCGATATCGCCGGGGCGGCATCGGATCATAGCCGGGTATATAGAACACCCGACGTCTGCGCACCTGCGGCTGATTTGTGTGACTGCTCATGCCCTTACCTTCTGATGCGCAGGTTAACGCAGGCTTGAGGTCAAGGTAAGAGGGTCAGTTGATCACCCGAAATTTGCCAGCGCCGGAAAAGTCTCCAGCAACCACCAGCTGAAACGGGTGAAAAGCCCGGTTATCAGCATGATGCCCACAAACAGCAACAGCCCGCCCATGATCTTTTCGATCGTGCCCATATACGGTTTGATCCGGTTCATCACGGTCATGGAGCGATTCAGGAACATGGCCGCCAACAGGAACGGAATACCCAAACCCGCAGCGTAAACCCCCAGCAGAAACGTGCCGCGCGCGACCGACGCTTCGTTCGCCGCCAGTGACAGGATCGCACCCAGTTGAGGACCAATGCACGGGGTCCAGCCGAATGCAAAAGCCAGGCCAAGGATGTAAGCGCCAAAGACCGACCCACCGGAATCACCGGTTTCAATCCGTGCTTCGCGATCCAGAAAAGGAATCCGGAAGACATTCAGAAAGTGAAGGCCAAAGACGATGACAACGGCACCGGATAACTTGGCGAACAGCACCTGATTTTGCAGCACAAACGCACCAAAGGCCGATGCGGTAAAGCCAAGCAGCAGAAACACGGTCGACAGGCCCATGACAAAGAACATCGCCGACAGGGTTGCCTTGCGCCGCGCACGGGCCTCGTCCTGCATCTCATGTATGGTAACGCCGCTCATATACGCCAGATAAGGCGGTACGATTGGCAATACGCAAGGCGACAGAAAGCTGATCAGGCCACCCAGCAGCGCGACGAACATGGCGGGCAGCAGTCCCGCGTCGATGATTTCGATTCCGAACATGTTTCTGCACATATGTGATGAAGAGCGATCCGTCACGGGGCCAAACAGTCACATCCTCGTGCTCGGAATCTGGACAATATTACAACTTCACCCTATCCCGAAAATCATGTCAGAGATTACAGATACCCTGGACGCTTTGGGCCTGTTGTGCCCCTTGCCCGTCCTGAAAGCCCGCAAACGACTGAAATCCATGCCGGAGGGTGCCGTTCTGCGGGTGCTGGCCGATGATCCTGCGGCCATCGTGGATGTTCCGCATTTTTGTGCCGAGGCCGGGCATACACTGCTTTCGCAGGACACTGACGGCGCACATCAGATCTATCTGATCCAAAAATCCAGCTGACCTTTGTTGCAGGTCAAAAAAAGGCGGGCCGATCAGCCCGCCTTTTTCATTAACTTCCCAGCGACCACCAACCGCGGCGTTTGGGCTTGGCGGGTATAGGTTCAGGCTCTTCCGCCACGCTTTCAAGCACCGGCTCGGGCGTTGCTTCTGCTGGCCCGTCTTGGGCAGGATCGTCGGTTTCTGCAACGTCAGCGGCTTCTACAGCTTCCGCAGATTGCTTTTCCGCCTCATCCGCTTCTTCAACCGCTTGTGCCGCATCCACACCGTTTGCAGGTTGCCCTTCCGACGGCGGAGCGTCAACCTGTGCTTCGGCTAGTTCAGCGGCCTCCTCAACCTGCTCGGCGGCGACCTCGGCGCTTTCGCCCGCGATGCTCTCGCCGGTTTCCTCGGCTGCCGGCTCTTCCGTTGCAGCGTCAGCCGTCGTGGAAAATGGCTCTTCAGGCTGATCCGCAACTTCTTCGGCAACCGCATCTTTCTTGCGACGGCGCGGGGCGCGTTTGCGCTTGGGCTTTGCCGGTTTTTCTTCCTCCGAAGCCTCAGCTTCAGCCGGCTCAGCACTTTCGACGTCAGGCGTATCGCTTTCTGCGTCTTCTTGTGCTGGCGCTTCACCCTCTTCCGCGGCCTGCTCTGGCGTGTCGCCATTGCCCGAACCTTTCTTGCGACGACGACGACGGCGCTTGCGCTTGGGCTTTGCCTCTTCTTCGGTCTGAGCGATTTCCTCTTCGGTCTCTTCCGCGTCCGATGAATCGACAAGATCCATCAGCGACGCATCGACAGAAACAACAGGCGCCGTGGCCTCGGGAACAATCCGGCTGGCCGTCTTGAACTTCTCCATCGAGAAGTCCGGGCTGACCAGATGGATATCCCCTTCGATCCTCACCGAAAGCCCATAACGCGCCTCGATCTGCGCAATATGCTCTCGCTTCTGGTTCATCAGGAAGTTGGCGATGCTGACAGGGCAGCGCACCAAGACTTCGCGCGAACGGCGGCGGGTACCTTCTTCTTCGATCTGACGCAGGATCGACAAGGCCATGTTGTCGTCCGAGCGGATCAGACCGGTGCCGTGACAGGCCGGGCACGGCTGCGTCGTTGCCTCGATCATGCCGGGGCGCAGACGCTGACGGCTCATCTCCAGCAGACCAAAACCCGAAATACGACCGACCTGAATGCGGGCGCGGTCCGTTTTCAGTTTGTCTTTCAAACGCTTTTCGACAGCCGAGTTGTTCTTGCGCTCGTCCATGTCGATAAAGTCGATGACGATCAGACCAGCGAGATCGCGCAGGCGCAGCTGACGTGCAACCTCCTCAGCGGCCTCGAGGTTGGTCTTGAGTGCGGTTTCCTCGATCGAACCTTCCTTGGTGGCACGGCCCGAGTTCACGTCGATCGCCACCAGTGCTTCCGTCACGCCGATTACGATATAGCCACCGGATTTCAGCTGTACGGTGGGATTGAACATCCCGGCCAGATAGCTTTCCACCTGATAGCGCGCGAACAGAGGCAGCGCATCTTCGTACCGTTTCACGTTCTTGGCGTGCGACGGCATGATCATCTTCATGAAGTCCTTGGCGATGCGGTACCCGCCCTCGCCTTCGACCAAGACCTCGTCGATATCACGGTTGTAAAGGTCTCGGATCGACCGTTTGATCAGATCACCTTCTTCATAAATCTTTGCCGGCGCGATGGATTCCAGTGTCAGCGCCCGGATCTGCTCCCACAAACGCTGGAGGTATTCATAGTCGCGCTTGATCTCGGATTTGGTTCGCTTGGCTCCGGCGGTTCGAATGATCAAACCCGCCCCGGTCGGCACATCGATATCCGTTGCGATTTCTTTCAGCTTTTTCCGGTCCGCCGCGTTGGTAATCTTGCGGCTGATGCCACCGCCACGTGCGGTATTGGGCATCAGAACACAATACCGTCCTGCCAGCGAAAGATAGGTGGTCAGCGCAGCACCCTTGTTTCCGCGCTCTTCCTTGACAACCTGCACCAGAAGGACCTGACGTACTTTGATGACTTCCTGAATCTTGTAACGACGCGGGCGCGGTTTGCGCGGCGGACGAATGTCTTCGCTGTCATCATCATCAGCAACCGATTCAATCGATGCGTCTTTTGATGCAGCGTCTGTGCTTTTGGTTTCGTCAACGTCCTCATCAGGGTCTTGTTCATCATCCGCAGCTTCAACAGGTTCTTCTGCTTGCTCCGGCTCGGATTGGGCTTCATGCCCTTCCGATTGAATGTCTTCAACGGCTTCCACTGGCTCTTCGGCCTGATCCTCTGCGTCGTCGTCCGACACATCGACAGCCTGTTCAGTGGCTTCCTCGGCAACGTCGTCTAGTGCTGCCTCATCCGATGCGGTTTCGGTTGCTTCTTCAGTGGCCGGCGCGTCATCGTCAACCGGCTCCTCTACCGGAGTTTCAGCGACGACTTCCATCGGCGACGTTCCTTCCGGAACATCAACATCTGCTTCTTCACCCTCGTCCAGATCGATGGTTTCCATGCCGGTTGGTTCGGTCGAAACCTCCATCGTTTCAACCGGATCATCCGATTTCACGTCAGCAGCCTTCGCGCGAGACCGAGTCCGCCGTTTCTTGGATTTGGCCTCTTCAGCCTCATCACGCGCCTTCATGGCCTCGGCGTAGGCGCGCTCTTCCTCCATCAACGCCTCACGGTCGGCGACGGGGATCTGGTAATAATCCGGGTGAATTTCAGAGAATGCCAGGAAGCCATGCCGGTTCCCGCCATAATCCACAAAGGCCGCCTGAAGCGACGGCTCAACCCGCGTTACTTTTGCAAGATAGATGTTGCCGGCAAGCTGGCGTTTGTTTTCGGATTCAAAATCGAACTCCTCGACCTTGTTTCCGTCAACCACCACGACGCGGGTTTCCTCCGCGTGGGTGGCATCGATAAGCATTTTCTTAGCCATTTGTCCTTGGTGCACCGCGCCAACCGCGTTGTCCTGACCTGTCCAGGCGGACAGGCGCTTTTGGGGAGGTGTCTTGTCAGGGCGATATCAGACGGCGCGCGGCAGGGTCTGGCGCTGTGGCCCCCTGCCCGTTCTCTCAATCGTTGCGCGCGCGTCATCGCGGTTCTTCTCCGACAGGCGCGTCTGAACGCAGCCTGCCCATTTATTCCTTTCGCCCAGTGATCCCGGGCTCAGGTACTCCACTGCCCCTTGAGGGGCATAATCGGTCTGCTGAACCGCGAGGTCTTGACCCTCACCAACGGATCAGCAGCGAAACTCAAAGATTCGGGACTTGCAGGCGTCAAAATCGCCCGGCCCGTTCCGACACAATAAAAGCAACCCTGTGGAAAAGACAATGGGCAAACTGCACTCCGCCACCAACCAGCGCAACGGATCCCCTTCATCTGGCCAAAAATATCCCGGGGGAGGCGCCATAGGCGACGGGGGCAGAGCCCCCAAATCGCATCGCTTACAGATAGTCCGAACGCTGAAGGCCGTATTTGGCCATCTTCTCGTTCAGCGTCCGGCGAGGAAGGCAAAGCTCGTCCATGACTGACGCGATAGAGCCTTTGTGCCTGCGCATCGTATTATCAATCAGCATTCGTTCAAACGCTTCGACATATTCCTTCAGCGGCTTGCCCTCGGTGGTCATCACCGGCTGCATCTCTTCGTGATCGGACATCAACAGAGACGCGATGGTGCCCGAGCCACGGCGCGATTGCAGCACCGCCCGTTCAGCAATATTGATCAACTGGCGCACATTGCCGGGCCATGGCGCCTGCAACAATTGCGCAGCTTCCTGCGCGCTCACCTGGGGGGCATCGCAACCGTATTCTTCGGCAAACTGCTCACTGAGACGGGTAAACAGGGTCAGGATATCTTCGCCCCGCTGCCGCAACGGCGGCATGGTGATGCGCAGCGCGGCCAGGCGATAGAACAGGTCCGGGCGCAGCACGTCTTCCGACGTCTTGCCCGCCTCCTGCAGGTTCGAGATGGCAACGATCCGGGTCTCCGCAGGTGTGCCCTGCTCGTTCATCACGCTCAGCAGCTTGGCCTGCAACGTATCGCTCAACGCTTCCACATCTTCCAGAACCAGCGTGCCGCCACGCGCCTCTTCGATGGCGGGCAGTTGCGCATCTTCGGGCATCATGGGGCCAAACAGGCGCTTGGCCAGTGCGTCTTCTTCAAGCGCGGCGCAGGACACCAGAACAAACTTCTTGCCGGCACGGCTGCCAACGGCATGAAGCGCGTGAGCCACAAGCGTTTTCCCGGTACCGGTTTCACCGTCGATCAACACATGGCCGTCAGCCTGGCCGAGATCCAGAATATCCTCACGCAGCCGCTCCATGACCGGGCTGGCACCGATCAGCTTGTTCATGATCTGGGTGCCGCCGGACAGCTCGCGCCGCAGGGCACGGTTGTCCAGAGTCAGACGGCGCGCATTGCTGGCGCGTTTGGCCAGTTCGGACATCTTGTCGGGGTTGAACGGTTTTTCAAGGAAGTCGAACGCGCCAACGCGCATCGCTTCAACCGCCATCGGCACGTCGCCGTGCCCGGTGATCATGATCACCGGCAAGGTGCTGTCGGCCCCCATCAACTTTTTCAGAAGCTGAATGCCGTCCATTCCCGGCATCTTGATGTCCGAGATCACGATTCCCGGATAATCCGGCCCCAGAACCTTGAGCGCGTCCTCGGCGCTGGCAAAGGTTTCCGTGTCATATCCGGACAAAGCAAGCCATTGGCTGATCGATTGGCGCATGTCCTGTTCGTCATCCACAATGGCGATTTTCATGGCCTGTGCCATAGTCATTCCTCGTTATTCCGCGGCCTCAAGGCCGTCGCTTCCCAGTGCTGGCAACTGCATTTCAAACACCGCGCCACCGTATTGGCCGTTGCGCGCAGTCAGCCGTCCCCCATGGTCGTTCACGATCCCCGACGAGATGGCAAGCCCCAGGCCCACCCCGTCCCCGGGCTGTTTGGTGGTATAGAACGGCTCGAACAGGTTCTCGATATCCTCGATCCCATGCCCGTTGTCGCGTACCGTCAGGACAGCCGTGTCACCCGCCGCCAGGATGATTTCCACATCCGGCTCTGCCACTGATTTGGTGGCGTCCAGCGCATTGCGCAAGAGGTTGACCATCACTTGCTCGATCCGCATCCGGTCCCCCATCACCACCACCGGTTCTTCCGGCAGGATCTGGGTGATCTTCACATGGCGCTGACGCAACTGCGGCTCCATCATCGACAAGGCCGAGGCCAGCGCTTCGCCAAGATTTACAGGTGAAAACGCATCTGCCCCCTTGCGCGCGTAAGATTTGAGCTGCCGCGTAATCGCGCCCATCCGCTCGATCAGGCCATCGATGCGACCGAAACTTGCCAGCGCTTCTTCCGGCCGGTTTCGACGTAACAGCAGACGGGCGCCGGCCAGATAGGTTTTCATTGCAGCCAGAGGTTGATTCAGCTCGTGACTGACCGCCGCTGACATCTCACCCAGAGCTGCAAGTTTCGAGCTTTGGGCAAGGGTCTGTTCCGCCAAATCCAACGTCTTTTCAACCCGTTCGCGTTCAGCGATTTCCCGCTGTAGCCTGGCGTTCAATGCGCGAAGCTCTGCCGACTCGCGCTGAAACAGGGTCATGCGCAGCGTCGCGCGTCGGCTCAGCGCGTAGAACGCCAGCGCCAGAAGAATCGCAAAGCCCATGATCTCGAGCGCCAGAACGCTGTTCACTTTCTCGCGGATCGAGGCATAGGTCGTGAAAGATGTCATTTGCCAGCCGCGGAACGGGATGCGCGTTTCCAGACGCATCACGGCCTCGCCTTGCAGGTAGGCGTCAGGTGGCAAAGCGGTCCAGTCGGTCGTCGCCCGAATGGCCCGCTGGATCGCCCCTTGCGGCGGTTGACGCAGCAGGGCCGCCCCCTCATCCAGACCCCGCCAGCGCGGTTCGGTGGACAGAATGATGGTTCCGGTACTGTCAGTGACCATCACCGCATCCGAAATACCGGCCCATGCCTGTTCAAACTTTTGCAGATCAACTTCGACAACGATCACGCCCAGTATTTCCGCGCTGTTTTCAAGCCGGCGCGAATAGACAAAGCTGTATCCGCCGGATTCCTTGGGAATAACGGAAAAGATCGTCGCATTTGACCGGATCGCGTCCACAAAATACGGAATATTCCTGTGCGCCTCGCCCAGCCTGTTCCGATCCGTCGCCGCAACCGTTCGCCCGTCACCATCCAACAGCATCAACGACGCCGCACCGATTTCCTCAACGAACGAAATCAAACGCTGCGTCGATAACGAATAGTCCCTGGATTGCAGCGCCGAAATCAGTGTCGGGTCCCGCGCCAGCAACTGGGGCACGATCGAGTTGCGGCGCAGTTCGCTCAGCAAATTGCCGGAATACAGCGCAAGGCGAAGCTCGGCCCGGTTGCGGGTGGATTCGGTGAACCTGTCGGTCAACAAGCGGTTGGTGATCCAAACCGTTGCGATTGTTGCCACCATCAATACAATAACAGCCAGCCGCAGCCGCCACCCCAACGGGGCGCCGCGAAAGGGTTTCAGCAGCTTTGACCAGCCTGATCGCACGTCCGAGTTCATGATCAGACGTTACGCGCGGGCGCGCGTGACCTCAAGTCACGCCGCTTCAAACACACCTGACAATGCGCGGAACAGCGCCGCCCCGTCGGTGCCGCCATGCCCTTGATCGGCCGCGCGCTCGGGATGCGGCATCATACCCAGAACACGACGGTTTTCGGAAAGGATCCCCGCGATATCACCGACCGAGCCGTTGGGGTTCTCGGTATAGGTGAATGCGATCCTGTCCTGATCTCTCAACACTGCCAGCGTTGCGTCATCCGCGAAATAGTTGCCGTCGTGATGCGCAATCGGAATACCGATCACGTCGCCTGCGTTATAGCCACCGGTAAAGACGCTGTCGCTGGTTTCAACTTTCAGGCCCACAGTCTTGCAGATGTATTTCAGCCCGGCATTGCGCAGCAGCGCCCCCGGCAGGATACCTGTTTCTGTCAGAACCTGAAATCCGTTGCAGATCCCGACCGCATAACCGCCGCGTTCGGTGTGGTTGACCACGGCCTTGCAGATCGGCGACTGCGCAGCGATTGCACCGCACCGCAGATAGTCACCGTAAGAAAACCCGCCCGGAACGCCCACGATATCAACACCGTCCGGCAGCGCCGCATCCTTGTGCCAGACCATGTCGACCTGAAAACCGGCCTGCTCAAAGGCGACCGCGAGGTCTCGGTCACAGTTTGATCCGGGGAAAACGATTACGGCTGCGCGCATGGCGGGCCCTCCTACGAGACAAAATCGGTGACGACCGCAACGCCCGGAGGGGTTGGATGGTCAAAGGCGGCAAGCTCGGCGCTCACCTGGTTGAGAGATATTTTTCGCGTGACCAACGGGCTCAGGTCAATTCCACCGCCCGCGATCAGCGACAACAAAGACGGATAGCGCCAGCTTGGCATTCCGCGTGTGCCAAAGACAGAAAGCTGGCCAGAGTAAAGCACATCCATCGGCAACGCCATCTGGGTGTGATCTCCAGCAGGCATCCCGATCTGCACCATGCGCCCCATTTTGCGCAGGGAACGCATCGCGGAAACGGTCGTTGCTTCGACGCCAAGCGCCTCGATCGCAACATGGGCGCCGCCACCAGTGATATCCTTCACCGCCTGCGGCGCGTCGCAGGTTGCCGCATTGACCACCGCATCTGCGCCCAGAGCCTTGGCATAGTTCAGTTTGTCATCCGTGATATCGACAATTACCACACGTGCGCCAAGCGCCTTGCCCAGAAGCAAAGTGGAAATCCCGACACCGCCACCGCCGAAGACGGCAATCCATTCACCGCCCTGAACCTGTGCCCGACCGACCAATGCCTGCCACGCTGTCGTCACGCGGCAACCCAACGCGGCCGCGATGTCCGGCGCGATACTGTCCGGCAAGGATGTCAGGTTCGCGTCGGCATGGGCCACCGCGACATATTCCGCAAAAGCGCCGTCACAGGTGAACCCCGGCACAAGCTGATCCGCGCAGATCGTCTGATGACCCTGCGCACAATCCGGACACCGGCCACAGGCCAGAATGAAAGGCGCAATCACCCGATCCCCGACACGCCACCGGGTGACGCGCGCGCCGACGGAAACCACCTCGCCGCAATACTCGTGCCCTGGCGTCATGGGCAGGATGACGTCCGGGTCCGAACCAGACCACGCGTGCCAGTCAGACCGGCACACGCCGCAGGCCAGCACCCGCACGACCACGCCGTCTGCCGCCGGTGCGGGATCCGGGATCGTCGTTACCTCAAGCGGCTGACGGTAGGTGATCAGACGCGCGGCCCGCATTCCATCAGACCAGTTCGATCTCGTAGCGTTCGATAACAGTGTTGGCCAAAAGCTTTTCGCACATCTCGGTCACATCTGCTTCGGTCGCGCCGTCGGCCAGTTCAAGGTCGATCACCTTGCCCTGACGCACACCTTCGACCTGATCAAAGCCCATTGCGCCCAATGCGTGCCGAACCGCTTCGCCCTGCGGGTCCAGCACCCCGTTCTTGAGCATCACATGAACCCGTGCTTTCATTTTGGCAACTCCACCTGCGGGCCGCAATCCGAGGCCCATTTCGTTGCGCGGGGGATAGCGCGCCAAATGGCTTTCGACAACCCTGTTTGCAAAGCAGTTTGCCGCAGCAATCCAACTATCCGCCTTCTTTGGCCAATCCCGGATAATGCGCGTCAATTGCATGGAACGTGCCAGTCAGAACCATCTCGACCGCGACGGCGACCAGCAGGATGGCCATGATCCGGGTCAGGACGTTGATCATAGTCTCACCCAACAGGCGCGAGATCTGATCCGCGAACAACAATCCCAGCCCCACGATCGCGCAGGCAATCAGGATCGCCGAACCCAGCGTCACGATTTCGGCGCCGCTTGACAGTTGGTGCGAAAAAACGATCGTGATGGCGATCGTGCCCGGCCCGATGGTCAAAGGTATCGCCAGCGGTACGACCGCAAAATTCAGTTTCCGCTCGTGCCCGTCATCCATCGCGGCCTGATCGCCCGGCGGCCGGTCCTCGGCCTTCAACATCGACATCCCGATTCCGAAGATGATGATCCCTCCGGCAATCCGGAAAGCCGGCACATCAATGCCAAAAACCCCAAGCACCTCTTCCCCGATCACGACAGCGGTCAGCGCAATAACCGTAACCGAGATCATGACAACAACCGCAACATGCCGCCGTTCTGCCGCGGTGCAGTTTTTCGTCATGCTCAGAAAAATCGGGATGTTGTAAAGCGGATTGAAGATTGCAAGCACGGCGGCCAGAAACTTCAGAAACACTGTCTGATCAAACAGTTCCGCCATTTGACACCCATCCTGAACCTTTTGTGCCTGCCCGAGGCAAACATGCTGGGGAAACGAGAAACTGTCAATTTCAACCGCGAACGAAAAAGCGCCGCAAACACGGTTGCGGCGCTTTGGCAAACTTGTGGTCCGGCCGTTCCTAGTTGATCAGCGTCGGCTTGGTGACATTGTTGCTGGGCAGGACACCCAGTCGGCGTGCAACTTCGGAATAGGCGTCGGTCAAACTGCCCAAATCACGGCGGAACACGTCCTTGTCCAGCTTCTGACCGGTTTCGATATCCCACAGGCGGCAGCTGTCGGGGCTGATTTCGTCAGCAACGATCAGGCGCTGATAATCGCCTTCAAACACGCGGCCGATCTCGATCTTGAAGTCGACCAGACGAATGCCCACCGCCAGCATCACACCGCTCATGAAATCGTTCACGCGCAAGGCAAGGCTGAGGATATCGTCCATGTCCTGCTGGCTGGCCCAGCCAAACGCGGCGATGTGTTCTTCGGTGACCAACGGATCACCCAGCGAATCGTCCTTATAGCAGTACTCGACGATCGGGCGCGGCAGTTGCGTGCCCTCTGCAATGCCCAGGCGCTTGGACATCGATCCGGCGGCATAGTTGCGCACGATCACTTCCAGCGGAACGATTTCGCAGTTGCGAACCAGCTGTTCACGCATGTTCAGGCGGCGAATGAAGTGGTTCGGAATGCCAATCTGGGTCAGGCCGGTCATGAAGAATTCCGACAGGCGGTTGTTGAGCACACCCTTGCCGTCGATCACGTCCTTCTTTTCCGCGTTGAAGGCGGTGGCGTCATCCTTGAAATACTGGACGATCGTTCCCGGTTCGGGGCCTTCGTACAGAATCTTGGCCTTGCCTTCGTAGATTTTCTTGCGACGCGCCATAAGCGACCTTTCCACTCTGCACAGAGGGATTGAGTCCCCTCACGTTGGCGTCCTCATAGTCCAAGCACCCATTTCCCGCAAGTTCATGTACCCGAGAGGCTTTGACGCAGCGCAAATCCCTTGCGCATGGGACGTCGTATAGTCATATCATCAGGAAAGAAGACATAACCCAAGAGGTCCTTGCCCTATGACGACGTTCGACGAACGCGAAAACGCCTTTGAAGCCAAGTTTGCCCATGACGAAGAGATGCAGTTCAAGGCACAAGCCCGCTGCAACAAGCTTTTGGGTCTGTGGGCTGCTGAAAAACTGGGTAAATCCGGTGCCGACGCCGAAGAATATGCAAAGACGGTCGTGATTTCCGACTTCGAGGAAGCCGGGCACGAAGATGTCGTTCGCAAGGTTTCGGGCGATCTGGGCAACCTGTCCTCGGACGAGGAAATCCGCGCAAAAATGGCCGAGCTTCTGCCGGAAGCCAAGGCGCAGGTCCTGAGCGAGACCAACTGAGCCTAGGGCGTCCGACTCATGATCTTCATGAGTTTTATGAATTTGATTTGACGCCTTGGTCATGAGACACGGGGCGTCTCTTTTTTTAACGGCGTTTTGCGCCTTTTCCTGGAACAACCCTATGACAAACGCGCTGAGCAAGCTTCTGGAATCCAATGACGCCATTCTGGCCGATGGTGCCACGGGAACGAATCTGTTCAACATGGGCCTGCAATCTGGTGACGCTCCCGAACTCTGGAACGTGGATGCCCCGGACAAGATCCGGGCTCTGTATCAGGGGTCGGTTGATGCAGGCAGCGATCTGTTCCTGACCAACACGTTCGGCGGCACAGCGGCACGGCTGAAACTTCATGACGCGCACAACCGCGTGGGCGAGCTGAACCGCATCGGCGCCGAGCTGGGGCGCGAAATCGCCGACAAGGCCGGACGACCTGTCGTCGTTGCAGGATCGGTCGGCCCGACTGGTGAAATCATGGAGCCGGTCGGCAGCCTGTCGCACGCCGAAGCCGTGGAAATGTTCCATGAACAGGCGGAAGCGCTGAAAGAAGGTGGGGTGGATGTTCTGTGGGTGGAAACCATCAGCGCCCCCGAAGAGTTTCGCGCCGCCGCCGAAGCCTTTGCCCTGACCGACATGCCCTGGTGCGGCACAATGAGCTTTGACACTGCCGGACGCACGATGATGGGTGTCACCTCGGCCGATCTGGCCCAGCTGGTCGAAACTCTGCCGAATCCCCCCATCGCTTTCGGTGCCAATTGCGGCACCGGCGCATCCGACATTCTGCGCACAGTACTGGGATTTGCCGCGCAAGGCACTGAACGCCCGCTGATTTCGAAGGGCAATGCAGGAATTCCGAAATACGTGGATGGTCACATCCATTATGACGGCACGCCCGAACTTATGGGGCAGTATGCCGCCATGGCGCGGGATGCCGGCGCGACCATCATTGGCGGGTGCTGCGGAACCATGCCCGACCACCTGCGCAAGATGCGTGAGGCGCTGGATACCATGCCTCGCGGCGAACGCCCGACGCTCGATCAGATCACTGATACGCTGGGTCCGTTCACATCCGCCTCGGACGGGACGGATGACGATGCGGCACCGGAACGCCGCACACGCCGCCGCCGCCGCGCATGATGTCAGCCTGATCAGCGCCCTTCGAATTTCGGAGGGCGTTTTTCCATGAAGGCCACGACACCTTCGGCAAAGTCCCTCGAACGGCCACATTCGCCTTGCAGGTGCGCCTCGGTCGCAAGCTGCTGTTGCAGAGTGTTTTCATACGTTCGGCGAATGGCTTGCTTGATCGCGCCATAGGCGGCCGTGGGGCCTTTTGCCAGATACTCTGCCCTCTTGCGCCAATGATCGGCGAAAGCGTCATCCGGCACGGCTTCCCAGATCATGCCCCATTCATCCGCCTGCTTTGCCGTGATCTTTTCGGCAAACAAGGCCGCGCCCATTGCTTTGGCCAACCCCATCTGACGGGGCATGAACCATGTTCCACCGGCATCGGGAAGCAGACCGATACGGGCAAATGCCTGTAGGAAGTAGGCGCTTTCGGTGGCAATCACCACATCGGCACAAAGGGCAAGGTTCGCGCCTGCCCCGGCCGCCGGTCCGTTCACCGCGGCAATCGTGGGCACCGGGCAATTGTGGATCGTCTCCAGCATCGGTTCATATTCATCGCGCAGCGACCGTTCCAGATCGATCTTGCCGGTTGAAGACGCATCGCCCAGATCCTGCCCGGAACAAAACGCAGGGCCCGAACCGGTGATGACGACACAGCGCGCCTTGATCGCTGCATCTTTCATGGCGTGCGTAATCTCTGCCCGCATCTGGGTGGTCAGCGCGTTCATCTTGTCCGGCCTGTTCAGCGTCAGAACCGCCAGACCGTCTGCAATCTCCAGAGCAACCGTTTCGTAATTCATGAAAACCCTCCCGTCGCGCCATGTGTTTTTGCACACTTACTGGCCCGGACGGGACGGGAAAAGCAGAACCACGCGTCAGTCTTCAAGAATTTGACGCAGACGTTCTTTTTCGTCCTCACTCAACGCGGCAGAGTCCACCGAAGCACGGGCCTTGGCCCGGGTACGGAGAAAGTTCAACCCAACCGCGGCAGCGATCAACAGCATGATTGGCCCGGCCAGCCACAAAAACAGGTTCGAGCCGCTGGCAGTCGGTTTCAGAAGTACGTATTCGCCATACCTATCAACGATAAACGCGATCGCCTGTTCGTCCGTATCCCCAGCCACCAACCGTTCCCGCAACAACACGCGCAGATCACGCGCGAGATCCGCGTTGCTTTCGTCGATGCTCTCATTGCGGCACACGAGGCAACGCAGTCCGGCGCTGAGATCCCGCGCACGCTGTTCCAGTACCGGATCATCCAGAACCTCGTCAGGCTGCACCGCAAAGACGGGTGTTGCGAGCATCATCAGAATCAGAACAAGGCGTTTCATTCCGCAGGTACTCCGCCGACCGGGGTTTTTCTTGCGCCTGCGGCCACACGGAAGCGCCTGTCACACAGGCTCAGGACACCGCCAAGCGCCATCAGGATACAGCCGCCCCAGATCCAGTTTGCAAGCGGCTTGATATAGGTTCGCATCACCCAGCCACCATCTGCCTGTTGATCGCCGATCACGACGTAAAGGTCCCCGAGGAAACGATAATCGATCGCCGCTTCGGTCGTGGGCATCCGCGCAACGGGGTAGTCCCGTTTTTCCGGGTGCAATGTCCCGATCGGACGACCATTCTTTTCAACCAGAACATCCGCCGTGGTCGAAAAATAGTTCGGCCCCTCGACCCGACGGACATCTTGCAGCGTCAGCGTGAACTGTCCCACTTCGAAAGGTTGGTTGGGTTGGGCGACGCGAATATCCTCGTCCTCCCATGCAGTCAGGCCTGCAATGGCAAAGATGGTAACACCCAGCCCGGTATGAGCGACGGCTTTACCCCAATCCGCACCTGGCAGGCGGAACAAGCGTTTCAGGCTGCCGTTGCGCCCCGTACGGCTCCACAAATCAACGATGGCGCCAAATGTAATCCACGCCCCAAGGAACAGACCCACCGGCCCCAAAGCGCTGCGGCCGGTCTGCATCGCCCAAACCAGCAAGGCAATCGCCAAGGCCAGACCAAAGGCATAGCGCAGCGACCAGGCCGTTTTTCCAATCCGCCCGCGTTTCCACGGCAACATGGCCCCGATGGGAAGGATCAATCCCAGCAAAACCATGAAAGGAGAGAATGCAGCGTTGAAAAACGGCGCCCCGACCGAGAGTTTGCGATCAAACATCATCTCGGCCACCATCGGCCACATCGTACCGACAAAGACCACGAAACAACTGACCGCCAGCAGGACGTTGTTTACGATCAGCGCGCTTTCGCGGCTGACCATGCCGAAAACACCCTTGGCCTCCATCGCCTGCGCCCGCGCGGCAAACAAAGTCAGCGCCCCACCGATGAAAACCACCAGAATGAACAGGATGAACACCCCGCGTTCCGGGTCATTGGCAAAGGCGTGAACCGAGGTCAGCAGCCCCGAACGAACGATGAATGTTCCGATCAGCGAAAACCCGAAGGCAATGATTGCCAGCAGGATGGTCCAGCTTTTCAGCGCCTCGCGCTTTTCAACAACGATTGCCGAATGCAGCAGCGCTGCCGCCAGCAGCCACGGCATGAAAGAGGCGTTCTCAACCGGATCCCAGAACCAGAAACCGCCCCAGCCCAGCTCGTAATAGGCCCACCAGGACCCCAGTGCGATGCCGATCGTCAAAAACACCCAGGCGGCCAGCGTCCATGGGCGAACCCAGCGGCCCCACGCCGCATCAATACGCCCTTCGATCAGCGCGGCTATGGCAAAACTGAACGCCATGCTCAGCCCCACGTAGCCGAGATACAGAAATGGCGGGTGGAAGGCCAAACCGGGATCCTGCAACAACGGGTTCAAATCCCGCCCGTCAAACGGCGCAATTGCCAGCCGGTCAAACGGGTTCGAGGTAAACAGTATGAAAGCAAAAAATGCCACGGCAATGGCAGATTGAACCGCAAGCACACGCGCCTTCAGGCTTGGGGGCAACCCGCCCCCAAAGAACGCCGCCATCGCTCCGAACAGCGTGACAATCAGCACCCAGAGCAGCATCGATCCTTCGTGGTTTCCCCACGTCCCGCTGATCTTGTAGATCATCGGCTTGGCCGAATGACTGTTTTCGACCACGATCCGCAGCGAAAAGTCCGACACGATGAAAGCCCAGATCAGCGCACCGAAGGAAAATGCAGTCAGCAGAAACTGGACGATGGCAGCAGGCTCGGCAAAAGCCATCCAGCCGGTCCAGTTTTTTGACGCACCGATCAGAGGCACCACGCTTTGCACGATGGCGACGAAAAAGGCGAGGATGAGGGCGAAGTGGCCAAGCTCTGTAATCATGCCCCGGAATATACTGCGAGGCCGAACCGGGGGCCATTAACTTTCGCACGATCCGAGGGCACATAGTGTCGCGGGTCAAAGCCCCCGAAGCTTGCGCCAATCGGTCAATGCTGGATTCGCATCAGGACGCGAGGCGTTCTGTATCAGGTTGGCATCAGGGCCGGGGTCGGCGACGCCCGGGCTGTCGCTGCGCATGGCCCGCACCGTTTCTATGTTCCCCATGACCGTCGGCAACCGCTGCATGGCTGCGCCTATATCCCGCTGAAAATCCTGCATTTTGCTCTGATGGCGCGCGCCAAAATAGAAAGAGACAATCACGCCCAGCAACCACCAAAGAGGTTCCGGCACCAGCGCAATGCCCTGCATGCATTCAGCGAACCACAGCGGATCCACCATCGCGGCAACAAACAATCCCAGCGTTCCTAGTGCCAACGCCGGGCGTGGCAACCGGTTGACACCATCCATGACGCGGTCGAACAGGCCTTTTTGAGGAACCACGAACTCTCGGCCGAACTGCGTCATTGCCTGACTTTGCAACTCTGTCGCGCGCTCGGCACGGGACTCGGCGTTTTCCCGGTATATTTCAACCGTCTCACGCACAGCGTTGCGACCGCCCCCAAACAGCAGCGCCAATACCCCCGAGATCAACCCCATGCCGCAACCCTTTCCTTGAATTCACTTTCCGTCAGACGATAGCGTGGCGACAGAAACTCTTCGGCCCGTTTGATCCAGCCTCCTTTGCCACCGGATCGGGTGCGCGCGTATTTTCTGGATGCCGGGCGTTTGTCGGCCAGCCGAAAGTAATAGTTCCGCCGCGCCACGCCGTACGCATCGCGCAACGCGTTGGGATCTGGTTGGGCCGCGTCTTCGCACGCCCGCGCCGTTTGCGCGCCGATCACGCCATCTGCCACCACGTCAAACCCCATATCACGCAAAAGCCGTTGCAGGATTATTACTGCTTGCGCACCGGCATTGACGTACATGTCGAAGACAGGGGCATGCAGAACATCCGGCAACAGCGCGATGCGTGGCTTTTCAAAGTAGTGCTGAACAAAGATATCGACCGCCTCGCGCTGAGTAAGCGCCCGGACATCCGCCACGTCAACCAGCCCATCCCCGGTCAGGTCCAATCCAAGCCGGCGCATCGTGTGGATCGTGACACCGAACTTGGTTGCCCCGCCCGGATCGTCCGGGTCATTCACGTACCCGCCTTCCCGGCGCACAATTTCATTGGCAATCTGCCGAACCGTTTGCATAGCGCCCTCATTTCATTGAATGGCGCTGACGATCCCGAAAAAGAATTAACAAGCCTGAACGACCGAGGGCGCTGCCCGCATCCCGCGCGCAACGCCCTCAACACGAATGTGGGTCAGGTCAGCTTTCTTCAGCCTCTTTGTACACGCCCTGCTCTTTCAACGCGTCCACGACTTCTTTCGGCATATAGGTTTCGTCATGTTTGGCAAGAATTTCAGTGGCTTCAAACACACCGTTCACGTAACGCCCGGTGCCGACCATGCCCTGATTTTCCGAAAACAGATCAGGCAGAACCCCAGTGAAAGATACCTTTACGCTTTCGCCGCCGTCGGTGACGACAAAATGTACGGTTTCGCCCTGCCCACGGATGATTGAACCTTCTTCGACCAGGCCGCCAATCCGAAAGACCTCGGTCGGCTTGGGTGGTTCGGCAATCACCTGGCTTGGCGAGCGGAAAAAGTTGATCCCGTCGCGCATGGCATAGCCAATCAACGCAGTCGATGCCACCAAGGCAACGACAGCTACCAGAATGACTTGTACTCGGCGACGTTTCTTGAGCGTTTTCATACCGTCCTCACGGAAATAACGGTGCCATCATCAGGCCCCGGGTTTCAGTCTCACCTAACATCAGATTGGCGTTCTGCAAGGCTTGGCCACTGCTACCTTTTGTCAGGTTATCCAGCGCCGCGATCACGATCGCGCGCCGTTCGATCCGGTCTGCCACAACACCGATATGACAGAAGTTGGACCCGCGCACGTGGTGGGTCGATGGTGTCTCGCCCATCGGCAGCATCTGAATGAAAGGCTCATCCGCATAAGCCTTTGCAAGCGTTTCATAGATGCTATTCGGGTCCCCTTTCACGTAGGTGGTGGCCAGAATGCCCCGGTTTGCAGGGATCAGGTGCGGAGTGAACTGCACATGAACCGTACGACCGGCCAGTTTGGAAAACTCCTGATCGAACTCGCCCAGATGCCTGTGGGTCCCGCCGACGGCATAGGCGTTGGTGCCCTCACTCAGTTCGGCGTGCAGCAGGTTTTCCTTCAGCGACCGCCCTGCCCCGGATACAGCACATTTCAGATCCAGCACGATATCGTCCAGATCAATCACCCCGGCAGAAACAAGCGGCCGCAGAACGTATTGACCGGTTGCCGCGTTGCACCCCGTACCCGCCACCAGCCGTGCGCCCCGGATTTCGTCGCGATAGAACTCGGTCAGGCCATAAACGGCCTCTTCCTGCTGCTCGAGCGCGGTATGCGGGTTTCCGTACCACTTTTCATACTCATCCGGGTCAGTCAGCCGGAAGTCAGCAGACAGATCGATGATCTTCAGATCCTTGGGCAGCGCACTGATCACTTCCTGGCTTGTCTTGTGCGGAAGGGCACAAAAGCACAGATCGATCCGGGAAAAATCGATCTCGGAAATCTTGCACAGGTCCGGCAGATCCATGTGGCGCAGATGCGGGAAAACCTGCGCCATGGTCATCCCCGCCTTGCGTTCGGCGGCCAGCGCGGCGATTTCCATGTTGGGGTGTTCGGCGATCAGCCGTACCAGTTCCGCACCGGTATAACCCGAAGCGCCCAGAATTGCGATTTTATGGGTCATGTCAGACCTCTTCTCAACGTGTGTCACATGTTACGACCGCCGATGCGACGGTCTTGAATTAATGAAAGCAGAGCGGCCGCGTCCTTGACCGAAGTCAGGCGGCCTCGAATGTGATTTGTCGTCGGAGGAACTGTGTCGCCCGATCGCTCACCACATTGGGTTTCCCCGTCGTCAGGAACCCTCCCGGGCCGTTACCCAGCATGTTGGGGTGGCGATGGAGATAATCCGCAAGGCTTTCCGCAACCAGTTCCCCCTGGCTATAGACCTGCACGTCAGGTCCCAATGCCGCCTGAAACACGTCAGCCATAAGCGGGTAATGCGTACAGCCCAGAATGGCCGCCTGCGGTTCAGGCATCTTGCGCTTGAGGGCTTCCACATGACTGCGCACCAGCGCCTCGGCCAGGATCATGTCACCGTCTTCAATGGCATCCACGACGCCACCACACGCCTGCGCCTCGACATCCACGCCAATTGCCCGGAACGCCAGCTCGCGCTGAAAGGCCCGGCTGGATACAGTGGCGGGCGTGGCGAACAAGGCGACATGCTTGACCGCCACTTCGCGAGGTGGGGAATTGTCGCCCCATTGCCGTTCGGTCAGGGCCTCGATCAAGGGAACAAAGACACCAAGCACACGTTTGCCTTCGGGCACGCCCTCTTCCTGCATCCGGCGCAGCGCCGCCGCGCTGGCGGTGTTGCAGGCCAGAATCACCAAGTTGCAGCCGCGATCCCAAAGGTCCTGCACGGCCTTTCGGGTCAGCTGATAGATGTCCTCGGCATCGCGCACACCGTAAGGGGCATGCGCGCTGTCCGCGTAATACAGGAAATCAACGTCAGGCAGACGTGTCTGCGCGGCGCTCAGGACGGTAAGACCGCCCAATCCGGAATCAAAGATACCTACTGCCATTAGCCCCTTCAGGCGCGATGCCGTTCCTCAAATTCATAGCCATAGTCATAAGACTTCAGCGGTGTCGGAGACAGCTCATACGTCGCTTTGCGCAGGAAATCCATCATCTTGCGCGTATCCTTGCCCAGCGGATCCAGAATGTCGCGCCCGATAGGCGTGCCAATCACCACTTTGACCGGAGTATCGACACGTTTTTTGAATTCCTTGATCAGCAACCCCATGCGCAGGGTGTTGTGCATATGACTAGCAATCTGAAACAGACGTGACGTGTGCCCGTCGAAGAACACCGGAACGACGGTGGCATTGGATTTGGCCACCATTCGGGCTGTGAAACCGCGCCAACCCGGATCCATGGGATGCGCGAACGGATTAACGCCAGTGCTAACCGTACCCCCAGGGAAAATCCCGATCGCGCCGCCATCGCCAAGGTAATTCAATGCGGTCTTCCGCGTATCCAGATTCAGTTTCACCGCTTCTTTGGTTTCATCAAACGAAACAGGCAAAACGATACGGTTCAGGTCTTCGGCCTTGCGGAAAACGCGATTTGCGAGAATCCGGAAATCACCACGGGTCTGGGACAATATATGCCCCATCATCAGCCCATCCAGAATTCCATATGGATGGTTTGCAATCAGGATAAGCGGACCTTCCTTGGGGATATTCGCCAGTGCGCCACCAACGACATCCAAGGTCAATCCATAGCGATCGACCATGACCGACCAAAAATCCCGACCCTTTGCGACTTCTTGTTCGTATCCGTCGGCCCGTTTGATCAGACGCAACCGTCCCGTGGTGTTCTCCATCAGCCTGATGACCAACCGCCCCCCCTTGGTTTCGGCGGAATGCGCATACGAGATGTCACGAACGACATGACGACGAGAAGACATGAAGGGCTCCGTTTTGCTGCCCGCAAAATAAGTACAAGCAACAGGTTTGACCAGCTATCGTGACACCCTTGTGACGAATTACTCTGCCGCAGCTTGCAATTCAGGCCCACCGCTGCGGATGACGGCCAGCAGCTCTTCTCGCCGTTTCGCAGCCTTGGCCTCATTTTCCCGCAGTACCGGCCCAAATCCGCGGATATCCAGCGGCAAACGGGCCAGGGCGGCAATCGCATCACGGGTGTCCTGCGACACCAGGGGCAGAACCTCGCGCATGTCCTTTTCATACTGTCGGATCAGGGCGCGCTCCATCTTGCGTTCGGATGAATACCCAAAAATGTCCAGTGGTGTGCCGCGCAATGCCTTGAGTTTGGTCAACAGCTTCAATGCAGTCAGGATGGATTCGCTGAAGGCACGCTTTTTCGGCCTGCCATTGCTGCCTGATCCGCCGAATATCGGCGGGGCAAGGTGAAAGGTCATCTTGAAATCACCATCAAACTCGGCCGCCGCTTTTTCCCGACTGGTCAGCAGAAGGCGCGCAACCTCGTATTCGTCCTTGTACGACAACAGCTTGTGATACCCTTTTGCCACCGCTTCGCGCACATGCGCGTCCTCGACACTGTCCACCAGCTTGCGGTACCGCCTGGCCAGCCGGGCGCTTTGATATTCCGTCAGGTGCTGCGCGCGAAACGCGATGATCTGATCCAGTGTCTTAGGCATCTCAGCCACGGTCGGCGCAAGGATGGATTGCACGTCTTCCGGGTGCAGAACCGCCCAACGTCCAATATCAAACGCACGTTTGTTGCGTTCGACCGCCGTGCCGTTCAATTCGATGGCCTCAAAGATCGCCTGATGGCTGACCGGCAACAGCCCGCGCTGCCAGGTCGCGCCGAAGATCATCATGTTGGAATAGATTGAATCCCCCATCACCGCGCGCGCCAGTTCGGTCGCATCAAACAGCGAGACATCTTCTTTCAGCCGCGCTTGCAGGGCCAGTTCCAGCTGATCCGCCGGAATGCGGAACTCGGTATCACGCGTGAAGTCGCCCGTCACCGTTTCATGGCTGTTCACGACGGCCCCCGTACGTCCAGTGCGCGTCAGGCCCAACGTCTTTGCGCCGGCCGAGACCACCAGATCGCCGCCGATCAGCGCGTGGGCCTCGCCAGTGGCGACGCGAATCGCGCTGATATCCTCGGGGCGGTTGGCCAATCTACAGTGGATGTGGACTGCGCCGCCTTTCTGCGCCAGCCCCGCCATTTCCATCATGCCCGCGCCTTTTCCGTCAATCTGCGCCGCCTGCGCAAGGATGGCGCCAATGGTGACGACACCCGTACCGCCGACGCCGGTAATCACGACGTTGTGCGTGCCGGTGATCTTCGGCAGATCTGGTGTTGGCAAATCTGGCAGATCAATTTCGGTCGTCGCCTCTTTGCGAATTTTCGCGCCCTCAAGCGTCACGAAAGACGGGCAGAAACCGTTCAAGCACGAGTAATCCTTGTTGCAGCTCGATTGATCAATGGCCCGCTTGCGGCCTAGCTCGGTCTGTTTGGGAACGATCGACACGCAGTTTGACTGTACACCGCAATCGCCGCAGCCTTCACAGACATCGGTGTTGATGAACACACGCTTGTCGGGATCGGGGAATGTCCCGCGCTTGCGGCGGCGGCGCTTTTCGGCAGCGCAGGTTTGTACATAGACGATGACCGATACGCCCTCGATCTCGCGAAACTTCTCCTGCACCTGCATGAGGTCGGCACGCTCGTATGTCTGAACGCTGGCGGGCAGAGCCTTGAAGTTGACGTCCTCTTTTTCATCGTAAACCAGAGCCACCTCTCGGACACCCATTGCCTTGACCTCGGCAACGATCCGTTCGGCGGTCAGGTCGCCCTCATTCTCCTGCCCGCCGGTCATGGCAACCGCGTCGTTGAACAGGATCTTGAAGGTGATGTTCGTTCCTGCGGACAACGCAGCCCGGATCGCCTGAACGCCGGAATGGTTGTACGTGCCATCGCCAAGGTTCTGGAATACGTGCTTGGTCGTTGAAAACGGAGCCTCACCGATCCAGTTGGCGCCTTCCCCACCCATCTGAGTGAAACCGGTCGTCTCGCGATCCATCCATTGAACCATGTAGTGACAGCCGATACCGGCATAGGCGCGGCTGCCTTCCGGTACCCTTGTCGAGCTGTTATGCGGGCAGCCGGAACAGAAATACGGAAGCCGCGTTGCTATTTCCTGTGCGTTGTCGGCCCGGCGCGCTTCTGACAAAGACGCCAGCCCGGCCCGGATACCATCGGTCTCGCGCCCCTCTTCAATCAGGATCTCGCCCAGCTTTTCAGCGATCATGATCGGGTCAAGCGCACCGCGCGTCGGGAACAGTTCTTCGCGGTGCAATGTCCCGGCACCGCCTTTGTACCAGCCATAGACCCGCCGTCCGCGCCGGTCGTCAAAGATGGCCTCTTTGACCTGAACCTCGATCAGCTTGCGCTTTTCCTCGACTATCACGATCAGGTCCAGCCCCTCGGCCCAGTCGTGGAATCCGGCCATATCCAGCGGGAAAGTCTGCCCCACCTTGTACGTGGTAATCCCCAGACGCTCGGCCTCGGCTTCGTCGATATTCAGAAGCGAAAGCGCATGTGTCAGGTCCAACCAGTTTTTGCCCGCCGCGACAAAGCCGATCTTGGCGCCGGGTTTGCCCCACATCCGTTTGTCCAGCTTGTTGGCGTGTGAAAACGTTTCGGCCGCGAACCTTTTGTAATCGATGACGCGCGTTTCCTGCATGTGCGGCGTGTCGCCCAACCGGATGTTCAACCCCCCTTCCGGCATGTCGAATTCAGGGATGACCATTTGCATCCGGTCCGGACTTCCATCCACGACCGAAGTGACTTCGATCGTGTCTTTCATCGTCTTCAGACCCACCCAGACACCCGCGAAACGGCTGAGTGCAAATCCATAAATTCCATAGTCGAGGATTTCCTGAACGCCAGCGGGGCTGACGATCGGCATGTACATGTCGACCAGCGACCATTCCGACTGATGCAGCACCGTCGAGCTTTCGCCGGTATGGTCATCGCCCATCGCCATGAGCACACCGCCATGTTTGGCTGTCCCTGCCATGTTTGCGTGGCGCATGACGTCACCGGACCGGTCAACGCCCGGTCCCTTGCCATACCAAAGCCCGAAGACCCCATCGAATTTGCCGTCGCCGCGCAGACCCGCCTGCTGGCTGCCCCAAAGCGCGGTAGCCGCCAGGTCTTCGTTCAAACCGAACTGAAACGTGATATCGCTTTCGGCCAGAGGCTTTTGGGCCCGCATCATTTGCTGATCCACTGCCCCCAAAGGCGACCCGCGGTATCCGGTGACCAATCCTGCGGTGTTAAGGCCCGCTTGCCGGTCTCTGGCCTTTTGCATCAGCATCAAGCGCACAAGCGCCTGCGTTCCATTCAGAAGAACCGGGTTTTTCTCAAGATCGAACCGGTCGTTCAGCGTTATCTGTGGCTGGCTCATCAGACGTCTCCCCTCGTCAGATCAGTGTGCTTTACTTGGGTTCATTTTAGGTCATAATTTCTGACCTGTATAGAATTTATCCACTGATATGTAACGATTTCGTCCTTTGAATGTAGAACTTGTTACCTATTTCATATAGGGCTTCTGAAAGATAACGAAAGTTGCGGTGATGGATTGGGACAAGCTTAGAATATTTCACGCGGTGGCCGATGCGGGCAGCCTTACGCACGCCGGAGACAAGCTGAACCTGTCTCAATCCGCCGTAAGCCGACAGATCCGCGCATTGGAAGAGTCTCTGGATGCCACCCTGTTCCACCGTCACGCGCGGGGACTGATTCTCACCGAACAGGGCGAGTTGTTGTTTGACGCCACATCCGCCATGTCGAAACGGCTGGATGCCGCAGCCGCACGTATTCGGGACAGCGAGGAAGAAGTCTTTGGTGTTTTGCGTGTCACAACGACCTTCGGCTTTGGAACACTCTGGCTGGCACCGCGCTTGCCGAAACTTTATGAGCAATACCCGGACCTGAACATCGACCTGATGCTTGAAGAACGCGTTCTGGATCTTCCGATGCGCGAAGCGGACGTCGCCATCCGCATGAAAGAGCCCAGCCAGGCTGATCTGGTGCGCAAGCGCCTTATGACCGTTCAGATGATGTTGTATGCAACCCAGGATTATATCGAAAACCACGGCGGCATGTTGCAGTCCCTGGAAGAGATCAAGGACCACCGCCTGATTTGTCAGACCCCTGCGGCGCCGCAGGTTGGAGCCAGTGCCGCCATGGTGCGCCACCTGATGACCTATAATCCCGGGTCCTTGCTGACTGTGAACAACTATTTTGGTGTGCTTCAGGGCGTTTTGCACAATCTGGGCATCGGTGTTCTGCCCGATTATGTCACTCAGGATTTTCCGCACCTCGTGCCCATCCTGTCAGACATCGAAACCGCAGATGTTCCGGTTTATCTGGCCTACCCGGAAGAATTACGGCATTCAAAACGCGTTGGCGCGTTTCGGGACTTCGTGCAGGACGAAATCATCGCACAGCGTAAGCAGCTGAAACAGATGGGAAAACTGTAGCTATGCGCAAATAGCATAACGGACATGAAGTGATCACAGAGTTAATTGCCTTGAACGTTCACAAACTGACCCCTAAATGAGCACTCGAAGGCGGTGATGCTGAAACGCTCATCATCTTCATACCTCCCTGTTGGACTACGGCCGAGCTCATAGCTCGGCCTTTTTTTTGGCTGGACCCTGCATTAAGTCAGCGAAAGCTCTGGGAAAAATACACGCATAGGCATATGATCCCCAAAAAACGATACAATTTCGTGTTTGAGGGAAAATACATGTTCCACCCACTCCGCCTGGTTTTGGCGCTCGTCTCCGCATTGTTCATGGCAGTGCCACTATATGCACAGGACTCCGGTTCAACTTCTACAGTGGCCATTCCGGAAGACCTGACACCCGAACAGGTCGACGATCTTGTTGCACGCATGTCCGATGATCAGGTTCGCGCAATTCTATTGGAGCGTCTTGATGCTGTGGCGGAAAAACAAGCCGCCGAAAAGGCGGACGTAGAAGACCCGTTGACCGAGATAAGCGAGATTTGGGCAGCCATGGTCGCATCCTGGACACATGTACTGACCACTGCTCCCAACATTATCACCGCGCAGATTACCGCGTTCAGCAATTTTAGCGATACATTCGGAACGACCGGTGTCTTTACACTTATGGGGCTTGTCCTTTCTGTACTTGTTGTCGGGTTCATTGCGGAAAAGCTGTTCATCTTCCTGACACGTCGCTGGCATGAAGCGACCGAAGCGGCGGACGAGGCCGACCTTTGGGGCGCCGTCAGATACCTGTTTCGTCGGTTCTGCCGCGAAATCGCCGGGCTGATCATTTTCTATGTCGTGATCCGCGCGGTTGGCCGCGGTCTTCTGACCACGGAACAGATCACCTATGCTGCACCGTTTGTATTCTATCTTATCTGGGTGCCGCGATTGGGTGCAGCAGCGTCCCGGTTTGTTCTGGCACCGGAAAAGCCGCAATTTCGGTTGGTCAATATCGACGACCACTGGGCAAAGTACCTGCACCGCAACCTGATCGGCCTGTTGATCCTGATCGGGTTCACGCTGTTCGTCGTACGGTTCAACGCGCTCAATGGCGTCACGGGTGACGATACCCGCATTGGCTTCTGGCTGAACGCTGCAATTCACGTCTATATCGCCGTAATCGCCTGGACCGCGCGCGAAGGACTGTCGCAGATGATGCTTGGGACAGACCCGGATCACACGAAATTCGATGAGGAAGTTGCGCATTATTACCCCTATTTTGCCATCGGCGTTTCGGTGGCAATCTGGCTGCTGGTCGAGTTCCTGGTCGCGCAGCGTGATCCGGCAACACTGAGATTGCTGACCAGCGGTGCGCATTTCACGACGATGTTCTGGTTGTTGATTGCACCTGCGCTAGATACGCTGATCCGCGGTCTCGTGCGGCATTTGCAACCGCCAATGTCGGGCGAAGGTCCTCTTGCCGAACGCGCCTACCGTTCCGCGAAACGCAGCTATATCCGGATTGGTCGCGTTATCGCCGGCTTGGTCGTTGTTTTCATGATTGCACGCGCATGGCATCTTGACCTGCGCAATGTCGCTTCGGCCGGTGTCGGTGCCGAAGTCGGCGGGGCTGTGATCGAATTCCTGCTGATCATCGCCGTTGGCTATATCCTGAACGAGGTCGTCTCGCTCTGGATCAACCGCCGACTGGCCAGGGAACAGACTGCGGCCGAGGCCCTGGACGAAGAGGCAGGCGGTGAAGGCGGCGGTGCCGGCGGCTCTCGTCTGGCGACGGTTCTGCCTCTGATGCGGATCACCGCCCAGATTACGATTGCCGTGATTTTTGGCCTGCTGGCGCTGGGCGCATTGGGCATCAATATCACGCCGCTTTTGGCCGGTGCCGGTGTTCTGGGACTGGCGATCGGCTTTGGTGCGCAGAAGCTGGTTGCTGACATCGTGGGCGGGGTTTTCTTCCTGATCGACGATGCCTTCCGCGTCGGAGAATATGTCGATGTCGGCGGCACAATGGGAACTGTCGAGAAAATCTCGGTTCGCTCGATGCAGTTGCGTCACCATCGCGGCCCCGTACACACGATTCCCTACGGTGAGATTCAGAAGCTGACAAATTTCAGCCGCGACTGGGTAATCATGAAGCTGAAATTCACCGTGCCGTTCGACACCGATCCCAACAAGGTCAAGAAGATCTTCAAGAAGATCGGTGCTGAGATGATGGAGGACGAGACCCACAAGGATGGCTTCCTGCAACCGTTCAAATCGCAAGGTGTGTTCGATTTTGACGATGTCGGCATGATCATCCGTGGCAAGTTCATGGCCAAGCCCGGCAAGCAGTTCACATTGCGCAAGGAGATCTTCAACCGGGTCAAGGCGGCCTTCAAGGAAAACGGCATCGACTTTGCCCGCCGCGAGGTGCGCGTTGCAATTCCGGGTCTGGACGACAATGAAAACCTGACCCCGGAACAGAAGACGGCTGTTGGCGCCGCAGCCGCAGCGCAGCTCAACAAGGATCAGGGATCGGCGTAAGCTTCGCGGTCCACGCCAGCTGCATGCACCCATTTTGGGGCGCATTCATCCGGAACCGGCAGTGATGCCGGTTCCGTTTTTCTTTGAAAGACGCAACCTGCGCCGTCTTGACCCTTTCCACACGCGCGCGCTTGCCCTACAAGGCGCGCAATCTCGGCCCACTTGGACACAGGACAGAAGATGCAAGAGCCCGCCATCACACCCGATCTGATTGCCGCACACGGGCTCAAGCCCGAGGAATATGACATGATCCTCGAGATCATCGGGCGTGAACCTACTTTCACCGAGCTCGGCATTTTCTCGGCCATGTGGAACGAGCACTGTTCCTACAAGTCTTCGAAAAAATGGCTGCGCACCCTGCCCACCTCTGGGCCCCAGGTGATCTGCGGACCCGGTGAAAACGCAGGCGTGGTGGACATTGGCGACGGTCAGGCCGTGGTTTTCAAAATGGAAAGCCACAACCACCCGTCTTATATCGAACCCTATCAGGGTGCGGCGACCGGCGTGGGGGGCATCCTGCGCGACGTCTTTACCATGGGCGCGCGTCCCATTGCGTCCATGAACGCATTGTCCTTTGGCGAACCCGGCCATCACAAGACCCGTCAACTGGTCAACGGCGTGGTCGAGGGCATCGGTGGCTATGGCAACTGCTTCGGCGTGCCTTGCGTCGGTGGCGAAGTGCGCTTTCACCCCGCATACAATGGCAACTGCCTTGTGAACGCCTTTGCGGCCGGTCTGGCTGACAGTGACAAGATTTTCTATTCGGCCGCGTCGGGCGTGGGTATGCCCGTCGTCTATCTGGGCGCAAAAACCGGGCGTGATGGTGTGGGTGGCGCAACCATGGCATCCGCCGAATTCGACGACACGATCGAAGAAAAGCGCCCCACCGTTCAGGTCGGCGACCCCTTCACCGAAAAACGCCTGATGGAGGCGACGCTGGAACTGATGCAGACCGGTGCGGTGATCTCGATCCAGGACATGGGCGCGGCGGGCCTGACCTGCTCGGCCGTTGAAATGGGTGACAAGGGTGGCCTTGGCGTGCGTCTTGATCTGGAGAACGTTCCTCAGCGCGAAGAAAACATGACAGCCTATGAAATGATGCTGTCCGAGTCTCAGGAGCGTATGCTGATGGTCCTCAAGCCCGAGCTTGAGGCAGAGGCCCGCGCCGTGTTCGAAAAATGGGATCTCGATTTCGCGATCGTCGGCGAAACCATTGCCGAAGACCGCTTCCTGATCATGCATAACGGTGAAGTCAAAGCCGATCTGGTTCTGTCCAAACTGTCTTCCACCGCGCCGGAATACGACCGCCCATGGGAGCCTACGCCACAGGCAGAGGAACTGGCCGAAGTGCCCCAGATCGACCCGATTGACGGGCTGCGCGCCCTGCTCGCTTCGCCCAACTACGCAGGCAAGCAGTGGGTCTATGAACAATACGACACCATGGTGATGGCGGATTCCGTCCGCACGCCGGGTCTGGGTGCGGGCCTGGTCCGCGTCCACGGGACCGACAAGGTGCTTGCCTTCACATCCGACGTCACCCCGCGCTATGTGCGCGCAAACCCTCTTGAGGGCGGCAAACAAGCCGTGGCCGAAGCCTATCGCAACCTGACCGCCGTCGGAGCCAAGCCGCTGGCCACCACGGACAACCTGAACTTCGGCAATCCCGAAAAGCCCGAAATCATGGGCCAGTTTGTCGGCGCCATACAGGGCATCGGCGCCGCAGTCGGCGCCTTGGATATGCCGATCGTGTCGGGCAACGTCTCGCTGTACAATGAGACCGACGGACAGGCCATTCTACCGACCCCCACCATTGGCGCAGTCGGCCTGTTGCAGCACTCGGACGAGGTCATCGGCAACGAAGTGCGCGAAGGCCACGTCGTGCTGGTGATCGGTGAAACCAAGGGGCATCTGGGTCAATCCGCCCTTTTGGCCGAGGTGTTCAACCGCGAAGACGGCGACGCCCCGCATGTCGATCTGGATGCCGAAAAGCGCAACGGTGATTTCATCCGCGCCAACCGCGAGATGATCAAGGCCTGCACCGACCTCAGCGATGGCGGCATCGCTCTGGCTGCCTTCGAACTGGCAGAAGCCGCAGGCGTTGGCGTATGTCTTGACGACGCCCCGACTGAATTCCTGTTCGGTGAAGACCAGGCCCGCTATCTTGTTGCGTGCAATTTCGATCAGGCCGAGGCATTGATGATTGCGGCCGGTCAGGCCGGCGTTCCTCTGAATGCGGTTGGTCGTTTCACCGGCGATACGGTGAAGATCGGCAGTTCGGAAGCCTCGCTTGATGAACTTGCCGCGATTTACCGCAACAGCTTTGCCGAAGCTGTCGCCTGACAACGCAACACGAATGCCAATCGAAACCCGCGCTGTGAGCCGGTGCGGGATTGGTTGTTTTTGCATGTGCCAGTGCTCTTGCACGCCCGGTTCATGCGCTCTACATCTTGGGAAAGACCTTCTGGAGATACCTACATGCCGATGAGCGCCCACGAAATCGAACACCTGCTGCGCGAAGCCTTTCCCGACGCCGAGATTCAGGTCGGCGGAAGTGACGGTGTTCATATGTCTGCCATGGTGGTGGATGAAAGCTTTCGCGGCAAAAACCGGGTTCAGCAACAGCGCGCTGTTTACGCAGCTCTGAAGGGCAAGATGGACGGCCCGGACGGAGAATTGCACGCGCTGGCGCTCACCACCAAAGTGCCAGAATAAGCTTCTCGGCTTCTTTCGAGGCGAACATATGACTCTCCCGTTGGAGAAACGAATAGGAAACGCAAAATGACCGATGTGAAAACCCAGATCGACGAAACCGTCAAAGCCAATGACGTGGTGCTGTACATGAAAGGCACCAAGGAAATGCCGCAATGCGGGTTTTCCTCGCGCGTGGCCGGCGTTCTGAACTATATGGGCGTCGAATACACCGACGTGAACGTGCTGGCCGACGAAGACGTGCGCCAGGGCATCAAGGATTATTCCGACTGGCCGACCGTGCCGCAGCTGTATGTCAAAGGCGAATTCGTAGGCGGTTGCGACATCATCACCGAGATGACCCTTTCGGGTGAGCTGGACACGCTTTTTGATGAAAACGGTGTCGGCTACAACAAGGAAGCAGCCGACAAAATCCGCGAAGCAAACGCGTAGTCCTGCCTACCGGCTGGAACAGTCCCGATAAATCGCCTGCTCATTGGCGGCACCTGCCGCCAAATAGCTGATTGACGCGTTCCAGCCTTTTGAGCGCAGGATATAGGTTCCTTCGGCTCCGAGAGATTCATAGCGGATGCCCGACCCGCTTTCGACCTGACGCATCGCGACCAGAGTGTTGTCCACCATCGTCGCCGCCGCGCCTGAACCGTCGGGCGCGTTGAAATAGGTCACCGGCAACGGCACGCCGTTCTCGCAGGTAAAGGTGACAGACAGAATGTCGATTTCGGCGAGTGCCGCTGTTGCCGGGAAAACAAGCAAAGCACCGCAGAAGAAATTGCGCAGATATGTCATTGTGCCTTCTTCTCCTCGACGACCGAAGCCAGCGCTTCCGCACGTGCTGCCAGCTCGGCCAGCGTATCCGTGACGGATGGCGGCACCACCGCGACTTCAATACGTTCAGGTTCCGGCGCGGGCGCGTTTCTCAGCGATTGAAGCTCGGCCTCGGCCTCGGCCAGCCTGGCCTCCAGCGACTTGACCTTGTCTTCCGTCGCCGCCGTCTTGTCAGCCAGCAGCAGACCGGCCATCAGCAACATGCGCGCTTCCGGCATCCGCCCAATCTGATCGGACAGAACCTGCGCTTCGTCATCCAGCATTTTGGCGGCCGCGTGCAGAAAGGGTTCTTCCCCGTCCCGGCAGGACACGTCAAAACCCCGCCCGCCAATATGAATGGTTACCTCGGGCATTACTCTACCTCACCTTCTACAAGTTTTGCCTGCGACAGCAGAGGTTCCAACCGTGCCAACACGGCCTGCGCTTCGGCGGCATCCGAAGCCTGCGCCGCACGCGTTGCCTCAAGCTCGGCAACGGTGGCGCGGTTCAGCAATTCAGCGTCCGTCAGCCCTTCTGCGGCCGCGGAACGCAACTCTTCGACCGAATTCCGCAACTGCTCGTTCGCCTTGCGCATACGTTGCAGATCGTCATCCAGGCGGGACATCGCAGCGCCATGGCTGGCCCGTTCGGCCCGCAGCATCTCAAGCTCGGCGCTCAGATCATCGACCCGTACCGTATCTTCAAGCTCTGCCTTGAGGCGGCTGTTTTCCGCCTCGACTTCTTTTGCCTGAGCAAGCAATTCACGCAATTGCTCAAGCTCGGCTTTCACCGCCGAAGGATCTTCGATGCCGTCAAGTTCGGCGCGCAGCCTTTCGTTCTCGGCCTTCAACGCGTCCAGTTCGGCACTGTTGTCCAAGGCCGCCTTGGCCTCGGCCAGCTCGGCGCGGGCCGCTTCGACAGACGCGATTTTCGCCCGGGCTTCCTCCAGCTCTGCGCGCAGCGCATCCGCGTCTGGGGCATCCGCTGGTTCCGTGCGCAACTCTTCCAGATCAGCACGCAACGCGTCCACTTGTTTTTCGTGCTGCTCTTTCAGGGTCTTCAGTCGTTCCTGAAGCTGCGCATTGGCAACTCTTTCGTCTTCAAGTTCGGCCTGAAGCCTCTCACTTACTTCAGCGTTCCGGGACGCACCGCCCAACCCTTCGACGCCCGCACTGATACGGTCCATCGCAGCAATAATACGGTGCTGTAGTTCCTCTAACTGGCTCATGCCCCTGTCACCTCTTTATCAAGGTTCATTCTGTCGCGAAGTGATCCGAATCAATACCGAATCCCGCTTACCGACAGTCTAACGGAATGCGACAGAAAATACCCACTGTTTGGTTTCAATCACTTGGGCCGCGCTCTTCACCTATCGTGCGTTGCCAAAGCCCGGTTCCGCTTGCACTTTGGGTGTTGAATGGTATTGAGCGCGCAATCTGCTTTTTATCCAAAGGAACAACGCCCGTGGACCTGACTGCGCTGCGCAAAGCCAACCCCGAACACTGGGACAAAGCTGCGGCCATCCGCACCCTGACCCTTGACGCCGTCGCCGCCGCAAATTCCGGCCATTCCGGTATGCCGATGGGCATGGCCGATGTTGCGACCGTTCTGTTCGAAAAGCACCTGAAATTCGACGCCTCGGCCCCGAACTGGCCGGACCGCGATCGGTTCATCCTGTCGGCTGGTCACGGTTCGATGCTGGTTTATTCGCTTCTCTATCTCACCGGTCATGCCGATGTGACGCTGGAAGAGATCAAGAATTTTCGCCAGTTGGGCGCCAAGACCGCGGGCCACCCTGAAAACTTTCTGATCGACGGTGTTGAAACCACGACCGGCCCGCTTGGTCAGGGTATCTCGAACGCCGTGGGTTTTGCCATGGCCGAGGAAATCCAGCGCGCGCATTACGGCAAGAAGGTCGTGGATCACTATACTTACGTGATCGCGGGTGACGGCTGTCTGATGGAAGGTGTTAGTCAGGAAGCGATCACATTGGCCGGCCGCCATGAGCTGAGCAAACTGATCGTCTTCTGGGACAACAATAACATCACCATCGACGGCACTGTCGATATCGCCGATCGCACCGATCAGGTCCGCCGGTTTGCGGCCTCTGGCTGGCACGTGATTGAGATCGACGGTCATGACCCCAAAGCCATCGATGCGGCCATAGTTCAGGCGAAAAAGTCCAAGAAACCAACCATGATCGCCTGTGAAACCCATATCGCCCTGGGTCATGCTGCGCAGGACACCTCGAAGGGTCATGGCGCACTGACGGATCAGGAACAGCTGAAAGCCGCGAAAGAGGCCTATGGCTGGCCGCACGACACATTCGAAGTTCCAGCCAACGTCAAAACCGCTTGGGAAGCCATTGGTGCACGCGGTGCAGACGAACGTGCGGCTTGGGAAGAACGTTTTGCCCAGCTTTCCGAGAGGAAGCAGGCCGAATTCAAACGCGCCTATGCATTTGAGGCCCCCAAGCGGCTGGCTGGCGCCATTCGTGCGTTCAAAAAGCAGATGTCTGAAGAGCAGCCGAAACTGGCCACCCGCGCCTCGTCCGAAAAAGTTCTGAACGTCGTGAACCCGATCATGACCGAGACTGTTGGTGGCTCGGCCGACCTGACCGGATCGAACAACACAAAATCGGCTGATATGGGCGTGTTCCTGCCGGAAAACCGCAAGGGCCGCTATATCCACTACGGCATTCGCGAACACGGCATGGCCGCAGCGATGAACGGTATGGCGCTGCACGGCGGTATCCGCCCCTATGGCGGCACCTTCATGGCCTTCACCGATTATGCCCGCCCATCCATGCGGCTGGCGGCACTGATGAAGATCCCGTCGGTTTTCGTAATGACCCATGACTCGATCGGTCTGGGCGAGGACGGTCCGACCCACCAGCCGGTGGAACATCTGGCCATCTCGCGCGCGACGCCGAACACCTATGTGTTCCGCCCCGCCGATACGATCGAAACCGCCGAAGCCTGGGAACTGGCGCTGACCTTCAAGGACAGCCCCTCGGTCCTGTCGCTGACCCGCCAGGGCGTGCCGACCGTGCGCAAGGATCACAAGACCAAGAACCTGACCGCACAAGGCGCCTATGTTCTGGCCGAGGCCGAGGGCAAGCGTCAGGCGATCCTGATTGCCACCGGGTCAGAGGTTTCGCTGGCCATGGAAGCCAAAGCGATGCTCGAAGCCGAAGGCATCGGCACCCGCGTCGTCTCGATGCCCTGCATGGAGCTGTTCGCACAGCAGGACGAAGCCTATCGCAAGCGGGTACTGCCTGCCGGTCCGGCCCGCGTCGGCATCGAGGCCGCCGTGCGCGCCGGTGGCTGGGATCGCTGGCTGCTGGGCGAGCGTGGCCGCGAAGCCAAGGCAGGCTTCATCGGCATGTCCAGCTTTGGTGCCTCGGCCCCTGCCGGTGAGCTGTACAAGCATTTCGGCATCACGGCCGAAGCAACCGTGGCCAAGGTCAAGGAATTATTGGGACTGTAAGACAGTCCCTTCTGATCGAGTAAAGGGCGGCCTTGGCCGCCCTTTTCATTTTGGTTTCAATGCGTTTCGGATTTGCTGAACAGCGGCATGATTATCTTGGTCGCCACCGGGATCAAAACCAATCCCCACGCCAAACCAAATACGCCATCCATCGTGGCCTTGGATACCCACTCAACCGCACCAACCCATTGATCAGACACGGAATGCCCAATGGCATAGGCCCAATCATGGATATGATGGCCCAGCCAGCCAAAGCCCAGAACCTCCATCCCGTGGATGACGATCGAGCCCCCCACCCACAGCATCGCCGCAGTTCCCACAATCGACAGGGTTTTCATCACCCCAGGCATTGCCTTGACCAACCCTCGGCCCAGACCGCGACCGATAGGTGTCGGCGCGTTCTGCGCCAGATAAAGCCCCACATCATCCATTTTCACGATCAGCGCGACGGACCCATAGACGGCCACCGTCACGCCGATCCCGACAACGGCCAGCGTCGCAGCCTGCATCCACAGGTTCGGGGCTTCGATCGCCGCCAATGCAATGGTCATGATCTCGGCAGACAGAATGAAATCGGTCTTGATAGCGCCCTTGACCTTTTGCTCCTCCAGGTGGCCCGGATCGCGGTTTTTCATGTCGTCCTCGATCACATGGCTGCCATGAGGAAACAGCACATGAAAAATCTTCTCGGCCCCTTCAAAACATAAATATGACCCGCCAAGCATCAACAAGGGCGTGATCAGCCACGGCGCAAAATTGGCCAGCAACAAGGCGACGGGCAGCAAGAGTATGATCTTGTTGAAGATCGACCCGCGCGCAATGCGCCAGATGATCGGCAACTCGCGCGCCGGGGCGAAACCTTGCACGTATTTCGGCGTCACTGCTGCGTCATCAATGATCACACCGGCGGTTTTGGCCCCCGCTTTGCCTGCCGCCGCGACCACATCATCCACTGATGCCGCCGCAACTTTGGCAATGCCCGCCACATCATCCAACAGGGCCAAAAGACCACTCATCGCGCTTCCCTTCAATCTGCTGTCGCCAACCGGACCCTACCTGATCCAACGGCTAGCGCAAGCGTTAGCGCAACCGGCGCAGGTTTGCGCTAACACCTTAAAAATATGCCGTTTTTGCCCTTTTGAGATTCCCTTTTCGCCGTTATATGGCCCTCAAAGCAAGCGCATCTGGAGACGTCATATGACCATCAAGGTCGGTATCAATGGTTTTGGCCGTATTGGCCGCTGCACCCTGTCGCACATCGCCGCGTCCGGGCGCAACGACATCGAAGTGATCAAAGTCAACGCAACTGGCCCGTTGGAAACCTCGGCGCATCTGCTGAAATATGACAGTGTTCACGGGCGTTTTCCGCGCGACATCACCATTGACGGCAATACCATGGATCTGGGTCGCGGCCCGATGCAGATGTTCTCGACCTACGACATGACCGAGTTGGACTGGGAAGGCTGTGACGTCGTTCTCGAATGCACCGGCAAGTTCAACGATGGCCTGAAGGCCAAAACGCATCTGGAACGTGGCGCCGGCAAGGTTCTTCTGTCGGCTCCGGGCAAGAACGTGGACAAGACCATCGTTTTCGGCGTCAATCACAACACGCTGGCCGCCAATGACAACATGGTTTCGAACGGTTCGTGCACGACCAACTGCCTCGCCCCGCTGGCCAAGGTGCTGGACGAGGGCGTCGGTATCGAACACGGCATCATGACGACCATCCACGCCTACACAGGCGACCAGCCGACACTGGACCGCCGTCACAGCGACCTCTATCGCGCCCGCGCTGCTGCAATGTCGATGATCCCGACCTCGACCGGCGCCGCCAAGGCGCTGGGTGAAGTTCTGCCAAACCTGAAAGGCCGTCTTGACGGTTCCGCCATTCGCGTCCCTACCCCGAATGTTTCAGCGGTGGACCTGACGTTCCGTGCCTCACGCGACACAAGCACGGCGGAAATCAACGCCATCGTCGAAGAGGCCGCCAAAGGCCCGATGCAGCGCGTTCTGGGATATGAGCCCGCTCCGCTGGTGTCGACCGACTTCAACCACACCGAGGAAAGCTCGATCTTTGCACCGGATCAGACCCGCGTTGTCGATGACCGCATGGTCCGCGTTCTGGCCTGGTACGACAATGAATGGGGCTTCTCGGTCCGTATGGCCGACGTAGCTGTTGCGATGGGCCGCCTTAACTGACCCTTCGGACTTCGCTTGTACCTTGATGCCCGCTCAGGTTATCTGAGCGGGCATTTTACGTTCGGGACAGCCATGACCAACCAAATCGCTATCTGGCTCGGCCTTCTTCTTCTCGGCGGTATCATGCTGGATGTGGCGCTGTACGGCACCGAACATCTGCTTTTCCTCGGAAAGAAGCTTTACGACTTTCTGGACTGGCTCGCTTTCTGGCGCTGACAGAGGTTTTCCTTGACATTTCGCTTGATCTGTCATTGTTAGCGCTAACTCATCTTGCTGAGACATTTGGACGGAGCAGACCATGACCTTGAAACTGGCGATCAACGGATTTGGACGGATCGGGCGCGGGGTTCTGCGCGCGGTGATGGAAAGCGGACGTACGGACGTTGAGATCGTCGCGATCAACGATCTTGGCAAACCCGAGATGAACGCGCACCTGTTTGAATTTGACAGCGTTCACGGCCGCTACCCCAACCCGGTTACGCTCAGCGATGCAGGTCTGGACGTGGGTCGTGGACCAATTCGGCTGAGCAGCGAGCGCAACCCCGAGGATCTGCCCTGGTCGGATATAGACGTCGTTCTGGAATGTACGGGTGTGTTTCGTACGCGCGAGGCGGCGGAACGTCACTTCAAGAACGGATCCCGGAAAGTTCTGATCTCTGCCCCGGCCAGAGGTGACGGCGGTGTGAAAACCATCGTCTTTGGCGTCAACGATGGCGAGCTGACCGCCGATGATCTGGTGGTGTCCAACGCGTCCTGCACCACCAACTGTCTGTCTCCTGTTGCTGCTGCTCTGGATGCCGGCCTTGGTATCAAGCACGGCAACATGACCACTGTTCACGCTTACACTGCCAGCCAGCCGGTGCATGATACAGTGGGAAAAGATCCCTACCTGTCCCGAGCGGCGGCGCTGTCGATGATCCCTACGACAACCGGTGCGGCCGCTGCCGTGGGCCTGGTGCTGCCGCAACTCAAAGGAAAACTGACCGGTCAGGCCATCCGCGTTCCAACCCCCAATGTCTCGGTCGTTGATCTTGTGGCCGAGGTTTCACGCCCCACGACCGAAGAAGAGGTCAACCAACTGTTCGTCGATGCGGCTGCCAAAATCCCCGGCGTTCTTGCCGCGGAAAGCCGTCCTCTGGTTTCCATCGACTTCAATCACGACCCGCACAGCTCGACCGTGTCACTGGCTGAAACCAAAGTCACTGATGGCACGCTGGTTCGTGTGCTGGCGTGGTATGACAATGAATGGGGCTTTTCGAACCGGATGCTGGATACTGCGGCCGCAATGGGTGCCTTAGCCTAACCTTTTTTTCAGCGCATCATTGACACGGGGCGTGACGAATTTCGACACGTCCCCGTTCAGCCGGGCGATTTCCTTCACCAGCTTGGACGCGATCGCCTGATGGCGCGCTTCGGCCATCAGGAACACGGTCTCGATCGAATCGTCCAGAGCCCGGTTCATGCCGACCATCTGAAATTCGTATTCGAAATCGGCAACCGCACGCAGGCCGCGCACGATGATTTGCGCGCCTACATCCCGCGCACAATCAATCAGCAGGTTTTCAAAGGGATGCGCGATGATTTCGGTTCCGGTCTGCTCGGACAGCCTGGCGCATTCCGCTTCGATCATGGCCACGCGCTCTTCCAGCGAGAACAGAGGGCCCTTGTCCCGGTTGATGGCCACACCGATAACCAGTTTGTCCACCAAAGCTGCCGCCCGACGGATGATATCGATGTGCCCCATGGTGATGGGATCAAAGGTTCCAGGATACAATCCAACCCGCATCGCGCCCTCCTGCGCAACAAAATTTCTGCGCAAGCAAACATAACTTTGCTGCAGGTGCAAGTGATTGCTTGGGCAACCCTTGTCGTCAGTGCCCCATTATCATGCCTTCAAGGGCATCTTTTTCCATCGCAAGTTCGGAAAGCTGAGCCTTCACCACATCACCCAAAGTGACAATGCCTACGAGTTTTCCATCTTCAACCACCGGCATGTGGCGAAAGCGCCCCTCTGTCATACGGGACATGATGTCTTCCACGGTGGTCTGGCGCGTCGCCGTGACGAGGTCTTGGGTCATATAAGACTTTACCGGTTGGTTCAGACAACCACTGCCGCTGGCCGCCAGTTCCCGGACGATGTCTCGTTCCGACAGGATGCCGGCCGCGGTTTCGCCACCGTCGTCGGAAACAACGACCGTTCCGATCCGCTTGTCCGCAAGAATCTTCGAGGCCTCTGAGATTGTCGCCGTTGACGCCACGGTCACGACACCATCTGTCGCTTTGGACTTCAGGATGGCCTGGACTAGCATGAAGAATACCTCCGGAATAATAACACTTATTCCAAAGCGTTGCGCGATTGCCGCGACCTGTCAAGCGTCGGGACCTGCTTCCAAACGAAGCACTTCATCGCGAATACCGCGTGTCAGGGCATCCGCAAAGCGGTTCAACCGCTCGTTGCGCTGGTCCCCCTGATGCCTGACCAGATAGAAGCTGCGCGTCAAACTCACTTGATCCGTCAGGATTTTCCGAAGCCCCGGGTGGAACGGCAACGTGAAATCATGCGCCACGCACACCCCTGTTCCCAGACAGACTTGCCGCAGTTGAACCGATACCGAATTCGATGCAAGAGCGACACGGTCAACGCCAATGTCATTCAGGTAGTCAAGTTCCCGGTCAAAGATCATATCAGGGATATAGCCGATCAACCTGTGGCCCTTCAGGTCAGCTATGCTCCGGATCGGATCATGTCGCTTCAGATACTCTTCGGTCGCGACCATGTGCAGCTTGTAGTCGCTGACCTTCTTCACCAACAGCTGTCCAGCGGTCGGCGCACTGACCGTAACCGCCATATCCGCCTCGCGACGGGACAGGTTGATCACACGCGGAAGCGCAAGGATCTGAATGTCCAGATCAGGGTTTGCGTCGCTGATTTTGGAACACACCTGCGGCAGCAGGTAGTTGGCACTGCCGTCCGGCGCACCAATCCGGATTTGCCCGCTTAGCGTTTTCGTTGGTCCTGTTACCGCCCCGGCCGCCGCGCGCATCGCCTCTTCTGCGTGCAGCCCGTGTTCCAACAGCCGCTGGCCCGCCGGGGTCAGAACATAGCCTTGCTGCGACTTGGTGAACAATGTGGAATCCAGCGTTGCCTCCAGGCGCGCAATGCGTCGACCGACGGTGGCAGGGTCGATCTTCAGGATACGACCAGCGGAAGACAGGCTTTCCTCGCGCGCAACAGCCAGGAAAATCCGCATATCATCCCAATTTGGGGTCATTTTGATCCCTTTTGCATTTTTGCAAAACTCTTTTGAGACATTGCCTCTGTTCGCGGGATTTCTGCAAGCCTATTCTGCGCGCAAATCTATCGGAGGAGCTATTGATGCAAGACCTGACCCATTTCCTGAACGGCGAAATGGTCGCCGGAACGTCCGGTCGTTTCGACGACGTCTACAACCCGGCAACGGGTGAAGTTCAATACAAGTGCCCGATGGCCAGTGCGGCGGAAACCACCTCCGCGATCGAGGCCGCCGCCGCGGCCCAGCCCGCATGGGGCGCAACCAACCCGCAGAAACGCGCGCGCGTCATGATGGCCATGGTCGGCCTGATGAACCGCGACATGGACAAACTGGCCGAAGCGCTGAGCCGCGAGCACGGCAAAACCATCCCCGACGCCAAGGGTGATTTGCAGCGTGGTCTGGAAGTGATCGAATACTGCATTGGCGCACCGCAGATGCTGAAGGGTGAGTTCACCGACAGCGCGGGCCCCGGCATTGACATGTATTCCATGCGCCAGCCTTTGGGTGTTGTCGGCTCGATCATGCCGTTCAATTTTCCGGCCATGATGCCGCTCTGGCACGTTGGCCCTGCCCTGGCCTGCGGTAACGCCGTTGTTCTGAAACCGTCCGAACGCGACCCGTCCGTGCCCCTGATGCTGGCTGAACTGTTCGTCGAAGCAGGCCTGCCCAAAGGCGTTTTCCAGGTCGTGAACGGCGACAAGGAAGCTGTCGACACCATCCTCGACAGCGAGATCATCCAGGGCGTCAGCTTTGTGGGTTCAACCCCGATCGCACAGTATATCTACAGCCGCGCAACCGCGAATGGGAAACGAGCACAGTGCTTCGGCGGTGCCAAGAACCACATGATCGTCATGCCCGACGCCGATCTGGATCAGGCGGCGGACGCGCTGGTTGGCGCCGGTTTCGGTGCGGCTGGCGAACGTTGCATGGCCGTTTCGGTTGCTGTTCCCGTGGGTGAAGAGACCGCGGACGCACTGATCGAAAAACTGGTGCCGCGAATCGAAAAGCTGAAGGTTGGCCCCTACACTGCCGGCGATGATGTCGACATGGGCCCGGTTGTGACCGCCGCCGCCAAACAGCGCATTCTGGGCCTGATCAATTCAGGCGTCGAACAGGGTGCGAAACTGGTTGTCGACAACCGCGACTTCAGCCTGCAAGGCTATGAGGACGGCTTCTTTGTCGGCCCGCACCTGTTCGACCACGTGACGCCCGAGATGGACATCTACAAACAGGAAATCTTTGGCCCGGTTCTGTCCACCGTGCGCGCGGGTTCGTACGAAGAGGCCCTTAAACTGGCCATGGATCACGAATACGGCAACGGCACCGCGATCTTTACCCGCGATGGCGATACCGCACGTGACTTTGCCAGCCGTGTGAACATCGGAATGGTCGGCATCAATGTTCCGATTCCGGTTCCGCTGGCCTATCACACCTTCGGCGGTTGGAAGAAATCCATGTTTGGCGATCTGAACCAGCACGGCCCGGACAGCTTCAAGTTCTACACCCGCACCAAAACCGTGACCGCACGCTGGCCGTCAGGCATCAAGGAAGGTGGCGAGTTCAACTTCAAAGCAATGGACTGATCCCACAGTTTCCTGACGCTTGAAGCCCGGCCCGTTCAATGGCCGGGCTTTTTGCATCTTTCCGCCGAAAACCAGCTTTCGTCCGCTCGGTCACAGGAAATTCAAGTGGTTCACTCTGGAAAAATTCAACCAACACCCATATTTTGGCGTGAACGATGTACTGAGCAGTGAACTTATCGGAGGCAACCTTGTCCCAATCCCGTATGACCCGTCGCTCTGCCTTGCTGGGCGTGGCCTCTTTGGTGGCAACACCTGCCCTTGTTCGGGCACAAAGCACGGATGCTTTCCCTGAAACGGAAGACGCGATCAGTACGCAATTGCCAGTCCGACGCAACATATCATCCTTCTCGCAGCAGAATTGGCAGGACCATTTCGATGAATTGGGCGTTGGTTGCCTGTTGGCCGATATCACCAGCCGCGCCGTCCATTACTGGGGGCCTGACGGCACATACAAACTGTACCCAAGTTCCGTACCCATGAGCGAAGAGCTTACCAAACGCGGATACACAAAAGTAGTGCGCAAAACTGAATTCCCAAGCTGGACACCTACGGCATCGATGCGCGAACGTGACCCTTCGCTGCCACTTCGGATGGAAGGTGGCGATCCCGGCAACCCACTGGGAACCCGCGCCATGTATCTGGGTTGGCCTGCCTATCTTGTTCATGGCACACACGACACCCGCAAGATCGGTCGTCAGAGCTCGTCAGGTTGCATTGGCCTGTACAACCAGCATGTCGAGGAGCTGTATCCGCTGGTAAAAGTCGGCACGCAGGTTAGACTGGTCTGATCCACCCTCTCTGAAAAGCAAAAGCCCCGGTCAATCGCCGGGGCTTTCTTGTCTTCGGAAGACGGCGTTTATTCCGGCAGGATTACCGCGTCGACGACGTGGATGACACCATTGCTGGCTTCGATGTCGGCCTGTACGACCTTGGCGTCGTTCACTTTCACACCGTTTTTGGCGTTGACGCTCAGCCGGTCGCCCTGAACAGTCAGAACCTTGGCGCGTTTGCCCGCGATATCACCGGACATAACCTTGGCCGGTACCACGTGATAGGTCAGGATCGCGACCAGTTGATCCTTGTTTTCTGGTTTCAAAAGCGTCTCGACAGTGCCTTCAGGAAGCGCAGCAAAGGCTTCGTCCGTGGGTGCAAACACGGTGAACGGACCATCACCTTTCAGGGTGTCAACCAAGCCTGCAGCCTGAACGGCGGCGACCAGAGTGTTGAACGACCCGGCGGCAACGGCGGTGTCGACGATATCAGCGGCCTGAGCCTTGAGCGGCATAGCAAATGCAAGTGCGGCGGCTGCGCCCATGAATGTACGACGGAACATAGCTGTCTTCTCCTCTCCAGCGTGTTATGGAAAGGGTTACGGACCTTTTGCCGCAATGGATCACTTTGGTTTCAGTTTTCTTTGAGCTGCACCCAGATGCTTTGCGCCCGCCCCTCGGCCAGGAACGGCAAGGCAACAACGGCATCAGGCCGATCCTGTTGCAGGTAATATCCCGGCCAAAGCATTGAATACGCGCCAGATTGCAGCAAGCTGTGCAATACGTACTGCTCTCCCCAGCCCGGGCAATCATAGAAGAAGCGCTTGGGATATTCGTAGGGCAAAAACACGTCGTGAACGTGGATCACCACGCCGGTGTTGAGCGAAGGTATGATGCGGCAGAACAGATGGGCGACATCGTTGCTCATCCGCACAACATGGCTGGAATCGATGAACAGAATGTCTCCGGCCTCCAGCTCTGCGAACAGTGCCGGGTCTGTATCTTCAAGACGTTTCTGTTCGAACCGGTCGACCACATGGGCGATATCGGCGCGTGGGTACGGATCAACAGCGGTAATGGTGGTATCCAGATTGCCGTCGATGATTGCCTGACGGGTCACACGGGTGGAATTGCCGCATCCGACCTCGATCACGCGTTTGGGCTGAAAGCGGCGGATCATCAGATACAACGCATCCGCATCCGGGCTGTCATAGTAACCATTGCCGATACGATAACCGGTCTGGTTGCGTGCGGGATCTTTCAGCGCCTCAAGGGCTGTTTTGTGACGCTCGTGTTCCGCCACCAGTTGCGAGATGTCGAACCCCTCCATCCCCGGCGACAACGCATAGGCGGGGCGCGTCAACCCTCCTGCCGCTTCGAAGGCTTCCAGCCGCGCCCGTTCATCCTGTTCCGTAACTCTGTCGACCAGTTTCACCCCCAATTCTTCAAGGGCTGCGTTGATCTTCGGGAATTTTCTGGGTTTCAAGGCGCTGGCTCCGCGATCTGTGATGCAATGTTCCTTACCGTTGCAAACCGTTTCACTGCAAGGGCAAGCCGGGCAAACCCTTGGCAAAACGAAAATTTCCGTATTCACTGATGGAACTGACAACTGCGAGGGGCCCCATGCAGCAGGAATTTACACTCGGGATCGAAGAAGAATACCTGTTGGTGGATCGTGACAGCCTGCAATTGTCCGAAGCCCCCGAAGCGTTGATGGCGGCCTGCCAAAGCGATTTCGAAGGTCAGGTCAGCCCCGAGTTCCTGCAATGCCAGATAGAGGTTGGAACCAGACCACACACCACGGTCGCTTCAGCGCGCGAAGATCTGAAGCGGCTGCGGTCATGCGTGTCGAAACGGGCGGGTGAATACAACCTGTCCCCTATCGCCGTCTCGTGCCATCCCTTCGCCAACTGGAAAGATCAACACCACACCCGGAAAGAACGGTATGACGCGTTGCAACACGCACTCGGCGGCGTTGCCCGGCGGATGCTGATCTGCGGGATGCATGTTCATGTTGGGGTCGAAGACCCTGCGCTTCGGGCCGACCTGATGCCGCAACTGTCATACTTTCTGCCGCATCTCCTGGCGCTGTCCACTTCTTCGCCTTACTGGAACGGCGAGGATACCGGCCTGTCTTCATACCGGCTGACGGTGTTCGACAACCTGCCCCGCACCGGGCTACCGCCAGTTTTTGCCAGTTGGAGCGAGTATGAACGGACCACGGGTATTCTGGTCGAGCTTGGCGTCATAGAAGACACCACCAAGATCTGGTGGGATCTGCGCCCTTCGCATCGTTTCCCGACTTTGGAAACACGGATCATGGATGTTCAGCCCCGGCTGGAGCACACGTTGTCGTTGGCGGCACTGGTGCAGGCCTTGACCCGGATGCTGTGCCGCCTGAAAGACCGCAACCTGCGCTGGCGGCAATATGATCGTTTCCTGATCGGTGAAAACCGCTGGCGCGCACAGCGCTACGGAGTGGGTGAAGGGCTGATCGATTTCGGCGACCGTTCGGTCAAGCCCATGTCCGAACTGATCGGCGATCTCATGGGGTTGTTGGCAGAAGACACCGAAGCACTTGGCACGATGACCGAGCTTGCACGGCTCAGGCAGATTGCTGAAAACGGCACTTCCGCCACGCGCCAACGCCGTATTCATGCCGAGGCAACAGCGCGGGGGGACGATCCGGGGCAAGCCGTCGTGCGCCACCTGATCGAGGAATTTCACGCCGATCTCTGAACGTTTCCGGCTTGTGATCCGTTTCAACCGACTCATTGTTGCGCCTGCAAAATTTCTGTAAGAATTCAGAAATAAACAACCGTTCAATTCATTGCCGACTGGAGGGAGCGTCATGGATTTCGCACTCAGCGAGGAACAAACGGCCATATTCGACATGGCGCACGCGTTCGGGCAGGAAAACATCGCCCCCTTTGCGCGCCAGTGGGAAGCGGACGGAACCATTCCCAAAACCCTGTGGCCCCAGATAGGCGAGCTTGGTTTCGGCGCGCTGTACGTATCCGAGGAAAGCGGAGGGTCAAATCTGACCCGCTTGGATGCCACGCTGGTTTTCGAGGCGCTGTCGATGGCCTGCCCCTCGGTCGCCGCCTTCCTGTCGATCCACAACATGTGCGCCAAGATGTTGGACAATTTCGCAGATGATGACCTAAAGGCGCGCATCATGCCGGATGTTCTGAGCCTGAATACGGTTCTGAGCTATTGCCTGACGGAACCCGGTTCCGGCTCTGACGCGGCGGCCTTGAAAACCCGCGCCGAACGCACCAACGAAGGATATACGTTGAACGGTACCAAGGCGTTCATTTCGGGCGGTGGCTATTCGGATGCCTATGTTTGCATGGTACGCACCGGTCAGGACGGGCCCAAGGGGATCTCGACCGTATATGTCGAGGACGGCACGCCGGGGCTCAGCTTTGGGGCGCTGGAACAGAAAATGGGTTGGAAAAGCCAACCCACTGCGCAGGTTCAGTTTGACGACTGCAAAATTCCCGCAGGCAACCTGGTGGGCACCGAAGGCGACGGCTTCAAATACGCGATGATGGGCCTCGATGGCGGGCGGCTCAATATCGCGGCCTGTTCTCTTGGGGCTGCACAGGCCGGGCTGGATATGACCCTGCAATACATGTCCGAGCGCAAGGCGTTCGGCCAATCCATCGATCAGTTCCAGGCGCTTCAGTTCCGTCTGGCGGATATGGAGATCGAATTACAGGCCGCCCGCACCTTCCTGCGTCAGGCGGCGTGGAAACTGGACAACGGCGCGCCCGATGCCACGAAATTCTGCGCCATGGCCAAGAAATTCGTGACCGAAACCGGATCGAAGGTGGTGGATCAGTGCCTGCAACTGCATGGCGGGTACGGATATCTTGCGGATTACGGCATCGAAAAGCTTGTGCGCGATCTTCGCGTGCATCAGATTTTGGAAGGCACGAATGAGATTATGCGCGTGATCGTTTCACGCCAGTTGCTCGCCAATCGCTGAGGCCCCGATGTCAGATATTGAAATCCGCACCACAGGCCGTGCCGGTCGCATCACCCTGACCCGTCCTCATGCGCTGAACGCGCTGAGCTATGACATGTGCATGGCCATCGACACAGCGATGCGCAATTGGCGGGAAGACGATGCCGTTGACCTGATCGTTCTGGACGCCGAGGGGGAAAAAGCCTTTTGTGCGGGGGGTGACATCGCCGAACTTTATGAAACGGGCACCAAGGGCGATTATGCCTATGGTCAGAAGTTCTGGCGCGATGAATATCGTCTGAATGCCCTGATCTTCGAATATCCCAAACCGGTCATCAGTTTTCTTCAGGGGTTTACCATGGGCGGAGGTGTCGGAATCGGCTGCCATGGCAGCCACCGCGTCGTCGGAGAAAGCTCCATGATTGCAATGCCGGAATGCTCGATTGGCTTGGTTCCGGATGTCGGCGGGTCTTTGATGCTGGCCCTTGCACCGGGGCGACTGGGTGAATTCCTTGGGACCACGGGCTTCAGAATGGGGCCTGCGGACGCGATCTTTGCGGGGTTTGCCGACCATTTCATACCGCAATCGCAATGGTCTGATCTGATCGAAATGCTGGAAGCGTCTGGAAACGCGGAACTGGTGGCCGAACATGCCGAAACACCACCCAAGGGCGAATTGGCAGAGTTGCAAACCGAAATCGACAAGCATTTTTCCGGTGAAACTCTGGGCGATATCCTGATCAGCCTGCGCAATGACGGTCAGGAATTTGCAGACAAAACTCTGAAAAAAATAACGAAAAACGCGCCGCTTTCCGTGGCCTGCACGATCGAGATGCTGCACCGTCTGCGTGGCCCCTCGCTGACCATGCGGCGCGCCTTGGAGATGGAATACCGCTTTACCCACCGGGCGATGGAGCATGGTGACTTTCTGGAAGGCATCCGCGCGCAGATCATAGACAAAGACCGCAACCCGAACTGGCAGTTTCCCGATATGGACGTCCCCCTGGTGGCCGTCTCGAAAATGTTGCAGCCATTGGGTGCGGACACCCTGACATTCGAGGAGGACTGAGAGATGCAGATCGGGTTCATAGGGCTGGGAAACATGGGGGCACCCATGGCGGCCAATCTGGCAAAGGCCGGCCATCAGGTTCTCGGATTCGACACGGCAGGCGTTGCCGTTGACGGGGTGACGCAGGCCGGTACTGCGACCGAAGCCGTCGCCTCTGCCGATGCAGTCATTACCATGCTGCCGAATGGCGCCATCCTGCGGTCAGTTGCGGATCAGATCATTCCCGCCATGGCAAAGGGTGCCGTGCTGATCGATTGCTCGACAGTTGACGTGGACAGCGCACGCGCAGTCGCGGAACAGGCCAGCGGCGCTGGTCTGCTGTTCGTGGACGCTCCGGTTTCGGGGGGGGTCGGCGGCGCGGCAGGTGGCACCCTGACATTCATGGCCGGCGGGTCAGACGACGCCTTTGCAAAGGCTGCTCCTCTGTTCGACATCATGGGGCAGAAAGCGGTACACTGCGGCGAAGCCGGAGCCGGCCAGGCCGCCAAGATCTGCAACAACATGATCCTCGGCGTGACCATGATCGCCACGTGCGAGGCCTTTGCCCTGGCCGACAAACTGGGTCTGGACCGCCAAAAGATGTTCGATGTGGTCAGCACTTCATCCGGATACAGCTGGACGATGAACGCCTATTGCCCTGCCCCGGGCGTTGGCCCGCAAAGCCCAGCCGATAATGACTATACTCCTGGATTTGCAGCCGAGTTGATGCTGAAGGACCTGCGCCTCAGCCAACAGGCCGCATCCAGTGCGGATGCGGATACACCGATGGGACAGGCCGCGACTGCACTTTACGAGCAATTCGTCGAAAACGAGGACGGTCTGGGCCGCGATTTCAGCGCCATGCTGCCTCGGTTTGAAAAGCGTGGGCGAAGTTGATCCAAGTCATATTCCGCCCACGGAATGTTTGATACCCAAAGGGTGCAACCTTTTGGAAAGGATTCTTACGTGACGACCAAAAACATGGGTGGGCTCGACAAATCGCTTCGGATCGCATTAGGCGCCGCGCTTATTCTGGGCGCCCTATTGGGATACGGAACCTGGATGTGGATCGGCATCGTGCCGTTGGTCACCGGTCTGCTGAATTCATGCCCGATATACTCTGTGTTGGGCATCAGCACCTGCCCAACCAAGAAAAACTAGATTGAGCAGGCGGTGGAGTGAAGGCAGCCTGAAGCCGCCTACTCCGCCGCCACCCGATCCGGGTTGAGCATGGTTTTCAGATACCTACCGGTATGACTGCGTTCGACTTGAGCGATCTCTTCGGGCGCTCCGACGGCTACGATCTCTCCACCGCCGTCACCGCCTTCAGGCCCGATGTCGATGATATGGTCGGCGGTTTTCACCACGTCCAGATTGTGTTCGATCACCACGACGGTATTCCCCTGATCGACCAATTCATGCAGCACTTCCAACAGCTTGCGTACATCTTCGAAATGCAGACCCGTGGTCGGTTCGTCCAGAATATAGAGCGTCCGCCCGGTTGATCGTTTCGACAGTTCCTTGGACAGTTTCACGCGCTGCGCCTCACCACCCGACAGCGTGGTCGCCTGTTGACCCACCTTGATATAGCCAAGACCAACGCGGGCCAGCGCATCCATCTTGTCGCGGATCGATGGCACGGCCTTGAAGAATTCCTGCGCGTCTTCCACCGTCATATCAAGCACATCCGCAATGGATTTGCCCTTGAACTTGATCTCAAGCGTCTCGCGATTGTACCGCGCGCCCTTGCAGGTTTCGCAGGTGACATAGACGTCGGGAAGGAAGTGCATCTCGATCTTGATGACGCCGTCCCCCTGACAGGCCTCACAGCGGCCGCCCTTCACGTTGAAGCTGAAACGGCCCGGCTTGTATCCTCGCGCTTTCGCCTCGGGCAGCCCGGCGAACCAGTCTCGGATCGGAGTGAAGGCCCCGGTATAGGTTGCCGGATTCGACCGCGGAGTCCGCCCGATCGGGCGTTGATCGATATCGATGACCTTGTCCAGATGCTCCAAACCCTTGATTGTCTCACACGGCGCAGGCGTCTGCCGCGCGCCATTCAGGCGCATCGAGGCGGTCTTGAACAACGTCTCAATCGTCAGGGTCGACTTACCACCGCCAGATACACCCGTGACACAAACAAACTTGCCCAAAGGAAATTCGGCCGTCACGTCCTTGAGGTTGTTGCCCGAAGCCTTTACCACCGTCACCTTTTTCTTGTTCCCCTTGCGCCGCTCGGCGGGTACCGGAATCTCGCGTACACCTGACAGATACTGCCCCGTGATCGAGGCCGCATCCGCTGCGATCTGCTCGGGCGTGCCGTGGCTGACCACCTGCCCGCCGTGCACGCCCGCACCGGGGCCGATGTCGAACACATAATCGGCTTCGCGGATGGCTTCCTCGTCATGTTCGACGACGATCACGGTGTTGCCCTGATCCCGCAGATTCTTGAGCGTACCAAGCAACCGGTCATTGTCACGCTGGTGCAAGCCGATCGAGGGCTCGTCCAATACATAAAGCACCCCGGTCAGGCCCGATCCAATCTGGCTTGCCAGACGAATACGCTGACTTTCGCCGCCTGACAGGGTTCCACTTGAACGAGATAGCGTAAGGTATTCCAAACCAACATTATTCAGGAAACCCAGCCGCTCGCGGATTTCCTTCAGAATGGCCCGGGCGATCTCATTCTTCTGAGCGCTCAGATGGTTCGGAGCATCCTCGATCCAGGCAAGCGCTTCGCGGATGGACATTTGCACCACCTGACCGACATGCAGCCCCGCAATCTTCACGGCCAAGGCTTCGGCGCGCAGACGATACCCTTCGCAGGTGCCGCATGGGCGGTTGTTTTGGTACCGTTCGAATTCCTCGCGTATCCACGCGCTATCAGTTTCGCGATAACGCCGTTCCATATTTGGAATCACGCCTTCGAAGCTGCGTGTCACCTGGTACACCCGTCCGCCCTCGTCATAGCGGAACTGGATCTCCTCATCGCCCGAGCCCCGCAAGAACACCTGCTGCACTTTGCTGGGCAGGTCTTTCCAAGGCGTGTTCTTGTCAAACTCATAGTGACGGGCGATGGCCTCGATGGTCTGAAGGAAATACGGCGACTTGCCTTTCCTCCATGGTGCCAGGGCCCCGTCATACAGTTTCAGCGTCTGATCCGGCACCACGAGACGCTCGTCAAAGAACAGCTCGACCCCCAAGCCGTCACAATCCGGGCAGGCTCCGAATGGCGCATTGAACGAAAACAGGCGCGGTTCGATCTCGGGGATAGTGAAACCGCTGACCGGGCAGGCAAAGTTCTCGCTGAAGGTAATCCGTTCCGGCTCTCCTTCTCGTGGGGCGGTTTCCAGAATCGCGATTCCGTCCGCCAGATCCAGAGCGGTGCGCAGGCTATCGGCCAAACGCGTTTCCATGCCTTCACGAACAACCAGGCGGTCAACCACAACGTCTATATCGTGACGGAACTTCTTGTCCAATGTCGGGGGTTGATCCAGCTCATGGAACTCACCATCCACCTTCACGCGCTGGAACCCCTGCTTGCGCAGTTCCAGAAATTCCTTCCGGTACTCACCTTTGCGGTCGCGCACGATCGGAGCCAGCAGATAACCCCGCGTGCCCTCCTCCATCGCCATGATGCGGTCGACCATGTCCTGCACCTGTTGCGCCTCGATCGGCTGGCCGGTGGCCGGGCTGTACGGCGTACCTGCGCGCGCGAACAACAGACGCAGATAGTCATAGATCTCGGTTACGGTTCCCACAGTCGAACGCGGGTTCTTCGAGGTCGTTTTCTGTTCAATGGAGATCGCCGGAGACAGTCCACTGATATGGTCAACATCGGGCTTTTCCATCATGTCGAGAAACTGCCGCGCATAGGCGGACAGGCTTTCGACATAGCGGCGCTGACCTTCGGCATAAATCGTGTCGAACGCCAGCGACGACTTGCCCGAACCGGACAGCCCGGTGATCACCACCAACTGATCCCGAGGGATATCGACATCAATGCCCTTGAGGTTATGCTCGCGCGCGCCGCGCACCTCTATATTCTTCAGCTCAGCCATTTCCGGCCCCCAACAAACAAGTGGTTTAGAGATAGGCGAGCTTGCCCGAGTCTCCAACAGAAAAGTTAGAACATTTAGTGAACGCACAGGTTTTCGCCGACCAAATCAAACCATGGGCATGGAATCGTACAGCGCAATGCCTGGCTATCTGGCGGACCGACGGTTTTGAGAAGAAAATGGCGCGGTTGACGGGGCTCGAACCCGCGACCCCCGGCGTGACAGGCCGGTACTCTAACCAACTGAGCTACAACCGCGCATCTATTTCATGGCCTTTGTCCTGGACCAAGGTTGGCAGCGATGGCGCGGTTGACGGGGCTCGAACCCGCGACCCCCGGCGTGACAGGCCGGTACTCTAACCAACTGAGCTACAACCGCCCGCTGCATGTTCATTGCTGAACGTTTGGGTGTATTATGGCCACGGTCGGGCAGCGTCAAGCGGCGTTTTGCAGTTTTTTGTCAGAATCCAGTTTTTTGTTTGCCCGCTGTTTTTTGCCCTCGCGAATTGTTCAATTTCGCTTGCAGCGCACCCCCGGGGAAGATATGACCGCGTGTCATGGGTGATTAGCTCAGTGGTAGAGCGCTTCGTTCACATCGAAGATGTCAGGAGTTCAAATCTCTTATCACCCACCACCCCCTTTTCGGATTTTCGCTTGGAACCAGCGGGCTTGCCATGTCGCGCGTTCGGTGGCTATCGTGCCCTATTTGGCCTGACAACAGGCCACACACACAAAGGCTGAGGTCACCATGACGGGGTTAAAGCGCGACATTGGCCTTCTGGGACTGACCTTCATTTCAGTCGGAGGAATCATCGGCTCGGGCTGGTTATTCGGCCCCCTTCTGGCCGTTCAGCATGCAGGGCCTGCGGCCACGATCTCGTGGATAGTCGGCGCGGTTGCCATGTTCATATTGGCCATCACCTTCGCAGAGATTTCCGCCATGCTACCCATTCCCGGAGGGATCGCGCGCGTGCCTCAGTTTTCGCATGGCAACATCGTATCGATGGCCATGGGATGGACCGCCTGGATCGGCTACAACACCACAGCGCCAATCGAAGTCGAGGCCATGCTGAAGTACCTGGCGCCGTATGCGCCCTGGCTGCATACGGCCGAGACAGGTGATTTGACCGGGGCGGGTATTTTCGTTGCGCTGGTTTTCATGCTGCTGTTCGTCGCGGTGAATGCGCTTGGGGTCAAGTTCTTCACGCGCGTCAATGCTGCGCTGACCTGGGCCAAGATCGCCATACCAGTTGTCCTGTCCATTCTGCTTGTCGCAAGCCGGTTCAACATCGAGAACTTCACCCAACCGGATAGTTTTGCGCCCTACGGCGCGCAGGGTATCATGGCCGCCGTTTCCACCGGGGGCATTATTTTTTCATTCATCGGCTTTCGCCATGTGGTTGATATGGCTGGCGAAGTTCGAAATCCAAAATTTGCAATTCCGGCCGCATTGGTGTTGTCGATAGTTCTTTGCGCCTTCATCTACCTTGGCTTGCAAGTGGCCTTCATCGGTGCGCTGGACCCATCCATGCTGTCCAAAGGATGGGCACAGTTGAGCTTTGGGGGCGAAGGACCACTGGACGCCATCATCATGTCTGTTGGGCTGGTCTGGTTTCTGAGCCTGCTGAATATCGGATCCGTGATAGGCCCCTTTGGAAACGGGCTGGTCGCAACCGGGTCGAACGCCCGTATCGCCCTCGCCCTTTCAAAAAACGGTTTCCTGCCCAAACGGTTGCAGGTTTTGTCGTCATTCGGGGTTCCGCTGTGGGCGCTGGGGCTGAACTTTCTGATCGGAACGGTTTTCCTGCTGACAGTACCCTTTACCACCGTCATTGCCCTGAACGGTGCGGCCATCGTCTTGTCATTCGCCGTCGGGCCCATAGCCGTGGTATGCCTGAGAAACCTTATGCCAGATCATCCCAGATCGATCCGAATACCGGCCGTACGCCTTGTCGCACTGTCCGCTTTCGCCATCGCCACGCTGATCGTGTATTGGAGCGGATGGGACACGGTCTGGCGGCTTGGCATCGCGCTGATTGTCGGGAAAATTCTGTTGCTGATCCGGTTCCGGGGACGTTTGGATGAAATGGACGTTACCGAGGCCCTGTGGCTTGTGCCTTATTTCTCAGGCCTTGGGCTGATCTCATTCCTTGGGCAATTCGGAGCCGGTTCGTTGAAGCAGATCCCGTTTGGGTGGGACCTTCTGCTTTGCATCCTGTTTTCGTCGATCATTTTCGTTCTTGCCGTCCGCTCGGCGCTACCATCGAAAAAATTCAATAAATACATAGCCGAAGAAGAAATACTTGATCCAAAACAACCGGTCATTGGATTGTAAAAAAGGCAAGGCATTCGCCCCGCCTTTTTCATTCGCTCAATCTGCTTAGTGTGCCGTGGCCGATGGCCCCGTCGCCTCTGACGAGGCTGCTGCGGCTGCGGCGGCCTCCTCGGCGGCTTCGTCCCATTCAACCGGCTCCGGTGTACGAACGAGAGCATGCTCAAGAACCTCCGAGACGTGCTTGACCGGGATGATTTCCAGCCCTTCCTTCACATTGTCCGGGATATCCGCCAGGTCCTTTTCGTTTTCCTCTGGGATCAGGACCGTCTTGATACCACCGCGCAACGCAGCCAGCAGTTTCTCCTTCAAGCCGCCGATCGGCATTGCGTTCCCGCGCAACGAAACCTCGCCCGTCATAGCGATATCCTTGCGAACGGGAATGCCCGTCAGAACCGATACGATCGATGTCACCATCGCCAGACCCGCTGACGGACCATCCTTGGGCGTTGCGCCATCCGGCACGTGCACATGGATGTCGATCTTGTCGAACTGAGGCGGCTTCACTCCGATCTTGGGAGAAATCGACCGCACATATGACGACGCCGCATCGATGGATTCTTTCATCACATCGCCCAGCTTGCCTGTCGTCTTCATCCGACCTTTGCCGGGCAGCTTCAACGCCTCGATATGCAGCAGATCGCCCCCGACCGAGGTCCAGGCCAAACCGGTCACGACACCGACCTGATCGTCCTGCTCGGCCAGACCGTAACGGAACTTTGGCACGCCCAGGAATTCATCCAGGTTTTCTGGCGTGACCGTAACGGTTTCCGCCTCTTTCTTGATGATCTTGGTCAGCGCTTTCCGTGCCACCTTGGCGATTTCGCGCTCGAGGTTCCGCACACCGGCCTCGCGGGTGTAGGTGCGGATTATCTTTTGCAGCGCGTCATCGGTCAGCTCAAATTCCTTGGTTTTCAGACCATGGTTTTTGACCTGCTTGGCGATCAGGTGCTGTTTGGCGATCTCGCGCTTTTCATCCTCGGTATAGCCGGCCAGTGGGATGATCTCCATCCGGTCCAGCAACGGCCCGGGCATGTTATAGCTGTTGGACGTGGTCAGGAACATCACGTTGGACAGGTCATATTCGACCTCAAGATAGTGATCCATGAACGTGTTGTTCTGTTCCGGGTCCAACACCTCGAGCATCGCCGAGGCCGGGTCACCACGGAAGTCCTGCCCCATCTTGTCGATTTCATCGAGCAGGATGAGCGGGTTCGTGGTTTTCGCCTTTTTCAGCGCCTGAATGATCTTGCCGGGCATCGAACCGATATAGGTCCGGCGGTGGCCGCGGATCTCGGATTCGTCGCGCACCCCACCCAAGCTAATGCGAATGAACTCGCGCCCCGTGGCCTTGGCGACGGATTTACCCAAGCTGGTCTTGCCCACGCCCGGAGGGCCGACAAGGCACAGGATCGGGCCTTTCAGCTTTTTCGAACGCTGCTGAACGGCGAGATATTCGACGATCCGCTCCTTGACCTTTTCAAGGCCATAGTGATCGGCGTCCAGTATATCCTGCGCACGACCCAGATCCTTTTTGACGCGGGATTTGGTGCCCCACGGCAAAGACAGAATCCAGTCCAGATAATTGCGCACCACGGTTGCTTCGGCTGACATGGGCGACATGTTCTTGAGCTTCTTCAGCTCGCCTTCCGCCTTCTCGCGCGCTTCCTTCGACAGCTTGGTCTCGGCGATCTTGGCTTCCAGTTCGGCGATCTCGTTCGCGCCGTCCTCGCCATCGCCAAGCTCTTTCTGAATGGCCTTCATCTGCTCATTCAGATAATACTCGCGCTGGGTCTTCTCCATCTGGGATTTGACGCGGGTCTTTATCTTTTTCTCGACCTGCAGAACCGACATTTCGCCCTGCATCAGGCCATAGACTTTTTCAAGCCGCTCGCTGACGCTGAGTGTTTCCAGCAGGTCCTGCTTTTGTTCGACCTCGATGCCCAGATGGCCCGACACAAGGTCGGCCAGCTTTGCCGGCTCGGTGGTTTCACCCACGGCCGTCAGCGCTTCTTCGGGGATGTTCTTGCGCACCTTGGCATAGCGCTCGAACTCGTCCGCGACGGTGCGCAACAGAGCTTCGGTTGTGGTGACGTCACCCGGGATTTCGGTCAGATATTCCGCCCGCGCCTCGAAAAACTCTTCGTTTTCAAGAAACTCGGTGATCTGCACGCGCGCCTGCCCTTCGACAAGCACCTTGACGGTGCCGTCGGGCAGTTTCAGCAGCTGCAACACATTGGCCAGAACACCGGACTGGTAAATACCGTTCTCATCCGGGTCGTCGACGCTGGGGTCAATCTGGCTGGACAGCAGAATTTGTTTGTCATCCTGCATCACCTCTTCCAGCGCGCGGACCGATTTGTCTCGGCCCACGAAAAGCGGCACGATCATATGTGGGAACACCACGATATCGCGCAGCGGCAGGACGGGGTATGAGGAATTCAGAGGCTCTTGCATGCTCTATCCTTATCGTTGGCAAGATGGCGCTTGTCCCTCATCGAGGCAACATCCGGCCATCTCCTGTCTTGGACGATAAAGGTGGGGCCTCATCGCCCTTTTTCAACCTTATCGCCATGTATCGTGTCGCAGCATGAACCGAGGTTTTCGGGACTGCAAGATGTCCCGGGAACATATCCACCGAAATTAGTGTAGCATGCATATGCAATGCGCAATTTCGGGGTCAGAACACCTGCTGCACTGCCCGGGACAGAAAAAAACCGTGGCCATCCAGGTTGCGACATTCCAGACCTTTCGTGGAGGAGGTGCAGGTAAATCCTCCGAACCGACCGGTTACACCGTATTCCGCACGGTCAAATCCGTCCCGGCTCCGGTTCAGTGGCTGGCACAGCAATTCCACGGGACCGGTGTCGAACATCTGAAAATCATGCCCCCAGTCAGATTGACAGTTCGCGGGGCGCGGCAACGCCGGAGGGCCGTATCTTTCTATGATCGTACACCGAATGTCCGAGGTCTCGGCGCTTTCCCCCACCGAACACTGAATGTTTTCGGATGGGGTCTCAAAGGTCCAGACGTCAGCAACGGCAGGGGATGCGCAAAAAATGACTGCGCCGAGGAAAAAGCGGAACATCAAAAATTCTCCGGGTCACAAACAAAACAACTTTGAACAAAGTGGTTTCAGAATACCGGAAAACCCCGCAATTGTCACCTGAACGGACAGGTTACAGGGGTTCGATGTCGCCCTGTGCGCGTTGCGCGTGGAACGCGGCCTGCCACGCCTCGAATGAGCCTTCAGCGATCGCGTCCCGCATGCCCTGCATGATTTCCTGAAAGTAATGCAGGTTGTGCCAGGTCAGCAACATGCCCGAGATCATCTCGTTGGCGCGGAACACATGGTGCAGATAGGCACGTGAATAGTTCGAACAGGCCGGGCAAGTACAGTTTTCATCCAGCGGGCGCGGATCATCCGCATGACGCGCGTTCTTGATGTTCACCACGCCATGGCGCGTGAACACCTGACCGGTACGGCCCGAGCGCGAGGGCAGAACGCAATCCATCATATCGATCCCGCGCGCCACTGCTCCAACTATGTCATCCGGCTTGCCAACGCCCATCAGGTAACGCGGCTTGTCCATGGGCAGGAAATCAGGCGCGTAATCGAGACAGTCGAACATGGCCTCCTGCCCCTCGCCCACTGCCAGACCGCCAACGGCGTAACCTTCGAAACCAATCTTCTTCAACGCCTCGGCGCTTTCTTCCCGCAGATCCCGCTCCAGACCGCCCTGCATGATTCCGAACAGAGCATGCCCCGGACGATCCCCGAATGCGTCACGGGACCTCTCGGCCCAACGCATCGACAAACGCATAGACTCGGCGATCCGGTCGCGATTTGCAGGCAATGCAGGGCATTCGTCAAAGCACATCACGATGTCGGAACCCAGAAGGCGCTGAATTTCCATTGATCTTTCTGGCGTCAGCTCGTGCTTCGATCCATCAATATGGGATTTGAAGGTCACACCCTTTTCGGTCAGCTTGCGCAAACCGGCCAGCGACATGACCTGAAACCCCCCCGAGTCCGTCAGGATCGGCCGGTCCCAGTTCATGAACTTGTGCAACCCGCCCAGGCGATCAATCCGCTCGGCCGTGGGGCGCAGCATCAGGTGATAGGTGTTGCCCAGCAGGATGTCGGCCCCGGTGGCCCGGACGCTTTCCGGCATCATCGCCTTGACTGTCGCCGCGGTACCAACCGGCATGAAGGCAGGTGTCCGCACCTCGCCACGCGGAGTGCTTATAACACCGGTGCGCGCCTTGCCGTCTGTGGCCTTGAGCTTGAAAGAGAATTGCTGGGTCATGTCATCGCCTCGGATCGCCGAACCGGGCAGGATTTGCCCGATCCGATCGGTCTTTGCAACCCGTCAGGGCAAGGATGCAACGCGGTCAGTAAACAGACGCACGACACCCGCCCCATCCACATCACAACAAACATGAACTGCGGGACGATCCCGGTCAGGTTGCGTCGCACCTATCCGGTCGCCTTCCGTCACAACACGCAGCCCGGTTTCGACCATGTCGAACATGGCCCCGTGCGAACAGGCGATCACGGCGGTTGAATCATGCAGGCCGCACCCTTCCAATCCGCCGATTTCTTTATAGAATTTCAGGTAAAATCGAGAGATATCACGCAGAAAAGATCCCATGCCGGGCGATTTTTGAGCCAGCGCGTCGAAGTCCGCGGTCTCGTAAAGTGTTTTCAGGGTAACGTCCAAACCAACCAGCATGGTCTCGGGCGGTGCGGAAAAGACCGCATCCGCGGCAACCGCATCGTGATAGACGTTGGCTTCTGCATGGTCGGTGACGTTGCCCTTGCAGTAGACGGCACCGCCCATGATCACCAACCGGCCGAGATTGCCGGCAAATTCCGGGTCCAATCGCATGGCGTTGGCAATGTTGGTCAGCGGTCCGACCGCACATACCACCAACTCGTTTTTGTGCATCCGGGCCATCTCGGCCAGAAACTCTGCGGCGGGAAGATCATGGTTCCGTCCGATCTCGGGAATCTCGGTCAGATCGCCAAACCCTTCGGGACCATGGACATGGTCCGATGGGACGTGCATGTCAGCCCCCAGAGGGAAAGGCGCGCCTTCCGCCACCGGAAGGTCCAGGCCCAGCTTGTCCAACAGGAAACGGGCATTGCGGCTGGACTGATGAACATACGTATTGCCGAACACCGTGGTCAGGCCGATCAGGTCAAATTCAGGCGCAGCGGCGGCATAGGCAATCGCCATGGCATCGTCGATGCCGGGGTCTGTATCGATTATCAATTTCATCCCCGCCCGATACCGCAAACAAGCCGGGATGCAAAGCAGTCACAGCAGTTCGGCTCAATGCTGAATTCCCGTAGTGAGGCGTTTGCATCCGCCAGCTTTCCCTCCATACCAGAGTTGAAATCGAGCGACTCGATCCCCATATGTATACCATAGTACACAATAAAAAGAGGACAGAATGACCGAAGATCAGATCATCGGACTGCTTTCATCAAACATCATTTACCTGCTGGCCGCCGTGCTGGTGGTTATCATTATTTTCAAGGGCATCAAGATCGTTCCGCAATCCGAAAAATACGTGGTTGAACGGTTTGGAAGACTGCATTCGGTGCTTGGCCCCGGCATCAATTTCATTGTTCCGTTACTGGACGTTGCCCGCCACAAAATCTCGATCCTTGAACGCCAGTTGCCGAACGCGACACAGGACGCGATCACCAAGGACAACGTGCTGGTGCAAATCGACACCTCTGTCTTCTACCGCATTCTCGAACCGGAAAAGACGGTCTATCGTATCCGCGACGTTGACGGAGCGATTGCCACCACGGTTGCCGGTATCGTTCGTGCCGAGATCGGCAAGATGGATCTGGACGAAGTGCAGTCGAACCGTGCACAGTTGATCACACGCATTCAGGAAAGCGTTGAAACCGCAGTGGATGATTGGGGAATCGAAGTAACCCGGGCCGAGATTCTGGATGTGAATCTGGATCAGGCCACCCGCGATGCCATGCTGCAACAGCTGAACGCTGAACGCGCCCGCCGTGCGCAGGTGACCGAAGCCGAAGGCCAAAAACGCGCCGTCGAGCTGCACGCCGATGCCGAGCTGTACGCAGCGGAGCAAACCGCCAAGGCGCGACGCATTCAGGCCGAGGCCGAGGCCTACGCTACAGGCGTCGTCGCCAAGGCCATTCAGGACAATGGCATCGAGGCTGCGCAGTATCAGGTTGCGCTGAAACAGGTTGAAGCCCTTAATGCACTGGGCAACGGTTCCGGCAAGCAGACCATAGTTGTGCCTGCCAATGCGCTCGAAGCCTTTGGTGACGCGTTCAAGATGCTCAAAGGAGGTAGATGATGGCTGATCCCTTTTGGCTGACCTGGTGGATCTGGCTGGCCGCCGCGCTGGCTCTGGGGATCCTGGAAATCGTTCTGCCCGGATTCATCTTTCTGGGCTTTGCAATCGGGGCCGCGATCACCGGTCTCATCCTCGCCATCCCCGGTCTGACATTGTCATTGCATGTGATTGCGCTGATCTTCGCAGTTCTTTCGTTGATCGCATGGCTTGTCCTGCGCCGGCTTTTTGCCTTGCCGCATGGTCAGGTCAAAACCTTCACGCATGACATCAATGACTAAGACACAGTGACGCTCACCCGAGCGTCACGCCCCTACTGGACGCTGTTGCAGGTATTCCCTATATAATCACTCAGGCAACTGACCCGAGGCAAAGATGACCCACCCGAGCGAACAGTTTGAAGGCACCCCGCTGATTGCGCCGTCAACGATTGAACACCCGCTGTACGAGGCTGTCGTCGAAGCGTGCCGCACGGTTTACGACCCGGAAATTCCGGTCAACATCTATGACCTGGGCCTGATTTATACGATCGACATTTCGCCGGACAACGCCGTGAAGGTCATCATGACCCTGACGGCACCCGGATGTCCGGTCGCGGGCGACATGCCCGGCTGGATTGTCGAGGCCATAGAGCCTGTTGCGGGCGTCAAGGAAGTCGATGTCGAACTGACCTGGGAACCGCCCTGGGGCATGGAGATGATGTCAGATGAGGCGCGCCTGGAATTGGGCTTTATGTAGCCATCAGGCACTTGCCCCCAGCCGACTGTCACGAAAGCTTGGCATTTTCGTCACCCTATCGTGCAGCCCCTGTCACACTCCTGACGGATAACATCTGAAGGTGGCATTCGCGTATGCGGTGCCGTCGGCTGGGTATGCCATGACCGCCCCCCGCTTCCCAGCTCAAGAATATGGGCCGTTCTTGCCCGAGAACGGTCCTTTTTTGTTCCGACCACGGCGATCAATTCAGATTGCAGGTTTCCTTGATCTCTGCCGCTCTGGCGTCCAGTTGCTTGACGTAGTCACCTGACAGCATTTGCAGTCTTTTTTGCTCGGTTCCCGTGACCAGCCCCAACAGAGCCCCGGCAGGTGTTATGGCAGCAATGCTTTCCAGTTGTTTGTCTTCCGCATGTTTCTTTTCCGATGCAATTGCGCGCAGATCCCCTTCCGCCGTTGCACAATTCACCGGGTGCCGTTCCGATCCCGTGGCCGCCCAAGCTTCGTCGGACATCGCACACACGCTTACGGAAAAAAGTGCGGCCGCAAGTAAAGCTACTTTAACTTTCGACTCTAAATAATTCATATTTTTACCACTTCATGTCATGCCATCTATTCGGGCAGGGTTCCAAAACTTCATAAGACCGATGCTAACCCCGCCTCACGTATCAAAGCAAGTTTGCGGAGCGGCGACGCAGAAACACTAAGCTTTCCAGCGAATTCAATTTCTTTACACGACATTGCCTTGAGCAAAAGAGCCTTGGCCCCTAGATTGGGTGTAACGCGCGACAACGGAGACTTACATGTTCGGCATCCCCGGCAAACAGGCTGTGACCATGACGCCCAAAGCCGCAGAGCAGATTACCCGCCTGATGAATTCGGGCGGTCACGCTGGTTTGCGCATCGGCGTCAAAAAAGGCGGCTGTGCAGGCATGGAATACACCATGGAATACGTCGATCAGGCAGATCCCCATGACGAAGTCGTCGAACAGGATGGCGCGCGCATCATGATTGCGCCAATGGCCCAGATGTTTCTGTTTGGAACCGAAATCGATTACGAAGTGTCGTTGTTGGAATCCGGATTCAAATTCAAGAACCCGAACGTCGTCGACGCCTGCGGCTGCGGTGAGTCGATCAAATTTGACGAAAGCATCGGCCAACAAGGCTAAGCCCGCCTCATCACTTTTGATTTGAACGTCGCATGCGGACCGATCTTCGATGTTTCCGTCCGGCATCAGCATGCGAGCAGAATTGTAAGATGATGCCGACAATGCTATCCGCATGCTAAAATCATCGGATGATCAGGGAGATACCGAAATGCGGCAGAAGCTGGCGGCTGGAAACTGGAAAATGAATGGGACCGGCGCTGAGCTGACCGAGTTGAAGGCGCTGTCTCAGATCCACCCGGCGGCATCGGTGGATATCTTGATTTTCCCACCGGCAACATTGCTCAGCCGCGCATCAATTGCCGTTCAGGGCACCGCCATCTCTGTCGGTGGTCAGAACTGTCATGCCGCAAAATCAGGCGCACACACCGGAGATATCAGTGCGGATATGCTGGTGGATGCCGGTGCAACATCGGTCATCCTGGGCCATTCCGAACGCCGCGTGGACCACGGTGAACATGATGAAGATGTGCGGGCCAAGGCGCGCGCAGCGATGGATGCAGGTCTGAAGGCGATCATTTGCGTGGGTGAAAGCCTTGAGCAGCGCGAAGCTGCCAATACGCTCGACATCATCGGCGGCCAGATGTCCGGGTCGATCCCGGATCAGTCAACCGGCGAGAACCTGATCGTCGCATATGAACCGATCTGGGCAATTGGCACCGGCAAAGTTCCCACCCTGGAAGAAATCGGGGAAGTTCACGACTTCATGCGCGCCCGGCTGGAGCGCCGCTTTGGCGAAGGCGTGGGCCGTTCCGTCCGCCTGCTTTATGGCGGTTCGGTAAAACCCGACAATGCGGCGGATATATTTTCAGTTTCCAACGTCGATGGCGCACTTGTGGGCGGGGCCAGCCTGAAAGCGTCTGATTTCTCAGGAATCATTCAAGCGCTGGAAGGCGCCTAATTTCAGACTTCGTCCCGCAGTTTCTTCGGCCCAAGGATCGGTTATTCAATAGATCGTCGCTTCAACGCGTTGCGGTCAGGGTTGTTCACTACAACAGGCCCGTCCCCTTTTATCGTACAAAAATCCTGCCTTGCGCACGAAACTCCGTGAGTTGACGAAGATACGCGGGATTCCGATCTGAGCGATGGGAAGCGAACAAAATTAAACTGGGTAATGGCGCGATATGTTTTCTGACACCCCGCCTTACGCAGGGCTTCCGTCTCTTCCAGCACGGTCGGGTTGCCGCCCTGTACAGGCTGATTGCGACCTTGTGAGACAACTCCGCAATCCCGCGCCAGAACCTATGCGATGCGACATCCGCCGCCATCAAATCCGGCGTTCGCCTTTTTAGAAGCCACACAAAATGCGTTTGTCAGAGCCGGTCAAAATTCCGAGCTTCGTGTGTGTACTGCAAACTGCCGAAGTACTTTGGCTTGGCCAGTCAAGGGCTTCAGGAAAGCTTCATCACCACAAGGCCTGTCACGATCAGAACCGCAGCTGCGATCCGCGCAGGTGTCAGGGCTTCGCCAAGAAACAGAATACCGACACTGAACGCCCCCACCGCACCGATCCCAGTCCAGATCGTGTATGCGGTCCCCAACGGCAAGTCCCGCATTGCAAGCGCCAGCAGACCAAATGAACCCAACATCGAAACGCCCATCACGGCCGTCGGCCACAATCGGGTAAAACCGGCCGACTGCTTCATGGCAACCGCCCAGACAATTTCCAAAAGGCCAGCAAACAGAAGAAAGATCCAGGGCATAAGACAACCTCATATCCGTACGGGTCGTCCCGAATGATGTCCCAGAAAGCAGAGGTCGTCCTCTATGCCTCAGATAAGAACCCATCGCGCGGTTTCAAGACACGAAAAAGCCGGGCAGTTGACACCACCCGGCTTTGCTCAGTTTTCAGGCAGTCTAGTTGGTTATTATTTCCGGCCCCATGAAGGTGTTGGGCAGGAAGGTCGAAATCCACGGAATATACGTCACCATGATCAGGAAGACGAACAGCACCGCAAGGAAGGGCAGCGCCGCCTTCACAACGCTCATCATCGGCATACCCGCAACACCCGAAGTCACGAACAGGTTCAGACCGACCGGAGGCGTGATCATCCCGATCTCCATGTTGACCACCATGATGATACCCAGATGGATCGGGTCGATGCCCAGCTCGATAGCGATCGGGAACACCAGGGGCGCCACGATGACCAGCAGGCCAGACGGTTCCATGAACTGACCGCCGATCAGCAGGATCACGTTCACCACGATCAGGAAAGCCACCGGGCCAAGGCCCGCCGACAGCATCGCTTCGGCGATATGCTGCGGCACCTGTTCGTCGGTCAGAACATGCTTGAGGATCAGCGCGTTGGCGATCACGAACAGCAGAGTGACAGTCAACTTGCCAGCCTCGAACAGCGTATGCTTGGTGTCCGGGTGAAAGAAAGCCGTGATCAGCGCATAGGGTTTTTTTAGCAGCGGCAGGTTCTGTGTGCCTTCTTCCGTGCTCAGCGGGCCCATGTCCTTGTACACAAAGCTGGCAATGAAGAACGCGTAGACTGCGGCGACTGCGGCGGCCTCGGTCGGGGTGAAGATGCCACCATAGATACCACCCAGAATGATGACGATCAGGAAAAGACCCCAACCGGCCTCACGGGCCGAGGTAAAAATCTCTCCCCAGCCTTTCCATTCACCCTTGGGCAGGTTCTTGACCTTGGCCATGACATAGATGGTGATCATCAGCATCAAACCAGCCATCAGACCGGGAATAACCCCCGCAAGGAACATGCGCCCAACCGAGACTTCAACAGCGGCGGCATATACGACCATGACGATGGACGGAGGGATCAGAATACCCAGTGTCCCCGCGTTGCAGATCACACCGGCGGCAAATTCCTTGGAATAGCCCACCTGACGCATCCCCGCGATGACGATCGAGCCGATGGCGACCACGGTCGCCGGGGACGACCCGGACAGGGCTGCGAACAGCATACAGGCAAAGACGCCCGCAATCGCCAGCCCGCCGGGCAAATGCCCGACACAGGCGATCGAGAACCGGATGATCCGTCGTGCGACACCGCCTGTTGTCATGAAGGACGACGCCAGGATGAAGAACGGGATCGCCAGCAGGGTAAAATGCCCTTCAAAAGCCTCGAACAGCGTGCCCGCGACAGAAGCGAGTGAACTGTCAGAGTAGATCAGCAGAAACAGGGTCGAGCTGAGGCCAAGCGCAACCGCAATCGGCACACCGATCAGCAGCAGGCCGACAACCATCGAGAAAAGAAGTACGACGTCCATCAGTTGTGCTCTCCTTGCTGAGCACGGACTTCTTCGATCTCGTCCTCGACTTCGTGGCTGGCGACAAGGCGATCCGTTTCACCACGCCAGATCTGAACGGCAACCTGGGCGAACCGGATCACCAGCAGCAGCATCGATACCGGCAGCACCAGATAGGGCACCACCTTGGGAAGCTTCTCGTATCCTTCGCCATAGTTGATCAGGTCTTCCAGAAACCGCAGCGGAGCGACCATCGGGATATCGTCAACCTCATAGAAGCTCTGGCTGCGGGCGTCGAAGTTGAGCCCGGTCGGGAACCAGCGTCCGGATGTCGGCGGCAGATCCGCGAAGACCGCCCAATAGTCATAGGCGCCTTTCAGCAACAGCAGCGAAAACACCAGACAGCACCCCACAGCGATGAGCGCCAGAATGCGACGCGGCGCCGGGGCCAGCATGTTCAGGATCGCATCAACACCCAGATGAGAGTGTTTCTTGACCGCGTAAGAGGCACCAAGCAGCACCAGCCAGCCAAAAGTGAACACCGTCAGTTCAAGCGCCCACAGGATATTGGAATTGAAAACAAACCGCGCGATCACGTTGGCAAATGTCACGACCGTCATCAGGCCCAACAGACACGCGATCAGGGTTTCTTCGATATGGTCGACCAGCCCGCCTTGGCCGGAATTCGCACCAGACATCTTTCTGTCCCCGCATTTTTTGTGATGAGAGAGTGTTGGGCGGGCTTGTTCAGCCCGCCCGGCCAGCGCGTCGAATACTCCCCAGTCCCCGGACGCGCGGCCTTTGGCCAGATTCAGAAGCCGGCGTTGATGGCCTGAGCCGCGTCGATCTTGTCCTGACCCACGTCACCTGCGAACTGGTCCCAAACAGGCTTCATCGCATCAACCCAGGCCTGACGCTGTTCCGGGGTCAATTCGCGGATGACACCGCCTGCTTCAACGATCGAAGCTTTGGCTGCTTCGTTCACGGCAAAGGCCTCTTTGTTCCGTGTTTCCGTGACTTCAGCCAGAATGGTCTGGAACTGGTCACGTACGTCCGGATCCAGGCTGTCCAGCCAGTCCACAGAGGTTACGACCAGATAGTCGATGATGCCGTGGTTGGTCTCGGTGATGCCGTCCTGCACCTCGAAGAACTTCTTGCCATAGATGTTCGACCAAGTGTTTTCCTGACCATCCACAACCCCCTGTTGCAGCGCGCCGTAAACTTCCGAGAACGCCATTTTTTGCGGGCTGCCACCAATGGCCTCCATCTGTGCCACCAGAACGTCCGAAGACTGCACGCGGAACTTCAGACCGTTTGCATCCGACGGATCGACCAGCGGCTTGTTGGCCGACATCTGCTTCATGCCGTTGTGCCAGAAGGCCAGCCCCTGAAGGCCACGGCGCTGCATGCTGTCCTTCATCGCCTGACCATCAGCCGAAGCCTGGAATGCATCCACAGCATCGATGTTCTTGAACATGAACGGCAGGTCAAACAGGCGGAACTGCTTGGTGAACTTCTCGAACTTTGACAGCGACGGTGCGGCCAGCTGAACGTCGCCCTGCAACATCGCCTCCAGCACCTTGTCGTCGTTGTACAGGGTCGAGTTCGGATAGACCTCCATGCACATCACGCCGTTCATCTCATCATTGACGCGCTGTTCCAGCAGCGATGCGGCAATGCCCTTGGGGTGTTTGTCAGTGTTGGTCACATGCGCGAACTTGACGACGATTTCACCATCGTCACAGGCTGCCATCCCTGCGGTGGCTGTGACTGTCAGCGCCAGAGCGGTTGCTGCCGTTGTCAGGAATTTCATCTGTCTTTTCCTCCCAGACTTCCTTGAAACTGTCCTTCGACACCAATTCGGTATCAGATGCAGCGAAGTGAAACGAATCGGCACGATCCACTCAACGATTTGTTTTTTGCTCCTCGAGTTTCTATTTAGTGATTTTATTTCATAAGGTTATGAACCGTTCTGCAATGGATACTTGACGCACTCGAAACCCCGAGTGCGAAATTCCGCACAGCAATCTTCCAGTTTGTGCGGAAATCCGCACACCCTGCGAATCAAAACACCCGAATCAACTGGCGCGAAACCGCAGCCCGCGACAGCGGGCTGCCCGGCCCAACAGCTTTAGACGCATGTTAAAACGGAAAAAGGTGGCGGGAGCCCGACCGTTATCGCCGGTAATCCTCGGCCCGAATCTGGTACCGTGCCAGCTTGTCGTAAAATGTCTTGCGCGGCAGTTTCAATGCCTTCGCCGCATCTGATGCCTTACCGTTGTGACGACCCAGCGCCGCGATGAGCAGCGACCGCTCCACCCGCGCCATCTGTTCGCTGAGCCCCAGATCAGTTGCCTGCGCGACTTCTTCCGGCATTCCCAGCACGAAGCGCATCGCGGCTGACATCAGGGATCGCGCATTCCCCGGCCAGTCGCTGGCCATTAGCGACGCCAGATGCTCGGACGAGATTTCCGGCGCCACGATCCCCGCCTGTTCTGCGGCCTGTGCAACGTAATGGCGGAAGATCACCGGAATGTCGTCGGGGCGTTCTGCCAGCGATGGAATACGCACCCGCATGACATCCAGCCTGTAAAACAGGTCTGCATTGAACCGGCCTTCAGAACTCAGCGCTGAAAGATCAGCGGTCGTTCCCGCAATGATACGCCCGCCTGGTCCATGCTCGATGATCTCCAACGCCGCAAATTGCGTGGCATGGGGCATGGCCGAGACTTCATCCAGAAACAATGACCCACCTGCCGCATCTTCACAGCTCTCGGCCAAGTCGTCGGGGCTGAGGCTTGAGGCCGTGCGTTTGACAAATGGTCCCTGCCCTGCTGGCGACATCAGATGCACGACCTCGGCGACCTTCGAGATGCCGCTGCCTGGCGGTCCTGTCACAAGAACTTCGGCACCTGTTGGCGCAACGGTCCGAACCCGCTCGCGCAGGGCCTCGGCCTGGGGCGACAGGCCGAACAGCAAACGCGCGGCGGGGTCTCCTCGTTCCAGCTCGGATTTCGCCGCTCTTTGCTCCAATACCTGCGAACGGGCTGCAAAGGCGCGTTCAAGCACCTCCAGAAGATCGGACGCGGCGCACGGCTTTTCCAGAAAATCGAACGCACCCTTTCCCATGGCGTCGACGGCCATGGGAATATCGCCCTCACCCGTCAGAAGAACCACGGGAAGATCCGGATCGACCTCTCGGGCATAAGACAAAAGATGGAACCCGTCCCGCCCCGGCATGCGGATATCAGAGATGATGACACCGGGAAACTCGCGGCTGATGTGATCCTTGGCCGCCACAAAGGATCCAGCGGTCGTTGGCTGATAGTCCGCCAATTCTAGAGTTTGAGACAGGGCCTCGCGTACGGCGGCATCATCATCGACCAACAAAACCCTGCGCATCATGCGGCCTCTTCCTTGTCGCAGGGTTCCAGTTCGACGGTAAACATGGCCCCATCCGCCGTGTTCGCGCCCCGTATATCCCCACCAAAGCTTTGAACCAGCCCGTAGGAAATGGAAAGCCCCAGCCCCAAACCTTCTGACGATCCAACGCTTTTCGTGGAATAGAAGGGCTCGAACATCCGGTCGGGGTCTTCAATGCCCGGGCCAGTATCCTGCAAGGAAACGCTCAATCGTGCGCCTTTTCGCAGCGTTATCGTAATAATCCGTTTTGGTCGCCCCAGCATTGCATCCGCCGCATTGTTGATCAGATTCACGAACACCTGCACCAAACGTACTTCACCCCCCCAAACATACACAGCGCCATTCGGGGGGGTCCAGTTCAGGGTTACGTCGTCGTCTCGCAGGCGGGCCTCGGTCAGTTCAACAGCGGTGTTGAGAACCTGAATCAGGTCAACCCGCCCCATCGGTTCGCTTTCGTTGCGGGCAAAGGCGCGAAGGTTCTTGATGATCCGCGCCATCCGCGCCGCCATTTCCGAGATCCGGCCCAGGTTCTCGGCAGCCATTTCAGGTTTTCCCCGCGTCATGAACGCTGAACCGTTATCCGCAAATTGTCGTATGGCCATAAGCGGCTGGTTCAGTTCGTGGCTGATGCCCGCCGACATTTGCCCCAAAGCGCTGAGCTTTCCCGCCTGCACCAGGTCTGCCTGGGCCCGCCGCAGCGCCGCCTCGGCTTCTTCCCGTTCCGCCACTTCCTTGCGCAAACTGGCATTTGCCACTGTCAGGTCATGGGTACGTTTGGCCACACGGCTTTCCAGAACGGCATTCGCTTCTGCCAATGCCCGCCGCCGCTCCATGGCAAGAAAGAGCATGGCCCCAAAGGCCAGACAGATCGCTGCGACGGCCGCCGCCTGAAGCCTGGCAAGCTGAAGGGCCGGCGCCACGTCCACCAGAACCTCGGCAGTCATGTCGATCACCGGCAAATCAAGGGTCAGATGCAGCGCATCGCGCGGCAGGTAACGCCCCCAGTTCAAATGCCACAACTCGTGCCTGCCAACCTGTTTCGAAGAAAAATCGACGGCCGCACCATCTGGCGGCGTCAATCCCGCCTCACCGTCCGCCCGGCGCCAGAACAGCAGGTCGGATCTGTTGGAAATGAAAACGACACCATCTGAATCGACAAAGAAAACCGCCTCGGTACTGCCACGCCACGTTTGTTCAACGTCCTGAACATCAGCAACGACCATCAACGCGCCTTCGATCTGGCCAGACGGGCCAAAAGTGGGGGCGGCATAGGAATAGATCCGGTCATCGCCCGCGGGCACAACCTCATGCGCGCTGCCCAGGGCGCCCTGCATCGCGCGGCGGAAAGCTGGGTGCCCGGCCATGCTGCGCTGGGACACCAGCTGCGCCGACACCAAAACCTGCCCGTTCTTGTCCAGATACATCATGTTTACGGCGGCAGTCTTGTCTGCAACGTCCAGCAGCATTTCCCGGGCCTGGCGTCTGTCGGCCTGTGTTTCCAGTTCATGCAAAACGGGATGTGTCGCCATCAGCACGGCAAGTTCCTGATACACCTGCATCTGCGTGCTCAGCCGGTCAGCCGCCAGCTCAAGATCGGCCTCTGCCTTCTCGCTCAACTGAGACAGGGCCTGTCGATAGCCATAAGACCAGACAAACCCCGACAATAGCCCAACGGCGATCAAAAAACCGGAAATGAACCAAACCCTGTGCATAGACAGGGTCTTGCATTCAACGCGCCGCATGGCAAGTGTGCGGCGCATGAAGTCTTTTTCGCAATCGCCGACAGACCCGGGTTTCGTCCAAAACCCCTACCCGTTCTACGACAAGGCGCGACGCGCAGGCGATCTGTTCTATTGGCAGGACTACGATATGGTCGCCGCGGTTTCATACCGCGCGGTTCGCGCCCTGTTTCGGGACCGCAGATTTGGCCGCGAGGTACCGCCCGAACTGGCAGAGCAAGGTCCAGCCCACCTGGCGCCCTGGCTGGCCATCGAGGCCCATTCACTGCTTGAAGCAGAACCACCCAGGCACACACGCCTTCGATCATTGGTGATGCGCGCCTTCACGTCACGGGCGATTTCTGCGCTGCAACCTTCCATCGAAGATCTGTGCCACGGCCTGATCAAGGAATTCCCTCGGAACACGTTCGACCTGTTGGAAGCCTATTGCACTCAGGTTCCGGTGGTCACGATCTGCCGGCTTCTGGGCGTCCCCGAAGCCATGGCGCCCGATCTGCTACGGTGGTCTCACGATATGGTTGCCATGTATCAGGCCAATCGCACGCAGGACACCGAAGACACGGCCGCCAAATCATCTCGGGAGTTCACCGAATTCCTGAAGGAATACATAGAGCTGCGGCGCAATGATCCACGGGACGACCTGATAACCCGGTTGATAAGCGCCGAGGAAGAAGGCCAGAAACTGTCACTGGACGAGCTGGTTGCCACCTGCATCCTGCTGCTCAACGCAGGCCATGAGGCCACCGTGCATTCACTGGGGAACGGGGTGAAAACCCTGTTGCAGACCCGTACCGCCCCCGACGCCCTGGCACCGGATGGACTCGACGCAACCATCGAAGAAATCCTGCGCTATGACCCGCCTCTGCACATGTTCACACGTTACGCGTATGAGGACGTGGATCTGTTCGGCCATTCATTCAAACGTGGCGATCAAGTGGCACTGTTGCTTGGCGCGGCCAACCGCGACCCCGCTGTCTGGGCTGAACCGAACACGTTTCAGCCGAGCCGTCCGATTGAAGTCAACACAAGCTTTGGGGGCGGAATTCATTTCTGCGTCGGCGCACCTCTGGCGCGTCTTGAAATGCGGATTGCTTTGCCGATCCTGTTCGAAAGCTGTCCAAACCTGCAACTGGCTGCGCCGCCGCATTATTCGGACAGCTATCACTTTCACGGGCTGAATCAGCTGCTGGTCAGACCTTAGCCATCACCTTTCGCATTTCCACACGATGCCTCTGGCGATTTTGCTTCCGGCCGGATGAAAACACCCATCAGTTCATCTGGCTCAAAGCCCCCTGAAAGACACTGGCGGAGGAGCCACGGTCGAGTGTTCTAGGCCCCCTCTGCCAACGCATTCAGCGGCAACATCGTCGTGGACTTGATCTCTTCCATGGACAACAACGCCGTGACATTGTGCACGCGCACCTCCGAGATGAGCGACTGATAGAACTGATCATAGGCGCGCGCGTTCTTGACCCGGACTTTCAGGATATAGTCGATATCACCCGCCAACCGGTGCGCCTCTTGCACTTCGGGGTGATCCTTCAATGCTTTCAGGAATTTACGTTGCCAGTCCGCCTCATGTTCCGAGGTGCGGATCAAAACAAAAAAGGTGGCTTCGAACCCAAGTGCCTCGGCATCCAGCAGAACCGTTTGCTGGCCGATGATTCCCGCCCCCTTGAGCTTGCGAATGCGATTCCAGACAGGCGTCTTTGAACTGCCGACCCGAGCCGCAATTTCGTCCAAAGATTGGCCCGCATCGCGTTGCAGCTCGGCCAGAATTTTTCGATCCGTGTCGTCTATCCGCACCGACATTCCAATTTTCCTTCTGTTTCGATGCCCCTGTTCCGGTTTTCCCGAATTTCAGAACATTTGTCCTTATTTCAGCGGCGATATGGCGCTTTGGTGGGAATATTTCCTATATTGAGGGTCAAGTCAAACAATGCCCGAGACGATCCGATGCAGGATTTTCACACAACCAAGCCCAAAGGTCATGTCGACTTTGTCGGCGCCGGACCCGGTGACCCCGAATTGCTGACGCTCAAGGCGTTGGCCGCATTCGAGCGCGCGGATGTGGTGCTGCATGATCGCCTGATCAGCAAGCCTGTGCTGGACGTTGCCGCCCAGAACGCCGCTTTGGTCGATGTCGGCAAGGCCGGGTTCGGCCCCTCATGGAAGCAAAGCGATATCGACGCGCTTCTGGTTGAACACGCCCTGAATGGCAACCGTGTGGTGCGTCTCAAATCGGGGGATCCCACAATCTTTGGCCGCCTGGACGAAGAAATCGAGGCCGTCGATGCGGCCGGTATTTCCTGGCAGATCATTCCCGGCATCACGGCGGCCTCTGCCGCAGTGGCTGGCATCGGTCAAAGCTTGACCCGCCGCGGACGCAACTCATCGGTGCGTTTTTTGACCGGGCACGACATGCAAGGATTCGCGGATCACGATTGGAACGCTCTGGCTCAGGCCGGTTCCGTGGCGGCAATCTACATGGGCAAGAAATCCGCTCGGTTCATTCAGGGCCGTCTGATCATGCACGGCGCCGATCGCACCAACCCCATTACCCTGGTCGAGAATGCATCGCGTCCCGACCAACGGATTTTGGCCACCACCTTGGACCAATTGCCCACCGATCTGGCCGCCGCCGAAATGGATGGACCGGCCCTGACCTTCTATGGCCTTGCCCCGCGCGAAGCGGCGCAGGCTGTAACCGAATTCAACAAGGAGCTTGCCTGATGGCCCGCGCTTTTACCCCCAAAATCGTCACTGCAAATGACTTGCTCGAAGGTGACGTGATTTATCTGACGGAAGATGACCGCTGGTCTCGTGACCTGAGCGAAGCAGAACTGATCACCGACGAGGCGCATGCGCAGGTTCGCCTGCTGGATGCCGCGCGTCAGGCAAACAAAATCGTGGGCGCTTATCTGGCCGATGCCGTCGCTGGCGAAAACGGCCCCGAGCCCACCCATTTCCGGGAAGACTTCCGCCGCACTGGTCCGTCCAACTATGCCCACGGCAAACAGGAAACTTCCCCGCAGCCCCGGGCCTGACCTCTGGCCCTTCTCTCTCCCCTTCAAGGCCCCAGGTTCGGGGCTGCAACCAAGGACAGCTAGACATGTATCGCTACTCCGAGTTTGACAAAGATTTTCTGGCAGAGCGTAACGCGCAGTTCCGCGCTCAGGTCGAGCGCCGCATCGACGGTTCGCTGACCGAAGATGAATTCAAGCCTTTGCGCCTGATGAACGGCCTGTATCTGCAATTGCACGCATACATGCTGCGAGTCGCCATTCCCTACGGCACGCTGAACAGCGCGCAAATGCGTCAACTGGCCCTGCTGGCTGAAAAGTGGGACAAAGGTTATGGTCATTTCACCACCCGTCAGAACATCCAGTACAACTGGCCGAAACTGAAAGATGTGCCAGACATGCTGGACGCGCTGGCCGAGGTCGGCATGCACGCCATCCAGACCTCGGGCAACACCATCCGCAACGTGACCGCCGACCATTTCGCCGGTGCCGCCGCGGATGAGGTCGCCGACCCGCGCCCCTATGCCGAACTGCTGCGCCAGTGGTCGACCGACCACCCAGAGTTCCAGTTCATGCCGCGCAAGTTCAAGATCGCGATCACCGGTTCGGAAAACGACCGCGCCGTGATCAAAGCGCATGACATCGGCCTGCAACTGGTCGAACGTGACGGCGTTCTGGGTGCCCGCGTTATCGTGGGTGGTGGTCTTGGCCGCACCCCGATGATCGGCAAGGAACTGTCCGAATTCGTCGCATTCGATGATCTGCTGGCCTATCTGGAAGCCACCGTGTCGGTCTGGAACCAGATCGGTCGCCGCGACAACAAGTACAAGGCGCGCATCAAGATCACCGTGCATGAACACGGCATCGACGCCATCCGCGCCAAGGTGAATGAACGTTTCTTGCAGGTTCGCCCACAGTTCAAGGGCGCCGACATGGCGCTGCTGGATGAGATCAAGGGCCATTTTGCGCCTCCGGCCTTCCGCGAAGGTTCGGTTGCGTCGTTTGAAAGCGCCTATTCCAACGATCCGGTTTTCCGGTCGTGGGTCGATACCAACATCGCGCCGCACAAGAACGCGGACCACGCGATCGTTACGATCTCGATCAAGAAACACGGCCAGACGCCGGGTGATGCGACCGCCGAGCAGATGCGCGTGATGGCCGATCTGGCCGAAGAATTCGCCTATGATGAGCTGCGTATCAGCCACGAGCAGAACGTGATCCTGCCGCATGTCCACAAATCGGACCTGCCCGCGATTCACGCCAAGCTGAAACAGCACGAACTGGCCACCGCCAATATCGGCCTGATCAGCGATATCATCGCCTGCCCCGGCATGGATTACTGCGCGCTGGCGACGGCCCGCTCGATCCCGGTTGCTCAGGAAATCGCGACCCGCTTTGAAGAGTTGAAGCTGGAGCATGACATCGGGCACCTGAAGATCAAGATCTCGGGCTGCATCAACGCCTGCGGCCACCACCATGTGGGCCATATCGGCATCTTGGGCCTGGATCGTGCAGGCGTCGAAAACTACCAGATCACACTGGGTGGCGACGCCACTGAGACGGCAGCGATCGGCGACCGCACCGGTCCGGGTTTTGCCTATGACGAGATCGTGCCGGCCGTGGAACGCATCGTCGACACCTACCTGGATCTGCGCGAGAGTGCTGAAGAAACTTTTCTGATGACCTATCGCCGCGTCGGCATGGAGCCGTTCAAGGCCGCTCTCTACCCCGAGGCTCGGGCGAATGCCGCTTGATCTGATCCAAACGGAACTGGGCAAAGACCGCAGCGACCTGACCGAAAAGGTCAACGCATTGAATGCCCGGTTCCGTCACCACAGCGCCCATGACGTGATGCATGGCGCCCTTGAAGAGATCGATGCGCTTGCTCTGGTCTCAAGCTTTGGTGCGGAATCGGTGGTGCTGCTGCACATGGCTGCGGTGATCGACAAGATGACGCCGGTGTTGTTCGTGGATACCCAATTGCTGTTCACCGAAACGCTGGAATACCAGCAGGAAGTCAGCGAGCGTCTGGGTCTCAGGAACATCCGGATCATCCGGGCGGATGACGAAGAACTGCAACGCGAAGACCCCTATGGCGCGCTGCGCCTGCGGGATACGGATGCGTGCTGCAACTTGCGCAAGACCTTTCCCTTGCAGCAAGCCCTGACCGGGTATTGCGGTTGGATTACCGGCCGAAAACGGTTTCAGTCCGGCACGCGCGCCGCGCTCGAGTTTTTCGAGGTCGAAGACGGCACGGGCCGGATCAAGGTCAATCCGCTGGCCCATTGGGCGCCGGACGATGTGCGCGCCTATATGGAAGAAAACAACCTGCCCCGGCATCCGCTGGTGGCCAAAGGATACCCTTCGATCGGCTGTGCGCCCTGCACTTCACCGGTGAAGGAAGGCGAAGACCCCCGCGCCGGGCGCTGGCGCGATCAGAACAAGGAAGAATGCGGCATTCATTTTGTCGATGGCAAGATGGTGCGCATCGGAGAGAAAACATGAACGTAATCGTAACGGATGAGGGCTTTTCGCCCGATGACTGGACCGACGGCTTTGTCACTCTGGATGATGCCGCAAATGACGTGGTTGCGCTGGACGTCAGCTCGGACACGGACCCGGATGAGCTTTTTGACCGCTTGGGCAGTGCCAAGCTGGTCCGGGTGGATTTTCCATCCTTTGCCGACGGTCGCGGCTTTACCATCGCCCGCACCCTGCGCCTTAAGGGCTATACGGGACGCTTGCGCGCCAAGGGTCATGTTCTGGCAGACCAATATGCCATGGCACGTCGCTGCGGCTTTGACGAAGTTGAGATTGACGGAGACCTGGCAGATCGCCAGCCCGAAGATCAGTGGCTTTCCCGGGCCAACTGGAAAGAGAACAACTATCAGGCGCGTTTGCGCGGTTAAAAGCCGCCCATCGCCAGCTTGAAACGCAAAGGGGGCAATCTGTCCCCTTTTCCTGACTTGGATCAAAGATTAAACGGAGATGTCGGTTTAGCAGACCGGCAGGTAAACGATGACAGAGATGAAGCCCGTGAGCGAAGCAACTGCCGTGAAGGCCCCGGTCCTGCCGGACGCGCAAACTGTAACCGAGGTCAAGCATTGGACCGACAGCCTGTTCTCTTTCAAGGTGACGCGCCCCGCCACGCTGCGTTTCCGCTCGGGCGAGTTCGTGATGATTGGTCTGCTGGGCGACAATGGCAAGCCATTGCTGCGCGCCTATTCAATCGCTTCGCCGTCGTGGGACGATGAGCTGGAGTTCTATTCGATCAAGGTTCAGAACGGCCCGCTGACGTCGAAGCTTCAGCATATCAAGCCCGGCGACCAGATCATCCTGCGCCCCAAGCCGGTTGGCACGTTGGTGCATGACGCACTGCTGCCGGGCAAGCGTTTGTGGTTCTTTGCCACCGGCACCGGCTTTGCCCCGTTTGCTTCGTTGTTGCGTGAACCGCAAACATATGAAGATTATGACGAGGTGATCATCACCCATACCTGCCGCGAAGTGGCCGAACTGGAATATGGCCGCCAATTGATCGACAGCATCCGTCAGGATGAAATGCTTGCCGAACTTATAGGCGAAGGCTTTGCTGACAAGATCCGCTACTACCCGACAACCACGCGCGAAGAGAGCCCCAAGATGGGCCGGATCACCGACCTGCTGAAGGATGGCACCGTGTTCAGCGATCTGGGCATCGAAGGCGGAATCAAGCCCGAAACCGATCGCGCCATGGTCTGCGGTTCGCTGGCTTTCAACCTGGACATCAAGGAAATCCTTGAAGGTTTTGGTCTGCGTGAGGGCGCGAATTCCGAACCCAAAGAGTTCGTGATCGAAAAGGCCTTTGTCGGCTAAAGGCACCATGCGTTCGGAGCTTTGCAGCCCCGAACGCAAAAATCAGCGGACAAAACACTGTTTTTTCGCAACTGCCGGTGTTTATGCCGCTTGAAGTGTGGCCCGGCCCGGTTTAAATTCCGGGCTCGAAATTCTGCAATTATCAAAGGAATGAACCCATAGCTCGCAGACCTCACAACGCGCCGCCACAACGAGACACCGGCCCGCGCGTCAATGATAAGATCCGTGCCCCCGAAATTCGCCTGATTGGCGCCGAAGGTGAAAATGTCGGGGTGGTTCATCCCGCCAAAGCCATGCAGATGGCCGCCGATGCCGGTCTTGATCTGGTCGAAATTTCGCCCAATGCGAACCCACCGGTCTGCAAGATCATGGACTTCGGCAAATTCAAATACGAAACGCAGAAACGCGAAGCCGAAGCCCGCAAGAAGCAAAAGATCATCGAGGTGAAAGAGGTCAAGTTCCGACCCAACACTGACACGCATGACTATGACGTCAAGATGCGCAACGTCTTCAAGTTTCTGGAAAACGGCGACAAGGTCAAAGTTACCCTGCGTTTTCGCGGTCGCGAAATGGCACACCAGAACCTGGGCCGCGAATTGCTGGAGCGCGTTGCCGAGGACGTCAAGGACTTGGGCAAGATTGAAAACATGCCCAAGATGGAAGGCCGTCAGATGATCATGATGATCGGCCCGCTGCCGCAGAAATAATCCGGTCCAAAGATCGAAACGGTCCAAGCCCCTTCTCTCTTGAAGGGGCTTTTTTGCTCAGGGCGCTTGCCTGCTGCGCAACCAACGGGCCGCATCCCGGAAATCGAACACCAGCGAGGTGATATCGACGATCAGAAGCACCCGGAGAAAGCCGGCAAAGGCTGGGCTCAGGGGATCTTCAGAAAACAGCAGAAGCGTCGCGATGATGACCAACGGCACCCAGCACAGAATGTGCGGCAAGGCCATCGCACCGCTCATCCCGCGTGCACCCAACATGATAGGCACGTTCAGCGCCATGCCTGAAATTGCAAGCAATGCAATCAGGTGCCCCTGTGGCTGATCCAGAAATGCCAACGGAAGCAGGTTTACCGGCACCAAAACAAAGGCTACCCAGACCTGCACCCACACAGGGAGCGTTCGGAAACTGCGCCAGATATCCAGCACCATGGACGTCGCCTTTTCCAATTCCATAGCCCACGACACATAACAAACGTGTCGCAGGCAAACAGGGTGCTCACGGTATTGTCAGAGAACGGCTGAAAAAGAGCGTTCCAGTTTGCTGACAAGTTCGCCTATCTGCTTGTCATCTATGATGAAAGGCGGCGCAAGAAGTATATGGTCTCCGTTCCGGCCATCCCGGGTGCCCGCCATGGGATAACAGATCAACCCTTCGGCCAGCGCCGCCTTCTTTATCTTTCCGGCAATGCCCAACGATGGATCAAAGGGGGTCTTCGTCTCGCGATCCGCCACCAATTCCACACCCCGGAACAGGCCACGGCCACGCAAATCGCCCACGTTCGGGTGCTGTCCAAACGCGGCTTCCAGTGCGGAATGCAGTTTGCTGCCCATGCGTCCGGCGCGCACCGGCAAATCACCCTCTGTCAGTTCACGGACCACCGCAAGAGCCGCAGCCGTGGCGACAGGATGGCCGACATAGGTATGCCCATGTTGGAAAAACCCTGACCCATCGCGAATTGCGCCGAAAATTTTATCGGTGCACAGCATCGCCCCGATCGGTTGATAGCCTGCGCCCAACCCTTTGGCGATGCACAGAATATCCGGTGCAACTCCGTCGTGATCGCAGGCGAACAGATGACCGGTGCGCCCCATGCCACACATCACCTCATCCAGAATCAGCAGCACGCCATATTGGTCGCAGATTTCCCGGATGCGTTTGAAATACCCCTCAACCGCCGGAACCGCGCCAAGCGTAGCACCGACAACCGGCTCGGCCATGAAAGCCATAACCGTTTCGGGACCAAGGCGCAGAATTTCCGCCTCCAGCTCGTTGGCGACGCGCTGACCATAGTCAAAGCTGCTCTCACCCTCGGGCTTTTCGGCATATTCATAGCAGGCCGAGATATGGGTCATTTCGATCAGCATCGGTGCGAATTGGGCCCGTCTCCAGGCGTTTCCCCCGGCAGACAAGGCCCCCAGAGTGTTGCCATGATAGCTTTGCTTGCGCGCGATCACGTGGCGGCGCTCGGGCTGCCCGATTTCCAGAAAATACTGGCGCGCCAATTTGATGGCCGCTTCGGTCGCCTCGGACCCGCCCGATACGAAATACACCCGGTCCAAATCCCCCGGCGCGTGCTGGATCAGCAGATCGGCCAATGCCTCGGCCGGTTCCGAGGTCATGAACCCGGTATGGGCAAATGCGATCTGTTCCACCTGCTGTTGCACGGCCCGGATCACTGCCGGGTTGGAATGCCCCAGACAGGACACGGCCGCATCGCCGCAATCCAGATATCGCTTGCCGTCGGCATCGATCAGGTAAGCGCCGTCGCCACCCGCTGCGACGGGAAGTTCAGATTTGGTGTGGCGTGGGAAAACATGGCTCATATTCCGGTCCTTCCAAGTGTTTCAACCAAAGCCGCGACCGAAGCCGCGTTGTCCGTCCAGAGCGTGCCATCCGGTGCCGTCAGGCTGTTTTCGAATCCAACACGCAAGTCACCGCCGCGCCGCGCGGTTTCGACCAGACAGTCATGTTCCTGCGTCCCAAAGGCGCACACCATCCAATTGGCCGGGCTGGACGGAAACGCATCCAGATCCGCTGGCACGGATTGCTGATTCTGACTGTAGCGTCCCAACACAAGCAATCGGTCTGTCTGGTCCGGCTGGACGATACCTTTTGACTGCCAGTCTTCCAGCAGCTTCACATCTTCCGTGTCGTAGAGAATATGCTGAACCCGCGTGCCCTGAGCCGCACATAGCGCATAGACCCGAGGTGCAAGATCAAGGGCCCGCGCGATTTCCCGGACTGAAATCGAGGCCCATTCAGGCCGAACCCGTTGCAGGCATTCAAACTGCGACGAGACGTCGAATACGCCTGCTGCCTCGGTGGTGATCTGAACATCCATGCCCGGCACCACCCTATTCAGCTCCGCAATTGTTTCGCGATACAATCCGGCATCCAACGTGTGGTGTCCGTCGGCATCCCGTACATGCAGGTGTATGCCATTCGCCCCAGCCTCGTGGCAGCCCCGCGCCGTTGCGACGATCTGATCCGTCGTGACTGGCAAGGCCGGGTGATCCGCGCGGCCCCGCCGGGCCCCGTTCGGAGCAACCAGTATATATGGTTTCGAGGTGGTTTTCACTGTGCTCTCGGTCATTGCGCCCTCGTGTTCGTCTGTCCTCAGCTAATGAGCTCAAGTTTCGTTTTCAATTTACCAATTAGAGAACATATGTTTTGCTTGCCACATGACCCGCGCTCTAACTGCCATCGTTACGCAAATGCGCCGCGAGATCGATGAAATGCCTGCGCAAATGCAGGTCGCTGTAAAGTACATCATCGATCATCCCGCCGAGTTCGCGTTGAATTCGATCCGCACCACCACCGATCGCATCGGCATCAGCTCGAACGTTCTGATCCGGCTGGCGCAACGCATGGGGTATGACAGCTTTGACGCTTTTCGGCGCCCATTTCGAAACGCTCTGACAACCGATGGTGAGGACAGGTTTGGGCAGGATTGGCTGGAACACCTAAAGGAACAAGGACAGTTTGGTGCGGCGCAGGCACGATTTGCGCAGAACGAAATAAATGTCGTGGCCAGATCGCTGCGTCTCATGGCCCCCCATTTGACGGAACAGGCCGTCGCGCACATCAGATCGGCGCGTCGCTGTTATGTGACGGCCACACGATCCAGCCACGCGCTGGCCTATTACTTTCACTACGCTGCACGCATGGCCCATCCCGGGCTTCAGCTGGTGCCCCGCCACATGGGTTCGGCCATCGATGATCTGGTCGAAGCCACCGCCGAGGATTGTCTGTTTGCCATCACGGTTCACCCCTATTCCGCCGACACGATTCAGGCGATGCGGTATGCTCGGGGCCGGTCGATGCGCATCGTCCTGTTGTCGGATAGCGAGGTCATCGCCCCGGGGGTTGAACCGGATGTCGTCCTGCCTGTCAGCACGCGAACCTTGCACCCGTTTTCCAGTTTTTCGGGGGCAATGGCTGTTCTTGAATGCCTGCTGGGCCATTTGTTTGACGCCGGCGGAGAGACCGCCAGAGAAAGAGTAGATGCCTATCAGAAAGCGCGGGAAGATACCGGTGCGTATTGGCGACCCGGCGTATTGCCAAAGCTCAGAAAACCATAAGCCGGTTCGGTCAAAGCCTCTGGGGTCAACCTCAGAATTCAGCCCCGCTCAGGATCAGCGGCGGATCATTCTTTTCGTTTGGCGCGCGGCTGCGGTCTGGTCGGGATTTCCTTCAGCAATCCTCCGACACCCATTCCGGCAATATCCGATCCGGTCGTTTTGATCCCGCAGGCAACCCGTGACAGAACCCAATCCGCCCCGTTCAACGCCGAAGATCGCGCGCATCCGGGCAACCCGATCACCGGTCGATCCTGCATCGCACCCAGAAACAGCAGGTTTCCCGGATCAACCGGCATCCCGAACCGATCCACCCGCCCGCCGGCAAACCGAACAGCAGACGGGGCAACATCGTCCGGATCCGAGGTCGCGGATCCGGTCAGGATCATGAGCAGATCACCGGTCGTTCTGGAAACCGCCTTGGCCAGCGCATCCACGCGATGCGGCACGATCTGCACATCACACAAATCCAGACCCAGGGCTTCGGTCCGTCCGCGAATGGCGGCGATCCCCTTGTCGTTGGGCGGGCCGCCGCGGATATCGGTGACGATCAAACCTGCCGTCTTGTGAACGGGTCTTGCCAGACGCACGGCCCCTTGCGCCAAATTGGCGGCCCGCCGAACATCAGCCTCTGGCACGGCATATGAGATGACCTTGATGGTGGCGACCATGCCATTCGGGCCCATCTGCTGGTATTGCGGAACCGTCGCAACCGTGATCATCGGGTTGACCTGATTGAACATTTCCAACGCATCCACATCCAGAACCGCCACGCCCGGCCCGTCCGCCAACAGGTTGACCCGGCCGGTGAACGCGTCGGTCACGCGCAGATTGGCCGACGCCGCATCTGGCGCAAGAGCTGCGGCCAAACGACGTGCGGCCTCGTCTTCGTGACAATCGCCGGGTTCAAGGCGCGCAACGATCACTTCGCGGATGCCCGCCTGCGTCAACTGCGCCACATGCTCTGCTTGCAGTGACAGCCCCTTGCGCAGCTTTTGACCGTCAGCCGTCACCGAATGGGCCAGAATGGCGCCTTTTGCTTCGGAGACGGGTACCGGACCAAACCTCATGCCTTGCCTCGCAGAACGGCCGTCATCTGCGCCAGAATTGCAACGGCAATCTCGGATGGGCCGGCAGCCCCGATATCCAACCCGATTGGCCCATGAATCCTCGAGATTTGCTCATCACTGAAACCCGCCGCCTTCATACGTTCGACGCGTTTGGAATGGGTGCGTGTCGATCCCAATGCACCGATATAGAACACATCCGCATCCAGTGCAGCTTGCAATGCCGGATCATCCAGCTTTGGATCATGTGTCAGCAGGACAATTGCGGTGCGCGCATCCAACCCGAGTTTTGCAACGGCCTCATCCGGCCAATCCGTAAGGATCGTTTCCCCCGGAAAACGGGCGCTGGATGCAAACGCGTCGCGCGGGTCTATTATGGCCGGATCATACCCGGCAATTCGCGCCATCGGCACCAATGCCTGTGCGATATGCACCGCACCAACAACGATCAATCGCAGCGGCGGGTTGTGAACAGCCACAAAGGTCTGACCATCTTCTTCAAAACCAGACCGATCCATGCGCAGCCGTTCCGCATAGGCGTTACGACGCAAGGCTCTGTGCCCGGTATCGATGTTGACTTCGTAAGCGATTGGTTCACGCGCTGCGCGGGCTGCAACCAGTTCCGCAAGCATCGGTTCAGGCAGCACCTTTCCAACGGGTTCGACAAGAACGCGAATGGTCCCGCCACAGGCCAGCCCGACCGCAAATGCATCTTCGTCGCTCACTCCGAATTCCAGCAAGCGGGCTTCGCCTTCGTCAATGGCCTCAAGCGCCTCGACGATCACCGCGCCTTCGACACAGCCGCCAGACACAGAGCCCTCGATCCGACCATCGCCGCCGATCACCAGCTGGGAACCCACCCGGCGTGGCGCGCTGCCCCAGGTTTCGACAACCGTGGCAAGCGCGGCGCCGCTGCCATTGCGGTGCCACTTCAATGCCGTTTCCGGGCTGTTGTCGAATCGTTCCATCAGGACCTCCAGACGTCGTCTGTCTCCAACATAGGCAGGATTGGCGGGATGAAAAGCGCAACGCCCCTGTCAAAACGTCTATGTTGAACCCTGCAAGCCGATGCTAAAGCCTGAACAATATTCAATAAATCATAGTATTGATTGTTATGGGCCCGGGTTTTAGCTTGTGCGGGCAGCGGGCCAGTTGCCCAAGCTGCATACCAAACACATTTTTTCGGAGACAAGCAGTTGAAACATTATCTCGCATTGGGCGCAGTGGTTGGCCTTTTGGCTTCGACCGCAGCGTGGGCTGACACATTCGAACGTTATGGAGAGGTCGAGGGCTGGAAAGTCTTCATCGACAACGAAAAGAAATCCTGCCTGATCGAGGCCGTGGACGATGCGGAAAACGTCGTTCAGATGGGCCTGACCGAAGATCGCGGCGTGGGGTATGTGGGGGTGTTCACCAAAGCCGATACCGACATCAAACGTGGCGAAACACAAGAAGTGGCCATCCTGATCGGGGACAACATCTATCTGGGTGAAGCCACAGGTATGAAAGGCAACATCACCAAGGGTTATTCCGGCGGCTATGTTCTGTCAGACAACCCGCAATTCGCGGATGATCTGGCCAAGAAAAAGGTCATGATCGTGTTCCCCGAGACATCCTATGCATTTACCGTCGATCTGACCGGCACCTACAAGGCCATGGAAATGGCCCGGAAGTGCAACGAAGAACAGTTGTCGTAACGGTCTAATCGTAAAGCGCGGCCATCAGCCGTGCTTTCTGCCCCTGGTCGTCAGGTTGTGAAATCACGGCGGCCAGATCCTCGAGCGAGGCAATCGAGTGCCCTGCCCTGAAACTGTCGACATGGGGCAGCATGGCCGCCACCCCCTGGGCCTTGGGGGCAAACCCGTCCCAGCGCAGCAGAGGGTTCAGCCAGATCAGGCGTTTGGAGGACAGGTGCAGCCGCTCGATCTCTTTCTCAAGGGTCTCCGGGTCACCCCGTTCCAAACCGTCGGTGATCAAAAGAACAACCGCACCTTGCCCCATGACACGTCTTGACCAATCTCTGTTGAACTGATGCAGACAGTCGCCGATGCGTGTGCCCCCTTCCCAGTCCTGTGCCTCGGCCCCGGCAGCGGCGAGCGCTGCGTCGACATCCCGATGATGCAAGTGGCGGGTTATGTTGGTCAGGCGCGTGCCGAACGTGAAGGCATGAACCTTGGCCCAACCCGCCCCCTTGGCGTTCGAGACCGTGTGCAGGAAATGCAGAATGACTCGGCTGTATTGGCTCATCGAGCCCGAGATATCGCAAAGCGCAACTAGATTTGGCCATCGCGGTTTGGGTTGCAGCCGGGCGATATCACGCAATTCGCCCCCTTGCCGCATGGCTGCGCGCAAGGTGCGGGCACGATCGATACGGTGCCCCAGATGGCTGGCCTGTCCGCGGCGCGATTCAATGGGTTTGACCGGCAGGGTCATCCGCGCCAATACGCGTTTGGCTTGCGCGATTTCTGCGGTGCTCATCTGTTCGAAGTCCAGGTTGCGAAGACGCTCTTCGGACGATGCCGTTTGCGTGGCGTCAATCTCGATTTCGGTTTCGCCTTCATCTTGCGCAGCCGGCTGGGGCGCGTCACGTTCGACACCATCCAGCAGGGCCTCGGCTGCGCGCTTTTCACCGGCATCCGCCTTGCGCTCCTCTTGCACGCCCCGAATGGCAGGAAGCATCATGGCCATCATGTGTTCCATGTATCGCGGGTCGCGCCAGTACATTCGGAAGACCTGCGCAAACACCGTGCGATGTTCGGGGCGGTTCACGAAACAGGCGTGCAGCGTCCAGTAGAAATCCCGTTTCTGGGTAAAACCCGCGGCTTGTACCGCACGAATTGCATCGATCACCCGCCCTGGACCAATCGGCAGCCCCGCCTTCCGCAGCGCGCGGGCAAAATGGGTGATGTTCTGCGCCAGCTTCGGGTTGTCGGGAATCTCCAGCGGGATTTGCTCGGCCATAGCGCGTCAGGCCGGCTCAAGGGTCGCTTTGGCCTCATCCAGAATGCGCTTGGCCTCAGACCCTTGCAGCTTCTGGATGTCGTCCTGATATTTCAGGATCGCCCCCAGCGTGTCACCGATCACCTCGGGACTAAGGTTCATCACGTCCAGCGCCAGCAGACATTTGGCCCAGTCAATGGTTTCGGCCACGCCGGGTTTCTTGAACAGATCCTCGGTGCGCAGACGCTGAACGAAAGCCACGACTTCGCGGCTGAGCGCATCGGCGGCCTCGGGCGCGCGCGCGTGCAGAATTTCGATCTCGCGTTCAAAATCGGGATAATCGACCCAGTGATACAGGCAGCGACGCTTGAGGGCATCGTGCACTTCGCGAGTCCGGTTCGACGTGACAATCACAATGGGTGGTTGGGGTGCTGCAACGGTGCCCAGTTCAGGGATCGTGACCTGAAAATCACTGAGAGCTTCCAGCAGAAAGGCTTCGAACGGTTCATCGGTCCGGTCCAGTTCGTCGATCAGAAGAACCGGTGCTCCGTTTTCGTCGGGGCGCATTGCTTGCAGCAAGGGGCGTTCGATCAGGTATTCATCCGAAAACAGTTCCGCCTGCAACGCGCCCCGGTCGGCCCCGCCCGAAGCTTCGGCCGTTCGGATCGCAACCATCTGCGCCGGAAAGTTCCATTCGTAAACGGCCGAGGACGCGTCCAGACCTTCGTAGCACTGCAACCGGATCAAACGGCGGTTCAGACCGGATGCCAGCGCCTTGGCGATTTCCGTTTTGCCAACTCCGGCCTCGCCTTCCAGAAACAACGGGCGTCCAAGCTTCAGCGACAGGAACACAACCGTGGCAAGGGCCCGCCCGCAGACATAGCCCTGACGTCCCAGCATCTGCTGCACGGCATCGATGGAAAATGGCTGCGTCATGGAAATCCTCTCTACTTCGCCGACAAACAGGTCACGCAAGCGCCTTTGCGTCAAGGCCCTAGCCCCTGTCAGAGCTACGACGTTCCGGTTGGTTGACAAGTTTTTTTGGCAACTCGTTCCGGGCTGGTTGGTCTTTCGGGGCAGCTATGCTAGCGGAAGGCCATGACTGATACCCTCACGATCCGCCGCCCCGACGATTGGCATCTGCATCTGCGCGATGGCGCCATGTTGCAGGCCGTTCTGCCCGAAACTGCACGTCATTTCGCCCGTGCAATCATAATGCCGAACCTCGTGCCGCCGGTTGTGCGCGGGGATCAGGCCGCCACTTATCGCGACAGAATCCTGGCCGCCCTGCCCGACGGCATGGTGTTCGAGCCACTGATGACCCTGTACCTGACCGAGGATACAGATGCGCAGGACGTCGCCACCGCCCATGCCAGCGGGCTGATAAAAGCGGTCAAGCTGTACCCCGCAGGGGCCACGACCAATTCGGCCTCGGGCGTGCGTGACTTTGACAAAGTGCGCCCGGTTCTGGAGAAAATGGCCGAGATCGGCCTGCCCATGTGTGTCCATGGTGAAGTGACCGACGCCGAGATCGACATCTTTGACCGCGAGGCCGTGTTCATCGACCGCGTTCTGGACCCAATCCGAAAATCGACGCCGGGTCTGCGCGTGGTGATGGAACATATCACCACGTCCAATGGCGTGGACTATGTCAAAGCCAACGAAACGGATCTGGGTGCGACGATCACCGCGCACCACCTGATCATCAACCGCAACCATATTCTGGTGGGCGGGATCAAACCGCATTACTATTGCCTGCCGGTCGCCAAGCGCGAGGAACATCGCCAGGCTTTGCTGGCTGCCGCCACCTCGGGCGACCCGAGGTTCTTCCTGGGCACGGACAGCGCTCCGCACACGGATGCAAACAAAGAAATGGCCTGCGGCTGTGCGGGGTGTTTCACCGCGACGAATACCATGTCTCTGGTGGCCGAGATGTTCGACCGCGAAGGTGCACTGGACAAGCTCGAGGCGTTCGTCTCGCTCAACGGGCCGGGCTTTTACCGCCTGCCTGTGAACGAAGAGACGATTACCCTGACCAAAGGCGAGCCGGTTGCATACCCGTCAAAGATCGACACGGGCGATGGACCTGTCACGTTGTTCGACCCCGGTTTTCCGCTGCACTGGCGCGTGGCTTAACCCGCCATACGTTCGGCCAGATCACGGGCGCGACCGCCGGTGCGCAGCATCGACCAGATCGCGTCCGCCTCATCCGTTCCGATCAGCTTCGACGCTTTGGCGCGCACACGATCCTCGCGGTCAGACCGCGACATTGGGGTCAGCAGGTCATGCGTCGCCTCGCGGCGGATACCGTCGCGACGCAGCAAGGCCAGATGCGCCTGCGTTTCCGACAGGTTTTCATCCGCTTCGACCGTGATGCGATCTTGCAGAGACGTAATGCGCGGGTCCGCGCAGACCTTGTCGGTGTAGCTGCCCGGCAAAGCCGTATCATACCCCAGCGCCTGCATTGCGATGACCGTCCGGTAAGAGAACTTGGCCCCCAGCCCGGTTGTGGGCGAAAGCTGATTGCACACACTCATCCAACGGGGATGGGTTTTGATTTTGATCTCGGCCACTTCGGGTTCCGCGATGTCTAGCGCGCGCGCCGCCTCCAACGCCGCGTGCAGGCCGTGACAACAGGCGTGGAACTTGTGGCTTACCGTTTCGAACAACCATTCATCGCCCAAACCATCCAGCGCGCTTTGATCCGCTGCACCCTGATGGGTCGCGCCAAATCCATACGTGCCTTCCAGCGCGTCGGCGTTGGGTTGAAATCCACGCTGAACAAGCACAGCCGCCTCGACCCCTGCCGAAGCGGCAAGCCCGGCATTGTAAGGCTTGCCCATTGTTCCGAACTGGGCCTTCAGCCCGGCCGCGCGCGTTGCCGTCAAACCCAATACGGACCGCATCTGAACCTTGTCGAATCCAAGCAACCGCCCCACGGCGACAGCGGCCCCGAATGCACCGGATGTCGCTGTCTGGTGAAACCCGGCCTGATAATGCCCCCTGCCCAGCCACAGGCCGACACGGATTGACGTCTCCATACCAACCAGCGCGGCTTCGAGCAGATCAACCAGAATTCGGTCATCCCACTCGGCTACGGCAAGGGCCGCAGGCAGGATGGCGACTGATGGATGCCCGATATGCGCGAAATGCGTGTCATCGTAATCCAGCGCGTGGGATATGGTTCCATTCACCAAAGCTGCGCCGCGCAATGGGGCCGCGCCCCCTCCGAACAGATGGGCCTGAGCGTTCCCGCCCTCGGCCAGAACCATATCGCGTACTATGCAGGATACCGGCTCGGACGCCCCTGCACGACCAACCGCCATCCAATCCAGAACGGACAGCGACGTGACAATCCGCGCTTGAGCCGTCGTTGAAACCGGGCCCGCCGCGAAGGTGGCCAATGCTGCTGTGAAATCCGTCATGAGCGCAGTCTAGCGTGCGCCCTTGCCGCGTAAAGACCTAGCCGTAGAGTTCTTTCGCACGCGCCTCGAATGCGCGGACGATCCGCTGCATGGCTTCGTTGAACACAACGCCGATGATCCCCTGAAGGATGGCGTTCTTGAATTCGAAATCCACATGGAACGAGATGTTGCACCCCCCGTCGGGCGCGTCCTCGAACTGCCAGTCGGATTTCATGTATTTGAAAGGCCCGTCCAGATACTCGGTATCGATATTCTTCTGATCTGGAAACAGGGTCACCCGGCTGCCGAACCGTTCGCGAAACACCTTGAACGAAATGACCAGATCGGCCTCCATCACCTCGGCCGCACCGACCGCATAGGTCTTGCGGATCCGGGCCGCGGCGCACCAGGGCAGAAACTTTGGGTAGCTGCCCACATCCGCAACAAGATCATACATCTGCTGGGCTGTGTATGGCAGGTGGCGGGTTTCCGAATGGATTGGCATGATGTCCGGTATTTGCAGGTGACAATGGCGCGTCATGTCGTATGTTGCGCGCCAAAGATCAAGGGGGCTGCGATGACTAACCGCGCTTATGTGATAGATGAGATGATCTCGGCCAAGGCCATCGCGGCGCGGATCGAAGAGTTATGCCGCGAAATCACGGATGAGTTCGGCGACACGGACAAGCTTGTCGTCGTAGGATTGCTGCGCGGCAGTTTCGTCTTCATCGCCGATCTGGTGCGGGAACTGGACCTGCCGATCGAAGTGGATTTCCTTGAGGCGTCCTCGTATGGCGATTCGATGGAGAGCAGCCGGGAAGTACGCATTCTCAAGGACTTGCGCGGCGCCATCGAAGGCCGCGACGTGCTGGTGGTCGAAGATATCGTCGACACCGGACACACGCTGAACCACGTCACCAACCTGCTGCGCAGCCGCAAGCCGAAACGGCTCAAGTCGATTGCCCTGCTCGACAAACCCAGCCGTCGCGAAGTTGATTTCCGGTCAGACTGGATAGGCTTTGAAATTCCCGATGAATTCGTCGTGGGTTACGGGATCGATTACGCTCAGCGCAACCGCAACCTGCCGTTTATCGGCAAAGTCCGGTTCACCGAGGACTAGCCGCACTTTACCCGGGCAATTTGAGTGGCTACCCAGCGCCTCAAATTCAAAAACCCGAATAATAATAGACAAACTTATTTGCGCGCCCTTACTCTTCCTATCAGCTCGGGAGGATTATGGATGAAGCGTGTAGTTGCGACAGCCGGCGTCGTTATAGCGATCGTGGCACTTGCAAGTTCGGGTGCTGCAAAAGACAACAAGGGCAAAGGGCAAGGTGCCAATAAAAACAAGGTAGAGAAATCCATCAAGTCAAACGGCAAAGCCGTACCGCCCGGTCAAATCAAAAGATACACGCGCGGGCAGAAGCTGCCGGGTGATCTGAGTTTTGACTATATCGACGATCTCGACAACTGGAAGCTCAAGCCTTTGGGGCCCGGCCAGCGCTATATCCGGGTGGATGATGAAATACTCTCGATATCTGATGATACAAAGACAGTTATAGAAGCCTTTGGAATCGTTGGTGATCTGGTCAAATAAGTGGATGGCGTCTAGTAGGTGTTGCTAAGTGCGACATCAATCGCGCTCAGGAAAACCCCGGTTCCAATCGGAATAAGCGCATCCGGGAAATCGTAATCCGGGTTGTGCAGTTGCGGATGGTCCTGCCCCGCCCCCAACCAGAACATGGCCGCCTGCGCGCCTTTGCCAAATTGGCCGAAGTCTTCGGAAAAACGCTGTGGCTGATCGACCAGCCTGCACGCGACGCCCCGATCGGCACAGGCTTTGGCCAAAACCGAAACGGTTTCACGGTCATTGACGCAGGCTTCGAACACCTCGTCATAGCTGATTTCGAACGCCAGACCTTCGGCCTCCGCCGTCTTTCTGACCAGAGTTTCGGCCTCGGTCATCAGGCTTTCCATCCGCGCGTCCGAAACCGTACGCAGGGTCACCCACAGTTCGGCCTGTCCTGGTGCGACACCGACTGTGCGCTCGCCCAGAGTGGCATGGGTGACCGTGGTCAAAGCGTAGGTGTCATCCAAGTCGCCACCCGCCCCCAAGTTGGCCAATGCCGGAATCAACGTGGACAATGCAACTGCCGGTGACACGCCGTCCTGAGGGGCCGCTGCGTGTGAGGTTTTGCCTGTCAGAACGATTTGCATCCCGCGCGAGGCACAATTCGCGGGACCTTCACACAGTTCCACGGCGCCCAGCGCCAGCCCCGGCAAATTATGCAGAGACAGCACGATGTCAGGGGCAACCTCAGCGAACTGAGGATCGGCCCGATATGCAATCGCACCATGTCCGGTTTCCTCGGCGGGTTGGAAGATCAGAACCACGCGGCCAGATTTTGGGCGCTGTTCCTTCAACGCCTCCGCCACCCCGAGAACCATCACCATGTGGCCATCATGGCCGCACAGATGCCCCTTGCCTGCAATCCGAGATGTATATTCCAGATCCGAGAGTTCCTGAATTGGCAGCCCATCCAGTTCGCATCGAATTCCAACTGTGGGGCCGGGAACACCGCTTTCGTAAACGGCCGCAACACCGTGCCCGCCGATGCCGCACAAAACCCTGTCCGCACCCGCTTGGCGCAAAAGATCCGCAACCCGCGCCGCGGTATTCTCCTCCTGCCCCGAAAGCTCTGGCTGTTGGTGAAACTCGTGGCGCAGGCGGATGAGCTGCGCGATCCGCTCCGGCGTCACGCTTGCTGTAGCTTTGCTTGCCGGGCCGCGCGAAGCCGGGCGAAATCGTCGCCCGCGTGGTATGAAGACCGGGTCAGAGGCGTCGCGGATACCATCAGGAACCCCTTGCCATAAGCCGCCTTTTCGTAAGATGCGAACTCTTCCGGGGTTACGAACCGATCCACTCCGTGATGTTTCGGTGTCGGTTGCAGGTACTGGCCGATGGTCAGGAAATCGATATCCGCCGCGCGCATGTCATCCATGACCTGACGCACTTGCTGTTCGTTTTCGCCCAACCCGACCATGATGCCCGATTTGGTGAAGATCGACGGATCAAGTTCTTTCACCCGCTGTAGCAGACGCAGGGAATGAAAGTACCGCGCCCCCGGGCGCACTTCGGGGTAGAGACCCGGTACCGTTTCCAGATTGTGGTTGAACACATCCGGTTTCGCTTCGACCACAATTTCAAGGACCGTGCTGTCGCATTTCAGGAAATCCGGCGTCAGAATCTCGATCGTGGTTTTCGGAGAACGATGACGTACCGCGCGAATTGTCTGCGCAAAGTGCTCGGCCCCGCCGTCTTGCAGGTCGTCACGGTCCACCGAGGTGATCACCACGTGGTTCAGGCCAAGTTTTTCGACCGCATGGGCCACGCGACCCGGCTCAAACGCGTCAAGGTCGTCGGGGCGACCGGTTGCAATGTTGCAGAAGGTGCAGCCGCGCGTACAAATCTCGCCCATGATCATCATGGTGGCATGACCTTGGCTCCAGCATTCTCCTACGTTGGGGCACCCCGCTTCTTCGCAGACCGTCACCAGATTGTTGTCGCGCATGATCCGCCGCGTATCCGCATAGCCCTTGCCACCGGGTGCCTTGACCCTGATCCAGTTCGGCTTTTTGGGCTGTGCATTGTCCGGACGATGGGCTTTTTCCGGATGGCGCTCTTCGGGGATCTTCAGATCTCGCACGGTCGTTTTCCTGACTTTGGGTCAACTCTTCTTGCTCATAACATAGTCAGAAGCGCGGTGTTAGACCAGCGGCGCATAGCCGCTATGCGTTGTACCCTCGCAAGCGCAGAAATACTTCATGCGCGTATTCGTATTTGCGATTTAATTTCAATATCTAGCAAGACGTTGACCTTATTCGCAATCGCAGCGTTTACGCGATTGAATGCGGTTTAGAACTGTTTTAGTTCACACCAAAATCATATGTGAATCACAGGAGTTTGACTATGAAAACCGGCGCAAAACTGCCCGACGTGACCTTTCACACCCGTGTCCGTGACGATTCCATCGAAGGACCAAACCCATTCCGTTGGGAAGACAAGACGACAGCTGACTATTTCGCCGGTAAGCGCGTAATCCTGTTCTCATTGCCGGGTGCGTTCACCCCGACCTGTTCGACTTATCAGCTGCCTGGGTTTGAGAACGGCTATGCCGATTTCAAGGCCATGGGGATCGACGAAATATACTGCATGTCCGTCAACGACAGTTTCGTGATGAACAAATGGGCCCAGGATCAGGACCTGAAGAACGTGAAAGTCATCCCCGACGGATCGGGGGAGTTCACCCGGAAAATGGGCATGTTGGTCGACAAGGACAATCTGGGTTTCGGAATGCGCTCGTGGCGCTATGCGGCCATCGTCAATGATGGCGTTGTCGAGGCGTGGTTCGAAGAGCCCGGCCTGATGGATAATTGCCCAGAAGATCCCTATGGCGTGTCCTCGCCGGAAAACCTGATGAAACACCTGAAGGCGTCAGCAGAACCTGAAATGGCCTAAGCCTCAAATCCAAAGAAAAGGCCCGTATACACCGGGCCTTATTTCTGATCAGCCGATCATCCGATCTCGTTCCGCCTGTTCCTGATAATGCCGTTTCAGCCGTTGCAGGGCGATCCTCAGGACGATTTTGCCGGACCGCGCTGACCAACCCATTCGCTTTTCCGCCAGCTCCAACCCTTCCAGATAGCAACAGCATCGCAACGCAACATCACTCAGACCCGGTCCCAGGTCGGACAAGGCCCGTGCAACGCGGTCCTTCGCATCAGAAGCCCCCTTTCCTCCATGGCTTTCACTGTCAAAGCTGCTTCGACCACCTGTCGTCAGAAAACGATCCCAGTTCTGCGAAACCTGAGGGCCGATCTGTGCCAGCTCAAAATCTTCGCGCAAGCGCTCGCCGGCGCTGACGAGTGAGTCATCCAGAAACGGTTTTCCGTCACGATCCCGTCTGCGCGACAATGCTATCAGCGGGCTTTCCGCAGCACTGTACCGAATGCGTTTGACCCGCTCGGCGGACCCGCCCGAAGGCTTGCCCTGAAAGCTACTCTGAGCTTCGGCAAAACCAAAGTCAGTCCCGGCACGTGCCTTGTTTTCTGCCTTGGCGATCAAATGGCTTAGCGCCGTTCGTCCCGCTGCGGAAATCCGATATCGCGAAATGCGTCCGGGATTGTCGCAGGTGATCCAGTCTTTCAAAGCCAAGGCCTGCGCGATCCTGCATTCTACGACTGCGGTTCTTGTAGCCCCGGCATTGCCGGTGTCGCGTACGACGACCGCCTTGTCCATTTCCTCGGCCACGGCAAGGACCGAACCCGTCTCGCTCAGGCGGCGCAACACACGCAGTGCCTCATTTTCAAATTCTTCTTCAGCCGCGTTTTCTGACCCGCTTGCCGGGCCGTCGGCGCACTCCGAAGCGGAAAAATGTGTCTCTGCGAGCGATTGCAAGGCCGCATCCACCAATGGATCGTCGCGGCGCATTTCGATGCGTCGAATTTGCCTGAGGATAGTTGACGCATGGCACCCGGCTGATCGCGCGATATCGCGGATCGAGCGACCGGTCTCGGTATGAGCAAGGTATCTTTGCGCCCCTTCTGGAACCCATGCCGGAATGGTGAAAGCCATGTTGTTTTCCATAATTATTTGCCCTCGTCGACAAAACAAACTGCCACTTTTCGCCCTCGGAATGTGGGTTAACCAAATCTAACTAGAGGTCCATTCGTTACTCGTTCGTTAACCACACAAGGCAAGAACCAGATTTGATTCAAAAAGATAAACAGTCGTGAAACCATCGTTCGGGGAGACTCTGACCAAGGCAACACCCGCTTAAGTTGTGCAAAAACAGGATCCATCAATTTCCGAAATAAGGACACATAACATGCAGGACCTGATGACAATTATCGCAACCCTCCGCCGCCCACGCATGTTGGCGCGTGCTGCCAGATTCGGGGCGCGGGATTACAATCGGGACAGGCATCTGCAACGCATTCTGGGATACGGCTCGCTGCCCGGTTCAGGTCAGGCGCTGCTGCGTTTGCTCGAGATTGAGAAAGAGGTAAATGAACTGCGAAAAGAAGATGATGCCGCCTACTCATTGGTGCGGCATCTGGATCTGCTTATTGCGCTGTTGGGTGAGGCGCAGCTGTATCAGGCCAGCCGCGCCTCGGTTCTTCAATAATCAGGCGAAAGCATCCGGCATGGAGGCCTTTTTCTCGGCGATATAGGCTTCCAGCGCCGCCGCGGTATCCGGGTCCATCTGTGGTTGCTGATAATTGGCCAGCAAATGTTCTACTCGCGCCGTGGCCAAAGCCCGCGTGTCACGCGCACCCTCTTCCTGCCAGGTTTCATATGGCTTGTAGTCCAGCACTTCGGATTTCCAGAAGGATTCCTTGAAGTTGGCCTGCGTATGGGCACAGCCGAGATAGTGACCACCCGGCCCTACTTCGCGGATTGCGTCCATGGCCTGCGCGTTTTCATCATAGGCCACGCCCTTGGCCAGTGAATGCAGCACTCCCAACTGATCCGCATCCATGACGAACTTCTCGAAATCGGCGACCAGACCGCCTTCCAGCCAGCCGCAGGAATGCAGCATGAAGTTCACGCCCGAAAGCAGACCCATGTTCAGCGAATTCGCTGTTTCGTAGGCCGCCTGCGCATCCGGCAGTTTCGAGCCGCAGAACGACCCTGCCGAGCGGTATGGCAGGTTCAGACGACGCGCCAGCTGGCCTGCACCATACGTGATATGCGCGGCTTCTGGTGTGCCGAAGGTGGGTGCGCCCGAGTTCATATCGATCGACGTCACGAACGCGCCGAAAATCGCGGGGGCACCCGGACGGATGATCTGGCTGTAGGCAACACCGGCCATGACCTCGGCCAGAACCTGCGTCAAAGTACCGGTCACCGAGACTGGCGCCATCGCTCCACCCACGATGAAGGGCGAGATGATGCAGGCCTGATTGTTGCGCGCATAAACCTCCAACGAGCCCATCATCACATCGTCGAATGTCATCGGCGAGTTGATGTTGGTCAGCGAGGTCATCACGGTGTTTTCCTGCACGAATTCCTTGCCGAACAGGATTTCGCACATTTCAACCGAATCCTGTGCCCGGCTGGGATCGGTTACCGAGCCCATGAAAGGCTTGTCCGACAGGGTCATATGCGCCTTCAGCATGTCCAGATGGCGCTTGTTCACCGGAATGTCGGTCGGCTCGCACACCGTACCGCCCGAGTGGTGCAACCACTTGGACATGTAGGCAAGTTTCACGAACTTGTTGAAATCGTCCATGGTTGCATAGCGTCGACCACCCTGTGCATCACGCACGAACGGAGGACCGTAAACCGGGGCCAGAACCATGTTGCGGCCACCGATCACAACCGATTTTTCGGGGTTGCGGGCGTGCTGGGTAAAATGGCTGGGGGCTGTCTTGATCAGTTCACGCGCCAGACCACGCGGAATGCGCACACGCTCACCGTCAATATCTGCGCCCGCGTCACGCCACCGTTCCAAAGCTGCTGGATTGTCGACAAAGTTGACGCCGATTTCTTCCAGCACGGTTTCAGCGTTGTTTTCGATAATCTCAAGCGCCTCTTCGTTGAGGATCTCGAAATTCGGAATGTTGCGTTCGATGTATTTCGCAGTCTCGATACGAACTGCGGTACGCTCGGCACGGCGGGCAGCGCCACCGCCACCTCTCGCCCTGCGCCGGGTGTTTGCCTCTGCCATGAGAAAATCCCGTCTGATTGGTTAGATTGAGCGTTTTGATACAGGTTTGCCGGAACTCAAGCATAGGGATTGCGGCGCTCTGGGGGGAAAAGCGACATCGCCGCCCCAGGCCGGTCAGTCAGGATCGGCCGCCAACGCTTTCTCCATGGTAAGGCCGCTGCGCGCCTGATCCGTCACTTTCCAGCCCATGTGCCGATACATCGCAATAGTGTCTTTCATCATTTTATGAGTTCGCAACTTCAACTTGGACAGATTCCGCGCCTGTGCTTCTTCTTGGGCAAACTGCATCAATTGCCGCGCAACCCCCTGCCCTTGGGCTTCGGGCGCAACCGCAAGGTTGTACACCATGATTGCGTCGTCAACTTGGTCAAAAACGATGACCCCGACTATACCGCCGGATATCGCAACCACGACGCGATGGGTCTTGATGTCATCCGCGATTCCGGCAGTAACGTCCGGCAGATCTTCGATCCGGCTTATTGCATCTGCATAAGCATTTTCCAGGCACCGCGTTACCTTATCCGCATCCGCCACATCAGCTGTTCTGAATTTGATCTTCGACATGGCACCTGATCTTTCCGCCGGTTTGACTCAGCTTTTGTACCAAATGACGCCATACCGCTTGCACATGCAAGGCTTGCAACTTATGAGCCGGTTATGACCCAGACATCCCACGACCGCCTTCTGATCATCGACTTCGGCAGCCAGGTTACGCAGCTTATCGCCCGCCGCCTGCGCGAGTTGAATGTCTATTGTGAAATTCACCCTTACCAGAATGTCACGATGGATTTCGTGCGGGAAATGGCGCCGCGCGCCGTGATTTTCTCGGGCGGTCCGGACAGCGTGACGCGCGAGGGCTCGCCCCGCGCCCCGCAAGAGATTTTTGATTACGGCGTTCCGATTCTGGGCATCTGCTATGGCCAGCAGGTGATGATGCATCAGCTTGGCGGCAAGGTCGAAAGCGGCCATGGCACAGCCGAGTTTGGTCGGGCCTTTGTTACACCGAAAGACAAACTGGATATCCTAGATGGCTGGTTCGCGGACGGCGATGAACAAGTCTGGATGAGCCATGGCGACCATGTCAGTGAAATCGCACCGGGGTTCGAGGTATTCGGAACCTCGCCCAACGCACCTTATGCGATCACGGCCGATCCATCGCGGCACTTCTACGCCGTGCAGTTTCACCCCGAGGTACACCATACGCCAAAAGGCGCGAAACTGTATGAAAACTTCGTTAAGCTGGCCGGGTTCAAGGGCGACTGGACCATGGGTGCCTATCGCGAAGAGATGATCCGCAAGATCCGCGAACAAGTTGGAGACAAAAAGGTCATTTGCGGATTGTCCGGTGGCGTCGACAGCTCGGTTGCCGCGATCCTTATTCACGAAGCAATCGGGGATCAGCTGACTTGCGTCTTTGTCGACCATGGGCTGCTGCGCAAGAATGAAGCCGAAGAAGTCGTTGGCATGTTCCGGGACAACTACAACATTCAGTTGATCCACGCCGACGAATCCGAGTTGTTCCTTGGCGAACTGGAAGGTCAGAGCGACCCCGAGACCAAACGCAAAATCATCGGAAAACTGTTCATCGATGTGTTCCAGAAACACGCCGATACCATCGACGGCGCCGAATTCCTGGCTCAGGGCACTCTCTATCCCGATGTGATCGAATCGGTGTCGTTCTCGGGCGGGCCTTCCGTAACGATCAAGTCCCACCACAACGTGGGTGGCCTGCCGGAAAAGATGGGCTTGAAACTGGTCGAACCGCTGCGTGAATTGTTCAAGGATGAGGTCCGCGCCTTGGGTCGCGAGCTTGGTCTGCCGCAGAGCTTCATCGGGCGCCACCCCTTCCCCGGACCGGGTCTGGCCATTCGCTGCCCAGGCGAGATCACCCGCGAAAAGCTGGAGATTCTGCGCGAGGCCGACGCGATCTACATCGATCAGATCCGCAAACACGGGCTTTATGATGACATCTGGCAGGCTTTCGTCGCCATCCTTCCCGTCCGCACCGTCGGCGTGATGGGCGACGGGCGCACCTATGACTATGCCTGTGCGTTGCGGGCCGTCACCTCGGTCGATGGGATGACGGCGGATTACTATCCGTTCAGCCATGAGTTCCTTGGCGAAACGGCAACCCGGATCATCAACGAGGTCAAAGGCATCAACCGATGCACATATGACATCACCTCGAAACCCCCCGGAACCATCGAGTGGGAATGATCCGGTAAAACGCAACCTCGTTCGACGCCAAAACGACCCGATCCCGGGAAATCTTCCCTAGCCGTGCCTGAAAAAGTCGGGCACGGCCTTGAACCTGACGCTTCATAAGCGTTTCAATGATTCAACGAATTCAATCTTTTTGATCGCGTAGCGAAAGCCCCGATATCGAGGCCGTGACCGCGCGGCCAGGCCGGGGTGCGGTACGTGAATCAGACACAAAAAAACACATTCAAGGCCGCCTTGTGGATGACCGGAGCCATCGCGTCCTTCTCCTCGATGGCGGTTGCCGGTCGCGAATTGAGCCTCGTGCACGACACGTTCGAGATCATGATGTATCGAAGCCTCGTCGGGTTTCTTGTTGTCGCCCTCGTATTCACGGCCACAGGCGGTTGGATTCAGGTTTCCACGCAACGCCTGGGGTTGCACGCCCTGCGAAACACCCTGCATTTCACAGGGCAGAATCTTTGGTTCTATGCGGTCGCTGTTGCGCCTTTGGCGCAGGTGTTCGCGCTGGAATTCACACAGCCGCTTTGGGTGATCCTGCTGTCGCCGCTGCTGCTGAACGAACGTCTGACGCCCCTCAAGATAACGGCAGCACTTATCGGTTTTGCTGGCGTTCTGATTGTCACGCGCCCAGGCAGTGCGCCTTTAAGCCCTGGCCTTGCCACCGCAGCCGCGTCTGCGATTTTCTTCGCATTTACAACGATTACAACAAAAAACCTCACTCGTTTTGCCAGCATCGGGTGCATCGTTTTCTGGCTTACTTCCATGCAGGCGGTGCTTGGGGCCATCGCAGCCGGTTTTGACGGGCAGATTGCCTTGCCCACGGCGCAAACCGCTCCGTTTTTGGTTCTGGTCGGTCTGGCGGGACTGCTGGCACATTTCTGCATTACCAACGCGCTGGCGATCGCCCCGGCGACAGTTGTGATCCCATTTGATTTTGCGAGGCTTCCCACCATCGCTGTGGTCGGAATGATCCTATACCACGAACCCATTGACCATTGGGTTCTGATCGGTGCGGCGATCATCTTTTCAGGAATATTCCTGAATATCTGGTCTGAAAGCCGTAACAGTTTAGCAACAGTTGAAAACAGTAGTCGCAATACGTAACGCACCGTCACCAGTTGACCTTAAAGTAACCAAAAAGAGAGTATCGCTCATCATACACGGGATAGGCGTTCGCAACACTCAGCCAAACGCCATTGAAACCCGCCTGAGATTGTTAGGGAGGACAGAATGAAAAAAACACTACTCGCGACCTGTGCTTTGTGCGTTGGAGCGACGGCAGGATACGCAGGCGGCCTTGATCGAAGCGGTCAGGGCATCAACCTGATCTTCGAAGAAGGGTCAGCAGTCCAGTTTCGGTTGGGATACACCAACCCCAGCGTAACGGGCACCATGCCTGCTTTGGCTGGACCAAACATCGGGCAGCCGGTCGATTCCGGAGAAGTTGCGAACGACTTTTTCACACCGCATCTGGGTTATAAAACGTCACTGACCGAAAAGCTCGATTTCGCGATCATGTATGACCAGCCCTTTGGGGCCGACATTGAATACGCAAACACCTACCCTCTTTCGATCAACCCTATTCCGGGTGGTCGTACCGATGTTTTGAGGGCTACAGCAGACACGGACGCCATTACGGCATTGCTGCGTTACAAATTCGATGGCGGGTTCAGCGCGATCGGCGGTATTCGAGCACAGCGTGTGAAGGCTTCTGTCACCGTCCCGCTTGCAGCAGGGTACCAGGTTGACACCGATGCCGACACTGCATTCGGCTACGTTATCGGGGTTGCATGGGAGAAACCGGAAATCGCAGCACGTGTGTCACTGACATACAACTCCAAGATCAGCCACGATCTATCGCAAACAGAATCTCTGAACCCACCACCGTTCCCTCCGATTCCACCCGGGACCGTGGCCACCTTCAACACAAACAGCGAAATTGAGACGCCCCAGTCGATCAACCTGGACTTCCAGACGGGCGTCGCGCCTAAAACGCTGTTGTTTGGTTCTGTTCGTTGGGTCGACTGGCCACAGCTGGTGTACAACCCGCCAAACTACCCGCCGACCAGCAACCTTGTTGACTACGACGATGCGACCTTCACCTATTCGTTGGGCTTGGGGTATCAATTCTCGGAAGAGTTCAGCGGTGCTGTAACACTAGGCTATGAGTCTTCTCAGGGTACTCCTGTATCCAACCTCGGCCCGACTGACGGGTTCTGGAGCATTGGTCTGGGCGGAACATATTCGTTGGAGAATGCCAAAATTTCCGGTGGCGTACGCTACACTGACATCGGTGATGCAACGGCAGATGGCGCCTTTGGGCAAACAGCCAACTTCAGCGGCAACAGCGCCTGGAGTGTTGGGTTTCAGATCACTTACGCTCTGAACTAAATCCAAGGTGTTTTCATCTTAGGCTCCGCTGTTTCAGCGGGGTCTTTTTTATGCGCAGGTTTCGGGTCGTATATCTGTCGAATGAATGAAATTGTGCGGCCATGAACACGCAAAAACAACTTTCTCAGCGCGCCTGGGTCGAACTTCTTCTCCTGGCCGTGATCTGGGGCGCATCCTTTGTAGCCATCCGGATCGCTCTGGACTCCATTCCCGTTATGACATCGGTTCTGCACCGCACGTTCTGGGCGATGCTCGTGCTGTGGCTGGTGGCATGGGGCAAGGGGCTTTCGCTGCCCCGCTCTGTGCGCATCTGGGGTGCATTTTTGATCATGGGATTGCTGAACAATGTCATCCCGTTCAGCTTGATGGCATGGGGTCAGCTTTACATCGATTCTGGTCTTACGGCCATTCTGAACGCGACCACAGCCATCTTTGGCGTTCTGGTTGCGGCGCTGTTTTTCAAAGATGAGCGTTTGACACAAGCCCGGGTTATCGGAGTCGTTTTGGGTTTTCTCGGTGTCTCGATCACCATTGGAATAAAGACCTTCACGTCTTTCAGCCTGCAAAACACAGCGCAGCTTGCCGTGTTGGCCGGAACGCTGTCGTATGCTTTTGCGGCGGCTTGGGCGCGGCATCATCTGTCTGACCTTCATCCCGTAGTCGCGGCAGCAGGAATGCTGACCGGTTCGACTGTGCTGATCCTGCCGCTGGCGCTCATGACGGACGGGGTGCCAAAACTTGCTCTGCCCGCGATTACCTGGGCTGCGATTGGCTATTACGCCATTGTGGCAACAGCGGGGGCATATCTTTTGTACTATCGAGTTCTGGCGATGGCGGGCAGCGGCAACCTGATGCTGGTGACGCTTGTCATCCCTCCTGTCGCCATCGTGCTTGGCGCAATACTGCGGAACGAAGCGCTGCCGCCGAATGCCTATTTCGGCTTTGTCATCCTTGCCATGGGTCTTCTGGTATTGAACCGAGCTGGCCGCCGTGATTGACGCCGTGCGCTGCCCGATTTAGCAAAGGCAAAAAAGGGACAGCACAAGATGATCTACAATTCAGCCAAAGACTGGCGCACGGCAAGCCGCAAGAAGGTGCTGTTCTTTGGCATGTCCGGTCTGGGCAAGACATATGTCTCGAACATACTTCGGGACTCGGGGAACTGGTTTCACTACTCGATCGACTATCGCATCGGCACCCGGTACATGGGCGAGTACATCACCGACAATGCGAAGGCCGAGGCGATGAAAGTCCCGTTCTTGCGTGACCTGCTCCTGTCGGATTCCATTTACATCGGCTCGAATATCTCGTTCGCGAATCTGACTCCGGTCGCAGCATATCTGGGCAAACCGGGCAACCCTGCCCTTGGCGGATTGGAGATGCCGGAATACCGCCGCAGGCAGGAACAGTTTCGGCTGGCCGAAATACACGCGCTGCTGGATACCGAGTATTTCATCGACCGGGCCGAGCGTTTGTACAAATACCCCCATTTCATCTGCGACACCGGTGGATCGATCTGCGAATGGGTAGACCCCGAAGATCCGAACGATCGGGTACTGTCCGAACTTTCGCAACACACCCTGATGATCTGGCTGAAGGGGGATGAGGAACACACGGCAGAGCTTGTACGCCGTTTTGACAAAGCCCCAAAGCCGATGTCCTATCAGGCGGAATTCCTGACCAAGGCCTGGACAGATTATCTGGACCTGCAAGGCTGTTCAGAAGCGGATGTGGATCCCGATGATTTCGTCCGTTGGACCTATGCACAGGCCTTGGCGCACCGCCAGCCGCGTTACGAGGCCATGGCGAACAACTGGGGCGTGACGATTGCCGCCAACGACATCGGAAAAATCCGCGATGCCGCCGATTTCGATGAGTTGATCGAGCACACACTTGAGACCACGCGCAATAACGCCTAACTATCAGTTTTCACTGATCTCTTAGAAGCCTGACACATGCCCATCAAAATCCCATCGGAATTGCCTGCTTTTGACGTCCTGACCAAAGAGGGCGTCATGGTCATGGACGAAGATCAGGCAATGCGTCAGGACATCCGCCCGCTGCGCATCGGTTTGCTGAACCTGATGCCCAAGAAAATCCAGACCGAAAACCAGTTCGCGCGTCTGATTGGGGCGACCCCGTTGCAGATCGATCTGTCTTTGATCCGCATGACCGAACACCGGACCAAGAACACCGCCGCCGAGCATATGTCCGAGTTCTATCGCCCGTTTCAGGAGATCAAGGATCAGAAATTCGACGGCCTGATCATCACCGGCGCCCCGATCGAACATCTGGAATTTCATGATGTCACTTATTGGGACGAAATCAGCGAGATCTTCGACTGGACCCAAACCAACGTACATTCCACCTTTGGTGTGTGCTGGGGCGGGATGGCGATGATCAACCATTTTCACGGAGTCAAAAAACACATGCTGGACGCAAAAGCCTTTGGGTGTTTCCGGCATCGCAACCTGGATCCGGCGTCTCCGTTCCTGCGCGGTTTCTCGGATGACTGCGTAGTTCCGGTCAGTCGATGGACGGAAATGAAACAGGATGAAATCGATCGCGCACCCGGGCTGAGGACCCTGTTGGGCAGCGACGATGTCGGCCCCTGTCTGGTCGAAGATCCCGGCCATCGCGCGCTGTATATATTCAATCACTTCGAATACGACAGTGATACGCTGAAACAGGAATATGATCGGGACGTCAGCAACGGCACGCCTATCAACGTGCCGATAAACTATTACCCTGATGATGATCCATCCAAAACGCCGCAGAACCGGTGGCGCAGTCATGCACATCTGCTGTACGGCAACTGGATCAACGAAATCTATCAGACCACGCCTTTCGACATAACGAAAATTGGCCACTAAAGCCCTGATATCCCTTGGCTTGGCCGTTCTGGGCCTTGTCATACTGACAACCTGGCGCAGCGCCCGGAACGAAGCGCTGGCCGAGGCGGCTTTCCCCCCCGAGGGTCGGTTTCTGGATGTGGGCGGCATCGCCGTGCACGCCGTGGTCATGGGGGACGGCCCTGATGTCGTTCTGATCCATGGTTCCAGCGGGAACACGCGCGACATGACCTTCGCGCTGGCCCCCATTCTGGCCAAGTCATACCGCGTGATCGTTTTTGACCGACCGGGCCTGGGCTATTCCGAAAGCTTCAATCCGGATGGCGAAACCATCATTGAACAGGCGGATATCCTGCAACGGGCGGCGGCTCAGCTTGGTGCGGAAAAACCCATCGTGGCCGGGCAGAGCTATGGCGGATCGGTCTCGCTGGCCTGGGCCGTGACCCGACCCGAGAATATCTCGGCTCTGGTTCTGATCGCCCCGGCCGCTATCCCATGGGAAACGCCCTTGGATGGGTTCAACCGGCTTGCGTCAACCACGGCGGGCAATCTGCTGGCCTTGCCCTTGATCAGCTCTTTCGTGCCCGAATGGTACGTCACACAGGCGTTGGACAAAGTTTTTGCACCGCAAACGGCGCCCGAAGGTTATGCGGAACATTTCGGGCCCGGGCTGACGATCCGGCGTGGCTCGATGCATGCAAACGCCAAGCAGCGCGCCAACCTGCTGGACGAAATTACCCGTCTGCAACCCAGATATAGCGAGATCTCCGTTCCGACGGAAATCATCCACGGAACGGCCGACGACACCGTTGGTCTTGAATGGCATTCTGAACGCCTGATCGAACAGATCCCCGGGGCCGAGTTGATCGAGCTACCGGGTGTCGGCCATATGCCACAGGTGGTCGCAGCGCCCGAGGTTGCCGCCGCGATAGATCGCGCGGCGCAGCGCGCGGGTTTGCGTTAACCCACGCTCTAATCCATAGTCAGATATGGATTTTATCGCGAGGTGACATATGGCCCGGTCAGGAAAAGGCTCTATCGAGAAGTATTTTCAGAAAGACGCGCCCAAATCTGTACGGGAAGAGATTCAAAACGCGAAAAAGGGCGATATTCTGAACCCGACCTACCCGTATTCCGAAAAAATGAAGACCAAAGATTATGATGAGCAGATGGACCTGCTTCAGATTGAATTGGTCAAAATGCAATCCTGGGTCAAGGAAACCGACCAGCGGGTTGCCATCATATTCGAAGGTCGCGATGCCGCCGGCAAAGGTGGCACCATCAAACGGTTTCGCGAAAACCTGAACCCGCGCGGCGCGCGCAACGTTGCGCTGGCCAAACCATCAGACGCCGAACGCAGCCAATGGTATTTTCAGCGCTACATCCCGCATCTGCCCGCCGCTGGAGAGATCGTGTTCTTTGATCGCAGCTGGTACAATCGAGGTGTCGTCGAGAATGTCTTTGGCTTCTGCACCCAGGAACAGCGTGAGAGGTTCTTCCGTCAAGTCCTGCCGCTTGAAACGGGCCTGGTGAATGACGGCATCCATTTGTTCAAGTTCTGGCTCAATGTCGGGCGCGCGGAACAACTGAACCGTTTTCTGGCGCGCGAAAACGACCCATTGAAGCATTGGAAGCTCAGCGCGATCGACGTCGCAGGGCTGAACAAATGGGATGAATACACGCAGTCGATCTCGGAAACCCTGACCCGGTCGCATTCTGATGCCTGCCCGTGGACGATTGTGCGTTCTGACGACAAAAAACGCGCGCGCCTTGCGGCCATCCGAACGGTTCTGCATGCCTTGGACTATGATGAGAAGGACAAGAAGAGTATCGGCGAGATTGATGCCCGTATCTGCGGTGGCCCGGATATGTGGGAGGCATAAATTGTCTCTCTGCCCTGCCCCGTCGATGGCTTCACGATCATGTATTGGACGACAATGCGTCGGTGGTCTATGTCCTTGTCTTCCAACACGCAATCAATGCAACTGAGGCCGGGATGACGAAACGCGGTTATCACCACGGAAACCTGAAGCAAGCCCTGATCGAGGCTGCCTTGTCCCTGATCGAAGACAAGGGCCCGACCGGTTTCACGCTGTCCGAGGCGGCCAAAACCGCCGGTGTCACGCCTGCCGCCGTCTATCGTCATTTTCAAGGGCGCGAGGACCTGATTGCCGAAGCCGCACGGCAGGGGTTTGAGATGTTCGCAGACCTGATGCAATACGCCTATGACGAGGGACAGCCTTCAGCCCTTGCCGCTTTTGAAGCAACGGGGCGTGCATATCTGGCCTTTGCGCGCAAAAATCCCGGGCATTACATCGCCATGTTCGAAAGCGGGATTTCCCTGAACCGGACACCCGAACTGTCCTTGGCAGCCAACCGGGCGAAGGCCGTTCTTGAAAAAGCGGCAGCGGACTTGTCCCAACATATTCCGCCTGACAAGCGCCCGCCCGCGTCGATGTTCAGCGCCCATATCTGGGCGATGAGCCACGGAGTCGTCGAGCTGTATGCCCGAAATACCGGCGCAACTTCGCCTTTTCCTCCCGAAGATTTGCTGGAAAGCGGTATCGGCATCTACCTGCGCGGTTTGGGCCTGATCCCCCAGGACGAGTGACGCGGTCAGAACGAACGACTGCCCTGAGGCATACTCAAGCCCGATGTCACATTGATCAGATCCATCTCACCCATGCCCTTGATATCAACGCACCCAAGCTCCGAGACCTGAAACTCGTCAATCAGGGCATATTTCATCTCTTCCGGGGCCACGATGTTCATGGGGTTGGCAAAGACCTGCAACCGGGACGCGATGTTTACGGCAGGGCCAAACACGTCATAGACATATTTCTGGATGCCCACGACCGATCCAACCGCCGCACCCATCCCCAATCCGATCCGGGCCTGCCACTTATGCGGATGGCTTTCGTTGCGGCGTTCGAGATAGCGCAGGAACCTTACCGCACAATGCGCCACGGCGGTCGCATGATCCGGTGTTGGATCTGGCATACCTGACACGGCCAGATAAGCATCTCCGATCGTTTTGATCCGCTCACACCCGAATTGTTCCACGATCCGGTCAAAGGCCGTGAAGATGTCGTTCAATTCACTCAAGGTGACCGTCGGGTCGGTCTTGGCCGCAAAATCCGTGAACCCGACAAAATCCAGCATCACCACTGAAACCTGCTGATACAGCTGCGGCGTGACAACGCCGAACGTCTTGAACTCTTCATACACTGCTCGGGGCATCAGGTTCAGCAACAGCCGTTCCACTCTTTCCTTTTCGCGCTCAAGCTCTCGGGTGTTGCGCTCGACCATGGTGGAATAGCTGTCGATCATGCTTTCCAGTTCGCGAATGCGGGTGATGTTCTGACATTCCACAATCAGCACCTGCTCGGACAAGCCATTGGCCAATGAGACCGTGACAGCAAAGATCAAGGTCCTGCGTTTCGGCTTTATCTGCAATTCGACCGAGTACCGAAGGCCTGACTGCTTTACATCCTCAAGTTCCTTAGGGTCGAGATCCGACAGAACGTCGCTTAGGGTACTCCCCTTTTCAGGAGTGCCGAACCATTCCGTGAAAGGCCCGTTGTGAAAAACGAATTGCAGGTCGGATGCGCGCACCACGGCGACGCCGACTCCGATCGCACGGAGCAATTGCTCGTTTATCGCCAGAATGCTCATGCCGCGTTCCGAGTGACTATGATCGAACGTTTGCCTTCGATTGCGGTCAGCGCAGTTTTGATGTCTCCATCGGACATGCCATGCTGACTCAGCGCGTCGCCAAACAGCTCGGCCATGACGTCGAACTCGTTGTGCGAAATGTTTAGATGCCGATGAACTGCTTCGATCCTGTCATCACTGAAGGATGCCGGCCCGCCGATCAAGGACGAAACGAACTTGGTTTGATGGTCGATCAGGCGCGGCATATCAATGTCTTCGAAATGATGGCCGATCTCATCCGAATCCAGCGCCATTTCATAGAAGGTCATCACGACCCGGCTGATCGTTTTAAAACCGCCATATTTTTCATAAAGTGTCTGTGCCACACGAATACCCGCGCGTTAACAATCAATAACCCCACAACATTATATCAAATCGATATTTTTGTTAACGCTTATGATTTTCTGGCCCGGAAGGATCCAAAACCGTCTTTCCGCACAGGAAAACCTGCCAGAGCATCGCTGAGGCCGAAGAGGACCCTTCATACGTTCTTTGAGAATGGGAAACGAAGGAAAGTTACACCAAGCGGGATTATCTATTGACTGATCTTAAAGCGCTCTGATGGGCTGGGCCGGATCAGCTTTGAACGCAAACAGCCCGCCCTTCTGGAGGAAATTTTCCTCTGGTCCCCCCAGAAGTAGCCGTTCAAAGAGAATTTGGTTTCAATACGGCGTGTCCTCATGTTCACATGCAAAAAATGGCTTAACCATCGAAAGGACCAAAAGTGCAGGAACATGGATATGCGTCCGGGCGACTGAATCTTCCTTTTGTCGGAATATCGACCTTCGCAAAATCTCCATATGTCGAGAACTGGGACAAAATTGACGCCGACGTTTGCGTGCTCGGCGCGCCGTTCGACTTTGGAACTCAGTGGCGCCCCGGCGCGCGTTTTGGTCCTCGGGCCGTGCGAGAGGCATCGACACTTTTCAGTTTTGGCCATGCCGGCGCCTATGATCATGAGGATGACGCGACCTATCTGGACAGCTCGGTTCGGATCGTCGACCTGGGCGATGCGGATATTGTCCACACCAAGACCCAGACCAGCCACAAGAACATAGCCTTTGGCGTGCAAAAAATTCTCGAGGCCGGGGCACTTCCGCTGGTGATTGGCGGTGATCATTCGGTCAACATCCCCTGCATTTCCGCATTTGAAAGCGACTGCACTGAAAACGGCCCGATCCATGTTGTTCAAATCGATGCGCATTTGGACTTTGTAGATGAACGTCACGGCGTCACCAACGGGCACGGAAATCCCATGCGCCGCGCGATCGAGAAAGACTATGTTTCAGGGATGACCCAGCTGGGCATTCGAAACGTGTCGTCCACTGCCAAGGAAGGGTATGACGACGCGCGCGCGCGCGGATCGGACATCCTGTCCGTGCGGCAGGTTCGCAGATTGGGAACAGAGGCTGTTCTTGACCGCATTCCCGAAGGCAAACGGTACTATGTAACGATCGATATCGATGCGTTCTGCCCCTCGATCGCGCCCGGAACCGGCACTCCAAGCCACGGAGGGTTCTTGTACTACGACGTTCTGGAAATCCTTCAGGGGCTGGCAAAAAGGGGTGACGTGTTGGGCATCGATCTGGTCGAGGTGGCCCCCGCCTACGACCCCACTGAAAGCACTCAGATTCTGGCGGCGCAGCTTCTGTTGAATTTTCTGGGTTTCATTTTTCACGAACGTGCCCGACGTGCGTGAAAAGCGGGTGGAGCGGAAGCTCCACCCAAAACCTCAGGCGTCGATAATGTTGTGTCCCGGCCCGTAGGGGAAGCCTGTGATGTTTTCGGCTTCGTCTTCGCCCACCACCAAAATATCGTGTTCCCTGTAACCGCCTGCACCGGGCTGGCCTTCGGGGATCCACAGCATCGGCTCGATCGAGACCACCATGCCGGGTTCCAGCACTGTGTCGATGTCTTCGCGGAGTTCCAGACCGGCTTCGCGACCATAGTAGTGGCTCAGAACACCAAACGAGTGCCCATAGCCGAAGGAACGATATTGAAGCAGGCCTTCGTCGGCAAAGAACCGGTTGATCTCGGCGGTGATACCGGAACATGTGGCACCGGGTTTGATCAGGCTCAGTCCAAGTTCATGCGCGGCCACATTGGCCTTCCACAGGCGCAGGCTGTCGGCATCCGGCTCACCTAGAAACAGGGTCCGCTCCAGGGCGGTGTAATAGCCCGAGATCATCGGAAAGGTGTTCAGCGACAGGATATCACCTTTTTGCAACGCGCGTTTGGTGACCGGGTTGTGCGCGCCGTCGGTGTTCAAACCCGATTGAAACCAAACCCATGTGTCGCGGTATTCGGCATCCGGATAGGCCCGCGCGATTTCCACTTCCATCGCGTCTCGACCAGCCATCGCGATTTCGATTTCGGTCGCGCCTTCGCGGATAGCGGCATGGATCGCAGCACCACCCACATCGGCCGTGCGCGCTCCACCCTTGATCAATTCGATCTCTTCAGCGGATTTGATCATCCGCGCGGCCATGGTGTCGGCCGCGATGTCAACCAACTCTGGCTCGTCCAGCATGTTCAGCGCCGTGTCGCGCGCCGCAAGCGTCATGTGGTCGCCTTCGATGCCGATCCGCTTTGCATTCCCGATCAGGCTCGCAACTGCCCACCAGTAGTTGTCGCGTTTCCAGTCCGTATAGATCACATTGTCTTCAACCGACCTGCGCCAGGGTTGCCCGGCATCAATATTGGCGGAAACGGTGGTGCAGTTGTCTTGGGTTACAACACAGCCATAAGGGCGCCCGAACGCACAGTACAGAAAGCCTGAATAATAGGCGATGTTCTGCATCGATGTCAGCAACACCACCGGGATATCCCGCTGGGCCATGATCGCGCGCAGCTTGCCAAGACGGCGGTCATATTCGGATTTGCTGAACGGCAACGGGGCCTTGTCGCCATTATGGCAGGTGAAGAACTGAGGGCGGTTAGAAATGTCAGTCATCCTTGGTCTCTCATCTATGCCGGGCGTGCATTTCCCGGCCACATGTCCCGGCGTTCAGGACAGGCGGTCTCGGGGTCCGAGAGCCGATCACCTCCGTAGTCGCCGCGACGCCATCGCAGCAGAGATGAACAGGTGAATCGTTAGATCAGACGGTTTGCTGCGTCAAGCGGGCGAAAGACCCCGCAGACGTTCTGACCGGCGCCGCAACAGTTCGACCGTCGTCAGCAAGGCAATGGACAGGACCACGAGGATTGTCGCAACCGCCAGAATGGTTGGACTGATCTGTTCCCGCAGGCCGGTGAACATCTGCCACGGCAATGTCTTTTGCGAGGCGGAGCCCACAAACAAGACCACGACCACTTCGTCGAACGATGTGATGAAGGCAAACAGGCCGCCCGAGATTACGCCCGGTAATATCAACGGCATTTGTATCTTGAAGAAGGTCCTAACGGGCCCTGCGCCCATATTGGCCGCCGCCCGTGTCAGAGATCGATCAAAGCCCACCAAGGTCGCCGTCACGGTGATGATCACAAAGGGAATACCCAGCACTGCGTGGGCCAGGATAACTTTCAGATAGCCTACGAAGTTCTTGTTCATGCCAAGTGTACCTTCGAGGAAACGTCCGATATCACTGTAGAAAAAGAACATACCCGTCGCCGAGATGATCAGCGGAACAATCATCGGCGAAATCAGAATTCCCATGATCGCACGGCGTCCGGGAACGTGAGACTGGCTGAGCCCGATCGCGGCCAGCGTTCCTAACGTTACCGAGATAACCGTCGCAATCGGCGCGATGATCAGCGAATTCTTGAAGCTGCGTTGCCATTCGTTGTTGGTGAAGAAATCTCGGTAATGCTTCAGCGAATAGCCTTCCGGATCAAGCCGCAGCATCTCGGGCGTGAAGGTAAAGAAGTCCTGCGCGTTGAAAGACAACGGCAACACCACCAGAATCGGCGTGATCAGAAAGACGAAGATCGCACCACAGATCACGCGAAACAGGTAGTGATAGAAAACCTGTTGTGCCGTGAGATACGGCAGCAGCTTGCGCCTATACCGCCCCTCGTACAACCAATAGATAAACCAGGCGAAAAACCAGCCGCCGAGCAGCCCCAATACACCGCCCATCAACCCGGCCACTAAAAAACCCACGACACCGAATCCGATGATATTGATCAAGCGTGCGAGGTTTTCGTTCTTCACGATATTTATGTAGACCCAGGCCAGCCCCGCGATCAGGACGGCTCCGCCCAGTATGCCCAGAAGGACCGAACCATTTCCGGCCCCGACAAAAATGCCGGCAAATGCCCCGGCAAGTGCGACACTGGGTAAAACCATGGACATGGGTTTGCGGGATATCGGTGTCAGTGCTGCCATCTTGATTATCCCAACTTCACGTTATCGATGCCCACGATCTTGTCGTAGACCCAGTAGAGCAACAGCACGACCGCCAGAAGGATCGTACCCAAGGCCGCAGCCAGCCCCCAGTTCAGTGAGGACGAGATGTGATAGGCAATCCGGTTCGAGATGAAGACGCCCTTGGTGCCGCCCACGATCTCGGGCGTGATGTAGTACCCAATCGCCAGAATGAACACGAGGATCGAACCGGCACCGATTCCGGGCACGGATTGCGGGAAGTAGATGCGCCAGAACGTCGTCCAGTTCGTTGCACCCATGGATTTGGCCGCACGCGTGTAAGACGGCGGAATGGTCTGCATCACCGAATACATTGGCAAGATCATGAACGGCAAAAGGATGTGTGTCATCGCGATGATGGTGCCGATCTGGTTGTTGATTATGATCAGGCGAGCGTCATCAGCGACCAGCCCCAACCAAACGAGGGTATCGTTAATAACCCCCTGTTGCTGCAACATGACCTTCCAGGCGGACGTTCGAACCAGAAGGGACGTCCAGAAGGGCAAAAGGACAAGTATCATCAACAGGTTCGATACCCGCATCGGAAGTGTCGCCAACAAATAACTGACAGGATAAGCAAGCAGGATACAAGCACCTGTTATTACGAGCGACATGAACAGAGTACGTCCAAAAAGCTTTATCAGGATCTGCTTGTCTTCGGGTTGGGCCTGTGCGCCTTCCGGGGTTCTGCGCATATCGACGGCATTCAGGAAGTAACCATTGGTAATCGCTGGTGAGTGGGTCTTGATCACTCGCCAGGTTTGCGGATCTCCCCATCCGTCATGAATCTCGATCAATTTTTCCTTGAACGGCCCATCCGTTTCAGGGTCCAGTTTTTTGATCTGGCGCCCGGACCTGCGGAACATCGAAGACATGCCAGTCTCTTCGTAGTTCAAACGCGAACCGAGCCTTGTGTGCTCTTTGTTGTCAATCGCAACAATCATGTCGCGGACAAAGGCCTCGTATACATCCTCACCCGGCAACTCACCTGACTGCTCGTCCCAGTTGTTCAGGGCTTCCACGGTCAAGGGAAGCGTGTCCGACACGATACTGTTTTCAACGGACCTGAACAGCATCGATGCAATGGGAACGATGAATGAAAACAGGACAAAGAGGAGAAGCGGAGCAACCAACAGCAACGCCCGGAGCTTTTGCCTGCGTAGCGACCGCGCCAGCGACTGCTTGAGCGGTGTTCCATCAGCGGCCAGCATAGGGCCCGCGTTTTGGGTGGCGTCGGTCATTGTTGCCCCTTGGCTTTTTTGGGGTCAGGGGCAGTTTCCCGCCCCTGACAGTGTCACCAATTCAAAACTGGATTATTGCGCCAGCCACGCCTGGAACTTGGCGTCGATGTCGTCACGGTAGTCCGCCCAGAACTCATAGTTGTACAGGAACGTGTTCTTGGCGTTTTCCGGATCGGTTGGCATATGGGGTGCCATATCGATACCCAGTTCGGCATGCTTACCCACCAGCGGAGCCGACGATGCACGGGCCGGGCCGTACGAGATGTACTTGGCCTGATCCGCCAGACGCTGGGTATCGGTCGCGAACATGATGTAGTCCAGCGCGCGCTTCTGACGCTCTTCGCTCAGACCGGCGGGAATGATCCAACCATCCAGATCGAACACCTGAGCGTCCCAAAGCATGGCGACCGGCTGCTTCTGCTCTTCGATTACGCTGAACAAACGGCCGTTATAGGTAGAACCCATGACAACCTCTCCATCGGCCAGCAGCTGCGGCGTGTCGGCACCCGCAGACCACCAGACAACGCTGTCTTTGATGGTGTCTAGCTTGGCCAGCGCCTGATCCTGACCTTCCGGAGTGGCCAGAACGTCATAGACATCTTCCTTCGCGACGCCATCGCACAAAAGGGCCCATTCCATATTGTTGATCGGGCGTTTTTCCAACGAGCGCTTGCCGGGGTAAGCTTCCAGATCGAACACAGCGCAGATATCGGTTGGGGGTGTATCGCCGACCAGGTCAGTACGGTAACCGAAGGTGGTTGAGTACACGATCTGCGGAATAAAGCAGTCGCTGACCAACAGGTCGCCGAAATCTTCGGAGGCAGGTGTGCCATCCGGCGCGGGGGCAAGCTGGGTGTCAAAGTCGATTTCCAGCGCAAGCCCTTCGTCACACAGACGAATTGCGTCTGCGGCCACAACATCGACCACGTCCCAGGTGATATTGCCGGCTTCGTTCATCGCGCGCAGTTTTGCAACCGCTTCGGCCGAGCTGTCATCATTCAGGATGGTGACACCTGTCTTTTCAGAATAGGGCTCGTGATACGCCTTCAGCTGCGATTTGGAATAAGCGCCGCCCCAGGAAACGATCGTCATCTCCTCGGCGAACGCACCGCCGGCAACCGCCCCAACTGCAGCTGCTGTCAACAATGTTTTGGTTTTCTTCATGAATTACTCCCAGTTCTTCCCGTTTATGTGTGTGGTCGACTGATGCACGGGTTTTCACCAGCCGGTCCCTCAGTGAGGTCGCGCTTGTTCCGCGCGACTTGGCCTATGCGTCGAGCGCACGACAATCCTGAGCCAGCCAGCCGATCTCGATCTCCTGACCTGGGGTCAGGCGGATTGCGTCTGGCGCGTTCCGTGTTTTGACGATGAATTCATCATTTCCTGCAACGGACATGCGGAAACGGAATACGTCACCCATGTAGATGAATTCTTTGACAGTCGCTTTCAGCAAATGAGCATCGGCGTGCAAGCGATCCTTGTTGAATTCCACCCGCTCAGGTCGGATTGACACCTTTGTCCTTTCGCCCGGATTGCGAACATTGATCGGAACCGCGTCAATTTCAGAGCCATCATCGAGTTGGACAAGGCATGTGTCGCCATCAATCGATTTGATGACACCTTCCAAGGTGTTGTTTTCCCCGATGAATTGGGCAACAAAGCTGTTTTCTGGTTCTTCATAAAGCTGATCAGGCGGTGCAAGCTGCTGAATACGGCCGTCGTCGAACACAGCGACACGATCCGACATAGTCAACGCTTCTGTCTGGTCATGCGTCACATAGACCGTGGTAATTCCAAGCTCATGCGCAAGACGCGTGATTTCAAACTGCATATGCTCGCGCAGCTGTTTGTCCAGTGCGCCCAGGGGTTCATCCATCAACACCAGTTCGGGTTCGAAAACCAAGGCGCGCGCCAAGGCTATTCGCTGTTGTTGACCGCCAGACAACTGAGCCGGACGTCGCCCACCAAACGCACCCATCTGAACCATGTCCAGGGCCCGCTGAACCTTTTCATCCCGTTCAGACTTGCCCAATTTGCGGACTTCCAAGGGGAATGAAAGGTTTTCGGCCACCGTCATATGCGGAAACAGGGCGTAGTTCTGGAAGACCATGCCAATCCCACGCTTGTGTGGAGGGATATTGTTGATGGGCTTCCCGTCAAGAAGGATTTCGCCATGTGTAGCGGTTTCGAATCCGGCAAGCATCATAAGGCAGGTTGTCTTTCCAGACCCGGACGGCCCGAGCATGGTCAGGAATTCGCCTTTGGGCATTGCAAGGTTGAGATCTTTAACAACGAGATTCTCGCCATCATAAGATTTTTGTACGCGTTGGAATTCAACAAACGCGGCATCAGTATTTGTGTCGGTCACAAGACCCCCTGTTGCGTCAAATGATTATCCGAGAGTTGCGGATTTCATTGATCTGTAGTCAGCAGTTAAGACCATGCAGTAGGCACTTGGCAACATTAGATGACGCTTTTGCGAATATTCATATCATATTTGCTGTTTCAATCAGCAAGATTGAGGCGACCCATATGCCATGCAAGACTTTGATTGCTTGAAAGAACAGGCTTACCAATCCGTTTGCGAATCTCAGGGATTGCTTCAATGGTCCGAAGGTTGGTGCAGCTAATGAATACCGCTTCTACCGACGGATCAGATCCCAATTCTGTCGCAGCTTCGATCACGGACTGCACCGAAATCCGAGCAACCTTTGCCTCTTCGGCCTGCCCGAATGTCCCGAAAACATCCATGGTTATTCCGTTTTCCGAAAACGCGGCACGCAGCGGTGCGTTGACCTCTTCGATGTAAGGCGACAGCAGCGCAAACCTGGACACGCCAAGATCCGCGGCGCAGGCCGTGGCAGCGCGCAAAGGGTTCGTAACCTCTTTTGTTTTGCACGACTGTTTGACAAGTTCCTCCACACGTTCTGAACCAATGACGGAACTTGCGGACGTGCAGCCATAACCCACCACCCGGAAAGGACGCGCGCTGGGCAGCAATCCCGCCGCCGCCGGCAGGGCCTCTTCCATCTCGGCCAGGCTTTCCGGTGTCACTTCAATGCCGCTGGGTATCCGTGTTACATACAACGGGCTTTTCCGGCCCGAGAAAATCGTGCTGAACTCCGGCTCAATCGTCTCGTCGACTTGAAGAACAATCAATCCAAGCGGCGGGGCTTGCGGGTCGTCCTCGTCAAGCGTGTAAGGCACGTAGGTCATAGCTGGATCATCTCCGGCCCGATACGCGGGCTGATAAAGCGCGGAACATCGTCTGTTACGACGATGTTTTCTTCGTGAACCAAGATCTTGCCACCAACGGCAATGCCCGGCTCCAAGGTCAGCACCATGCCTGGCTCAAGAACTGTCTGGTCCGTCGGGATGAGCGACGGCCATTCGGTCAGCGACATTCCCAACCCGTGCCCCAACCGACCGGCATCTGTGCTTTCGGATGCCTTGGTCAGCACGGTGTTCATGGCATGAAACAGCTCTGCTGCGGTGGCGCCGGGGCGGGCAATCTCGAAAGCAGCATCCGACGCCTCAATCAGCCTAGCGTAAGCAGATTTCACGTCCGGATTTGCTGGGCCGACCGACCAGTTGCGGTCGAAGTCACTGAAATAGCCATCCCAGACCAAGCCGGTATCAAGCATCAGTACATCGCCATCCTCCAAGGGGGACGAAGACGCCGGCGATATTACGTCAGAGTAACCGCCCTGCTCTGCCCCACCTGCGAGATACGGCACCCAGTCGGCACCCTCTTCCAGACAGAGTATCTGGAAACCGCGAAATACTTCATCCAAAGGCACGCCTGCCCGAGCAATCTCGGGAACTCGGGCGAAGGCCCGACCGGCTATGGCGCATGCGGTTTCGATCTTGGCGATTTCCGCCTCGGATTTGACTATGCGAAGTTGGCGCAAAATACCGTGATCTCCGGTGATGTGGCGCGAACCGAGCCTGTTTCGCAGGCGTTCAATATCCGACACGGGCATACGCGCGTGCGTCTCGTGACCATCGGGCATTCCAATACGGCCTTTGAGGGGTGTCAATTCCGTCAGGGCATCCGTCAAAAGCGAGACGCCGTCATCCTGAAGGTCGGGTGAGCTCCACGTTCGGATGTCGTCGATCCAGGTTTGCCCCATCAACGAGGCGCCGATCGAGGGGATAACCGCAACCGGTTTACCGGCCACAGGCAGGATCAGGAACCACGGGCGGGTCGGGCTTTCCCAGAATCTGGTCAGGTATCCGGTAAAGTAACGCACGTCGGTTTCCGTGGTCAGCAGCAGCGCCGACAGGCCAGCGGCATTCATCATCACCTGTGCGCGTTCGGTGCGCGCTGAGAATTCTGCTGGCTCGAACCCTCTCATCCGGCGGCCTCAGAGGTAGAGCGCCGCACGCAGCCTGAACCGTTGAAACGACACCGCTTGAATGGCCCGGTGCTATGGCCCGTTCGGTGTAGATTGATATCGGCTTTCATGCAGCCCCCCGAATTTTCGTTCGTTGACGTGAGCGGATCGGTAGGGTTCTGTCAACCAAAGTCTTTTGTTGACCGGAGGCGCCAATGACCCACCCTGATCCAGCCTTCAGCCGGGCGGAATATGATCGCCGTCTTGCCAAGACCCGAAAGGCGATGGCCGCAAATGGAATTGACTGCCTTTTTGTCGAAGACCCCTCGAACATCGGATGGCTCACCGGTTATGAGGGCTGGTCTTTTTACGTTCACCAAGGTGCCTTGATCTTTCTTGACGCGGACCCGATCTGGTGGGGGCGCCGGCAGGATGCAAACGGTGCGCTGCGCACGGTGTGGATGGGGGACGATCGGGTTTTCGGATACGCGGATCACTTCGTGCAGTCGACCACACGGCATCCAATGCAGGATCTGGCCAAACTTATTGCGGACTGCGGACACGGCCAAAGCCGAATTGGGGTGGAACTGGACAATTATTACTACTCGGCCAAAGCCCATATTACTCTGACAACGGAACTGCCCGGGGCAACCCTGATCGATGCAACGGCCTTGGTCAACTGGCAACGGGTCGTGAAATCCGACGAAGAAATCGCCCTGATGCGCAAGGCGGCCCGGATTTCAGAGTTTGTAACTGACGGCGTGCTTGAGCGCGTTGAACCTGGCCTGCGCAAGAACGAGCTAGTCGCACAGATTTACCATGACGCAATCACGGGCGTCGGTGATGACTGGGGGGATTACGCAGCCATCGTCCCACTTTTGCCGTCCGGCTCAGACGCCGCCGCGCCGCATCTGACCTGGAATGGAGATGTGTTCAAATCGGGCGAATGCACCTTCTTCGAGCTCTCTGGCTGCTATCGCCGATATCATGCTCCGTTCTGCCGGTCGGTATTTCTGGGTCAACCGCCTGATTATCTCAAAAGGGCCGAGGCGGCCTTGGTTGAAGGGTTGGAAGCGGGTCTGGAGGCTGCGCGCCCCGGCAATCGCGCGAAGGATATCGCCAAAGCGCTGGCGGCGCCTCTCGAACGTGCGGGGATCGAACGCGGTGCTCGCTGTGGCTATCCTGTCGGCCTCAGCTATCCTCCGGACTGGGGCGAACGCACGATCTCGCTGCGGGACGAAGACAATACGATCCTCGAAGCAGGCATGACATTTCACTTCATGCCCGGGCTCTGGATGGATGATTGGGGGCTTGCGATCACCGAAACCATCCTGATCAAGGAAAACGGTCCTGCAGAGTGTCTGTGCAAACGACCACGCAAAGTATTCGTCAAGCCCTGAGTGGTGCACGAACGATCCTAGACCCGCGCCTGATCAAACACTTATCTGTTCAAGCAACCAGTCCCGAAACAATGCGGCCGCCGGATTGCTGGCATCGGCGGAAAGATAATACCCTTCGTTGCAGTCGACAGTGCTGTCATGTGCGCTTTCGACAAGACCGGTTATCATCGCATGTTTCGCCAGGAACTCGCTGATCAGGGCAACACCGCTGCCATGAACCGCCAATTGAAGCGCCATGCCGAACGTATCGACGAAAACGGCAGGCTGCCGCTGTACGCCCTGCTTGTCGAACCACGTCTTCCATCCGCTTGAAGTGCCGACTGCCTCTATCAATGGAAGGTCAAACGGATCCCCTGCAAGCGTCGGCGCCTTAAGAGCGACAAGCCTGTCCGGCCACAAACGTTCGGCCCCCCTGCCCACTTGTTTTTCCGATCCGAACCTGACCTGAACGTCAGCTTGCGACGCGTGAAAATCGTCAGGCCAGATTGCGCTGAGCAGCCGCACGCTGATCTCTGGATTGCGGGTGGTGAAGTCCGCGAGGTTTGGGGCGATGACCCATTGCGCGACGCTGACAGATGTGGCCACTGTCAGGACATCTCCTGGTGCGCTTGCGTCGGCCCTTCCGGCGGCGGCGGCAAGCGCCTCAAGCGCACTGCCGACTTCGGGCAGCAGTTTCCGCCCTGCATCCGTCAGGGCCAAACTGCGCGGATGCCTTATGAAAAGCGCTGTCCCCAGACGCATTTCAAGGGATTTCACCTGCTGACTGACGGCCGATTGGGTCAGGCCGATTTCCTCGGCCGCCGCGGTAAAACTCAGGGTCCGGGCCGCCGCCTCGAATGATCGGAACCAGGTCAGGGGCGGAAGTAATTTTGCCATTGATCAAGTTAGCCATTAATCTTTTTAATGCGAAAGCACATAATTCAATCATTTGTCAAAAACCACACCCGTTTCTACTTTCTCCCAGCGCGACAGGAGAGGTGTGATGAAGCCGGAAATACGCAAGATTGTTACCTACGACGAGGAAGTTCTTGTCGAGGGATTTCGCCCTGCGGAAATCCCATGGCGCATGTTCGCCGTGGCCGCAGTAATCACCAATCCCTGGGCGGGTCGATATGTCGAAGACCTCAAACCGGAAATCCACGCATATGGCCCCTTACTGGGAAAGATGATGACGGACCGCATGATCGCGTTGGCCGGCAGTGGCGACGCAATCGAAGCCTATGGCAAGGCAGCCGTCGTCGGGCTGAATGGCGAGGTCGAGCACGCCTCAGGCATTATTCACACCCTTCGGTTCGGCAACCACTACCGGCAGGCTGTCAGCGCGAAATCCTATCTGGCTTTCACGAACACGCGCGGCCCCGCAAATGCGCCGATCATGGTGCCATTGATGGACAAAAACGATGCCGGGCGGCGGTCTCACTACCTGACCGTTCAATTCTCGATCCCGGACGCACCGCGCGACGACGAAATTGTGGTGGTACTGGGGGCGGCAACATCGGGCAGACCGCATCACCGTATCGGCGACCGGTATCAGGATCTCAAGGATTTGGGTCATGACGTGGACAACCCGGCCGCGGTCTGAAATCGGCGGGCTGGCCGCCATCCAGACAGGCTCAGGTCCGGACATCCTGTTGCTGCACGGGGTCGGCCTGCGGGCCGAAGCCTGGGGCGCGCAGTTGGACGGGTTGGCCTCGGAAGCGCGCCTGACGGCACCGGACATGCCCGGTCACGGCGAAAGCCCGCTGAGGTTTTTCGGTACGGAACTGTCGGAATACAGTGATGCAGCACAGAACGTGCTGGGCAATCTGAACGGTCCGGCCCTTGTTGTCGGCCACTCGATGGGCGCGATGATCGCGTTGGACCTTGCCACCAAGGCGCCCGACCGGATTTGCGGCGTCGTGGCAATGAATGCCGTTTTTGAACGCAGCGCAAAGGCCGCGCTGGCGGTTCAGAAACGTGCGGCGGGACTGGATGGGGAAACACCGGTTGACCCAACCAGCACGCTGCGCCGGTGGTTTGGTGACATCGGTTCGCCTGAACGTGATGCCTGCTGCGAATGGCTTACGGCCATGGATCCGACTGCTTACAAGCTGGCCTATACGGTTTTTGCCCAAGGCCAAATTCTGCGGCGCGACGCGTTGAGGAAACTTCGCTGCCCCGCGCTGTTCATAACCGGCAGTCAGGAGCCGAACTCCACGCCAGACATGTCGCGTAAAATGGCCGAAGTCACCCCGAACGGCCGCGCGCTGATCATCGATGGGGCGGCCCATATGATGCCGATGACACATGCAAGTCAGGTCAACGCCGCCATTTCCAGCTTTCAAAGCGAGGTGCAATCATGACCGAACTTGACCCCCGCGACCTCCGGCGGGCATTCGGCAAATTCATGACCGGCGTGACCGTCGTTACCACGCGCAGCGCCTCTGGCATGGCCCTGGGCTTCACGGCAAATTCCTTCACTTCGGTCTCGCTCGACCCGCCGCTGTTGATCGTCTGCCCCGGCAAGAACTTGTCTTCATACGGCGAATTCTCGACCTGCACCCATTTCACGGTGAGTGTTCTGGCCGAGGGGCAAGAGGATGTGTCCAACACCTTCGCCGGCTTCAAAGGTGATCGGTTCGCCAAAATCGACCATGACCTCGACGCGCGAGAGATCCCGATGATCAACGGTGCGGTCGCGACATTTTTCTGCCGGACCCATCGGGTGATCGAGGCAGGAGACCATTGCGTTCTGATCGGACAGGTCGAAACCTATTCCCACAACGACCGCCCGGCGCTGGGCTACGCGAACGGGCAGTATTTCAGCCTTGGCCTGGAACGCGGCGCACTTGAACCGACGGGGCGCAGGACCGTCTGTGGCGCAATCATCGAACACGAAGGCCGTGTGCTGCTTGAGAAAACGGATGCCGGTTTCAGGCCGCCGCAGGTCACATTGTCCGACCGTCGACAGTTGCGCGACAGCCTTTGGCAGGATCTGCATGATCGTGGCATCGACGCACGTCTCGGCGTGGTCTACTCGGTCTATGACGATGCCACAGCGCATCATGTCTACATATTGGGAAATGCGCCGGAACTTCCCAAACATGGCAAGCTTGAGGCCGTCGCGATTGAAGACCTGGCGGCCCTTACCTACTCGACGACGCCAATCACCACCATGATTTCTCGTTTCGCGCTGGAAAGCCGAACCCGCGACTTCTCACTGTATCTGGGCAGTGCGCAGCAAGGCGACGTGCACAGCTTTTCTGAAAGGACCTGATGGATGGAGTTTTCCCTTTTTGCACACATGGAACGGCTGAGCCCCGATCAACCCCATGAGAAACTGTATGAAGAATTCATCGCGCTGTGTAAAATGGCCGATGAGGCGGGAATGCGTGCCGTCTGGACCGGCGAGCACCACGGGATGGACTTTACGATCGCGCCCAACCCCTTGATGTCTTTGGTAGATATCGCACATCACACCAAGAATGTGCGGCTTGGCACGGGTACAGTTGTTGCACCGTTCTGGCATCCGATCAAACTGGCGGGCGAAACGGCTGCGGCGGACCTGATGACAGGCGGCCGTATCGAGCTGGGCATCGCCCGCGGCGCCTATTCGTATGAATATGAACGGATGATGCCGGGAATGGATGCCTGGGACGCTGGCCAGCGCATGCGGGAAATCGCGCCGCTTTTGCCCCGGCTGTGGGAGGGTGACTGTGACCATGATGGAGAGTATTTTAAATTCCCTGCTACCACCTCGGCCCCCAAACCGGTGCAACCCGGCGGGCCACCGATTTGGATCGCAGCGCGGGATCCGAACAGTCATGAATTCGGTGTGCAGAACGGCTTTAACATTCAGGTCACACCGCTCTGGCAGGGCATGCATGAGATTGAAACGCTAATGGGCCGCTTTGAAGATGCATGCGCAAACCATGAGGGGCCGCGCCCCAAGATCATGCTGCTGCATCACACTTACGTTGGCAGCGACGATGATGATCTGGGTAAGGCCGCTCGGGATTTGTCGCGCTTCTACAACTACTTCGGGGCCTGGTTTCAAAACAAGCGGCCAGTCCGGCAGGGCTTGATCCAGACGTTGACGGATGAAGAGATGGCGGCCAACACGATGATGGCTCCGGAAAACCTGGCGCGCGATCTGACTGTCGGAACCCCGGATGGGGTCACGGAACGTCTGAAACGATACGAAGATCTGGGCTATGATGAGTATTCGTTTTGGATAGACAGCGGTATGAGTTTCGAACGCAAACGCGCATCGCTGGCCCGTTTCATCGACGACGTCATGCCAAAGTTTCAGTAAGGATCGATGATGCATCAGAAACCACATTTCCAGCTTTATATCGACGGCGCGTGGACCGAAGGGGCACGCGGGCAAGTGATGCATTCGCAAAACCCGGCGACGGGCCAAGACTGGTCCAGTTTCGCCTGCGCCGCACCCGAAGACGTTGACCGCGCCGTGTCCGCCGCGCGTCGGTCACTTGATGATCCCGCGTGGCGCGACATGACGCAAACCGCACGCGGCAAATTGTTGTTCAAACTTGCCGAACTGATCGAGGAAAACGCCGGACACCTGGGCCAGCTTGAGACCACAGACAGCGGAAAGCTACTTGCCGAAACCGCAAGCCAAACAGCCTATGTCGGTGACTATTATCGATATTATGCAGGGCTCGCGGACAAGATCGAAGGGGCGGTTCTGCCGATCGACAAACCGGACATGCACGTCTTCACCAAACGCGAACCGATTGGCGTGGTGGTCGCAATCGTCCCCTGGAACGCACAGATGTTCCTGACCGCGACCAAGCTTGGCCCCGCGATAGCAGCAGGCTGTTCGGTCGTGCTGAAGGCCTCTGAAATTGCGCCCGCTCCGATGCTGGAGTTCGCACGGCTGATCGATGAAGCCGGCTTTCCGCCCGGTGTCGTCTCTGTCATAACGGGGGATGCCGAAAACTGCGCCATCCCGCTTACCCGGCACCCGGACGTGGACCGGATCGCATTCACCGGCGGCCCGGAAACAGCGCGCCATGTCGTGCGCAATTCGGCTGAGAACTTTGCGGTGACCACTTTGGAACTGGGCGGGAAATCCCCGATCATCGTCTTTGAGGATGCCAATCTGGATGGCGCCGCCAATGGTTTGATTGCGGGAAATTTCGGCGCCTCGGGTCAAAGCTGCGTGGCCGGCTCGCGCGGGTTGATACATCGCCCGGTACTGGAAGCGCTTGTTGACAAGATCGAAGAGAAGATGAAGGGCGTCGCAATCGGCGACCCATTGGAAACGGCCACCCATATTGGCCCGCTCTGCACCGCAGCTCAGGTGGAAAGAATTCAGGCGACTTTGGCGAAAGCCACAGAACAAGGCGCACGCACCCGCTTCGGGGGAAAACCTCTGGACCGGCCGGGCAACTTCATGGCCCCTACGCTGGTGGAATGCACGAGCCCAGAGACCGAGACGCTGAAGGTCGAAATGTTCGGCCCCGTGATGTCTCTGCTGCCATTCGATACGGAAGAGGAAGCGATCACATTGGCCAACGACTCGCAGTTCGGGCTTGGGTCCGGCGTTTTCACTGAAAATGTCGCCCGCGCCCATCGGGTTTCATCCCGCCTGAAATCGGGAATTTGTTGGATCAACACATACCGCGCAGTGTCCCCGATTGCTCCGTTTGGTGGCTACAATCAATCCGGCTATGGTAGGGAAGCCGGGATCGAGGCAATTCACGATTACACAAGGACCAAAACCGTCTGGCTGAATACGTCGGAACAGCCAATGTCGAACCCATTCGTCATGCGGTGACAAGATCTTGTAGCATTGTTTTGTCAAAGGCGCCGGACTTTAGCGTTTAGAGTCACCTACAAAGCCTTCTTGCAACTGTTCCAACCAAATAGCTGCGTCTTCAAATCTCGTGCACGCAATAAAGTCCGAGTTTTGAGCCAGCATCTTTTCACCAATCTCGTCCTCAGAGTTTTGCGGGCGAACGAGGGAATTTCTGCAAAGAGATAATAATATCTGGTGCCCATCAGATGTAGTGACGAAGGCGGTGGGTCTGGTGTCGAAAACCTGCTCCGGTAATCCCAACTGCGCGCATCGCAGGTCCCAGACGCCCACCTGCCACTTTGGCTTGCCGGAGGCATGGCCACTGAGGTCGAAGCACTGTGCCTGGCCCAAGCGGGACCGAACACCTCAAAGCCGGCGCAAGAGCAACGGGCATATCGCGGATCTAAACTCCGCCGCCGGTCAACGCCGCGATAGCATCCTTGACCCGCGCCGCGTGATCGCGGTCGGCCGCCGCCGAGTGTGGATCAGCAAAATGCCCGCTGTCATTGTCGAAATACAGCCCCGAGGCATCGGCAAATTCGTCCGACAGCGCGGCCCGTCGCAGGATATCAGCGCCGATCGCCAAGTCATTGCCGGCCATTCCAAAACCCTCTCGGACCATCTTTGAGGCCAGAAGAGAGCCAGGGTTGACTGCGACGAAGACTGGGCCTTTTGGGTGCGCGCGCGCCATTTCCCGTGACCAGATCGTGAGCGCCAGCTTGCTTTGCGCATAGGCCTCCATGTCACTCAATTGCCGCTTACCGTGCATCGCATCCACATCCACCGGCGCCTGCGCGGCCGATGAAAGGTTCACCACGCGCCCTTCGGCTGGGATGATCGGCAACAACCGTCGGGTCAGCACATGGGGCGTCAGAGCGTTTACCACGAACCGAACATCCATCCCGTCGGCCCGGTGCGGGTGCGGAGTCTTGTAGACACCGGCATTGTTGATCAGAACGTCCAGCCGGTCGTGCCGGGCGCGCACGGCGTCAGCAAGCGCGGCGGCTTCGTCCAGATCGGAAAGATCGGCGCGGAAGGTCTCGGGGTTGCCGCCAACCGTCTGCGCGGCGGCCTTCAGCTTGTCAGAGCTGCGTCCGTGCAGCAGCACGCGGTGGCCTTCGGCCGCCAGTGTCTTGGCGGTCAACAGGCCGATGCCGTCGGTCGCGCCGGTGATCAGTATAGTCTTGGGCATTGAGGCCTCCTTGGGGATGAAATCAGTCGTGAAACTCGGGCAGAACCTCGTCGGCCAGCCGGTGCAGGGTGGGTTCGATCCCGGCCACGTTAAAGCGCAGGTTCAGTGCCACGTGGTTGATGCCCAAATCGCGGATCTCGTGCAGGTAGCGGCGCAGGTAATCGGTGCCGGCACTGAACCCAAGATGGATCGGGCGCGGCGGAGCGTCGGCTTGGTCCACCAGATTAACATAGAGCGACTGCATCACTGGTTTGTCGGGCAAGCCGGCCTGTGCCACGCGCGCTCGATAGTCGGCCACAACGCGGGACTGCGCCGCCGCACCACGCGGATAGGTCATCCAGCCGTCACCGTGGCGCGCCACCCACTCTGGCGTCTGCTGGCTGCCACCGGTGATAAGCAGCGGCAGGCGCCCGGCGGCAGGCTTAGGCAACATGTCGATACCGCCCGAGAGGTCGCCCTGCGGGTTGTCCAGTCGCGGGTAATCCTGCGCCATGGCGCGGATATAGGCGAGGCTGTCACGGAAGCGCGCCCCGCGATCAGAGAAATCCTTGTTCAGCGCCGGGTATTCCTCGGGACGATCCCCCGAGGCCACACCCAGAAGCAGCCGCCCGCCCGACAGCTGGTCGGCCGAGGCTGCCGCCTTGGCCACATGGGCCGGGTGCCGTAATGGCAGCACGATCGAAGCCACGCCAAGCGCGATGTCGCGCGTCGCAACACCCAGCGCGCCGAGATAGACGAAAGGATCGAAAACCTGCCCCGCATCGCCAAACGAGGGCACGTTGAAGGGCACGTCTCGCAGCCAAAGCGCGGCAAAGCCCAGTTCGTCGGCCAGCACGGCACGCTCCAGATGGCGCGTCATAGTAGGTACCGGATCGTTGCGATTTGCCTCAAGCGGGACCACTAGCCCAATGCTCAGCCTGCCAGGGCGGAACACCGCGTTGAACGCGCGGTTGAGCGGCGCGAAGTTTGGCGTGTTGGATTTGTCCAGCATTTTCTGCCTTTCTCAGAACCGCACCAGCGCCCGGCTTTCCAGGCTTTTGCGGATGGTTTGCCGATCGGGATCTTCGGCAAGATCAATCGCGCTGTGGCCCACCGTTGGACGGCCGCGATTGTCGTAGATGTTGAACCAGACGATCTCGTCCGGCGTCATGCGCGACAGATACACCCAATCATGACGCGGATTGGCCGCCAGACCGAGGATACGACCGCGCCGGTCGGGATAGATCAGGTCGATGTCGATCCAGTCCGCGTCGTCCACGGTTGCAGGGCGCACAAAACCCAGCGGGGCGGTGTTGATCGGGTTTTCCACCGGCCGCCACAGGTTAACGAAGGCGTAATGCCCCGCCGCCCAATCGTGCGCCCGCTCGGGCCCGAGGATGTCCACCAGCCGCTGGTGCGCACCTTGCGGGCTCAGGTCGCTGTGCACGTTGCGCGCGGGGCGGCGGTTGGCTGCCGGGTCGTCAATGCGCAATGTGTGGTCGAAGAACAGCACCTCGCGCGCGCCGATCCGGTCGCACAGCAGCTCGGCCAGTTCGCGATCGTAGACCTCCTGCCAGCCGGGGCATTCGAAATTGGTCACCCGCGTCGGTGCCACACCAAATTCGAACCCATCAGAGACAAAGCTGGCCCCTGCCCGCCCGGCACGCAGATCGGTCAGCGCCACCTCGGTCGCGGCCAGTTCGGGCGAGACCAGATTGCCAGCGATGCTGTCCGCGTCCAGCACGAATGCCTGCGGCGCGGGCTTGTGAACATGGTAATTGACGGTTCCGGTCCGGGTCATGAACGCCTCCTTGGGGGTGCCGGCCCGGCATACCGGGCCAGTGCTGCATTCAGGCGAGGTCGTCCTGCCCCGCGATCAGGTAGTGATGGCTGACCGAGCCCTTGGTGCGGGCGGCCAGGTGCGGTGCATAGGCCGGGTCCGCCATGAAGGCGCGGGCCGCCTCTTCCGAAGGCCACTCGATGATGATCCTCAGCCCGGCGGGCTGATCCTCGCCTTCCATCTGCGCGTGGGTCGCGGTACGCGCAAGAAACTTGCCACCATGTGCCGCCACGCGTTCGTTGGCGGTGGGCAGGTAGCCGGGGATCCAGTCCTCGGCGGTGGGGGTGACGTCCAGAACGGAATAATAGGTCATCGTGTATCTCCTTCGGGGTCAGAACCAAGCGACGGTGTCTTGCATCGTGCGGCGGGTCTTGGGGAATTCAGGATCTTTCGCGCGATGACCAAAGGCGAACATCACCGCCGGTTTCCATTTCGCGGTATCGACGCCGAAATGTTCGGCCAGCGTCTGCGTCGTCCGCTCCATGTCGAAGCCCTCGATCGGGCAACTGTCGATCCCCATCAGCGCACCGGCGGTCATCATGTTGGCCAGCACGATATAGGCCTGCTTGCCCGACCAGTCGGTGATCTCGCGGTCAGAGGTGATCTTGTGATCCTCGGCCTGGAACTTGCCGTATGCGCCGTTGAAGATCTCGATCACTTCCTCGGGCAGCTGCTTCACTTGCCGGTAGTGGTCTTGCAGATAATCCGATCCGGCGCGCATCAGTTCGCCCGTCGCCGCAAGGATGATGCCGAAATGGCTGGCGGTGCCAAGCTGGCCGGTCGACCCGTTCATCATCCCATTGGCACCCCATGAAAACTCGCGGAACAGCTCGCGCTTGTCGGGCGACTGGATCATCAGGATGCGGAAGGGCTCGTGCCCGAACGAAGTGGGCGAAAGGCGTGCAGCCTCTAGGATCGTCTCGAAGTCAGCGTCGCTCACCTTGCGTTCAGGGTCGAAGATCTTGGTGGCATGGCGAGAATTGAAGGCCTCAATGATCTGCGCGTTGAAATCGGTCTTCACCTCGGTGATCGCGTTCATTTTATGTCTCCGTTGGGGTGTGTGTCGGTGTGCACCTCACTTATCACTTGCAAGAACGAGAAAAAGGTGGTGAAAAATAAGTACAGTTTTCGTATTTAGGATATAATCAATTTGGAAACCGACAGCCTGCGCCTGTTCGTCATGGCGGCCGAACGGCTCAATATCAGCGCCGCCGGGCGCGAGCTTGGCCTTGCACCGGCGGTCTCGAGTGCCAGGCTGGCCAAGCTTGAGAACGAACTTGGCGTCGAGCTTTTGCACCGCACCACGCGCAAGGTGTCGTTGTCATTGGAAGGGTCGGAGTTTCTGCCTTATGCGCGTGAAATTCTCGCCCAGACGGATGCAGCGCGCGCTGCCCTCGGAGGCACGGATACCGGCCCCACAGGCACCTTGCGTTTCGCGGCCCCCAGCAGTTTTGCCCAGTTGCACATCATGCCGCTGTTGCCCGAGTTTCATCAACGCTATCCCGACCTGACGCTGGACCTACGACTGTCGGACAAGCCCTTCGACGCCATCGAGGGCAGTTTCGACCTAGCCCTGCGCAACGCGCCGCTGGCCGATAGCAGCCTCAAGGGGCGCAAACTTTCAGATGACATCCGCCTGCTCTGCGCTGCGCCGGAATATCTCAAGCAGCACGGAGTGCCTTCGAAACCTGAGGATCTGACGGCGCATCGCTTCATCGCGTGGGCCAATCTCGACCGGCGCGAACTGGTAGATCCTGCTGGTCAGAAGGCGGTCCTGAACCCGCGCGCGATGATCAGCCGAACCATCGTCGATGATGGCACCGCGCAACGCGAGGCAACGCTTGCCGGAGCGGGGCTTTCGATCAACTCACTCTGGAGCGTGGCCCATGAACTGCGCTCCGGGCGGCTCAGGCAGGTATTGCCTGACTGGCGGCTGAATGATCATGCAGGGCTGTGGCTGATCTATCCGCGCTCGAACGTGCTGACGCCCAAGACACGAATCTTCATGGATTTTCTCGTCGAAAAACTCGGCGGCAGGTCAGGCACCGGCTGGGTCGAAGCGCAGCAGGACAGCTTGTAATCGTGCATCGCGTTCGCGGACAGGTGCAGTTCAAGTTTCGCAATGGTGATGGTGGCGGAGAGACAGGGATTCGAACCCTGGAGACGGTTTCCCGCCTACACACTTTCCAGGCGTGCGCCTTCGACCACTCGGCCACCTCTCCGTGCCGGCGATATTTGGACGAATGCCGTCGGATTTGCAAGGCCCCAATTCGACGAATTCAGGGGAATAGCGCAATTTAATCAATGCACCCACCGACGGGTGATCACAGGTCAACACGTGCTGCGATCTGGCCCCTCAGATCTCATCACCGGCATCCGGGTCCATATCCGCCTCGGTCAAATCCGCCGGAGCCTCTGCAACTTTGCGTGGCTTATCCTGCACAGGTGCGGAAGGCTCCTGCTTGCTCGGGTCAGATGCCCGCAGGGTTTCGGGATTTCGCAGCCAGACATCACGTTGTGCGAACGGAATCTCGATCCCTGCTTCCGAGAATCTACGGTTGATTTCATGGTTCATGTCAGATTTCACCGACAAAACCCAATTCACATCCCGCAGGATCGCCCGTATTTCAAAGTCTAAGGAATCTGCTCCGAACCCCTGGAACACGACGCTTGGTGCCGGGTTGGCCAAAACCATCGGATGGCTGTTGGCGATTTCGCCCAGAATGGTTTCTACCAGACGCGTATCAGTTCCGTATGCAACACCCACCGGAACGATCACCCGCCCGATCGTATTGCCGCGGGTATAGTTCGTTACGACACCGCTGATCAGGTCAGAGTTTGGAACGATGACATCCGTCCTGTCGAACGTCTCGACCCGGGTCGAACGAACGGAAATGTCCTTAACATATCCCATCATGCCGTTAACATCGATCCAATCCCCCTTGGAAATCGGACGCTCGACCAAAAGGATGATGCCAGAAACGAAGTTCGACACGATTGTCTGCAAACCAAAGCCGATGCCAACAGACAGCGCGCCAGCGACGATCGCCAGCGATGACAGATCAAAACCGGCCACCATGATTGCCACCAACGCGGCAAGGAATATGCCAACGTATCCCGAACCAGCGACAATCGCGTTTTGGCCACCCGGATCTATGTTGGTTTTCGGCAAAAGCGAATTGCGCAGCCCGCTTTGCAACAGACGCGTCAGCGTATAACCGATTGCAAACACGGCAACAAAGGTCAGAAAATTGCTGGGCGAAATTGTGACACCACCGATATCAAAACCAAGCAGCAGGCGCGACCATGCTTCCAGCAGATCGGTTTCCCGCGCACCCCAATAGATCGCCAGAATGGGAAGCGCCAAGATGGCCAATGCAAACCCGACCAGCACGGAAAAAAGCGAATCCCCTGCGGCTTCGCCCTGCCCGGTGACCCAACCGTAAATCTGACTGATGAACCGTTGCAGGATGACCAAGGCCCCGATCAGCACCAATGTCTTGACGGCAGGAAACACGATTGCTTCGGCCGCATTGGTGTATCCGAAAATAGCCAGCAAGGGAGACATGATCCCCAAAAGGAGCAAAGCCCGGCGCAGGAACTCGACCAGTTGGCTGAAACCCGCGGAACGGGTCGAGGCAGCTTGATCCGGAGGCCCGTCAGTTGTTCGAATCTGACGTACTCGCAACAACAACAAAGCCGTCGCGACAATGACCGGGAAACTGACTACGGCGCGAGTCGCGTCGGAAATGTTTTCGATCCGTTCGAACAAAAACGCCAATTCGTGCAAAACCAGCATCAGGGCAAGCAGATCGATATACACGCGCAGTTCAGTGATGCGCGCAGCGGACAGACGTTTGAACCCTTGCGACGCGCCGATCACGTATACCTGGCGACCAATCCAGTCATAGAAAAACACGATCGCTGCCCAATACGGAACATTCTGAAGCAAAAGGCTGCCCCGCAGACCCGGAACGCCTGTGAGACTGATCGCCGTGACCACGGCCACCACACCGATCCATGGCAACAGAATTCGCAATAGTGAGATTACGAACGACCAAACCCCCGTCCCGGCCCCGCCGAGTAACCTCAGGTAGTCGCCTCCGAGTTCAGACCACCGTTTGCCAAAGATCAGCAGCACTGCTGAAATGACGAGAAGTATGAAGATTGCGAGCCCACGTGCACGGATTTGCTCGCGCACGACATCTGAACGCAAATTCGTGATCGTTTCGTTTACCAGGCCTTGAACGGCCTCTTTGACATCCACCCATGCCGGACCCCAATACGCCGGGTTGATCGGCGACGGGCCCTGTTCAAAGAACTCTTTTTTCTGGCGCGCGCGAAGGATCTGATCAATTTCGCTGATCAGCCCGTTCGCACGGCTATACGCCTCTTCGGATATGATGCGCGGAACACGCAGGCTGTTGAGCTGTTCTTCAAGATGCACCCGAAGATTTGCTATGTCTTCAGGTTCAGTCGTGTCCCCTTCGGGTTTGGGCCCCAACGCTTTTATCTGGCTTTCCAGCGTCGTTATACGGTCGGTATTTGCACCACGAGCTCGATTGAAGTCGTCCCTGTAACCATTTATTTCAGAACGTAAATTCTCCAGCGCAGCGTCAGATGCCCGGTTCGCCTCGATGACGGCTTCGGCCCGGCTCGCGGTTTTGACCCAGCCTTGGTAATACTCACTTTGACGATCCGTCAGCTGTGCAACAGCGCTATTCGAAAACCCGACAAAGCACAGGAATAGCAGGGTCAGAAACAGGCGGACCTGTCCAAGCATCACACGTCCTCAAAAACGCCGGGAATGCTGCGCGGTGCCTCGGTCATCCAATCCGGAACCGGAAGCTCTTTTTCACGCAGGAACTCGGGGTTGAACAGCTTTGATTGATAGCGTGTGCCATAATCGCACAGGATGGTCACAATGGTATGGCCGGGCCCCATTTCCTTGGCCATGCGCACCGCCCCTGCCATGTTGATCGCGGTCGAGCCGCCCATGACCAGGCCTTCGTCACGCAGAAGATCAAAGATGTAGGGCAGCGCTTCGTTATCGGTGATCTGATAAGAAAAATCCGGCGTGAACCCCTCAAGGTTTTTGGTGATACGCACCTGCCCGATACCTTCGGCGATTGACCCACCTTCCATCGCGATCTCGCCTGTTGTGTAATACGAATACAGGCCAGCCCCCATGGGATCTGCAAGACCGATCTTGACGCCCTTGGGTTGCAAAACTTCGGCAACGCCTGCCAATGTCCCACCCGACCCGACCGCGCTGACGAACCCGTCAACTTCGCCGTCTGTCTGGTCCCAGATCTCGGGGCCTGTGGTTTCCACATGTGCCTGACGATTCGCCACATTGTCGAACTGGTTGGCCCAGATTGCGCCATTGGGTTCTGTCTGCGCCAATTCCTCGGCCAGACGGCGGGAATAGTGCACGAAATTGTTGGGGTTGCGATACGGGGCCGCGGGTACCTGAACCAACTGTGCGCCCGCCAGACGCAGCATATCCTTCTTTTCTTCCGATTGGGTCTCGGGGATAACGATAACCGTTTTGAACCCCATCGACGCACCGACCAAAGCCAGACCAATACCGGTGTTGCCGGCGGTGCCTTCCACGATGGTGCCGCCCGGTTTCAGATCCCCGCGTGCGATGGCATCTTTGATGATAAAAAGAGCAGCACGATCCTTTACCGACTGTCCCGGGTTCATGAACTCGGCTTTGCCAAGAATCTCGCATCCGGTCTCTTCGCTGATGCGGCGCAGCCGGATCAACGGTGTTTTTCCTACTGCGTCAGCAAGATCTCGTGCAATGCGCATGGTCGCCTCTTGTCATTTGGTATCTTCGAAGATTTACAGGCGCACTGCCGGGACCACAAGCGCGATAGTCACGCGCGCAAACGATCCCGATGGCGGGCCAGCCAGTAAGCCAGAGACACCAGCTGCAAATCCTTGAAAAGATGACGGTCTGTCATATCGATGAATTCGTCGAACGGCAGAATCCGACTGCGAATATCTTCGCCTTCTGTGTCCAGGCCACCGGTGATGGTTGTCTGGGTCAAGTTGCCAAGCCCGACATAGAGATACATGAAACCCGTCGACGACCCGCTGGAGGAATACGCCCCGCCCGCATATTCCAGCCTGTCAAATCGAACTCCGGCTTCTTCCATGGCTTCGCGATGTGCCGTCTGTTCCGGCGTTTCGCCGGGGTCGATCATCCCGGCAACCGCTTCCCAAAGCCAGGGCTCTGGATCGTCGATCAAAAACACCGGCGGTCTGAACTGCTCGACCAGAAGCACGGTGTCGCGGATCGGGTCATATGGCAGAACGGACACCGCGCTGCCCTGCATCAAACCGCCCCGGTGCAGCACGGGACCCATGCTGCCGTCATGCTGCCGGTGTTGAAGATCTATTTCCTCCATCCCAAAATAGTCGACGTAAACGCGTTCGTGCCGGTGGACGATCACGTCTTCGGCTATGTTCCGCGGATCGCCGGTTCGTCGTTGCTTGGCCATGATCTTTGCCCAGGCGCGGGTTTGAATGGCGCGGACGCTGCGCGCCATGGTTTTGGGATCGACTTTGCCGAAATAGGCCATTTCTTCTTCGGCAGCGAGCGCCGTAACCTCGCCCAATTTGTCTGCCCAGCCCTGCAACGACCACAACTCACCGGGTTGCCACGCGCCCGGGGTCGGAAAAAAGACCTGCGCCTGTGCTTCGCCCCCGTCCTCCAGAATGACATTCAACGATTTCAGGTCATAGTCGAAGGATCCTTCGTAATAAGCCAGTCTGGCCAGATCATCGGAGGACAGGCCCTGCACCAGCAGACCTTTGGCAGCGGCACCCTTGGCGGGCAGGATCATCGGGAAATCTTGCCCCTGGACCGCGTGAACCGCGTGATCGCACAGCTTGGCAGCGTGAAACGTTATTTCGCTCAGCGGACGGCCCAGGACACGCTGCAACAACGGCAGATACCGCAACGTTCCATAGAAGAACAAATCAGACAAATTCAATCTCTCTTGTGACGAAACGGTTCAGCGCCATTTGCGGCTGGCCTGTTCCGTGGCCAGACCGGCGACAACGGCGCCAATTGCGAGTGCAACCAGAATTTCGGGATAGATAAGCTGCTTACCATAATCGATACCAATCGAAAAAATGGCCATCACAGCTTCGAACGGGCCGCCATATCGATTGCGCATCGCAAGGTCGAACATGCGGTAGCATCCCTGCACAAACAGCGCCCAGAAAACCAGCGAAGCAACGCCGGTCAGGCCGTTGTTTATGCCCGCTGTCCAACCACGCCCAGCGCGCTTGCCCATGATTTTCCAACCACAGACCGCACCAAGAGCCATATTCACATAGGTGAAGTAACCATAGTCCTTACCCTCTTCGCCGTTTTCGATAACCATGCTTGAAACAAGAAAGGCCAGCACGACGAGACAAACAGCGGCGACGAGACGCGAGGCAGTGGGCATGTGACGGTCCGTGAGTTAACTTGGTTTTGCTATTGTGATCTGTGTCACATCGCAATTGCCCGTGTCAAAGGCCGCACCGCACGCAGTCAAATAATAATTCCACATGCGGCGGAAACGCTCATCAAACCCCATATCCGAGATCTGATCCCATTTGTCGTTGAACGTTTCATACCAACGGCGCAGAGTCAGATCATAGCTTTTCCCGAATTCTTTCGAATGCACGACTTTCAACCCGGCCTGATCGATCTGCTGACGCAGGATGGTCGGCGACGGTAGCATCCCGCCGGGAAAGATATATTTCTGAATGAAATCAACGCCGTTCTTGTAAAAATCCCAGCGATGATCACCCACCGTGATGATTTGCAAGGTTGCCTGAGCACCGGGCTTCAACCGCTCACGAACGGTTTCGAAATAGACCGGCCAGTATTTCTGACCCACGGCCTCGAACATTTCGATGGATGCGATGCCGTCATAGACCCCGCGTTCATCCCGATAGTCTTGCAGCTTGAATTCAACCAGATCTGATAAACCTGCTTTTTCAATACGTTCCTTGGCGTACTTGAATTGCTCCTCACTGATGGTCAGGCCGGTGACACGCAAACCTCGTTCCTTTGCGGCATATTCCGCGAAGCCGCCCCAGCCACATCCGATCTCCAGTACATGGTCACCCGGTTTGGCACCCATCTCATCCACAAGACTTGCGTATTTGGCGATCTGGGCCTTCTCTAGGCTTTCCTGCCCAGACTCAAAAATCGCGCTGGAATAGGTCATCGTGTCATCCAGCCAAGAACTGTAAAATTCGTTACCCAGATCGTAGTGATACGAGATGTTCTTTTTAGCTTGGGCCCTGTTGTTTCTGTGCAGCCAGAACCGTAGCCGTTCGTAAGCCTGAACCAGAAACTGGCCCGTAAACCCGTCATAAACGGTCTCGGTTCCAAGATGCACAAGATCCATGAAAGACCGCAGATCGGGTGTACTCCAATGTCCGTCCAGATACGCATCGGAGAAACCCAGTTCTCCTTCGCGGATCAGGCGCGCAAAGACATCGTCGTCGTGAATATCGACCTGTGCCACCGGCCCGGGCTTTGCGCCTTCTGCGCGAAACGTGCGACCGTCGGGTAGTCTGATATCAAGACGCCCGGTTTCCATCCGGTTCAACATTTTAAAGACTTGGGCGAAATATCTGGGCAGGTCTTTTTGCCCTTCGGTCGTCGTCAGGATCATCCGCTCTCCCCTCTGCGGTACGCGTACAAAGCTAGGCGGCGAAATTGTTTCTGGCAAGTTTTCAGTTCCTTAGTGGGATTTTCGGCTTTCATATGCGCGCAAGGCGCGGGTCCGCCCTTCGGGCAATTCGACTATGGGTTTGGGGTATTCCGCATCCGGACGCAGCCCCCATGAACGCGGGACGGCATCAAAATACGACAGGGCGGTCTTGCTGGGTTCGGAATAACCTTCGGCAATCCAGCGATGCGTATAATTGCCGTCGGGATCGAATTTCTCGGCTTGCGTCTTGGGATTGAAAATCCGGAAAAACGGGGATGCATCGGGCCCAGATCCAGCAACCCATTGCCAACCCATGGCATTGCAGGCCGGATCCCAGTCGATCAGGCAATCCTCAAACCATTTCATCCCTATTTTCCAGTGGGTCATAAGATGCTTGGTCAGATAGCTTGCGACAATCATCCGAGCCCGGTTATGCATTCGACCCGTCACATACATTTGCCGCAGCCCAGCATCGACAACAGGTATTCCAGTTCTGGCCTGCCGCCACGCGGTGACTTCGGGATGGTCCGGATCGGTATTCCAAGGAAAACTGTCCCATTCCGGCTTCCAGTTGGAAGCCACCAGTTGGGGCGTGTGATACATCAGGTGATAGGCAAACTCGCGCCAGATGAGTTGACGTAGATAGGCATCGGCACCGGGTGTACCGGTCAACGCGGCCCTTTGGACCATATGCCAGACTGTACGCGGCCCGATTTCACCCAAAGACAGGTATTCCGACAGGTTAGACGTTCCGTCCTGATCCAACCTGTCCTGGTTGCTGGAATAGTGGGAAAGTCGCCCAAGAAACGCCTGGAGGTGATCCAGAGCGGCCTGTTCGCCGGGTTTTACATGAGGGCGAACGACAGCCGCGCCCCTGTTCATGGCATCCCCCATCTGCCAATCGCTCAATTTGTCAGAAGCGGGCCACGACAACGGGGCCTGCAAATCGGCAACCCGCGCGTCGGGAAATTGTACATCCCGCCCCTGAACCGCACGCCACATGGGCGTGTAGACCCGAAACGGGTTTCCTGTTTTTGTAGCGACAGTCCAGGGTTCGAAAAGAAGATGCCCGGCAAATGACTTTGCCGTCACTCCTTCTTTTGTAAGCACAGACTTGATCGTCTTGTCGCGTTCGATTGAGGCCGGATCGTAAGCGCGAGACCAGAAGACTGAGGTTGCGCCGGTCTCGGCCATGACCTGTTGCACCTGTTCAAGTGCGTCGCCGCGTCGGAAAATCAGTCGGCTGCCCATATTGGCCAGTGACGCTGTGAAAGCCTCCAACCCCAAGCCCAACCGCCACTTCGGCGCGGCCCCCATCTGTTCGACAAGGTGGTCATGAATAAACAAAGGAATGACCGGACGGCCACTTTCGGCCGCTGCAGTCAACGCGGGGTGGTCCGACAGACGCAAGTCCCGTCGAAACCACAAAATGATCGGAGCCTGCTGTTGCTTCACTATACGCCCTTGAGGTTTTTTGATTTCTACGCACCCTCAAGAGTAGTGGATCACAAAACGCGCTCAAGAGCCTCTAAAAGCTGATCAATTTCCTGCTTCGTGGTGTAGTGGGTGAAGCTGACCCTCAAAACACCCTGCGCTGGGTCGACGCCCATCGCCTGCAAGGGGCGCACCGCATAGAAGTCTCCGCCACCAGCCATGACACCATATTGCGCCAGTTCCGCCGCAACCGGTTCAGCCGGACAGTTCAACGAAAGCGCGACGGTGGGCGCGCGCCGACTGGCGTCGGAAGGACCGATCAGGCGCACAGCGTTTCGATCCTTTACCGCATCCAGAACCGGTTGCAGCAATGACTCTTCGTGTGATTGCATCAGATCGTGGACAAATACGCCCTGCTCCGCCGCGCCCGCCTCAGGCCCGCCATGGTGGGCGCAAAGCAGCTCAACATAATCCGCCATACCTGCACTGGCCGAAATCTGCGCGTGATCGGGTCCCGCCGGGGTGAACCGCTTGTACAGGACGTCACCGTTGAAATAATGCGCCTGGTTGGGCAACAGCTCACCCAATGTGCGGCGGACCACCATGCACCCCTGGTGCGGGCCATAGGTCTTGTACGCAGAAAACAAATAGATATCCGGCCCCAGATCGCCAACATTCGGAAATCCGTGCGGGGCGTAGGATACGCCATCAACGCAGACAAACGCACCCGCCGCATGCGCAATAGCAGTGATCTCGGTGACCGGATTGATCTCGCCAACGACATTTGAGCAATGCGGGAAACAGACCAGACGCACTTTTTCGTCCAGCATGTTTTCCAGATCCTGAGGGTTCAGCGACCCGGTTTCGGGGTCGATTTGCCATTCCCTCACCTCTATCCCGGCCTCGACCAGACGACGCCACGGGCCAGAGTTGGCTTCGTGATCCTGATTGGTCACGACGATTGCCTCGCCGGGCTTCATCCATTGCCGGAACGCCTGCGCCAGGACATAGGTGTTCTGGGTGGTTGAAGGACCAAAACTCAGTTCATCCGTGTCGACGCCCAGAATGGCAGCCATACGCGCACGCGCCCCGTCCATTTCGGCGCCCGCAAGGCGGCTGGCCTCATATGGGGCGTAAGGCTGAACCTTGCGCTGCGTGTAGAACCGCGTCAGCCGGTCGATCACTGGTTTGCAAGTGTAAGACCCACCTGCATTTTCGAAGAACGCCTGCCCTTGCAGGCTGGGTTCTGAAAAGGCCGGGAACTGCGCCCGAACGAAATCGATATCCAGAGAGCTCATGCCTCATTGCTCCTTAGTTGTGCAGTCAGATCAATGAGATGCCCGCGCATGTTTCCGGACATCTCAGAAATCATGGCAGGTCTTCCAGCCCAGCCTGTGCTTGGGCCTTTGGCCGACGAAACACGGGGCAGCCCTTCGCCTTGGAAGGACACCGATACTTAGACAGGGCCGCCCACAACCGTCAAGCGAAAGCAAAACGCAAAAGCCCCGGCTCGACGCCGGGGCTTTGAAAGCTTGCGGAATTGTCCGGCGATTCCTCTCGCCTCAACCCTGAACCTTGGTATAGGTCCCTTCGCCCGCGAGAATTCCTCGGAAGCCGCCGGGCTCATCAAGTCCGAAGACGATCAGGGGCAGATTGTTGTCGCGTGCCAAGGCAATGGCCGAAGCATCCATGACCCGCAAACGTTTGGCCAGCACGTCATCATAGGTCACGGTATCATAGCGTACGGCGTCAGCATGTTCCGCTGGGTCTTTGTCATACACGCCATCCACTCCGTTCTTGCCCATGAAGATCGCCTCGCACGCCATTTCGTTGGCGCGCAGGGTGGCTGCGGTGTCTGTCGTGAAATACGGGTTGCCAGTACCGGCGGCGAAAATACAGACCCGCTTTTTCTCGAGGTGCCGAACAGCCCGGCGGCGGATATAGGGTTCGCACACCTCGTCCATGCGAATGGCCGAGATCACGCGGGTGAACACTCCGATCTCTTCCAGTGCGGATTGCATCCCCAGCGCGTTCATCACCGTGGCCAACATACCCATATAATCCGCCGTTGTCCGCTCCATGCCTTGGGCTGAACCGCTCAGGCCGCGAAAAATGTTTCCGCCACCGATGACCATGCAAATCTCAACGCCCAGATCGTGAACCGATTTCACTTCCTGCGCGATGCGTTGAACGGTTGGCGGGTGCAAGCCGAATCCCTGATCCCCCATCAACGCCTCGCCTGAGATTTTCAACATGACCCGATTGTACTTTGTTTTCGGGGTCTCGGCTGTTTCAGAAGAAGGGGAAAGGCTCATGTTGCGCTCCGGGCTGGCACGGGGTTAATTTCCGGCGCAAAATGAAGCAAAAGCTCCGCAGGTTCAATGCGGTTGGTGAGGATAGAGGCAACCGCGCATGACCCGGCGATCAACAGACCTGCTTTTTCGGCAACTGCCGCCTGTTCCGGACGACAAGCCGGTTCTGATCGCGGGGCCTACGGCATCCGGGAAATCAGCGCTGGCGCTGGAGATCGCCGAACGCCATGGCGGGGTTATCGTCAATGCGGATGCAAGCCAGGTTTATGACTGCTGGCGCGTCATCTCGGCCCGTCCGTCCGCCCAGGAAGAAACCCGCGCGCCGCATCTGTTGTACGGGCACGTCGCCTATGATCAGGATTATTCCACCGGCCATTGGCTGCGCGAGGTCCTGCCCCTGCTAACGGGGCATCAACGCCCGATCATTGTCGGTGGGACAGGATTGTATTTCTCGGCCCTGACCGAAGGCATGGCCCAAATCCCTGCGACGCCACCCGAAGTTCGGGCCGAGGCCGATCAGATGCCCATGGCAGACCTTCTGGAGGGGGTCGATGCAGACACGCTTGCAAAGCTGGACATACACAACCGTGCCCGCGTGCAACGCGCATGGGAGGTGCAGCGCGCCACAGGTCGCAGCCTGTTGTCCTGGCAAGCCGAAACGCCCCCACCGGCACTTCGGCTGAACGAGACCCTACCGGTCGTTTTTGACGTTGATAAAGCATGGCTGCTGAACAGGATAGAACGCCGCTTTGACCAGATGCTGGAACAGGGCGCGATCGAGGAAGTGCGTGCCATGCAGGACCGGTTCGATCCCACCCTTCCGGCCTGCAAGGCCATAGGCGTGCCGGAACTCAGGGCATATCTGGACGGCGCGATGACTTTGGATCAGGCGCGAGAGCGCGCAACCATAGCGACACGGCAGTTCGCCAAGCGTCAGCGCACCTGGTTTCGCGCCCGAATGAAGGCCTGGAATCACGTCGATCCCTCTTGTTAGTACCCCGCTCTTTTGACTTTGCAAAAGCAAGGCGCCGCCAAGTCTCAAAGCTTAAGAGAACTTAATGATTTGCTGCAATTTCCCTTAACAAACTAAGAAAACAATGGGGAAACCGGCATCGCTTTGGGCTGCCAGAAGAAATGCTTCTCCACGACTTCAACTGATCGCGAATGTCGTTTTTGTACTACTTATGACGATTTCGAACATTGACCTTATCTGAAATCTGGTGCCGAATAACGACATGGGGATGAACAGAGTCCAAAAAACAAAATCCTTCGCTCTGGCGACCGTAAGAAACCGGGTCGCGTAGAGCCATAATCAATCAACAAAATCAGTGTCACAGGGAGACATCCATGACGAATACCGTATCCACCGAAGACAAGGTGCACTGGGCGGCAGCGATGCACGCTCAGGAATACCGCGACGGCAAGTTAAGCCGAAGGGAATTCATGACACGCGCAACCAGTCTTGGGGTTACTGCCGCAGCGGCCTATGGCATGATCGGATTGCCGACACCTGCTTTGGCCGAAACAGCAAAACAGGAAGGCGGCACGCTGCGTGTGCAGCAGGAAGTCCGCGCCCTCAAAGATCCCAGAACTTATGACTGGTCGCAGATCGCAAACGTGACGCGCGGCACGCTGGAATATCTGGTCGAGTACAACTCGGACGGCTCGTTCCGCGGCATGCTGCTGGAAAGCTGGGAAGTCAACGACGACGCGACCGTTTACACTCTGAATGTCCGTCCGGGCGTCAAGTGGAACAATGGCGACGATTTCACGGCTGACGACGTTGCCCGCAACATCGCGCGCTGGTGTGACAAGAGCTCGGAAACCAACTCAATGGCGGGCCGCTTTGCAACCCTGATTGACGCGGATACCGGTCAGGCCGGTGAGGGTGTCATCGAAGTCGTCGACGCAACCACGGTCAAACTCAACCTGCCAAAGCCGGATATCACTCTTATTCCGGGCATGGCCGACTATCCCGGCGCGATTGTTCACAGCTCGTTCAGCGAGACTGACCTGCTGAACAATGTGGGAACCGGCCCATATCTGATGGACGAACTTGAGGTTGGCGTTAAAGCCGTTCTGGTTCGCAACCCGGATCACACCTGGTGGGGCGAAGAAGTGTATGGCCGCCCTGCCCTGGATCGTATCGAGTACATCGACTACGGAACCGACCCCTCTGCCTGGTTGGCAGCGCTAGAATCCGACGAAGTCGACATGCTGTATGAATCAGTGGGTGAATTCATCGATGTGATGGACGGGCTTGGCTATGTGAAGTCAGAAGTGGTAACCGCCGCGACCATCGTTATTCGTCCCAACCAGCTGGCCGAGATCGACGGGCAGAAGCCTTATGCGGACAAACGTGTCCGGCAGGCCCTTCAGATGGCCGTAGACAATTCAGTTTGTCTGGAACTGGGCTATGGCGGTCGCGGAGCGCCGGCGGAAAACCATCACGTGGCGCCGCTGCATCCGGAATATGCCGAGCTTCCGCCGCAAAAGGTTGATCCCGCAGCAGCCAAGGCGTTGATGGACGAAGCCGGTTTCGGAGATTTCGAGCACGAGATCATCTCGATCGACGATGACTGGCGTCGCAACACCACAGATGCCGTTGCCGCGCAGCTGCGCGATGCCGGGATCAAAGTCAAGCGGACCGTTCTGCCGGGCAATACCTTCTGGAACGACTGGGCCAAGTACCCGTTCAGCTCGACCAACTGGAACCCGCGTCCGTTGGGTGTTCAGATTTGGGCGCTTGCTTATCGTACGGGCGAAGCCTGGAACGAGTTCGGCTATGCGAGCCCCGAGTTTGACGCCATTCTGGAAGAGGCGCTGGCCATTGCCGACGCGGACAAGCGTCGCGAAGTCATGGCGCGTGGCGAAGCACTGCTTCAGGAAGATGGGGTTACTATTCAGCCCTATTGGCGCTCGCTCTATCGCCACATGAAAGAGGGTCTTGTTGGAACCGACATGCATGTGACCTTCGAACACCATCACTACAAGTGGGGCTGGGCTGCCTAAGCACTGCAATCCACACACGAGGGGCGCCTGACACGGGCGCCCCTTTCCAGCCGCAGACTTGCCGACGCGGGGTCGGACGTCCGAGGCCAGAAAATGGTCCAATGATCTGCGGAATACCTGAACAACAGGGGCCACCATGGGACTATTTATCCTACGACGGTTCGGAGTAATGCTGCTTACGGCATTATGTCTGACATTCGTCGTCTTTTTCCTGACCAACCTATACCCGAACCTTGAAAAGCTGGCGAAAACGCAGGGCAACCAGCGTATGTCGGATGAGCAGGTCGAAGCCTGGTTGGAAAACCGCGGCTACTTGCAGCCGACACTCGTTAAATACGGCCAATGGTTGGGCGTGATGCCCGGGTTCCAGAATACACTGGAAGATGGCCAGTTCGTGGGAACCTGCACAAGACCCGGTTCGACGGCAGAGGACACGGCAAGATATTGTGGTGTTCTTCAGGGCGATTGGGGATACTCAACCGTTTTCAAGGAAGAAGTCGGAACCATCGTTGGCAAGCGCTTGGGCAATACAGGTTACCTGATGTTCTGGGTTTTGGTCCTGATGGTGCCATCTGCACTGATCGTTGGCGTACTGGCCGGTATGCGAGAGGGATCAGCCCTGGATCGATCATTGTCGACCTTCTCAATCATCACGACAGCGACGCCGGAATATGTATCGGGCGTTATCTTCATCGCGATTTTCACCTCGTCCACCGTGGGGCTGAAATGGTTCAAGGGAACCGCGACGCAAGCGATGGAGAACCCGACATTCGAGAACTTCTTCCTGCCGGTTCTCACCATTGCGCTGTACGGTATGGGCTATATCGCCCGGATGACCCGCGCTTCGATGACCGAAGTGATGACGGCGCAATACATCCGGACCGCACGGCTGAAGGGTGTCTCGTTCCCGAACATCGTCATGAAACACGCCTTACGCAACGCGTTGATCGCGCCGTTCACGGTTATCATGCTGCAGTTCCCATGGCTGCTGAACGGCGTGGTGATTGTTGAAACCCTGTTCAACTACAAGGGTTTCGGCTGGGCGCTGGTTCAGGCCGCTGGCAACAACGACATCCAGCTTCTGCTGGCGATCTCGGTCGTGTCGGTCTTCGTGGTTCTGATAACGCAGCTGATCTCGGATATCGGCTACGTTTACCTCAACCCGCGCATTCGCATTTCATAAGGAGGGTGAGATTATGGAACCACTAACCTGGACCGGCTCTATCGCCTTCCTGAACCCGCTTCTGATGATCGCACTGGCTGCACTTTTGCTGTCGATCCTGGTCTGGATCATCGCCAGTATCTTTTTGCCTGAACAGCAGATTGTCGTGAATCCGGATGGATCCGTCAGTTCTGGCGGCGGTGTCCGTGGATTGATCCAGCTTGCGCTGCATTACAGTTTCCTTGCCAGCGTGGGATTGGCCGTGGCTTATCTGGTGCTGGGCATCCTGATGGGCACTGGCGCAGGGATCATCGGCGCCATTTCCCAGCAATTCCTGCCTGTATGGGTCGCGCTGATCATCATGTTCGCCATGTCCATCGCCTTCAAACGACGGTTGGGGTTGTACGGCAAACTGTATGACAGTCCCATTGGCATGATCGGCTTTGGCCTTGTGATGTTCTGGGTCTTTACCGGCATCTTCGGCGCGCTTGATCTGATCGTGACACATGACCCGCTGACACAGATCTCTGGCATGAAGAACAAAGTGCCGGGAACGCCTCTGCCAAATCTGGAGGACGGCGAGTATGCCTGGTATCTTCTGGGCGGTGACAATCTGGCGCGTGACGTATTCAGCCGGATGGTCAAGGGGGCCTGGGTTGTGGTGCAGATTGCACCGCTGGCAACGATGTTCGCCTTTATGGTCGGCATTACGCTGGGGCTTCCCGCCGGCTACTATGGGGGACGTTTTGATACGTTCCTGTCCTTCCTCGCCAACCTGATCCTCGCCTTCCCCGTGATCCTGCTGTTCTACCTGCTGGTGACGCCGGAAATCGTGGCGACCGGGGTGCCGAACTACATGGCGGCCGTGTTGTTCGTGTTCCCGATCCTGTTCATCGGCGTATTGCTGAATTCGCGCTATTACACGCGCCCGAATTTCCGCACGCCATTGCTTATCGGTGTTCTGGGTGTTGCGATCTGGCTGTATCTGTCGCTGATTTCGACCGGTGGCTACATCATCAATACCGAGGCCTACCGGATCTGGGGTCTGCCGACCTATCTGGACCTGTTCGATATCCCCGGCGGTATTCTGGTGGTGTTCGTCTCGGTGGTGTTCGTCAACTCGCCCACGGTCTTCCGTATCGTGCGCGGCTTGGCGCTGGACATCAAAACCCGCGATTACGTGGCTGCAGCCCAGACACGCGGCGAAGGGCCGTGGTACATCATGCTTTGGGAAATCCTGCCCAACGCCCGTGGCCCTCTGATCGTCGATTTCTGTCTGCGCATCGGTTACACCACCATTCTTCTGGGGACTTTGGGCTTCTTCGGACTGGGCCTTCCGCCGGAAAGCCCGGACTGGGGATCCACGATCAACGAGGGGCGCAAGCTGCTGTCGATCTACCTGCACCCTGCCCTTCCTCCTGCCTTTGCCCTGCTGTCGCTGGTTCTTGGTCTGAACCTGCTGGCTGACGGACTTCGCGAGGAAAGCCTGAAGGACTGATGTGATCGAGGCCGGGGGGCCAGCCCCCCGGACCCCCCGGGATATTTTTGGCCAGATGAAGGGGATCCCCGCATTTGGTGAGGAGTAAGCAAAATGAGCAAAATGGCGGATTATGACGGCCCGATCCTGGAGATCGACAAGCTGTCCATCTCATTCTTTACCCGCCTGCGGGAAATCCCCGCCGTGATGGATTTCTCGGTCAGCGTAGAGCCCGGCGAAGCCGTGGGGCTGGTTGGTGAATCCGGTTGTGGCAAATCGACCGTGGCACTGGGCGTGATGCAGGATCTTGGCAAGAACGGTCGCATCGTCGGAGGCACGATAAAATTCAAGGGCCGCGATCTGGCAGAGATGTCGGCCGAAGAGTTGCGCGACATTCGCGGCAATGAAATCGCGATGATCTATCAGGAACCGATGGCATCGCTGAATCCGGCGATGAAGATCGGCAAACAATTGATGGAAGTGCCGATGATCCACGAGGGGGTAAGTCAGGAAGAGGCTTATTCCCGCGCGCTGGAAGTGGTGACGGATGTTCGCCTGCCAGACCCCGAGCGGATGTTGAATTCGTTTCCGCACCAACTGTCGGGTGGTCAGCAGCAGCGGATCGTGATTGCGATGGCGCTGATGTCGAAACCGGCGCTGTTGATCCTGGACGAGCCGACAACGGCTTTGGACGTGACCGTCGAGGCCGCCGTGGTCGAACTGGTCAAGGATCTGGGCAAGAAATACGGCACCTCGATGTTGTTCATCTCGCACAATCTCGGGCTGGTTCTGGAAACCTGCGACCGTCTGTGCGTGATGTATTCGGGTGAAGCGGTCGAGCGCGGCTCGATCAAGGATGTGTTCGACGAGATGCAGCACCCTTATACACAGGCGCTGTTCCGTTCGATACCGCTGCCGGGGGCAGACAAGAACACGCGTCCGCTGGTGGCTATTCCGGGGAACTTCCCATTGCCCCACGAGCGGCCTCCGGGTTGCAACTTTGGACCGCGGTGCGACTATTTCGAAGAGGGGCGCTGTGACGCGAAGGAAATCCTGATGGAGGCCGTTCCGGGAAATGACCGGCACCACACCCGCTGCCTTAAATTCCAGGAAATCGACTGGAACGCCCCACTTGCGCTGGCCGATCAGAAAGAAAAGGGTGAAATCGGCCGAACGGTTCTGAAAATGGACAACCTCAAGAAATATTACGAGGTTGCGGCAAATGCCTTGTTTGGCGGCGGTGAGAAGAAGGTAGTGAAGGCCAACGAAACGCTCAGCTTCGAGGCGCACGAATCCGAGACACTAGCCATCGTGGGGGAATCCGGCTGCGGCAAGTCCACCTTCGCCAAGGTCCTTATGGGGTTGGAGACGGCCACAGACGGGCAGATCCTACTAGACAACCGCAACATCGAACAGGTGCCCATCGAAGAACGCGATGCCAAGACGATCGGCGAAGTTCAGATGGTTTTCCAGAACCCGTTCGACACGCTGAATCCATCGATGACCGTTGGCCGTCAGATCATCCGGGCGCTTGAAATCTTCGGTGTCGGAAACTCTGAAGCCGAGCGCAAGAAGCGGATGCTGGAACTGCTTGATCTGGTGAAGCTGCCGCGCGCCTTTGCAGACAGGATGCCGCGACAGCTGTCCGGTGGTCAGAAACAGCGCGTGGGTATCGCGCGCGCCTTTGCCGGCGACGCGCGTATCGTTGTGGCGGACGAACCCGTCTCGGCGCTGGATGTGTCGGTTCAGGCTGCCGTGACGGATCTGTTGATGGAGATACAGCGACAGCACAAGACCACGCTGCTGTTCATCAGCCACGATCTGTCCATCGTGCGTTACCTCAGTGACCGGGTCATGGTGATGTATCTGGGCCATGTCGTAGAGTTGGGCACCACGGATCAGGTCTTTGCCCCGCCCTATCACCCCTACACCGAGGCGCTGCTGAGCGCGGTTCCGATTGCGGATACCTCGATCGAAAAGCAGCATATCGTTCTGGAAGGCGATATTCCCTCGGCCATGAACCCGCCACCAGGCTGTCCGTTCCAGACGCGTTGCCGATGGAAATCCGAGGTGCCTGACGGTCGGTGCGAATCCCATGTGCCGCCGGTGCAGACGCTGGCGGATGGGCACCAGATCAAATGCCACCTGGCCGAAGACATTCTGGCCCGGATGGAGCCGGTAATCAAAGTCGCGGCGGAGTAAACCCGTTTCTGAACCTTGAAAAAGGGCCGGTCAGGGACCGGCCCTTTCTTTTGGCGCCGTGGTTTCTTGGGGAGACAGGCGGCGCTTGGGAGTGGCGTGAGTGGCGATCCCGGGAATTCGTCAGCCGGTCATGACGTTGTTGCCGAAATGCATGAATTCCTGGCTCATTCCGGCAATGTCACCGGCTTCAAGCTGAAGGCTGGCACTGTCGAGCATCTTGTAACTCTGCTGCCCCTTCACCCAGTCGTCGGCGGATTGCAGAGTGGTCAACGTATAGGATGTGACGTCATTCAGGTAATGTGTGGGGATGATCACCTTGGGCTTGAGCTTGGATACGATGTCGTTGCCCTGATCGAAGCTGAGGATATGTTCCGAGCCATCAACCGGCAGCGTCAGAACATCCACCCGTCCGATCGCGTCCCAGAACTCCTGTGGCGGGTTGTGGCGGTTGTCGCCCCAGATCAGCGTTCGAATGCCGCCGGTCTCGACCAGATAGACGACCATATCCATGTGGCCCACATTGTTCGGCGGGCAGGCTTCCACGCCGAACTCGGCCAGCGCATTGGTCCAGTCATACCATCCCGGCGCGACACAGGCGTGCTTGTCGGCAAAACCGGTGATCTTGACGTCTGCAAACTCAAAATTGCCCACCATGCGATCCAGCACCATGGTCGAACTTGGGCGTTCAATCGCATCGTGATCAAAATGGGAATGGGTCGACAGGGTGATATCCACCGGGATTTGCGGGAATTCGTTGCGGAACCAAAGCCCCCATGCGCCCGACGGATCATCGCGCCAGGGATCAAACAGCACTGTTGCGCCATTGGGCGAGGTGATCTTGATCGCACAATGACCATAATAGTCGATGCCAACCGTCCCGGTGCTGGCCTGACCCGTTGCGCCTTGCAGATCGATCACATGGTTGTTGTTGCCCGGCTGTAGCCACGCCTGAGACTGCGCATGAGCCGATCTTGCGCCCAGTACGGAAGCAGTCGCGCCGACACCGACAGCCCCCGCCGCCATAAAGAAAGACCGGCGAGACAGCCCCGGCGCCAGATGATCCTTGTCCCCGTTCAGGATGGTTGGTTTCAGATCTTTGCGATCCATTTTTGTGTACCTCTCTGTTGGACACGTGCAGGTTTTCCGCACGTCCCAACCAAAGGTAACAAGCCAAGGCATCTTGGCTCAGACCGAAAAAATGGGGGCGGATTATGGGGGAAAACCCCATATTCCGTGTTCACGAAATCGAGAGCAAATGACTGCGCAGGTTCTGGCTGCGCCCTTCAAGGCCCAGCTTGCGGCGAATGTTGTTGCGGTGAAAATCGATTGTCGATGTTTCTCGGGACAGGGCCTTGGCGATGTCCTTGGTTGTTTTTCCAAACATGACCATCTGCGCAATCTCGATCTCGGTCGGGGTCATTGCTGCAAACGCATCCGTCAGTTTGTCCGACAATGAAGACGTGATCTCGTTCAGGTTCTTCTCGGCCAACTCAAGATAGACATACTGCGCTTCGTCCCCGGAAAGCTGCGTTCGAACCTTTTCCAGATAGGGCAGAACTCGGCCGCGCACCTGTTCGAAAATTTCGTGATCGCGGCCTTTGCGTTCGTCATCCAGACTGGACAGCAGGACGCGCAGCGCCGTGTTGGTCTCCTGCAGTTCACGGGTGCGATCCGCGACACGGGTTTCAAGCTGCGCCAGGGTTTCGTTGAGCTTCTCTTCCAGCGCGCGGCGCAGGTAAACCTCTTGCAACAAAGCCAAATCCGACTCGACCATGCGTGCGAACTGCGCCAACCCTTCGCGGAACAACAAGGCACGCCGGTTCTGCTTTCGATCCAGAACACAAATCGTTCCGAACACCGATCCATCGGGCCATTTCAGCGGCAGGCCGATGTAAAATGTCATCCCATGTTCCAGATCGTCATTGTCGGCCCAATCCGGATCGCAGGCTGCATCCTCAACCACCAGCTCTCCGTCCCGCTGCAAGACGCCCTGACAATAAAGTTTGGGATTCAACTGGAAACTCAAACCAACCGGATACGGGTTTTCGGGATGATCCGAGGTGATCAGCACCGCGTGATCCGGTGCGTCGGTTTTCATGATCAGGCTTGCGGGCACATCCGCCAATTCCGCGACCAGATCGACCAGTTGCTGCCAATTGGCCAGCGTTTCTTGCGGAATCTCAGGGTGGTCAACAGGCATGAGGAGACCTCACCAGTTACTGGACGATACCCTTTCAGATTAGTTGGACTGGTTGAGCCTGATCAAGAACCGGACGTTCTGCGCCGCGGCATCGGGTTTAACCGCCCCAGATTACCTTCACGTAGTTCTGGGTTTCCTTGTATGGCGGTATGCCGCCATGCTTTTCCACCGCTTTTGGGCCGGCATTGTAGGCGGCCAAAGCCAGTGGCCAGGATTTGAACTTGCGATACTGCCAGGACAGGTATCTGGCCCCACCTTCGAGATTCTGCTTGGGGTCATGCGGGTTGACCCCCAGAAGCTCGGCGGTCTGAGGCATCAATTGCGCCAATCCCAGAGCACCCTTGTGAGACTTCGCGTGCGGGTTCCATCCGCTTTCCTGCTGAACAAGGCGCAGGAACAAGTCTTCGGGAATGTTGTGAAGGCGGGCAGCCTGTTTAGCCAGATCCATATACTGGCCGCGATACTTGCCAGTATATCGCTTGCCGGTATGCGCACGGGATGTCTTGGGTTTCAACCTCGCGGAGTCGCGATACTGCGTCGCCGCACGGGAATCCAGAATCTTGGACTGCTTGAGGAAGATATCCTTGCGGCTTTTGGTAGATAGAGTTTGCGCCTGCACAGGCAAAACGGCCAGCACAAGGCAGACAACAGAAAACCCAGCAACCCAAGAACGCATCAATGCCTATCCTGCTCGATAAGAAACCAGTCGGATTATAGGTATTCCCACGAAAAATGAAAGCTTGGTAAAGGCCAAAGTAAGACTCTTGCCCAACACTGTTGTATCTACTGTTTTCATCCATGATGCAGGCCGTATAGGGTCTCACGAAACAAGTCGCGCCAGATTCGGCGCACATACGCGAAAACAGAACGAGGAATTACATGGCGGGTTCAGTCAACAAGGTCATTCTGGTAGGTAATCTTGGCCGCGACCCCGAGGTCCGGTCGTTCCAGAACGGCGGAAAGGTTTGCAATCTGCGCATTGCCACGTCAGAGAACTGGAAAGACCGCAACACGGGCGAACGCCGCGAACGCACGGAATGGCACTCGGTCGCAATCTTCTCGGAACCGCTGGCCCGTATTGCAGAGCAATACCTGCGCAAAGGCAGCAAGGTTTATATCGAAGGCCAGCTGGAAACCCGAAAATGGCAGGATCAGTCCGGGCAAGACCGTTATACAACCGAGGTTGTTCTGCGCCCCTACCGCGGTGAATTGACCTTGCTCGACAGCCGCAGCGAAGGCGGCGGCAGCGGCGGTGGTTACGGCGGCGGCCAAGCCGGTGGCAGCGGGTACGGAGATCCTTACGGCGGTCCGTCCAGTTCCCCGGCACCGGCATCGGGTGGAATCGACGACGACGAGATTCCGTTCTAGAAAATTCGGAGACACGACATGACATGGTCCTTTTCTCTCGGCCGGTTGCTCGGGTCCGAACTGAGGGTCCATGTCACGTTTTTCCTGCTTCTGGCCTGGGTGGGCTTTGCGGCCTATTCCGCCGGTGGCCTGCCGGCCGCTATAGACAACCTGTTGTTTGTTCTGGCCTTGTTTGCCTGTGTGGTCGCGCATGAATTCGGTCATGCCCTCATGGCGCGGCGCTTTGGAATCAAGACCCCAGACATAACACTGTTGCCGATCGGCGGGTTGGCCCGACTTGAAAGGATGCCGGAAAAACCGATGCAAGAAGTGCTTGTGGCACTTGCAGGTCCGGCGGTGAACATCGTGATCTGGGTCATACTGGTCGCCTTCGGAGCGGGAGTGCCGATCGAGACGCTTTCCCAGATCGATTCACCGGGTATCGGGTTTCTGAACAGGCTGGCCTACATCAACCTGCTGCTGGCCGTATTCAACATGATCCCGGCCTTCCCCATGGACGGAGGGCGCGTATTCCGCGCCCTTCTGTGCCTGCGCATGGACCGCGTCAAAGCAACACGCGTTGCTGCGGTCGGAGGTCAGATCGTTGCGGTGGGTCTGGGTTTTTTGGGGCTGAGTTCAGGCAACCCGTTTCTCGTGCTCATCGCCGTGTTCGTGTTCATCGCCGCCAACGCCGAAAGCCAGGACGTCGCCCTGCGCTCCGCAGCGCGCCGGGTACTGGCCCGGGACGCGATGATCACCGAGTTTCACGCGCTTTCCCCCGACGATACGCTGAGCACGGCGGCGCAAGCCGTGATCCACACCACGCAACACGAATTCCCTGTATTGGACTCAAGCCAGGCCCTGTTGGGATTCGTCACGCGTGAACGGCTGTTTGCTGCGCTGGCAAGTGACCAACCCAGATCAGCACCCGCCACGTCGATCATGGACGCGGCGGTCCCCTCGGTTTCGCTCACCACCGGGCTCGAAACCGTTCTGGAGCACTTGCACAACGGCGCTCCGGCCATCGCTGTGGTCACTCGGGGTGGTCGCATGATGGGTTACATCACGCGCGAGAACATCGGTGAACTGATGGTCATTCAGGGGCGCTAGGCCTTCAGGTCAAGCCGTGGCAAGCGCATCCGACAGGACCGAAAGAACCGCATCTTTCGGCACATCTGAGGTCACGAACGCTTCTCCGATCCCACGCGCCAGAATAAACCGAAGCTGGCCATCCACGACTTTCTTGTCCTGTCCCATAAGATCCACCAGCGCCTCGGCGCTTGGCAATTCGCCCGGAATATCGGCCAGATCCGTCTTCATCCCCATCGCGCGCAAATGCGCGCGCACCCGGCTTGGGTCCTCTTGCGAACACAAACCCAGGCGCGATGACAACTCAAACGCCAGCGCGCAGCCAATTGCCACACCTTCGCCATGCAGAAGGCGGTCGGAATAACCCGTCGCGGCCTCCAGGGCGTGGCAGAAGGTGTGCCCCAGATTGAGAAGAGCCCTGTCACCTTGTTCGGTTTCATCCCGCGCGACGATGTCGGCCTTCATTTGCACCGAGCGCGTCACCGCGTGTACCCGGGCCGCCATGTCACCCGAGGAAACGCTTGGCCCGTGCGCCTCAAGCCAATCAAAGAATTTCGCATCGCCAAGCAATCCGTATTTCACGACCTCGCCATAGCCTGACAAGAAGTCTCTTTGGGTCATGGTCCCCAGAACAGAGGTATCCGCCAGAACCAGCGAGGGTTGATGAAACGCGCCGATCAGGTTTTTGCCCTGTGGTGCGTTGATCCCGGTCTTTCCACCGACCGAACTGTCCACTTGAGCCAGCAATGACGTTGGAATCTGCACAAAGCGAACACCGCGCCGCAAGACCGCCGCTGCAAAGCCTGCCAGGTCTCCGATGACGCCGCCCCCCAAGGCCACGACGACATCCCGGCGTTCGACTTTTTCTGCGAGCAGCCACTCGACAGCGCGCTCGAAATGCGGCCAGCTTTTGGTTGCCTCTCCGGCGGGCAGCGCCAGCGCGGTCATCTCGATCCCCGCGGCATTCAGCCCGGCGCGCAATGCCTCAAGATGCAGACCGGCCACGTTTTCATCCGTCAGAACCGCGACTTTTGGCCGGGCCAAAAGTGGTGATATCCAGCCCCCCGCCCGCGTCAGAAGATCCGGACCGATTTCAACATCATAGGATCGGTCACCCAGGTCCACATGTACTGTTTGGTGCATTTATTTGAGTTCCAAAACATCAGGGCGCGCCAACAGAGCGTCGACAACGCGGCCTACCATATTTTCGATCGAGGTCTCACCATCCGAATCCACTGTCAGATCGGCCTGAGCATAAACCGGCACGCGGGCCTCGTAGAGGGATTTCAGCGTCGCATAGGGATCGGCGGTGCGCAGCAGAGGACGGGTGTCCTTGTGGCGCACACGGTTCCACAGAACATTCAGGTCCGCGCGCAGCCAGACGGCAGCGCCCTTTTCGGCGATGATGCGACGGTTTTCCGGCTGGAGAAACGCCCCCCCACCCGTTGAAAGAATGCCTTTTTGTTCATCCAGCAAGCGCCCGATGACCTGCGATTCCTTGGTGCGAAAGAAAGGTTCGCCGTCACGCTCAAAGATTTCAGGAATGGTCATGTTGGCGGCTGATTCGATCTCGGCATCGCTGTCCAGAAACGGAACACCCAGACGTGCGGCCAACGCGCGACCCACCGCAGTTTTGCCAGCCCCCATCATCCCCACCAGAACCACGGTTTTGTGCAGATCAAAACCACCCTGTGTGTCTGTTGAATGTGTGTTATGCTTAATTTCGCTCATTTAAACGTGAATGACGTGATCTTGGGAAAAATGCCAGTTATAACTTGGCCAAAATCAAAAATTGAGGCAGCGTGGGGCCATGGGCCGACTGATCAAATTCCTGATATATGTTCTTTGCCTGGTATTCATTGGGCTGGTCGCCTACGCCTATGTTGGCCCATTCTTTGGCGCGGATTTTTCTGCGCCTCAAAGTGAAATCCGCGAACCGGTCGTATTGGATGTCAACTAAACAGGCGCTGTTGGCGGTCTTTCTGGCGGGATCGGCACATGCGCAGACCCCGTTATCCGCGATCGAGTGGCTTGCGGATCCGCCGGAAAACCTGCCCGGAACCGTATTGTTGGAACCGCCGGTGGCACAGAACGGCGGATTGCCCGAAATTGAGGTCACGCCGCTTGAAGCGTTGTCGCAACCTTTAGGCCTGGTCGCATCATCCGTCACCGGTTTGCCCATGGATTTGTGGCAAGGCAGCGATGCGAACCGGCTGGCGGAGCTGATCGCGAAGACGCCCGTTCGCGACAACCCGGCCATGCAACGCCTGTTGTTTACATTGCTTCTGTCGGAAACCCGGGCGCCAGCGGGCCCTGATGCGCAAGAGATTATGCTGCTGGCGCGGCTGGACCGTCTGATGCAACTGGGCGCGGCTGATCCCGTGCAATCGCTGGTTCAACTGGCCGGGCCGACCGATACACAGGATCGGTTTCAGCGCTGGTTTGACGCAACGCTGCTGACCGGTGATGAGGATCGCAGCTGCACCGCCCTTATCGCCGAACCGCATCTGTCAAAAGACTACGCCGCGCAAGTGTTCTGCAAAGCCCGACGCGGAGATTGGGCATCGGCAGCGTTGACGCTTGAGGCAGCGCATGCCCTGGACATCCTGCCGCCGGAAGAGCTGGCGGTTCTGGATCGTTTTCTAAGCCCTGAACTCTATGAAGGCGCGGCTTATCTGCCCCAACCTGAAAACCCGGATCCATTGAGTTTCCGACTGTTCGAAGCGATCGGAGAACGGCTTCCTTCCGCCTCGTTGCCACGCGCTTTCGCCAACGCGGATCTTCGGGATGTGGCCGGATGGAAAGCGCAGATCGAAGCTGCCGAACGGCTTACACGCATTGGCGCTTTGACGCCCAATCAATTGCTTGGACTTTATACCGAGAGGTCCCCGGCAGCGTCCGGCGCAGTTTGGGACAGGGTCGCGGCCATCCAACGATTTGAAAGCGCGTTGGATACGCGAAACGCTGAAGCCATCGGAAAAACGCTGCCACCAGTCTGGCAGCAGATGCGCAGCGTCGGGCTTGAAGTGCCCTTCGCCGAATTGTTCGCCGAGCGTCTGTCGAAGGTTTCGCTGTCGGTGCCGGCGACTGAAAACCTGCGCTGGCGCATTCTGATGCTGTCTGGCCTGTACGAACAGGCTGCGCAATCAGCACCGGACAACTCGATCGATACCCTGTTTCTTGCGGCGCTGGCGCAGGGTGATCCGGGGCGGGCGGTTTCTCCTTCTCCGTTGGCCGACGCTGTTTCTCAGGGGTTTGCATGGGCGGCACCCGTACCCAACGACATTGACGCCTTACTGGACAACGGTCAGCTTGGTGAAGCCATACTGGAAGCCATGCAGCTGTTTGCGCATGGTGCACGGGGCAATCTGGTGGATCTGACCGCAGCAATTGCAACCTTCCGACGCGGGGGCCTGGAAGACACCGCGCGGCGTGCTGCGCTGAGCCTGTTGATCCTGCAAGAGCGTTGAAGATGGCAATTCCGGCGACAAATGAGCTATGGATTTCGACCTTTCTACAGGCCCAGGCAGCGGAACTTGGCGCGGCGACAAATACCTTACTGGCCTATGGCCGCGATCTGAAAGACTTTGCGTCCTGGTTGCAGCGCATGGGATCCGGATTCGATCAGGCAGATCGTGGTCAGATCGAGGCCTATCTGATCGACTGCCAGGCACAGGGCTTGTCACGTTCCACCCGCGCGCGGCGATTGTCGGCGATAAAACAGCTGTACCGCTTTGCGTTCGAGGAAGGCTGGAGCGAGACGAACCCCGCCATCCAGATCAAAGGTCCGGGGCGACAGAAGCGACTGCCCAAAACGCTGGACGTGCCCGAAGTCGACCGTCTTCTGGCAGCCGCCCGACAAACCGGGCGCAGCAAGGCTGATCGCGTACGCAATACCTGTTTGATGGAAGTGCTCTACGCCACCGGGATGCGTGTGACCGAACTTGTGTCCCTGCCTGTTTCCTCGGCCCGTGGCGATCCGCGTATGCTGTTGGTGATGGGCAAAGGCGGCAAGGAACGCATGGTGCCCCTGTCCCCACCGGCGCGGGATGCTTTGGCTGCCTGGTTGACCGCGCGGGACGAAGCCGAAGACCAGACCGTCGAGAAAGGCGGTCAAAGGTCTCGTTTTCTGTTTCCGTCGCGCGGCAAGTCCGGCCACCTGACACGGCACAGGTTTTTTCTGCTGGTCAAGGAACTGGCCGTTCAGGGTGGCGTTTCACCCGAGAAAGTCACCCCGCATACCCTGCGCCATGCCTTTGCCACGCATCTGCTGGCCAACGGCGCTGATCTGCGTTCGATCCAGACCTTGTTGGGTCATGCCGACGTTGCAACGACCGAGATTTATACTCATGTTCTGGATGAACGGCTGTCGGAACTGGTGTTGCAACACCACCCGCTGAGCAAAGACCCTGACGAAGACCGGGGCTAAGCCCTTGATCCAGCAGCGCGGCATCCCCATAACGGATGCGTCACCCTAACCCACCAAGGACCAATGGAACCCTCATCTTCTCTGATCGACAGCGCATTCTGGTTTACGTCAGGCGCGATCCTCTTGTTGCTCGTTTTGTCCGGCTTTTTCTCGGGTTCGGAAACGGCGCTTACAGCCTCTTCTCGCGGAAAACTGCGGGCGCAGGCCGACAAGGGATCACGGGGCGCAAAAAAGGCGCTAGAAATCACCGATGACAATGAACGCCTGATCGGCTCGGTTCTTCTGGGCAACAACCTTGTCAACATCCTGGCGGCCTCGCTGGCGACGGCCTTGTTCACCCGTTTGTTCGGCGAAAGCGGCGTGGCGTTGGCGACCCTGGTCATGACTTTGCTGGTTCTGATCTTTGCCGAAGTGCTGCCAAAGACCTACGCCATCACCAATTCCGAAAAGGCCGCGGCGGCTGTCGCGCCGATCATCAGCGTCGTCGTGACGGTGTTTTCACCCATTGTGGCCGCGGTGCGGTTGCTGGTGCGCGGTGTGTTGCGTCTGTTCGGCGTGCAGATCGATCCCGACAGCAACATTCTGGCTGTACGCGAAGAGATTGCCGGCGCCTTGCAACTTGGTCATTCCGAAGGCGTGGTCGAAAAGGAAGACCGCGACCGCATCTTGGGTGCGCTGGATCTGGGCGACCGGACGGTGGAAGAGATCATGCTGCACCGATCGAATATCGAGATGATCGACGCCAATGCCGCCCCAGAGGAAATCCTGAAACAATGTCTGCAAAGCCCCCACACCCGTCTGCCTGTGTTCCGGGACGAGCCGGAAAACATCGTGGGCGTTGTCCACGCCAAGGACCTCTTTCGCGCCATGTATGCGCAGGCAGGCAGCAGCGACGGCGGGACCGACCGTTTGGCAAGCTTTGACATCGGAAAGGTGGCAAACGACCCTTACTTTGTGCCCGAAACCACGACGCTGGACGACCAGATGCGGGAATTCCTGCGGATGCACAGCCATTTTGCATTGGTTGTGGATGAATATGGGTCACTGCGAGGCCTGATCACGCTTGAAGATATTCTTGAAGAAATCGTGGGCGAGATTGCCGATGAGTTCGACATAGACGAAGAGGTTCCGGTAACACGCATCGAAGATGGCCAGTATCTGGTTGAAGGTTCCATGACAATCCGGGATGCCAACAGGGCACTGGACTGGTCTCTGCCGGATGACGAGGCGAACACGCTGGCCGGTCTGGTGATTCACGAGGCCCAGATGATCCCTGACGTCGGTCAGGTGTTTTCGTTCCACGGTTTCCGGTTCGAGGTCACGGCGCGTGAAGGCAACCGCATCACCGGACTGAAAGTGCGCCCCCTGTAGCTCTTGCGATTTTTCTGAAATGTTCCGCGCGCTGCCCAAGCGCCTGTCGTCAACCGAACGACCCAATTGCGCTGAACCGGGCGCGGATACTCCGATCATCGCAAAGTCCGGCCCAAGCACGGAGCTGGGCGAGATGGGCCAGTTTGATCACCCCGACTTTGTTGCCGTCGTGCAATAAAGTGAAAAAGCGGCCTTTCCGGCCGAAAAACCACCGGGCGATGTCGTGCTGAACGAGGCGCAGGCCGTCTGTTTGTTTGCCCTCGGTTACAGGTTTCGACGCACTTTGGCTGCGCGAGAAGGCTGTGCAAATCCAAAGCTGGTGCAATAGGTGACATGCGACACTTGTTGTCGCTAACAGACGAGTAATATCCCCATCGGCTCGACAGTTTTTTTCAAAATCATGGGGAGGAACACTGTGAAAACCACCTGTCAGGTTGCCGTCATCGGGGGCGGCGTCGTCGGTTGTTCGGTGCTCTATCACCTGACCAAGCCGGGTTGGTCCGACGTGATGTTGCTGGAGCGGTCGGAACTGACCAGCGGATCGACCTGGCACGCGGCGGGCGGGTTTCATACGCTGAACGGCGACACCAACATGGCCGCACTGCAAGGCTATACCATCCGGCTGTACAAGGAGTTGGAAGAGATCACTGGCATGTCTTGCGGGCTGCACCATGTGGGCGGCATTACGCTGGCTGACAACCAGGACCGGTTCGACATGCTGCTGGCCGAACGCGCCAAGCATCGCTTTATGGGGCTGGAGACCGAGATCGTCGGCCCCGACGAGATCAAGAAGATCGCCCCCATCACCAACACCGACGGCATCATCGGCGCGCTCTATGACCCTTTGGACGGACACCTCGACCCCTCGGGCACGACCCACGCCTATGCCAAGGCCGCGCGCATGGGCGGAGCCACGATCGAGACCCACTGCATGGTGCGCGAGACCAACCAGCGCCCCGACGGCACATGGGACGTTGTGACCGACAAGGGCACCATCCACGCCGAGCATATCGTCAACGCCGGCGGCCTCTGGGCGCGCGAGGTGGGCGCGATGGCGGGCATCTACTTCCCGCTGCACCCGATGGAACACCAATACCTGGTCACCGACAACATCCCCGAAATCGAGGCGATCATCGACGCAGGCGGCGAGCATCCGCACGTCATGGACCCGGCCGGCGAGAGCTATCTGCGGCAGGAAGGGCGCGGCCTGTGCATCGGCTTCTACGAACACCCCTGCAAGCCTTGGGCGGTGGACGGCACGCCGTGGGAGTTCGGACATGAGCTGCTGCCCGACGATTTCGACAAGATCACCGACAGTATCGAATTCGCCTATCGCCGCTTCCCGGTTCTGGCCGAGGCCGGAGTGAAATCGGTGATCCACGGCCCCTTCACCTTTGCCCCCGACGGCAACCCGCTGGTCGGGCCGGTGCCGGGCGTGCGCAACTACTGGTCGGCCTGCGGCGTGATGGCCGGGTTCAGCCAGGGCGGCGGCGTCGGCCTGACGCTGGCGCAATGGATGATCGAGGGCGAGCCCGAGCGCGACGTCTTTGCCATGGACGTGGCCCGCTTCGGCGACTGGATCACCCCCGGCTACACCCGCCCCAAGGTGATCGAGAACTATCAGAAACGATTCTCCGTCGCCTACCCCAACGAGGAACTGCCCGCCGCGCGGCCCAACCGCACCACGCCGATGTATGACATCTTCAGCGATTTGGGCGCCGTCTGGGGCCAGCAATACGGGCTCGAGGTCGCCAACTATTTCGCGCAAGCGGACGAGCCGACTTATGAAACTCCGTCCTTCCGCCGCTCGGACGCCTTCGACGCAACGGACCGCGAGGTGCGTGTCGTGCGCGGGGGCGTGGGTATCAACGAGGTGCACAATTTCGGCAAATACCTTGTGACAGGTCCGCGCGCCCGCGACTGGCTGGATCGGATCTTGGCCGGGCGCATCCCCGCCCCGGGCCGCCTGTCGCTGACCCCGATGCTGTCGCCCAAGGGCAAGCTGATCGGCGATTTCACCGTGTCCTGCCTGGGCGAGGAGGAATTCCAACTCACCGCCTCATATGGTGCGCAGAACTTCCACATGCGCTGGTTTCAGCAACATCAGGAAGACGGCGCAACCGTTGAAAACATCTCTGACCGCCGCAACGGCTTCCAGATCGCAGGCCCCAAGGCCCGCGAGGTTCTGGCCGCCTGCACCCGCGCCGATATCAGCGGCATGCGCTTCATGGACGTGCGCCGCATGGTCGTTGGCTTGACCGACTGCATCGTGCAGCGGGTCAGCTATACCGGCGACCTGGGGTTCGAGATCTATTGCGATCCGATGGCGCAGCGCCAGCTTTGGTGGACCCTATGGCAGGCCGGCCAATCGCACGGCATGGTGCCCTTCGGCATGCGCGCGATGATGAGCCTGCGGCTCGACAAGTTCTTCGGCTCGTGGATGCGCGAATTCTCACCCGACTACACCCCCGCCGAAACCGGGCTCGACCGCTTCATCGCCTTCAACAAGCCCGCTGATTTCATCGGCCGAGCCGCCGCCGAGACGGAACGTGCCGACGGCCCCGCGCGCAGGCTGGTGGCCTTCGAGGTCGACGCAGACGACGCCGACGTGAACGCCTATGAACCGATCTGGCTGGATGGCACTGTCGTGGGCTTCTGCACCTCGGGCGGTTATTCGCATTATGCCCGCAAGTCCGTCGCCATCGGTTTTCTGCCAACCGAACGCGCAGCAGAAGGGCTTGAAGTCAAGATCGAAATACTGGGCCAGATGCGCAAGGCAAAGGTCATCTCGACACCCTTGTTTGACGCAGATGGCGCCCGAATGAGGGGATGACTCGCGCTCGGGCCCACGGCATTGTACCGAAATGACCGAAATACCCATTATCCTTTTGGCAGCGGGTCAATCCAGCCGCATGGGCGGCATCGACAAATTGATGCAGCCGATCAACGGCATGCCGTTACTAGCCCGCTCGGCACGCACAGCCTCCGCCGTGGGTCCTGTGATTGTCGCCCTGCCCCCTGAACCAAATCCCAGATATGGCGCACTTGATGACATGGATGTCCAGATCGTTCCGGTCCGGGATGCGGCAGAAGGCATGAACGCCAGTTTGCGCGCCGCAATCCAAAAACTGCCGCCGGATGCATCCGCCGCGATGGTTTTGCTGGCCGATCTGCCCGATCTGACTCAGGCTGACCTGGCAACAATCCTGAAAGCGCGACTAACCCATCCCGACTACCTGATCTGGCGTGGTACAACCGAGGATGGAAAACCCGGTCATCCGGTGGTGTTTGACAGATCCCTTTTTGGTCAACTGTCACAGTTGCAGGGGGACGACGGTGCACAAGAGATCGTGCGGAAGCATAAAGACTTTGTTCATCTGCATCCGCTGCCTGGCCGAAACGCACTTTTGGATCTGGATACCCCGGGTGACTGGAAGGCTTGGCGCAAAAAACATGCCCCTTGAACAAACACGGCCCGGTCTTATCGACCGGGCCGGTGCCCAAAACAGGACTACCACTTTGCTCAATCTCCAAAGTGTGGCCAGTGTGCTTTCAGAAACACTCCGACTCCCAAACAGCCAAACCTAAACAAGACCCCCTCGTTAACACGCCGCTATCACTTTTGGTGATCGAGTTAGCCGCCAGCGCCCCCTAGCGCTTTTGGCTCCCCTCACTTGGGCATCTTCATCCTCACTTATCCGATCGCTCGAAACAACGTAAAATTGGAAGGAATGGTTAATTTGGGTCTTCTGCGAATGGCTTTTACGCAACATCGCGCGAGACCAGGATCAACTTAAAGGAGACTGCTCAAATTCGGAAGGGGTAGCGATTCGTGATTAAGCGCAAACTTATTCACCGATATCCGCACTCAATAAGATTTTTGGTGTGTCAAGCCATGCCTCACACAGACCCACCCACAACCATTGGAAGAGCAGCTTTTTTCTCCATCATTCGGAAGGATGATTGTCAACAAAACAAAACAAATTCAATATTTTTGAAAGTTTGACGCCATTTTTAGCAACAATCCTCCGATTCGCTCTGGTGCGGATCGGTGAAATTCCGCGAATCCCGATCGACGTCGACCGCAACCCAACACCGGCTTTGTGGCAAAATTAAGATTTATTAATTGATCAGTCAGGAAACGCCAATTCTGAGCATGCAACTGTTGTCTCAACGCGCAGCCGCAACTGCGTGACGATAATCAGGAGACACAAATGAGCATCCGCAAATCCTCGCTTCTACTTCCCCGCACTTCCAACTGGGTGGGTGTCAGCGCGCTCGGCGCGGCCCTACTGGCAACGACGGCTATACCGTCCATGGCGGACGAGGCATTGGCCGATCTGGTTGAGACCGTTTCACCCTCGGTCGTAACCATCATCGCTGAACAAGATACAGCGCCGACCCCAACCCAGGGGCAAAACTTTGACTTCGAAGGACACCCTTTTGGTGAATTCTTCAAACGCTTCGGCGGCCCCGAAGGGTTCAACATGCCGCAACGCGGCCCATCCCAGGGCCTGGGTTCGGGATTTGTTCTGGACGAAGCCGGATACATTGTCACCAATCACCATGTCGTCGACAATGCCTCGACCGTGACCGTAAGGCTCAGCGATGACCGTACCTTCGAAGCCGAAGTGGTCGGAACGGACCCGTTGACGGATATCGCGGTTCTGAAAATCGACGCAGGAACTGACCTGCAAGCCGTGGAGCTTGGCGACAGTGACGAGATCCGCGTAGGTGAAGATGTGGTCGCCATCGGCAACCCCTTCGGCCTGAGCTCGACCGTGACCACAGGCATCGTTTCGGCAAAAGGCCGCAACATCTCGGAAGGCCCTTATGCCGAGTTCATCCAGACAGATGCAGCGATCAACAAGGGCAACTCGGGCGGTCCCCTGTTCAACATGGATGGCGAAGTGGTCGGTGTGAACTCGGCCATCTATTCACCCAGCGGTGGTTCTGTGGGGCTTGGATTTGCCGTCACGTCGAACATCGTTGAACACATCGCGGCCGATCTGCGGGATGACGGACAGGTGAGCCGCGGCTGGCTGGGCGTGTCGATCCAGAACGTAAGCCCACAACTTGCGGCAGCGTTGGGAATCGAGGCTTCCTCGGGTGCGCTGGTGTCTGACGTGGTTGCCGGCAGCCCGGCAGACGGCGCCCTGAAGCAGGGAGACGTTATCCTGAGCTTTAACGACGATGCCGTGGAGTCCAGCGGTGACCTTCCCATCCTTGTGGGCACGACCAAGGTCGGCACCGACAGCACTCTGACCGTTTTGCGTGACGGCAAGATGGAAACTGTGACCTTGACGGTTGGCCAGCATCAGGCCGCATCGGCCGAGGCCGACAAACCGGTCGAGGCGGAAGTTGCGGGAACAACACTGGGTGTGACCGTGGCCCCCCTGACCGAAGCGGTTCGGGCAGAAAATGGTGTTGCTGAAACCGTCGAGGGCGTTGTCGTCACCGACCTGAAGCCCGACAGCCCTGCGGCAAAGGCCGGCCTGCAACGCGGCGATGTGATCGTCAAGCTCGGCAATCAGGACACTGTCACTCCGGATGCTTTGAAGGCTGCGCTGGACAGTGAAAAAACCGATCCTGCCCTGGTGCTGATCAACCGTGGCGGCAGCCAGATTTTTGTCGCGGTCGAACTGGCCTGACCTTGAACATGCGTGCGCCGCTTGATGGGGATTTTCGGCGCACGCCTCACCCGGCGGATCAGAGTTGTCCACTATCCGCCGGGCTTGCCGGGTGCCGGCCCAGCACCCGGCAAGAACTTCTTCTAACCATATGCTTTAGTTAAAATTTGTGTTTAAATATCAAAAGAAAGGATCCCGACCATGAGCCGCCGTCTGTTGATCGTCGAAGATGATGCTGACACCAGGGACTTCATCGCCAAAGGTTTTGGCGAAGAGGGGTATGTGGTCGAAACCGCTGCTGACGGTCGTGAGGGGTTGTACCATGCCACGGACGGTGGGTTTGACGCCATTGTTCTTGACAGGATGCTACCCGGTCTGGACGGGCTGTCGCTGATCAAGTCGATGCGGGCCGCCGGTTTGAAAACCCCGGTTTTGATGCTGACGGCGATGAGCGCCGTGGACGAAAGGGTAAAAGGGCTGCGCTCGGGCGCTGACGACTACCTGGTCAAGCCTTTTTCGTTTCAGGAGTTGCACGCCAGAATCGAAGCCCTTTTGCGTCGCCCTCAGGAATCCGAAGAGACGCCGACATTGACTTGCAAAGACCTTCAGATGGACTTGTTGACTCGCAAAGTCACACGCGACGGGCACGAGATCACCCTGACACCGCGTGAGTTTCAGATTCTCGAATTTTTCCTGCGCCGCAAAAACCGCGTGGTGTCGCGCACCATGTTGCTTGAAGGCGTTTGGGATTATCATTTTGACCCAAACACCAACGTCGTGGACGTGCATATTTCGAAGTTGCGGCGCCAATTGGACGAAGGCGGTGACGCGCCATTGATTGAAACCGTCCGCGGAGCGGGTTACATGATGTCCGATGGATAACCTTGGGCTTTCCCTGAACAATTCCCGCACAAGGCTGGTTGCAACCAGCATGTTTCTGAGCACGATTCTGACGGCGTCTGTACTCGCCATCGTCTATGTGACCGCCAATCGAAGCATCGAGGCCGAAACCCGCTCGGTCGTATCAGCCGAGTTGACAGGGCTTGCGGATGAATACGAAAGGCGTGGGCTGATAGGTTTGATCACTGCAATTGAGCGCCGTTTGCCGAGTGCCGCCGAGCGGGACGCGCTGTATCTTTTGACAGACAGGTTGGGGGTCAAACTTGTCGGCAATCTCAAGTCTTGGCCGGTGAACATTGCCGCTGGAAGCGGTTGGGTGGACTTGGAATTGCGCCGGGCCGACAATGATCAGCTTGTGCCGGTTTCAGCTGCATCCATCCGCCTTCCGGGCGGCGAGCGCCTGCTGGTTGGACGGGATGCAGCGTCGCGCCAGCAATTCGACAGGGTTTTGTTTCGCTCGGTTGCGTTGGCGCTTGGGATTGCTTTGGTTCTGAGCGTCATCACCGGCTGGTTGTTCACGCGTTTGGTGTTTTCGCGCCTTTCGGATATCGCCAGTACGGCCGAGAATATCGTTTCAGGCGATCTGTCAAAACGGATGCCGCTGCGCGGAACCGGGGACGAATTCGATCAGGTTTCAGGCACATTGAACAACATGCTTGACCGGATCGAGGAGTTGATAAGCAACCTTCGGACCACATCTAATTCGATTGCACATGATCTCCGCTCACCTTTGTCTCGTCTGCGGCAAAGGGTCGAGGCCCTCTCTGAACCCGACAAAAGCGACTTGGATCGCGAGATCGACATTGCGCGGGCGACGGGTGAAATCGATCACGTCCTGCGGGTTCTGGGGCAGCTCACCGAAATCTCTCGGGCCGAGGCCGGCCTGGGGCGCGAGCAATTCGAAACCATCGATTTGCAGCAACTTGTTGGTGATGTTGTCGAGCTTTATGACCCGGTCGCCGCCGATCAAGGCGTGCAGCTTGAAGTCAAGGGTTCCGCCCCGGCCATTCAGGGGCACCGGCCCCTTCTGTCGCAAGCTCTTTCCAATCTGTTGGAAAACGCAATGCGTTACGCGCCGGAACATACTGCAATCACGATCTCGATCGGTACTCGCGACGGTTTCACCCAACTGAGCGTCAGGGATCGTGGCCCCGGCGTACCGCCGAAAGAACTGGATCGCCTTCAGCTTCCCTTCGTGACACTTGACCCCGCGCGGACGGAGCGGAATGCGGGTTTGGGCCTGGCTCTGGTGGCCGCAATCTCACATATGCACGGCGGAAAATTTGCCGCCCGGAACTGCGACCCCGGGCTGGAAACCACGATCAATCTGGCACAGCTGCGTTAATCAGGAACGCCGTATATCGCCATGGTTTTGTTCTTGTATCGCGTGTCGGCGGTGACATCCGCACCGAACCAATCCGGTGGCACGTATCCTTTGGCCTGCTCCTCCGAGGTGAACTCTACCTCGACCAGGCGCAACGGTGCCAGATCGCCTGAAAAGACGTCCAGCTCGAACAGCAAGCCATCCGGCAAATGGCCGGTGTAGCGCTCTTTTTCAACCCTGCGCCCTTCGGTTTCCGGCCAGAAGGTTTCGAACTGATCCGCGGTGATCTCTGCCTCTCGTTCTACCCGGACCAGGCCACCGACCCCTTTCAAGGTCAGGAAATACGCATCGTTCTTTTGCCTCAGCCGAAGCTCGGTGGAATCGTCGGGGGCCGTCAGATAACCCTGTCTTACAACGGCCTTTTTCGCTTCGCTCAGGTCCGGCAGGCTTGAAACCAGAAACTTGCGCTCGATTTCCTTGCTCATTGGTTCGAAATCACTCCGTTTTCCAGCTCTTCGAACAGCGCCCTGTAAGACGCACAGGCCGCACTGCGCCCGGCATAGGTACAGACCGGGGCACGATACTGACCCATCTTTTCAATATCCGCAGCGAAAGGAACCACCGTCTGCAAAAAGCGTTTCGGATACAGCTTGCGCATCTCCTTCATGGTTTCCTGATGCAAAACCTTCCGGTGTTGCACCATCGAAAAAAAGGCGCGCAGCTTTTTCTTGCGCAGCTTGTGTTGTTCAAAAAAGCTTACCAACTGATCGAAACTCCGCTCGGACAGGGTTGTCGGCATGACCGGCACGACGATTTTATCGGCAGCTTTGAAGACATTCTCGGACAAAGTTGAAAAGTTGGGCGGGCAATCCAGAATGATCACGTCATAGTCGCTGCCCGCGGCCATCAAAGCTTTTTTCAGCCGCGAGCGTTTGTTCCGCATCCGCGACAGGAACACGTCGAAGTCGCGAAAGGTCAGGTTCGCCGGCAGCACGTCCAGCCCTTCGAAGTCACTGGCCCGGATCGCCTTGATAAACCGCGCCACATCCTCGAAAAACCGCGCATCCTTCAGTTTTTTTGATGGCTTCACCCGAAAGTAGAACCCTGAAGCGCCCTGGGGGTCGAGATCACACAACAGCACCTGTTGCCCCGCCTGCGCATAGGAATAAGCCAGGTTCACCGAAGTAGCGGTTTTGCCAACACCGCCCTTGTTGCTGTAACAGGCAATGATCTTCATTCCTCACTCCTTTTGTCGGTGAAACAAGTTCTGAAACAGGCGCCGGGTATCTGGCCCGTCAAACTTCTGAAAGCTGGCAATCACGCGGCTCCGCTCGGCCTTTTGGCGCTGATCCAGAACCGCAATCAATCCCCCAACGGCCAGGCCCATCCGCGCATCCACATGGCCCCGCGTGTCGCTGTGCTGCGCGACAAAAGCCGTCAAGGACTCTTGCTGGACAGCGCAGTCGTTGAACACACCCAGATTGTCCTGTAGCTTTTTCAACGGCTTGATGATTGTCTTGAAGCTCTTTTCATCGAACAGAGGCCCAAATATCTCCATCAGATAGCGCAGTTTCTTGCAATCGATACGAAGGTCATGCACGGTTTCGTCCGGAGTTTCGTCGGTGATACCGCGTGCGATTTTGCAGACCTTGCGGTACCGTTTCCAGATCAATGCGCACGCGTATTCATGTGCTGCCCGTTTCGCGTTAGATCCGGGCGTAAGGTGATCCGTTCCGTTGAACATCGCCGTCAGATCGGACATACGGGCGTTGTATTCGTCACTGCGCAACCGGCGGGACAAGCGTGACAGTTCCTTGGCGCGCTCCTTCTCGAAAAGGTCGAACATCTCTTGCAGGCCCGCGTGAAGACTGGGCGGTACCAGACTGAAGTATTTATCTTTTTCCAGAAGGTAGACATCCAGATCACGCATACGCCCGGTGGCGGCCATGAGATCGGAAAAGACACGCTTCAATTGCACTGTCTGCGCGTCGGAAAATACGCCTTTGAACAGGCTGATCACGGATCGGACCTTTCGCAATGACACCCGGTAATCATGCAGAAACTCTGTGTCGATATCGGCTATCACCCCATATTCGTTTTGCCGGGCAACTTGCAGATATGTTTGAATGATATCTGCCGCGACCTGAATAGATGGCTCAGCTTTTCCCAACTTGATCTCTGGCTTGGCGCGATAGGCGGCCATGCCCGGGAAAAGTCCGGCACAAAGCGCTTCGACACCCGGCCCGCCCCCGGACAAGGCGGAAATCGCGGTGTTCACTTTTTGAAATTCTTTCTCATACCCCCGCAGCCGCTGAAGCTGAACGATTGCTGCCTGACCCGTCTGCGAAGACAGGCACCAAACCGTTCCCCTGACCAGTGTTTTCTCCAGCTCATCCAGTACGACGAGGGGTTTCGTCTGAATCTCTCCGGTTCCGATCTGCATCAGCGCACGCAGTTTGGGGAAACCCTTCAAAGCCCCTGTCACCGGACCCCGCGGCAGGTCTTGAACAAACCGCCCCTGCCCCTTACCGCGTTGAGACAGCGGCGCACGGCCATTCTGGAAAAGCCACAGTGTTTCTGCGACCTCAACCAGAACACGACCTGAATTCCGCAACGATTGATCGTGGCAATCCAAAAGCACGAAAGATCTCGATTCCGTTGGTGGGTCGATCCTGATCGTGAACCCGGGAATGAGCTTTTCAACATGCGCTTTGTCAATGGATCGGGACAGAATGCACTGAACACCTGAAGGTTCGGTCATGATCCACCAATCCGGGGCGTTTTCAGGTGTTCAATGACATTTGTCTCAACGATCTTCTGCACGCTGGTTCCTTCTTCGACGGTTCTGATCCTTCATCACGTTCAGCGTATTCGGCTTTTACCTTGGTCAGCAGTTTGTCTGGCCCTGGACCGACCCGCGTTTGGTATCTGTTGGCTTTTGAAACCCGGACCGCCGAGGCAGCATGACTTCATGAGAGCGGAAACACCAGAAGACAGCAAGGCATTATGTTTCGCCAACGCGCAAACATGGGTGACAGACCCCAGAGGTGCAATTAAGACAGGCTCATGAGCGATCCAGTTTCTTCGATCCGCAACCTTGGCCCGGCTTTCGAGCAGGCCTGCGCGCGCGCCGGCATCCACTCGGCTGATGAACTGCGACAGCTGGGACCGGATGAAGCCTATGCCCGGCTTTTGCGGGCTGGTACCAAAGCACATTTCATCGGCTACTATGTTTTGGTGATGGGGCTTCAGGGACGCCCCTGGAATGATTGCAAGGGTGAAGAGAAAAAGAAGCTGCGACAACGTTTCGACGCGATCAAGGCCGGCAACAGCGCCGCGCCGGAAAACCGGATGGTTGCCGATCTGGATGCCGTCGGGGTTCGGGTTGAACCCAAAGATCTAAAGCAGGTCTGAACAAAAAAAGGCCGCTCCTGGCGGAGCGGCCCGATCTTTCGGCAAAAAACCGGTTTAGCCGACCAGTTCGATGCCCGAGAAGAAATATGCGATCTCAACAGCCGCTGTTTCCGGTGCATCCGAACCATGGACCGAGTTTTCGCCAACCGATTCAGCAAATTCCGCGCGGATGGTGCCCGGTGCTGCGTCCGCCGGGTTGGTTGCACCCATGACTTCACGGTTCTTCGCAATGGCACCTTCGCCTTCCAGAACCTGAACAACGACCGGAGCCGACGACATGAATTCGCACAGTTCGTCATAGAACGGACGCTCGGCATGTACTTCGTAGAACTTGCCGGCTTGTTCCTTGGTCATGTGGATGCGCTTCTGCGCAACGATACGCAGCCCGGCTTCTTCGAACTTGGCGTTGATCTTGCCAGTCAGGTTGCGGCGCGTTGCGTCGGGTTTGATGATCGAGAATGTACGTTCCAGTGCCATGTCGGCCTCTCCTTACAATGTGGCGCGGGTCCGCGCCGAAATCCATCGCGCGCCGCGTACCACGGTCTTTCGCTCATGAAAAGTGTTATGATGGGTTGCCTGCCGCTTTGGCGCTCAGAATGTATCCGGCAAAGGGTCTACCCGGTCCAGACGCCGAACGTAAAGCACTGCAAGCAAACCTGCAAAGCTGCTGGCCCACATCATGCCCAGAACCAGAAACGGCCCGTTTTCAGGGCTGACAAACGCACCCGTCATCGAGGTCAGGATCGCGCCAAGCCCGACCACCATCGCCCCAGACAACCCTGCCGCGCTGCCTGCCAGTTTGGGTCGCACGGACATGACCCCTGCCGAAGCGTTTGCATTGGTCAGCCCATTGCCGAACCCAACGCAGATGGCCGAACCGAAGAATACCCAGACTGACCCCAGCCCGGCGATGAACAGAAGCAATCCGCAGAATGGCCCGGTCGAAGCCACAACGCGGCCGATCAGGATCATTGTGGTCAGACGTGTCCGTGCCGCGATCCGACCAGTGACGAAGTTACCGACCATGAACCCACCTGTTATGATACCAATCCCAAGTCCCAACATGGCAGGGCTCAGATCAAACCATGCGGCAGCCACCAATGGCGCGCCGGTGATGAAGCTGTAGAACCCACCAATCGAAAACGATGCGCATAAGGCATAGCCCCAGAATCGGCGGGCGCGAAACAGATCCGGATACTCGCGCAATTGGGCTGTAAAAGTTGAAGAGCGGTTTGTATTGGTCTCGCCCATGTCGAACCAAAGCAAAACCAGCAGCCCTGCCCCCAGCACAGTGTAAAGAACAAACCCCGAGCGCCAGCCAAAGAGCATGTCGAGCGTCCCACCCAGCATAGGGCCAAGCATTGGGGCCAAAGCCATGGCCATCGCCACATACCCCAGTTTGCTTGCAGCCTCGTTCGGCGGATACCGATCTCTGATCGATGCGCTGGAAAGAACTGACCCAGCCACCACCGCGGCCTGCAAAAGACGAAAGCCCAGGAACGTCCAAATGGCCTCGGCCAGAAAGCATCCGATTGAGGCGATGACGAAGATGGTGATGCACATCAAAAGTATCGGTCTGCGCCCGTAACGATCGGAAAGCGGACCCATGATCAGCTGCAACACGGCTGAGACCGCCAGATACCCGGCAACCGACAGGTTAACCAAGCCATAATCCACACCGAAATCCGTACTCATGTGGGCCAAAGACGGCAGGAACATGTTCAGTGACAAAACCGACAGTGCCGTGGCAAAAATCAGAGTGACCAAGTGCGGAGGTGTCCGGGCCGCGCGCATGTGAAAACCGTTCTGAATAGCAAACGACACAGCGCTATCACATTGCTTAAAGATTGAACATGCCGAGCCGCTGGCGGTGGCAACACAGCTCTGCTAAGAGCGCCCCATGTTACGGATCGAAGACATCACTTATGCCGTTGAAGGTCGCCCGTTGTTTGACGGCGCAACCGCGACGATTCCCGATGGTCACAAGGTTGGCCTTGTCGGTCGGAACGGAACCGGAAAGACCACGCTGTTCCGCCTGATCCGGGGCGAGTTGGCTTTGGAATCGGGAAATATCTCGGTCCCGAAACGCGCTCGGATCGGTGGCGTGGCGCAAGAGGTGCCCTCCTCTGACGTCTCGCTGATCAATACGGTTCTCGCCGCCGATACCGAACGCAGTGCGTTGATGGCCGAGGCCGAAAGCGCCCAAGACCCGATACGCATCGCTGAAATTCAGACACGTCTGGCCGATATCGACGCCTGGTCCGCCGAGGCCCGCGCAGCTTCGATCCTCAAGGGGTTGGGCTTTGACGACGAAGATCAGCAGCGCCCCTGTTCGGATTTCTCGGGCGGCTGGCGGATGCGCGTTGCGCTGGCGGCGGTGCTGTTTTCTCAGCCCGATCTGCTGCTGCTGGACGAACCGACCAACTATCTGGACCTCGAAGGCGCGCTATGGCTGGAAAGTTATCTGGCCAAATATCCGCACACTGTGATCATCATCAGCCACGACCGCGGCCTTCTGAACCGCGCCGTGGGGTCGATCCTGCATCTGGAAGACCGCAAGCTGACCTATTACGCGGTGCCCTACGATAAGTTCGCGGAACGCCGTGCGGAACGGCTGGCACAGGCGGAATCGGAAAACGCCAAGGCCAAGGCCCGCATCGCACATCTGCAAAGCTTTGTGGATCGGTTCCGCTACAAGGCGTCGAAGGCCGTTCAGGCTCAATCGCGCCTGAAGATGATCGAACGCATCCAACTGGTCTCGACCCCGCAAGAGGCCGCCCTGCGCGCCTTCAGCTTTCCGGAACCCGAGGAACTGTCGCCACCGATCATCCAGATCGAAGGCGGCGTCACCGGCTATGGCGAAACCGAAGTGTTGCGCCGTCTGAACCTGCGTATCGATCAGGATGACCGTATCGCGCTGTTGGGCAAGAACGGACAGGGCAAGTCGACCTTGTCCAAGCTGCTGTCGGACCGGCTGCCCCTCATGGCGGGCAAGATGACCCGCAGCAACAAGCTGCGCATCGGGTATTTCGCACAGCATCAGGTGGATGAGCTTTACGTGGACGAAACGCCGCTGGACCACCTGCGCCGTCTGCGCCCTGACGAAGCACCGGGCAAGTGGCGATCGCGACTGGCCGGGTTCGGGTTGAATGCGGATCAGGCGGAAACCAAGGTCGGGCGCCTGTCGGGCGGACAGAAAGCGCGGCTTTCACTGCTGCTCGCCACGATCGACGCGCCCCATATGCTGATCCTTGACGAGCCGACCAACCACCTTGACATCGAAAGCCGCGAGGCGCTGGTCGAGGCGCTGACGGCTTATTCCGGCGCGGTGGTTCTGGTCAGTCACGACATGCACTTGCTGAGCCTTGTCGCGGATCGACTCTGGCTGGTTTCGGACGGTACGGTCAAACCTTTCGACGGCGACCTTGAAGCCTATCGGTCCCTGCTGCTGGCGCGCGACAGACCCGTGAGGGAAAAGCCCCGGGCGGTCAAATCGAAACGCCCCCCGCGCGAGACGATACTGGCCTTGCGTGCGGATCTGCGCAAATGCGAGGACCGGATCGAAAAGCTGACGGAAATGCATGACAAGCTTTCGACCAAACTGGCCGATCCGGCGCTGTACGAGGACGAAAGGATCAACGACCTGGAAACCTGGAACCGCAAGTTCACCGAAGTCACCGAGGCCATGCAAAAAGCCGAGGCATTGTGGGTCGCGGCCGCCGAACGGCTTGAACAGGCGGAAACCGCATGAGCACGCCCATCACGGACACCAACGCCATGATCGCGGGTATGCATCCCGACTTGCAGCCCGGTGAACTTGCCTTTGTCGTATGGCCTCAAGACAAACCCTGGCCACAGGGCACGCGGGCCAGCTGCGCCGAGGCCGAAGGGCTGTCTCTTGTCGTCCCGATCGCTGCGGCACCGAAAGATGCCGTCGCGATGCGGTGCATCACGTTGCAGGTTCATTCCTCGCTGGAAGGGGTTGGTTTGACCGCCGCCGTTTCCAGCGCGCTGGCACGGGCCGGCATTCCCGCGAACATGGTCGCGGGGTATCACCACGATCACGTCTATGTCCCATCGGGTTGTTCGCAGGATGCCCTGCGTATCCTGCAAGACCTGCAACGGAGCAGCAGATAACAATGGACAGTGCATTTCTGATTACCGCGTTCACAACGCTTTTCGTGGTCCTTGATCCGCCCGCGCAAACGCCGATCTTCGTGGCGCTGACACAGGGTATGGACTGGCACACGCGCCGGTCCATTGCCATTCGGGCCTGCCTGACGGCGGGTTTCATCCTGGCCCTGTTTGCCGCCTTTGGCGAAGCCCTTCTGGGGTTTGTTGGCATCTCGATGGAAGCGTTCCGCGTTGCAGGAGGTGTCCTGCTGTTCCTGACCGCGCTGGATATGCTGTTTGAACGCCGCACCAAGCGACGCGAAAGCAGCGCCGAGGAAGAGGAACACCCGGACCCGTCCGTCTTTCCCCTGGGCATCCCGCTGATTGCAGGCCCCGGATCGATTGCAACGATGATTCTGCTTGCGGGCCAGCAGCCGGGCATTCAGGGCCTTGCTATTGTCATCGGTGTGATGCTGGTTGTGCTGGCAATGGTCTTCGTGATGTATCTGACCTCTGGCGCGGTCGCGCGGATTTTGGGCAAAACCGGGCTGAACGTGTTGACCCGGCTGCTGGGGATGCTGCTTGCGGCCTTGTCGGTGCAGTTCATTCTCGATGGCCTCAAGGCCTTTGGTTTTGCGTCTTAAACCCCCATATATGTGACGTGCAACTTGAGTGGGGTGAACCCTGTGGACAGCGTCGATATCGGACAATTGGTCTATCTGGTCGTGCTTGGGCTGGCCGTCGCGTTCTGGTTCGTTTCGCAAAACCGCCAGACCCTGAACAAGACGTTGCAGCAGGTGATGGCCTGGGTGTTCATTTTTGTTGGCGTCATCGCCGTCATCGGCCTGTGGGAAGACATCCGGTCTTCGGTTGGCCCTGCCCCGCAGATGACCGTCACCGGCAACGCGATCGAGGTGCCTCGTGCCTATGATGGTCACTATTACCTGCCGGTTTTGGTGAATGGTGAGCCGATCAACTTTCTTGTCGACACCGGCGCCAGCCAGATCGTTCTCAGTGCCCGGGACGCAGAACGTGTGGGCATCGATCCCGATCAACTGAACTATTTCGGCCGCGCCCTGACCGCCAACGGCGAGGTACGCACAGCGCCGGTGCGGCTTGACACCCTGACCGCAGGCCCCATTACCGACCAGAACGTATCGGCCTGGGTCAATGAGGGCGAGCTGGATAAATCGCTTTTGGGAATGGAATACCTGCATCGTTTCTCGAGCGTCCAATTTGCAAATGGCAAGTTGATCCTGTCTCGTTGACGGCCCTGACCACTTGAGAACAAAAATAGAACATGCTAGCATTCCGGCATGTCCACTCAACTTCTTGGCCACAAAACTGCGCGTCAGGCGCCGGGGGTAAAGCTCCATCCGCAGATCACCCTGGAACTGGGCCGCGTGCACGAGGCATGCGGCCCCGCCCGGCGCAGCTTTGCCATGTGGCTGGCCGGTCAGACGCAGGGGCCGGTCTTGTGGATTTCCCCCGCCTGGGAACCCGGCCAGCTGAACCCCGATGGGATGATGGCCTTTGCCGATCCGGCCCGGTTCATTTTTGTTCATCCCACCCGTGCCGAAGATCTGCTGTGGTGCCTGGAGGAGGCGCTGCGCAGCGGGGCCATTCCGCTGATCATCGGCGACCTGCCCGGCGCACCGGGGCTCACGCCGATACGCCGGATGCATCTGGCCGCCGAACAGGGGGGTGCGATGGGGCGGGCTCCGCTTGGTTTGCTGCTGACACCCGGAGATGGCGGCGCGCAAGGGGTTGAAACGCGCTGGCACATGGCGGCCACCCATCGGGATGAGGCTCGGATCTGGGCTCTGACACGCCGCCGCGCCCGTGCCCTGCCCCCGGTCACATGGCAGGCCACCATGACCGCCGCCCGTGCCGGGTTGCATCTGGAACGGATCGAAACCAAAGACACACCGGCATAAAGCCACACGGATCACGCAAGATGTGACTGGTCAAAACGCGGGCCGCGCCCTAGCGTCACCACATGAGCCATCCGATCCATGACAGCCGCTATTCCTGGCTTCGCCTTCTGATCACGCTCGCCATTGCAACAGTGGCGAATGTGGGCATGTGGGCCGTGATCGTGGTCATGCCCGCAGTCGAAACCGAATTCGGGGCCGGTCGTGCCGAAGCCTCGATGCCGTACACTTTGGCGATGATCGGTTTTGCCCTGGGCAACATGTGGCTGGGGCAGGTGGTGGACCGGCTGGGCGTCACCAGCGCCCTGATCGGAGCAGCCGTCTTGAGTGCGCTGAGCTATGTGCTGGCAACGCTGGCACCGAGCATAATGTTGCTATCCGCGGCGCATCTCCTGCTGGGGCTGGGCACATCGATTGGGTTTGGCCCGCTGATCGCAGATATCTCACATTGGTTCATGAAACGGCGCGGCATTGCCGTCGCGTTGGTCGCCAGTGGGAATTACCTGTCCGGCGCCATCTGGCCCACCATGCTGTCCGGAATTCTGGCGCGGGATGGATGGCAACAGGTCTATCTGACGCTCGCCGTGCTGACGCTTGTCGTCGTCATTCCCCTGTCGCTGCTGCTACGCCGCAGGGTTCCGGTCGAGGCACACAGCACCGCCGCAGCATCCGCCCAAATCAATGCACGAAGTGTCGGTGTGTCACCGCGCGCGCTGCAATATATTCTGGGCCTGGCCGGGATCGGTTGTTGCGTCGCCATGTCGATGCCACAGGTTCATATCGTCTCCTATTGCGTCGGGCTGGGATATGGGCCCGCGGTCGGGGCCGAGATGCTGTCACTGATGTTATTGGGTGGTGTTGTCAGCCGGATCATCTCGGGTTTGTTGGCAGATCGGCTGGGCGGGGTCATGACGCTTTTGATCGGTTCGCTCCTGCAATGTATCGCCCTGTTCCTGTTCCTGCCCTACGATGGAATGGTGTCGCTTTATGCCATCAGCCTGCTCTTTGGTCTGGCACAGGGTGGCATCGTGCCCAGCTATGCGTTGATTGTCCGCGAATATATGCCGCCGCAAGAAGCTGGTGCGCGGGTCGGGTTCGTCATGATGATGACCATTCTTGGCATGGCGCTCGGTGGCTGGATGTCAGGATGGATCTACGACCTCACCGGAAGCTACCAACTGGCGTTCGTGAATGGCATCCTTTGGAATGGTCTGAACATTGCGATCGTTCTGATGCTGCTCAGAAGATCCCGCCCCACACGGGAAGGTGTCATGGCATGACCCTTCTGACCCGTCGCAGCCTGCTTGCCGGGCTGGCAATCCTGCCCCTGACCCAGGCGGCACAAGCCGCATTGCGGCCATACATCCTGTCGGATGAAGGCACCCGGGTCGGGTTCACGTTTGATCTTGCGGGGGTGACACAGTCAGGGACGATGCCGATCCGGACCGCCAATGTTCAGATTGACACAGGTCGGCTACAGAACAGCCAGGTCACGGTGACACTGGACGTCAGCAAAGCCAGAACGCGGCTTCCCTTTGCCCGTATGCCCATGCTCAGCCCCAGCGTTTTGGACGCGAAGCAGCACCCAACGATCCGGTTTGTGTCAACGGACATACAACTGGGCGCGGAAGGGCGGATATCAGATGGCGCTCGGATCACGGGTGATCTGACGGTCCGCGGCGTGACCCGCCCGATCACGTTGGAGGTCAATCTGTACCGGCAGGTAGGAAGTGCAGTGAACGATCTGAGCCGCCTGACCATTGGCCTGAAGGGCGCTTTGAACCGGCACGACTTCGGAGCTTCGGGCTATCCTGACCTGGTCGACGACACCGTCGGCCTGGACATCCGCGCCGAGATCATACGCGCGACCTGATCGCCGAACGGCAAAAAACGACTCGCTAAAGTCGAATTGATGCGCGCATTGTGCGGCGACCCTGCCAATCTGAGACCACCATGCGCACGATCATTTCATTTGCCGCCCTGTTTCTTTCGGTCATTCTGCTTCAGCTTTCCACAGGAGGCGTCGGGCCACTCGATGCCATTTCCGGCATCACGCTGGATTTCACGACCGAACAGATCGGTCTTTTGGGGTCTTCGCACTTTCTGGGGTTTTTCATCGGCTGCTGGTGGGCACCACGTCTGATGGGCAATGTCGGTCATTCGCGCGCATTTGCAGTTTGCACCGCGTTGGGCGCGATGGGCCTCATCGGACATACGCTGACCGAAAACCCATATATCTGGGCCGCCCTGCGTGTGGCCTCGGGCACCTGCGTGGCAGGCGCATACACGGTGATCGAGGCCTGGCTGAACGCGAAGGTCACCAATGAAACCCGAGGGCGTGCAATGGGAACGTACCGAATCGCGGATATGGGCGCGTCCCTGTGCGCCCAGTTGATTATCGCCGTTCTGCCCCCGGCCTCTTACGTTTCGTACAACCTGCTGGCGATCCTGTGCTGTGCGTCACTGCTGCCGCTGACGCTGACCAAAGCAAGCCAACCCAAAACACCTGACGCGCCCCGCCTGAAACCCAAGCTGGCTTGGCGCAGCTCACCCTTGGCCGTGGCAGGCGTGATCGTGGCCGCGCTCAGTTCGGCCTCGTTCCGAATGGTGGGTCCGGTTTACGGGCAAGAGGTCGGACTTGGCGTCGATCAGATCGCATTCTTCCTAGCCTCTTTCGTACTGGGTGGTGCGCTTGCTCAATACCCCGTCGGCTGGCTGGCTGATAAATATGACCGGCGCTGGGTCCTTATCTGGCTGTCGGCTGCCGCGGTACTCAGCTGCGGCGTCACCATGGCAGCCAGCGGCACCGGAATGATCGGGGTTATGTCGGCGGCCGTGTTCTTTGGCCTGACAACCTTCCCGATCTTCTCGGTCTCATCCGCCCACGCAAACGACTTTGCCACGGCCGAGGAACGGGTGGAACTCTCGGCTGCCCTGATGTTCTGGTTTGCCTTGGGGGCAATTGCATCGCCCTACATAACCTCGACCCTGATCCAGCAATTTGGCCCGGGTGCCCTTTTTGCCTTCGTGGCGTTCGGGCATGTCTTCTTGATCGTGTTTGGTCTGGCGCGGATGCGGTCACGCCCCACCCCCGAAGAGCGCACGAATTATGTTTACGCCCCGCGCACCTCATTCACGATTGGTCGCCTTCTGAAACGGTCGCGGGAAGAGTGAAAAACTGGGCACCCCCGCTGTTCTTTGAATGTCTTTTGTGATCACCCTGGCCTTTTCGGTCGGTTCGGTATGGAACAAGGACGGGGCACTGCGACTCGGATTCAAGGCGTTGGAGTCCCTCTGCTTGCCCCAAAGCTTTGGACATGTCCCCGGAACGCGATCCAGATCGTTGCGGCAGCACGATTTTCGTTGCCTTCGGGGTCTAAATCGACAAGCAGGTCAATGCCGGGCTTTTGCTAGGCGATCACATCATGTAGACGGGCGCGCAGACAGTTACGCGGAAACGGATCATGGCTCGGATTCTCATCACCTCGGCGATCCCCTACATCAACGGGATCAAACACCTCGGCAATCTGATCGGCTCGCAATTGCCGGCTGATTTGTACGCGCGTTACCAGCGTGGCCGGGGGAACGAGGTCATGTTCCTGTGCGCCACGGATGAACACGGCACACCCGCCGAGCTGGCCGCCGCCAAGGCCGGCAAGCCGGTGGCGGAGTATTGCGCCGACATGTATGCGATTCAGGCTGATATCGCCAACCGGTTTGGCCTCAGCTTCGATCACTTCGGCCGTTCGTCCAGCGAGCAGAACAAGCGCCTGACCCAGCATTTTGCGGGCAAGCTGGATGACGCGGGCCTGATCCGCGAAGTCAGCGAGAAACAGGTGTATTCCAACGCCGATGGTCGCTTTCTGCCTGACCGCTATATCGAAGGCACCTGCCCCAATTGCGGCTATGATCGCGCGCGCGGCGACCAGTGCGAAAACTGCACCAAACAGTTGGATCCGACGGACCTGATCGAGCCGCGCTCGGCCATTTCCGGATCGACCGACCTGGAAGCGCGCGAGACCAAGCACCTGTATCTGCGTCAATCCGCGATGAAGGACAAACTGGATGCGTGGATCGACAGCAAGATGGACTGGCCGGTCCTGACCACTTCGATTGCCAAGAAGTGGCTGCATGACGGCGACGGCTTGCAGGACCGTGGCATTACCCGCGATCTGGACTGGGGTGTACCGGTCAAAAAAGGCGATCACGATTGGCCGGGGATGGAAGGCAAGGTCTTTTACGTCTGGTTCGACGCCCCCATCGAATACATCGCCTGCGCCAAGGAATGGGCAGATGCCAACGGCAGGTCCGATGCGGATTGGGAACGCTGGTGGCGCACCGACAAGGGCGCGGGCGACGTGCGCTATGTCCAATTCATGGGCAAGGACAACGTGCCGTTCCATACGCTGTCCTTCCCGGCCACCATCCTGGGCACCAACGCGCATAATGAAGAGACCGGATCACCCGAACGCTGGAAGCTGGTGGATTACATCAAGTCGTTCAACTATCTGAATTATGACGGCGGCCAGTTTTCGACCAGCCAGGGCCGTGGCGTGTTCATGGATCAGGCGCTGGACATTCTGCCTGCCGATTACTGGCGCTGGTGGCTGCTGAGCCATGCGCCCGAAAGCAGCGACAGCGAATTCACCTGGGAGAACTTCCAGCAATCGGTGAACAAGGACCTTGCAGACGTTCTGGGCAACTTTGTCAGCCGGATCACCAAATTCTGCCGCTCGAAATTTGGTGAGGCCGTGCCCGATGGTGGACAGTTCGGCCCCCGCGAGCAGGCCTTGATCGAAGAGTTCACCAAACGCGTCCGCGCCTATGAAGGCCATATGGAAGCGATGGAGGTTCGCAAATCCGCGCAGGAGCTGCGGGCAATCTGGGTTGCCGGAAATGAATATCTACAGGCCGCAGCTCCGTGGTCCACATTTAAAGAAGACCCCGAGCAGGCCGCCGCGCAGGTACGTCTTGGCCTGAACCTGATCCGGCTTTACGCCGTGCTCAGCGCACCGTTCATCCCCGACACCTCGGCCCGCATGCTGAGCGCGATGAACACGCTGGATACCAGCTGGCCCGATGATGTTGCCACCGCGTTGAACGCCTTGCCGTCCGGTCACGACTTTACCGTGCCAGACGTTCTGTTCGCCAAGATAACGGATGAACAGCGCGAAGAATGGCAGGACAGGTTCGCGGGAACCCGCGACTGATCGGTCCGGCGCATTGGACGCAGGGGGCCCATTTCGGGCCTCTCTTGCTCAGGCCCCGCGGCCACGTCAGTGCCTAAGCCAGCATAAGTGCTTGAACTTTTGACATCCGCCCCGACCGGCGCGGGACTCATCACGCTTGAGATATCGGCACAAAAAAGTCATCCTGAGACAAGGTTCCTCCGACTCACGTCGCCGTGGCGACTGGGTCGGCATCTTTTGTTTCTGCATCGAACGAGGCTTTCGCCATGTCCCCAGCATTCCTTTCACCCAACAAGATCAGCAGGCATTTGGCCGCCGCATTCATGCTGATGTCCTTGGGTTTGGCGCATCCGGCGACCGCGCAGGAAGAAGGGGCACCACCAAAGGTTTCCATCGCGGCGGCCTATACCGAGGAAATCACCGACGAAGCCACGTTCATCGGACGTGCCGAGGCAATCAACAAGGTCGATATCGTGGCGCGGGTGAACGGGTTTCTCAACAGCCGCGAGGTCGAGGATGGGGCGACTGTCAAAGAAGGCGATCTGCTGTTCACCATCGAACCCGACCTGTACGAGGCGACGCTGGAGGCCCGAAAGGCCGATCTGAACCGGGCCGAAGCAAATCTTGAACTGGCAAAGGTCGATCTGGCGCGTAAAGAAGAGCTCTACAAACGCGACGCGACGCCAGAGTCAGAACGCGACATTGCCCGCGCCAACGAACTGGTCGCCGAGGCAGAGGTGAAGGCGGCCAATGCTGCGATCCAGCAGGCCGAGCTTGACCTGAGCTACACGCAGATACATGCGCCATTCGACGGCCGTATCGGCAGGATCACGACCAGCGTCGGAGATGTGGTCGGGCCAAACAACCCTCCTCTGGTCAATATCGTCAGCGAGACGCCCATTTATGTGAATTTCTCGTTGAACGAAAAGCTCTTCACCTCAGTCTTACAGACTTATGGTGAAAACTCGGCATCGCTGGCGGAAAGCCCGCAAAGCCCGAACGTGCACGTCATCCTGCCCAACGGCACCGAGATGGATGAAGTCGGCAGAATTGTATTCGTTGACAACCGTATCGACCCATTGACCGGCGCAATTACCATTCGCGCCCAGTTCGACAACGCGGACCGGCTGATTCTGGACGGCGCCTTTGTGAATGTGCAGATCGAAGCGCTGGAACCGACCTTGCAGGTTCTGGTGCCTCAAGCCGCCTTGCAGCGCGATCAGCGGGGCGAGTTTGTCCTGGTCGTCAACGACAAGCAGATGGTTGAACAGCGTTACATCACCACCGGTGACACGGTTGGAACCGCGATTATTGTGCTGGACGGGCTGCGCGAAGGCGAAAGCGTAATTGTCGAGGGCCTGCAACGGGTTCGCCCCGGCGTCGCTGTTGACGCAGTCGTCGCCTCTGAGCAACCGGGAGAGTAACAGATGTTCTCAGCCCTGTTCATCAGCCGGCCCAAGCTGGCGCTCGTCATTTCGCTGGTGCTGACCATCATGGGCGGTATCGGATACCTTGTGCTGCCGGTCGCGCAGTTTCCCGATATCACCCCGCCCGTGGTCAATGTCTCGACCACCTATACCGGCGCAAACGCCGAGACCGTTGAAAACACAGTCGCCGCGCCGATTGAGGCGCAGGTCAACGGTGTGGACGACATGATCTACATGACGTCCAGATCATCGGATAACGGGTCCTATTCGCTGGATGTGACCTTTGAGGTCGGCACCGATCCCGACATCGCATCGGTCAACGTTCAAAACCGGGTGGCGCAGGCCATGTCATCGCTGCCAGCCGAAGTGACTTCGTCCGGCGTGGTGACACAGAAATCTTCGACCAACATGCTGATGCTGGTCACTCTGACTTCACCAAATGGGACCTATGACAGTGTGTTCCTGTCGAACTATGCCTCGATCAATCTGCGCGATGCTCTGGCGCGGGTGCAGGGCGTCGGCAAGGCCGATGTTCTGACCAACCTTGAATACGCCATGCGGATCTGGATGGACCCGGACAAGATGGCGGCGCTGTCCATCACACCGGGGGATGTCATCAATGCGATCCGGGAACAGAATATCGAAGTGTCCGCCGGTTCGATCGGTGCGCCACCCGTTCCCGAAGGGCAGACGTTTCAATACACGATTAAATCCAAAGGCCGCCTGACATCCGCAGAGGAATTCGGTGACATTGTCATCCGGACAGGTGACGCCGGTGCCATCGTCCGCGTCAAAGACATCGCCCGGGTAGAGCTTGGCGCAGAATACTATGCGGCTTCGGGCTATTTTCAGGCGGTTCCAGCCACGGTCATCGGCATCTATCAGGCCCCCGGTGCAAACGCTTTGGCGGTTTCGGAACGTGTACAGGCGGAATTGGCGCGGCTGTCCCGCGCCTTTCCGACGGATGTCGAATATGATGTCCCCTTCAACACGACCGACTTTGTCGAGGCATCTTTGAACGACGTGGTCTCGACCCTGATCCTGACCTTCATTCTGGTTATTTCGGTTGTGTTCGTGTTCCTGGGAAGTTGGCGCGCAACGATCATTCCAGCCGTGGCAATCCCGGTATCCCTGATCGGTACTTTTGCCTTCCTGCTAGCGTTCGGGATGTCGCTGAACACCATCTCGCTGTTCGCCTTGGTGCTGGCCATCGGTATCGTGGTGGATGACGCCATCGTCGTCGTCGAGAACGTGGAGCGCATCATTGCGGATGAAGGGTTGCCCCCTGCTGAAGCGACCCGAAAAGCCATGGGCCAGATCACGGGTCCGGTCATCGCGACCACACTGGTTCTTTTGGCGGTGTTCGTGCCGGTCACGTTCATGCCCGGCATCTCGGGGCGGCTGTATTCCCAATTTGCCATAACGATCTCGACCGCTGTCGTAATCTCTTCCATCAACGCTCTGACCCTTTCGCCTGCCCTGTGCGGCTTGGTTCTTCGCCCCCGGTCCGGCCCTCCCAAAGGGGTGCTTGCGATGTTCGAAAACTTCATCGGCACCGTGCGCAACGGCTATGTGGCCATTGTACGAAAGCTGTTGGTTTTTCCGGCCATTGCGCTGGCCATCGTGGTTGGGCTTGGCTTGGGAACCGGGACAATCATGTCCAACACCTCGGCCGGATTCATTCCGCTTGAAGACAACGGGTATCTGTTCGTTGATGTACAGTTGCCTGATGCCGCAACATTGGAACGGACCGAGGCGGTGACCGCACGTCTGGATGAACAGATAAGTGAAATCCCGGGCGTCGCGAGCACGGTTCTGGTCAACGGTTTTTCGATGCTGAACGGCACGATCACCAACGGCGCTGCGATTTTCGTCAACCTCGAAAACTGGAGCGAACGGCAGGAAGAGGATCTGAGCGCGGACGCCATTCTGGCCAAAGTGCTGGCGATCGCGAACGGTGAATCAGCAGCTTCGGTCCTTGCTTTCAACCCACCGCCCATCCAGGGCCTTGGTATGTCCGCCGGTGTCGAGATGGAAGTTCAGCAAACCGGCGGAGGCACTCCGCAGGATCTGGCCTCGGCCGTGGGTTCGTTCGTGTATTCGGCCAATCAGAGGCCCGAGATCGGGCAGGCCTATACGACCTTCCGCGCCAACGTCCCGCAGCTGTTCGTTGATCTGGACCGCGAAAAAGCCAAAACGCTGAATGTCTCGGTCGCCGAAATTTTTCAGACTATGCAGGCACAGCTGGGATCTTACTATGTCAATGACTTCAACCTGTTCGGCCGTGTCTATCGCGTGATGATTCAAGCCGATGGGACCTATCGGGACAATGTCGAAGATATCGCGAACCTCTATGTCCGTTCTCAAAACGGAGACATGGTGCCGCTGGGGACACTGATCGACGTTGAAAACGTGCTGGGTCCGGTTCTGCTGAAGCGCCACAACCTGTTCCGGTCGGCCACGGTGACGGCGGTCCCTGCACCCGGCTTGTCCAGCGGCGATGCAATCAGCGTGATGACCGAAGAATCTGCAACCGCCCTGCCCCCGGGTTATGCGTTCGAATGGACAGGGACGGCGCAGCAGCAGCTGGCCTCGGGCAGTCTGGTGATCATCATCCTCGGGCTTGCCATCCTGTTCGGTTACTTGTTCCTGGTGGGTCAGTACGAAAGTTGGACCTTGCCTGTCTCAATCCTGCTTTCCGTTGTCGTGGCCTTGTTTGGGGCCGTGGCGGCGGTGGCCATCGTGGGCAGTGACATCAACCTCTATACACAGATCGGTATGATCATGCTTGTCGGGCTGGCCTCGAAGAACGGTATTCTGATCGTCGAGTTCGCCATGGAGCAACGCGCCAAGGGGCTTTCCATCAAAGAGGCCGCCGCAGAGGCTGCGTATCAGCGTTTTCGCGCTGTGATGATGACTGCGCTGTCCTTCCTACTTGGCGTTGTCCCCCTGCTGGCCGCGAACGGAGCCGGTGCCGCCAGCCAGAAGGCGATTGGTGTCGCGGTATTTGGCGGGATGCTGGCCGCAACGCTGGTTGGTGTGATCGTGGTGCCCGTGCTCTATGCCCTGATGCAAGGCATGCGGGAATGGTTGAAGGGCAGCAAGAGCGACCCCGGCCCTACGGAAAAAGCCGCCTGAACACAGAAAGCCCCATCTGAACTGATGGAGCTTTCTTACAAATCCGCTGACAACATCAAGGCGTTTTCAGGCTATCCCTTATGCTCGGACCGTTCGGACATCCATTGATCGATCCGCGCAATCTGCTCGGCACTCAGCCGCAAGCCCAGCTTGTTGCGGCGCCAAACCACATCTTCGGCTGAACGGGCATATTCCTTGTCCATCAGCCACGCGACCTCTTTCGCTGTCAGGGTTGCGCCAAAATCCTCTCCCAGATCGGATACCTGTTTTGCATCACCCAAAACATCCCTTGCTTCGGTCCCGTAAGCTCTGATCAGGCGGGCAGCCCAGCTTTGGGTCAAAAAGGGATAGGCCGCCAAAAGATCGCTTTTCAGGGTTTCGACGGCATCCACCGGAAAATCCCCCCCCGGCAGTGCGACACCAGCGGTCCAGGGGCCGGGCAGGTTCGGAAAAAACTCACCGACCTTCTCAAGCGCGCTTTCTGCAAGCCTGCGATAGGTCGTGATCTTACCGCCGAACACATTCAAAACAGGCGCCCCGCCCTGCGCATCGACTTTCAACGTGTAATCCCGCGTTGCAGCAGTGGCACTGCTTGCGCCGTCATCATAAAGAGGCCGCACGCCGGAATAGGTCCACACGACATCGTCGCGCGTTATGCTTTTTTTGAAGTACTTTGATGCGAAGGCGCACAGGTAATCCTGCTCGGCCTCGGTGCAGACCGGTTTGGTCGACGGGTCCGGATGATCCTGATCCGTTGTCCCAATCAAGGTAAAATCCTGCTCGTATGGTATAGCGAAAATGATGCGGCCATCTTCGCCCTGGAAAAAATAACACTTGTCGTGATCGTAAAGCCTGGGCGTCACGATATGACTGCCCCGAACAAGCCGCACGCCCTCGCGCGAGTTCACGCGGATCTTGGATTGAATGATGTCGCCCACCCAGGGCCCACCTGCATTGATCAGCATCTTGGCCCGGACCAAACGGGTCTCACCGTTGTTCCGATCCCGAACGGACACTTCCCAAAGATCGCCGACCCGCTCGGCCGAGGTCACTTCGGTTCGGACCATGATCTGCGCGCCGCGCGACTCGGCGTCACGCGCATTCAGGACCACCAATCGCGAGTCTTCGATCCAGCAGTCGGAATATTCATAAGCGGTTTCGAACTTGTCCTGCAACGGGCCCCCCTCGGGTGCTGACCGCAGGTTCAATGACGTCGTGCCCGGCAGGATTTTGCGCCCGCCCAGATTGTCATACATGAACAGGCCCAACCGGATCAGCCAGGCCGGACGCCGCCCGCGCATCCACGGCATGACCGTGCTGAGCAACCGCGAAGTCGGCGTTTCGGAATCAAACCGCATATCCTTGTGGTAGGGCAGCACAAAACGCATGGGCCAGCTGATATGCGGCATCGCGCGCAGCAGGGTTTCACGCTCGATCAGGGCCTCACGCACCAGGCGAATTTCAAAATACTCAAGATACCGCAATCCGCCGTGAAACAACTTGGTCGAGGCAGAGGACGTGGCAGAAGCGAGATCGTTCATCTCGGCCAGCGTCACCGAAAGACCTCGCCCGGCGGCGTCCCGCGCTATTCCACAGCCATTGATCCCGCCACCGATGATGAAAAGGTCTGTGATCTGGTTGTCCGTTGACTGCATATCCATTGATTCCCTGCCTGACACGGTTGCGGGCATTAGCCAGAATGACTTTCGCTTCGTCAATGTTTATGTTCGTTTATTTTCTTTTTGCAACACAGATATGATTCTCAAGCAAGTTGGCTTGCCAAAATCGACAAAAAGAACAAAAACGAAAATCAATCCTTTACACCGGAACTGCCCATGTCCTTGTCCTTTCGCCAATCCGACATTCTGGAAATCGCCAGCACCGAAGGGCGCGTTACCGTCGAGGGGCTGGCTGAACGCTTTGGCGTCACCGTTCAGACGATCCGGCGCGACCTGACCGAACTTGCAGATGCGGGCAAGCTGGACCGGGTTCACGGGGGCGCTGTTCTCCGCTCGGGTGTTTCAAATATCGGATACGAGGACCGCCGCGCGCTGAACGCGGATGCCAAGACCCGCATCGCTCAAACCTGCGCAGCTGATATCCCGGATGGCGCATCAATTTTCATGAACATCGGAACCTCGACCGAGGCCGTGGCAAGGCAGTTGCTGAACCACAAGAACCTGCTGGTGGTGACCAACAACATGAACGTTGCAAACATTCTTGTCGAAAACCCGGACTGCGAAATCATCATGGCCGGCGGCGTTTTGCGTCGAACAGACGGTGGGCTGATCGGCAACCTGACCGTATCGGCCATCCGGCAGTTCAAATTTGACATCGCTGTCATAGGATGTTCGGCCCTCGACACGGATGGCGATCTTTTGGACTTCGACTTTCAGGAGGTTCAGGTCAGCCAAGCCATCATCGAGAAGGCGCGCCGCACTTTTCTGGTTGCCGATCATTCGAAGTTTCAACGCTCGGCCCCGGCGCGGATAGGATCAATTGCCGAGCTTGACACGGTCTATAGCGACCTGCCCCTGCCCGGCAAGCTGCCAGAGCACTGTCGCGAGTGGCAGACAGATGTCATCATCTGCGACTAGAGGCGGGCAAATAACAACGTCCGCGCGAGTTGCGCGGCTTGCCAGATCGAACTTGGCCTGACACTATCCTTAATACAAGAATTTGTGCACGGGAGGGGAGGACCGGGCCATGATTGCGCTTTTATTTTCGTTGTTTATCGCCACGATGGGGCTGAACTATTTCAAGTTGACCAAGGCTGGCAACGCTTTGTTTTTCGTCACGTTGGCCATGTGTATCTACTGGCTGAAATTCCACGCCACCACACCGCTGACTATTCAACTCTGAGGGGCTTGTCATGACACCTGAACTGTCCCGCACCCTCAACGCGATCGGTATGCTTGCCGTCTGCCTTGTACTGGCCCTGGCGTTTTTCTATCAGCTCGTCCTCTATGAACTGCCCTGCCCGCTTTGCCTGCTGCAACGTGTTGGGTTCGTTGCCGTCGGTGTGGGGCTTGGTTTGAACCTGCTCTACGGTCCACGGCCGCAACACTATGCCATCGTGCTGATTGCGGCCTTGTATGGCGGCACTGTATCGATCCGCCAAATTCTTCTGCATATCGTACCCGGCACCGGGCACTACGGCTCTCCTGTTTTGGGCCTGCACTACTATACCTGGGCCGGGATCGCCTTTTTCCTTGTGTTGCTGGGCACATCGATCATGCTGTTGTTTGAACGCCAATACGCGGACCCTTCTGGTCAGGAACCAAGGTTCGGCGGAAATGCTCTGGCCAAGATCGCGTTTTTCGTCATGCTGGCTTTGGCGGTGCTGAACGCGGGTTCAACCTTGCTGGAATGCGGGCCGGGTATCTGCGCCGACCCGCCGACAAGCTACAAGTTGATTGACGAATTGGACGCCGGCAACTGAAGATACCGTAACCTTCCCCAAAAGGAGGCGCGAGCATGGGATTACTGGGACAACCGCTTGGCTATTATGACTATCTGACTTTCGTGGCATTGATCCTGCTTCTGGCGGCGGTGATGGCACTGTTTCTCTTTCTGATGGGTCTTCCGGGTCGGATCGCCATCAAGCGCAACCATCCCCATGCCGAGGCCGTAAAGATAATGGGCTGGATGGGATTTCTGGCCGTGGTGCCCTGGGTCCATGCCTTCATGTGGGCGTTCCATGATGGCGTTACGGTCGACATTCGCCGTGGCCCTGACGAGGAAAAAGACGCCATTCGTGATGAAATCAAACGTCTGGGTGGTGATGTCCGGCCTGAATATCAAGGTCGTCTGGAAACAGACGATCCGCAGCAAAGCTAAGGCCAGAGGAAGTCACAAAACATGTTTGTCGCCCTTGGCATCACGCTATTTTACATCATTTTCGTCTGGCTTATTTTCTTCAAGCTGGAACTGCTGAAATTCAACATCGCCTGGGGCATCGTATCCTTTTGGGTTGGCGCGCACCTGTTACTGATTTTTCTGGTCGCATTGCGGTTCTTTCAACCCTTCTCGGCCGACAGCCACGTGGTGCGTTCGACCATACAGATCATTCCCAAACTGACACAGCCGACGATCCTGACCGAAGTTCTTGTCGAACCGAACACACCGGTCACCAAGGGTGATCCGCTCTACCGCTTTGACGACACCGTATTTTCACTGGCGGTAGACAATGCGCAGGCGCAATTGGTCGCAGCTGAACAGAATTCCAAGATTCTGGAACAGGATGTGATCGCGTCGACCGAAGCTGTTGAACGCGCAAACGCGCAGCTGGCCTATGCGCAGACTCAGCAAGCCCGGTACGAAACTCTTGTGCCCGCCGGTGGAGCGCCGCAAGACGAACTGGACCGCTGGAACGAGCAGGTGACCGAAGACCTTGCTGCCGTCAAACAGGCCGAAGCAAATCTGGAAAAGGCGCAACTGGCCGTGGAGTCCCAGATAGACGGCGTGAACACGGGTATTCTCCAGGCAAGGGCGCAGTTGGCCGAGGCTGAGTATTTTCTTGAAAACACAACAATCTACGCGCCTGAAAACGGCATGATCGTATCGCAACAAGCCCGCCCCGGTCTGGTCGTCGGCGATGTTCGACTGGGCGCGATTGCCAGTTTCGTTACCGAGGACAGCCCCTATATTCTTGCGACCTTTCGCCAGCAGAACCTGAAATTCGTGGAACCGGGGCAAGAAGTCGAAGTGGCGCTGGATCTTTACCCGGGCGAAATCCTGACGGGCAAGGTCGAGGCGATCTGGTGGGCCACGCGCCAAGGGCAACTGATCCCTTCAGGCCGCCTGCCCGGCTTTGAACTGCCGAAACTGCCCGGTCGAATTGCCGTGCAGATCACCGTCGATATCCCGGAAGGGCACACTTTCCCGGCTGGCGGCCACGCCGCCGTGGCGATCTACACCGGCATGGGCAAAAGCTTTGAGTTCCTGAGACGCATCAACATCCGTCTCTATTCCTTCGCCAACTTCATTCGACCGCTGGATATCTGAGGATGCGCGCCATGACACTCCGCCGGTTGATGGGAACTGCACTTTGCGCCGCCACCTTCGCGGCCTGCACGCCCGTGGGGCCCGATTTCGTGCGCCCGAACTCTCCGGTCGTCAAGCAATGGATCGAGGTAAACAGCCCCAGCGTCGGCCAAAGCGGCCTGACATCGCGCAGCGCACCCGTGGTCAAATGGTGGGAAACATTCAATGACCCGACCCTCAACCGTCTGATTGCCGAAGCTTATGCCCAGAACCTGACGCTTCAGGTCGCGGGAGCGCGGGTGCTTCAAGCGCGGGCACAGTTGGGGATCGCTTTCGGCGAATTGTACCCGCAATCCCAGGCCATAGGCGCGTCTTTGCAGCGGCGGCAAATCAGCGACAATCTTGGGCCTGTTGCCGATATCAACCGGATCATCCCCCTGGATACCGAATTCTCGACGTCTCAGGTTGGGTTCGACGCCCAGTGGGAGCTGGATGTCTGGGGCGCACAACGGCGCGGCGTGCAGGCGGCGCGGTCGAATCTGGCTTTGCAGGTCGCAAACTATGATGACGCATTGGTGACACTGACCGGCGACGTGGCCGCGCTCTATGTCAATATCCGCGCGTTGCAGGAATCGTTGGCGGTCGCCCGGGAAAACATCAAATTGCAGCAGGAATCGGCGGACCTGACCCAGCTGCGGTTCAACAACGGGGTCACGACCGAACTGGACGTTCAGGAATCCACTGCGCTGCTCAACAATACCAAGGCCTTGGTGCCCGAGTTGGAAAGCGACCTGCAACAGACCAAGAATGCGCTGGCCGTGCTGCTGGGGGCCACGCCGTCCCGGATGACCAACCTGCTGGGGAATTCCGGCCGTATCCCGTCAGCGCGAACAAATGTGGCCGTTGGGGTGCCGGCAGAACTTCTGCGCCGCCGCCCGGATGTCCGCGCGGCAGAACTGGCCGCCGCGACTCAATCGGCGCAGGTGGGCATCGCAATGGCTGACCTGTATCCTCAGTTCGTGCTGTCGGGCGCGATCGGTTTGCAGGCATCGGGCGGGCGCGATCTGTTCAGCGGCAACAGCACCACCGGTCTGACCAGTGCCGGCGTGGTCTGGAACGTGCTCAACTATGGCCGGATCAAAAACAATGTCCGTGCGCAGGATGCGGCATATCAAGCGCTGATCGCCAATTACCAGAATACCGTTCTGACCGCGTATTCCGAGGTGGAAAGCGCAATGGTCGCCTATGCACAGGCGCGCAAACAGGTTGGATTCTATCAGAAAAGCGTCGATGCCTCACGCAAGGCCGCTGATATCGCCGTCAGCCAGTACAGGGACGGTATCGCCAGCTATTCACGCATTCTGAACACCCAGACCGCGCTTTTGCGGTCGCAGGCAAATCTGATCGAAGCGCGGCAGCAGGTGTCCAGCAATCTGGTTGCCGTTTACAAGGGTCTGGGCGGCGGATGGCAGATCCGGCAAAACCAGGAATTCCTGCCTGAAACCGTGCTGGCGGAAATGGCCTATCGCACCGATTGGGGCGATCTGCTTGAAAAAACCCCGACCCGGGCCAGCCTGAACTAGGCGCTACTTGGTCAACCCGCGCAGCCCACCCGAGATCAAAATATTGACCTCGTAAAGGATGCGGGGCGCATCCAGCCCGCCGGGGCTAGCCAGATAGTTGGGGCTCCATTTCGGATCGAATTTCTGTTTGAAGGCGCGCAAACCTTCAAAATGATAGAACTGCTCGCCATGCTCATAGACAAAGCCGCCGATGCGGTTCCAAAGCGATGCAAGCTGACGGTTTTCGATGCCTGAGAACGGCGCCGCACCCAATGAGAACCAGTGGAACCCCTGCTGCGATCCCCAGTTCATCATCTCGGCAAAAAGAGCATCCATGACAAAGCTCGGGCTGTCAGGCTCATAGCGCATCAGATCCAGCGACAGCTCGGATTTGTTGCCGCCCTGAAACAGGTTGGCAAAGGCCATGATCTTGCCTGTCTTACCGTCACGCAGAACCGCATGATCGAAATATGACAGGTACTGATCGTCAAAGCCCCCCAACGCAAAGCCCTTTTCGGCACCCGCCTTTTGCGCCAGCCAATGATCTGAAATCGCGCGCAGTTCCGGCAATACCGGGGCCAGGTCTTCTTTCGGGATGATCTCGAATACATAGCCCTCCCTCTCGGCCCGGTTCCTGGCCTGTCTGAACCGCTTGCGCGACTTTCCGTCCAGCGAGAAATCCTTGAGCGGCACCCGCGCGACCTCACCGATCTTCAGGATCGACAGGCCCAGATCCAGAAATGTCGGCAGGTATTTGGTTGAAACACTGTAGAAGGCACACAGTTTTCCTTCTCGGTCCGCCATTTCCCTGAGTTGCCAGATCAATTGCCGCCCCGCCGTTTCATCGCCGACCGGCTCTCCCTTCGAGATCAGAGCGTTGCCCGTGTCTGCATACGCAATGAATGCGGTCTCATCCGGTGAGATGAGGAACTGCTTGTCACCGGTAAGCGAGATTTGGGATTCGGTGTCCTCGCACTCCATCACAAGCCGTTCAACGACCTCGGGGATTTCCGTGCGCACAGGTGTCGGAATCTCTCGCCCGAACAGAGAGTTCACGGCCACGACGCCCACGATCACCGCCACGATGAGGCTGGAGCGCAAAAAGCGCGAAGCGTCACCGTTCCAGGCAAACTCCCACCACAGGGCGTTCTGGTACTCGACATGGGAATAGGCGAACAGTCCGATCCAGAATATCACCGCCAGCAGCGCCACGACACTGACCAACCAAGGAATATTCAGCCTGAAGATCGACGCGCCACTGACCCGGTAAAACGCCCCGCGGAACATGGCCAGAAGGCCAATCGTGCCCAGCATCGACAGCGCTTCGTGAGTGTCCAGCCCCTTTGCCAGCGAGGCAAAGAACCCGGCCACCATCAACAGCATGGCCACCACCCATGCGCGGTAGAGCTTTCGAAACAAACCGCGGGACACCAGCAAAAGCAGCACGCCGACAGCACTGCCGGCAAGGTGTGATGCCTCGACAAACGACAGCGGCAAGACCTCTCTCAGGACGCCAAGGTTCTGCGTGCCCGCTGGCAAAGCGCCGGACACCAGCAGGACCACCCCTGCCACGGCCGCAACCCCGGCTGCCACCATCGGAACAATGGGACGGATGACCCGATAGACCCATGTCGCGGCGCCGCCGATCCTGTGCCTTTGCGTCAGTGCGGACGCGACCGCAATCGACACGCTGGCGATACCGAACGGCAAGAAGGTGTAAACGACGCGATACAGCAACAAGGCTGCGATCACATCCGAACGTCCCGACGCCCCAAGCCCCGCGATCAGCGTGGCTTCGAATACCCCGAGCCCGCCCGGCGCGTGGCTGAGGATTCCAACGGCGATGGCGGCGATGTAGACCGTGAAGAAATAGGGATAGCCAACGCCCAGATCGTCCGGCATCAGGACATAGAGCGCCATGGACGCGCCAACCAGATCTCCGATGGCGGCCAGTGTCAGAAGGCTGGCCAGTTTGCCACCCGGCAAGTCAAACCCTATACCGGCGACGGCCAACCGCCTGCCCCCGCTGGACAACCATATGAACATCGCAACCAATGCCCCCAAAAGGCACAGCCCGATGACGGTTTCCACCGTTTCGCTGACAGGCATCACTTTCGAGATCCCATCCGGATGCACGGTCAGCAACACACCCAGAACCAGAACAAGCCCCATCCAGAACGCGACCCAGGACGTTGCGATAACCCCGGCCACCCGCCCCAGATCCAAGCCCAGCGACGCATATATCCGATACCGGATCGCCGTTCCGGTAATGTAGGAAAAACCCAGACAGTTCGACACGGCATAGCCGCTGGCCCCTGCCATTCCGGCAACAGGCAATGGCACTTTGCCGCCCGCCACACTTTGCACGGCAAACACATCATAGAGCGACAGCGACAGGAAACTGAACGCGGTCCAGCACAAGGCGAAAAACATCAGTTTCCACGACGTCGTTGCGATATCGGTCTGGACATCTGACCATTTCACATGCGCCGACAAATCATGCAGAACCGTCAGCGCGATCCCGGTCACGAGAACCGGTATTGCAATCCGCAGCCAGGGTTTTTCCAACATGGCCGTAAGCTTTTCGGCCCAGTGTACGGCCAGAGGTTCACCGTCACTTTCCGCATTGGTCATACTGCACGTCCCCGCCAGTTTCTGATCGCAGATACCACGCGCGGCTCACCCGCCCGTCGATGATTCAGACATCATCTGCCAACGGACTCTGGCACATTTTGGTTTTATCTCAAAGCGCTAGAGCCGCCCCTTGCGTGTTGACAGCAAAAGGTTCGTTTCCGAACGCGTCACGCCGTCGATCCTTCGGATCTGAAACAGAACCTCATCCAGTTCAGCCAGGGTTTCCGTACTGATCTCGGCGATCAGATCCCAACTGCCATTTGTCGAATGAACTGCCGTCACCTGACGCATGGCACCGATCCGGGCCATGACGCGTTCCGTCCCGCGCCCCTCAATCTCGAGCATCATCAACCCGCGCACCGGGCTTTGCGCCAGATCGCGACGCGTCAGGACGGTAAAGCCGACGATTTCACCGGACTGTTTCAGCCGCTGCAACCTGCTGCGGACCGTGGTGCGGGTCACGCCCAGTGTTTCCGACAGTTCTGAAAGGCTTGCCCGTGCATCCCGTTGCAACGCATTGAGCAGCCGATTGTCCAATTCGTCCATGGCATCTTCTCATAAAGGATTTTCCGAGACCATTTTGAGCATTTTGCCGACTTCACGCAAGACAGTCCGACGGCCTAAATGAACACATGGAAATCAAGGATATCATACTGGTCGGCGCCCCAATGGACGCCGGGAAACGTCGTCAGGGATGCCGGATGGGACCTGATGCGTATCGCGTGGCAGGGTTGGATCAAGCGCTGTCTGATCTTGGTCACACCGTTCACGATTGGGGCGACGTGCAGGCCGAAAACGTCGACATTCCCCAACACCCGCACCTGTTCGCCCTGCCCGAATGTGTGGGGTGGACGCACGCTCTCAGCAAAGCTGCGCAAGACGCGGCGGGTCAGGGCATTCCGATTTTCATGGGGGGTGATCACGCCCTGTCCATGGGTACGGTGGTCGGAATGGCCGCCCATGCTGCTCGGATCGACCGCCCTCTCTTTGTGCTATGGCTTGACGCCCACAGCGACTTTCACACTCCGGACAGTACCGGCAGCGGCAATCTGCACGGCACGCCGGTGGCGTATTTCACCGGCAGACCCGGATTCGAGGATTTCCCACCTTTGCCCGCCGTCATACCGACGGATCGCGTCGGCATGATCGGATTGCGTTCTGTTGACCCGGCGGAACGGGCGGCGCTGGAGCAAGACCGCGCCATGCTGGCGGATATGCGCAGCATTGATGAAAACGGTATCAAAGCCCCCCTTTTGGCCTTTCTTGATCGCGTGAAGGCAGAAAACGCTCTGCTACATGTTTCTTTGGATGTCGATTTCCTCGACCCGGCAGTGGCCCCCGCGGTCGGCACGACCGTGCCCGGCGGTGCAACCGAGCGCGAAGCTCACCTGGTAATGGAACTGCTGCATGAAAGCGGACTTGTCTGCTCGCTGGACCTAGTCGAATTGAACCCGTTTCTGGATGACCGGGGCCGAACCGCAAAACTGATGGTCGATCTGGCCGCCTCGTTGATGGGTCGCCGTATCTTCGACCGTCCCACCCGGAGTTTCTGATGCTGTCTCTTCAAGCGCCATCTGCCGCCGTCATGATCCGGCCGCACGCTTTTGCGTCCAATCCGGAAACACGCGATGACAATGCCTTTCAAACGCTGAGCACCGCATCCGCCCAGGCCACGTCGGAAGCGGCCAGGGATGAACATGATCGGGCGGTGCAGCAATTGCGCGACGCCGGAGTCACTGTTCATGTGTTTGACGATTTCGGCGACCTCAACACACCTGACAGCGTTTTTCCAAACAACTGGTTCTCGACGCATCCCGGCGGCCATGTGGCGATCTACCCGATGTTCGTGCCATCGCGCAGACGCGAACGCCGGACCGATGTAATCGAACTGCTCAAACAGGAATACCGTGTGCAGGATGTCATCGACTATTCCGGGCTGGAACAAGACAACCTGGCCCTGGAAGGGACCGGCGCGATGGTGTTGGATCATGTGGCCCGCATCGCTTACACGGTGACGTCCAATCGCGCCGATCCGGTCCTGTTGGAACGGTTTTGCACACATTTCAACTATGAACCAATCGCCTTCGAAGCCCGCGATGCCAAGGGCCGGGACGTTTATCACACCAACGTTTTGATGGGTATCGGCACGCATTACGCCCTGATTTGCCTCGACATGATTTCGGACCCGGCCCGCCGCATGACCGTTCGCAATCGGCTGGAAGAATCCGGTCGAACGGTCATTGACCTGACGCACGACCAAATTGCCGAGTTCGCAGGCAACGCCATTGAACTGACCGGACGGGATGGGTTGGTTCTGGCCCTGTCCAGCAGGGCACTTGCCGCCCTCACACCAGACCAAATCGCAACAATCCAGGACAGTTCAACACCGTTGCCGCTGTCCGTTCCAACAATTGAAACCGCCGGTGGGTCCGTGCGCTGCATGATTGCAGGCGTTCACCTTGCCCGCCGATAGGAGAGCACCATGCAACCTTCAGACAAGGCCCTGGTACCATTCGTTTCCGTCGACAACATGATGCGACTGGTACACCACATTGGCGTCGAACAGATGATCACGCAGATTGCCGCTCAGATCGAGGCCGATTTCAAACGATGGGAAAGCTTCGACAAGACACCTCGCATTCCGGCGCATTCTCCTCATGGCGTAATTGAGTTGATGCCGACTTCGGATGGTGAGGCGTACGGGTTCAAATACGTGAACGGCCATCCCAAGAACACCTCCGAGGGGTTGCAAACCGTTACCGCATTCGGCCTGCTGGCGGATGTCTACACCGGATACCCGACGCTGTTGACCGAAATGACAATGCTGACCGCGCTGCGCACGGCTGCGACTTCGGCATTGGTCGGGCGCTATCTGGCCCCGAAAAATGCCAGGACAATGGCCATGATCGGCAATGGCGCACAGTCCGAATTCCAGTGCCTTGCCTTCAAGGCAATGTGCGGGATCGACACCGTTCGGCTTTATGACATCGACCCGAATGCCACGTCGAAATGCGCTGCGAACTTGCAGGGCAAGGGCCTGACCGTCATCCCTTGCAAGACGCCGGAAGACGCCATCGAAGGTGCCCAGATCATCACCACCTGCACGGCAGACAAGAAATACGCAACGATCCTGACCGACAACATGGTCGGGCCCGGCGTGCACATCAACGCCATCGGAGGCGATTGCCCCGGCAAGACCGAGTTGCATCGCGACATCCTGTTACGTTCGGACATCTTCGTCGAGTACCCTGAACAAACCCGTATCGAAGGTGAAATTCAGGCGCTGGACGCCGATCACCCTGTGACCGAGATGTGGCAGGTCATCACCGGCGCCGCCACGGGGCGCATCGATGAGCGGCAGATCACTTTGTTCGACAGTGTAGGCTTTGCCATCGAGGATTTCTCGGCCCTGCGCTATGTGAAACAGGCGATTGAAGGCACAACCTTCTTTGAACCTCTGGACATGTTGGCCGACCCGGACGATCCGCGCGATTTGTTCGGAATGTTGATGCGAGCTGGATAGCGCGCGATCTTGGGGGCTCTGCCCCCGCCGCGCTGCGCGCGCCTCCCCCGGGATATTTTCAGCCAGATGAAGCAGGGGATCCGAACTTCATCTGGCCACAAATATCCCGGAGCGCGAGGCAGAGCCTCGCTTCCGAGCTATCCCGCAAGCGATGGCAGGTAGAGGACAATACCCGGGAATGCCACAAGCATTGCGATGGTCAGGGCGTCCGCGATGAAAAAGGGCGTGACGCCTTTGAACACATCTTGAACACTCAGGTCCGGGCGCACACCGGCAACGACAAAGCAGTTCAGCCCGATGGGCGGTGTAATCAGGCAAAACTCGGCCATCTTGACCACCAGAATGCCAAACCAGATCGCGCACATCGGGCCGGACATTCCAAAAGCGCTGTCGGCGGCACTGACGGTCTCACCACCATTCAAGGCCATTACCGCCGGATAGACGACGGGCAAAGTCAAAAGCAGCATCCCGATCGCGTCCATGAACATGCCTAACACCGCGTATGCCAGCAGAATGCAGATCAGGATCATCATGGGCGACATCTCGAGCCCCGTAATCCAATCCGAGAAGGCACCCGGTAGGTCGGCGAACCCAAGAAAGCGCACATAGATCAGAACGCCCCAGATGATCGAAAAGATCATCGCCGTCAGTTTGGCGGTTTCCAAAAGTGCGGATTTGAGCTCGGCCCAGCGCATTCCGTGGAACAAGGCGAAACAGAATACGATGAAGGCACCAATGGCACCGCCTTCCGTCGGAGTGCCCCATGCTTTTTCACCAAACGGATTGTAGACAAAGCAAATGATGATCAGGATGACGGCGACAATCGGAATGGCACCGGGAAGTGCTGCAAAGCGCTGTTTCCAGGAAAACCCCGTGACCGGCGGGCCAACGGATTTGAAGATCACTGCAATCCCAATGATCAGAAGGCCGTACACGATAGCGGAAAACGCACCCGGAATGAAACCCGCCAACAGCAGTTTCCCGACATCCTGCTCGACGATGATCGCGTAGATCACCAGAATGGCCGAAGGCGGGATCAGGGAGGCCAGCGTCCCGCCCGCGGCAACCACACCTGCTGCAAAGCGTTTGTTATAGCCCACCTTCAGCATTTCCGGAATCGCGATACGGGCGAAGACGGCGGACGTCGCAACCGAAGCTCCGGACACCGCAGCGAAGCCGGCCGTGGCGAAAACGGTCGAAACCGCCAACCCGCCGGGCACCCATGCGACCCAGCGTTTTGCGGCTTCGAACAAAGCGCGGGTAAGTCCCGCGTAATAAGCCAGATACCCGATCAGGATAAAGGTCGGAATCAAGCTGAGAGTGTGGGACGCGACCTTGGAATGTGGCACCTGCCCCGCGGTCTTGACCGCCACTGTCAGCGCCTTGCCAAACCGTTCCGGATCGTAACCGAACTTGGCCCAGAAAATCCAAACCAGTCCGACAAGCCCTGCCAAACCGGCTGCAAAGGCAACCCGCATGCCCGCCACGACAAGGACCAGAAGGCCGCCAGTGACCCAGAGGCCAATTTCAATCGTGTCCATCTATCAGTCCTGCCCTTCGAACTGTTCGGCCTCGGCCGCCGCCTGCGCCGCTACATCCTGTATCAACGGAACGGCCGCCGGAGCGCCCAGCCCCAGCCAGAATGCCCGACCATACCCCCAGACTTGCAGCGCAAGGCGCAGGCAGAGAACGGAAAATGCAACGGGTGCCAGCAGCTTGGCCGGCCACAAGGGTATGCCGATGTCGATCGAACTGTCCCGGCTCCACATTGGGGCGCCAAAATCAAAGGACCGGTCGAAATGAGACCAACTGCCCCAAACCAGAGCCAGCATCAGGATCAGGATCAGAACCACCGAGAGCAGTTCGAACAGCCACAAAGCCCGACCGTGCAAGCGGGATATGACGATATCCATCCGGATATGCCCCCCATCACGCTGAACATATGAAATGCCCAGAAAAGCGATGAGAGGCATCGCCTGTTCGATCCAGTCCACGTAGCCCGGCAAAGGAGCATTCAGCGCATTTCGACCACTGACCGACACAACGGCCAATACCATCAGTGAAAAAACCGCCAATCCGCTGATCAGTGCCAGAAACCGTTCGAGCACGAGCAAACGCTGATCCAACTGGCTCAGACGGCTGCCGTCTACCAGAACCGTGGCTTGTCCTGCCATTCCGGTGTTTCCTTGTTGTTTGTTGCCGGGCGCCTTGAAAGCACCCGGTCGTGTGGATCAGTTGCCGCCGCGCTGTTGCTTCAGCGTCGTCTGGACAAGATCGTAAAGGTCCTGCGCCGGCAGGCCCTGTGCGGTCATGTCCGCAATCCATTTTTCACGGATCGGATCAGCGGCCTTTGTGCGGAACTCTTCTATTACCGCTTCGTCGATCATGACCTTCTGGACACCCTTTTCTTCCAGGACACTGTCCCATTGTTCGAGCAAGCCGCCGTAATTCGCCAGGTAGTGATCGATCGCCTCGTCAATCGAGCTGTCCAGGGCTTCACGATGTTCGGCTGGCAGGGCCTCGTAGGCATCGATGTTGACGACAACCGGGCAGTTCACCGTTCCCGGATTCAGGTTCGCGGTCCACCAGTCCGCTTCGTTGATCGTTCCGAATGACAGGTGCGCGTGCTGGGCAAAGGCCACGGTGTCGACGACGCCCGATTCCATCGCATTGAAGGCTTCGGTCGCCGGAACCGATGTCGGCACCCCTCCGACCGCCTCGAAGGCCTGACCAAGGCCACCGGTCGCCCGGACCCGCATTCCGTCAAATTCAGCCAGTTCATCCCGCGGCTCGCCCGTGCCGACAAGGTTATACTGCGGCATTGGCGAGGTCATGATGATGCGGGCGTTCCATTGCGCCATCTCTTCCTTGACCGCCGGATGGTCGTATACCGCATGGCTTACCGCAACTTCTTCCTGCAGGTTGTTCACACCCAGGAACGGCAGTTCCAAAACGGTGATCGCCCGGTTCTTGTCGCGGTGATAGCCGGCACAGAACTGCGCCATCTCAAAGGCGCCGATTTCGATCCCGTCCAGGTTTTCCCTGGGTTTGGACAACCCGCCATAGCTGACATTGATTGTGAATTCGCCACCGGTTTTTTCGCTGACCAGTTCGGCCAGCTTTTCAACATGTTCCGTAAAGGCGCGGCGCTTGCCCCAGACGGATGCGTTCCATTCTGTCGCCGCGGCTTCGGTCACAAAAGCAACGCCAAGGGCGGCGACTGCGGCACCGCTCAACATCTTTTTCATAGTATCGTCTCCCATAGGTGCGCCCCCTACCGAGGCGCTTGCCGATCAAGCTAGCGCCAACATTCGATTGTGCCAACCCTAACCGGGATTTGCGTATTTTGCAGAATAAGCCCCAGAAACGACCCAAGACGAAAGAAGCCTTGAGGTCACCTGTCGTTGCAACCACAATTGACACACAGCGCCCTCAATTCTCGTTACTTTTAAGTGGCTGTTTTTGTTCTATTTTAGTGATTCTTTTGCCGAATTTTTTACAGATTTGGCCGTATTGTTGAAATTTCTTTACAAAGAAATCCAAGGATTACACCAATTTATTTATTTATTTTCAGAACGCGGTAATATTCAAACTTGGGGAGGAACAGGATCGACATTGCCTGAATGACAGGCAAAAAATCCAAAAGCAATCCAGTCCAGAGGGAGGAGCCTCAAAGATGACCACCGCTGCCCAGGCAGATGCCAAGACTTATCCGCCATCCGCAGAAACTGTCGCTCGTGCGCATGTCGATGCGGCAAAGTATGCTGACATGTACGCAGCCTCAATCAGCGACCCCGACGCGTTCTGGGGCGAGCAAGGCAAGCGCATCGACTGGATCAAGCCCTTCACCCAGGTCAAGGACGTCAGTTACGAGTTTGGCTCGGTCAAGATCAACTGGTATGCCGATGGCACGTTGAATGTGTCGGCCAACTGCCTGGATCGTCATCTGAAAACCCGCGGCGACCAAACCGCGATCATCTGGGAGCCGGATGATCCGAATGACCCGGCCCAGCATATCTCTTACGCAGAATTGCACCGCCGCACTTGCCGGATGGCCAACATTCTGGAATCCCTTGGCGTGCGCAAGGGCGATCGCGTGGTCATCTATCTGCCGATGATCCCCGAAGCCGCTTACGCCATGCTGGCCTGTGCGCGGATCGGCGCAATTCATTCGATCGTTTTTGCGGGCTTCTCGCCCGACGCTCTGGCCGCGCGCATCAACGGGTGCGACGCCAAGGTCGTGATCACTGCGGATGAAGCGCCGCGTGGCGGCCGCAAAACGCCGCTGAAATCCAACGCAGACGCCGCCCTGCTGCACAGCAAGGACACAGTGAAATGCCTTGTGGTCAAGCGCACCGGCGGTCAGACCACCTGGATCGACGGTCGCGACTTTGACTACAACGAAATGGCGCTCGAGGCTGACGACTATTGCGCCCCTGCCGAAATGAACGCCGAAGATCCTTTGTTCATTCTTTACACGTCCGGTTCGACCGGTCAGCCCAAGGGCGTTGTGCACACCACGGGGGGGTATCTTGTTTACGCCTCGATGACGCAAGAGATCACATTCGATTATCACGAAGGTGACGTGTACTGGTGCACCGCTGACGTGGGCTGGGTCACCGGGCACAGCTATATCGTCTATGGCCCGCTGGCCAATGGCGCAACCACGCTGATGTTCGAAGGCGTGCCCACTTATCCCGACGCCTCGCGCTTCTGGCAGGTCTGCGAAAAGCACAAGGTCAACCAATTCTACACCGCCCCCACTGCGATCCGCGCTCTGATGGGTCAGGGCAATGAGTTTGTCGAAAAATGCGACCTCAGCGATCTTCGCATTCTGGGCACCGTGGGTGAACCGATCAACCCCGAAGCCTGGACCTGGTACAACGAGGTTGTCGGCAAAGGCAAATGCCCCATCGTCGATACCTGGTGGCAGACCGAAACCGGCGGCCACCTGATGACGCCGCTGCCCGGTGCACATGCGATGAAGCCCGGATCGGCGATGAAGCCGTTCTTTGGCATCGAACCGGTGGTTCTGGACCCGCAATCCGGTGTCGAAATCGAAGGCAACGGTGTCGAGGGCGTTCTGTGTATCAAAGACAGCTGGCCCGGCCAGATGCGCACCGTCTGGGGCGATCATGAGCGGTTCGAGAAAACCTATTTCTCGGATTACAAAGGCTACTACTTCACAGGTGACGGCTGCCGTCGCGACGAAGATGGCGACTATTGGATCACCGGTCGTGTAGACGACGTGATCAACGTGTCCGGTCACCGCATGGGCACCGCCGAGGTGGAAAGCGCGCTGGTTGCACATGCTGCAGTGGCCGAGGCTGCCGTGGTTGGATACCCTCATGAAATCAAAGGGCAAGGCATCTATTGCTATGTCACGTTGATGAATGATCGCGAGCCTTCGGACGAGTTGATGAAAGAGCTGCGCACATGGGTCCGCACCGAGATCGGCCCGATTGCATCCCCGGATGTGATCCAGTGGGCACCTGGCCTGCCGAAAACGCGCTCGGGCAAGATCATGCGCCGTATCCTGCGCAAGATCGCCGAGAACGATTTCGGATCGTTGGGCGACACTTCGACACTGGCCGATCCGTCGGTGGTCGAAGACCTGATCGAAAACCGTGCGAACAAGTGAGGGTATGATGGACGCTGCCACGATCACCACGCCCGCCGTTCTCATCCTTCTCGGCCCTCCGGGTGCCGGGAAGGGCACACAGGCCCGGATGCTGGAAGAGAAATTCGGACTTGTACAACTCAGCACCGGTGACCTGCTGCGCGAAGCGGTCGCGGCCGGAACCGAAGCCGGCAAAGCGGCAAAAGCCGTTATGGAAGCCGGCGACCTGGTCAGCGACGAGATCGTTATTGCCATCCTGCGCGACCGCATGGCACAGCCGGATTGCGCCAAGGGCGTCATTCTGGACGGTTTCCCGCGCACGACGGTTCAGGCCGAAGCGCTGGACAGCCTGCTGGCATCGAACAACCAGAAGATCAACGCCGCAATCAGCCTCGAGGTGGAAGACGCAGAAATGGTGACCCGCATTTCGGGCCGCTACACCTGCGCCGGCTGTGGTGAAGGCTTCCATGACCAGTTCAAGAAGCCTGCCGTAGAAGGCAAATGCGACAAGTGTGGCCATACCGAATTCAAGCGCCGCGCCGACGACAATGCCGAAACGGTGGCCTCGCGCCTTGCAGCGTACCACGCGCAGACGGCACCACTGATCGCCTACTATGACGGTCAGGGCGTGCTGAAGCGTACAAACGCCATGGGCAGGATCGAAGACATTGCCAATGGCCTTGAAGGGATCGTTAGCAAAGTCATGAAATAGGGGGTGGATTTAGGGCCGCAAGGCTCTGATCCCAAACAGAATACTTCAAAAGACCGCTTTGGCGGACTGGAGGAGTTTTGCCTGACGTCACATGGCGTCTGGCGCAAGTGAGAAGCGGCCCGACGCACTGGAGGATGTGGGCATCGGGCCGTCCAACGAGGAAGCGAAGGAGGAACCCGCAATGGCGGATCAATCAACAAACTCCGCGCAGACTGCCGAAGCCGACAAAGGCTATTGGCAGGCGAACCTGCGTCTCATCTACATCAGCCTCGTGATCTGGGCGCTGGTGTCTTTTGGATTCGGCATTCTGCTGCGTCCATTGCTGTCCGGCATCGCCGTTGGCGGCACCGATCTGGGCTTTTGGTTCGCTCAGCAGGGATCGATCCTGGTCTTTCTGGTGCTGATCTTCAACTACGCCTGGCGCATGAACAAGCTGGACGCTGAATTCGGCGTGGACGAGGAGTAAGCAGCATGGACCAGTTTACCATCAACCTGCTGTTTGTCGGCGCGTCATTTGCGCTGTACATCGGCATCGCGATCTGGGCCCGCGCGGGGTCCACATCGGAATTCTACGCCGCCGGTCGCGGCGTTCACCCGGTCACCAACGGTATGGCGACAGCGGCAGACTGGATGTCTGCGGCCTCGTTCATCTCGATGGCGGGCCTGATCGCCTTTACCGGCTATGACAACTCGACTTTCCTGATGGGTTGGACCGGCGGTTACGTGCTGCTGGCTCTGCTACTTGCGCCCTATCTGCGTAAGTTCGGCAAATACACCGTCTCGGAATTCATCGGCGACCGTTTCTACAGCCAGACCGCACGTATCGTTGCTGTGATCTGTCTGATCGTTGCTTCGGTGACTTACGTTATCGGTCAGATGACCGGCGTGGGCGTGGCCTTCGGCCGCTTTCTTGAGGTGTCGAACACCTCCGGTCTGCTGATCGGTGCCTGTGTGGTGTTTGCCTACGCGGTGTTCGGTGGGATGAAAGGCGTGACCTATACTCAGGTCGCTCAGTACTGCGTGCTGATCACCGCCTACACCATCCCGGCGATCTTCATCTCGCTGCAGTTGACCGGTACGCCGGTTCCGGCGCTGGGTCTGTTCAGCGATACCGCCAGCGGTGAGCCTCTGCTGACCAAGCTGGACGCGATCGTGACCGAGCTGGGCTTTGCCGAGTATACAGCGCATCATTCGAACACGCTGAACATGGTGCTGTTCACGCTGTCGCTGATGATCGGTACTGCCGGTCTGCCGCACGTGATCATGCGCTTCTTCACCGTGCCTAAGGTGTCTGACGCCCGCTGGTCCGCTGGCTGGACGCTGGTCTTCATCGCGCTGCTGTATCTGACCGCCCCAGCGGTTGGCGCAATGGCGCGTCTGAACATCACCGACATGATGTGGCCCAACGGTGGCATCGAAGGTGGTGCCGTTTCCGTCGAGGATATCGACAACGATCCACGCTATGACTGGATGCAGACGTGGCAGAAAACTGGTCTGCTGGACTGGGAAGACAAGAACGGCGACGGCAAGATCCAGTACTACAATGACCAAAATGCCGACATGCAGGCACTTGCGGAAGAAAAAGGCTGGGTCGGTAACGAGCTGACCAAGTTCAACCGCGACATCCTGGTTCTGGCCAACCCCGAGATCGCCAACCTGCCGGGTTGGGTGATCGGTCTGGTCGCTGCCGGTGGTCTTGCAGCTGCTCTGTCGACCGCTGCGGGCCTGTTGCTGGCGATCTCGTCGGCGGTGTCCCACGACCTTGTCAAAGGCGCGATCAACCCGCAAATCTCTGAAAAAGGAGAACTGCTGGCCGCTCGTATCGCAATGGCTGTGGCCATCGTCGTTGCAACCTATCTGGGTCTGAACCCACCGGGATTTGCTGCGCAAACCGTGGCCTTGGCCTTTGGTCTGGCGGCTGCCTCGATCTTCCCGGCGCTGATGATGGGGATTTTCTCGACCCGCATCAACAACACCGGTGCCGTCGCAGGTATGCTGGCTGGTCTGATCGTAACCCTGGTTTACATCTTCCTGCACAAGGGCTGGCTGTTCATTCCGGGCACCAACTCGTTCACTGATGCTGATCCGCTGCTGGGTCCGATCAAGTCGACCTCGTTCGGCGCCATCGGTGCAATGATCAACTTCGGCGTCGCTTACGTCGTCGCCGGAATGACCAAAGAGACTCCGCCGGAGATCGTTGAATTGGTCGAAAGCGTGCGCATTCCCCGTGGTGCGGGCGCAGCTCAGAATAAGTGAGCTTGATGCGGTCGTTGGTTCTTGCCTTCGACCGCGTCTTTCGATCCACTGTTCCCGCCCGGCACACCACTGGGCGGGATTTTTTAACCAGAACACCGGAGACAACACATGCCCCTGTCCCATGATGAAATTGCCCGGTTTCTGAAATCCGTTCACCCCTATGACGTGTTGCCTTCCGACGCCCTGGATCAGATCGTCAAACAGATCGAGGTATGGGAAGTTGAGAAGGACGCTTCTGTCTATGAGCTGGGTCACAAGTTGCCCGGGGTTTTCTTGATCTACGAAGGACAGGTTGAGATTACCGATGAGAACGGGGCCATCGTCTCTCATCTGGGGCTGCGCAACTCCTTCGGCGAGAGGGGCCTGCTGAAAGACGGCAAAGCCGCCACCAAAGCCCGTGCTCATACGCCGTCGGTCCTGATGGTTCTGCCACCGGATTTGGTGCGCAGTTTGATCGACAACCACGACGTCGTTGCCAAATTCTTCAATCGAACCCGTGGAGATCGCAGTGGCCCGCAAAGCCTTGCGACCAGTTCGATTGACGTTTTGATGGCGCGCGATCCCGCCACCTGCCCTGCGGAAACGACAGTCCAGGAAGCGGCACAGATCATGCGCGACAAACACATCTCGTCGCTATGCGTGACAGATGGAGAGAAGTTGAAAGGTATCGCCACCCTGCGGGACATTTCGGGCAAATATGTTGCCAACGGGTTGCCCGAAACCACACGGATTTCCGAAATCATGACTGCAAATCCCGTAACCCTGTCGCCCAGCGATATCGGCTCGGACGTTCTGCATATCATGATGGAGCGCGGCATTGGCCACATCCCGGTTTCCGAAGGCGGTCGTCTGGTCGGGATCGTGACGCAGACCGATCTGACCCACTATCAGGCCGTCAACTCGGCCGAATTGGTTGGTCGGATCGCAAAGGCTGACAGTGCCGAAGAGATGGCGAGGGTGACGGCGGAAATTCCGCAGTTGCTGGTTCAGTTGGTTGCCGGCGGGAACCGGCACGAGATCGTCACGCGGCTGATCACCGATATTGCAGACACGGTTACCCGCCGCCTGCTGAAATTGGCCGAATCTGAACTGGGGCCGCCGCCTGTATCCTATTTGTGGCTGGCCTGCGGCTCACAGGGACGGCAAGAACAAACCGGCGTATCGGATCAGGACAATTGCCTGATGCTGGACGATAGCGTCACCGACGCCGATATGTCCTATTTCACCAAACTGGCCAAATTCGTCTCTGACGGGCTGGACGTCTGCGGGTACTTCTACTGCCCCGGCGACATGATGGCGACCAATCCGCGCTGGTGCCAGCCGGTTCGTGTCTGGCGCGACTATTTCAAAGGCTGGATTGCCAAGCCAAACCCCGAGGCGCAAATGCTGGCCTCGGTCATGTTCGACCTGCGCCCCATCGGCGGTGCATTTGAGTTGTTTGGCGATCTGCAAGCGGACACTCTGGCAGTGGCCAGGGCAAACTCGATCTTCGTCGCACACATGATTTCGAACTCGCTGAAGCACACGCCCCCCCTGGGCCTGCTGCGCGGTTTCGCGACGATCCGCTCGGGCGAGCATCGCAATACGCTGGATCTGAAACACAACGGAGTTGTGCCCGTCGTCGATCTGGCGCGCATCTACGCACTGCAAGGCGAACTGACCGAAGCCAACACCCGCGCCCGCCTGAAAGCAGCCGAGGCCAGTGGCGTGCTCAGCCCTTCTGGTGCGCGTGACTTGCTGGACGCCTATGATCTGATCGCTGAAACCCGGCTGGAGCATCAGGTGCGGCTGGTTAAATCCGGAGCGATGCCCGACAACTACCTGCCACCGTCTGAATTGTCGGACTTTGAGCGAAGTCATCTGCGTGATGCTTTCGTGGTGGTAAAAACGATGCAATCGGCAGTTGGCCACGGCAAGGGAATGCTGGGCTGACATGCGACTGACCAACGGAGAGACCACATGTTTCTGGAACTGATCGGCACGATTTTCGCAGGGGTCGCATGTGCCGGCATCGTTCTTCTGCTGAACAAGCTGACCGGAGGGCGTTTGCCAAAATGGACAACGCCGGTTGCGGCCGGTCTTGGAATGATCGCGATGACCATCAACAGCGAATATTCCTGGTACGATCGCACGCGCGACCAACTGCCGGAAGAGATGACCATCGTGCAAGAGGTCGAAAGCCGCGCGTTTTATCGTCCCTGGACCTACGCGGTGCCGTTCGTTGACCGGTTTGCCGCAATCGACACCGTATCTGTGCGGACAAATGAAAACGTTCCGGAACAACGGCTTGTCGATCTTTACTTCTTTGGCCGCTGGGCTCCGGTTTCGAAACTGCCGGTGGCCGTGAACTGTGCAGAAAACCGCCGCGCCAACCTGGCGGATGGTGCCGAATTTGCCGAGGACGGGCGTCTGGTGAACGCTGACTGGATTGCAGCCGGAGCCAATGACCCCGTCATCGCAGCCACTTGCGGGGTGTGATCATGCTGACCGGATTGAGTTTGAGGCTCAGGATTTTTCTGTTCTTCTGCCTCCTTGCTTTTGGAGGGGTTGCGATAAGTGCCACCGCTCTCTGGATCACCTATTCCCGCGCGGGAAATCCTGATCTTTTGAATGATTTCGTCTTTGCTGAAATCCTGATCGGATTTGGATTGCTGGCACTGGTTGCAGGTGTTTGGCTGCTGTTTGACGACAACGTCGCCAAACCGATCGAACGGCTTTCCGCCCAGCTGCGTGCCCGTGCACATGCCGGTGTAAGCACCGACCTGGACATGCAGGCCGCGCGTTATCTGGGCGATCTTGCCCCGGCTGCGGCGGGATTGGCGGAACAACTCGCCTCGAACGCCATGCGCACAGCCGAGGCCGTGGCCGCCGAAACCGCGCATCTGGCCGCAGAAAAACAACGCCTGACCGCCCTGTTGACCGAGATCCCCGTGGCCATGCTGCTGGCCAGTCCGAAGCACCAGATCGTTCTGTACGATGGGCAGGCCGCCGAGGTTCTCGCCCAGATCGCGCATCCTCGTCTGAACGCCTCTCTTTTCGAATATCTCGAAGCCACCGGCCTGACAGACGCTTATGCCAAGATGTGCAAAACCGGAAAGGACGTCTATTGCACCCTGTCCAGCGTGGATGGGCGGCAGACATATTCCGCCCGGATGAAACCTTTGGGGGATGCACCCGGGTATATGCTGGTCTTCGAAGACAGCGCAGCGCAAATGTCACCAGATGATGCCCGCCCGCTGGTCTATGATTTCGAACTTCTCAATACGCCGGGGGATGATGCGTTCGAGAACCGCCCCCTGTCGGACCTGTGCTTCGTGGTCTTCGACACGGAAACAACCGGTTTGCTGCCACACAAGGATGAGATCGTGCAGATCGGCGCAGTACGCGTTCTGAACGGCAAAATCGTTCAGGGTGAGCATCTGGACATGCTGGTTGATCCCGGCATTCCAATTCCACCTGCCTCGACCAAGGTACACAAGATCAGCGATCGCATGGTTCAGGGCGCGCCCGAAATTGCCGAAGCCGGGCGCGTATTCCATCAGTTTTCGCGTGACGCGGTGATCGTGGCGCATAACGCCCCGTTCGACATGGCGTTCCTGCGCCGCCATGCCGATCGGATAGGTGTTGAATGGGATCATCCGATACTCGACACGGTCTTGCTGTCTGCGGTGCTGTTCGGGGCAAGCGACACGCACACACTCGATGCCTTGTGTGAACGGTTGGAAATCACGATCCCCGAAACGTTGCGCCATACCGCACTTGGCGATGCGGTCGCCACGGCCGAGGCATTGGTCAAGATGCTGCCGATCCTGCAAGCCCGTGGCTTGACGACTTTTGGAGAGGTGATCATGGAAACCCGCAAACATGGTCGTTTGCTGGAAGATCTGAACTGACGGCATAAATTGCACCCGGCAGTCAGCTTTTCATGGACAATCCGGGCGGCGCATGGCACCTGATGCGCGGCCAAGGATTAAGCGCGCAATGACCGAAAAGACCTTTACACCGACCCCGGATCAAAGCCCCGCCTTTCGGGAAGCGCTGGGATGCTTTGGCACCGGCGTCACGGTAATTACCGCGCAATCCGACAAGGGCCCGCGTGCCATTACGGTGAATTCATTTGCCTCGGTCTCATTGGAGCCGCCACTGGTCCTGTGGTGTCTGGCCAAGGAATCATTCCGATTCGATACGTTCAGTACCTGTGATCTCTATTCGATCCACGTCATGGCGCAGGATCAGCAGGAACAGGCGTTGCGGTTTGCACGCGATGGGGCGGATTTCTCACATGCGGACTGGACCGAGGATGAGGCCGGGCGTCCGCATCTCGCCCAGTGTCTGGCCCGGTTCGATTGCCGCCTTCATGCCCGTCATGACGCCGGGGATCATCTGATCATCGTGGGTCAGGTGGAACAGGTCATGTATCGCACCGGCAAAGGGCTGATCTTCAAACGCGGGCAGTTCGGCGGGTTTGTCGACCTGATCTAATCGTCCAACGACCCGTGAACCGCCAACGCCTCCAGCTCCGCGTCCTGCGGAGTGATGACCCGAAAAGCTTCGTGCACGCCTGTGTCGGTCAATTGCCTTGCGACGGTCAACAGCGTGTTGGCCGTATGGTCTTCGCACAACTCTGACATGTGGTCGATTTCAGCTTGCGCAACGCCCAATGCGGCCTCGACCGAAGGTGCGCCATAGAACTGCACAAAATGTTCGGCCAGATCACGCGTGATCTGGTTTTTCTCTGCGGCTTCGATCTGCGTCACGGCCACAAAAGTTACCCGGCCAAAGGTTTCCAACCCCAGCCAACCGTTCGCAAATGCCTGTCGAGCCTTGCCTTCAAGATCGCCCTGCCCCCAGTTGGAAAACTCAAACCCGCCCGAAACGCACCACTCTCCGGTGCGCGCCGGGGAGTGAAACACGTTCATGTCGCTTTCGTCGAAATGGATCGCACGGGCCAGTTTCATTCTCGGTTCTCCAACAAGGCAGTTAGTGGGCGCAGATACGTATCGACCCCATCGCGGATCAGCATCCCGAAACGTTCATCCGTTCCAAGGAATACGCCACCGTCGATCAGCGGTTCGCCCACGCCGCGCAGCAGGCCCATCCATTCGGCGTGCAAGGACGCGTTGCCATCCTCCTGCCAACGGTTGAGCCAGGTCAACATGTGTCGTGACCAGCTTTCCACCAACTGCGTTGCAGAAACCTCGGCACAGCCTTCATCGTACAGCGCGGTGATATCAGGGGTTTCACCCGGCGCATCACTGGTTTGCAACAGCGTCAGCTCCCAACCGACGATCAGCCAGTCCGGCTCTTCTTCGGGCATTGATGTTGACGCAGCCGCGCGAAACCGGCCGCACCGCGCGCCGTTCACGCAAATCAGACCATCCCAACCCAGATGCACCGCAACCTCTGGCGGGGCCAAAGCACCCAGCGCGTTCTGGAATCCCACAGCACAAAGCGGCAGCATCGCCACGGCATCCTGCAACGGTACCTCGGGGGCAAAAACAATTGCCACGCGCAGGAAATCCGCCTGAATATTGTAGACAACCGTCCCCGCATCACAGCCTAGCGCAGCCATGGCCTGCGCGCGCTCGAACGGGTCTTCCCCACCCTGAACCGGGTGGCCCGTCAGCAAGGGTGGGAAAACCGGCTGGCTCATGCGTTGCCTTTGGCGATCATGTCACGGGCGATCTTGCGGAATGCCTCGGCTTGCGGGCTGTCAGGTTTGCTGACAACGATGGGCGCGCCCCCGTCAGCGGCGACGCGGATGTCCAGATGCAAGGGGATTTCTCCCAACAATGGCACGCCCAGCGCCTCTGCCTCGGACTTGACACCACCATGACCGAAAACATGTTCTTCGTGTCCACAGTTCGAACAGATATGCGTGGACATGTTTTCGATCATCCCGACAATGGGTGTCTTGAGCTGGTTGAACATGTCGATCCCTTTGCGGGCATCAATCAGGGCCACGTCCTGCGGCGTTGAAACGACAATGGCACCATCCACCTGGAACTTCTGGCTCAGCGTCAGTTGCACGTCACCGGTGCCGGGCGGCAGATCGACGATCAGAACATCCAGCGCGCCCCATTGCACCTGGCTCATCATTTGTTGCAGCGCACCCATCAGCATCGGCCCGCGCCAGACAACCGCCTGACCTTCGTTGGTCATCAAACCCATCGACATCATGGTGACCCCGTGGTTGCGCAGCGGCAGGATTGTCTTGCCGTCAGGGCTGGCCGGACGGCCCGAGACACCCAACATCCGGGGTTGCGACGGCCCGTAAACATCCGCATCCAGCAGACCTACACGCCGGCCTTCCGCAGCCAATGCGCAGGCAAGGTTGGCCGAAACGGTGGATTTGCCAACCCCACCCTTGCCGGAGGCAACGGCGATGATCCGATCCACACCCGGCACTGCCTGCGGCCCGGTTTGCGATGGCTTGGGTTTCGGTTTCAGATCCGGCGGTGCCTTGTCGGAATGCGCGGTCATCAAGGCCGAAACATTTGCCACGCCTTCCACCATCTGAGCGGCCTTTTCAGCCGTGGCGCGGACGGGTTCCATCTTTTCCGCATATTTCGGATCGACCTCAAGCACGAAGCGTACCGTGTCGCCTTCCACATTCAAGGCGCGCACGATGCCTGCGCTTACGATGTCCTGCCCGGATACCGGGTCGGTGATCTTTTTCAGGTTCGCCAGAACCGCGTCACGAACACTCATGCTTGTTCCCCTTGATCCGCCCTGCTGACAGGGGCGTGCGTATCGACTCGCCGCTCATTGCACGTGTCTCCGTCTTTGTCTGTACATTTGACGCATCCCGCCCCGCGAAGTTACGTTGAGCCATGCGCTTTGTCCTCTTGTGCCTGAGCCTGACGCTCTCTGCCACCCCCTCTTGGTCACAAGAGGCGATTGGCCTTGCGGCCCCGGCAGAGGTTAAAGACTCTGGCCTGTTGCAACATATCCTTCCTCGCTTCTCTCTCAAGACCGGGATCCGTGTTATTGCAGACGACGCCGGGGTCATGGCGCTGGAAACCGCGCCGCCCGGTGATCCGGTCTTTGCCCGCGACGGTGTGATCTATCACCTGCGTATCGAAGACAGTGACCGCCAGGCCCGTTTTCTTGAATGGCTGAAGTCGGATATCGGCAAGCGCACGGTGGAAAGCTTTGCCCCGGCAGACGGAGGGCCCTACTCTGCCAATTTTGATATTGCCGTGGTTGAGTCCGGTGACATCGTCGAGGGCGACACCCAACTTGGCGAAGAACTTTCGATGACCCATTGCGGGCGTTGTCATGTCATCGGGCCAAGGAACCGCATGAATGGCCTGGGGTCGACGCCCTCTTTCGCCGTTCTGCGCGCAATGCCCGACTGGTCGCAGCGATTCGAAGCGTTTTTCGCCCTGAACCCCCACCCCGCATTCACACAGATCGACGGTCTGACACCGCCTTTCGATCCCGAACGCCCGTCTCCTATTCACCCGGTTGAGATGACATTGGACGATCTTGACGCGATCCTGGCGTTCGTATCGCGCATCGACGCTGCGGATCTGGGTGCACCTCTGAAACTTCAGTGATCCTTTCTGCCTGAATAGTAATCCTCGGTCGTGACGACCCGAGGCTTGGGCTTTGACTGGAAAGGATTGTCTTGCTGTTGGAACTGCACGTTCACCCGGCAATTGTCACACATCTGGATCATCCGCGCCTGATCCGACGTCGCGAACATCGGATGCGTGCCCGACAGCTTCTCCATGATCCGCTCAACCGTGGACTTCACGCCGAACAATGCCCCGCATTCCACGCAGGCAAAAGGTTCTTCTTCGTTCAGAACCTGCTGTGACAGGGCCGCATCGCTGAGATCAAGTTGTGGAACAAGCGTGATCGCATCCTCGGGGCATATGGTCTTGCACATCCCGCATTGCAGACAGGCGTCTTGTTGGAAGTTCAATTGCGGCATATCCGGATTGTCGATCAACGCACCGGATGGGCACAGCGACACACAGCTGAGGCACAGGGTGCAGCTGTCGGTATTCACTGCAACTGCCCCGTAAGGCGCATTTTCAGGCAGCGGCAAAGGCGATTCAGCCTGCGGGTTCAGCGCCTGTGCTGCCAGCCGCGCGATTTGCCGGCGATTGCCCATAGGCAAGACCGGATCGGACAAAGGCCGGGGCACCGCCTGCCCGTACAGCAGATCGGACATCGCATCGGGGTCTGTTTCGTCAATCAGGCCTATACCCTCGGGGCCAGCAATGGCATGTGCCAATTCAAGCTCCCGGTTCAACGCCTCGCGTTCAGTCGTCGGCGCCAACAGCACAACCACCCGCGCGAACCCATGCGCCAGAGCCGCCAGCATCTCGGCATGGCCAAAGCCAGATATCACGTTCAATTCCAATGGAATCACATCCGAAGGTAATCCACGCCCGAAACGCGCCGCCAACCGGATCATTTCGGCCCCGTGGGCGTCATGTACAAGCAACCGAGGCGCGGTGCCGCCGGCCCGTCGATAGGTACGGGCCAGAATATGCATCCGCGACAACAGCGCCGAAACAGGTGGGTCTTCGTAGGTTATGGCCGTTGAAGGGCACAGCGCGGCGCAAGCACCACAGCCTGCACATACCATCGGGTCAATCGCCACATGCTCGCCCGCCGGGGAAATCGCACCGGTTGGGCAGATATCCAAACAGTTGGTACAGCCCACCTGCTCGGCCCGGGAATGGGCACACAGGGTTTCTTCCACGCGCACATAAAGCGGCTTTTCGAATGTCCCCACCAATTGCGCGGCTTCAAAAGCCAGACGCTCCACGGAAACCGCATCCCTGGGATCAGCCCGCAAATAGCCTTCGCGCTTGTCCGGGGCCTGAACAAAGGGCGTTTCTCCTGCCAGATCGATGACAATGTCACACGATGAAAGCGCACCGTCCTTTGGATCGGTCCAAGCAAACGCGCCGCGCCCACCGGGCACGACCTGCTGAAGCTCGTCCAGACGCAACGAAAACCCACCGAGCGCACCGGAAACCGAACGCAGCCGCCCCCGTACCACGTCATAGGCGCGCGAGAGGGGCTCTGACAAATCGGTCGTCATGACGGTCACTGCCAACGACTCCGCCAGACGCTCTGCCAGATCAAAGGCCACCGCACCGGGCCCGATGATGAAACAGGTGCCTTCACTGAAGACATCCACGCTGGGTGTTACCGGTTGCGCCAGAACGGCCTCGGCCGCCAATGCCGCCATCTTGGGGGTCGCATCCGCACCTTGGTCTGACCACCCGGCCCGATCGCGCAGATCGACAAATCCGGGCACGTCGATATTCAGGTCTTCGGCCAGTGACCTGAAAACGTCATGCTCTTGCGCACAAGCGATGACGGTATCACCTTCTTTCATCAAGTCCGCGGCGGACTGCAACTCATCGGTACAAAGCGCGGTATGCAACCTGGAACAGGCAACGCCGCAGGCGCTTTCGATCTTGTCCGGATCGAATGCCTGTGTTCCGGCGCAATCACATAGCAGTAGTTTCGTGGCCATATCCTCTCCTCGGGCAACCGCCCCGGTTCCATGCACACTAGGCTGTACCCCCGGGAAAGCAACTTCAACCCCTTGCCGCGTTTCCTGCATAGGGTTGAATTTCGGCAATAAATGCCACGAAATACAAGCATTCACAGGACCTGCTCACGCAGTTGCTACCCTGGACTACGACCAAAGTCGTAGAGCTTAGGCTTGGCACACAGCCAGTTTGTGTACCATAGTGGACTTGGAAAGGCAGGGGAGAGCCTTTCGGGGAGGAGCCAGTGGCCAAGGCCGCAAGCCAGACTGAAATGCCGGTTGGCGTCATCGTGCGCAAGACACCCGGGGTCACACGGTGGGCCCGGTGGAACTGGCGCGCTGTGGCCCTTTTACCCGGCGCGGGGCCGGCCGACTGGCAGGAACTGCGCCGCGAAGGCGATGCCGTCGAGTATCACGCGGCCACCTTGCCCCTGACGCTCTGGGCAGATGAAACCGAAGCCTACATGGTCAATTTGTCGGATGGGCAGCCTTCGCTGTACCTTGTGCTGCGGGACGAACTGAAAGGCGAAACTCCCCTGAATGCAGTTCTGATCACCGCCTCTCCGTTCGAGGGGCAGGATTACGCGGATACCGGTGAAGAAATTGTCGAGAAGATCCCGATGACTGTAGGGCTGATTGCCTGGGTTCGCGATTTTACTCTGAAACATCATCAGCACGAAGTTTTCGTCAAGCGCCGCCGCGACAAGAAGCGGACAGATCTGGTTGAAGACGGCAAGGGTGATGCTCGTATCCGGCAGACGTCGGACGTGTATCGCGCCCCGAGAAAGGCGCTGCAATGAACCGGCCCGATGATTTCTGGTCTCGCCGAAAGGCCGCCGTTCACGCCGAAGCCGAGGCCGAGGCACTGGCCCTTGAAGAACAGGCGATCGCAGAACGGCAAGCGGAGCTGGAAGAAAAGGATGACGCCGAGATCCTCGCCGAGTTCAACCTTCCCGACCCAGAGACCCTGCAACCCGGCGACGATGTTTCGGGCTTCATGGCCAAGGCCGTGCCTGATCGCCTGCGCCGTCGGGCTTTGCGTCGGCTGTGGCGGCTGAACCCGGTTCTGGCCAATGTCGACGGGCTGGTTGATTACGGCGAAGACTACACCGATGCGGCCTGCGTGATCGAAAACATGCAAACCGCCTATCAGGTTGGAAAGGGCATGCTGGCACATATCGAAGCACTGGCGGCCGACGCGGAAGAGGCCAAAGACGATGCTGCTGAAAGCGAAGCCGATACGCGCGCTGAACCCGAGGCCGAGCCGGTCGAACCCGATACCGGGCCCGAACCGGTTTCCGTCGCCCGCGCGGACGAGCCGGAAGAAATCGACCTTCCCCCGGCGCCACGTCGAATGACATTTGAATTTGAAGGATGACCGAATGACCGCAAGTGACGCGCACACTCTGGACGTTTCAGCCGAGGATCGCCTGCGCGCGGATTTCTACAACTTTCTGGGCTTGCTGCTGGCCGGTACACCCGACCAGATGCTGCTGGATCAAATGGCGAGCCTTAGCGGGGATGACACTGATCTTGGTCAGGCCATCCAAGCCATGGCGCGGGTTGCAAAGGTCACCAAGCCCGCCGCCGCGGAACGGGAATTCAACGCATTGTTCATCGGTTTGGGTCGGGGCGAATTGCTGCCCTATGCCAGCTTCTATCTCACGGGTTTTCTGAACGAGAAACCTCTGGCGCAGCTCCGCAATGACATGGCGGTGCGCGGGATCACACGCGCCCAGAACGTGTTTGAGCCCGAGGACAACATCGCCTCATTGATGGAGATGATGGCAGGCATGATCGTTGGGCGTTTTGGCAGCCCGGCATCGCTTGAAGACCAGAAAGCATTCTGGAGCAAACATATCGGCCCATGGGCCGCACATTTCTATTCGGATTTGGAAGCTGCTGAAAACTCTGTTCTCTATGCATCCGTCGGCACCGCCGGTCGGGTATTCATGGAGATCGAGCGCGAAGCGTTCCGGATGACAGCGGGGTAGCCCGCACATCGCCGGTGCCCTGTGGGCACCAAACCGCAATTGGGACAGGAGGAGCCCATGAGCAAGACCAAGGAAGAAGGCGCCACACGCCGCGACTTCCTCAAACTGGCCGGAACCGCAGCGCCTGCTGCTGTTGCCGCCGCCAGCCTGACCGGGAAAGCCGAAGCGGCCGAAGCGCCGACAGACGATACCCGCATCCAGGATACCGCGCATACACGCGCCTACATCGAAAGCACCCGGTTCTAGGATCGGACGTTTTCACACCCGACTGACGGTTGCGATTGGCCCCGACGTCGGCTTCAGCAGTACCAAGCCAGCCGTGGCATACACGGCGCGCAAGGGAGGAAACAAATGCTTAGGAAAAAGACCAACGGGGTTGCGAGACGCCCCCAGCGGACAAGTATCCTGTCCCAGGTCGGCGAGAAAACCGTCGATCGCCGCGCATTCCTGCGTGGATCGGGCCTGACGATCGGCGGCCTTGCCGCGATCAGCGCCACGGGTGGAACCGTGACGCCAGCCAGCGCCCAGACCGCAGCCAACACGGCTGTCGAGAACATCAAGTCCGTCTGCACGCATTGTTCGGTCGGTTGCACGGTGGTTGCCGAAGTTCAGAACGGCGTCTGGATCGGGCAGGAGCCCGGCTGGGACAGTCCGTTCAACCTGGGCGCCCATTGCGCCAAGGGTGCCGCCGTTCGCGAGCACGCCCATGGCGAGCGCCGCCTGAAATATCCGATGAAAAAGGAAGGCGGAGAGTGGAAGCGCATCAGCTGGGAAGAGGCGATCAACGAGATCGGCGACGGCATGATGAGCATCCGCGAAGAATCCGGGCCTGACAGCGTGTACTGGCTGGGTTCCGCCAAGCACAACAACGAACAGGCCTATCTGTTCCGCAAGTTCGCCGCCTACTGGGGCACGAACAACGTGGACCATCAGGCCCGGATCTGCCACTCGACCACTGTTGCGGGTGTTGCGAATACATGGGGCTACGGCGCCATGACCAACAGCTACAACGACATGCACAACAGCAAGGCGATCTTCATCATCGGCGGCAACCCGGCCGAGGCGCATCCCGTGTCGCTGCTGCATATTCTGCGCGCAAAAGAGCAGAACAACGCCCCGCTGATCGTCTGCGACCCGCGCTTTACGCGCACTGCGGCGCATGCGGATGAATATGTCCGTTTCCGGCCCGGCACGGACGTTGCGCTGATCTGGGGTATCCTCTGGCACATCTTCGACAACGGTTGGGAAGACAAAGAGTTCATCCGCACCCGTGTCTGGGGCATGGATCAGATCCGCGAAGAAGTTGCCAAGTGGAACCCGGATGAGGTGGAACGTGTCACCGGCACTCCGGGATCGCAGTTGAAGCGGGTTGCCCGCACGATGGCCAACAACCGTCCTGGAACGGTTGTCTGGTGCATGGGCGGAACGCAGCACACCAACGGCAACAACAACACCCGCGCGTATTGCGTCCTTCAGCTTGCACTGGGCAACATGGGAACCTCGGGTGGTGGCACCAACATCTTCCGCGGTCATGACAACGTTCAGGGCGCAACGGACCTTGGTGTTCTTTCCCATACCCTGCCCGGCTATTATGGCCTGTCCGCAGGCGCATGGGGTCACTGGGCCCGTGTCTGGGGCGAAGAACCTGAATGGCTGGCCGGTCAATTCGCCGCGATCAAGGACAAGGACGGCAAGGACAAACCGCTGCAGAACGAGCGCGGCATTCCTGTTTCCCGCTGGATCGACGGTGTTCTGGAAGACCCGGCCAACATGGATCAGGACAACAATGTCCGCGCCATGGTTCTGTGGGGCCACGCGCCCAACTCGCAGACCCGGATGACGGAAATGAAGACGGCGATGGAAAAGCTGGACATGCTGGTCGTGATCGACCCGTATCCCACCGTCTCGGCCGTTCTGCATGACCGCACCGATGGCGTCTACCTGTTGCCCGCCTGTACGCAGTTCGAAACCCGTGGCTCGGTCACGGCTTCGAACCGGTCGTTGCAGTGGCGCGACAAGGTGGTCGATCCGCTGTTCGAAAGTCTGCCGGACGAGGTCATCATGGCCAAATTCGCCAACAAGTTTGGCTGGGCGGATCGGTTCTTCCGCAACATCGAAATGGACGACCCGGAAACCCCGAATGTTGAAAGCATCACGCGTGAGTTCAACTCGGGCCTCTGGACCATCGGATATACCGGTCAGTCACCGGAACGTCTGAAAAGCCACATGGCCAACCAGCACACGTTTGACAGAACCACGCTGCAGGCAATCGGTGGACCCAACGACGGTGAGTATTACGGCCTACCTTGGCCTTGCTGGGGAACGGCTGAGATGGGTCATACGGGGACACCAAACCTTTATGACATGTCCAAACCGGTGGCCGAAGGCGGCCTGACCTTCCGCGCCCGTTTCGGTGTGGAACGCGACGGTGACAACCTGCTGGCCGAAGGGGTCTATAGCGTTGGATCGGAAATTCAGGATGGCTATCCAGAGTTTACGATGCAGATGCTGATGGATCTTGGCTGGGACGGTGATCTGACGGCCGAGGAACGCGCGGCCATCGACGCCGTGGCCGGACCAAAGACCAACTGGAAAACCGACCTGTCCGGCGGTATCCAGCGGGTCGCGATCGCACATGGCTGTGCGCCCTTCGGGAACGCAAAGGCCCGTGCGGTTGTCTGGACCTTCCCGGATCCGATCCCAATCCATCGTGAGCCACTTTATACGCCGCGTCGCGATCTGGTAGAGGACTATCCGACCTACGAGGACCGTCAGGCCTATCGCCTACCCACACTTTATGCATCGATCCAAAAGAACGACTTTTCAAAGGATTACCCGATAGTCCTCACGTCTGGTCGTCTGGTCGAGTATGAGGGCGGCGGTGACGAAACCCGGTCGAATCCGTGGCTGGCCGAGCTTCAGCAGGACATGTTCGTCGAGATCAACCCGCGCGATGCCAACAACCTTGGCATTCGAGACGGATCACAGGTCTGGGTCGAAGGTCCCGAGGGCGGCAAGGTCAAGGTGATGGCGATGCTGACCAACAGGGTCGGTGCCGGCGTGGCCTTCATGCCGTTCCACTTCGGCGGCCATTTCCAAGGCGAGGACCTGAGGGAGAAATACCCCAAAGGTGCAGACCCCTATGTGCTGGGTGAAAGCACCAACACCGCCCAGACCTATGGCTATGATTCAGTGACCCAGATGCAAGAGACCAAGGCGACTCTCTGCAAGATCTGGGCAGCGTAAGGAGGACGATAAATGGCTAGAGCAAAGTTTCTCTGCGACGCTGAACGCTGCATCGAGTGCAACGCCTGCGTAACCGCGTGTAAGAACGAACACGAGGTGCCGTGGGGCATCAACCGCCGCAGGGTGGTGACGATCAATGACGGCAACCCGGGCGAACGCTCGATCTCGGTCGCCTGTATGCATTGTTCGGATGCGCCCTGCATGGCGGTGTGCCCGGTCGACTGCTTCTATCAGAACGAAGAAGGGGTCGTCCTGCACTCCAAGGACCTGTGCATTGGCTGCGGCTATTGCTTCTATGCGTGCCCCTTCGGCGCGCCGCAATATCCACAGGCGGGTAACTTCGGATCGCGCGGCAAGATGGACAAATGTACCTTCTGCGCCGGCGGCCCCGAGGAAACGCACTCGACCGCAGAGTTCGCCAAATACGGTCGCAACCGGATCGCCGAGGGCAAGCTGCCCATCTGCGCCGAAATGTGTTCCACCAAGGCCCTGCTCGCCGGTGACGGCGACGTGGTTTCCGCAGTTTACCGTGAACGCGTCGTGGCGCGCGGTTTCGGCTCGGGCGCCTGGGGCTGGGGCACGGCCTACGACCAGAAGGACGGTTGAAATCCGGCTTTTGACAAAGCAGCCTCCCGCCCTTTGCGGGGGGCTTTTCAAGTGATGTGATCGGGGATCCGTTTCCTGCAACGTCACAGCAAACAAATTTGAGAGGCGCGCATGACCAATGATGTTTACTGGCTGCTGAAGCTTGACCTCGATCTGGATAAAAAGGATGAGTTCGAAGCGCTTATGGCAGAAATGGTCACGGCCACGCAGCAGGAGACCGGCGCCAGAAGCTATGAATGGCACATGACCGGTTCGGCTGTTCATATCTATGAACGCTACGCCAGTTCCGAAGATGCCATGATACATATGCAGAATTTCGGTGCCAGTTTTGCTGAACGGTTTCTGGCCCTTCTGACGCCAGTAGGGTTGGACGTGTATGGTCCGGCCAAGGATGATCTTCGCGAAGCGCTCGCACCGGTCGGCGCCGTCTTTCACCAGCAAATTGGCGGGTTTGACCGCTGATATGAAATTGCACAGGAGGATACCCCTATGCGTCTGATCCAGTATCTGCTGGTTTCGATTTTTCTGACCGGAGCCGCATGGGCGCAAGAGACCTCTGAACCCACGGCAGATGAGCGCACCTCGACCGGCGGAGCGACAACGCTGGAAGACATTCTCGCCCGGCAGCGTGGTGAAACCGTCGACAACAGCTATCGTTCCGAGAACACTGGTCAGGGCAATGCCGAGGGGTTGCTGGGGCAGCTTGGCACGCGTGGTGTGGCCTCGGACAGTGACGTGTATCGCGCTTTGCGCTATGGCTCGGCTGATGTGACGGTGTCTTCTCATGGTCCGGCAGACAGCGTGCTGATTCAGGATGGCGGCATGTGGTGGCTGACCTTCCGCACCGGACCGCTGCGCGAATACGGCACCTATATCGTTGCCGGGATGCTGGGCATCATCCTGTTATTTTTCCTGATCCGAGGCAAAATTCGCATCGATGGTGAGAAAACCGGCCGCACGGTCACGCGTTTCAACGGATTCGAGCGGTTCGGCCATTGGCTGTTTGCCGGGTCGTTCCTGATCCTTGGCGTCACGGGCCTGCTGACGCTTTATGGGCGCGACTTCCTGATCCCGGTTTTCGGGAAAGAGGGCTTTGCGGCCCTCGCACAGGGCTGCAAGTGGTTGCACAACAATCTGGCTTGGGCCTTCATGCTGGGCCTGATCATCGTCACGGTAAACTGGATTGCCCATAACATCCCCAACCGCGTCGATCTGAAATGGCTGGCCGCAGGTGGCGGGTTGTTCACCAAGAACAGCCACCCACCGGCAAAGAAGTTCAACGCGGGACAAAAGATCATATTCTGGGCCTGCATCCTGCTGGGCGTCTCCATCAGCCTGTCGGGTCTGTCGCTGTTGTTCCCATTCGAGATGCCCTTGTTTGCCAAAACCTTCCAGATCGCCAATGCGACCGGTATTCCACAAATGATGGGCTTGAACCTGCCGGAGCAGATGTCGCCGCAGGAAGAAATGCAATATGCCCAAGTCTGGCACGTGATGGTTGCTTATGTGTTCATTGCGATCATCGTGGCGCATATCTATCTCGGCTCCGTTGGAATGGAGGGCGCCTTTGACGCCATGGGCACCGGCGAGGTCGAAGAACAATGGGCCCGTGAACACCACTCTTTGTGGCTGGAGGAAGTTCAGGAAAAAGAGGCTGGCAAGACCGCCACCTCGCCTGCTGAATAGATGCGGGGGCTGGTTCTGGCCCTGGCGCTGATCCCTCTGCCCGCCTTGGCCGAATTCTTCACGCTCAAGGGACACGGCGGCCCAATCATGGGAATCGCCACAGCCCCGGACGGGCGGATCGCAACAGCCAGTTTCGACAATTCCGTCGGGCTCTGGGCTGATCGGACCCCCGAATGGCTGGAAGGTCACGAAGCCGCCGTGAACGCCGTTGCCTTCAATGGCACGGCCATCTATTCCGCCGGAGATGACTTCACTCTGCGCAAGTGGCCCGGTGGTGACGTGATTGGGCGACATCAGGGCAAGATCGTGGGTCTGGCAGCGTCCAAGACCCACGTCGCAACCGCCAGTTGGGACGGAACGATTGGGGTTTGGCCCGTGAACGGAACTGCCCCCACAACTCTTGGGCCGACCGGAAGCGGTGTGAACGCCGTGGTGTTTTCTTCTGACGGCACACGGCTTTATTCAGCGGGCATCGATGGATCGCTGCGCATTTGGGACGTAAGGAGTGGACAAGAGATCACCCGGCTCATCGAACACGGGTTCGGCATCAACGAACTGGTCCTGAATGAACAGGATAACTGGATCGCTTACGGTGCTGTTGATGGAGTGACCCGAATACTGGACCTTTCCACCGGTGAAGAACGCGATTTCACTCTGGATCGTCGCCCGATCCTTGCCATGGCGCTCAGCCCGGATCGTCGGTTTCTGGCCGTGGGCGATGGTGAAGGCTATATCATGGTCATCGATACCTCGGACTGGCGCATCGCGCAGGACTTTCGCGCAACGTTGCGGGGGCCAGTCTGGGCCCTGGCCTTTTCGGTCGATGGTGAAAACATCCATGCGGGCGGAATTGACGAGGCCATGTACAGTTGGCCAGTCACCACCTTGTCCGACCGGCAACAGATGGCTTCTGCCGAGCCGAGTTTTCTGCAAAACCCCGACGAGATGGACAATGGTGAGCGTCAGTTCGCGCGGAAATGCTCGATCTGTCACAGCCTGACACCCGACAGCCAACGCCGCGCAGGTCCCTCCTTGCACGGGGTTTTCGGCAGACGCGCGGGCACGTTACCGGGATATTTGTACTCGGATACGCTGCAAGGCTCTGATATCATTTGGAATGACGAAACAATAAATGCTCTTTTCGACGAAGGGCCTGACCATTACATTCCAGGGTCCAAGATGCCGATGCAGCGAATTACACAAGCTCAGGATCGTCAGGATCTTATTGCTTTTCTGCGCCGCGCAACAAGCGCCCGGAACTGAACTGGAGGAGACCATGAAAGCCTTTCTTGCCGCGGTCGCCGCAATGGTCGTCATTGCCGTGGCAGCCCCTGCCGTGCTGGATCGGATCGGGTTCACCGCCGCCGATGCCACGTCCGGCTCTGCCGTGCGCCTCGACTGAATGTCGCACTACCTGACCACCCGCGAACTGGCAGATCTGCTGCGCATCGGCGAGCGCAAAGCCTATGATCTTGCCGCCTCGGGCGAGGTGCCCTGTGTACGCGCCATGGGCAAGCTGCTGTTCCCGCGGGCCGAAATCATTGCCTGGCTCAACGCGTCGCGATCCGGTCCGCAGGTCGCCGAACCGCCCCTGCCACAGATTGTTGCCGGCAGCCACGATCCCCTGCTGGATTGGGCGCTGCGTGAAAGCGGATCGGGGCTTGCCACCTATTACGACGGCTCCTTTGACGGGCTGACACGGCTGAGCGAACGCAGCGCACAGGCGGCTGTGTTGCACATCCACGAAGACGGAGGGTTCAACGAAAAATCCCTGCGAGACGCCTTGGGCGAAGGGCCGGTGGTGCTGTACGAAGTCGCCCGGCGCAAGCGGGGGCTCCTTCTTGCCCCGGGCATATCGGATATCAAAACGTTCAAGGATCTCAAATCGCGCCGCGTGATCATGCGTCAGGACAGTGCGGCCAGCCAACACCTCTTCGATAGCCAGCTGGAAGCCCATGGCATGAGCCGAGACGATCTGGACGTAACCCCCGGCTGCGCGCGCACCGAAGAAGAACTGGCCATCGCCCTTCACGGCGAAAAGGCCGAGGCCGGCTTCGGGCTGGGTGCTTTGGCAGGGCTTTACAACCTGGGTTTCGTCCCCACCCATTCCGAAAGGCTGGATCTGGCGGTTTGGCGCAGGTCATATTTTGATCCGCCAATGCAAAAACTGATAACTCTGCTGCGCTCGGATCAATTTGCCCAAAGGGCCCGTGAATTCGGTGGCTACGACCTGTCGGGCCTGGGCACGATACACCACAACGGTGCCAGCGGATGACCCCTCGCCCGCCTTTTACCTTGTCAGGATACGCCCGTCACAGGCCGGCTTAGTCGGCGTTCGGAAAGAACACCTGCTGCCCGTCTAGCCTGAACGACGCAATCGCCTCCTGCCCGTCCGGCCCCGTCAGCCAGTCGATGAAACGCTGGCCGGCCGTCGCCCGCACATGCGCGTGCTTGTCAGGGTTTACAAGAATCACGCCGTATTGATTGAACAGGCGTGGATCCCCTTCGACCAATACCTCAAGATTTCCCCGGTTCCCAAACGACAGCCAAGTGGCCCGATCCGTCAGCGTATAGGCATCCATTCCACTGGCCACGTTCAGCGTCGCGCCCATACCAGATCCGGTCTCGCGATACCACGCACCCGAAGCCTCGGCAGGGTCCAGCCCGGCTGCGGACCAATAGCCCAGTTCAGCCTTGTGTGTTCCGCTGTCGTCACCGCGTGATGCAAACGGCGCTTCGGCCTCGGCGATTTTCGACAGCGCGGCCAACACATCGGTGCCGCCGCGAATTCCGGCAGGGTCAGACTTGGGGCCGACCAGAACGAAATCATTGTACATCAGATTCTTCCGTTCTACGCCCCAACCGTCAGCAACAAATTTCTCCTCGGCCGGTTTGGAGTGAACCAAAAGAACATCCCCGTCCCCGTTGATGGCGTTGCGAATGGCCTGACCGGTTCCAACCGCCACGACACGGACATCGATACCTGAATCGGCTTCGAACCACGGCAGAATGTATTCCAACAGTCCCGAGTTCTGTGTGGACGTGGTCGACTGCACCACAATAAACGGCTCTTCCGCCGAAACCGCGCTGGTCAACAGGCCCAAAGCCACCGCTGCTGCCCGAATTGCTTTTCGGAACATCACTCTCTCCGCTTTCTCTGTTTCAGGTAACCAATCCGCCCGCCAAATAGCGGCGCGACGCATCGCTTTCGGGTGAATTCAAAACCTGTTTTGCCACACCATGTTCCACGACGTGCCCGCCCTGCATCATGACCACGTCCGAGGCCAAACGACGTGCCTGACCGATATCATGCGTCACCATCACGATCCGCACGGCCCGAGCCGATGCCCGCAATATCATTCGTTCGATCATCTGGGTCGCGCTTGGATCCAGCGCGCTGGTGGGCTCGTCCAGAAACAAGGTCTCGGGGTCCAGCGCCAGCGCACGGAGAATCGCCAATCGCTGCGCCTCTCCCCCGGACAATGACCGCGCGGGTTGTCTGGCCTTGCCGTCCAGCCCGCCTTCGGCCAGCAATTCGGCGATACGGGCCTTACGGGCCCTTCGCCCCATGCCTTGACGCTTGAGAACGAAGTCAAGGTTTGCCGCAACTGATCGACGCAGCAGAACCGGTTTCTGAAACACCATCGCCTGGCGGGCTTTCTGTGCCGCGCCCAGCGGTTTTCCATCCTGGACGACCTGCCCCCGATCCGGCGTGATCAAACCGTGCAGGCAGCGCAGCAACAGGCTTTTGCCTGCACCGTTGGGGCCAAGAATCAAGGTTGGCCCCGGCCCATCCAGAACCAATGACGAGACGTCCAACAACGCCTTGCCGTTACTTCGGATTTGCAGGTTCTCGACTTTCAGGCAATTCACCGCGTCGCAGAACAGGTCACGCATGACGTACCCCTTCCCGTTCGGCCCGCAGGCTGACCGCGCTGACCATCGCGTTCACGGCCACCGCGATCCCAATCAGGATTGCCCCCAGCGCCAGAGCCAGCGCCAGATTTCCCTTCGACGTCTCCAACGCGATCGTCGTCGTCATCACGCGCGTTACATGATTGATGTTGCCGCCCACGATGATCACGGCGCCGACCTCGGCAATGGCGCGCCCAAACCCCGCAAGCAAGGCCGTAACCAGTGCCAGCCGCGCATCCCAGAGAAGCACGGGAACCGATGCCAGCCGCGACACGCCCAGTGATCGCAGCTGTTCAGAATATTCCTCGGCCAGCATTTCGACCACCTGCCTGGTCAATGCCGCGATAATGGGAGTGACCAACACGACCTGCGCAATGATCATGGCCGTCGGGGTATACAAAAGCTCTAGCACACCCAACGGGCCGGAACGGGACAGCATCAGATAGACCAGCAGCCCCACGACCACGGGCGGGAACCCCATCAGGGCATTCATCAGAACGATCAGCATCCGCCGCCCCGGAAACCTGGCCACAGCCAGGGCGGCACCGACGGGCATGCCGATCAGGGCAGAAATCAGAACCGCAAACACGGATACTTTTAGGGACAACAGCACAATCGCCCAAAGCTCTGAGTCTCCCTCAAAGATCAGCGCGATGGCAGAGCTGAATTCTGATGCAAATCCCTGCATTTTATCCCATTAAATTCACATTTCGTATGAAATGCGTTCGTTTACAGGTAAATACTACTCTGATTTCAGGTCGAGTACAGACACTTATCCGGCATTTAGAATGAAAAACGCGGCCCCGCTTGGGACCGCGCTTCAATTCCCCAAGGAAAGGCTGAGATCAATTCAGTGCAGCATCGGTGATCTGATGTGTCCAGGCCCCTTCGGGCTTTTTGGTAATAACCGGATCAGACCCGCCTGCCAGCAATGTATTGACGGTGCGGTCGAAATCAGCCGGGTCCAGCGCGCCGTTCGACCCTGCGGTCAACTTGGCGATCTCACCCATCATACGCTTTTGGTGTTCTTCCGTCTGGGCACCGGTTGCATCGTTTTCCAGAACGATTTCCGCCGCTTCGTCCGGGTTCTCCTCGGCGTATTTCCAGCCCTTCATCGACGCGCGCACGAACCGCTCCATCTTGTCGGCGAAGGCCGCATCGCTCAGGTTCTCTTCCAGCACATAAAGACCGTCTTCCAGCGTTGCCACGCCCTGGTCTTCGTATTTGAAGGTCACCAGCTCATCCGGGCTGACACCGGCATCGATGACCTGCCAGTATTCATTGTAGGTCATGGTGCTGATGCAATCCGCCTGACGCTGAAGCAACGGGTCGACGTTGAAGCCCTGCTTCAGAACTTCCACTCCGTTTTCGCTTTTGCCATCGGTGCTGATGCCCAACTGGCTCATCCAGCTCATGAAGGGAAACTCGTTGCCAAAGAACCAGACACCCAGCGTGCGGTTCTTGAGGTCTTCGGGCGACGAGATCCCGGCGTCTTTCCAGCAGGTCAGCATCATACCCGAGCTTTTGAAAGGTTGCGCGATGTTCACCAACGGCAGCCCTTTTTCACGGGCAGCAAGCGCGGCAGGCATCCATTCGACGGTCACATCGGCGCCACCCCCTGCAATCACTTGCGTCGGAGCGATGTCAGGCCCGCCGGGCAGAATGGTGACGTCCAGCCCCTCTTCTTCGTAAAAGCCCTTGTCCTTGGCAACATAATAACCCGCGAACTGTGCTTGCGTGACCCATTTCAGTTGCAATGTCACCTCATCCGCCGCCAGCGCCGCACTGGCTGCGAGGCTAAAGGCGGCAACCGCCCCGCTGAGTAGCTTGTTCATCTTCATTTCTCCTAGTTGCTTGTTGTGCCCCAATTTCGGGGTCTGTTGATTTCTTTGTTTTATCCGCGCTGTGACGGGTGCCAGAAGGTCACCACTTTTTCGATCCCCGCCACCAGCCCATAAAAGGCCGTGCCGGCCAGTGCCGCAACAACGATTTCAGCCCAGACCATGTCCAGCGACAATTGCCCGACACTGGTAGAGATCCGGAACCCCATACCAAGTGTCGGTGAACCGAAGAACTCGGCCACGATAGCGCCGATCAGTGCCAAAGTGGTGGAAATCTTCAACCCGTTGAAAATGAAGGGCATCGCTGCGGGCAAACGCAGTTTCACGAAGCTCTGCCAATAGGTTGCGGCATAGGTCTCCATCAGATCGCGCTGCATCGAGGTGGCTTCCCGCAAGCCCGCCACGGTGTTGACGAGCATCGGAAAGAACACCATCACAACCACCACCGCCGCCTTGGAGTGCCAGTCGAACCCAAACCACATCACCAGAATGGGGGCGGTTCCCACAATCGGCAGGGCGGCCACGAAATTCCCGACCGGCAACAGGCCCAGACGCAGGAAATCCCAGCGATCCACCGCAATCGCCATCAGAAAGGCCGCGATGCACCCGATGACATAGCCGCTGAACGCGCCCTTGATGATGGTCTGCACAAAGTCAGCCCACAGGATCGGAAGGCTGTCCGCAAATCGCACCGCAATGACCGATGGCGCTGGCAGGATAACCAGAGGAACCTCAAGCCCGCGCACCAGAAGCTCCCAGATCCCGATGACCGTCAGGCCAAAGATCAGCGGGGCCAGAAATCGCACCATTCGGGTGTCAGCATAAGGCCCGCTGGCCAACCGGCTGTTCAACCACCAGCCCAAAAGCCAAAGCAGGACAGCATACAAAACCAGTATCATTGCGCCACCCCCATCCGTTTCAATACGGCCCGTTCAATCAGCCCCAGCAACCCGACCAGGCACGCCGCCAGAATGGCAGCCGCGAACAGAGCCGACCAGATCTGTACCGTCTGACCGTAATAGCTGCCGGCAAGCAATCGCGCGCCCAGACCGGCAACAGCCCCAGTCGGAAGCTCACCAACAATGGCGCCGACCAGCGACGCAGCGATCCCGATTTTCAGCGAGGTGAACAGATACGGCATGGATGCCGGCAGGCGCAGCTTCCAAAAGCCTTGAGACCGGCTGGCGTTATACGTCCGCAGCAAGTCCAGCTGCATCGCATCGGGGCTGCGCAGGCCCTTGACCATGCCGACGACAACCGGAAAGAAACTCAGATAGGCCGATATGATCGCCTTGGGAATGATGCCCTGGATACCGACGGAATACAGCACCACAATGATCATCGGCGCCAGCGCGATGATCGGAATGGTTTGACTGACAATGGCCCATGGCATGACCGACAGGTCCATCACGCGGCTATGCACGATACCCACGGCCAGAAGAATGCCTAGGCCGGTGCCAATCGCAAATCCCAGCATCGTCGCACTGAGCGTGACCCAGCCATGATAGATCAGCGACCGTTTCGAAGTGATCTTTTTCTGGACCGTCGTTTCCCACATTTCCACAGCGACCTGATGCGGGGCCGGTAATCGAGGCCTGTCCTGTTCCCACGTGGCCGGGATGGCGAATGAGTTGTTCAAAACAAGACCAACCTCGGACATGTCCCGCCGGTCCTTGGCGGATGGCGGCTGCACGACGGCCCCTGCGCGTTCCTGTTCGGTCAACACGCCCTTTATGTTCATCGGAATACAGGCCACGTACCAGAACAGAACAATTGCGGCGATGACTGTGAATACGGCGATGACCTGCTTCATGCACGCCACTCCATCCGATAGACGGGCACGGTATCCGGCGGCACAGGGGGTTCCTCGGCCGTCACTTCAAACCCTTCACGGCGATAAAAACGTTGCGCCGCCGTATTGGGCCGGTGCGTCGTCAGCCAGAGAAAATTTCGGCCCTCTTTTGCTTTGTCGACAAGGCGCTTGCCGATACCCTGCCCCGTCCGGCTGCAATACAGCGCGCCGATTTTATTCTGTGCCGGGTCCACTGACATGTAGCAATCGACCGGATCACCTGCGACCCACATTTCGCGGTTGTCGAATGCGTCGCTGATCAGTTTCGCCAGTTCATCGACCGGCAGTTCGTCGGGCATCCAGCTTGTTTGCGTGGCCCAGTCATGAACAACCCTGGCGCAGGCTGACACATCGTCTGGCGCCGCGCGCCGGATCTTATCCGCATTCAACTCAGCCGTCATTGGAATGCCCACCCCGCAAACCTTCGCGCACACGGTGCGCGACCTCGATGAATTCCGGGGTGTCGCGAATGTCCAGCGGCCGTTCCTTGGGCAGCGGGCTGTCAATCACATCGGCGATCCGCCCGGGCCGTGGGCTCATCACCACGATCTTTGTGCTCAGATAAACCGCCTCGGGAATGGAATGCGTCACAAATCCGATCGTCTTTTCCGTACGCGCCCAAAGCTCAAGAAGCTGCTCGTTCAGATGGTCCCGCACGATCTCATCCAGCGCCCCAAACGGCTCGTCCATCAGCAGGATATCCGCGTCGAACGCAAGGGCCCGAGCAATACTGGCCCTCTGCTGCATCCCACCGGACAACTGCCAGGGAAACTTGCCGCCAAACCCTTCCAAATCAACTAGTTCCAGGACTTTTCTCACCCGTTCATTCTGTTCGGCAGCAGGGTATCCCATGATCTCAAGAGGCAGTTTTATGTTCTTTGCTATGGTGCGCCAGGGATATAGGCCCGCCGCCTGAAAGACATACCCGTACGCCCGTTTTCGACGCGCCTCATCAGGCGTCATGCCATTGACGGTCAGCGTCCCGCCCGTGGGAGTCTCAAGGGCTGCAATACAGCGCAGAAAGGTGGTTTTGCCACAGCCGGACGGCCCGATGAAACTGACGAAATCGCCCTTGTCGATAGTCAGGTTCACGTCTTTAAGCGCGTGTACTGGCCCATCATTGGTCTGGAATGTCAGGTCCAGCTGCCTTGCCTCGATGACGGGCTGGGTCGTGCTTTCAGTGTTCATTTTACTGCCTTGAAAAGAGTGGTGTCAGGGCCGCCAGCAAAGCGGCCCCAACTGATCAAACACCGGTCGCCGGAATTCCTGTCCGCTCGACGGGTCTTGGGGCGGTCAGCTCTTTCCAGGTACTCAGCGCCTTGTTGACGGTGGTGTTCGCCTCACGCGCGACAAAGTCCCCATGACCTTCCTGCGTCCGGATTTCACCGTCATGCACCGCCACCTGACCCCGCGTCAGAGTAAAGCGCGGCAGACCTTTGACCTCTTTGCCCTCGAACACATTGTAGTCGATCGAAGATTGCTGCGACGCGGCGCTGATTGTCTTGCTTTTCTCAGGATCCCAGACAACAAGATCAGCATCCGCCCCGACCAGAACCGCACCCTTTTTAGGATAGCAATTCAATATCTTGGCAATGTTTGTTGAAGTGACAGCCACGAATTCGTTCGGTGTCAGACGCCCAGTGTTGACCCCATGTGTCCACAGCATCGGCATCCGGTCTTCCAGCCCGCCGGTGCCATTCGGGATCTTGGTGAAATCCCCGACGCCAAAGCGTTTCTGTTCGGTTGTAAAGGCGCAATGATCGGTTGCAACCACGCTCAGCGTTCCCGATTGCAGGCCATTCCACAGGCTGTCCTGATGCTGTTTGTTGCGGAACGGAGGGCTCATGACCCGTCGCGCCGCGTGGTCCCAATCCTGATTGAAATATTCACTTTCGTCCAATGTCAGGTGCTGGATCAGGGGTTCTCCCCACACCCGTTTACCCTGCATTTTTGCCCGACGGATGGCTTCATGCGCCTCTTCACACGAGGTGTGTACAACATACAGCGGGACACCCGCCATGTCCGCGATCATGATCGCCCGGTTGGTGGCTTCGCCTTCCACCTGCGGCGGGCGCGAATACGCATGTGCCTCGGGGCCGGTATTGCCTTCGGCAAGCAGCTTGGCACTCAGCTCTGCCACCACATCCCCATTCTCGGCATGCACCAGGGCGGTACCGCCAAGCTCGGAAAGACGCTTGAACGAGGCGAACAGCTCATCATCATTCACCATCAGCGCGCCCTTGTAGGCCATGAAATGCTTGAAGGTGTTGATACCGCGCGTCTCGATCACGGTTTTGATGTCGTCGAACACCTGTTCCCCCCACCAGGTCACCGCCATGTGGAACGAATAGTCACAATTGGCCCGTGTCGACTTGTTGTCCCAACGTTTAAGCGCATCCAGCAGGCTTTCACCCGGATTGGGAAGTGCAAAATCGACAACCATGGTGGTGCCACCCGCCAGGGCCGCCCGCGTCCCGCTTTCAAAGTCATCACTGGAATAGGTGCCCATGAACGGCATTTCGAGATGGGTATGAGGATCAATCCCGCCCGGCATCACAAAACAGCCGGTTGCGTCCAGTTCCTTGTCCCCCTTCAGGTTCATGCCGATTTCGGTGATCAACCCACCCTCCACCAACACATCCGCCTTGTAAGTCAAATCCGCGGTGACAACGGTTCCGTTTTTGATGACAGTACTCATTTTGAACTCCCTGATGCGGTCTGCGCCGCTTGCTTCATCTGGCCAAAAATATCCCGGGGGAGTCGCCCTTAGGGCGACGGGGGCAGCGCCCCCTATTCCACGATTTCGGCAGTCTCGACCACGGCATGCAGCAGAACATCCGCCCCGGCTGCGGCCCATTCCTTGCTGATTTCTTCGGCTTCATTGTGGCTCAGCCCGTCAACACAGGGGCACATGATCATCGCGGTCGGCGCAACCCGGTTGATCCAGCAGGCATCATGCCCCGCGCCCGAGATGATATCAGTGTGCGAATAGCCCAGCCGTTCGGCTGCGTTTCGCACGGCCGATACGCAAGCATCGTCAAATTTCACCGGATCGAACCCGCCGACTTTCTCGAATTCGATCTGAAGACCCATCTCGTCAACGATGTCCTCGGCAGCCACCCGCAGGCGGTTTTCCATGTCGGTGATCACCTCCAGCTCGGGCGAGCGGAAATCGACCGTAAACACCACCTTGCCCGGGATCACATTGCGTGAGTTCGGGTAGACATCGATATGCCCCGCCGCGCCCACCGCATGCGGAGCATGAGACCATGCGATCTCGTCGACTTTCTCCAGGATCCGCGCCATGGCCAGCCCGGCATTCTTGCGCATCGGCATCGGTGTCGATCCGGTATGCGCGTCCTTGCCCGTTACCGTGATCTGCGTCCAGCTCAGCCCCTGACCATGGGTGACGACGCCGATATCCTTGCCTTCAGCTTCAAGGATCGGGCCCTGTTCGATATGCAGTTCAAAGAACGCGTGCATCTTGCGGGCGCCCACCTCTTCATCACCACGCCAGCCGATCCGGTTCAGCTCATCCCCGTACTTTTTGCCCTCAGCATCTTCGCGGTTGTATGCCCAGTCTTGCGTGTGCATCCCGGCAAATACGCCCGAAGACAGCATCGCCGGCGCGTAACGCGTGCCTTCTTCGTTTGTCCAGTTGGTGGCGACGATCGGATGTTTCGTCTTGATCCCCAGGTCGTTCAGCGTCCGGATCAGTTCCAGCCCTCCCAGGACACCCAGCACGCCGTCAAACTTACCGCCTGTCGGCTGCGTATCCAGATGCGATCCCACGTAAACCGGCAGCGCGTCCGGGTCAGTGCCTTCGCGGCGGGCAAACATGTTGCCCATCTGGTCAAGCCCCATGGTGCACCCTGCTTCCTCGCACCATTTCTGGAACAAGGCGCGGCCTTCCGCGTCCTCATCCGTCAAGGTCTGGCGATTGTTGCCACCAGCGACACCCGGGCCGATCTTGGCCATCTCCATCAGGCTGTCCCACAACCTGTCGCCATTGATCCTGAGATTCTGCGCCGGAGCTGCCATGTTCATCTTCCCTGTTTGCTGGCGAGTTGGCTCGCTTTTGATGTCTTGATTTGACCATATGGTCAAACTCACGCTATCACGGGTTCGGTATCAGTCAAGAATTTGCGCGGTTCAGCTGAAATTTCCAGTACGTCCCGCACCTGTTCGACGAAAAAAGAGACACGCTGAAAACATGCCAAAAGACCGCGCACCGACCCGTATTCAGAAAAAGAACCGCGCCGCGATTCTAGAAGCCGCCCTGAACGTGTTTTCAGCCCACGGGTTTCGCGGCGCAACCGTAGACCAGATCGCGGCAGAAGCAGGTCTGAGCAAGCCGAACCTGCTGTACTATTTCCCATCAAAAGAAGCGATCCATACTGAATTGCTGTCCGGCCTGCTGGATACCTGGCTGGCTCCGCTGCATGATCTGGACGCCGACGGCGATCCGATGGAGGAAATCCTGGCATACATTCGGCGCAAGTTGCAGATGAGTCAGGAGCTACCACGGGAAAGCCGCCTTTTTGCCAACGAGCTTGTGCAGGGCGCGCCGCGTATTCACGATGCATTGTCCAATGATCTCAAGACACTGGTCGACGAAAAGGTCACGATCCTTACCGGCTGGATGGATCAAGGAAAAATCGCGCGGGTGCACCCCTACCACCTGGTGTTTTCGATCTGGGCCTTGACGCAGCACTATGCGGATTTCGATGTTCAGGTTCGTGCAATTCTGGGCAACGAAGATCCGTTCGAGGGCGCAGAAACCTTTGTTGACACGTTGTACCGCAAACTTCTGAGCCCCTGAAAAAAGGGGCCGAAAAAACGGCCCCTTGACGATCTGTCGCAATCCCGTCATTCGGCCGCCTTGGCCATCGGGTTGTTCGGATGCGTCGTCCAGTTCGCATAGGTTGGCTGAACTTCTTTTCCGGTCCGGGGATCAACTTCGCCCGCTGCCATCGGCACCATATCGATGCAGCCTTCGATCGGACAAACATCGACGCAGAGGTTGCAGGCGACGCATTCGTCATCCATCACCTCAAAGACGCGGTCCTCGGACATGGAAATCGCCTGGTGGCTGGTGTCTTCGCAGGCCGCATAACACCGGCCACACTTGATGCACTGATCCTGATCGATCTTCGCCTTGGCGACGTAGTTGAGGTTCAGATACTGCCAGTCGGTGACATTGGGCACCGCACGTCCGATCACTTCATCTATGCTGGAATAACCCTTCTCATCCATCCATTCCGACAGCCCTGCCGTCAGTTCGTCGATGATCTTGAAGCCATAGGTCATCGCAGCGGTGCACACCTGAACGTTGCCGCAACCCAACGAGATGAACTCGGCCGCGTCACGCCATGTGGTGACGCCGCCGATGCCGGAAATCGGCAGGCCCCGCGTCGCGTCGGCCCGCGCGATCTCGGACACCATCGACAATGCAATGGGCTTGACGGCGGGGCCGCAATACCCACCGTGGCTGCCTTTGCCGTCAATGGACGGTTCAGGGCTGAACGTGTCCAGATTGACGCTGGTGATCGAATTGATGGTGTTGATCAGCGACACCGCATCCGCGCCACCGTTTCTGGCTGCCGCAGCCGGTTTGCGGATGTCAGTGATGTTCGGCGTAAGCTTAACGATGACCGGACGGTCGTAATACTGTTTGCACCAGCGCGTGACCATCTCGATATATTCCGGAACCTGCCCCACGGCCGAGCCCATACCACGTTCACTCATCCCATGAGGGCAGCCGAAGTTCAGCTCGATCCCGTCCGCACCGGTTTCTGCCACGCGTGGCAGAATGGCCTTCCATGCTTCTTCCTCACACGGAACCATGATCGACGCGATCAAGGCGCGATCCGGGTAATCGGATTTGACCCGCGCCATTTCCTCCAGGTTCACCTCGAGAGGGCGATCCGTGATCAGTTCGATATTGTTCAGGCCCAGCAAACGGCGGTCGGCCCCGTAGATTGCGCCATAGCGCGGGCCATTCACGTTCACGACCGGAGGTCCTTCTGCGCCAAGCGTTTTCCAGACAACGCCGCCCCACCCGGCTTCGAAGGCGCGGCGCACATTGTATTCCTTGTCCGTCGGAGGCGCAGAGGCCAGCCAGAACGGGTTGGGGCTGGAAATGCCCAGAAAGTTTGTCGTCAGATCGGCCATGGCTTCTCCCTTCCCGGCTCAGCCGGATTTTTTGAATATCATTTCGGTCGGGCGAATACGCCCGGCCTTGAGGTTTTTGACGTAGTTTTGGAACTTTTCGGGCGCCGTTTCGCCCATCATCAGGTGGATTCCCAGCGGCGCTGGTCCGGTCTCGGCTATCTTGGCAAACACGTCTTCGAAGAACTGGATCGCAAACGCGGTGCGGTCTGTTTCGGCAACCAGCTCAAGACCAGCCGCGGCCGCAGCGTCTTTGTATACCTCTGGCGCGTGAACAAAGGAGGTTTCCGGAAAAGTGGACCAGGGAAGCGGAAAAGCCAGCGGCTCATCCACCTCTCCGCCCATGACGTCGAACAGGGCAAAGGTGCCACCGGTGGCCAGTACGCGTGACACTTCAGCGAACAGCCCCGCTTTGTCTTCGATATTCATGCCCACATGCATCATGACGGCAAGGTCGAACCCGGCATCCGGCACAGGCATGTCCAGAGCACTGCCAACGTGAAAGCTTGTCTTTTCGGAATGCCCGACCAGATCGCTGAGCGCAGTTGCGGTTTCCACGAACTCGGGCGTCAGATCGACCCCTGTCACCGTTGAGTCATATTTGTCCACTATGTACCTGGATGTGCCTCCGATGCCGCATCCAACATCCAGAACGCGTGTCGCATGGGTCGGGGAAAGTTGCGCAAACAGGTTGTCGGTCGCAAGAACGCCGCCTGTATGGAATTCATCCCCCGCCTTCAGATCAGCGACCGTGGCCGCATCCGGGTCGATGCCGCTGGCCTTCAGCGCCGCGCGGACGCGTTCGGTCAGTGCACCGGTGGTATAGTGTTGAGCAACGGCTTGTTCGATCTGGGACATGGGAATACCTCAGCAGCGAAAGGAATGGGGTGAATACCCCACCCTATCACGAAACGAGCGTTGCGTGGATGTCCATCGCCGCGTCCCGACCTTCGGCAACGGCCGTTACGGTCAGATCTTCACCGCCCGCAGCGCAGTCACCACCAGCCCAGACACCAGCCAAGGAGGTTCGGCCAGCACCGCTGACGGCGATCTTGTTGCCATCCAGCGTCAGGCCTTCGGGTGCGCCCTCCAAGGTCTGCCCAATAGCCTTGAGAACCTGATCGGCCGGCAAGCGGATCGTTTCTCCGGTGCCGATGAGCTGACCGTTCTGGCTGGATGTATATTCCAGCTCGATCTCGGTCGCGGTACCATTGCCGTGGATGGCCACCGGCTGAACATTGGTCATGATCCGAACGCCATGCGACGCTGCCAGGTCCTGCTCGTACCGGCTGGCCCCCATGGCATCCCGGCCGCGGCGATAGGCAATCGTGACGTTTTCGGCGCCCAGAAGCTTGGATTTCACGGCGGCATCCACAGCTGTCATGCCCCCGCCGATGACGACCACATTCCGTCCAACGGGCAGATCGGCAAGGTCGCTGGCCTGCCGCACGTCCGATATGAAATCGACCGCGGCCCGCACACCGTCCTTGTCGACACCGCCTGCACGCAAGGCGTTGACACCGGCAAGACCAATGGACAGAAACACCGCGTCGTAGTTTTCGACCAGCCCATCCAACGAGATGCTTTCGCCCAAAACCGAACCGGTCTCGATTGCAATCCCTCCGATTTTCAGCAGCCAGTCCACCTCGGCCTGTGCAAAATCGTTGGTCGATTTGTAGGCTGCGATACCATATTCATTCAGGCCGCCGGGTTTGGGCTTGCTTTCATGGATCACCACGTCATGGCCCAGCATCGCCAGCCGATGGGCACAGGCCAGACCCGCAGGCCCGGCCCCCACAACGGCAACTGTCTTGCCGGTCGAAGGCGCCCGTTCAAACGGATGCACACCCGAGGCCATGATTTCATCGGTGGCGAAACGTTGCAGGCGCCCGATCTCAACCGGCTTGCCTTCGGCGGCTTCGCGAACGCAGGCCTCTTCGCACAGCGTTTCGGTTGGACAGACCCGAGCGCACATTCCGCCCAGAATATTCTGTTCCAGAATCGTGCGCCCTGCTGATTGCGGTTGACCGGCCTGAATCTGGCGAATGAACAACGGGATATCGATATCCGTTGGACAGGCCGTTACGCATGGTGCGTCGTAGCAGAAATAACAGCGATCTGCGGCTACTGCGGCCTCATGCTGCGCAAGTGGCGGATGCAGATCGGTGAAATTCGAGGTCAGCTCATCGCTTGAAAGCCGCCCGGCTACGATACCGGGTGCCATCTGGCCCTGTGCCATCACTCTACTCCCTGTAGATATGTTTGTTATGCTCTCAGCTTGCCACAAAAATTTTTTTTATCAATTGGTAAAATTTGCCAAATGGTCAAAAAATGAAAAGCCCTGCAAAAACAACCTTGTTTTTGGCCACTTCGCTTAGCGATTGAGCAGGAACCGCGTTGAATCACTGGGCCCAAAGGCAGGATTTGCCCAGGAAAGGGCTGTGCGGGTATTGGCAAACAAGGTTCGGTGAACATGGCACGCTGTCGATTTCACCTTTCGACATGAACCGGGCCAACCTCGGAAAATCCGCAAAAGGACCTTGCTCAACCCTTTCTCGGCGCGATGAGAGGAATGCCATAGATAACAAGAAATCAAACTTTCGGCTTTTGACGCCCCACCCCGCTTGCTGTAACCCGGATCAAAGGGTGCCGGTTCCGGCAGCTTTCAGGAATGGGCATAGATGCAGGCAAGTTCTCGGAAATTCAACATCGCGGTTGTCGGGCAAAACAACCGCCTGCAATATGAGGCCTTGTTGTTTGCGGCCTCGCTTCGCCATTGCTCGCCCGGGTTCAAAGGCAGGCTGTTTGTCGCCACACCCAACCCGGGCCCGCGCTGGACCCACAACCCCAGCATCCAGGACGAAGACGTTTTGAAAGCCCTGAAACAGTTGGATGCCGAAATCCTGCCCTTCGACTCGCATGTTTTTGGCGAAAGCTACCCTTATGGCAACAAGATCGAGGCTTTGTTGGCTCTGCCGGAAGGTGAACCCTTTGTGTTCTTCGATACGGACACGCTGATCACCGGCGACATCACAAGCGTTCCGTTCGATTTCGACCGCCCCGGAGCCTCACTGAAGGTCGAGGGCACGTGGCCAAAGCCGACGCTGTACGGCCCCGGCTTTGACGGTATCTGGCGGGCGCTTTATGCCCGCTTCGGGCTGGATTTCGAAAGCTCGGTGGATCCGGACCAACCCGATGGTTACTGGCGGCGATACCTTTACTTCAACGCAGGTTACTTCTTTTACAAATGCCCCAGGATGTTCGGTGAACGTTACCTGGACTACGCAAGAACGATCCGGGATGAAAACATTCCCGAACTGACGGGCCAGAACCTTGACCCATGGCTGGATCAGGCAGCCCTGCCGCTGGTCATTCATTCTTTCGGCGGCGGGCGGGATGCTTTGCCGGACGGGCTTCTGGATGGGTCCGTCAGCTGCCACTATCGCCTGTTCCCTTTGCTTTATGCCCGCGAAAGCGATCACGTGATCGATGTGCTGGAAACCGTCGTGGCCCCCAACAAGGTCAAAAAAGTGCTCAAACAGTATGATCCGCTGAAAAAGCTGGTTCTTCAGGGCAAAGGCGAAAAAATCCGTGCGCTCTTTGATCAGGACAATCTGCCGCGGCGGGAACAGGCGCTGCGCAACGCGATCAAAAGCAAAGGCCTCTGGCTGCGCTGACAGGATCGTTGTGCGCAGGCGGGCAATGGCCTACAGATTCCGCAAGACAGATACCAACAGGAGATTTTCACGATGTCTGACGGCCCGACCTACGGTTTCGACACATTGCAAATTCATGCGGGTGCCCGCCCCGACCCGGCGACCGGAGCACGCCAGACACCGATTTATCAGACCACGGCCTATGTGTTCCGGGATGCGGACCACGCAGCGGCCCTGTTCAACCTGCAAGAGGTGGGCTTTATCTATTCCCGCCTGACCAACCCAACCGTCGCCGTTCTGCAGGAACGCGTGGCGACGCTTGAAGGCGGCGTCGGGGCGGTGTGCTGCTCGTCCGGGCATGCGGCACAGATCATGGCGCTGTTTCCGCTGATGGGCCCCGGCTGCAACGTGGTCGCCTCGACCCGTTTGTATGGCGGTACGGTCACGCAGTTCAGCCAGACGATCAAACGCTTTGGCTGGTCCGCCAAGTTCGTGGACACCGATGATCTGGACGCCGTGAAGGATGCCATCGACGAAAACACCCGCGCCGTGTTCTGCGAGTCCATCGCCAATCCGGGCGGTTACGTGTCTGATATCCGTGCGTTGGCGGATGTTGCTGATGCAGCGGGCATCCCGCTGATTGTCGACAACACCTCGGCCACGCCCTACCTGTGCCGTCCGATCGAGCACGGCGCAACGCTGGTTGTGCATTCTACCACCAAGTACCTGACCGGCAACGGCACCGTCACAGGCGGGTGCATCGTGGATTCTGGCAAGTTCGACTGGTCCGCGAATGACAAATTCCCGTCACTGAGCGAACCCGAGCCTGCCTATCACGGCCTGAAGTTCCACGAGACCTTTGGCCCGCTGGCCTTCACCTTCCACGGCATTGCCATCGGTCTGCGTGATCTGGGCATGACCATGAACCCGCAGGCAGCCCATTACACGCTGATGGGGATCGAAACACTGTCGCTGCGGATGGAGCGTCACGTCGAAAACGCCCAGAAAATCGCAGCGTGGCTGGAAGCGGATGACCGCGTGGAATACGTCACCTATGCGGGATTGCCGTCATCACCTTACAAGGACCGGGTCAAATCGCAGTATCCGCGTGGCGCCGGTGCACTGTTCACCTTTGCGGTGAAGGGCGGTTATGACGCCTGTATCAAACTGGTCAACGCTCTTGAGATTTTCAGCCATGTGGCCAATCTGGGCGATGCCCGCTCGTTGATCATCCATTCGGCCTCGACCACCCACCGTCAACTAACGCCGGAACAACAGGAAGCCGCGGGCGCGGGCCCCGGTGTCGTGCGGGTGTCTATCGGCATCGAAGACGTGAACGACTTGATCGCGGACCTTGATCAGGCCCTCGCCAAGGCCAGCGCCTGACAATGGCCGGGCACGACACAAACGACCTTGGCCAGCCCATCGGTTTGCCGGTGTCGGGTGACTCTCCGCGCCCGACACCGCCTTATACACCGATGGCAGGCCGGTACTGTTCTGTCGTGCCACTAGATGTGAATCGCCATGCGCCCGGACTTTTTCGGGCGTTTGCAAATGACAGGGATGGCCGTAACTGGACATACCTGCCATATGGCCCGTTTGACTGCGAACCGGAATTTGAAGACTGGGCCCGCGCCAACTGCGTGGATGCGGACCCGATGTTTCATACCGTATTGGATGCGGACGAAGTGCCGGTGGGCATGGCCTCTTATCTTCGGATCGAACCCGCAGCGGGTGCCATCGAAGTCGGCCACATCCACTTTTCGCCGCTGCTGCAACGCAAGCCGCAATCGACCGAGGTCATGTACCTCATGATGAAGCGGGTTTTCGACGAGCTTGGCTATCGCCGGTACGAGTGGAAATGCGACGCACTGAATGCACCGTCACGCAATGCCGCTGAACGGCTGGGATTTACTTTCGAAGGGGTGTTTCGGCAGGCGACCCACTACAAGGGCCGCAACAGGGACACGGCATGGTACGCGATCATCGACACTGAATGGCCGCGCATTCGCGATGCATTCGAAGCCTGGCTGTCGCCCGACAATTTTGACGGCACGGGCCAGCAGCGCAAACCGCTGATGGCCCGTGCGAAAGCGAGATCTTAGTCTGAAATCTCGAATTCCATCGAGACACTGACGGAAACCGAGACCTCGCCTCCCGCGACGGGAACACCACCCGCATCCGCCATGCTCAGCGCGCGCATTTCTGCCATCGGACGAATGCCAGCTGTTTGTTCCGAGATCGACTGAACCGGACCAAGCGTCACGCCCGCTGCCTGCGCCAATTGCTGTGCTTTGACCGTGGCTTCGCCAACGGCCTTGGCACGCGCCTGCGCCTCGATCGGTTTGGGATCCTGCACGCCAAAGCTCAAGCCCCCGAAATCATTGGCGCCGTCCTGAATGACCGCGTCCATGATCTTCCCCAGTTGGGTCAGGTCGCGCACACGCACAAACACGCGATTGGACGCAGTAAAGCCGGTGATTTCCGGTGTCTCCCCATTCTGTCCATGACGACCCGACCAGACGGGGGACAATGACAGATCCCGTGTCTGGACGTCACGATCTTCGATACCCATCTCGGTCAGACGCGCCAGGACTTTGGAAACGGCATCCGACGTCGCCTGCATCGCAGCCGAGGCTTCGGCGTTTTCGTTGGTCACGCCCAAGGTTATCGTCGCCATATCAGGCGCAATCTGCACTGTTCCGGTTGCATCAACGTTGATGCGACGTTCTTCCGCATGAGCGGCCCCGGCAGCCGTAGCCGCCATCATCGCGGCCAGAAAAGCGAATGTCTTCAAGGTTATCACTCCAAATTACTCTGCTTTTAGATGGGTTGACCGGCCCTTGCGATACAAGAGGGGATACCGCCTTTTTCTTTCCCTCGGCGGGTTCCTGCTTTAATGTCGGTCTGCAAACGCAAAGTCGTTTGCATTGACATTGATAATTATGGTTCCTCCGGAATATGAAACCCGCTTTTGCGCTGTCTTTTTCTGCGACCGGAATAACACTGCACCACCGCTCCGATGACGACTGGTTTGTTATCGGTACGATTCCGCTGGATGTTCCGGACTTGTCCGCACAGATGCAGGCGTTGCGGGAAAAGGCATTTGCGCTGGAAAATGATCTGAGCTGCAAGCTCGTGCTGCCAGAAGATCAGGTTCGGTTTCTAAAGCTTTCGACCGATGGGTTGCTGCCGGAAGGCCGGACGGAACGTATCGAAAGTGCTCTGACCGAGGCCACGCCTTACGCCCTGTCGGAACTGAGTTATGACAGTCACACCGAAGGCGGCACGACCTTTGTTGCCGCCGTGGCGGTTGAAACTCTGGCCGAAGCACGGACCTTTGCCTCGGAACATGGTTTTGTGGTGGTGGCGTTCACTGCCGAAGACAAAGAGGGCGCGTTCCCGCGCGAGGCGTTGTTTCGCGAAACCTCGGACGCTTCCGATCTGTCACACCCGGAAAACCAGCCATCTCCGGTGGAAATGGACGCAGTTGAACAGGCTGATGATTCCGGCCTGCCCACCCATCCGATTGCCGGCACCGCCGCGCCCGAGGCTTTCCGAGTACCCCGGGAAACAGTGAACAGCCTGAATGCATCTTCAAGGGTAAAACGGTCTGCCATTGCTGTCTTTGCCGCTGTGTTTCTCGTTGGTGGACTAGTTGGTATTTGGCTGGCATCGGGGTCCGACCCTGAACAGGATCAGGCGGAACAGAGCCCGGCGCAGGTTGCGGTTTCGACTTCTGAACCGGCCGCAGAGCCCCTGCCTGAACCAGAGCTGGACACTGCTGCGCTGGAAACCCCGCAACAAACCGTTCCGGACCTTGCGACCGATGACGCTGAAGAGCCAGCGAACGAGGCCTCAGAAACCGAGACCGGCACGCAGCCGGATCTGACTGCCACAGATGCAGCCATTCTGGAGGCCCTCAAAGTTGCCCCTACCGCGGTGGAATCCGTCGCTCAGGACCCCGAGACGCAAAGAGGTGTCGAGGCCGTTACGGGCATAAGCACGACAGCGCCTGCGGCACCGGAAATACCCGAAACTGTTGAACCGCAGGAATTGTATCTGGCATCGCTCGACAACGCCGATCTGTTCGAGGATGCGGTTGCCTTACCGCCCGACCCCAGTTTTGACACCGACGCTCCTTTTGAACCCGACGTATCCCCCAACATTGCGGGCACTCGGTTTGATCTGGATGAGAACGGCCTGGTCGTGCCAACACCGGAAGGCACCGTGAATCCGGAAGGGATCGTTGTTTATCTGGGGCGCCCATCCAAGGTTCCGCCTGAAACTCCGGTTCGTTTCGAAGAAGAACCGGTGGTCGACGAGGTCGACGACAGATTGGCGGGCATTCGGCCCAAGCCACGCCCTGCTGATCTGGTCGAGAATTTCGAGCGCGGTCAACTGGGTGGCCGGTCATTGGAGGAATTGGCATCCAAGCGACCGAAAGCGCGCCCGGAAAGCCTTCAGACCAAGCCACAGGTCGATGATGCACCAACGGCCTTGGCTGTCGTAAGAGTACCGCGCCCCAAATCACGCCCTGCCGGATTGGCCCCTGCCAAATCACCTGTTTCAAACAGTTCGAATCTTGGGTCCACAGCAGCATTGGATCAGAAATCCGATGAAGCAGGATCGTTCCAACCAAAAACCGTCGCACCCAAAATCCCTTCGACTGCCTCGGTCGCACGACAAGCCACGATCGACAACGCAATCAACCTACGCAGATTGAACCTGATCGGGGTCTACGGAACGCCAGCCAACAGACGCGCGTTGGTGCGGCTTCCCAGCGGGCGTTACAAAAAGCTGAAAGTCGGAGACCGCCTTGATGGCGGGAAAGTGATCGCGATCAGCGACAGTGAGCTTCGATATCAGAAAAAGGGCCGCAACGTGACCCTGGCGATGCCGCGCAGCTGAAAACCGGCAATCGATCTTCTGACGCACCAACCGTCACATGAAAGCGCCGAAGGCAGATGAACTGCCCCCGGCGTGTCAGTGCGTTGCAATCAGGCTGCGGAAATCTCGCCGCTTTCGATCTGTTCGCGTTCGATGGATTCGAATAGCGCCTGGAAATTTCCCTCGCCGAAACCGTCGTCGCCCTTGCGCTGAATGAACTCGAAGAAGATCGGTCCGATGACGGTTTTCGAGAAAATCTGTAGCAGAATCCGGGTCTCACCACCGTCAACAACGCCTTCACCATCGATCAGGATGCCGTGTTTCATCATCCGGTCCAACGGCTCCTCGTGGCCGGCCACACGGGTCTTGGACATCTCGTAATATGCCTTGTTCGGGCCCGGCATGAATTTCAGACCGTTTTCCGCAATTGCATCGGTCGAGGCGTAAATATCGTCACTGCCGACAGCAATATGCTGGATGCCTTCACCTTTGTATTTCTTCAGGTAAGACACGATTTGCCCCGTCTCACCGCGGTCTTCGTTGATCGGGATGCGGATACGACCACAAGGAGACGTCAGCGCCCGGCTGTACAACCCGGTGAACTTGCCCTGAATGTCAAAGAAACGAATTTCACGGAAGTTGAACAGGTCGCCGTAGAACTTGAACCACTTGTCCATGTTGCCCTTGTAGACGTTGTGCGTCAGGTGATCGAGATAGAAGAAGCCCACACCCCGTGGTTTGGATTCCTTGATCCACTCGAATTCCTGATTGTAGGGCGATGTGTCGTAATATTGATCGATGAAATAGATCAATGATCCGCCGATGCCCTTGATCGCAGGCACATTCATGGTTTTGTCAGCGCCGTCGTAAGGTTCTGCACCTTTCGACACCGCATGGTCATAGGCCTTTTGCGCATCAACAACGCGCCACCCCATGGATGGCGCGCAAGGGCCGTGCTCGTCCACGAACCTCGCGGCAAAGCTGTCGGGATCCGCGTTCAGGATATAGGTGACATCCCCTTGCTGCCACAGCTCGATGGCGGGTTTTTCTTTGTGGCGGGCCACCAGATCAAACCCCATCTTCGCGAACAGATCACGCAGCTCCTGCGGCTCAGGATGGGCAAACTCTACGAATTCAAACCCATCGGTACCGGCAGGGTTTTCTTCGCTGATAACAGATTTCGGGGCGTTGTGTGGGAAAGGACCCATGGCGCGTCTCCTTCGAAAACAGGAATTTCTTTGCTGATTCAAAAATATGACTTTTGTGACGCTGTTTCTGCGCATTGTTTTCGTGTAAACTGCCGGTGGGCGCGCAAAACGCGCATAAAAGTTAATAAAGGCAGGATTTTTCCGCACATGCTGGACGCGACCGACAAGCGATTGCTTTCCGCCCTGCAAAAGGACGCACACCTGACCGCGCACCAACTGGGCGAAATGCTGAACCTGTCGCCCAGTCAGGCAGGGCGCCGCCGCCAGCGGCTTGAAGCCGAAGGGTACATAACCGGGTATGCCGCCCGGCTGGACCCGTTGAAACTGGGTCTGCAGGTGCAAGGCTTTGTTCAAGTCCATCTGGGGACACATGGCCCTGAACAATCTGCAAGCTTCGCCCGCATGGTCGACACCCGCCCCGAAATTACCAGCGCATGGACGATGACCGGAGAGGCAGATTACCTGCTGCACATCTATTGTGACGATCTTTCCGCGCTCAACAGCTTGCTACATTCGGTCATCCTGCCGCATCCTGCCGTTGCAAGGGTCCATAGCCAGATCGTAATGGACCAACTGAAACGCGACGCCCCCCTGCCCACCTGAACGGGCCCGAGAGGACACCTATGGACGTATTCCTATATCAGGCTTCGATCTATCTGGCAGCGGCGGTCATCGCCGTTCCCCTGTCTGCACGGCTGGGGCTGGGGTCGGTGCTGGGATACCTGGCCGCCGGGATCATCATTGGACCTGTTCTTGGGCTTGTCGGCGCGGAAACGGAAAACCTTCAGCACGTTGCCGAATTCGGTGTGGTGATGATGCTGTTCCTGATCGGTCTGGAACTGGAGCCGCGCGCCCTGTGGGATATGCGCGACAAGTTGCTGGGGTTGGGCGGGTTGCAGGTTGCGTTGTCGACGGCTGCGATCGCTGCCGTGGCAATGTACGCCAACCACCCCTGGTCGGTCGCCCTGGCCGTAGGGCTGACCTTGTCGCTGTCATCCACGGCAATCGTTCTTCAGACTCTTTCGGAAAAGGGCCTGATGCGAACAAATGGCGGTCGAGCTACGTTTTCGGTGCTGCTGACGCAGGACATAGCGGTCATTCCGATCTTGGCCTTGCTTCCACTTCTGGCCTTGCCGGCCATGCCTCATATCGAATCGGATGGTTCGATTGACCGCGGGGCCGGAGACCTTCACGGCGCGGACCATCACAGCCTTTCTCTGGTCGAAGGTCTGCCGGGTTGGGCCGTCACGCTGGTTACGATCGGGGCAGTGGTGTTTGTCATCCTGGCCGGTGTCTACCTGACCCGCCCGCTGTTTCGCTTCATCCACGCGACCCGCCTGCGCGAGATGTATACTGCTCTGGCGCTTATGATCGTGGTCGGGATTTCCTTCCTGATGACCCTCGTCGGACTTTCTCCTGCCCTGGGCGCCTTCCTGGCGGGCGTGGTTCTGGCCAGTTCCGAGTTCAGACATGAAATGGAAAGCGACCTTGAGCCATTCAAAGGGCTTTTGCTTGGGCTTTTCTTCATCACGGTCGGTGCCGGGATCGATGTTGCCTATTTCTTTGATGATCCCCTTGACCTGATCGGTCTGGCGCTTCTTTTGATCCTTGCAAAAGGGATCATCCTGTATCTTGTGGGCAAGGCCTTCAAGTTGCGTGGGCGCGATCACTGGCTGTTTACCTTGGGGTTGGCGCAAGCGGGTGAGTTTGGTTTTGTTCTGCTGGCATTTTCCACGCAACAGAATGTCATCCCCCCCGACCTGTCCCAAAAACTGCTGATGATCATCGCTTTGACGATGCTGATCACACCGCTTCTGTTTATCATCTACGATCTTCTGTCGCGAAAGATCGGCGACACTTCCAAAGAACCTGTGCCGGACGAAATTGACGAAAAAGGCCCCGTCATCATCGCCGGGATTGGTCGGTTCGGGCAGATTGTAAACCGGCTGGTGCGGGCCAGCGGTTTCAAGACGGTTGTACTGGACCATGATATTGAAACCATTCAGTTGATGCGCCGTTTCGGCGTCAAAGGGTTTCTGGGCGATCCTACACGCCCTGAATTGCTGCGCGCTGCGGGGTTGGAAAAAGCGTCGGTCCTTGTCGCCGCCATGGATGACCACAAGCAAGTCACGCGGCTTGTCGGGTATGCCAGACGGCAGCGCCCTGACCTTCACATCATCGCCCGCGCCCGCGACCGGACGCATGTGTACGAGCTCTATCAGGCTGGCGCCAACGACATCGTGCGGGAACTTTTCGACAGCTCATTGCGCGCAGGCCGCTATGTTCTGGAGAATGTCGGGCTAAGTGAGTACGAGGCCGCACAGGCGGAACAGACCTTTTATCACCATGACCGGATGTCTGTTCGCGATCTCGCCGAACTATGGGTCCCGGGTCTGCCAACTGCCGAAAACAAGAAATACATCGAGCGTGCACAGCAGCTGGAAAAAGATTTGGAAACCGCGCTGCTTGAGCTGGCCGAAAAACACGCCAAGAAGTCCGCCTGACCCAAGCCTGTGCCCGGGTCAGGCAATGAATCAACCGTCAGACACTCCTGCCTCGGCAAAGGTTGCCATACCGGAATGGCAGGCCACGGCGCTTTTGAGAATATTGATCGCCAGTGCCCCGCCCGACCCTTCGCCCAGCCGAAGACCAAGACTCAGCAGCGGTTCCTTGCCCAGCTTCGCCAATACGGCACCGTGTGCGGCCTCGGCGCTTTGGTGGCCGGCCACGGCGTGATCCAGCGCGGTGTCCGACAGCCTCCACAGGCAGGCAGCGGCGGCGGTACAGATAAAACCGTCAAGGATCACAGGAATGCGCAATATCCGCGCGGCGACAATCGCCCCTGCCATCGCCGCGATCTCACGACCTCCGAGGCAGCGCAGGATTTCAAGGCCGTCCTCTGACTTGTGCAACGCTACACCTTCGGCCACAACGCGGGTCTTGTTGGTCAGCCCTGCATCATCGACGCCTGTCCCGCGACCTGTCCAATCGGCCGCGTCACCGCCGAACAGCGCGCAGGCAATGGCGGCTGCCGGGGTCGTGTTGCCAATGCCCATCTCGCCCACGACCAACAGATCAGCCTGCGGGTCCACGGCCTGCCAGCCGGTGCGCAGCGCGTCCAGCAATTCGGCCTCCGTCATGGCCGGTGCCTGGGTGAAATCTGCGGTCGGGTTGTCCAGATCCAGCGCGTGAACATCCATCGTTGCACCCGCCGCCCGGGCCAGTTGGTTGATCGCCGCACCGCCATGTTCGAAGTTCATCACCATTTGCACGGTCACTTCCGACGGAAAAGCCGAGACCCCCTGTGCAGTGACTCCGTGGTTTCCGGCAAAGACGATGACCTGTGGCGCCGCGATCTGTGGCCGGGCATCTCCTCGCCATCCTGCGTACCAGATTGCCAAATCTTCAAGTCGCCCCAGCGCGCCCGGGGGTTTCGTCAGTTGTCCGTTTCGCTCTGCCGCGCCCTGCGCCGCGGTGGCATCCGGCCCCGGAGCCGCTGCAAGCGCAGCACGGAACGCGTTCAAATCATTCAGTTCAGGCAACATGAAAGCCTCATTGCATCAGAGTGGTCCTGTGTGTTTAACCGAAGCATCGAATCCAACAAGACCCCGAAAGGCACGGGCGTGCATAAAAACGACACCAATCCCTTTTCCCTGTGGGACATTCCGCTGGCTCTGGTGCTGTTGACCCGCCTGCCCCTGCCCCGATTGCCTGAACCTGTATTCAAGCGGCAGGCACAGGCGGCATGGGCCTTCCCCATCGCCGGGCTGGCCGTCGGAGCGATTGCCTGTCTGGTCGGATGGTTGGCAATGGTCTTTCATCTGCCCCCTTTTGTTACCGCGGCCCTATTGGTTGCAACGTTGATCATGACGACGGGCGCGATGCACGAGGACGGTCTGGCCGATACCTTCGACGGCCTCTGGGGCGGGTTCACCGCTGAACGTCGACTTGAAATCATGAAAGACAGCCAGATCGGAACCTATGGTGTTCTCGCTTTGGTTTTTTCTCAGCTTGCTCGGGTTTCGGCAGTTGCCACGATTTTGGCAACCGGGTCGATTTGGGCGATTCTGGCAGCCTGCATGTTCTCACGCGCCTTGATGCCGGTTTTGATGGCATCCCTGCCAAACGCCAGAAAATCGGGGCTGAGCCATTCGGTGGGAACCCCCGGCGCGATTTCGGTCAGCATGTCCTTGGGCCTGGCCGCTCCAATCGCCGTTTTTCTGTGCGGGGGTGCGGCGATCACCGCCATCTTCTCTGCCGCCTCGGTTGCTGCCATCTTGGCGCTGACAGCGCGCAAGAAGATCGGCGGCCAGACCGGGGACATACTTGGGGCATCGCAACAACTGTCCGAGATCGCGTTTCTGCTTGCCATCAGCGCGCAGATCTAGGACACGCCGCCTGTTTCGATCCGCAGTGTTCCACCGCAATGCTTGCAATGCACGGCATCGGGATCATGCCGATACAACCCGCAGCTTGGGCATTTGTGACGTACCTTCTGCGGCATGAATATCGCCTGCGCCAAACGGACAAACAACGCGACGCCCACGACCATGATGAACACCGAGAACAGCTTGCCCCAAGGGGTGCTCAGCGTGATGTCACCGAACCCGGTTGTGGTCAGGGTGGCCATAGTGAAATACAGCGCGTCTATGTAAGGCGTCTGGGCGTCTTCCGGAATGAAGAACACCAAAACCGCCGTAGAGGTGGCAAAGACAAATACCATCAGATTGATTGCCGCAATCACCGCGTCTTCATGGGTGCGAAAAAAGCTGCTGTCGCGTCGCAAGTCCCTGAGCAGATGGTATGAGTGGATCAGGCGCAAGGCCCGCAGAATCCTCAGGAAAGCCAGGTTGCCCGTCAGGAACGGATCCAGAACCAGCGAGACGATGACGACAATATCCGCCAGCGTATAAATCTGGCGCAGCAACTTCCAACGATCCTTTGAAATCCAAAGCCGCGCAGAGAAGTCCAAGAAAATCAAAAAACCGATCAACTGGCTTGCAAGGACCAAGCCGGGACCATGAGGGACGTGAGCCGTTGCGACAAAGAAAATGATTGTCGCAACATCGAACAGGATCAGAGCGTACCGAAACCAGACCGAAATCGGGTCATGTCCGATATACAGATATCTAACTGTCTGCTTCATGTCCGCCCTGTAGCTTGCTGCATATACAGTGAAATTAGCGGTACTTGCGGAATTCACCAAGCCACGAAAAAGGCCGCCCCGATGGTGGAGCGGCCTGTTGTCATATCGAACTCGCTGTCAGGCAGCGCGAGAGGTCAGAACTTCGTCCACCTGTTTGGCAGCGGATACTTCGCCGGCGCCGGAAACCGCCGCGACCTCGCGGGTCAGGCGTTCCAGGGCAGCTTCGTACAACTGACGCTCGGAATAGCTCTGCTCGCGCTGATCGTCCGTGCGATGCAGATCGCGGACCACTTCCGCAATCGAGATCAGATCGCCCGAGTTGATTTTCTGCTCGTATTCCTGAGCACGGCGCGACCACATGGCGCGTTTGACCTTTGCCTTTCCTTTGAGCGTCTTCATCGCCTGACTGATCACGTCGGGCGAGCTGAGCGACCGCAGACCGGATTCGGTAACCTTGTTGGTCGGCACGCGCAGTGTCATCTTGTCTTTCTCAAATGAGATGACGAACAGCTCCAGAGAGAATCCCGCGACTTCCTGTTCTTCGATCGAGATGATCTGGCCTACGCCGTGGGCGGGGTAGACAACATAGTCGTTCGGGCGGAACTCGAGCTTTTTCGACTTTGTCATTCAGTTTTTTCCTTGCTTGCGGACGGGACACAGACAACAAAAACACCACATGCGGGGACTTTTTCAGCCCCGACAGGCGGCGATATTGTCACAAATTCAAATCTCCAAAGCGAGCATACTTGTGGAGCGCATCCCAATCTCGGTCATCATACAAGAACCAAGTATATCACAAAAATACGACACCCGAAAGTTTACCCCACGGTAAATTTTCATATTCAACCTGTTTTCAACAGGTTGTGCCGCGTTCTTTGCGCATCAAACAGGGGTTTGAGCGCGAATCGTTCAACTACCCTCGCCCGGTGCTTCCGAGAAATACTTCTCCATCTTGCCTTCTTCACCGTCGCGTTCTTCCGCATCGGGAAGCGGATCTTTCTTGGTGACGATCACGGGCCACATTTCCGAGTACTTGCGATTGAATTCGACCCATTGATCCATGCCCGGTTCAGTATCGGGGCGGATCGCGTCGGCCGGGCATTCCGGTTCGCAAACACCGCAGTCGATGCATTCGTCGGGATGGATGACCAACGTGTTCTCACCTTCATAGAAACAGTCCACCGGACATACTTCGACACAGTCGGTATATTTGCAGGCGATACAGTTTTCGGTGACAACATAGGTCATGATCGGATTCCCGTTTGCGGTTTGAGCGTTTAGCTAATTCAGTCTGGCCTACTCTTCAAGATATGATCAGCGATCTTCGGTGCGAGAAAGATCAAGTGAACGGCGATCTTTCTTTGTCGGGCGACCTTTTCCCTCAAACCCCGGATTTTTGGGCGGAACGTCCTGTTTTTCGGTCATATCGAAATACAGCGTTTGCGCTTCGGGGGCCGGACCACGGCGATCCCCGATTTTTTCGATACGCACGACGCGGACGATACGGCCCTGAGGAAAGGTCAGAACGTCGCCCGGGGCCACGGCCTGCGCCGGTTTTTGCACCCGGTTTCCGTTCAACCTGACATGGCCGCCGTTGACCTGTTTGGCGGCCAGGCTGCGGGTCTTGAAGAACCGCGCCTGCCACAACCACTTGTCAATCCGCAGCTTGGCCTCGGCCATTTCGGATCAGTTGCCGTCCTTCAAACCCATCAGCGCGGCTGCAAACGGGTTGTCGGGATCAATCGCCTTTTCCTTTTTCGGCGGCCGCGACGAGAAGGTCTTGGCGCCCTGAGGCTTGCCGCCCTTCTTGCCATGCGGTTTGCCACGGCCATCCTGCGGTTTGCCGCGCGGTTTGCCCTTGCCCTGCCCCTGCTCGCGGCGCGGGCCTCGATTGGGTTGTCGCTGACGGGCCCAGGTGAAGGTGTAGAACACTTCAACCTCGGGTTCGTCTGACACTGGTTCTGCGGGAAGGCTGTCCGCGCCAGCCTCGGCTGCCGCCTCGGCGGGTGCGGCGACCTCTTCTGCCGCGACTTCACTTGCCGGGGCTTCTTCGGCGGTCGGTTTGTCCGCTTCAGCTGCCGCCGGCTGTTCGACCGGTGCAGGTTTGACTTTCGGCCGCTCGCCGCGTTCCGCCTTGTATCCCAGCCCCTGCATCAGGTCTGCGAACTGATCCAGGGTCATACCGGTGATCGACAGCATATCGGGTTTGGCTTCGAATCCCCCGCGGCTGTCTTCAGCGCGCAGCATGTCCGCCAAACGTTCCAACATGTCGATACGGATCGAACGCTCGCCTGCATCGCGGTAGCCACACATGGTGTCATAGCCCTGCGGTGCATCCTTGGCGACCGGCACGGTCACCAGGCCCGGAGGTGGCGCTTCGGGGAATTCCTGCAACCCGCTGGACAGCGCCCAAAGCACGAGACGCAGACGCGTGGGGGCCGGTTTCAACAGCAGCGGCATGAAAATGGTGAACTGGCCGAACCGGATACCATGCTTGCGCAAGGCACCGCGGGCGTCCTGATCAAGATCCTTGACCTCTTGTGCGACCTGGGCGCGGGGCAGGATACCTAGCGCTTCGACCATGCGGAAAGCAAAGCCTTTGGCAAGGCCGCTGAGTTCCTCATCGCGGGACAGGTTCAGCAGCGGCTCGAACAGAGCGGCCACCTTGCGGTCAATGAAGTGCTGCAAACGGCGCTGCACTTTCTGCTCGACATCCGGCCCCGCCGCTTCGTCAACGAACACTTCGACCATAGGTTTGAGAGGTTCCGCCCCGGCAACCAGCTTGCCAACGGCGTATTCACCCCACATCAGGCCACCCTGATCAGTGAAATCAATTTCAGTATCGGGCGCGTTGTAGAAGCGATCGGCGCGCAGATGGAATTGCGGCGCGAGTGCTTGCAGAGACGCCGATTTCAGAGCTTTCGCCTCGGTTCCCTGCGCGCTTTTGTCCGGGATGAACCGGAACCCTTCCAGACGACCGACGAATTCGCCTTCGACGGTCACTTCACCCTTGTCATTTACTTCGGCCAAAAGGGCCTCCTTCTGTTTGAGCCGGCGCAACAAAACCGATGTGCGCCGATCCACAAATCTTTGCGTGAGACGCTCATGCAGAGCGTCGGACAGTCTGTCTTCTACAATGCGGGTTTCGTCACGCCAATGTGATTCGTCACGAACCCACCCTTTCCGCTGCGCAACATATGTCCACGTGCGAATATATGCCAATCTTTTAGATAAAGCGTCGATATCGCCGTGGGTCTGATCGATCCGTCTGATCTGCCGTGCCATGAACTCGTCGGGAATAGATCCCCGTTCATGCAGATGGCCATAGATCACCTCCAGCAAGCTGGCGTGTTCCGCATGGCTGATACCGCGAAAATCCGGGATTCTGCACACATCCCACAGCAACCGGACGGACGGGCCGTCGCTTGCCCGGGCGACAACCTCGGTCACTTGCGACAGCGATTTCAAAGCGTTCAGGTCATCAGCAGGGCGGGCCTTGATGAGGTGTTCATCATCCGGGCTGACCTCAAGCGAGTCGATCAGCGCATCAATCGAGCCGAACCGAAGGGCGGCATTCCGCCAGTTCAGCTTTTTCATCGGCGTAAACCGGCTGTCCATGATCGCCTGCGCCACGCCCTCGTCCAGCGGCGGGGCCTCTCCGGTTACGCCGAAGGTGCCATCCGACATCCCGCGACCTGCCCGGCCTGCGATCTGCGCCAGCTCATTCGGCGCAAGCGGACGCATCCTGCGCCCGTCGAACTTGGACAGGGATGAAAACGCAACGTGGTTCACATCCAGGTTCAACCCCATCCCGATAGCGTCCGTGGCAACCAGGTAATCAACCTCGCCGTTTTGATACAGGTCCACCTGTGCATTCCGGGTCCGCGGGCTGAGCGCCCCCATGACCACCGCAGCACCACCTTTCTGGCGGCGCAGCAATTCGGCGATGGCATAGACGTTTTCAACCGAGAACCCCACGATGGCGCTGCGCGCAGGCATCCGGCTGATCTTTCTGGAGCCCGAGTAAACCAGCTGTGACATCCGCTCTCGCCGCACGAACTGCGCCTGGGGGACCAGCGCCGAAATCGGGCCACGCATTGTGTCCGAGCCCAGGAACAATGTCTCGTTCGTGCCGCGAGACCTAAGCAGACGGTCGGTGAAGACGTGACCCCGTTCCGGATCGGCACAGAGCTGGATCTCATCGATGGCAACAAAATCAGCGCCCATGCCTTCCGGCATCGCCTCAACCGTGCACACCCAATACTGGGCGCGGGGCGGTACGATCCGTTCTTCACCCGTGACCAGCGCCACCACCGACGGCCCACGGATCGCAACGATCTTGTCATAGACCTCGCGCGCCAGCAGGCGCAGCGGCAGACCGATCACGCCGGTCCGATGGCCCAGCATGCGTTCGATAGCGTAATGGGTTTTACCAGTGTTGGTCGGGCCAAGTACGGCCACGATTCGGGATGACCCGCTCACATTCGCCCCCTGCCCCGAGCCTTACAGCGCCTTGCCTTCAACCTGAGGCTTCAGCCGATTCACGGCATTGGTTACTTCTTCGTGATGAGGATGTATAGACAACGCCCGAGAATAAGCCTCGTAGGCTTTCCGAGGTTCCCCGATAACTTCAAAGATCAGACCCAGACCGTAAATAGCCTCATAGTGATTTGGATTCAGCGTCAGCACATGTTCCAGATCGGCGGCTGCCATACCAAATCGCTCCACCCCGAAAAAGGCAGATGCGCGCAGATGCCAGCCTTCGGCAAAATCAGGCGCGTGATCCGTCAGCGCGGTCAGGTGATCCAGAGCAGCATCGACGTCGCCCTCATCCAAGGCCTCGCGTCCCCGCTCCAGCAGCAGATCAGCCGACGCAGACCCCGATTGCGACCACAGCGCCTGCAACTGCCGATCCAGTGCAATTGCCTGTTCCGGGGTCGACTGCGCCAGTTTTTGCAGCAACTCATCCTCGTCCCGTGAATCCGCCTGCTGCGCGAAACAATTGGTGGAAAACGTGACTAGGACAAAAAGTGCCGCAACGGTACCTTTGAGATTGTGAATTGCAATGCTCATAACAATAGTCAGTGTAGCGTTGCGACCGGGGATGTCCATTCACGGCGCACTAACAATATGAGGAAAAGCATGAGCGAGACTCTTGAAAAGGCGGCTGCCGCACTGAACGAAAAACTGGATGGCGGCGCGTTTGATGACACGGCCAAGTTCGCCATCACCGATCTGGGTTCGATCGTTCTGGACGAAAACGGTGCGCGGGTCAGCGATGAAGAGGCCAGTGTCACCATGAGCGCTGATGCAGAGACATTCGAACAGATCCTCAGCGGTGAGCTGAATCCGACCGGCGCGTTCATGTCCGGAAAGCTGAGCATTGACGGCGACATGGGTGTTGCCATGAAGCTTGCCTCGGTGCTGGCCTGATGGAGTTGTCGCCGGCCCCCTTTTTTGAAGACGTGGCCGGCGGACCTGCCGGTGGAAAGGCCCATTGGTTGACGACGTCTGACCAAAAACGCATTCGCGTGGGTCACTGGCATCCGGATGATGGCGCACATGGCACCGTCATGATGTTCCCCGGACGCACCGAGTATATCGAAAAATATGGCAGTACCGCCGGTGAATTCGCGAAGCGCGGCTTTGCGATGCTGGCCGTGGACTGGCGCGGTCAGGGTCTTGCGGATCGGTTGCTGGACAACCCACGCATCGGCCATGTCGATCATTTCACAGATTACCAATATGATGTTCAGTCAACCCTGGACCTTGCCAACGCTCTGGATTTGCCCAAGCCGTGGTACGTCGTCGGGCATTCGATGGGCGGTGCCATCGGGTTGCGTGCCGTCATCGAAAAAGGGTGTTTTGCCGCGTGCGCGTTCACCGGCCCGATGTGGGGAATTTTCTTCACTCCGGTCATGAAACCTCTGAGCCGCGTTACCGCATATTGGGGCACCGCGCTTGGCCTTGGCGAACGCACCCCCCCGACCACGACGCTTGAAAGCTATGTCCTGTCGCAACCTTTCGACGGGAATATGCTGACCCGCGACCCGGACATGTACCGGATGATGCAAAATCAGCTGAATGCGCATCCCGAACTGGCTCTTGGTGCCCCTTCCAACCGCTGGCTGCGCGAGTCGCTGGACGAATGCGAATGGTTGATGGAACAGCCCGCCCCAAAAACACCCTGTCTGACTTTTCTGGGCAGCCACGAACAAATCGTGGATCGCAAGGCCATACGGACGCGCATGGCCAATTGGCCGAATGGTACATTGATCGAAATCCCGAACGGTGAACATGAGGTGCTGATGGAAGCACCGGACGTTCGGGGCCCGGTTCTGGACCAGCTTGCCAGTCATTTCCGGGCCAACCAATCAAATGGGGCGTCCAAGCTGGTTTCCACGTAAACCTTTTCACCTTGGGATTGGCCGCTTGTGATCCGCGCGCGCCAACCCTAGATGTTTGCAAAGCAGTCTACAAAAGGTGATCCATGCGCGACCTTCCCTTTCCCGTCCGTGACGCAAACGCAATGGGCGGTGCTGACAATCTGGGCAATCTTCCCGAATGGGATCTGACGGATCTCTACGCCTCGGAAGAGGCGCCCGAACTGGCGCGCGACTTGGACTGGCTGGAAGGCGAATGTGCCGCCTTTGCGGCAGACTATGAAGGCAAGCTGGCAGAGCTGGACGCTGCGGCCCTTTTGGCCTGCGTTCAGCGCAATGAAAAGATCAACGCCGTCGCAGGCCGTATCATGTCCTTTGCCGGTCTGCGCTATTACCAACTGACCACCGACGCAGAGCGGGCCAAGTTCCTGTCGGACATGCAGGAAAAGATCACCGTGTTCACAACGCCTCTGGTGTTTTTCACGCTCGAGATCAACCGGATCGAAGATGATGTGCTTGGGGCGCATTTTGCTGCCAACCCGGATCTTGCCCGATACGAGCCCGTGTTCCGGCGCATCCGCGCGATGAAGCCCTATCAGCTGTCTGACGAGCTGGAAAAATTCCTGCACGATCTGGGCGTTGTCGGCGACGCGTGGGAGCGTCTTTTCGACGAAACCATCGCCGGGCTGACCTTTACGGTGGACGGCGAAGAGCTGAACATCGAAGGCACCCTGAACCTGTTGACCGAACAGGACCGGTCCAAGCGCGAGGCCGCGGCGCGCGAACTGGCCCGCGTGTTTCAGGAGAACATCAAAACATTTGCCCGTGTCCACAACACGCAGGCCAAAGAGAAAGAAATCGTCGATCGCTGGCGCAAGATGCCGACCGCGCAAACAGGGCGTCACTTGTCGAACGATGTCGAACCCGAAGTGGTCGAAGCCCTGCGCGAGGCGGTCGTGGCCGCCTATCCCAAACTCAGCCATCGGTACTATGAGCTCAAGCGAAAGTGGCTGGGGCTGGATGTGATGCAGGTCTGGGACCGCAACGCGCCGCTGCCGATGGAAGACACCCGCACCGTGTCGTGGGAGGACGCCGAGAAAACCGTGATGGAAGCCTACGCCGCCTTCGATCCCCGCATGGCCGACATCGCGGCGCCGTTCTTCTCTAAAGGCTGGATCGACGCGGCGGTGAAGCCCGGCAAGGCTCCGGGCGCCTTCGCGCATCCCACCGTGACCGAGGTGCATCCTTACGTGATGCTCAACTATCTGGGCAAACCGCGCGACGTGATGACGCTTGCGCACGAGCTGGGCCACGGCGTGCATCAGGTGCTGGCTGCCGATCAGGGCGAGATGCTGTCCTCGACTCCGCTGACGCTGGCCGAAACCGCCAGCGTCTTCGGCGAGATGCTGACCTTCCGCAAGATGCTGGACCAGGCCGAAACGCCCGAACAGCGCAAGGTTCTGCTGGCCGGCAAGGTCGAGGACATGATCAACACGGTGGTCCGCCAGATCGCCTTCTACGACTTTGAATGCAAACTGCACGCCGCCCGCCGCGAGGGGGAGCTGACCCCAGACGACATCAATGCCCTGTGGATGAGCGTTCAGGCCGAAAGTCTTGGCCCGGCATTCGAATTCATGGACGGGTACGAGACCTTCTGGGCTTATATCCCGCACTTTGTTCATTCGCCCTTCTACGTTTACGCCTATGCCTTCGGCGACGGGTTGGTGAACGCGCTATACTCGGTCTATGAAAGCGGCGCCGAAGGTTTCGAGGACAAGTATTTCGAAATGCTGCGCGCAGGTGGATCAAAGCACCACAAAGAACTGCTGGCCCCGTTCGGGCTAGATGCCAGCGACCCGAAATTCTGGGACAAGGGCCTGTCGATGATCTCGGGCTTCATTGACGAGCTGGAGGCGATGGAGGGCTGAGACGCCCGTAACAGAGGGTGGCGACATCTGCCTTGTGGAAATCCTCCTTCCTCGGCACTGTCGCGCCCAAGGGGCTGTTGAATGCAAGCGTCCGCTACGTGGGACAATGCGGACCTTATGGCCCGAGCGACTGAACCGTCAGGATAGAGCTATCTCCAAACGGTCCAACGCATTGGGCGGCCACACCTCATCGAATTTGTAAAATTCCTCAAAGATAGGAATGTCTTTGCTGAGTGGCACCCAGGCCTGCTTGCTGTTGGTGAAAATCTGTACATCCGGAGGACATTGATCCGGGTTGTTCAATGTTCCGACGCGCACGTACCTTAGCTTGCCAAGGCGGATCATGTAGCTGCTAAAAACGGCGACGCCACAATCCCTACAGCGCGTAATGATCTGACCTTTCCCGCTTGGAGTAGAGAGCTCATGTTCAGTGATTGGCCCCTCAAACTGCACGCGATCAGCTTCAATGATTGCGTTCAAGACGTAGGCCGCTCCGGTTTGTCGCTGGCATTCGCGACAGTGGCAGCAATGCACGAACATGGGTGGCGAAGTCATCTTATACGTTACGGCTCCGCAACCGCATTTCCCCTTGATCATTGTTTCCCCCTAATTGCTTCCTTGCATTCAAGCCATCGCTCTTATTGAACCAGCTCATAATGCTTGATCGAACGCGACTCGACCAATTCGGCCTCCGCCGGATCGATATGCGGACTCTGGTAGTTATCGCCGGCAAAAGCCTTTAGTGACTCCAGGTTTTCCCAAATCATCACAAAGCTGAACTCTCGCGGTGTGTCAGCACGTGCGGCACCAGGAAACACTTTAACGATGCCCTTGGTACCCCTCATCAAGGGGATAGCTGTTTCATGGAAGAACTTGCTGAACTCTTCCTCTTTGCCTGGCCGTGTCACGACCTGAAAAATACGCATGATCATTCATCCGACCTCCGTAAAGTACGGTTCCTGAATGTATGAGCGCCTCTGGTTCTGCGAACATATCATTTCGTTCCGAGATTGTCTGCTTTGGGCTCATCGCGGCCATACCAAGATCACTTCAACTGACTGTCTTTCGATCCACGCCGATTTACACCGCCGCGCGCCTTGAACGCGCCGTCCCGCTCTTGCTGGCAATCCAGGCAGAGCTTTACTCCCGGCAACGCGACGCGACGCTTTTCCGGTATGGGTTCCTCGCATTCGGCACAATGGGTCAGGCTTTCGCCCTGGGGCCGCTTTTGCGCCTGCATCCGCGCCAGTTCATCTGAGATCGACGCTTCGATCTGTTCGCTTACAGCGCCGTCGCGTGCCCAACCTCCGGCCATCGGTCATCTCCTGAAACTGTGACACTCAGGATAGCTGAGCCGTTGGCCGCAACGCAAGTTACAGTGAAACCGCGCCCTCGAATACACGATCAATCACCTCTTGCGTCCCGCGTGAGAATTCCAAAGGGCAAGGATATTCCGCCCCATCCCTGATTGATCGGCAAAAGGCCTCGACCTGCAACTTGTAATGGTCTGCTCCGGGGAAGCGGGTGACCTGAACTTCAAGCCCCGGCCGGTGCAGCTCGACCCGCGCCTCTCCGAACACACGCGCATTGAACGGGGTCGTCAGGCGGATCAAACCGCTCTCGCCGTGAAATACCATCTCTTGATGGGGATGCATCCGTATGGACACATAGCTGGAATAGGTAAATCCGGGGAACTGGGCGCGTATTTCAGTGAAGATGTCGATATCATCCTGCCAACGGATCGCGGATTGCACCGACACAGGCTCTTGCCCGGTTGCAAAGCGTGCTCCACCGATCACGTAGACCCCGATGTCACGCAATCCTCCGCCGCCCGTTTCCGCACGGTTTCGAATGTTCCGAGTGTCAGAGCGATTGTCGAAACTGAATGCACCGGTCACATGTACCAAATTGCCGATGGCACCATCAGCGATCAGTTTCCTTGCAAGCTGCCATTGAGGGTGATGGACGGTCATGTATGCCTCGGCGGCCAGCAGGCCGCTTTCGTCCCGCTTTTGGATCAATGCGTCGAATTCATCCGCCTTCATGGTCATGGGCTTTTCGCACAGAACATGCTTACCAGCGCTCAAAGCCTTAAGGCTCCATTCCGCATGCATATGATTGGGCAACGGGATGTAGACTGCGTCGATTCCGGCGTCTGCCAACAACGCATCATAGCTGTCAAATACTTGCAAATCTGGGCAAAAGGACTGAAACGGTTCTGCCTTTGCGGTATCCGAGGTTGCCAGCGCGGCCAAGCGCGCGCCATTGGCGGCATGTATCGCCGGGGCCATGTATTCGCGCGCAAATTTCGCTGCACCCAATACACCAAATTGAACCGGTCTTTGCATTGCACCCTCCGTACTCGGCTTGTTTCAAATTACGCGCTTCCCGAGGGGGCACCAGCGCTCGTTCTGCTGCGAAATCAAAGACAAAACACGTCTTTTCCTAACACAGCTTTCGACCTTCAGCCATTGATTCAGGGCTTTGGTTCAGTTTCCGCCAACATTCGCAAAAAACGCCCCCTGATCATCAGAAGGCGTTTTCCGTTAATGCTTGAACGCAAAGAATCTTCCTGCGAGGCAAGCAGGGGCGCAACTGTTAGCTGACGCCCAACATGCCTTTTTCCCGCGCCAGATCCCGCATTTTCTTTTGCAGCTTCTCGAACGCGCGCACTTCGATCTGGCGAATGCGTTCTCGGCTTACGTTATACTGAGTGCTCAACTCCTCGAGCGTGACAGGCTGATCCATCAATCGGCGCTGGGTCAGGATATCCTTTTCCCGATCATTCAGCACATCCAAAGCCGCCGCCAGCAATTCCCGACGTGCTTCCAGTTCATCGCGTGCTTCGTAATCACCGGCCTGATCGGCATCCTCATCCTCAAGCCAGTCCTGCCATTGCATGGTGCCTTCGCCTTCGGACCCGACCGTGGCGTTCAGGGACGCATCGCCACCGGACATCCGGCGGTTCATGCTGATCACTTCTTCTTCGGTCACGCCCAGATCAGTGGCGATCTTCTTGACATTTTCAGGGCGCAGGTCGCCCTCTTCCAGTGCACCGATGCGGGCCTTGGCCTTGCGCAGATTAAAGAACAGCTTTTTCTGCGCCGAGGTCGTGCCCAGTTTCACCAGAGACCAGGATCGCAGGATGTATTCCTGGATCGAGGCACGTATCCACCACATTGCATAGGTCGCCAGACGGAAGCCTTTTTCAGGGTCAAACCGTTTGACCGCCTGCATCAGGCCCACATTGGCCTCGGAAATCACTTCGGCCTGCGGCAGACCATAGCCGCGATAGCCCATGGCGATCTTGGCCGCCAGACGCAGGTGAGACGTCACCATCTTGTGCGCGGCTTCGGTGTCCTGCTCTTCGACCCAACGCTTGGCCAGCATGTATTCTTCTTCCGGCTCCAGCAGAGGAAACTTGCGGATTTCCTGCATATAGCGATTCAGGCCGCCCTCGGGCGTCGGTGCGGGAAGATTTGCGTAGTTTGCCATTATTGTGTCCCTCCGACAAATGTTTAGATGTTTAACATAGGATATGGGTAAGGAACCCTTCCCATTCAAGAGGTGCTGCTAACAGTCTGGAATTAATCTTACGTTAAGAAAAGGTAAAAAGCCCTTTCTCACAGGAGTTTGCTTATTATGACAGCGGTGTGCGCAGACGTTCGACAAGGCATTGCATATCTTGCGGCAAATCGGCCTCGAACCGCAGGGATTCACCGGTGACGGGGTGCTCGAATCCCAAAACGGCGGCATGAAGCGCCTGACGGGGAAAAGTGCCTACAAAACCGGCGGCAGCGGCGGAGAACGCTTTTGCGGACAGCTTGCGCTTGCCACCATAAACCGGGTCGCCCACCAGCCCGTGCCCTGCGTGGGCCATATGAACGCGGATCTGATGCGTTCGGCCGGTTTCAAGCCAGCACTCGATCAGGGCAAGACCCGCCGGCACACCAAATGTCTCGACAACGCGTGCGCGTGTCACGGCATGCCGCCCGCCATGAAACAGAACCGCCTGTTTTTGACGGTCGGTCTTGTGTCGCGCAAGTTGCGTTGTGACGCGCATGATGTTTCCGGGTTCAAAGCTGATCCCTTTGACACCGCGCAACCGAGGATCGTTGGCATCCGGCACCCCGTAACACACCGCACGGTAATACCGTTCGACGCTATGCGCCGCGAACTGCTCGGCCAGACCGTGATGCGCCGCGTCTGACTTAGCGACCACCAGAAGACCACTGGTTTCCTTGTCGATGCGATGCACGATACCGGGGCGTTTCACCCCGCCGACGCCCGACAGATCGTCTCCGCAATGGTGGAGCAAAGCATTCACCAATGTCCCGCTGGGTGATCCCGGCGCAGGGTGCACGACCATGCCTGCGGGTTTGTTGACGACGATTACGTCCGCATCCTCGAAGACGATCTCGAGCGGGATGTCCTCGGGGCCGATATGGCTGTCTTCGGCCTCGGCCACGGCAATCGTGACCCGTGCCCCTTCGGCCACCTTGGCCTTGGGGTCGCGTATCTCGGCACCCTCGATCTGCACCGCGCCCCCTTCGATCAGACGCGCAAGTCGGGTGCGCGACAAGTTTTCCCCGTCTGGCACATCCCGGGAAAGCGCCTTATCAAGGCGAGGCGGCGGATCGGCCGCGATCTGAAACTCAATCTGGCGGGTGCCCATGACTGTCCCTTCCGAACCTCAAGAACCGCAGGAAACTCCGCAACTGCGATTGCTGCGGCGGATGGTCATGCTGTTGACCGCGGTGATGATTGGCGGGGTTCTAGTGACATTCGCCCTGATTGTCATCCGCCTATCGGACCGCACACCGACCTTGCCGGATCAGATCGCGCTGCCCGACGGCGCCCGGGCGCAGGCCCTGACCATCGGGGCAAACTGGTATGCCGTCGCAACCGATGACAATCGCATTCTGATCTTTGACAAAACAACTGGAAAACTGCGCCAGGAAATCGCGGTCGAATAGGCCCTGCCACCTGTTCCGGCGGCATGAAAGATCCGGGAATCGTCCAGCCTCAGCCGGGAAACAGCCGAGTTCCGGTCCACGCAGCACCCAGACGCTGATCCAGCGCATCCGACCGCATCTTGTGCTTGCCCGACACCGGCGCCAACATGATGTCACCCAAGCAAATCCTGTCACCAACCGGGAAAAGCTCTACGCTTGCGCATTCAAGGTCTTGCCCCAGGGTTTCAGCGATCCGGATCATGTCTTCAAAACGTTCGGGCCGGGGTTCAACAGTGCTGCTGGTTGGTGAATACAGCTCATCTGCAAGGTAATCGTAGTCGCGATCATGGAGCATCTGGATGCGCCCTCGCCCCCGGTCACGGTCAACCTGCACCAGCTGCACGCGTCCGGCGATCACCCAGAATTTCCAGGTGCCGGCCTGTCGATCCCCGGCGGACAAGTCTTCTTCGATGTAATAGAGGGGCTTTTGCGTGGCGCGCCACCATTCGCCTGTCCAGAACCCTTCGGGTGTTTTTGTCTTGTGCCACGCGGCCAGTTTCTGGTTGGCATCGTCGCGCTGCGTGCCATCCAGCGGGAACGACAGGGCCAGCTTGTGACCATGGCTCATCGTTCCTTTCAACCAATACTGGCCGGGCCCGAGGTCGAGTGTTTCGGGCAATGCCGGAATGTGCGCCCCCCACATGCGCTGTGGGCAGGCGAGCAGTTCCGAGGCGCTGCCCACGTATTTGGACCGGTCAGAAATCAACGCATCAGGGACTTCGCCAAACAGCTTCATGACCACCAGCTTTTCGGCGAACGTCTTTGGCGCGCGCAGATCGGGTAAAGACCGATGGCTATCCGCATAGTTGTACAGTGACATGCCAAGCGCATTCAGCCGTGCAGGGTCACTGCCATAGTGTTCCCAACCGCGCGAAAAACCGACGCGTAGCGGGGTGTTGGAGCCATGCAGATTGTCAGCTGCAATTGCGTCGAGATCAGCCTGTGCCGCCTTGAGATAGTCTTCCCTGTCAGAGAGCAGAGCAACGGAAACAACGCCGCCGGTGGCGTCGTGGATTTCTTCAGTCGTAGCGCGCAAGGTGGGCAGGTTTGCCGGAAACTCCACCGGTTTGAGGCCCGCTCGGCCGTGGCGCGGCAAAGGCGCGTCGCCCGGTCTCACCCCCAGGTTCCGCAAACGTCGATCCAGAAACGAATGCCGTTTGATCCCGTTTGCAATCCACCACCGCATCCGACGCCCCCACAGATGCACGGCAAGCGTTTCCTCTTTGATATACGCGTCCCTGAACTCTCGGACGTGAATGTCATTGGCCTGCCCTGCCCGTCTGAACGGCAAAGGATAAAAGACCGGTATGGGGCTGGCATGCTTCAACTCGTCAAAATGGCGCAGAAACCATGTCATGACGCCGGGGCCGTAGACACTGTGTTCCTGATCTGACGCATGAGGCAACTCTCCAGCCTGTTTAAGGCGTTCCAGTTCTTTCCGTTCCTCCCCTTCAACCCAAGGGCGGATCGGATAGGGATCCTGGCAGTATTCGGAATACGCGTTCAACGTGGGGCTGTCGAAGGGCAGCCGCATAACAGCATTGCAGATGGTATCGCGGTTGAAATACCCAAAAACATGATCGGCCCTTGGTATCGGGGCAAGCGCCAAAACATCCGTGTCGCACCACAGAAAATCCGTTTTCTTCATCAGGTGCAATCTGAAGATATCGGATTGGGGCACCGGCGTCTTGAACTGGTTGTTCACGATGAACTGCCTGGGTTCGTGGATTTCGTTTGCCGACACCAGTTCGATACCATCCGGAACGTTGTCGACTTGCCCATAGTGGAACAAAACAACCCTGTGCCCGCATTCGACGAATGACAGCATGCACATCTGCTCCAGAAAGCTCAGGCTGCCTTCCATCCACAGCATCCCAATCGTCGGAAGAGAGTGATCCGCAACCATTCGTCTATTTCTCCAGGGGCTGTTTTGTCAGGACTCTGTCCGGTTTTCGTCAGTCGAAGACGGCGCGCTGGACGACATGCGTTCCCTTACGCCACGGTCCTTTGCGACAAAATCCACAGCCGGTTTTTCAAGAAGTTTCTGGTACAGCTCATCATACTCTGGCAGTTTCAGCAGATCGTTGATCAGGGCCTTGTGCCAGCGGAACGCTCTTCTATGTAGCCGTCGAAGCCTGTCGTCGGCGCGAAACTCTTCCAGCGCCGCATCCACTTCATCCTTGTACCGCAGGATTGTTTCATCCTTGGCACCGCCACGGTTCCAGCGGTCCCAATATTCGGTTCCAAGTGTCTGCGAGGAATGATTTGCCCGACCTCGGCTGCGCTTGGCCAGATAGGCCTGCGTGGATCTGACGGCATAGTGGTTGATCTGTGCGACTTCAAAACCAAACGGAGGCGAGACATGGTTGCCGAAGGGCGCAGGTTCCGTGGCGTGCCCTCCGGGCACGGACCGGAACACGCCGGCCTGAAGTTCGGGACGGGGGTGCGGGTTGTGCAACCCGAAACGAAGATAGAAATCGCCCTGCCTGAACAGGGATTTGACAAACCGGCGCCCTGCCCCGCCTTGTTCGAAATCCAGTTCACAATCGAAGAACTGCCGCGTCACCAGCGTATCGCGCATAACATGCCGACCACTGTTCGAGAAAATCTTCCAGGGGATGGAAATGACGTCAACGCCGGGCGTTGCCTCGATCAGATCATCAACCCTGTGATTTCCAACGTGAATATTCAGGAATTCATCCGCGTCGCCGACATATATCCACTTTGCGTCTTTCACCACCGGCAAGCGCCGTGCCTGTCGCAGCGCAGACCGATGAATCCCTCCGGTTCCAACCCGGTTCCTGTGAAACTCCACATGGCCCAAGTCCTGCAACCGTCTCAGAATCTGGTTGGTGCCGTCTGTACAGTCATTGGTGTAGACAATGATCCGGTCAAACCCCAGCACCTTGTGATGGGCCACCCATTCCAGAATATAGGGGCCCTCGTTCTTCATCGCAGTGATGAGGATCTTTTCAGGCTTTTCCATCGCTGCCACTTATCCCCGCCGCCTAGTCGTTCTGACCTTTGCTGTCATCTTGCGGGACAATCTTTTCGATGGCGATCTGCGCGCCGGCAATCGCGCGGATGCGCAGCTCTCGGGGGTGCTGGCCCAGAAACTCGTTGACCGCACGGATCACGCCGTCGCCCCACCAGCCGCGGCGGTGGTAGTCGTCGAATGCCATGATCCCACCGGGTTTGATCTTGGGAAACAAAGCGGCCAGATCGGCGGTCACGCCCTCATATGAATGATCCCCATCAACATAGGCAAACGAGATGCTGTCATCATCGAAAAGCTCCAACGCAGGTACCGAAAAATCGCGTATGATACCAACCTTGCCTTCTTCGATCTCGGCCTCGAAAGACTTTACGACCTTCTGGAAGATGGCCTCCATCTTTTCATCTTCGGTCCGGCCCACAAACGCGGTTGTGTGTGATTCCTCACCAATATGTTTCCATGGGTCGATCAGAAAAAGCTGACTGGGCTCGATCAGTTTCAGAATGGTCGGAGAGAACTCACCCTGCCAGACACCGATTTCAACGGCCAAGCCCCCCTTTGGCAAACGCGAAAGGAATGTGCGACGGATTGCTTCCTTGCTGTTCTTGCGCTTGGTCGCCTTGTCAGCCTTCGGTTTCTTCTGGCTGCCGGGCGCAACACCGATAACCTTGGATTCGTTTGACATCTCGACCTCACTTGCAGACGGGTATCCTGTTCACGCAGAACCCGTTTTGTTTATTGAAACATGGCTACCACGCCGTCGGCGCAAGAACCAGAAGCTATGCATCCTTTTTGTCAAGTGGTGGCAACTTGTCGATACCAAGCCACGGTGGCTGCAAGCTGGTTACCCGGTACCGCGCAGCATTGCGCCCCAGGAAACTGTTTATCGCCGCATTCATACCCGTATACGACCCGCCACCAAGACGGCGATAAGATGTGAATGCGATACTGCCCCCGGGTGCAAGAACCCGGTCGATGCGGCGCAACAGCTGGGTCATCACCTGCTCTGCCCGCACCCCGCGGATGATGACGACACCGACGCTTTCGTCTTCAAACAGCTTCAGCATCAAGGGGGGCAGTGCCCGGTAGACACGCAATCGTCCGGCAAGAATGGGGTCGCGGAAATATTCCAGCAATGCATAGAACGTGCGGTCCAACGCCTGTAGCTCGGGATCCTGGGTTGCATCCGGGCAGGTGAAACCGTCCCATGACAGCCCCCACGGTCCTATGACCGTCAATCTCTCGACAGCGTCAAGGTCAAGTATTTCTTCAATGATTTCAGTCTCAACATGTCCGATCAGCACCCAGTTCTTCTTGCCACTGATCGATCGAAGAAAACTCTGCCGCTGGTCTTTTGTTCTTTCAACTTCCGGGGGGACAGCAGGCAGGTAGACAGGATCCTTTGGATCAAACGGCACCGAAACTTGTTTGGCATCCGTGATTTGCGCGTGCTGCGCGGCGGCCTCTTCGTAATCGAATGAGGTTTCGAGGGAGTCGAGCCGAACAAACCAGGGGAAATTGTATGGCCTGGAGTTCTCGGGCTTGGACATCTTGCCAAGCCGCGTCCATTTCGCGACCTGGGCAAATGTGATTTCCGGGTCCTTGTACATTTCGGCGTTGAAGGACAGATCGCCGTCTTCCATCACGCCGAGGTCCAGCGCCTTGACATAGCGCCCGCTGCGAAAGCGGCTGAACTTTGCAACGAAATCCTGCGCCACCTCAGTTTTTCTGAGGCTTGCGATACGTTCCTTGTGAAATGCAACCGCCTGATGATGCAATTGCCCCAGAACAGGATCGGATCGCAGTTTTTCGTAGACCTCCCGCAGTCGCGCGACTTTGGACAGGATCGAGGTTTCTTCGATGTCGTTATAGCAATGCAGCTTCCAGTAAGCCTGACCGGTTGCCTCCATCTTCGGATGAAAGCTCGAGGTGTTCACATCCCCGCGCAACCGTTTCATCAGATAGCTTTCCACGGACCTCACCGCATAGTGGTTCATCCGAAAAAGCCTGCGACCAAACCCGGCGCCCGTTGATGAATACGCCCACCCGCGTCTTCGCATGGCCGGCGGCAACGGATCCCCGTCCCCGTCGACCCAAGCAAATCGATCCGCCTTGTTGGGTATCGGGCCGCGCGGTCGATGCGTGCTGATTGTGCGATACGATCCGTTGTTGCGAAACAGCGATTTGAACGCCCGCAAGTTGTGAGGACTGACGGCGCCAAGCTCGCCCGCACGGGTGAATTGCTCGACAATGAACCTGTCTTCGAACTCGACGATTCCGTTGTGCCCGAATAACTGCCAGATTGCGGCGAAACCGTCCGCATGCGGCAATGCACGAAACAAATCGTCCAGTGTTCCGTCGCCGACGCGAATATCAAGAAATTCATCCACGTCGCAGACCAATATCCATTCGGCTTCTTTGCACCAGGGGTGTTCCATGGCGTTTGCATAAGCTGAAGCCTGAGGTCCAAATTCCCACGGGTCGGGATTGTCGATATGCGCCAGAAACCCCAGTTCCTGGCACCGCTGAAGGATCGTGTCGGTGCCATCGGAACAATCGTTCGAATTGACGATAAAATGGGTGAAGCCGATCGAAAGATAGTATGCAATCCATTCCAGGATGAACGGCCCCTCGTCTTTCATCGTGGATATGACAAGTCTCATCGCGTCTACCTGTACCCGTGGCCCGCAAATTCAGGATAGCGGGAAAAAACACATCTTTGCAGATGTGTAGCGCGCATCCCTGCCTGCGGCTTTGTTACGGGCCCCGGAAATGCAATGCAAGTGGACGAGCCCGCCGGTTCAACGTCTGCCAACTCCAGATCCCGCAGACGGCCACGGCCCCGCACACAGCGATCCCCCAGCGTGTCTCCGCCTTGAAACCGTCATTCGGATTGCCATCGCGCGCCAACCATCTATCGCTGGCATTCACCGCTGTCGAAGTCATTTGGCAGCACAGGCGCGGCATCTCGAGTGGATCATGACAGGCAATCTCAAAGATCAAAGGGCGCATGGCCTTGATTCACTGCGCGGTATCGCGGCGTCTGCGGTCGTGTTTGTACACGCGGTGAAAATTCATCCGCTTGGTGTCGATTACACAGACTGGGGTGTCGACTATTTTTCGATGGGGGTGCCGCTGTTTTTCATAATCAGCGCGATGTCCATGTCGCTGGCTTACCCAAAAGGAGTGCCCTGAGCAGCCTCATCTGACTGGTCCAAATTGATTGTTAGTGCATTGTCGGCCTGCGATCCATTGGTATGATGGTTTCGGGCGCTGGCGGGCGA